>NZ_CP159981.1:0-1200000 GCF_041380365.1 Buchananella sp. 14KM1171 | reverse complement strand
CTTCGCGGGCGGATAGCCCCAGGCAGGCCTCTGCCCGCGCGCATTCTCCTCTAATGTGGGGCACGAGCTCGATTCGTTAGGGACCGGCAGCCCCCAACGCTCCGTTCCCAATTCGACATCAGGAGATACCAATGCCCCGCGTGCACACCTCGGTTTCGTCCGCCCCCCTAGACCCCGCGCGGATCGAGGCCGCCGCCTTCGACGAGCGCTGCGGGGCCGTGGCCTCCTTCCACGGGATCGTGCGCAACCACGACGGCGTCCTGGACGTGGCAGGCATCGACTACTCGGCGCACCCGAACGCGGCGGTCGTCCTGCGGGAGATCGCCGAGCAGTTCGCGAACAAGGCGGGGGTGCACGTGATCGAGGCGTGGCACCGCGTGGGCTCGCTCTCCGTCGGGGAGCACGCCATGGTGGTCGCGGTGGGAGCGGAGCACCGGGGCCAGGCGTTCACCACCGTGGAGGCGCTGGTGGAGGAGATCAAGGCCCGCCTGCCCATCTGGAAGAAGCAGGTGCTGGTGGACGGCTCGCACAGCTGGTCCGGGCTGCCGTGAGCCCCGCCCAGGACCCAGCCGTGCGCCCTGCTCCGAGTCCTGCCCTGCCCCCTGCCCAGGCTGACAGCGGGCGGGCGCGGGCGGAGGGCGGCCGGGCGGCAACGTCGTCCCCGGTGCGCATCCCGCTGGCTGCGATCCCCACCGACCTCAGCGAGGGCGACGCGGCCGCAGAGCGCTACCGGCGCACGTGGCTGGTGGACGGGGTGGGCCTGGAGGGCCAGGCGCGCCTCGCTGCGGCCCGCGTGCTGGTGGTCGGGGCCGGCGGGCTGGCCTCCCCGGTGGTCATGTACCTGGCCGCCGCGGGGGTGGGCACGCTCGGCATCTGCGACTCTGACGCGGTGGAGGCATCCAACCTGCAGCGCCAGATCCTGCACGGCGAGGACGCGGTGGGGACGAACAAGGCGCAGTCGGCGCGCCGGGCGGTGGAGCGCCTGAACTCGGGCGTGCGCACGCACCTGTACGGGCACGTCTCGCGGGACTGGCTGGAGGAGCACGGCGGGCAGTGGGACCTGGTGGTCGAGTGCACCGACACCTTCGCGGCCAAGTACATGGTGGCGGACTGGTGCGCGCAGGCTGGCGTGCCGCTGGTGTGGGGCACCGTGGTGGCGATGAGCTACCAGGTCAGCGTGTTCTGGTCCCAGCCCCCGCCGGGACTGCCGGCCACCACGCTGCGGATGCTGCACCCCAGGATCCCGGCGCCCGGCACCACCCCGTCGGCCGCGCAGGCGGGCGTGCTGGGGCCGGTGGTGGGCCAGGCCGGCGCGGTCATGGCCACGGAGGCGATCAAGCTGATCACTGGCGCGGGCCAGCCGCTGCTGGGACGGGTGATGGTGGCCGACGCTGCTCGCGGCCGCTTCGACGTGCTGCCGTTTGCAGCCTAGCCCGGCGGCGGGTGGCCGCGTGGCGGGGCGGTGGGTGGCCGACGTCGGCCGCCTTTAACCCCCTGGGTGCGGCCGCCCTTTTGCCCGGCCGGCGTGGGAAAATTGGGCATGGCTTCGTTGAGTGTTGACCAGCACCGCGCCCTGCTGGCCGATTTGGTTGCGCCGCTAGCGCCGCAGGTCCTGCCCGTGGCCGACTGCCGGGGGCTGGTGCTGGCCCAGAACGTCGAGGCGCGCGTGCCGGTGCCGCCCTTCACGAACTCCGCGATGGACGGTTTCGCGCTCAGGGCCAGCGACCTGGCTAGGGCGGCCCCCACGCGCCTGCCCGTGGTGGGCGACGTCCCGGCCGGCGCCACCGAGGAGGTGAGCCTGCCGCCGGGCAGCGCGGTGCGGATCATGACCGGCGCGCCCGTGCCGGCGGGGGCGGACACCGTGGTGAAGGTGGAGCTGACCGACCACGGCGGCCTGGGGCCCGCCCCGGAGGCGGTGACCATCGAGGCCGGCGCGCCTGCGCGCGCGAACGTGCGCCTGCAGGGCGAGGTGGTGGGCGTGGGCGCCACGGTGCTGCGGCGCGGCAACGTACTGGACCCGGTGGGCATCTCTGCGGCGGTGAGCGTGGGCTACGGCGAGCTGCTGGTCCACCCGCGCCCGCGCGTGGCCGTGGTCGCCACGGGCAGCGAGCTGCGCCCACCGGGCCAGCCCCTTGGCCACGGCCAGATCCCGGACTCTAACTCGCTGCTCATGCGCGGACTGGTGGAGGAGGCCGGCGCGCAGGTGGTGGCCAGCATCGTGTGCGGCGACGACCCGGCCGAGCTGCGCCGGGCCCTGGCCGCCTGCCCCGAGCTGGACCTGGTGGTCACCGCCGGCGGGATATCTGCCGGCGCGTTCGAGGTGGTGCGCCAGACGCTGGCCGGCGGCGCCGTCTTCCACCACGTGGCGCAGCAGCCGGGCGGACCGCAGGGCTGCGGGCACGTCGCCCTCCCGGGGGGCAGGAACGTGCCGGTGATCTGCCTGCCGGGCAACCCCGTCAGTGTGTACGTGAGCTTCTACGCCTACGTGCGCGGGGTGATCGGCTGCCTGCGCGGCGAGGCGCGCACCGTGCTGCCTCCCCGCACGGTGGCGGCGGTGGCGGGGGCCGACTGGGCCGCGCCCGCCGGCAAGGTGCAGTTGATTCCCGTGCGCCTGGTGGGCAGCGCGCCGAGCGGAGTGCCGCTGGTGGTGCCCGTGCACGAGCTCGGCTCGCGCTCCCACCTGGTCACGGCGCTGCCGCTGGCCGACGCCATCGCCGTGGTGCCGCCCCGCCCGGCTGGGCCCGCCGGTGAGGCAGGAGTGCGGCGCGCTGGCGAGCTCGAGGGAGCGGGGCTGGCCGGCGCTGCCGCAGCGCCGCGCGGCCAGCGCGGCGTGAGCGCGGGCGACCGGCTTGAAATAATCCCGGTGGGGTGGAGCGCCCAGCCCGCCCAGCATCCCGCAGACTACGAAGAAAAGGACAGCGATGACCGCCCCCACCCTGCCTAGCCCCGACCGGGCCGCCCCCGCCCTCTGCCTGACCCACCTGCGCGCGGACGGCGCGGCCTACATGGTGGACGTGACAGCCAAGCACCCCACCGTGCGCAGCGCCACGGCGGTGGCGCAGGTGGTGGTCTCCGAGACGGTGATGGGGGCGCTGCGTGGCGGGACGGTGCCCAAGGGCGACGTGCTGGCGGTGGCCCGCATCGCCGGGATCCAGGCGGCCAAGCGCACCCCGGAGCTGCTGCCGCTGGCCCACGTGATCGGGGTGCACGGCTGCGAGGTGGACCTGGCGCTGGAGCCCGACCACGTGGCCATCACCGCCACCGTGCGCACCGCCGACCGCACCGGGGTGGAGATGGAGGCTCTCACAGCGGTGACCGTGGCGGCCCTGACCGTGGTGGACATGGTCAAGGGGGTGGACAAGTCCGCCGCCATCCGTGAGGCGAAGATCGTGGCAAAGTCCGGTGGGCGCAGCGGCGATTGGGTGCGGCCACAGGCCGGTTAGCGGCTGCGCCTGCGGGCCGGCTAGTGGGTGCGCCTGCGGGTCCGGTCGCGGTTGCGTCGGCGGGCCGGCTAGCGCGGGTGGTCGCCCCCGTTTAGTTGGTCGATGACGTGGGAAATGAGCGGGCCGACCACCTCGACGGCGTCTGAGACGCCGCCGCGCGAGCCCGGTGCGTTGACCACCAGCGCGGCCTGCGGCCCGCGCGAGGTTATGCCCACCAGGCCCCTGCTCAGGCAGGCCATGGGGGCGTGCTGTTCGCCCCGGCGCCGGATCGCGTCCGCGACGCCGTCCAAGCGGGCGGCCAGGAGCGGCGCGGTGGCCTCCGGGGTGACGTCCCGGGGGGAGACGCCGGTGCCGCCGGTGGTGAACACCAGGCGGGCGCCTGCGGCGATGGCGCGGCCAATGGCGGCCTGGATCTGGGCCTGGTCGTCCGGTACGACGTCGACCTGCCTGGCCTCCACGCCGTACTCGGCCAGCAGCTTCGCCGCCAGGGGGCCGGAGAGGTCGGTAGCCTCGCCGCGCGAGCAGCGGTCCGAGACGGTGATGACGTGGGCCGCGATGGTCATGGCGTTTCTCCTTCCACCGCCGAGCCTAGTGGGCGGAGGAGGGGCGGGTGGCAGGTAGGGGAGCGGCGAGGAGCCCCCCGGAAGCCATATAAGCGGGCGGCACCCCTGTTAAAGGGGGAAATTGGGGGTGGAAAACGGCCTCCAATCGCTTTCCGGCGGGATGGACCCCAATTTACACTGGCCGAGTCCGCTCTATTTGGAGGCATCATGAAGTATCGTTCCCTCGCCGCACTCGGCGCCGTAGTCGCAGCACTCGCGCTGGCGGGCTGCTCGTCCTCCGGTCAGACCCCCGCCAAGGAATCGGCCGCGCCGGCCGAGAGCCAGGCCGCCACCCAGGCGGCGCCCGCCGAGGTACAGGACGCCACCTTGACGGTGTTCGCCGCCGCCTCCCTGAAGGAGACCTTCACCGAGATGGAGGCGATCTTCGAGGAGGCCAACCCGGGCGTGGACGTGGTGCTGGACCTGCAGGGCTCCCAGGACCTCGTCGCGGCCCTCGAGGCGGGCGCGCCAGCCGACGTGCTGGCCACCGCCAACACCTCCACGATGGAAAAGGCCCAGAGTGCCGATCTGGTAGAGGAGCCCGCTGCCTTCGCCACCAACGTGCTCACCCTGATCGTCCCCGACGGCAACTCGGCCGCTGTGAGCGGACTGGACGCCTCCCTGGACGGCAAGAAGCTAGTCATCTGCGCCCCCGAGGTCCCCTGCGGCAAGGCCACCAAGAAGCTGACCGAGGCGCTCGGCGTCAGTCTGACCCCGGTGTCCGAGGAGCAGAAGGTCACCGACGTGCGCGGCAAGGTTGCCTCCGGTGAGGCGGACGCGGGCATCGTCTACCGCACCGACGCCAACGCAGAAAAGGACCGCACCGACGAGGTCCCGATCGTGGGCACCGAGCAGGCCACCAATACCTACCCGATCGCCGTGGTTAAGAATGCCCCCAACCCCGAGCTCGCCAAGAAGTGGGTGGAGCTGGTCCTATCCGACCAGGGCCAGTCCATCCTGAGCAACGCGGGATTCGGTCCCGGCAAGTAACGCCGGTGCCGGTGCGGGGTAGCGGGCAGCGCGCCACCCTGCACCGCCGACAAGTCAGGTACGCCCGCCGCCCGCAAACCAAAGGAAGGAACTAAAAGGTGCTGATCGGTCTGCGCAGGCGCACCCCAGACGCCTCCCCACTGCCCGGCTGGGTTAGCCTGCTGGCCCTGCTGGGCCTGGCGTTCATGGTCGTACCGATGCTGCTCATGGCCAGCCGCGTCCCCTGGGCGCAGCTCCCTCAGCATCTATCCGCCAACTCCTCCCAGGACGCCCTCTGGCTCTCGCTGCGCACCAGTGCGCTCGCTGTGGGAATAGACCTAATCCTGGGAATCCCGCTGGCGGTCTGGCTGGCCAAGGGATTTAAGGGGGTGCGGGCTGTGCGCATCGCGGTCGCCCTCCCGCTAGCACTTCCACCGGTCGTGGCCGGAATGGCGCTGCTCTCCGCCTTCGGGCGCAAGGGGCTGATCGGCGGATTCCTGGACTCCATTGGCCTGGGGGTTACCTTCACCACCACCGCCGTTGTCCTGGCCCAGGTGTTCGTATCCCTGCCCTTCCTGGTGGTCACGTTGGAGGCCGCGCTCCGGGCCCGCCCGCGCGGACTGGAGGAAACCGCCGCCTCCCTGGGGGCCAGCCCCACCCGGGTGCTGCGCAAGATCACGCTGCCCATGGTCCTGCCCGGCCTGGCGCGCGGGACCGCCCTGGCCCTTGCCCGCTGCCTGGGAGAGTTCGGCGCCACCCTCACCTTCGCGGGCTCCCGCCAGGGAGTCACCCGCACCATGCCCATCGAGATATACCTGGCCCGTGAGGACGGCCAGGACGCTGCCCTCGCCCTAGGCATGCTGCTTGTTTTGATGGCCATCGCGGTGGTGGCGGTAACGGAGTGGCCGGGGCGGCGACGTCGTACAAACGGCGCGGACGCGCAGGCAGATAGAGAAGGCGAAACAGCCGGCGACGGTGAAGTCCTACCCGGCCCCGGTCGGGGCGCGCCGCAGGGGCAGGCGAACCCAGGGGGAGAGGTTAAAGGTGTGGGAGAGCCGGCCGGTGTCCTCGTCAACGGCAAGATCGCTCAGCGCGGCTGGGAGATTGACCTGCGCCTGCCGGCAGGGCAGGTCAGCGCCATCATGGGTCACAACGGGGCCGGCAAGTCCACTCTTGCAGAGGTCCTTTCCGGTCGCCTAGCGCTGGACACCGGCGAGGCTCGCATCGGCGAGCAGATGGTGGACGGCCCGCACACGTTCGTGCCCGCCCGCAATCGCGGGGTGGCGATGCTCAGCCAGGATCCCAAGGTATTTGGGCATATGACCGTGCTAGACAACGTGGCCTTTCCGCTGCGTTGCCAGGGTTATCCGCGCGCCCGCGCCCGCGCAGTGGCAATGGAGCAGCTGCGGTTGGTGGGCTGCGCGGGCCTGGCGCGCAGTAGGGGCGATGAGCTCTCCGGGGGGCAGGCCGCCCGCGTGGCGCTGGCCAGGGCGCTGGCCCTAGAACCCCGACTGTTGATATTGGACGAGCCCACCGCCTCCCTGGATGTGGAGGCCACCGCGCTCGTCAGCCGCATCGTGGTGCAGCGTCTGGCCCGCTCGCGCACCACCACCCTGCTGATCACCCACGACCTCGCCGAGGCCATGCAGCTGGCCTCCCACCTAGTGGTGCTCGACAGCGGCAGGGTGGCCGAGGAGGGCCAGACCGCCAAGATCATGGCCCGGCCCGGCTCCGCCTTCGGTGCCCGCCTGGCCGGCCTCAACGTGATCCAGGGCCTGGCGCGCCCGGACCAGGACGGCCTTTGGGGAATCCAGGTGGGGCCCGCCCGGCTCGTGGCGGCCGCCGAGACGGGAGAGGCGCGCGCGGCGTCCGGCGACCTGCCGGGCGGCGGCCCGGCGGACGGCGGCGTCCCGATGGCCATGCTGTTCGCGCCGGAGTCCGTGGCCCTATTCCCCACCGCCGCCCACGGCTCGCCCCGCACCGCCATCCCGGCCACCATCGAGGCGGTCGAGATTCAGGCGGGCCTGGCCACGACCACGCTGCGCGTCCCGGACGGCCAACTCATCCGCGCCCGCGTCACCGCAGCGGCGTGGGCCGAGCTGGGGCTGGCCACCGGGCAGCGCGTCGAGGCGCAGGTCAAGGCCACCCAGGTGCGCGCCATCCACCTCCCCGCTAGGAGCGCCGACTAGCGGTGTCGGCGGGGATCATCACGCCTCGGGCGGCCAGCGCTCTGGGCCCTAGGCCTGCGTTGGCCAGGGCGCGCGGAGCCAGAGCTGCGGGGGCCTAGAATCGCGGGCCAGGCTCGATGAAACCGGGTCCGCCGCGCAGCGTGTAGGCCAGGAACGAGCGGAAGTCATCGGTGACCGAGACCTCGAGCAGGTCCTCGTCCCCGAGCGCGGTCTGACCGGTCAGGCCAAGGGTCTCCAGGCTGGCCAGGGTGGGGGTGGCGGCCTCCAGGACGTCCTCGGCGCTGACGGGAGAATCCTCGTCGAACTCCCAGTCCAGGCCCTCCATCATCTCGCTCAGGCGCTCCAGCTTGGCGGCCATCAGCTTGCCCATGGTCGCTTCGCGGAAGTGGAGCACCTCCGCCACGGCGGCGTCGTCGGGCTCGTCCGGCAGCGCGTCCCACGGCGCGTCCAGCTCCGCCTGCAGGTCGGTGAGGCGGGGGGAGCGCGCCATGTCCAGCAACACGAGCAGGGAGGCCTCGTGCTCGAACTCGTTCAGGGAAATCGGCAGGTGCGTGGCGATCTGGTGGGCAAGGCGGAACGGGTCCTTGGCGCAGACGCGGGCCGCAGCGGTCAGGACCAGGCGGCCGTCAACGAAATCGGCCAGGTCCAGGTTACGCAGGGCCACTGTGATCACCTCGCCGGTGGTGATCAGGACAGAGGCCTGGGCGGCAGTGCGCGTCGCGGAATCCGCGTCAACGCTCCCCTCGGCGGTGTCGGCGTCGGCGTCGCAGGCGGCGGCGTCGGTGGCAACGTCGTCCGCCCACATGGCCGCCATGCTCTCCAGGCCGTCGGCGAGCAGGAACTCATCCGCAAAGAAATCCGGATCCCGCAGACGGTCCAAGACCTCCGGGCTCGGGGTAAGGCCGACTGCAGACCCCAGGGCGATGTACGACTCACCCGTTAGGAAACCCTCCTCGTCAGTCGGCAGGCCCTCCCCGATGACCGCCAGCACGTTGCGCACCTTTTCGGTGACGCGCGCCGCGATGTCGTCGTCCATCTGCACGATCTCGTTCAGCTTCGCGGCCCGCACCGCGTCGATCAGCCCCCGCTCCCCGGCCAGGGAGGTGTTCCCGAGCATCTGCACCAGGTCCGTGCGAGCCACCGGCAATCCCACCACCTCAGTGGGAGGCAGCGCGTGCGGGTGCGCCTCGTAGAAGTCGGGCGGGAACTCGTTGAGCGGTTCGGGATAGTTCAGGCCGAACGCGGCTCCATTAGCGGCCACGGAAACCTCCAGGGGTAGAAACGGACTGCGCCGCGTTGACGCAAGGCTGGGGCGGGTTGGAGCAGGGCGGGGTAACCGTGCCGTTACCCCGCGCCGCGTTACTGCAGCAATCTTGCCCTATCGGGCGGTGCTGGGGACGTCGATGTGGTCCGCAGTCGGTGCCTGCTGCTTCATCTTGCGGATGACCAGGTGCATCCAGATCAGCGTCACGCCGGTGATCAGCGTCATCACGACGAACGGCGTGGAGACGATCCCGGTCCACTGCTTGATGTAGGCAAACATCGGGGGCAGGAAGAAGCCACCCAGGCCACCCAGCATGCCAACCAGGCCGCCGACGCTACCCACGTGGTGCGGGAAGTAGGTGGGAATGTGCTTGTAGACGGCGGCCTTGCCGATACCCATCAGGCAGCCCACCAGGAACACCAGCAGCACCACCAGCCAGAGCGGCAGGCCGTAGGCATTGTTGTTGTCGTCCACGCCGCTGGGGATGGACAGCACCGTGAAGAGCGCGCCGATCGGCACGAACGTCAGGTACATGGTGGCGCGGGCGCCCCACTTGTCCGACATCCAGCCGCCCAGCGGGCGCAGCAGGGAGGCCGGGAAGATGAAGCTGGTGGTCAGCAGCGCCGCCGTGCTCAGGTCAGTCTTGAAAACGTCCTGGTAGTAGGTGGGCAGGATCGCCGAGTAGGCCACGTAGGCACCAAAGACGATGACGTAGTAGAGGCTGAAGCGCCACACGCGGATGTCCTTCAGGGGCTCCAGCATCACCGACATCTTGGCCGTGGCGCCCGGCTTGCGGTCCGGGGTGGGCGTGATGACCCACTGCAACACGCCGACGATCACCAGCAGGATGGCGTAAACGATAGGAATGAGGCGCCAGCCGCCGGGCAGGAACCCCATGACCACGGTGCCCGTGGTGGCCGCGATGATGGTCGGGCCGATGATCTTGGTGACCGAGGCGCCTACGTTGCCGGCGCCGAAGATGCCCAGCGCCAGGCCTTTGCGGTGCTGGGTGAACCAGGCCGAGTTCCAGGCGATACCGGCGGAGAAGGAATTACCGACGATGCCGACGCAGAAGGCCAAAACCAGGAGCATCGCGTAGCTGTCAGCGAAGGAAACCGCTAGTGAAGCCACCGCGCCTACGGCCATCATCACCGTGGTGACGATCTTGCCGCCGTAGCGGTCGGCCAGGATGCCCGCAGGCAGGCGCCACATGGAGCCGTTCAGCACGGCCACCGCAGCGATCCAGCTCAGCTGGACGTCGTTCAGACCGAACTCCTTGGCGATTGGCTTGCCAAGAATGCCGAACATGAGCCACACCGCAAACATGAGGGTGAAGGAGATCGTAGACATTGTGAGGACGCGGTATGCACCTGGCGCCTCTCGATGGACAGCTTTTGTTTCCACGGGTGACCTTCCAGCTACGGGGAGATAGAGAGAAGCAGTTCACAGACTAGTCGCAGCGGAAAGTATTTTGCACGGGTTGGGCCGTTCTGGATCGTTTTCCTTGGCGGCGGGGGAGTGCGGCGGCGGGGATTTGCCTGGGGTGCGCCTGACCGTCTCCAATGGGCCCTTTTCAAGGGTGTATGCCAGCAAATTATTGAGGCGTGGAGTATGGGTGTGCGGCTGGCGCTGGTGAGTGCCTCCTGGTAGGGGCTCAGCAAGCCGCCGCGATGCTCACCGCCAACCTGGAACTCATCGGTTGCCGTCGGGCCGCGCGTGAGCGCTGAGCCGTATGTCTTGCGGGGGAGCTGAGCCGTGGGGCGTGGCCCACAGCGCCGAAACCTGCCCGCAGCCGTGTCGCTTTGGGCAGGTTTCGACATAGTGGCCGGAGCCGGTGTTGGGCTCAGCGGTACCTGACGTCCGCAGAGAGCGTGTCCCAAGCCGCCTCGGCAGCGGCACCCACGTCGTCGGGGAACTCCAGGGAGTTCATGAACGTAAGCAGGTCGGGGTCGTCGGGCGCCAACTCGAAACCGGTGACCTCAACCGCGCCGCCCTCGACGTCGGTGTAGAAGGTGACGCTGGGCTTGTCATTCCACTCGAACAGCTCCACCTTCCAGGTGCGACCGGCGAACTGAACGTCCTCACCCGCCGTGCGGTCGTCAAAGAGGCCCAGATTGCGGTCCAACTCCTTCTGGGCGGTCGTGTGGGACTCGAAGGAGGGGGCAATCGTCCGGTCGTCCTCGGTCTTGAACCAGGCCTCCATGCACGAATCCCCGTTGTAGGGGTACAGCTCGAACCCGCCTGGGATCTCGGCTTTGAACCAGACGAAGTCGCCCTTGCCGTCCCAGGCTGGCTCGGCGGTCTCGCTGGACGTGGTGGCCTCGGCGGGGGCCGACGCCCCGGCAGTGGCCGGCTTGTCCACCTTGTCGCTGCAGCCAGTCAGTCCCAGCGGCACGCACAAAACCAGCGCGCACACTCCAAACAGTAGGCTCGTCTTTCGCATGACCATTCCTTTCTCTAGTGCGTGGTCCGGCGAAGTCCAAAGGCGGGATGGTGGAGCGGGAAACTACCCCAAGTGTAATGCAGGTCTCACAAAATAGGGGCGCTGCGCAGGGTTGGAGGTAGGTGCTGAGCGCAACCTTTCGCTGGAGCTCCGGCCGTAGAAGCGCCACGCAAGTTTGCGGATAGGCGATTGCGCCGGTGCCAGCCGGGGCGTGGGGGCTCCAGCCTTCCGGGGTTCGGGTGCAGGCTCGGTTCAGACCGCCGCAGTTTCCAGCAGCGCCAGCACGGCGGTGGCGGATCGCGCCGCAGCCACATCCACCCCCACGTGGAACTCCCGGTCTGCCACCTAATCCACAGCCACTTGATTCGCTGACTGGCCAGAAGTGGCTTCGTTTGTGGTCGCAGCGGTCGCCGTAGGAAAAGGGGAGCCCCGGCCGCATGCGCTACGCAGAGGCGGATCCGGGGCGTTCAACTCGAGTGAAGCGAACGTCTGGAGGGCAGGGAAGTGGGCACGTTTGATGTGGAGAGGGTCCTATCCGTCCTCCCAACACCGAGGCTTGCTCCCTACTTGCGTGAGACTGACGGAGACCAAGCGAAAGCTCTTGAGTTGTATCTATGGAACGCGAGAGTGGCGGGGGCTGCTCTGGAGCAAATTAGCCATTTGGAAGTTCTCTTGAGACACTCCGTAGATAGGTGTTTGAGAGATGCGGCCCGGGAGCGGGTTGGGGGAATTCCTTGGTTCTTGCTGCCTGAATTCATGAATGGTGAAAGTGAGAAGGCGGTTGAGGCCGTCCGAATTCGTCTCCGCCCACAAGGTAGGGAGACGCGAGATCAGATTGTCGCGGGATTGTCCTTTGGGTTCTGGTCAGGATTTTTTGGGTCAAAGCGGGAGGAGCTCTGGAGATCAAAGTTGCATCACGTATTTCCCAACGGGAATGGTCAGCGGAAGCAGGTGAGCTCCCTGGTAGACCGGATCCGCAAGTTCCGGAATCGGGTGGCTCACCACGATTCGCTGTTAAGACAAGACGTGATGTTCCAGATCTCCCAGATTCAGCTACTCGCAGAGCTGATCGACAGGGATTTTTCCGAGTGGATGAGGGAAAACGATCGGTCCAGCGAAATCATTGCCGCGCGTCCGGTAATTAAGAAGGACGAAGTCTGCATCGTGGCGGGGAGAAACGTGTGGAGCAACTACGCGAAGGCGGGGTGGATCGACCTTGTGGCATGGATGACGTTGCCTGTCAGGACCGTCCGCTCAGTGCCCACACGGCTGCGGTTGCGTGCATGTGCGCGAGCGATTGAGGGGTTAGTTGCACCTGTCGAGGGGTTAGTGGACCTATCGAGTAGTTACCCCAGCAGGTAACCCCTCAATTGGTGCACCAACCCCTCGGGAGGTGCACCAAAGGCTCAATAGGTCGACTAACCCCTCAACCGTTTGCGCAACACTGGCCCGGTACGGCCCGGGTGGCGGTCCGAGCGGTTGCCCGGACCGGCGGTTCGGGTCGGGGAGGGTGGCACCCGGTTCAGGCCGCAGCGGTCTCCAGCAGCGCCAGTACGGCGGCGGCGGACCGCGCCGCCGCCACCTCCACCCCCACGTGGAACTCCTGGTCCGCCGCCGGGCCGCAGAGATCGGAAACCCCCCGCACGGACACGAACGGCAACCCGTAGTCGCGTGCCACCTGGGCCAGTGCGACCGACTCCATGTCCACGCTCACCGCGCCCGGGAACAGCTGGCGCACCTGGGTGGCCGTGGCTGCGGTGACGAAGGAATTGCCGGTCAACATCAAGCCAAAGTGCACCCCGGCGCCGGGCGGCTCCTGGCCGGCCTGCGCCGCAGGGGCAGTCCGCCGCGCAGCAGCCACCAGGGAGGCATCTGCCTCGAAACGCGCCGGCTGGCGCGGCACCTGCCCCAGCTCGTAGCCAAAGATGCGCGCATCTGCCTCGCTGTAGGCCAGGGTGGTGGAGACGCACACGTCGCGCACGTTCACCTCCACGCCCAGCCCCCCGGCCGTGCCCGCGCTCACCACGGGCACCGCCGCGCCCGGGTGGCGGGCCGCCAGCAGCTCCAGCGCCTGGGTGAGCGCGCTCGCCGCAGCCACCATGCCGATGTTGCACTCCACCAGCCACAGGCTCCGGCCCTGCACGGTCAGCGCGTGCGCGGGCACGCGCACCGGCAACTCGGTGCTGGCCTCGGCCGCCGCGTGGAACGGGGCGGCCTCCTCACTCATTGCCACCACCACGATCGCGGCAGGCGCGGCTAACTGAGAAACGCTCATCGAAACTCCTTGGTGCAAAAGCGGTCACGGCGCGGTGCGGGCCCTCCCAGAGCCCGGTCCGGGTCCCTTCGGCCCGGGCCGGGCTCATCCGGCCCGGCCGGCAGCCGCGCGGGCGGGGTTTAGAGGGCGGCGGGAGAGGCGTCGTCGGCCAAAACCTGCTCCCACTCGGAGCGGTGCTCCAAGAAGGCGGCCACCGCAGCCTGCGCGCCGGTCAGGGAGTGCGACGCCCCCCACCCGCACTGCACCTCGTTAGCCGCAGGAACCTGCGCGGCGGCCAGGATGTCGCGGCAAGTGGCCTCCAAGATCGGCAGGAAGTCGGCCGGCTCGAGCCCCAAAGTGAGCGCGTAAAAACCGGTCTGGCAGCCCATGGGGGAGAAGTCGATCAGCTTGTCCGTGTGGTTGCGCATCAACTCCGCGCTCAGGTGCTCAATCGAGTGCACCGCCGGCATCGACAGGTGCGCCACGTTCGGCTGGGCGAAGCGCACGTCGTACTTGATGAGCACGTCCCCGCCCGGCAGCACCTTGCGGTCCGCCACCCGCACGTACGGGGCCGCCACCAGGCGGTGATCCAGGTTGAAGGACTCGGTGTTCATGCGCGGGGAATCAGTCATGCCCCCATTGTGGCAGCCGCGCCGCGCCCTGCCTCAGCTCGGCGTCCGCGACATGTACTCCACGGATACATATCGCGACGACGTGTACCTTTTGGCCCCGAAAAGGTACACGAAGGCCGGTTTGTGTACCTTTTGGCCTCGAAAAGGTACACGTCGCGTGTAGTGTGGCGGCGTGTGGACTAACCCGGACCTTCCGTACCAGGACCTCCCGCCGCTGCCTCCGGCGCAGGAGGTGGAGACGCGGGATGTGCTGAAGGCGGTGATCGGCGCAGCCCGCTCGCTGGCTGCGCTCGACGCCGCCTGTCTGCGCCTGCCCAATCCGGACATCCTGTTCAACATGATCCCGCTCCTGGAGGCTCAGGCCTCCAGCGAGATCGAGAACATCGTGACCACGAACGACGAGCTGTTCCGCGCCGCTCACCTGCCCCAGGAGGGGGCACTCACCCCGGCGGTAAAGGAGGCGCTGTCTTATCGGCAGGCGTTGCGTGCGGGTGCCCAGTCACTGCAGGAGCGCCCTCTCCAGCTGAACACCGCAATCGAGGTGTGCAGCGTCCTGCAGGGACACGCCGTATCGATTCGACAAACCACGGGCATATACATCGGCAACCCGGTTACCAAGGCACGCATCTACACCCCGCCGGAGGGAAAAGAGGTCATCACCCGTCACATGAGCGCCTGGGAGCGCTTCCTGCACGGTGCTGATGGAATCGACCCCCTAGTGGGCATGGCGTTGCAGCACTACCAGTTCGAGGCCATTCACCCGTTCCCGGACGGCAACGGCCGAACCGGGCGCATCATCAACCTGCTCTACCTGATGGATAAGGGGGTGATCCGCCAGCCGGTGCTCTACCTGTCGGGCTACATAGTGCGCCACAAGGACGAGTACTACCGTCTGCTGCGCGCCGTCACCCGGGAGGACGCCTGGGAGGACTGGGTGCTGTTCGTGGTGCGCGGCTGCGACGAGGTGGCGCGCTGGACGCTCCAGCTGGTCGACGACATTGCCGAGCTGCAGCGGGAAACGGAGCAGGCGGTGCGCACGGTGGTGCCCCGCGCCCCGGCGGCGGAGTTGGTGCGGCTGCTGTTCACAAAGCCGTACGTGCGCATCGACGACGTCGTCTCCGCAGGCCTGGCCCAGCGCGCGGCCGCCTCCCGCTGGCTGGATAGCCTGGTGCAGGCGCAGGTGCTCACTTCGGAGAAGGCGGGCCGAAGCCTGGTGTTCGTCAATTCCCCGTTGTTGCGCCTGATGTTCGGCTCGGCGCTGTCGGCGTGAGCACTCGTGCGACCATTGTCCACATGTCGGATACGTTGCGAGCAGGAGTGAAAGTGAGCGGGGAGGCCACGGCGCAGCCCGTGCTGCCCGCCGCGATGATGGCCGGCAGCGCGCCGGCGGCCACCGCCCAGCGCCCGCTGTCCGTGTTCGACATCTTCCGCGTCGGCATCGGCCCGTCCTCCTCCCACACGGTCGGCCCCATGCGCGCCGCCTACGTCTTCGCCCGCCGCCTGGGCGCCCTCCTGGACGCCCCCGCCGGCCAGAGCGCCGAAGCCGCCGAGCCCTCCCCCGCCGGCCAGCCCCCCGAAGCCGCCGCCCGCCTGGGCCGCGTCACCGTGGAACTGTTCGGTTCCCTGGGTGCCACCGGGCGGGGCCACGCCACCGACCGCGCCGTCCTGCTTGGCCTGGCCGGCCACAAGCCCGAGACCGTCACCAGCGCCCAAGTGGCCGACGCCCTGCCCCACCTTGCCGCCACCGGCACCACCCCCGTGGCCGGCCGCGAGCTGCCCTTCGACATGGCGCGCGACATCTTCTTCCTGCCCGGCACCGTCCTGCCCTACCACGTCAACGGCCTGCGCCTGCGCGCCTACGCCCAGGTGGACGACGCTCCACCCGCCTCCCCCCTCAACGCGGCCGCCCCGAGTGGCGGTGCTGGTGGGGGCGGCGAGGAGGGCGTCGTCGGCCCCGAAAACCAGGCAGGGGCACTGCTACTAGAGGGCGTGTTCTACTCCGTAGGCGGCGGCTTCGTCATGGAGCAGGTGGGCGGCAGCCTGGAGGAGCCGCAGTGCCAGGCCCTGGCCAGCGCCTCCACGCGCGCACTGCACTCCATCCCCGCGCCCTACCCGTTCACCACCGGAAGGCAGCTACTGGAGCACGCAGAGGCTGCCGGACTGCGCGTCTCAGAGGTGGTGCGCGCCAACGAGGAGGCCGCCCGCTCGCGCGAGGAAGTGGATGCCTACCTGGATCGCATCATGGCCGTCATGGAGGAGTGCATCGAAGCTGGCTGCACCACCCACGGTGTTCTGCCCGGCGGTCTAAACGTGCCCCGACGTGCGGCCGTGCTGTCTCGCCAGCTCATGAGCCGCTCACCCTACCCCACCAACACCTGGCGCGACGCCAGCGACCCCATGGCCGGCATCGACTGGGTCAATCTCTACGCGCTCGCGGTGAACGAGGAGAACGCCGCCGGGCACCGGGTGGTCACCGCCCCCACCAACGGCGCCGCCGGGGTAGTGCCCGCCGTGCTGGAGTATTACCTGCGGTTCGTGCCCGGCGCCTGCCACGAGGGCGCGCGCGACTTCCTGCTGGCCGCCACCGCTGTGGGCGCTTTGATCAAGACCAACGCCTCCATCGCCGGGGCAGAAGTGGGCTGCCAGGGAGAGGTGGGATCGGCCGCCGCGATGGCCGCCGCCGGATTGGCCGACGCCCTGGGCGGCACCCCCCTCCAGGTGGAAAACGCCGCAGAGATCGCCATGGAACACAACCTGGGCCTCACCTGTGACCCAGTGGCCGGGCTGGTGCAGATCCCCTGCATCGAGCGCAACGCGATCGCCGCCGTGAAGGCCATCAACGCCGCCCGCATGGCCCTGTGGGGAGACGGGCGCCATCAGGTCAGCCTGGACACCGTCATCGAGACGATGCGCCAGACCGGGCAGGACATGCTCTCGAAGTACAAGGAGACCTCGCAGGGCGGGCTGGCCGTCAACGTCGTGGAGTGCTGAGCGCGGCGCGGTGCGCCGGCGGGGGCGGCGGGTGGAACGTCGGCCAAACTCCTAATTTAGGGGCAATTAGGAGGTGTCAAGAGCTTGTTAGTTGGCGCATGCGGGAAGGAAAGTCTCGCGCCGTCCACCACTCCATTCGTTTGCCGCTGCGGCTACCGACGATCAGGCCCGCTTCTTCCAGTCCTTGGAGATCAGTGCGGGCAGTCTGGTTGGAAACCTCGTAGCGCTCCTGGTATCCCGACACGGTAAGCATGACCGAAGGCTTCACGAGCAACGAGGCGAGCAGGTCGCATTGCCGAGAGTTGAATCCGGCGCCTGCCAGTGTGGGAGACAAGGTCAGGCGCTCATGCTCCTTCCTAGCCAGGTATGTCTCGAGGTCGTTGATCGCGCGCACGACGATCCGGGCCTGGTGGAGCAGGAAGTGGGTCAGGTCGCCCTCGTCGTACTCGACGTGTAGGAACGCGCGGGCGTACTGGGCCGGGGCCTGGCGCAGGAGTCGGGAGATGGAGAGGTACTCGGTAAGGAAGAAGCCGTGGTGCAGCATCGACCAGTAGAAGATCGCGCGGGCCAGGCGGCCGTTGCCGTCTGAGAAGTAGTGGTCGTGGCCCACCATGAAATGCAGGACCATCGAGCGGATCAGCGGCGGGGTGTAAGGGGAGTCGCCGCCGTCCCACCCGGCGTTGGCGAAGTCGCAGACCGCCTGCAGGCGGGCCGGGAGCTCGGCGGTCGGGGGCGGGACGTGGAGCACCTGCTCATCGGTGTGGTCGGCGTAGATACGCACGCGCTCCTCGCCGGGCTGCTGCAGGCGACCGGCCTGACCGGCAGGCAGAGTCCCCGCGGTTAGCACCCGGTGAAGCTGGCAGACAAACTCGGGGGTGAGCGGGGCCTGGCGCCGCTGGGAAATGAGCTGCATGGCCGCGAAGTTGTTGGCCACCATCTGCTCGCCCTTGTCCCGAGGCTTGCGGCGGCTGCGCAGCATCTCCTTGGCCACGACGCGAGTGGTGGAAGCTCCCTCCAGCTGGCTCGAGGTGATCGCCTCCTCCTGGAGCGAGGTGAGGAGGTACTGGCGGGGCGAGTCTGCCAGGGAAGGCTCCGTAGTCTGGAGGGAGCCGGCCGCGCGCCGGGCGATTTCTTCGATTAGGCGCAGCAGCTCGCCGGGGATGTTGTAGGTGAGCTGGGTGCCGTCCATGAGGGTGAAAGGCGTGGGGTGGGCCGACTGGTGGCGGCCGTACTTGATGTTGGCCCAAACGAGTTCGGGGGATGGCAGGCCGGCTACTAGCGGGGAGTAGCGGACCTCGTCCCAGGTGGGGTAGCCCGCTTGGCTGAGCTGGCGGGCGGTGGCGGTGGCGGGTTCAGTTATGTGCTTTAGCTCGTTGAGCGTCAGGTGCGCGCCGTAGCGCATGAGTAGATCCAGCGCTGTGTCTGTGGGGGGAGGGGTCGGCGTCTTCATGGCGCAACCCTAACTCGCTACCTCCTAATTTAGGAGGTGATTAGGAGTAATTAGGAGTTCGCGAGGGCGGGGTTGATGGTGGGCTGCGGGTGGGGGCGCGGCTTGGGTGGCAGGGCGTGGCGGCGGCGGGGGATGGCGGGGCTGGTGGCCAGTTGGCCAGGGATGCTCCGACCCTCCCGGAGGCGAGCGTTATCAAATCGTTATATCCACCGTTGTGGAGGGATGTGCATAGAGGTTATCCCCAGGTGTGAATAACACCGGTGTAGTTCACCGCGACTATCACCGGGCGATCGGCGCGAGGGCGAGCGGGCCGCGCCGGCGTGGCCGGATGGCGGAGTGGAGCCAAATGTTAGTGGCGGGTGAGACGGTGGTCGCATGTTCTTTTCGGTCGCGGTCAGCGCGGTTGGGGCGGGTGGGCAGCGTCGGCCATGTGGGCTATCCACAGGGGGCGGCGCGCTTCTGAGGGCGACACGCCCGACCACAGCATGTTGGGGTGGTGGAAGCGTCTCACCCCAAGGGGTAGTGTTCAAACCCGTCGCACCGGCACGGCCGCGAACAAATGACATCTGTGTAGTTTGGGTGGATTTCGCCCCGAAACAAGGAGCCAGCAATGAGCATCACGGTCTACTCCAAGCCCCGCTGCGTGCAGTGCGACGCCACCTACCGCGCCTTCGACAAGGCCGGCGTGGATTACACCGTCGTTGACCTCACCCAGGACGCCGCCGCCCTGGACATGGTGCGGGAGCTGGGCTACTCCCAGGCGCCCGTCGTCATGGCCGGCGACGAGCACTGGGCGGGCTTCCGCCCCGACCGCATCAAGGTCGCCGTGGCCGCCGTCCAGGCCGCCGCCACCCCCGCAGCGACGCTCGCCGCGATCTGAGACTGAGGGGGAAGGGCGATGGAAGGGCAGCCGTACCTCGTCTACTTCTCCTCCACCACTCACAACACGCAGCGGTTCGTTGAGCGGCTCGGGGTGCGCAGCGCGCGTATCCCCCTCCTGCCGAAGGAAGCACCCCTGGAGGTGCACGAACCCTACGTGTTGGTAGTGCCCACCTACGGGGGCGGCTCCATCAAAGGTGCCGTCCCCAAGCAGGTCATCAAGTTCCTCAACGTGAAGGAAAACCGAGACCTCTGCCGGGGAGTCATCACCTCCGGCAACATCAACTTCGGAGAGGCCTACGGGCTGGCGGGAGACATCGTTGCCGCCAAGCTGGAAGTTCCCCTGCTCTACCGATTCGAACTAATGGGAACACAAGACGACGTGGAAACCGTCACGGAAGGGTTGAGGAAGCTGTGGCAGAAACTTTGACGGACACCGGGGTGGAGGAAAGCGGCCCGGGCCTGGACTACCACGCCCTAAACGCGATGCTCAACCTGTACGACGCGGACGGCAAGATCCAGTTCGACGCTGACCGCGCCGCCGCCCGCCAGTACTTCCTGCAGCACGTCAACCAGAACACCGTGTTCTTCCACGACCTGGAGGAAAAGCTCAAGTACCTGGTGGACGAGGGCTACTACGAGGGCCACGTGCTGGACCAGTACGACCCCGCCTTCATCAAGGCCCTGTTCAAGCAGGCCTACGCCCACAAGTTCCGCTTCCAGACCTTCCTGGGCGCCTTCAAGTACTACACCAGCTACACGCTCAAGACCTTCGACGGCAAGCGCTACCTAGAGCGCTTCGAGGACCGCGTGTGCATGGTGGCCCTCACCCTGGCGCGTGGGGATGAGGAACTGGCCAAGCAGCTCGTTGACGAGATCATCGAGGGCCGCTTCCAGCCCGCCACCCCCACCTTCCTCAACTGCGGCAAGGCCCAGCGCGGCGAGCTGGTCTCCTGCTTCCTGGTGCGCATCGAGGACAACATGGAGTCCATCGCGCGCGGCGTGAACGCGGCCCTACAGCTATCCAAGCGCGGCGGCGGCGTGGCCCTGCTGCTGAGCAACCTGCGCGAGTACGGCGCCCCCATCAAGCGCATCGAGAACCAGTCCAGCGGCGTCATCCCGGTGATGAAGCTACTGGAGGACTCCTTCTCATACGCCAACCAGCTGGGAGCCCGCCAGGGCGCGGGCGCGGTCTACCTGCACGCCCACCACCCGGACATCATGCGCTTCCTGGACACCAAGCGGGAGAACGCGGATGAGAAGATCCGCATCAAGACCCTCTCCCTGGGCGTGGTGGTCCCAGACATCACCTTCGAGCTGGCCCGCAACAACGAGGACATGTACCTGTTCTCCCCCTACGACGTGGAGCGCGTCTACGGCGTGCCGTTCGCGGAGATCAACGTGACCGAGCGCTACCGCGAGATGGTGGACGACGGCCGCATCCGCAAGTCCAAGATCAAGGCCCGCGAGTTCTTCCAGACCCTGGCGGAGATCCAGTTCGAGTCCGGCTACCCGTACCTCATGTTCGAGGACACGGTGAACAAGGCCAACCCGATCGAAGGCAAGATCACCCACTCCAACCTGTGCTCGGAAATCCTGCAGGTCTCCACCGCCTCCAAGCTGAACGAGGACCTCTCTTACAGCCACGTGGGCAGGGACATCTCCTGCAACCTGGGCTCCATGAACATCGCCATGGCGATGGACGCCCAGGACCTGGGTAAGACGGTCGACGTCGCAGTGCGCGCCCTGACCGCGGTCAGCGACTTCACCTCCATCAAGTCCGTGCCGTCCATTGACCGCGGCAACCGGGAGTCCCACGCCATCGGCCTGGGCCAGATGAACCTGCACGGCTTCCTGGCGCGCGAGCACATCTTCTACGGCAGCGAGGAGGCACTGGACTTCACCAACGTCTACTTCGCCACCGTGCTGTTCCACGCCCTGAAGGCATCGAACAAGCTGGCCATCGAGCGCGGCGAGCGCTTTGCGGAGTTTGAGAAGTCCACCTACGCCAGTGGCGAGTTCTTCGAGAAGTACCTGACCACCGAGTTCGCGCCCACCACTCAGCGGGTCAAGGAGCTCTTCGCCGGGCACACCCTGCCCACCATCGAGGACTGGAAGGTGCTGGCCGCCTCGGTGCGCGAGCACGGCCTCTACAACGCCTACCTGCAGGCCATTCCGCCCACGGGCTCGATTAGCTACATCAACAACTCCACCTCCTCCATTCACCCGATTGTGTCCAAGGTGGAGATCCGCAAGGAAGGCAAGCTGGGGCGCGTCTACTACCCGGCTCCGTTCATGACGAACGACAACCTGGAGTACTACCAGGACGCCTACGAGATCGGGTATGAGAAGGTCATCGACACCTACGCGGTGGCCACCCAGCACGTGGACCAGGGCCTGTCCCTGACGCTGTTCTTCAAGGACACGGCCACCACGCGCGACATCAACCGCGCCCAGATATACGCCTGGCGCAAGGGCATCAAGTCCATCTACTACATCCGCCTGCGCCAGATGGCACTCAGCGGCACCCAGGTGGAGGACTGCGTCTCCTGCGTCCTGTGACCTGACCGGGTGAAAGCCACTGTGGGGGCCGCCGAAAGGCGGCCCCCACCGGTGTTTATGCCACCCCGGGCATTTGCACCCAGCCGCGATGGCCGGGGCCCGGCTGCTTAGTTTCTCCTACCCCAGTCGTCGCGCTAGGCGTACCTGGGCAGTCCGCCTACTCGTCCCCGGGCAGCGGGACGTCGTCCACCCCGTCCAGGCCGGTGCCGGACAGCGGGCCGGGGGTCACTAGCGGCACACCGTAGACTTTGCGCAGCACCCCCACAGCCACGTAGTGCCAGCAAGTCAGCACTAGGAAGGCCAACAGCCCGCCGCCTCCGGCCAACGCGACGAGCCGGTAGGTAAAGGTGCCGCCGGCGGCGCAGATGATGATGTTCTGGAGGTCCTTGTCGAACTCGGTGTGCCTCCGGTGTCGCCAGAAGTAGGCCACCCGGAATACGCCGAGCAGGGCGCTGAGCGCCATTCCCGTGTACAGGAACTGGACGGCGTAGGCGGGGAAGAAGCGTTCCATGGCCAGCAGCAGCCCCAGCGGCACGAATGCCGCCACGGCGCCCACCGCGAGGGAGCGGCCGGTCAGGCGTTCTAGCCACGCGGGCGGCTTGAGCAGGCTGTATTGGTGCGCGGGAGTCTCCACTGGAACCTCGCTTCAGGTCTTGGGCCGGGTGTCGGGCCGGTCCGCTCTGAGTTGCTGCGCTATTGCAGCATTCCGTGGCGGCGCGCCCGGCCCCGGTCGTTGGGCCTTTCCTGCCGAGAATACGGGCAGCAGAGGGCGGACGTCCCCGGCCGCCCACGCCTTGTCTCGACAACGCCAACATACGGGTTTCTCTCCGCCGCGTGCGCCCTCCCGCAGGAGCGCGCGTCCGTCGCCTTCTCCTCCTCACTGACGATGCGCCCCGTTTGCTGACGCGATATCCTGAACCCGGTCCCGCGCGCGGAAACGGCAGGCCAGCCGATCCCGGCTCGTCCCTTCGCCTGCCGTCCGGGACACCTGCCCTGACTCGCTGGGGTGCTTGCCTTGACCGATCGGGGTGTTTGCTCTGACTGGCCGGGGCGCCCGCCCCGGCCCGCCAGGGCCCCGGCTGCGGCCCCACCGGCCGCAGCCACGCAATTGGCGGCGCCGCGCTCTACCCAGTAGCCACGGCGCCGCCCCCAGCTCTGGGAAGGCCCCCGGTGTTAATGAAACTCCTGGCGCGCTACTCGCGCCCATACAGTTGGCAGATTGTGCTTGTCGTGGCGCTGCAGGCCGTGGCCGTGGCGGCCATGCTGTACGTGCCCACGTTGAACGCTGACATCATTGATAAGGGCGTGGCCACGGGAGATACCGACTTCATCTGGCGCACCGGCGGCTACATGCTGCTGGTCAGCCTGGGGCAGATCGTCGCCTCCATCCTGGCCACCCTGCTGGGCGCCTACGTGGCGATGGCAGTGGGCCGCGACCTGCGCGCGGACATGTACGGCAAGATCAGTTCCTTCTCCTCGCGCGAGATCGCCAAGTTCGGCCCCGGCTCGCTCATCACCCGCTCCACGAATGACGTGTTGCAGGTCCAGACCCTGCTGATGATGGGCTCGACGATGCTGCTGATCGCCCCGCTCATGGCAATTGGCGGTGTGGTGTTGGCGCTGCGGCAGGACGCCAAGCTCTCCTGGTTGCTGGCTATCTCCGTGCCGCTGCTGCTGGGCATCATGGGCCTGATCGTGGCGCGCATGGTCCCGGCCTTCCGCACGTTCCAGGACAAGCAGGACGCGATCAACCGGGTGATGCGAGAGCAGCTCACCGGCATCCGCGTGATCCGCGCCTTCGCCCGCGAGAAGGTGGAGCAGGACCGCTTCGATACCGCCAACCGCGAGCTGACGTACTACGGCGAGCTGATCGGCCGCCTGTTCGTGGTGATGTTCCCGCTGGTCATGCTGATCCTCAACGTCACGATCGTGGGCGTGATCTGGTTTGGCGGTATTGAGATTGACCGGGGCACTACCCAGATCGGCACCCTGTTTGCCTTCATGAGCTACGTCATGCAGATCCTGATGGGCGTGGTGATGGCCTCCTTCCTGGGCGTGCTTGCCCCGCGCGCCGCCGTCTCTTCCCAGCGCATCGGGGAGGTGCTGGAGACCAACTCCACGCTGGTTGCCCCCGCCGCCCCCGCCAGAGAGCACCCGCGCCCGGGCGAGGTGGAGTTTGACGACGTCACCTTCGGCTACCCCGGTGCGGAGGCGCCCGTGCTGCACGGCCTGTCCTTCACGGCCGCCCCCGGCTCCACGCTGGCAATCGTTGGTGCCACGGGCTCGGGCAAGACCACCCTGGTCTCCCTGATTCCCCGCCTGGTGGACGTCACCTCCGGTGCGGTGCGCGTGGGCGGCGTGGACGTGCGGGACACCGCCGCTGCGGACCTGGTGGGGCGCGTCTCGCTGATTCCGCAGCGCCCCTACCTGTTTGCGGGCACCATCGCCTCCAACCTGCGCCTGGGCCGCCCTCAGGCCACCGACGAGGAGCTGTGGCACGCCCTGGAGATAGCCCAGGCCCGCGACTTCGTGGCAGCCAAGGAGGGCGGCCTGGAGGCCAAGATCGCCCAGGGCGGCACCAACGTCTCCGGTGGCCAGCGCCAGCGTCTGTCCATCGCCCGCGCGATCGTGCACCAGCCGGACGTGTTCGTCTTCGACGATTCCTTTAGCGCCCTGGACCTGAACACAGATGCGCGCCTGCGCGCCGCCCTGTGGGAGGCGCTGCCCCACACCACGAAGATCGTGGTGGCGCAGCGCGTCTCCACCATCACGCAGGCGGACAAGATCGTCGTCCTTGACGAGGGCCGCGTGGTGGGGGAGGGCACCCACGACGAACTGCTAGCAACCAGCGAGGTCTATCGAGAGATCGTTGCCTCCCAGCTCGGTGCGGAGGTGGAGCGATGAAAAAGCACGCAACCAAGCAAACAGTGGACCACGCGACCGGCCACGCCAACGCGCGAGCAGCCGGCCACGCCAACGCCCACGAGGACGAGGCGGACCTGATCGAGAAGGGCCGCCAGGCCTCCAGTGCGATGGGCCCGGAGCAGGCCCCCGGCAAGGCGGCCAACTTTGGCCCCTCCTTCCGGCGCATGCTGGGCATTTTGGCCCCGCACAAGGGTAAGGTGATCGCTTCGGTCGTCCTGTCTGTGGTCTCTACGGCCCTGATCGTGTGGGCCCCCAAGGTGCTGGGACGCGCCACCAACTTGATCTTCGAGGGCTTCATCTCCCGTCACCTGCCCGCAGGTCTTTCCCAAGAGCAGCTGGTGGAGGGTATGCGCGCCCAGGGGCAGGAGCGGATGGCGGACATGGTTGCCGTCATGGAGCTCACCCCCGGCATGGGCATCGACTTCGTGGCCTTGGCGTGGGTGCTGATTGGGGTGCTGGCGATCTACACGGTGGCTGAGGTGATGGCGTGGTGGCAGGCAGACCTGCTCAACCGGGCGATCATGGCCTCGATCTACCAGCTGCGCGAGCAGGTGGAGGCCAAGGTGCACCGTCTGCCGCTGACTTACTTCGACAAGATGCCGCGAGGCGAGGTGCTCTCCCGGCTCACGAACGACATCGACAACCTGACCGTGACCATGCAGCAGCAACTCAGCGGCGCCATCACCCAGATTCTTATCGTGGTGGGCGTGCTGGGAATGATGTTCGTGCTGTCTTGGAAGCTGGCCCTGGTGGCGCTGATCGCCTTGCCGCTGTTGGGTGTGATCTTCTGGATCATCGGCCCGCGCTCGCAGGCCGCGTTCAAGCAGCAGTGGCTCAAGACCGGCCGCTTGAACACGCGCGTGGAGGAGTCCTTCTCCGGGCATGAGCTGGTGCACATCTTTGGGCGTGGGCAGGCCATGCGCGCCGAGTTCGCTGAAGAGAACGATGAGCTGTTCAGGGCCGCTTTCAAGGCCCAGTTCCTCAGCGGCATGATGATGCCGGCGATGCAGTTCATCTCCTCCGTCTCCTATGTGGCCATCGCCGTGCTGGGCGCGCTCATGGTGAGCAACGGCTCCCTGCGCCTGGGAGACGTGCAGGCCTTCATCCAGTACTCCCAGATGTACCGCCAGCCCCTGGCGCAGCTGGGCGGCATGGCCGTGTCCGTGCAGTCCGGCGTGGCCAGCGCGGAGCGGATTTTCGAGTTCCTGGATGCGCAGGAGGAGGCGCCGGACGCCCCTGACGCTCCCGCCCCCACCGACGGCGATGGCACCATCGAGTTCCGGGCCGTGGACTTCAGCTACTCCCCGGACACCGAGCTGATCCGCGACCTCTCCTTCACGGTCAAGCCGGGCCAGACGGTGGCGATCGTTGGTCCCACCGGCGCGGGCAAGACCACGCTCATCAACCTGGTGCAGCGTTTCTACGAGCTGGACGGCGGGCAGATCCTGCTTAACGGCCAAAACATCGCCGCCCTGCGGCGATCTGACGTGCGCGGCCGCACCGGCATGGTGCTGCAGGATCCGTGGCTGTTCCAGGGCACGATCATGGAGAACATCCGCTACGGCCGTCACGACGCCACTGACGCGGAGGTGATTGAGGCAGCGAAGGCCGCCTACGTGGACCGCTTTGTGCACACCTTGCCCGAGGGCTACGACACGCTGCTGGAGGAAGACGCCGCCAACGTCAGCGCCGGTGAGCGCCAGCTCATCACCATCGCGCGTGCGTTCGCGGCCCGCCCCGATCTGCTGATCCTGGACGAGGCCACCTCTTCCGTGGACACCCGCACCGAGCTGCTGGTGCAAAAGGCGATGGCGGCCTTGCGGCAGGGGCGCACCTCCTTCGTGATCGCCCACCGCCTGTCCACGATCCGTGACGCCGACCTGATTCTGGTGATGGAGCACGGCCGCATCGTGGAGCAGGGCACGCACAAGCAGCTACTGGAGGCCGGTGGGGCCTACGCGCGTCTGCACGCCGCCCAGTTTGAGGGGGCATTGGTGGACGACGTTCCGCCAACCGCCTCCTGATTCCAGGCCGCTCGGCGCAAGACGACCAGGCTCACCGGGCTTCGAACGGACTACTGCCGATCCCAAATCTCGCTACGTAAAAGGCCGGTTTGGTCGATGTGAACCAGTCCATCATCGAGCAACCTCATCCGTTCATAAAGAGCGCGCATTTCGTTCTTGCTCGATATTATTTTGCGTCGTGCGGCCTTTTCAAGCACTTGAATTGTACCAGTCAAGCCCAAAGAGCCCACTGCTGGATTATTGGCCTTGAGTTGGCAGATAATATTCGCTGCTCTCATGGCCAGTCGTTGTCCTTGTTGATCGTCAATCATCAAGGTGACATCCATTCCCTGTTTCGCGCGAATGAATCCGTGGGAAATAACCATCAATTCGCCAAGGTCCTTGCGCCGACCCAATCGCTCCTGAAGTGTTGTGCTTTGAAGTGCGAACACGGCGTTAGTCATTTCGGGCGTGGCGTCGTCACAGAGGATCTGCAATAAACTTTCGGGCAATCGATCTAGTGTCCGTTTAGCTGGCGCGAATCTTGTCTGCCTAGCTTTGTTCACGATCTCGTCACGCACGGTTTCCGGCATCGCAAGTGCGCCAACCGTCTTCAAGAGCAAGCGTTCCTGGTTGCACGCAAAAAAGTTCAGACTTGGACCAGCGTCAATGAGGATGCGATCTTCGCGGTTGGTCACGACTTAGTCCAGTTCGCTCAGATCGATGTCCACATCAGGTAGTTCAGAGAATTTGATTCGTTCCTCTCCAAAGGTGCCGTTAGGGTCTATCTCGGAGAGGTCTGCCAGCGCTGTCTCTAGATCAACTCCGCGCAAGGTGGCAATAATCTGCGCAGAAACAAGTCCTTTGGAATAGGCGTCGATTGCTCGTTTTAACAGGTTTTGTGGCACACGGGTTTGGTCGGATTCTGCTTGCAGTGCCTTGTACTGGTCTGCCCAGCCGAATCTGTTAGCCAACTTCTCGGTTGTCAATGCCCACCAGCTCTCCACTGTCTCCTGGTTGATGAAACCGTTTTTTTGCAGGGCGATGCACGCCATCTGTGGAGAGACGAGGAAGTGCTGGACCACTTCAGAAAGGTGTTGCAGAGTGAGTTCTTCTCCTTTCCTAAGCAAGGCATGTAATCCGCCTGCAGGGATGAGAAGATGGCGTGCAAACGAGTCTGCCCGCCGTTCTTTGCTGCTGCGCTCACCGAGTATCTCTATGCTGTCACCAAATAGTGCATGGCCCAGCTCGTGGGCCAAGGTGCTGCGCTGGCGCATGTAGTGCGGTGTCTTGGCTACGGCGATAAGGGTTCTGTCGCGGAGTGGGTCGCGCATCTTTAGCCCGTGTGAGCCATCGGCTGTGGCGATCACCGCAACACCGATCCCAGTGGTCTTTTCGATGAGTACGGCCAGGTTCGTGAGAGGCTGCACGCCCAGGCCGTGCTCAGTGCGGAAGTGTTCAGCCTTCGTTTTGGCTTCGCTTTCGATGTCGCTCATCATTCAGTTGCGCCTAGTAAGTCGAGTAGGGCATCAATCTCCAGCATGTGAAGCAGCCGTTGCTTCATTTCGTGTGGATAGGTGCCTTCGTTGGCGCGCGCTGCGCATTCAACTCGCGCGCTGATCCCGTTGCCAGTGAGTTGGGAGGTGCTGCAGCCAATGGCGTCAGCGATTAAGATCAGCTCTGGCATTTTGGGCACGCGTTCTCCGCTCAGGATGCGACTCAAGGTGGGCTGCGAGATCCCAGTTTTTCTCGCCAGGGCGCGCTGAGAAATGTTAGCGGCAGTGCGAGCGCTTTCAATGACATGCACGAAGCCTTCCATGGCATTCCTCCCCTGAATCACGTGTGCGGACATGATTCAGTCTAGCCTGGTCAGGCTCGGAAGTCCGCGGAATGTGAGGAGGATTTCGGTGCGCATAGGGCCAGTTCGGAGGGCGTTTTGCGGCTCGAACCCCTAGAGCCGTGGACAGCGGGCGGCGAGCGGGCGGTGGACACTCGGCAGGGTCGGGAGGAGACAATGGAGCCGTGAACCGCGTTGACGCCTCCCAGCTGACCACCCCCACCGCCCCCTCGACCGCCTACGCCCAGATCGTGGCCGATGGGATCGCGGCCCGCGCTGGCGAACTCGCTTTGAGTCTGCCGGCCGAGCGTGGAGCGCCCGCACACCTGCACGACTCCTTGCTGGCCGCCGCCCGCGCGCTCGGCCCCCAGCTGGTGGACCTGTCCCACTTCCTGCACGCCAATCCCGAGCTGGGCTACGCCGAGCACCAGGCGGCCGCGGCCGTGGCCGACCTGGCCGCAACCGCCGCTACCGCTCCGGTGGAAGTTGGTGTGGGCGGCCTGCCCACCGCCCTGCGCGCCCGCCTGGACTTCAAACCGGGCCCAGCGTTAGGCACACCGGGCGCGGCAGCAGGCACACCGGGCGTAGCACCAGGCGCGCCAGCCCCTCAGCCGCACCCTGATCCAAACCCCGAGCCGCACCCCGAGCCGCTGGCCGCGCCGCACGCCCCCACCATCGCCATCGCCTGCGAGTACGACGCCCTGCCGGAGATCGGCCACGCCTGCGGTCACAACGTCATGGCCGCCACCGCAGTTGGGGCCTTCCTAGCTCTGGCCGCCCTGCGCAGGCAGCACGGTGAGGGGGCGGTGCCGGGCAACGTCGTACTTTTGGGCACCCCGGCGGAGGAAGGCGGCACCGGCAAGGAGGTGCTGATTCGCGCCGGCGTGTTCGACTCCCTGGACGCCGCTGTCATGACACATGCCTACGGCTACGACCTAGCCGACCAGCTTTGGCTGGGCTGCCGTCGCCTGACCATCACCTATACGGGCGTCTCCGCTCACGCCTCCTCCCAGCCGCACATGGCCCGCAACGCCCTAGATGCCGCCGCCCTGGCCTACCAGGGGATCGGTATGCTGCGCCAGCACATGGCCCCCGGGGACCGCCTGCATGCCGTGATCGTTGAGGGCGGGCGGCGCGCCAGCATCATTCCCGAGCGGGCTCAGCTCAAGCTCTACGTGCGCTCGGCGGCGGCCTCCACGCTGAAGGACCTGTGTAGTCGTGTGGACGACGTTGCCGCCGGCGCCGCCCTCATGACCGGCTGCGGCGTGGAGGTGGAGTGGGATCCCTACCTGCCGGTTATGCCCGTGCGCACCAACGCAGCCATGACCCAATCCTGGGTGCGCGCCCAGGAGATGACGGGCCGCCACCCGCTGCCGCGCGGGGTGGTGCCGGAGACGCTGGCCGCCTCCACCGATTTCGGCAACGTCTCCCACCTGGTTCCAGCCATTCACCCGCTCATTAAGGTGGCCGGGGAGGAGGTGGCGCTCCACACGCGGGCCATGGCGCAGGCCGCTGGCTCGCAAAGCGGAGACGCCGCCTGCGTGGACGGTGCCTACGGCCTGGCGGCGGTAGTCCTGGACCTGCTGCACGATTCGGCCTTGCTTGCGCAGGCTCGCGCGGAGTTCGAGGCCGCCGGCGGGGTGCTGACCACCTCGCAGCTGTTCGCCTGACCCAGCCCGCACGTTCGAGGAGAGCCAGCGACTGGTGGCCGGCGAGCTGGGAGAAACGGCAGGACACTCCAGCAACCGGGAGAGGCAAAAGTAGAGTGAGGGACGTGAAGACACAAGGGCAGCTGCGGGGTGCGGCCAGTCTGGACGCGGCCAGTCGGGGCCTTACCAGTTTGACCGGGGCCATCGCGGCCCAGCGCGACCTGCTGCTGATCCGGCGCCTTGAGCGCTGTCCGGCCTCCCCCCGTCGCGCCCAGACCCGCGAGCAACTGCTCCGCGCTGGCCACACCCTGGCCCGCACGCGGGGGCTGGGTGCAGCCAGCGTGGGAGAGATAGCGCGGGCAGCCGGCTTCACCCGTGGCGCCTTCTACTCCAACTTCTCTGACATGGCTGACTTCCTAGTGTCCATCGCGCAGGAGCATCACCTTGACCTGCTGGACCAGTTGGAGCAGGGGCTGTCCTGGTCCCTCGAGCCGCCAGCAGGCGGCGCCGGATGCGCACGGGCCCCCTTCGCCGCGACAGCGGAGGCGATCTTGCGCCTGGTGCCAAGTAGCCCAGAAAGCTATTTCCTGCGCGCGGAGTTGGCGCTCCACGCCGCGCGCGTCCCGGCTAGTAGCGCAGCCATCGCGGAGCTGGCGGCTGACTACGCCCAACTGCTGGGGGAGGCGATCGGGCTGGTCGAACGGGAGAACGGGCTGACCCCGCTGGTTTCACCCCTCGAACAGGCCAACGTGATCCTCGCCTTAGTGGATCACCTGAGCGGCCAGCTGCTGGCCGGCCCGCAGGAGGGCGGCGCCGAGGTGGACGGGGCGGGAGGAGCGTCGTGCCTGGCCACGCAAGTCTTGCAAAGAGGCGTTCCCCTCCTGTCCGCGCTACTGGCGGGGATGGCGAAAAGCACCTAGCAAAAAGCCGCCCAGCACGTGAAATCCTTAAAGCTCACGTATAGGCTCAGGCTTGCGCAATGGACGGTGCGCACCGGTAGTGTCGAACGTTCGGGCCCCAAGCGGCACAAGCGCTAACCCGCCCCGGTCAACACGTAAGGCGAGAGCCGAAAGGAAGAGGCAAGTGGGAGAGAAGATCAAGCTGGTCGAGGCTGTTCACGCCATCAACTGGAACCGGCTCCAGGACGAAAAGGACCTAGAGGTCTGGGACCGCCTGACGGGCAACTTCTGGCTGCCTGAAAAGGTGCCGCTCTCCAACGACATCCAGTCCTGGCACACCCTGACCCCGCAGGAACAGGAGATGACCACCCGCGTGTTCACCGGCCTGACGCTGCTGGACACCGTGCAGGGAACCGTCGGCGCGATCTCCCTGATCCCTGACGCCCGCACCCCCCACGAAGAAGCGGTCCTCACCAACATTGCCTTCATGGAGTCCGTGCACGCCCGCTCCTACTCGTCCATCTTCTCCACCCTCATCTCCACCAAGGAGATCGACGACGCCTTCCGCTGGAGCGAAGAGAACCCCAACCTGCAGCGCAAGGCGGAGATCATCCTGAGCTACTACCGCGGCGACGACCCGGAGAAGCGCAAGGTGGCCTCCACCATGCTGGAGTCCTTCCTGTTCTACTCCGGCTTCTATGCCCCCATGTACTGGTCCGCCCACGCCAAGCTCACCAACACCGCAGACCTGATCCGCCTGATCATCCGCGACGAGGCCGTACACGGCTACTACATCGGCTACAAGTACCAGCTGGCCGTCCGCGAGGCCTCCGCCCAGCGTCAGCAGGAGCTGAAGGACTACACCTTCGAGCTGCTCATGGAGCTCTACGAGAACGAGGAGCAGTACACGGAGGACCTCTACGACCCGCTGGGCCTGACCGAGGACGTGAAGAAGTTCCTGCGCTACAACGCCAACAAGGCGCTGATGAACCTGGGCTACGAGGCCCTGTTCCCGAAGGACAGTGTGGACGTCAACCCCGCCATCCTGGCCGCGCTTTCCCCGAACGCCGACGAGAACCACGACTTCTTCAGCGGCTCCGGCTCCTCCTACGTGATCGGCAAGGCGGAGGCCACTCAGGACGAAGACTGGGAGTTCTAACTACATGACTTCAACGCGCCGCAGTGTCCTTGGCGCTGCAAAACTCGCCGTGCTCTCCGGCGCGGCCCTTTCCCTACTCATTCCCCTCGCCGCCCCCGTGGCGGTTGCCGACGCCTCCGCCCCCGCGCCCGCCCCCTCGCAGTCCGTGGTGGCCGACGCTGCCGCCGGGCAGGGCACTAAGGACGCCGGGACGCAGGCCGGCCAGCCCGAGCCGGGCGCTACCGGCGGTGCTGGCGATTCGGGTGCCCCGGGTGACCAGGCCGGTCAGCCGGGGCCGGGCGCCGACAGCCAGGAGAACCAGGCGGCCACCCCGGCCGCCGACGGCCAGGAGAACCAGGCCGCCACGCCGGGCGGCGTGGGCACGCAGGAGGCGGGCGGAGCGTCGGACACCACGGCCGATCCCAGCGCCACGCCGGCGGCCTCCGCCAGGCCGCTGCCCAGTGCCGCCAACAACCCCTACCCGGCCAGCGGCCAGGAGGGCAACGACGGTCTGCGGGCGGTGCGACCAGGGCCGATGCAGCCCTTCTCCACCTTCGGCTACAAGCCCAAGTTCAGCTTCGACAAGAACCTGCTCATCACCGACTCGCTCTTCTTCCGGGGCGGAGACATGAGCATCGCGGAGATCCGGGCGTTCCTCAACGAAAAGGGCAAGAACTGCAAGTCCTCCCCGTGGGGCACCTGCCTGAAGGACTACCGGATCACCACGGTGGATGAGAAGGCCTCCCGCGCCTGCCCCGTGGCCTACAAGGGCGTCAAGGACCAGGACATCGCCTCCATCATCTACTACACCTCGCTGGCCTGTAACGTCTCCGCGCGCGCCCTGATGACCACGCTGGAGAAGGAACAGGGCATGATCACCGCCAGCAAGCCCCCGGAGGGCTGGCGTTACGAGTCCGCCATGGGATTCGGCTGCCCCGACGGCCAGCCCTGCTTCGAGTGGGCCAAGGGCCTGGCCAACCAGCTCTACCTGGCCGCCCAGCAGTTCCAGCGCTACCGGCTCAACCCGGGCGGCTTCAACTACGCCAAGGGCAAGACCAGCAGCATCGACTACCAGGCACTCGATAAGTCCTGCGGCTCCACCACGGTCACCCCGCGCAGCGCCGCGACCGCCGGCCTGTACAACTACACCCCCTACGTGCCCAACGCCGCAGCGCTGCGCGTGGGCGCCTGGCAGACGGGCGACCGCTGCTCCACCTACGGCAACCGCAACTTCGTCTACATCTACGACGAGTGGTTCGGTGACCCGCGCCAGGAGGTCGGCGCGAACGCCGCCCCGCCCGGGTTCGACGTCCCCTCCCGCCGGGCCGGGGGCAGCGACCGCTTCTCCACTGCCATCGCGGTCTCCCAGGACGCCTACCCCCAGTCCGGGGTCGCCAAGGTGGCCTACGTGGCGCGCGGCGACCTGGTGGCCGACGCCCTGGTGGCCGGCTCCATGACCGACGGGCCGCTGCTGCTGGTCCCCGCCAAGGCCACCGCCCCCAGCGTGGCCCTGGTCAACGAGATCAAGCGCCTGGGCGTGCAAAAGGTGGTGCTGGTGGGCGGCGAGAGCTCCATGAGCGTGTTCTTCGAGGGCGCCATGCACGGCGCCACCCGCAAGCCCGTGGGGCGCGCCGCCGGTGACAGCCGCGTGGGTACCTCGATCGCCCTGTCCAAGCTGCGCTACCCGGGCCGCGCCCAGACCGTCTACCTGGCCGACGGCGTCGGCCCCAGTGGCGAGGGCTCCCCGGACGCCGTGGCCGGTGCCGTGCTGACCGACGGGCCCATCCTGCTGGTCACCGGCGCCGGGGCGGACCTGGAGCGCGTGAAGGAGGAGGTGGCGCGCCTGGCCCCCTCCAAGGTGGTGGCCCTGGGCGGCGAGAGCGCCGTGCCCACCTCCCTGCTGGCCGACGTCGCCGGTGGGCGGACCACCGCCCGCCTGGCGGGCGACTCCCGGTTCACCACCGCCACCGCGATCGCCGAGCACGCGCTCACCCAGCTGAACCTGCCCAAGGACAGCGCCTACCTGGTCAACAGCGGCTCCCTGGTGGACGCGGTGGTGGCCGGCTCCTACTCGCGCGGGCCGATCCTGCTGACCTACCCGCAGGCGCTGGCCGTGCCCACCCGCGCCTTCCTGACCCGGCACAAGCCCAAGAGCGTCACCGCCGTCGGTGGGGTCAACGCCGTCAGTCAAGACACGCTTAACTGGGCCGCCTACTACGCGAAGTAGAGCTGGCGGGGTTTTCGGATACGGTGGTGCCCGGCGCTTAAAGCGCCGGGCACTGCCCGTTTTCGTGCCAGATCGGTCCAACCCTGGGAGGCAGCCATGAACCAGTCCCCGCGAGTCTTGATGGTGTGCACCGGCAACATCTGCCGCTCCGCCATGGCGGAGGTGGTGGTGGGTCTGCGCGCCCAGCAGGCCGGGGTGGAAGCCCAGGTCACCAGCGCCGGGGTCTCCGATGAGGAGCACGGGCGGCCCATGGACCGCCGCGCCGTGCGGGTCCTCGCGGAAAACGGCCTGCCCTCCGGGCCCAGGGCCACAGCCCACCGGGTTGCCGACGCGGAGCTGGCCGCCCAAGACCTGGTGCTTGCCATGACCGCGCAACACTACCGGGTGCTGCGCTCCCGTGCTGCCGCAGCCGGTATCGAATTGCTGGGCGCACAAGAAGCCGCTGCCGCACGCGCTCGGGGCGAGCGCGTGCGCGAGCTGCGCATGTTCCGCGAATTCGAGCCCGGCGCGCCGCAGGGGGTCGATGCCCTAGAAAAGGCGCGCGAGCGCGGTGAGCTGGACGTGCCCGACCCTTGGTACGGCTCCCACAGCGACTTTGTGGAAACCCTAGCCACCATCGAGGCCGCCGTTCCTGCCCTGCTGGGGCACCTGCGCCGGCTCTAGGGTCCGCTTCTCAGCGGGCGGGCCGCTCCTCCCAGACGATCTGGAAGCGCTTGTCCGGGCGTGGGTTGCAGCGCGCGCAAGAGACCGGGCGGGGGGAGGGGCGCCGATGGCGGTGCACCTCGTGCCCGTTGGGGCACCTGCCCACCCACTGGCCCGGCACCGAGGGAAGGTGAGCGGGCAGCCTGGTGGCACCGCTTGCCCCGATCTGTTGGGCCTTGGCGCGCCACACCGAGTCGTGCCCGTGCCGGTCCCCAACCAGGGCGTGGGCGATCTCGTGCAATATGGTCTCGCGGACGGCGTCGTGCCCAAATAGCTCCATCAGGGCGCGGGAGAGGGAAATAGTGCGGCGCGTGGAGGAGCAGGCGCCGGCGCGCTTGCGGGCGCGGTCGAACTTGAAGGTCCAGTTGGTCAGCCCGTGCTGGTCCATGAGCGTGCGCGCCATGCGCTCCACCGCCGCCAGATCCATTCGCCCTCCCGAGTGTCGGCGCCCATTGTGGCAGGTGGTGGCCCGGGCGACGGCGCACCCCGGACGGCCCTGTACAAATAGTGAGCGGACCTTATCAAATCCTGGACGCCGACCTACTCTTTGCCTAATCCCTCCCAAAGACATGCCCAAAGGAGAGGCGAAGATGACCATCGTCGAGTCCTACCCAGCCCTGTCGATCCTGCCGCCACTGCTGGCGATCATCCTGGTCATCTGGACCAAAAAGGTGCTGCCCTCCCTGGGACTCGGCGTGGTCACTGCGGCGCTGCTGCACGCCGGCGGCAACCCCCTCAAGGCGGGCAAGCTACTGTGGGATTCCTTCGCCGGAATCTTCTGGGACTTCGAGGCGGGCGAGGCGAACCTCTACTACATCTTCATCCTCGCCTTCCTGCTCATCCTGGGCGTCATCACCTCACTGGTCATGATGGCCGGCGGCACCAGCGCCTTCGCCGAGTGGGCCATGAAGCGGATCAAGACCCGCAGCGGCGCCCAATTCCTGGCCGCCGCGCTCGGCGTGGTCATCTTCATCGACGACTACTTCAACGCCCTCGCCGTGGGGCAGGTGGGGCGCCCCATCACCGACCGTCGCCACGTCTCCCGGGCCAAGCTCGCCTACCTGATCGACTCCACCTCCGCGCCCGTGGCCGTGCTCGCCCCCTTCTCCTCCTGGGGCGCCTCCATCATCGGCACCATGGCCCCCATCGTCGCCGCCTCCGGACTCGCCCTCTCCGGGGCCGGGGCGTTCATCCGGGCGGCCGGGATGAACTACTACGCCATCGGCGCGATCATCCTCATCTGGTTCGTCATCGCTTGGGACATCGACTTTGGCCCCATGCGCGCTGAAGAACGCCGCGCCATCGTGGAAAAGGCCACCTTCGACCCGGCCCTGGCCGTGCCAGGCCAGCTCACGGACGACCTGCCCCGCTACGAGCCCGGCGCTCGCCGCGCCCTGATCGTGCCATTCTTCGCGCTCGTATTCGGGGTGCTCGGCGCGATGGTGTGGACGGGGCAGCGCTCCGGCGGCTCCTGGGCCGTGCTGGACATCCTGGCCAACACCGACGTCTCCATGTCCCTCATCATCGGCGGTGGCGTTGGCCTAGTGGCCGCTTTCTACTACTACCTGCGCTATACGCTGCGCAGCCCCGACTTCGGCTTCAAAGTGCTCGGCAAGGGAGTGGCCAGCGGCGCCGGTTCCATGCTCCCGGCCATTTACATCCTGCTGCTGGCCTGGACACTGGGTTCCCTCATCTCCGCCCTCGGTACCGGCGAGTACCTGGGCTCCCTGGTATCGGCGGCCTCGGTGCCCGCAGTCTGGCTAGTGCCAGTACTCTTCCTGTTCGCTGCGGGGATGGCATTTGCCACCGGCACCTCTTGGGGCTCCTTTGGGATCCTGCTGCCCCTGGCCGGGCAGATGCTCACTGCCGTGCCCGGCGGTGAGGAGGTCCTGGTCGCTGCCTTCGGGGCGGTCCTGGCAGGAGCCGTGTTTGGTGACCACTGCTCCCCGATCTCCGACACCACGATCCTCAGTTCCACGGGAGCCAGCTGCAATCTCACTACCCACGTCAACACTCAGCTGCCCTACGCCGCTGTGGCAGCGGCAGCCTCCCTGCTGGGATACGTGACCTTTGCTCTCACCACGAGCGCCTGGATCGGGTTCGCGGTCATGCTGGGAGCTGTGGTGGCCTTCGCTTTCTTTGCCCGCGTCAAGTGGCCATCCATCTCGCAGGAGGAGCTGGAAAAGCGCGTCGACGCCTGAGTGCGGCTGGATCGTGGCTCGGTGGGCCCCAGTGCATCTCACTGAGGCGTCACTGAATGAAGTGAGGCGCTCAGTGAAGAAAGTGGCGCTCTCACTGAAGAAACAGGCCTCTTCAGTGAAGCAAAACGGCCCGTCACTCTATTGAGTGACGTGCTCAGTGAAGATATGCTCGCGTCATGAGCATCACCCGGGACCAGGAACTTGCGGCGACGATTGCGCGGTTGCGTCTGCTTGGGGCAGAAACCCAAGGCGTGGAGGTGAAAGCAGCCGAGAAGGGCCTGGGTAGTTCGGTGTGGGAAACCGTTTCGGCGTTCGCAAACACCTCGGGTGGCACGCTCATTCTGGGATTGGACGAGCATGCTGGTTTTACGCCGGTGAAGGAGTTCGAGGCGAGCAAGCGGCAACAGTCACTTCTTGACGGTCTTGGGGAAGGGGCCGGGCAGAAGGTGAGCCCCATCCCGCGCGTGCGTGCGGACATCTTCCCGTTCGAGGGCGAAAGACTGGTGGTTGTCGAAGTCTTCCCGGTCAACTACGAGACCAGCGAGAGCCCCGGCCCCTGTTACGTGATGAGCAAGGGCAAGGAGAACGGCTCGTTCAAGAGAGTGGGCGACCAGGATCGTCTGCTCACCCGCAACGAGATCTTCGCGATATCGAGCAAGTGGATCGAGCAGAGGTACGACGCCAAGGCGATTGAAGCGGTGACCCTGGCAGACCTGGACCGGGGTTGGATTGGGCAGGCGATCGAGCGCATCGAAGCGAGCGGATCGCGGATGCTGACCGGTGCGGACACTGAGGAGCAGGTGCTGCGTCGGATGGGCGTGATGGATCGCGACGGGAAGGTGACCGTGGCCGGTTACCTTACCTTCGGGCAGTACCCGCAGCAGGAATTCCCGCAGCTCGTGATCGACGTGACCGTGCATCCCGGAATCCGGAAGAGCGAGGATGCGCAGACCCGTTTCCTGGACCGCCAGGTGTGCGACGGTCCCATTCCGCTCATGATCGACGACGCGTTGAAGCGAATCATGCTCAACTTGAAGGTGCGGCGAGAGGTGAAGGGGGTGGAGGGCCTGGATGTGCCGGAGATCCCCGTGGAGGTGCTGCGTGAGGCCGTCACCAACGCGGTCATGCACAGGGACTACTCCGAGTACAGCACCGGGACGCCCGTGTCGGTGGATGTGTACCCGGACCGCATCGAGGTTTTCAACCCCGGCAGTCTGTGGGGTGGCATCACTCCCGCGAACATCTTCGAAGGCCGGAAAGCCGAGCGGAATCAGACGCTGAGCAGGCTGTTGCGCGGGGTTCCAGTGCCTGGCGGGCAGGGGTCGATTGCGGAAGCCCAGGGCAGTGGGGTGCCGCGCATCCTGCAGGCGTTGGAGAGTGCCGGATTGCGCAGGCCCACATTTGTGGAGCGCGACGGGGCCGTCCTGCTGACCATATTCAGGCAGGAGAGCCGGACGGCCGACGCGCAAGAGGTGAAGGGTGTCTGGCTGGACGTGCTGGACCGGTTGGAGCAGTCGGTGCCGATCTCTGCCCGCGAACTGGCGGCAGCACTAGGTGCAAACGTGACCTCGCTGCGCCCACATCTGCGAGAGATGGTGGACCAGGGCTTGATCGAGGCCACCGCCCCTGCAACCTCTCGGTTGCGGGCCTACGTGCTCACGGAGAAGGGCAGGGCCGTGCGTGATTCCCGCCTGAGTACCGACTAGGGGTGGGGCTCGGTGGGCCTCAGTGCATCTCACTGAGGCGTCACTGAATGAAGTGAGGCGCTCAGTGAAGAAAGTGAGGCCCTCACTGAAGAAATGAGGCCTCTCAGTGAAGCGAAATGGCTCATCACTCTATTGACTGAGGCCTCAGTGAACCTCAGTGAGGGTTGAGTGACGCGGGCGCGGCCGGTCAGCGCAGCTTGGCGGCCTCCTGCAGGGCGGCGCGCACCCGCTTCTCGCTCACCTTCACCGGCGTGCCGAGCGCCTGGGCGAACAGGCTCACCCGCAGCTCCTCTAGCAGCCAGCCGACGGACTCCAGGCGCCCCAGCGCCTCCTGCCCGGCGCTGCCCGCCCCGCGCGCGGCCTCGAAGGCGGCCGCCAGCTCCCGCTCCAACGTCTCCACGACGCGGGCGGCGGCCTGGTCGCCGCCCGCGTCCACCCCGGCCCGCTCGAAGCGGCGCGTCAGCGCCTTGACGTAGCGCGCCAGGTGCTGCAGCACGGTCACGGGGGTCGAGCCCAGGAAGCCGGCCGTCAGCAGGTGCTCCAGGTGCGCGCGCACCTGGGCCGCCACCCCCACCAGGGCCAGCGTGGTGCCCTTGGAGAGGGCCTTGTCCACCGCGCGCGCCTCGGTCAGCGCGGCGGCGCACCAGCGCAGCACGCGGTAGACGGCGTCCTCGAAGTGCTGGCGGGCGTAGGCCAGCAGGGCGACGAACTGGGCCGGGTGGCGCACCGCCTGAGACTGCCCGCTGGCGCGGCCCCACTCGGCCAGCACCAGCCCGGCGGCGGCCCACTGCGCGTCGGCCACGAGCGCGGAGGTACTGGGGTAGGGGCTGGCGGCCAGCGTCAGGGCCTCGGCCCCGGTCCAGCGGGAGGTCACGCGCGCCTCGCTGAGCGCCACCTTTTGCAGCAGCAGTGCGCGCACGCCGAGCAGGTGGGCCCGGGCGGCGCCGGCGGCGGTGGGCAGCAGCTTCAGGTCCGCGCGCGCTTGCGGCGGTGCGGCTGCCACCAGTGCCGGGTAGGCGCGCACGATTCCGCTGGCGGCGCTGACCTCGACGTGGTCGGGCAGCGGCTGGGCGGGGAAGTCCTTCAGGTCGCTGGCCTCCATCGCGGCGGCCTGCACGGCGCTGAGTGCGCCACCGCCCGGATCTGCCGGCGCATTCAGGTGGCCGACGTTCCCGCCCGCCCCCGCCTGGGCCCGCGCGCCGCCCCGCGTGGCGGCCGCAGGGGACGGGCCACCGGACCCGGCCGCCTGCCCGCGCTTGGCGCCCTGAGCGTCGCCCGCCTGCGCAGTGCCGGGCTGCGGTTCAGTGCCGGCCTTCTTGCCCTTGCCGCGCCGCTGGGTTTGTTGGGCGGAGCGGGCCTCGTCCAGCGCCAGGGCCAGGGCGCCGCGCACCACGCTGCGCACGGCGTCGGTGGAGGCGGGCTCCAGCTCGCGCTGGAGGGCGCCCAGGTCCTTGCCCTCGGCCAGCACCGCGCCGCGGGCGCTGACCACGCGGAAGGTCATGCGCAGGTGGTCGGGTAGCTCCACGCCCTCCCAGGCCTCGACCGGGATGACCACGCCGCGCGCGGCCTCCACCGCGCGCGTGAAGGCGGTGCGGAAGGAGCGGTCCGGCGCCCCGTCTGCCCCAGTGCCCCGGGGGCTGGCCGCGTCCGGGCGAACCCCGGCCCTAGCTGCCACGCGGGCCGCCTCGCGCTCCTCGGCCTGGGCGCGCAGCAGCGCCCACGCGTCGCGCATGGAGGCCCCGGGCACCAGCGTGCGCGGCAGCGCCTTCGCGGCGCTCGCTCCCTCGGGCCCGGCGCCGCCTCCCGTCGTGGACGCGTCCGCACCCCGGTCGCTCGTCGGCCCGTCGCTTGTCTCGGCGTCGCCAGCCGCAGTCGCGCTCTTGGGCCCGGCCCCCGCCTTCCCCGCGCCCCCACTGGGGGCGGGCGCGTCCTCGCTGCGGCCGGCGGCAACGTCGTCCCCCACCAAGACCGGGTGGGCGGCGCGCAGCACCTCCACCACCTCCTTGGCCACGTCGGGGGCGGGCACCAGCTGGCGGCGCACGGCCTTCGGCAGGGCGCGCAAGGTGGCAAGCACCAGCTCGTCCAGCACGCCGGGCACCATCCAGTCAAAGCCGTCCGGGCGTACGGCGGCCAGCAGGTCCACTGGGATGACGGCGGTGACACCGTCGTCGCTGCGGCCGGGCGTGAACTCGTAGCGCAGTTCCAGGCGCATGTCCCCCTGTTGCCAGAAGTCCGGGTAGCCCTCCACGCCCGCGCCGCGCGGGCGCAGCAGCTCCTCTGGGTAGGTGAGGAGGTCGGGCTCGGTGGTGCGCGCCCGCTTCCACCACTTGTCGAAGGCGGCGGCGCCGGTGACGTGGGCAGGCAGGCGGGCGGCGAAGAAGGCGGCGCGGGCCTCGGCGTCGGCCACCAGGGCGTGGGTGCGGGTGCGGCGCTCGACCTCGTGGGCGGCGGCCACGCGCCGCTCGTTCTCCTTCACGAACGCGTGCCGGCCGTGCCAGTCGCCCTCCACCAGGGCGTGGCGGATGAACATCTCGCGGGCCAGCTCCCGGGCGGTGACGTCCCCGATCGGCGTCTCGCCCAGGCGGCCCAGCAGCACCTCACGGGCGGCCACCAGGGTCAGCCCGTAGAGCTGGACCTTCTCGTTGATCATGGCGGCCCCGTTGCGTCGGGACCAGTGCGGCTCGTTGTAGGAGCGCGCCACCAGGTGCCCGGCCAGCTCCTCTACCCAGCCCGGCTCGATGCGGGCCACGGTGCGCGCGAACAGGCGGGAGGTCTCCACCAGCTCAGCGGTCATCACCCACGCCGGGGTGCGCCGGGCCTTGACCAGGCCGGAGCCGGGCCAGATCGTGAAGCGGGTGCCGCGCGTGCCGGCGTACTCCTTCTTGCGCTCGTCCCAGGTGCCCACGTTGGACAGCAGGCCGGTCAGCAGCGAGCGGTGGACCGCGGCCTCGTCCGCGCCGCGCCCCGAGGAGGCGAACGCCACGCACGCGGCGGCCACCGCGCCCGACGTGCCCGCCCCGCCGCTCAGCGCAGCCCCGCCCTCCGTGAGGGCGGCCGCCACCAGGTCCTCCGTGTCCGGCAGGGCGATGGGGGAGAGCTTCAGGCCCAGCGGGCGGGCCAGCTGGCGCAGCTGCGTAACTAGGTCCTGCCACTCGCGCACGCGCAGGTAGTGCAGGAACTCGGCGCGGCACATGCGCCGAAACGCGCTGCCGGACAGCTCGCGGCGCTGGGTGCGGATGTAGCGCCACAGCGTGATGTAGGTGAGGAAGTCGCTGGTGGGGTGGGCGAAGCGCCGGTGAGCGGCGTCTGCGGCGGCGGCCTTGTCCGCCGAGCGCTCGCGGACGTCCTGCATGGACAGGGCCGCCACGATAACCAGCACCTCGGCGGCGCAACCGGCCTCGTCGGCGGCGATCAGCATGCGGGCCAGGCGCGGGTCGATCGGCAGGGAGGCCAGGCGGCGGCCGATGGCGGTGAGCGCGATGTCCCCGTTCTCTTGCCGCACCGCGCCGATCTCTGCCAGCAGGGTGACGCCGTCGCGCACGGCGCGCGCCTCGGGCGGGTCCACGAACGGGAAGTCCTCCACCCGCCCCAGCCCCAGGGCGGTCATCTGCAGGATGACGCTGGCCAGGGAGGTGCGCAGGATCTCCGGCTCGGTGAACTCGTCGCGGCTAGCGAGGTCGGCCTTGGAGAACAGGCGGATTGCGATGCCCTCGGCCACGCGGCCGCAGCGCCCGGCGCGTTGGTCCGACGACGCCCTAGAGACCGGTTCGATCGGGAGGCGCTGCACCTTGGTGCGGTTGGAGTAGCGGGAGATGCGCGCCAGGCCCGGGTCGATCACGTAGCGGATGCCGGGGACGGTCAGCGAGGTCTCCGCGACGTTGGTGGCCAGCACGATGCGCTGCAGTGAGTGCGGTTCGAAGACCCGGTGCTGTTCCGCGGTGGTCAGGCGGGCGAACAGCGGCAGGATCTCCACCCCGTCGGGGCGGTGGCCGCGCGCCTTCGGGTCCGCCACGTATCGCGAGCCCAGGTGCTCGATCAGCGCCGCGTGGGTGTCGCGGATGTCGCGCTCGCCGGCCAGGAACACCAGGATGTCGCGGCCCGAGCCGTCGGCGGGCAGGGCGGCGGACTCCGCCAGCAGCTCGTCCACGGCGGTGCAGATGCCGCTGACCTGGTCCATCTCCTCGCTGGGGAAGCGCTCGTCGCCCTCGAAGAGGAGGTCCAGGGGCTGCTCGGGCGGCTGCGGCGCACACGATTGCCGGGTCGGCTCGGGCGCGGCGGGTGCCGCTGCAGGCTGCGCCGGCAGCGGCCGGGCCTGGCTGGCCCCGGGCTCGTCGGGCTGCGGCGCTGGGGCGGGCGCTGCCAGCTCGGGTAGCTGCACCACTCCCGGCCCGCGCGCGGCGCTGGCCCTGAGGGCGGCGGCGAAGGCGGCGGCCTCCAGGTCGGCGCGGGTGGGCGCGGCAGCGCCGTCCTTGCCGGTGACGCCGACGCCGGTGCCGGCGCTGCTCGCGGTGGCATTGACCATGCCGGCGGGGCCGGTCGGGGCCTTGCTTGCCGGTGAGGCGGCGGCCCGGGCCGGGCGGGTATCCGCAGCGGCCGCCCGGGTATCTGCGGCGGCGGGCGTCGCTGCGCCAACCTCCTGGGGGCGGCCGGCGGCAGCGTCGTCCCCCTCCAGCTCGCGCTGCGGTACCAAGGGCCGGTAGCGGATCTCCACCGGGAAGGTGCGGCCGCTGACCTCGATGATCGGCACGGGCGTGGCCGCGAAGCGCTCGAAGTGGGCGGCAAAGCGGGCGGAGTCGATGGTGGCGGAGGTGATGACCACCTTCAGGTCCGGGCGCAGCGGCAGCAGGCGGGCCAGGTAGCCCAGGATGAAGTCGATGTTGAGGCTGCGCTCGTGGGCCTCGTCCACGATCACCGTGTCGTAGCGGCGCAGCAGGGGGTCGCGCTGCACCTCGGCCAGCAGGATGCCGTCCGTCATTAGCTTGACCAGGGTGGTCGGGGCGGTCTCGTCGGTGAAGCGCACCTGGTAGCCCACCGCGCCACCGACCTCCACGCCCAGCTCGAAGGCCAGGCGCTCGGCAACGGAGCGCGCGGCGATGCGGCGCGGCTGGGTGTGCCCGATCAGCCCGGTGACGCCCCGCCCCAGCTCCAGGCACATCTTGGGCAGCTGCGTGGTCTTACCGGAGCCGGTGGCGCCGGCCACCACCACCACCTGGTGATCGCGGATGGCGGCCAGGATCTCCTCCCGGCGGGCGCTCACCGGCAGGTCTGGGTAGGTCAGGGTGGGCACCGCCGCGCGGCGCTGTTCGATCTGTTGCGGGGAGAAGCCGCGCTGGGAGTCCGCGCGGCCAGCGCGGGAGCCAGCATTCATGCCACTCATTCTAAATGTGGAGGCAAAAGCCGCCCCTCGGGGGACCCGCGCCCGGCGGGCGGCGTGCCAAGATGTTGGCGTGAACACTGGGAAAGGCAGCGACGCCTTCAGCGCGGGCGCGGGCGCGGGCGGCGGAGATAACCCGGCGGGCGGAAGTGGCTTCGGCGCGGGGGAGTCGGCGGAGGCTGCGGGCGCGCAGACGGGCGCGCAGGCGGGCGAGGGTGGCTACTCGCGCTACGAGGCCGTGGGTCCCAAGGAGGACGCCCTGGTCACCGAGATCAAGCAGGTGATCGGCGACCGCCCGGTGCAGGACGTGGCCCGCTCCGTCTCCTCCGGCGCGTGGCAGGCGGTGATGAACAATCTGCCCAGCCCGCTGGCCCGCCTGCGGTCGGGCGCGATGACCCTGCAGGAGCGCGTGCGCGCGATCTTCTGGGGGGCGGTGGCTTTCTTCCTGTTCCTGCTGGTGGTCTTTTCCACCAAGCCGGACGCGTTTTCCGACCTCTTTGGCAGGTTTCCGGCCTCGCTGACCTTCCCGTTCGCGCAACTCATCGCCCTGCGCAGCGTGGTGGCGATCGGCTTCGCCCTGTTGACGCTGGTCTACCTGGTGATGGCGCTGTGGCGGACGTTCACCACCCGCACCGGCCGCTACCTGTGGATCGTGACGTTGATATTCGCGCTGGGGGTGGGCCTGCACGTCAGTTCGGTGCGCAGCGCCGGCATCAACACGGGTGCCCGCGTGGGCCCGGACCTGGGTTGGAGCCTGACCCGGCAGGGCGGGGCGGTGACGGTGCTGGTGGCCAACCTGGACGGCCGCGTGACGCTGGCGAGCGACGTGGCGTTGTTGGCTGAGCAGGCCGGCGCGGACGTGATCGTGCTGCCGGAGTCCTCCGCAGAGATGGCCGCGCAGGTCGCCAACGATCTCACCAAGCTGCACATGGCGCATCTGCCGAGCGACGCCCTGCCGGTGTTCGACGAGGCGGTGTTCCAGGACCCGGCGGTCATCAAGCCCACCGGTGCCTTCACCGTCTACGCGGCTGCGGGCAGCGACCTGCTGGTGGACGGGGTCAAGCCGCAGTCGGGCGTTCCTCCCCGGCGCGGGGCCACCACCACGGTGCTGGTCTCCACGGCCCTGGGCCCCTACCGGCTGGAGCGGGAGCTGGGCACGGCCAACGGCTCGGTGCTGCTGGCCCCGGTGACGCAGGGGGCGCCCACGATCGCGGCGGTGCACGGCGCCTCCCCGAAGCGGGACAGCATGGTGCAGTGGCGCGCGGACCTGGAGAAGGTCACCTCCCTGTGCTCGGACCGTACCCGCACCGGCCTGATCGTGGCCGGCACGCTGAACTCGACGCGGGACCACGCCCTGGTGCGCTCCTCCCAGTGTGGCCTGGCGATGCACCAGCTGGGGCAGGGCTCGGTGGGCACGTGGCCGGTCGGTGTGCCCGCCCTGCTGGGGGCCCCGATCGACGGTGCGCTGATCGGCCCGGGCGTGACCCCGGTGGCCGCGGAGGTGCTGAATCTGGAGTACACCGATCACCGCGCCGTGCTGATGCGTTTTGAGCTGAAGTAGTCCGACGTCCCGCGCATCCCCGCGTCGAAGGCGCCGCCCCGCGTGGAGGCCGTGTCAGGGGAGGGGGCGGTGGAACGTCGACCCCGCAAGGCAGAATCTGAACGCCTGCGTATCAAATGCTGGACGTGCAGTGCGGGTGGGAAAGGCGGCCTGAGAAGGTAGGCGAACCATCCAGAGCGATCGAGAGACCTGGCTCTAAGACGTCGCAGCAACCCCTGAGGGTGCTTCAGCCAGGATCGATGGGAGAGGAAGTGTCTACCAGAACGCTATTCACCGCCAAGCGGGACCGGCCGCTGGTTTCCTTCGAGTTCTTCCCGCCGCGTTCCAGGGCAAACCTGTCCCTGGCGTGGGCCGGGATCGACAAGCTGCTGGCCAGCGAACCGGACATGGCCACCGTCACCTACGGCGCCGGCGGGTCCACGCGGGACGTCTCCATGGCCGTGCTTGCCCACATCCTGGAAAAGACCAGCCTGAAGCCGGTGGCGCACCTGACCTGCATCGGGGCCACCCGCGCGGAGCTGACCGCCACCATCACCGAGCTGCTGGCCGCCGGGGTGCGCGACTTCCTGGCCCTGCGTGGCGACCTGCCGCGCGGCGAAACCTGGGCCACCTACCGGCCCTCGGCCGGGGCGCTGTCCACCGGAGCGGAGCTGGTGGCGCTGATCCGTGAGATCGCCGATTCTCAGCTGCCGGGCGAGGACGTGTCCATCTGCGTGGCCGCCTATCCCGGCTCCCCCGGCGCCCAGTTCGACGCGGGCCTGGCCGCCCTGAAGGAAAAGACTGACGCGGGGGCGGACTACTCCATCACCCAGGTCTTCTTCGAGGCCGCCGACTACGCGCGCCTACGCCAGGCCGCCGACGCCGCCGGCGTCACCGCCCCCATCCTGCCCGGCTTCGCCCCGCTCACCGACCCGCAGCGGACCCAGCGCATCGCCGAACTGGCCGGACTGGAGGTGCCCGACCACCTGGCGGCCGCGCTGTGCCAAGCCGACCCGGTGGAGCGGGTGCGCGCCGGCCTGCGCGCCACCCTGGACCTCATCTCCGGGACCCTGGCCGCCGGGGCGCCGGGCGTACACCTCTACACCTTCAACCGTCCCCGCCCCAGCCTGGACATCCTGGAATACCTGTTCGCCACCAAGTTCCTATCAACCACCACCGACCGTCGCTTCACCGAGGACCTCGTAGAGGCCACGCTCACCGCCCTCACCCCGGCCCGATAAGGAGATTCACGCACATGAGCACCCCCTTCCCCGCCGCCACCATCCTCGGTTACCCGCGCATCGGCCGGGACCGCGAACTCAAGCGCGCCCTAGAGTCCTTCTGGGCCGGGCGCTCCAGCGCCGCAGAGCTGCGGGCCTCCGCCGCAGAGCTGCGCGCCGGCACCCGCGCCCGCCTGGGCGAGCTGGGATTGAGCGGCGCCGGCGTGCCGCTGGACTTCCACTACTACGACCAGATGCTCTCCATCGTGGCCACCATCGGCGCCGTGCCCGAGCGCTTTGCGCACCTGCTGGACGCCGAGGGCAAGCTGAGCCTGGAGGGCTACTTCACGGTGGCGCGCGGCAAGGGAGAGCTGGCCCCGCTGGAGATGACCAAGTGGTTCGACTCCAACTACCACTACCTGGTGCCGGAGATCGGCCCTGACACCCCGCTGCGCTACGTCGACTCCCACGTGGTGGACTACCTGCGCGAGGCCGTGGCGGCCGCCGAGCAGGGCGGCGCGGGCCAGGGGGAGGCCGGCGGGACGTCGGCCCCCCGCCCGGTCCTGGTGGGCCCGGTGACCTTCCTGGCGCTGTCCAAGGCCGCAGACTGCGCCCCCGGCTTCGACCCGCTCACCCGCCTGGAGGATCTGGTGGAGCAGTACGCGGCCCTGCTGGCCGACCTGGCCGGCGCCGGGGCGCAGTGGGTGCAGCTGGACGAGCCCGCCCTGGTGGCCGATTTTGCCGACATCGACCGCGCCCGCCTGGTTGAGGCCGCCGCCTCCGCCTACGCCAAGTTGGCCGACGCCGCCTCCCGCCCGCGCATCATCGTGGCCACCCCCTACGGCACCGCCCGCGCCGCTCTGCCCGCGCTGGCCGCGACCGGCGTGGAGGGCTTCGCCCTGGACCTGGTGCGTGGCGAGGTGCCCGGCGAGGACGACCTGGCCGCCCTGGCCGGGCGCACCGTCCTGGCCGGCGTGGTCTCCGGCCGCAACATCTGGCGCACCAACCTGGAGGAGGCCCTGGCCAAGCTGGAGCAGGTGCGCGCCGGGGTGGGCCCGCAGGCCAACGTGGTGGTCTCCACCTCCACCTCCCTGCAGCACGTGCCCTACGACGTGGATCGCGAGACCCAGCTGGACCCCGAGCTGCGCTCCTGGCTGGCGTTCGCCGACCAGAAGGTGGCCGAGGTGGGCGTGCTGGCCCGCGCCCTGAGCGAGGGCCGCGACGCGGTGGCCGCCGAGTTCGCTGCGGACGCCGCCGCCCGCGCCTCCCGCGCCGCCCACCCCGGGGTCAACCGCCCCGAGGTGCGCGCCGCCGTGGCCGCCGTGGTGCCCGCCGACCGGGAGCGCGAGTCCTTCGAGGAGCGCGACGCCGCCCAGCGCGAGCGCCTGGCCCTGCCGCTGCTGCCCACCACCACCATCGGCTCCTTCCCGCAGACCACGCAGATCCGCAAGGCCCGTGCCGCCCACCGCAAGGGCGAGCTCACCGACGCCCAGTACGAGGACGCGATGCGCGCCGAGGTGGCCTCCGTGGTGGCCCTGCAGGAGGAGCTGGGCATCGACGTGTTGGTGCACGGCGAGCCCGAGCGCAACGACATGGTGCAGTACTTCGCCGAGCTGCTGGACGGCTTCACCGCCACCCAGCACGGCTGGGTGCAGTCCTACGGCTCGCGCTGCACGCGTCCCTCGATCCTGTGGGGCGACGTCTCCCGCCCGGCCCCGATGACCGTGGAGTGGGCCAAGTACGCCCAGTCCCTCACCGACAAGCCCGTCAAGGGAATGCTCACCGGCCCGGTCACCATCCTGGCCTGGTGCTTCGTGCGCGACGACATCCCGCTGGGCCAGACCGCCGACCAGGTGGGCCTGGCGCTGCGCCAGGAGATCGTGGACCTGGAGGAGGCTGGCATCGCCGTGATCCAGGTGGACGAGCCCGCCCTGCGCGAGCTGCTGCCCCTGGAGGTCAAGGACCAGGCCGAGTACCTGGAGTGGTCCGTGGGCTCCTTCAAGCTCTCCACCTCCGGGGTGCGCCCGGACACCCAGATCCACACCCACCTGTGCTACTCCGAGTTCAACGTGGTGATCGGCGCGATCGACGCGCTGGACGCCGACGTCACCTCCATCGAGGCTGCCCGCTCCCGCATGGAGATCCTCCCGGCGGTGGGCGAGCACGGCTACGAGCGCGGCATCGGCCCGGGCGTGTACGACATCCACTCCCCGCGCGTGCCCTCCGTGGAGGAGCAGGTGGAGCTGCTGCGCTCCGCCGCCGCAGCCGTCAACCCGCGCCAGCTGTGGGTCAACCCCGACTGCGGCCTGAAGACTCGCGGCTACGAGGAGACCAAGGCGGCGCTGGACAACATGGTCGCGGCCGCGCTGCAGGTGCGCGCCGAGATCGAGTCCCGGTGAGCCGGTGCGCTAGCTAGCCCGGGGCGGGCCGGCCCCGGAAAGGGGCAAGGCCAAGCCCGGAAGGGGCTGGACGGGGGCGGGGCGTCGCGCGGCGGCGCCCCGCCCCCTTGCCCCGTCCACGTGGCCTGCACTTTTGTGCAAGAGCGCTAACGCATAGGCTTGAGGCCGAACGGAAGGAAACAAATGGGCAAGAAGTTCACGCTGCTGGTCGGTATGGGTCTGGGTTACGTGCTGGGCACGCGCGCTGGCCGCGCGCAGTACGAGCGCATGAAGACCATGGCCACCAACTTCCTGGAGACCCCGGTGGTGAAGTCCACCGTCGAGAAGGCCACCTCCAAGGTCTCCGAGGTCTCCCGCAAGGTCGGCACCGACGTCACCGACCGCATGGCCGGCATTGTCAAGGAGCGCATGTTCGGGGCGCAGCAGGACGGCGGCAAGACCACCCCCACCGACGCCTAAGCTAGGCGCCTTGGAGACGGGGCCGGGCGCTCGCCAGCCGGCGGGAGCACAGGAGCAGTGGGCGGCAACGTCGGCCACCAACTCAGGCGTACCCGCAGGGGCTGACTCGCCGCAATACGCAGCCTGCGAGCAGGGAAACTGCGGGCACACCCCGGCCCAGATCAAGCGGTGGCGCCGCCGCCTAGCCGAGGAGCGGGCGGAGGCCGACGCCTACCGGTCGCTGGCCGAGCGCCGCGACGGCGAGGAGGGCCAGATCCTGCGCAAGCTGGCCCAGGCGGAGGCGCGGCACGAGTCCCACTGGCTGCAGCTGCTGGGGCCACACGCCTACCCGCCGCCGCGCCGCCACCCCCTCACCCTGCCGATGCGGGCCCTGTCCCGCCTGTTCGGGCCGGTGTTCGTCCTGGCGCTGCTGCAGCGCGCCGAGCAGCGCAGCGAATACCCGCAGGAGCCGGACGCCACCGCCCAGATGGTGGCCGACGAGCGCGTCCACGGCGAGGTGGTGCGCTCCCTGGCCCAGCGCGGCCGCCAGCAGATGAGCGGCACCTTCCGGGCCGCGATCTTCGGCGCCAACGACGGCCTGGTCTCAAACCTGGCCCTGGTGCTCGGCATCGGCGCCACGGGCGTGGCCACCTCCACCGTCATGGCCACGGGCCTGGCCGGCCTGCTGGCCGGCGCGCTGTCCATGGCGGCCGGCGAGTACGTCTCCGTGCGCTCCCAGCGCGAGCTGCTGGAGGCCTCCCGCCCCGACCCGGACGTCACCGACGTGCTGCCGGAGCTGGACGTGGACGCCAACGAGCTCGCCCTGGTCTACCGGGCGCGCGGCGAGGACCCGGACTTCGCGGAGATGCACGCCCAGCGCACCCTGAGCGCCATCCGGGCCGGCCTGGACGCCCAGACCGGCTCCTTCGAGCAGGTGCAGACCTTCGAGGAGGTGGGCGAGGCCGGCAAGGCTGCGGCGTCCTCGTTCGCGTTCTTCGCCTCTGGGGCGCTGGTGCCGGTGCTGCCCTACCTGTTCGGCGCCACCGGGCTGGCCGCAGTGCTGTGGTCGGCGCTGCTGGTGGGCGCCTGCCTGCTGGGAACTGGCGCGGTGGTGGGCCTGCTGTCCGGATCTGCGCCGCTGGTGCGGGCCCTGCGCCAGCTGGGGATCGGCTACGGCGCTGCCGCGATCACCTACGGGCTGGGCCTACTGTTTGGAACTCAAGTGGGCTAGGCGGGTCAATGCTCTCTACCCTCAACTCGCACCTGCCGGACCTGTTCCGCGCCATCGACCTCACCGGGGTGCTGCTCAACGGCATCCTGGGCGGGCGGATCGCCCGGCAGAAGGGCTTTGACGCGGTTGGCTTTGCCATCTTGGCGATCATGTCTGCGATGGCGGGCGGCATGGTGCGAGACACCCTGTTGCAGGCCGGCCCTCCCTTCGCCCTGACCGACCCGTACTACATCGGGGTGGCCCTGGTGGGGGCGGCCATCTCCATGCTGTTCCGCTTCGAGTCCCGCTGGGCCGGGCGCCTGCTGGTGGTGGCCGACGGCATCGTGCTCGGCACCTGGGCCGCCACCGGCGCCATCAAGACCCTCTCGGTGGGGTTTGGGATCATGCCGGCGATCATGCTGGGCCTGATCACCGCCGTCGGGGGCGGCATGCTGCGCGACGTCTGCGCCGGCATGGTCCCCCAAGTCTTTGGCGGCAACAACCTCTACGCCGTCCCGGCCATCACCGCCTCCGCCGTCATGGTGCTGTTCTACTACCTGGACGCGGACATGGTGGGCATGCTCGTGGCCACCGTGGTGGGCGCGGTCTTCACCGTGGTGGCGCATTGGCGGCGCTGGCAGCTGCCCCGCGAGGACTTCTCCCTGCCCGAGTACATCGGCAAGCTGCGCCAGCGCGGCTGGTCCGTGCGCGGCCTGCGGTCGATTCGCGGCCTGCGCGCCGCCCGCCGGGGCATGCAGACCGACCCGCGCGAGGGCAGCGAGGGGATCTTCGCCCCCGCCTTCGAGCCCGTGGACGACGTTCCGCCCGCCGCCCCCAGCAAGGAGTAGCGCGGTGTGCGGCCGCTTTGCCATGTTCATGACGGACGCCGATTTCATCGAGGAGTTCGGGGTCGAGCGGGTGGCCGACCCGTTCCTGCCGCCCTCCTGGAACGTTGCCCCCACGCAGGCCGTGAACCTGGTGCGCGTGGCCGGGGACGGGGTGCGCGAGCTGCGCCAGGCCAGGTGGGGGCTGGTGCCCTCCTGGGCCAAGGACCCGGCAATCGGGGCGCGGATGATCAACGCCAGGTCTGAGACCGCCGCGCACAAGCCTTCCTTCGCGGCGGCGCTGCGGGCGCGACGCTGCCTGGTGCCTGCCTGCGGCTACTACGAGTGGCGGGCGGGGGCGGCCGGCGTGGCCGGTGGGCGCGCGGGGGCGGGCGCCGCCAAGCAGCCCTTCTTCATCAGCGACCCGTCCGGGGCGCCGCTGGCGCTGGCCGGGTTGTACGAGTCCTGGCGCTACCCGGCCGGGCCGGAGGCGGGGCGCTGGCTGCACACGGTTACGATCCTGACGCGCGCGGCCACCGAGCACCTGGCGCCCATCCACGACCGCATGCCGGTGGTGGTGCCGGCGCAGTTGCGCGGGCAGTGGCTGGCACCGGGCGAGTTGAGCGCGGGGGAGGCGGCCGGGCTGCTGGACTGCCTGCCCCCGGCGCTGCTGGAGGCGTGCGCCGTGGGGGCGGGCGTGGGCAACGTGCGCAACAACCACCCGGGCCTGCTGGCGCCGGTCTAACTATTGGGCCCGAGCCCGGCCCGGCCCGGAACCGGCGGGAGTCGTGGCCGGAGCCGACGGGAGAGCGTTGATAAAATTATCAAGACCTCACCCCGTTGATAAAGTTATCATGCCGGTACATGCTTGATAAAATTATCAACATGCGTCGCGCTATAGATTCGCCGTTCAGTCCCGGCTCTGACACCGTGCCCCAGGTGTGGGCGGGCCGAGTCTCCCAGCTGGCCGACTGGAGGGACGTGTTGCGGCCCCGTCGCCTGCTGGGAGTCCACGAGCGGGGGCGCACCATTCTGGGAGAGGCCGGTACGGGCAAATCCGCGCTGGTGCGCCGCATTTGCCAGGACGCGCAGTCGCGCGGCGACTGGGTGACCCCGCAGTTGCGTATGGCCTCAGGGGCCGACCCGCTCAAGCGATTGGCGGCCGCCTTGCTCGGGTTGGCGGAGAGCGTGTCTTTGGCAGCAGCCAGAGAGGATCGGATTGCCGCGACGCTAAGGCGCGTGGAAAGCGTGGCCGTGGCGGGAGCATCGCTCTCACTCCGGCAGGGAGAGGCGCCCGAGCCTCACGTCGCCCTGACCGAGCTCCTCGTTGAAGTAGGGCGCGAAGCGCTCCGCAGGGGAGACACGATGGTGGTCATCCACATCGACGAGGTGCAGAACATCGGCGATGAGAACGCGCTCTCGCAGCTCCTCATCGCCCTGGGGGACGCACTCTCTCACGAGGAACAGGTTGAGGCGCCCGGCAGAATGTTGATTAACCGTGCGCTGCCGATCGCTGTCTATCTTTCGGGTCTGCCGGAGTTTGCTGACCTGGCCGGGGCAAGGACCGGTGCCACTTTTGCTCGCCGTTTCCAGGTGGTCAACCTGTCATCCATCTCCGATGGGGACTTGGAGGCCGCGCTTCAGCCCTTCGTCTCGGAAGGTTGGCCGGTGCCCAACCAAGACGGAGGGCTGGATCGCGTATTCATGACTCCGCAGGCGCAGGGCGCCATCGTCGAGTTGGCGTGCGGAGAACCCTTCCTGTTCCAGCTGGCCGGTCAGGGGGCTTGGTTCGCTGGGGCTAGTGACCTGATCACCGTCGATGACGTCTATGCGGGGTGGGCGGAGGTGGCCCACGAGGCCGAAGCGCACGTGCTGCGGATCCTTGACCGGTTGCCGGCCAGGGAGCGCGAGTTCCTAGAGGCGATGGGCGAGGTTGAGCCTGAGCGGCGCACTCTGAAGGAGATCGCGGCCGCAGCGGGATTCAAGTCATCCAGCGCCGCTGGCCCATCCGCGCAGCGGTTGGACATCGTTCGTGGCCTCATCAGTCGGGGGCCGGCCTACGGCTTTAGGCGCCGGGCGGTGGAGGCCTATCTGACCTCCGATTGGCCGCGCCCCGGTGCCCCCAGTTAGGCGTCCGGGGCCGCGGCCGGATACAAAGGACGCGCCCTTGTGCAACATCGGCGGCTGGTGGCGCGTTACCCCGGGCGTACAAGCGTGCGGTCGGGGTACGTGCGACCGGCCGGTGCCATGGCACCGAGCGGTCGGATGTACCCCGTTGCAGCATTTGCGCAGGTCTAGTCGACCGCACTCGTGCTGGCCCGCCTCCCGTCCGTGGCATCTACTGGCCAACTACTGCCGCGCCCCGGCGCCCGCAAGCTCGAGCTTGACACCGAACTTAACACTCAACATAACACCGTGTGAAGTTAAGTGTTATGTTGGGTGTTAAGTTGCGAGCGATGGGGGGAACGTATGGAACCCGCAGAACTAGCTGACTTGGTCTCGAAGCTGCGCCTGGTTGGAACTGATCAGCAGCGGATCGAGGTGAAGTCGGGCGTCGGCAAGGGGGTCAGGGAGACCCTGAGCGCGTTTTCCAACGCCTCCGGTGGAACTCTACTTGTTGGACTGTCAGAGGCAGATGGCTTTGCGCTGGTGCCGGGGTTTGACGCCGTGCAGGCTAGGGATCAGCTAGCGGCTCGTTGTGGCCAACTGGAACCCGTAGTACGCCCGGATGTGGAGATTGTGCCGTTCGAGGGGCAAGCCGTCCTCGTTGCGCGGATTCACGAGGTGGAGCCGCGGCTAAAGCCCTGCTACGTCGTTGACCAGGGGCAATACAACGGCTCCTACTTGCGAAGCGGTGACGGTGATCGGCGGATGACGACTTACGAAGTCAGCCGATTGCTGGAAGAGCGCTCTCAGCCGCTCTGGGATGAGCAGCCGATTGAGGATGCTGAGATTTCCGATCTGGACCAGGTGGCCCTAGGACGATTCCTGGATGGGCAAAGGGAGATTCGCAGGCGGACCTTTGCCGATGGTGTAGAGGTGGCCCGTGAGCGCTTGCGGGTGACCAAGCAGGGGCGGCCAACGCTCGCCGCCCTCCTCGCGCTGGGGGAATACCCCCAACAGTTCTTCCCGCGCCTGGCCGTTAGCTTCGCTCTGTTCCCTGGAACTGATCGTGGCGAGGTCGCAGAGGGAGTGCGGCTCCTGGATAGCGCCATGTTCACCGGGCCAATCCCGGAGCTGGTGGAGGCCGCTGTAGACGCTGTGCGGCGAAATATGCGCACAGCCGGCTTGATCGGCGAGGCCTTTCGCACCGAGCTGCCCGACTATCCGTTAGTGGCGGTCAGGGAGGCGATGGTCAACGCGCTCATGCACCGGGACTACTCGCCGGAGGTGCGCGGCGCGCAGGTGCAGGTGAACATGTTTGTGGACCGGCTGGAGATCACCAATCCGGGCGGGCTTTACGGGGCGGTTACGGTGGAGACGCTTGGGAAGGCTGGGGTAAGCACCAGTCGAAACCAGCGTCTTTCCACCTTCCTGGAGTCAATCTCATTTGCAGGCGGCGGTCCGGTGGCTGAAAACAGGGGGACCGGGATAGCCGCGATCCGATCGGCACTAGCGGAGGCCCTGCTGCCGCCGCCAGAGATCAGTAACTCAGTGACCAGCTTTACGATCACGTTCCGACGTCGACGGGTGGCACCGCTGGAGCGGTATGCATCCGCGCAGGAGTTGGTGCGCGGTCACCTGGTGGAGTATGAGAGCGCAACAACTTCCGACCTGGTCGACAAGTTCGGGCTGAGTAGGACAAGCGTGCAAAAGGCGCTCAGGGCGCTGATAGATGCTGGGGTGGTGGAAGCAACCGAGCCCCCGCGTAGTCCCAAGCAGCGTTACCGCATGGTCCGCCAGGGATGGGCAACTTAACACTCAACATAACACCGCGTGAAGTTAAGTGTTAAGTTCGGTGTGATGTCCTGTTTTGCCCGGAAAATAGCGGATTTGTGACATGTAGGCCAGCCTGACCTAGCGAAGGATGGGCTTCCTATCTTTGCGTTCTTAAGGCCCCTAGCGTGGGGGTATGAACATCGAGCTGACCTCTCCTAGCGCCTCCCGCAGCCGGGCCGCGCTGCCCGCACACCCCGGCTGCCCCACCGCCCGGGCCCTGCGCATTTCGCGCGCCCGGCGCTGCGCCTGCGCCGGTGGCGAGGCGGCCGCTCGATGCGTCGGCCCGGCGGCAACGTCGGCCACCCCGCTCGCGGCCAGCAAGGGGGCGGCGCCCACGCTCGGGGCGGCCGGGCCCGCAAGGCTAGCGCCCGTAACGCCCGCGCCTGCGCCGCAATCCGACGCGGCCGCAGGGCCAAATCCCACCGCGCCCGCTCGTGAGGCAGAAGCCCTCGCAGGGACCGAGAGCAACGGCAAGTCGGCGCGCTCGGCCCTCACGGCCCGCCTGAACTGGCTGCGCGCGGCGGTGCTGGGGGCAAACGACGGCATCGTCTCCGTGGCCGGCCTGGTCATCGGCGTGGCCGCCTACGACCCAGCCAACACCACCGCCATCATGCTGGCCGCCGTCGCGGGCCTACTGGCTGGCGCCTTCTCCATGGCCGCCGGGGAGTACGTCTCCGTTTCCTCCCAGCGCGACTCCGAGGCCGCGATCGTCGCCGCCGAGCGCGCCAAGCTGGCCGCAGACCCGGAGGGCGAGCTGGCGGAGCTGGCCCGCATGTACCAGGAACGCGGCGTCTCAGCCGCCACGGCCATGCAGGTAGCCAAGGAACTCTCCGCCAAGGACGCCCTGGCCGCCCACCTCGCCCTGGAGACGGGCATCGATCAAGAAGCCCTGGTCAACCCGTGGAGCGCGGCGATCTCCTCTGCCATCTCCTTCACCCTGGGGGCGCTGCTGCCGATCGTGGCGGTGTGGCTGGCCCCGGCCACGTGGGTGCGGGTCCCGGTCACCTTCGTCTCCGTGCTGGTCGCCCTGGCCCTGACGGGGTGGGTGAGCGCCCACCTGGGCGAGGCCGGGAAGGGCCGCGCGGTGGTGCGCCTGCTGGTAGGCGGTCTACTGGCCATGGCCGCCACTTGGGGAATCGGCGCCCTGCTGGGCGTGTCGGTCTAGGCCGCCGACGTCCCACCCGCCGCCCCGAGCACGGTCACCCCCGGCGTGGCGGTCAGGGCTGCGGCAGGGCGCCCAGCAGCTCGCTGAGCTCGAAGCCGTCCGCCCCGTAGAGCTGAGGCACGGGCGCGGCCAGCACGGAGTCCGGTCCGTAGACCTCCAGCGGTGCCGGGCTGAGGTGGCTGAGCACCTGCTGGGAGGGGGTGAGCTGGCGGATGGCGATGGCGTGCACGTTCTCCGAGTGCTCGCGGGCCACCTCGCTGTAGATGATCGGGTCGTGCTGGCCGTCGTCGCCGATCAGCAGCCACTTGATCTGCGGCAGGTCCAGCATGAGGCGGCGCAGCTGGGTGCGCTTGTGCCCCTGGCCGGAGCGGAACCAGCCGGTGTTGGTGGGCCCCCAGTCGGTCATCAGCATGGGGCCCAGCGGGATGCCGTGGCGCAGCATGAAGGAGCGCAGGGTGGGCACCACGTTCCACGCGCCGGTGGACAGGTAGATCATGGGCGAGGCCGGGTTGGCCGCCTCCAGGTGGCTGAGCAGCTGCGGCATGCCGGGCACGGCCTCGCGGGTGTCGGTGTACTTGACGAACCCGTTCCAGAAGGCCACCAGGGGGCGGGGCAGGTGGCTGACCATCACCGTGTCGTCGATGTCGCACACCACCCCGAAGCGCACCGCCGGGTCCACCACGTGGATCTCCGTCTCCACCGGCTCGGAGGCGGGCCCCTCGATGAGGGCGTGGTGCAGCCCGGGCGGGAGCTGGTGGTCGCGCACCACCAGGTCGATGATGCCGGAGCGGTCCGCCCTGGCCTCCATCCGCGCCTGCCCGAGCGTGATCGTGACGGGGTAGAACGGCACGGCGGAGCCGATGAACTGGCGCCAGCCGCGCTGGGCCTGGCGCAGGCTGCGCACCGTGGCCTCGCCGATCTCCCGCAGGGGCGCGGCCGGGTCCGGCAGCTCGTTGATGAGCGTTCCCTCCAGGGGGCTGCCGGGCTTGGCCATGAGCACGCGGGCCAGCACGCGGGCCTTGTCGACGCTGCCGTAGGACTCGTAGCCGATGATGCGGGGACGCCAACCCACCTGGCGCAGCATGTGTACGCCGCGCCGGTTGAGTTGGTCCTCCAGGCGCGCGCCAAGGTTCCGGTTGCTCATGGCCCCGATCCTAGCCTCGCGCGCTTTTCTTCCTCCGCGCCCGGGCGCGTGAGAATGGCCGACGCCCCACCGGCCGCAGCGAAAAGAGCGGCGGGTGGAGCGTCGGCCATCACGTGTGCCCACGGTCCGGTGCCTCCCGCCGGGCGGGCGGTCATGTGGACGGGGCGGGTGGCCCGGATAAGGGGCCGGGCGGTGAGAGCGGCGGCTAGGCCTGCAGGGCGGCGGAAACCACCTGCTTGGCCTCCTCCTGCACCTGGGCCAGGTGCTCGGCGGAACGGAAGGACTCTGCGTAGATCTTGTAGACGTCCTCGGTGCCGGAGGGGCGGGCGGCGAACCAGGCGGCCTCGGTGGTGACCTTCAGGCCGCCGATGGGCGCGTCGTTGCCGGGCGCGTTGACCAGGCGGGCCGTGATCGCGTCGCCGGCCAGGGTGGTGGCGGTGACGTTCTCCGGGGAGAGCGTGGCCAGCTTGGCCTTCTCCGGCTTGGTGGCCGGGGCGTCGATGCGGGCGTAGTGGGACTCCCCGAAGCGGGAGACCAGCTTGGCGTGGTGCTGCGACGGGGTCTTGCCGGTCACCGCCGTGATCTCGGAGGCCAGCAGGCACAGGATGATGCCGTCCTTGTCCGTGGACCACACGGTGCCGTCTCCGCGCAGGAAGGAGGCGCCGGCGCTCTCCTCGCCGCCGAAACCAACGGAGCCGTCCAGCAGGCCGGGCACGAAGTACTTGAAGCCCACCGGGACCTCCAGCAGCTTGCGGCCCAGGGAGGCCGCCACCTTGTCGATGAGGGCGGAGGACACCAGGGTCTTGCCGATCGCCGCGTCTGCGGGCCAGCCGGGGCGGTGGCCGAACAGGTACTCGATGGCCACGGCCAGAAAGTGGTTGGGGTTCATCAGGCCGTCGGCGGTGACGATGCCGTGCCGGTCGGAGTCCGCGTCGTTGCCGGTGGCGATGTCGTAGGCCGCCTCGGGGCCCTGCATGCGCTCCAGCAGGGAGGCCATCGCCCAGGGGGAGGAGCAGTCCATGCGGATCTTGCCGTCCCGGTCCAGCGTCATGAAACCAAACTGCGGGTCCACGGTCGGGTTGACCACGTCCAGGTTCAGGCCGTAGCGCTCCGCGATCGCGCCCCAGTAGTCCACGGAGGCGCCACCCATCGGGTCCGCGCCGATGCGCACGCCGGCGGCCCGGATCGCCTCCAGGTCCACCACGCTGACCAGGTCCTCCACGTAGGCGGACAGGTAGTCGTGGCGCACCAGGTACTCGCTCTCCTGGGCGGCCGGCAGGGCCAGGCGGGGCACCTGCTTCCAGTCGCCGGCCAGCAGCTCGTTGGCGCGTGCCGCGATCCACTTGGTGGCGTCGGTGTCAGCCGGGCCGCCGTGGGGCGGGTTGTACTTGATGCCGCCGTCGCGGGGCGGGTTGTGGGACGGGGTGATGATGATGCCGTCGGCCCGGTCCGGGCCCTCCACGCGCACGCCCTGGGCGGAGCCGGCGCCGTTGGCGCGCAGGATCGCGTGGGACACGGCGGGGGTGGGGGTGAAGGAGCCGCGCGCGTCCACGGCGATGGTCACGCCGGCGGCGGTGAGCACACCGACCACGGTGGCCCAGGCCGGCTCGGAGAGCGCGTGGGTGTCGCAGCCGATGTAGAGCATCCCGGTGGTGCCCTGCAGGCGGCGGTACTCGATGATCGCCTGGGTGATGGCGACGATGTGTGCCTCGTTGAAGGCGGCGTCCAGGGAGGAGCCGCGGTGGCCGGAGGTGCCGAACACGACCTGCTGGTTCGGGTCCGTGGGGTCCGGCTCGATTTCGTAGTACGCGGTGAGGAGCGCGTCTACGTCGATTAGGTCTTCAGGAAGGGCTCGTGTGCCTGCTCGTTCGTGCATGGGCCCAATTTTCTCACTGTGATGGGGCTAACTGTGGGCCCTCTGGTCTGTTTTATTTGGGCTTCCGCTGGTGGCTAAAGAAAACTGCCGTCTCGAGCTTGGGGTGGCGCGGCGGCCGTGCTTATGGTGGCGGCATGACTCTTCCTGTTTCTGGTGACATCACCGTCGACATGCTGGACTTCGACACCCCCGTCCCGGAGGGCTACACGCTGATCGACGTGCGCGAGGACGACGAGTGGGAGGCCGGGCACGCCCCCGGTGCCATCCACATCCCCTCCGGTGAGCTGGCCGACGCCCTGGACGACCTGCCCGAGGGTGAGCTGATCATCGTCTGCCACGGCGGGGGCCGTTCCTCCCGCGCCTGCAAGATGCTGGCGGAGAACGGGATCGACGCCCTGAACCTGGCCGGCGGGATGGTGGCCTGGGCCGAGGCGGGCCTGCCGCTGGTGAGCGAGGACGGCGACGTCCCGCGCGTGGACTGAGGGCCCCAGGCCGCTACGCTGTGCGTCATGGGTAAGAAGAACCGCAAGTCTGGGGCGCCCAAGCGCGCCCGTGTTGCCTACGTGGACCGCCCCTTCGAGGGCCTGTCTGGCGAGGCCGACCTGGTGGCGATGCGCGAGCTGCTGCCTGCCGCCTCCGCGAAGCTGCGCACCAACGCCGACTACGGCAGCCAGGACGTCCTGTTCGTGACGGTGCTGCCGAACATGGCCCCGGCGCTGCGCCGCCAGGACGGCATGCTGCTGATCGGCATGCAGACGCAGGCGAAGTCCGGCGACGTCTCGCGTGACTACGCCGCCGCCATCGAGGCCGGCCTGGAGCTGGAGCCGGGCAACCTGGTGGGCACGCTGGGCCTGCTGGAGCCGGGCGCGCGCCTGCAGGACATCCTGGACCCGGCCGTGCCGGTGGCCGCCGAGCTGCACAAGGACTTCTCCTTCTGGCTGGAGGAGGACGCCGAGCGCACCGCCGAGCTGGAAAAGGCGCTAGAGGAGTCCGCGCAGGGCATGGTCCCCTCCGAGCGGGTGGCCGGCGTGGAGGGTGCCTTCTGGTGCTCCATGAACCACGAGTTCGTGCGCTGGGTCTACCCCGGCGACGAGGACGAGCTGTGGGACGCCCTGGCGCGCCTGCAGGCCGAGGGCAAGTGCAACCTGGGTGAGGGCACCCGCTTCGTGGGCGCCTTCCGCTCCTACGGCGTGCTGGTCCCGGTGTGGGAGCTGGCCGACGGCACCGGCGCCGAGGGCGTGGCCGCGCCCCTGGCCGAGCTCGCCAAGCGCCTGGAGGAGGCCCTCAAGGACGACTCCCCGCTGTCTGCGGACGCCCGCCGCGCCCGCGCCGGCATGGTCTCCCGCCAGGTCACGCTGCGCTAAGCAAAACAGGGGCGCGGCGCGGCAGCGTCGTCCCCCAAATCGGTCCCCGCGAGGCGGGGAGGGTGCAGGCAAATCGCCGCCCTCCCCGCCTCGCGGGCGCTTTGCTACCAAATAGAAATAATGGCCGGTGGGCCGCCCCTGCCCGGCGGCGTTAAGGTAGGGGGCGTGGAGCTAACGCAGGCAGCAATTGGCGCGCACGCAGATCAGCGCGTCGCAGTGGTCATTCCTGCGTACAACGAGGCCCCGGTGGTCGCCGCCACCGTGCGGGCCTGCCGCGCGATCCCGGCCGTCGACCTGGTAGTGGTGGTGGACGACGGCTCCACCGACAAGACCCAGCACGCGGCCCGCAGCGCCGGCGCCGTGGTGGTGCGCCACTCCGTTAACAGGGGCAAGGCGTCGGCCACCGAGACCGGTATCAAGGTCGTGGCGATGCGCGACGTGCCCGGCCACCCCGAGCGTCACATCCTGCTGATGGACGCCTGGCTGGGCGATTCGGCCGCCGAATGTACCCCCGCCGTCACCGCCGTGCTGGACGGGCAGGTGGACTGCGCCATCGCCATCTCCTCCGACGCCCCCGCGCTGGGACGCGCCGAGGTCAGCGCCCGGCGCGGCATGGCCCGCCTGACCGGGTTCGTGGCGGAGCAGCCGCTCAGCCCCCACCGGTGCATGACTCGCGCGGCCGCCACCGCCGCCCTGCCCTTCTCCAAGGGCGGCGGCCTGGAGCCGGGAATGACCGTGGACATGCTGATGGCTGGCCTGTCGGTGCAGGAGGTCGTGTGCGACGTGCCCACCACGCGCCGCGCCGGCCTGGGCCGCTCCTCCCGGTTCAGCCGCCTGCGGGACGTGCTGGCCGCGATGTGGTCGCGCCGCCTGTTCCGGGTGCGCCCGCCGCTGGCCGCCCGCATGCGCGCCCAGGCGGGCGCCAAGCCGGGCCAGCCCTTCCGGATCGACTCCATGGGCAAGTCCGGCCGATAGGCGCCGCTGCCGCTAGTCTGTGCCGCAGGTGTAGGCGCGGCGGTGAAGGAGAAGCATGGACACGCCCGAGGTGGATTACGCATTCCTGGGCCCCCACGGCACCTTCACCGAGATGGCGCTGCGCCAGGTGGCCTCATACGGCGACACCGACCTGCCCTGCTCCTCGGTGCCGGCCGCGCTCGCGGCGGTGCGCTCGGGGCGGGCCAGGTACGCGGTGGTGCCGATCGAGAACTCCATCGAGGGCGGCGTGAACGCGACGCTGGACGCCCTGGTGGCCGGCGACGAGCTGTGGATCAACCGCGAGATGGTGGTGCCGATCAGCTTCGTGCTGGCCGCCCGGCCGGGCACGCGCCTGCAGGACGTTCGCCGCGTGGCCACCCACCCGCACGCGTGGGCACAGTGCCACAAGTGGGTGGCGGCCAACATTCCCTCCGCCGTGCACCTGCCGGCCACCTCCACGGCCGCCGCCGCCGAACTGTTGGCGCCCGGCCAGCCCCACCCCGGATACGAGGCCGCCCTGTGCAACGCGCTGAGCGCGCAAAAGTACGGCCTGGAGATTTTGGCCGACGACGCCGCCGACAACCCCGATGCGCGTACCCGCTTCGTGCGGGTGGGCCGCCCCGCCGCGCTGCCCCCAGCGACGGGGGCGGACAAGACCACCCTCATGGTGCAGCTGGGGGACAACGAGGCCGGTGCGCTGTTGAACATGCTGGAGCAGTTCTCCGCGCGCGGCGTGAACATGTCTCGCATCGAGTCCCGCCCTGTGGGCGACCGCCTGGGCCGCTACGCCTTCTCCATCGACATCGACGGGCACGCGGCCGAGGAACGCGTCCAGGCCGCCCTGCTGGGCCTGCACCGGGTCAGCCCGCGCGTGCAGTTCCTGGGCTCCTACCCGAAGGCCGACGGCGTGCCCGCCATCCCGCTGCCGGGCACCCTGGACGCCGACTTCGTGGCGGCCCGGGCCTGGGTGTCCCGGATCGTGGGGCGGCTGGCCGGCTCCACCGGGAACAGCGCGACGCAAGATGCCGGCGGTGCCGCTAGTGGCGGCCCTGCTAGTAGCGGCGCGGTGGGCGATGTGGCCGGGGGGAGCGTCGACCAGGCTAAGGCGAGCCACTAGGAGGGCGACGGATGGAAGCGGTGACTTGGATCGCCCTCGGTGTGGCCCTGGCCGGCCTGGCGGCGGGACTGGTGGCACTGGCCGTGGCGCTGCGCCTGCGCGGTGAGCTGCGCGGCGGCAAGGGCCAGGAGGGGATCGCCCCGGCCCCGCAGGTCCGGGCAGCAGGCAGCCCCTACGTCATCCACAACCCGTCCAAGCTGGAGCGCACCGAAGAGCTGGAGGCCCTGGTGCTGCGCACCGCCATGGACGCGGGCCTGGCAGAGCCCGTCTGGCTGGAGACCACCGTGGAGGACCCGGGCACCGGCCAGGCCCGCCAGGCAGTGGAGGCCGGGGCGAGCGTGGTCGTGGCCGTCGGGGGCGACGGCACCGTCCGCTCGGTGGCCGCCGGACTGGCCGGCAGCGAGGTGCCCATGGCGATCCTGCCGCAGGGCACCGGCAACCTTTTGGCCCGCAACCTGGAACTGCCCCTGTCCTCCCTGGCCGAGCAGCTGCGGGTGGCCTTCACCGGCCACAACCGCCGCATGGACGTGGGCTGGTTGGCCGCAGACGTCACGGAGGACGCCGGGCAGCAGAGCGTGGAGCCTGGCTTCGACGTGGAGCCCGCGTTTCCGCCCGCCCCGGCCACCACCACCCGCACCATCCAGCCCTTCCTGGTCATCAGCGGGGTCGGATTTGACGGCGCCGTCATGGAGTCCGTGGGCGATGGCCTGAAGGACAGGGTGGGGTGGATGGCCTACGTGCTAGCCAGTACCAGGCACCTGTGGGGCAAGCGCATGCGCGCCCGCCTGGAGCTCGGCGCCGGGGAACAGGAGAACCTGGCCGCCCGCTCGGTGCTGATCGCCAACTGCGGGCGGCTGCAGGGCGGGGTGCAGCTGGTGCCCGACGCACAGCTGGACGACGGCTGGCTGGATGTGGTGGCGGTGGACACCGCCGCCGGGCCGGTGGGCTGGATGGCCCTGGCCGGCGGCGTGATGACCCGGGGGATCGGGCCGCGCCGGGCGGTGACCGGGGCGCTGGCCAACATGATCATGCGCCGCACCCGCACGCTCTCCCTGCGGCTGCGCTCCCCGCAGCCGACCCAGGTGGACGGCGACTACCTGGGGCGGGCCGTGGCCCTGCACGCCCGGCTGCAGCGCGGGGCGCTGCTGGTGCGCGTCCCCTAGTCGGCAAGCTGGCGGCGTGGTTTCCCGTCGGGGTGGCCCGGCGCCCCCGAGCGTACAAGAGCGAGTTCGGGGTACATACGACCGACCGGTGCCATGGCACCAAGCGGCCGGATGTACCCCGTTGCAACATTTGCGAGCTTGGGGGACGGTGGGCGCGTCCGGACCGCGCTAGACGCGCCTGGGCACCGCAAGGGTGCTCGCTGGGCGGCGCGAGGGTGCGCGTTGGGCGGCGCGGCTAGGACGCGCACGTGTGAGTTGCCTGCCCCATGCGGGGGTGAGCGCACAGACACTCGACTACCGGTTGCGGCCCGGGGGCCAGGTAATACGATCGATGAGTAAACGTTTTCGGTAGATGAGGTCTCCCAATGTCTTCGCAGACTCCCACTCCCGGTCAGTTCCCCGCGCCCCAGCCGATGGGGCAAGCCCCGCAGGGCTACGCAGCACAGCCCCAGGCACTCGCCGCACCGGTACCCGCCAAGCGCCCCTACCGCAAGGGCCTGGTGGCGGCCGCCGCAGCCAGCCTGGTGGCGGGCGTCGCGGCGGTCTCCGTGGCCGGGTACATGACCTTTGCCCACAACAGCACCGGCGCCTCCAGCCCCGAGGAGCTGGTTTCCAGCCTGGATGCCGCCATCGAGAAGTCCGACCTGGTGGCCCTGTCCGGCCTCATCTCGCCGGCGGACATGGCGAACGCGGTGGAGGTGCAGGACGTGGTCGGGGACCTGTTCAAGGTGGATGAGCTGGTCGGCACGGACGCGCTGCGCGCCTACGGCAAGCACATCGTGGTGCACGACAACACGCTGGAGACCAGCGTGGAGAAGTACACCGACGACCTGGCCAAGATCAACATCAACACCTGGAAGATCGACCTGGAGGTCAAGTCGGAGCTCGGCAACGAGCTGGCCGAGCGCTGGCGCGCCGCTCGCGGGGACAAGATCACCCCGATGGAGAACCTGGCCCTGTCTCAGGTTGGGCAGGAGTTCAAGAGCGAGCGCACCCAGATCGACGTGGTTAACGAGGCCACCAATTCCGGCGCGGCCCTCGCCCTGATGGCGGTGCGCGAAGACGGACGCTGGTACGTCTCCCCGAGCCTGAGCCAGGACGAGTCCACCGCAGCCAGCAGCGGGATCGTCCCGAACTACCAGGCCGACTATTTGAACATTAAGTCCGACGCAGGTACTCCCGAGGAGGCCGTGCAGCGCTTCGTCGAGGCCCTGACTAAGGTCAGCCAGCCGCAGGACTTCGCTGCCGAGGACGTGATCCGCTACCTGCCGCTCGCCGAGCGCCGCCGCGCAGCCATCTACGGCGCATCCGCCCTGGAGCAGCTCAGTGAAACGGTTGCGAAGCCCAACTTCGGTGACGCGCACGGCGTGGAAGAGATGATCTCCGCGTTGAACGGGGCAGAGATCACCTGGGCGCTCACCTCCACCGAGGTGGATGGCGGCGCCATCGTCTCCCTGGGCTCCACCGTCGTAGACTTCAAGGGCGGCTTCCCCGGTAAGCGGGGCGCCTACCGCCTCCAGTACGACGGTGCCGCAATCACTGCGACCGAGGACGGCATCCTGGAGGGCGAGCTCGACCTGAACGACCGCGTGGCCCACCCTGAGCGCTTTGGCATCTTCACTGTTCAGGAAGACGGTGGCTGGCGGATCTCCGCTACCTCTAGCGCGCTGAACCTGTTCACCCTCGGCGCCAGCGAGTCGACGCTGGCCAGCGTGGGTTCCCTGATGAGCGGCGCCGACCCGTCGCTGTCCCTCATCTTCGGCGGCGCCGACACGCTGGTGGAGATCGGGCGAGGCTCGCCGCTGGTGGGCACCCTGATCGCCTTCTTCGACGCGATGGCTGAGCTGAACTCCCCGAACCTGTAGGGCAGCCGAACTCAAGCAACGTGGGGGGTGGCCCAGCCGGCAGGCTGGGCCACCCCCCACCACGTCTGGCGGCTACTCCACCGCCAACAGCGCCCAACCGTGAGGAGCCAACCGGACTCGAGCCAAAGAACCACTCCCCAAAACCTGTGAGTGAGTCCCGGCTTCCACGTGCGTGGCACCCGGCACCGGCAACTCCACAATCTCGTCACTCAGGTTGATAGCCAAGCGGGCCTCGCCACTGGGGGCGGCCGGGAGGGCGTCGTCGTCCCCCCAAATCCCCTCCGGGCGCTCACCCGGGCGAATCGCCACCACCGCAGACTGGTTGGTCAATTCCAGGACCTCCGTACGGGCGGTGTTCACCCACGGGTGGGAAGAGCGCCAGCGCAGCAGGTGGTAGTGCAGGCCGGCGGCGGCATCCTGCTCAGGGCGCGGGTGGAAGTCCCACGGCGGCGGGAAGGTGGGGCGAACCGCGTCGTCCCCGCCGGGGCGGTCCTCCTTCACACCCTCCAGGCCGTACTCGTCCCCGTAGTAGACCAGCGGGGTGCCGCCCACGCTGAGCAGCACAGCCACCGCGATCGCGGCGTCGCGCGGGTCCGGCAGGGCGGAGGCGATGCGGGTGACGTCGTGGTTACTGACGAACGTCACCGGCACAAAGTGGTCCAGCATCGCGTTGTGGCGGCGCAGGTTCCACTCCAGCTCGAACAGGTTGCGGTCGCGCAGCGAGGAGCGGATCGACTTCCACAGCTCGTACTGCGTCACAGAATCCACGCCGCTGCGTTCCACGAACTGGCCGTAGTCGCCGTGGATCATCTCCCCGTAAATGAAGGCCTCCGGGAAGCGCGAACGCACGCGCTCCACGATTGCCCGCAGCGGGGCAGGGTCCAGCGTGTAGGCAGCGTCTAGGCGCCAGCCGTCCACCCCGCGCTCCATCCAGTGACACATCACGTCCACTATGTAGTCCTGCACGCGGGGGTTGCGCAGGTTCAACGTCACCAGGTCCGGGTGCCCCTCGAAGTTGTGGAAGTACGGGCCCTCGCCAGTGGCGACGTTCCAGGACACGTGGAAGAAGTCGTAAAACTCGGAGTCGCGGCCCTGCTGGCGCACGTCCTCCACCCACGGATGCTGGGCGCCCACGTGATTGAACACGCCGTCCAGCAGCAGGCGCATGCCGCGAAAACGCAGCGCGTCCACGAGGCGGCCGAAGGCGGCGTCGTCCCCCAGCCTCGGATCGATACGGAAGTGGTCCACCGTGTCGTAGCCGTGGGAGGTGGAGGCGAAGATCGGGCCCAACTGCAGGCCCCTGAAGCCAATGCCCTTGGCGTGGTCCAGCCACGAGGAAACTATGTCCAGGCCGCCCGGATCGGGGTTGTCGGTGCGCGGCCCGTGCAAAACACCAGCCATTCCAAGGGGAAAGACGTGCCAGAAGCACGTGCTGTCAACCCAGCTCATTACTAATGCAGCTCCCTCGCTGTTAAGACTGTGGACCGGGCGCCGGGCGGCACCAGACCCGCTCCCATTGTGCCGTGGATCACTGATTGGCGCTAGTTTGCTGGCGGCAGTGTGGGCGGTCCGGGGATGAAGTGGCCCCGGGCTAGGCTTATCCCATGATCGACCTGCGTGCTCTGCGTGAAAACCCCCAGATTGCCCGTGACTCCCAGCGCGCCCGTGGCGCCGACGAGGCCCTGGTGGACCAGATCCTGGCGGCTGACGAAACCCGCCGCGCCACCCTCACCCGTTTCGAGGAAATGCGCGCCGAGCAGAAGCGAGTCTCCCAGTCCGTGGGCAAGGCCTCCCCGGAGGAGCGGCCCGCCGTGCTGGCCCGCGCAAAGGAACTCTCTGCGGCCGTGAAGGAGGCAGAGGCGCAGGCCGACGCCGCCGGGGCCGAGGCGGACAAGCTGCTGCGCCAGCTGCCCAACCTGATCCAGGGTGCCCCCGAGGGCGGCGAGGACGACTACGTGGTGCTGGAGCACGTCGGCAAGATCCGCGACTTCGCCGCGGAGGGCGTGGAGCGGGTGCGCGACCACCTGGAACTGGGCGAGGGCCTGGACGCCATCGACACCAAGCGCGGCACCAAGGTATCCGGGGCGCGCTTCTACTACCTCAAGGGCCTGGGCGCCCGCCTGGAGATGGCCATGCTGGCCTGCGCGCAGGACCTGGCGCTCGCCCACGGCTTCACCCCGATGATCACCCCGACGCTGGTCTCCCCGCAGGTCATGAGCGGCACCGGCTTCCTGGGCGAGCACAGCGACGAGATCTACTACCTGCCCGCCGACGACCTCTACCTGGTCGGCACCAGCGAGGTCGCCCTGGCCGGCTACCACGCCGACGAGATCGTGGACCTGAGCGACGGACCGATCCGCTACTCCGGCTACTCCTCCTGCTACCGCCGCGAGGCCGGCTCCTACGGGAAGGACACGCGCGGCATCATCCGCGTCCACCAGTTCAACAAGGTGGAGATGTTCTCCTTCTGCCGCCTCGAGGACGCGCAGGAGGAGCACAAGAAGCTCCTGGCCATGGAGCAGGAGATGCTGGCCAAGGTGGAGCTGCCCTACCGGGTGATCGACGTTGCCGCCGGTGACCTGGGCACCTCCGCCGCCCGCAAGTTCGACTGCGAGGCCTGGCTGCCCAGCCAGGAGCGCTACATGGAGGTCACCTCTACTTCGAATTGCACGACGTTCCAGGCGCGCCGCCTAGGAGTGCGGGAGCGTTTTGAGGGCGGCACGCGGCCCGTCGCCACCCTGAACGGCACGCTGGCCACCACGCGCTGGATCGTGGCGATCTTGGAAAACCACCAGCTGCCGGACGGCTCCGTGCGCGTCCCTGCGGGGCTGCGTCCCTACCTGGGCGGGCTGGAAGTGCTGGAGCCCAAGGCCTGAGGTGAGTGCGGACCAGCTGCACGACCTGGGGGCTCGTAGCGACCTGAGCGCCCGGGAGTGGCGGGGGCGCATCCGGCGGGCCCTGCCGCGCGCCCTGCCAGCGGCAGGGCCGGAGCTGATGATCTGCCTGGACATCGACGGCACCCTGCTGGGGCACGACCAGGCCGTCTCTGCCGCTGTCCGGGAGGCGCTCGCGGCGCACCGGGCCGCCGGGACCAGGCTGGTGTTGGCCAGCGGGAGGGGGCCGCGCGGTATCCGCGCGGCCGCCGAGCTGCTGGGACACACCCAGTGCTGGGCCGTGTGCTCTAACGGGGCGCTCACGGCCCGCCTGACGGGGGAGCGCGGCGAGGGCGAGACGGGTTTCACCGTGCTGACCGAGCACCTGTACGACGCGAGTGCCGCCCTGGAGAAGCTGCGCCAGGCCGTCCCGGACGCGTTCTTCGCCACCGAGACCGGCGAGGGCGGCATGAAGGCCAACCGCCCCTGGCCGTTCGAGGAGTTCGCCGACGCGATCAACGTGGTGCCCTTCGAGGAGCTGAGTGCCGACCCGGTCAGCCGCGTGGTCATGGTGGCGCGCGGCATGGAGGTCAGCGAGTTCTCTCGCCGCATCCAGGCGATCGGTCTGGAGTCCGTCTCATACGCGATCGGCTGGGAGTCCTGGTTGGACCTCACCCCGCCGGGGATCAACAAGGCCACCGGCTGCGACACGCTGCGCGAGCAGTTGGGCATCTCCCGCCACGCCACCGTGGCCATCGGGGACGGCATGAACGACCTGGAAATCCTGGACTGGGCGGAGTTCTCCGTGGCCATGGGCCAGGCCTCCCCGGTGGTGCGCGGCGCGGCCGACTTCGTCACCGCCCCCGTTGGTGAGGACGGTGCTGCCCTGGTGCTGCAGTCCCTGTTGGAGCGGTAGCGGGCGAGTGCGCCGGGCGCGGGCGGGCGTGGGCTGCCTAGTGCCGGCCGCCTAGCGCCGGGCGCGCCGGAGGCTCCCCTCCTGGTCCGCGCCCAATTTCCCCCACATTTGCACCTCCAAGATTTTCCGAATGTGGGGGCGGTCACGCTAACCTAAGTTGTCGCTGCGTGGACGCGCGGCGCCTCGGTGCGATCAAGGAGGATCGATGAGCTGGTTCAACGCAACGGAACACGTGCGCTGGCTAGGAGACGAGGCGCGGGCCTTGCTGGAGTTTGGCCGTGCCTCCCGCCTGGATGCTGGGTTCGGCTACCTGGACTCCAAGGGAAACCCGATGCCGGGAAAGGAACTGGAGCTCTACATCCAGTGCCGCATGACGCACGCCTACTGTCTGGGGGCCATGCTGGGCCTGCCGGGTTCGCGCCGGTTTGCTGACCACGGCGTGCGCGTGCTGCGCACGGTCTTCCGCGACCACGAGCACGGCGGCTGGTTCAGCTCCATCTCTCCCACCCTGGATTCGGGGCACGGTGTGCCGATCGGGGAGGGCGGGGCCCGCAAGAGCGCCTACGCCCACGCCTTCGTGGTGCTGGCCGCCGCGTCCGCGACTGCGGCGAACCGGCCGGGTGCCCACGACCTGCTGGAGCAGGCGCTGCTGGACCAGGAGCAGCACTGGTGGGACGACCACGCGGGCATGGTGCGGGAGTCCTACAACCGCGACTACACGGAGTGCGAGCCCTACCGGGGCGCGAACGCCGCGATGCACACGGTGGAGGCGTACATCGCGGCCTCGGACGTGACGGGAAACTACGTGTGGCTGCGCCGCGCCCTGCGGATCGCCGACCGGGTGATCAACATGGAGGCCCGTGCCCACAACTGGCGCATCCCGGAGCACTACACCGAGCAGTACCAGGTGGACCTGGAGTACAACCGCGACTACCCGGCCGACCCGTTCCGCCCGTACGGCGCTACCGTGGGGCACGCCCTGGAGTGGTCCCGCCTGCTGGTGCAGCTGCGCGCGGCGCTGCGGGTGGCGGACATCGAGGCCCCCGACTGGCTGCTGCCGGCCGCGGAGGAGCTGTTTGAGACCGCCCGCACGGACGGCTGGCGCGTGGACGGGGCGCCCGGCTTCATCTACACCACGGATTTCGACGGCGCCCCCGTGGTGCGTCAGCGCATGCACTGGGTGGTTGCCGAGGGCATCGCTGCGTCCGCCGCGTTGCGCCGCGCCCTGCTGGACGACGGCGCGGGCCAGGGCAGCGTGGAGCACTACACGCACTGCTACCGCTCGTGGCTGGACTACGTGGAGGAGTTCGTGCGCGAGCGCCCGGGCGCCTGGATCCACGAGCTTGGCCCGGACAACCGCCTGTCCACCGGCACGTGGGAGGGCAAGCCTGACATCTACCACGCGCTGCAGGCGATGCTGATGCCGCGCCTGTCCCTGGCGCCTTCCTTCGCGAGCGCGCTGGCGGCCGGGATGCTGGATGAGACGGAATGGTGCGTGAAGCAGGAGGAGCGCAAGAAGCGTCGCTGGTTCTAGCTATCCGGCTTTCTCTCTGTGACGCCCGGTAGCTGTCGGGTACCTGAAAGGTACCCGACAGCTACCGGTGCGCAAACAAGACTTATCCACAGGGGATGTCTGCGTCTTGCAAGGAGTACAGAGCCACAGTTAGGATTGCTGGCAGTTGGGCGTTATGAACTACGCGCCCGACTTATGGCCCCTCTCGAGGGGCCTATTCTTCTTTCTGCCTGGGGGCGATGTGGACGGGTATGCGCTGCTCGTTGACGCGGGATACTTCTTCGCGGCCGGAAGCAGTGCAGCGTTCGGGGAGGCCGTAGAGCGCAGGCGGCTCAGACTCACCGATCCTGCAGAGTGCATCAGGTCCCTAGTGCATGAGGCCGAGAAGCTATGTGATGGTGCAAAGATCCTGCGCACATACTGGTATGACGCCGTTCCGGGAGTTGAGTTAACCGCAGCTCAAGCGGAGCTCGCCGTTCTCCCGTCTCTTAAGCTTCGGTTGGGAGTCATAAACGGGGCCGGGTAGCAGAAGGGCGTGGACACCCTGATTGTTACTGACCTGGTTGAGTTGGCACGAAACAGAGCGATCAGCGACGCCGTGGTTGTGTCCGGGGATGAGGACATTCGAATCGCGGTGAGTCTGGCGCAATCGTTCGGTCTGAGGGTCCACTTGCTTGGGGCCGGCAATATAGCGAGGAACATGAGTCGAACCTTGCGGCACGAGGCAGACACCGTGGCTGTCCTCCCCGAGGAATGGCTCAAGAATCACCTGGAGCCTGCCCCGGAGAACAGTGCAGTTGGGCAAAGCGTGCAGCCGGAGGCTCGGTCGCGTGTCTGTGCCGGTCAGCCTGAACCTGAGGCCAGTCGCATACAGGTCGATTTGGAAATCGTCACTGGGGAGGAACTCGACGAGAGTGCTCGCAGGGTGGCTGCCAGTTTGATCGCACAGGTTGACGCCAGGCGTCTGGAGCAGCTACGAGCCCAGCTCGAGAGCACGGGCAAGATTCCCAGCGAGTTTGACCGCCCGTTTGTAGGAGCAATCGCAAGACTGCAAGGTGGAGGGCGCCTTAGCGGGGGAGAGCTTGGGAAGGCACGCAAGGTTTTCAGGCAGTGCGTTTGCGCAAACCCTCAGACTCGTTGAAGGTCCGACGTTCCACCGCCCGCCCCGCCTTAAGGCGGCCCGCGCCCGGGAAGCGTTTTAGGCTTGGGGCATGACCCATCGCAGCGCGCCCCGAGGCGGGCAAGCCCCGCCGCCGTCCAGCCACACAGCTAGCGCAGCCGCAGGTCTCCCACCTCTGCCGGCGCGCACCCGCCTAGCCACGCTCCTGGGCAACAGCGCCAAGTACCTCTCCCGCACGCTGAAGGTGGGCTCGGGCGGCATGATCGGCGGCAAGGTGGCCCTGCGTCTTGACCCGCACCTGCTGGAGCGCCTGGCCCGGGGCCGGCGCGTGGTGCTGGTGACCGGCACGAACGGCAAGTCCACCACCACGCGCATGATCGCGGCGGCGCTCAGCAGCGTCGGCCAGGTGGCCACCAACTCGGGGGGCGACAACATGCTGGACGGCATCGCCTCGGCGTTCATGGCCGCCCCGCGCGCCCCGTTGGCGGTGCTGGAGGTGGACGAGATGCACCTGCCGATGGTCGCCAAGGCCACCAGGCCGGCTGCCTTGGTGCTGCTGAACCTGTCGCGCGACCAGCTGGACCGGGTGGGGGAGATCGGCACCATCGAGCAGCGCCTGCGCGAGGCCGTCAACGCCTGCCCGGACGCGCACGTGATCGCCAACGCGGACGACCCGCTGATCGCCTCCGCCGCCTGGGACTCCGGGCGCGTGACCTGGGTGGCGGCCGGGACGGGCTGGAACCTGGACTCCGTCACCAGCCCGCGCACCGGCACGCCCGTGTTGCGCGACGGCGAGCACTGGTACGCCGCCCCCGCCCTGGAGGGCGCCGCCGTGCAGACCGGACCTGGCCAGGTGCCCGTAGCCGAGTTCGTGCGCCCCCGCCCCCAGGTGTGGGTGGAGCGCGGCACCGAGACCCCCAGCGGCAGCGAGTTTGTGGTGCGCCTGGAGCGCTCCCTGCTGGGCGGGATGGACGACGCCTCTCCCGCCGCCCCGATCACGCGGCCTGACCTCGCTGCGGTCGGGGGGCAGGGGGGCGCGGGTGGAGCGTCGTCCACGGATGAGGCCGTAGCGGTGAAGGTGCGTCTCAACCTGCCCGGGCGCGCCAACCAGGCCAACGCCGCCCAGGCCCTGGCTGCGGCGGTGCGGCTAGGCGCGCAGAGTGCGCTCGCGGCGGCCGTGCTGGCCGAGCTGCGGGAGGTGGCCGGGCGCTACTCGAGCGTGCGCGTGGACGGCCGCGAGGTGCGCCTGCTGCTGGCGAAGAACCCGGCCGGCTGGCAGGAGTCGATGAGCATGTTCAACCCGGACGCGGACTCGGTGCTGCTGGCCGTCAACGGGCAGATCCCGGACGGGGAGGACCTGTCCTGGCTGTGGGACGTGGACTTCACCGCCGTCAAGTGCTACGCGGACGCCGGCGGTCCCGTGATCGCGTGCGGCGAGCGCGTGGCCGACCTCTCCGTGCGCCTGACCTACGCGGGCATCCCGCACAGGGTGGTGGAGACCCCGGCGCAGGCCGTGGCCTGCTGCCCCAACGGCACCGTGGAGGGGCTGCTGAACTACACGGCCTTCCGCGACTACTACCGCGAGCTCACCCTGGCCGGCTACTTCACCCCCACGGGCAGCGCGGGGGCCACCCTGACGGCCCGCACGGGCGCTTCCGGGGCCGGGGCCGCCTGCGAGAGCGCGGTGACCGGTGGGGAGCCGGAGGTCAGCGGCGGCGAGAAGAGCGAGGAGGCGCGGCGATGACCCTGCGCATTGGTTTGATCCTGCCGGACCTGCTGGGCACCTACGGTGACAGCGGCAACGCGGTGGTGTTGGCGCACCGGGCGCGGGCGCGCGGGCACGACGCCCAGGTGCTCACGGTCCACTACGGCGAGCCGATCCCCGACTCCCTGGACATCTACGCGCTGGGTGGCGGGGAGGACGTGGCGCAGTCGCTGGCGGCTGCCCACCTGCTGGCCGACGGCGGCCTGGCCCGCGCCGTGGAGCGCGGCGCGCCGGTGCTGGCGATCTGCGCCGGCCTGCAGGTGCTAGGGGAGTGGTTCACCGACGCCGAGGGCCGCCGCGTGCAGGGCTGCGGCCTGATCGACGCGCGCACCACCCCGAGCGGGTCGCGCATGATCGGCGAACTGGCGGTCAAGCCCTCCAGCCTGCTTGCGGATTGGGCAGTGGACGACGTTCTGCTGGGCTTTGAAAACCACGGCGGCCGCACCGAGCTGGGGCCGGACGCGGCGCCGCTGGGCGAGGTGCTGTCCGGGTGGGGCAACGGCGCGAAGGACGGGGCCACGGACGGGCGGTTGGACGGGGCCATTGCGGGCTCCGTGCTGGGCACCTACGCGCACGGCCCGGTGCTGGCGCGCAACCCTCAGCTGGCTGACGCGCTGCTGGCCCGCGCTCTCGGGGTGGGCGTTGCAGACCTGGCGCCCGTGGAGGTGGAGCTGCAGCAGCGGCTGCGCGCCGAGCGCGCGGCGGCGGCCAAGGTCAAGCTCTAGCGCGTCCGCGCGGCGGCGTGGCGGCATGGCTGCGCGGGTCCACTGCTGGGCCTGGCTGCGTGGCGGGGCTCGGTGCGCTCCCACGCGCGATCTTCGCTGCGGTTTTGCCGACCCTGGCGGGAAGCTGCCAGAATGGGCGGGCAAGGAGAGTTGTCCGAGCGGCCGAAGGTGACAGTCTTGAAAACTGTTGTGCGGTGACCCCGCACCAAGGGTTCGAATCCCTTACTCTCCGCCAGAGGAGCCCGGGAGTGGTGATCAACCACTCCCGGGCTCAGGTTTTGCGTGGCAGTGGACTTTGGTTAAGATAGGCGGGCCTGGAGACGTCGCATAGCCAGGTCGAGTGCGCCTCCCTGCTAAGGAGGTAGGGGTTCACGCCCCTCGCGGGTTCAAATCCCGCCGTCTCCGCGAATGCCCGGAGCCCGTCAGGGTTCCGGGCTTTTGCGTTCCCGAGCGGCGTGCCCGCCCGCTCCTCGATTCGCCGAAACTTGTCAAACCGCGTTGGGCCTTGTCCGTAGGCACCCCGCTAAGGACAAGTTCCGTGGGGGTTGGACAAGTTTCGGCGGGGGAGTGCTGTGACAGGGCATCGACGCGGAGCCAGCGGGGCGCCTTGAGGGTCGGTGGGCCGCCTTGAGGGTCGGTGGGCCGCCTGCTGGGGCGATGGGCCGGTGGGCCATGTCTGGGGTTATAGGACAAAATGTGTTGCTTTTGGGTGGGTGGGGTTGCAGTTGAGTCCCGCATTGTGGTGTAACCACTTGGTGGTCGGCCCGGCTTGTGGATGTAGGCGCGGTCACCGTGTGATCCTTCGAGGAATCTCCTACAACCCGCTCGAAAGGACTCGTTACGATGACCGCTCCTCATATTGTCGATCCTGCCGGCCTGCTGAGTGAAGCTCTGGCCGAAGCTTGGCCCGACCTGATGCGTGATCTGCTGCAGACGGTGATCAACGCGCTGCTGTCTGCCCACGCGCACGCCGTGTGCGGCGCCCAGTGGGGCCAGCCCAGCCCCGAGAGAGTCACGCAGCGCAACGTTTAGCGCCACCGCCCCCTGGATGAAGCCGGCCCATTCACCTTCGTGGCTGCCGACGCACTGACGATGAAGGTCCGTGAAGGTGGACGCGTCGTCAACGCCGTTGTCATGGTTGCCACCGGCGTCAACGCTGACGCACGCCGCGAGGTCCTGGGCACCCAGGTCGCCACCGCCGAGACCGGCACGGCAGGCAACGCATTCTTCGCTGACCTGGTCGCCCAAGTCCTTGGCGGGGTGCCTCTGGTCACCAGCGACGCTCACGCAGGCCTAGTTGACGCGATCGGAGCGAACCTACCAGGGGCCTCCTGGCAGAGGTGCCCTACCCACTACGCCGCCAACTTCATGAGCGTCACCCCCAAGAGCCTGTGGCCCGCCGTCAAGGCGATGTGGCCCTCCGTCTACGACCAGCCCGACGCTGCCAGTGTCCACGCTCAGTTCGACCGACTACTGGACTACGTTGCCGACAAGAGCCCTGCAGTGGCCGAGCACCTGGACGCAGCCCGGGCGGATTGGCTGGCCTTGACCGCCTTTCCCAAAGACGTATGGCCCCAGATCTGGTCCAACAATCCCCATGAGCGCCTCAACAAGGAGATCCGCCGCCCAACCGACTCAGTAGGAATCTTTCCCAACCGAGAGGCCGTCACCCGCCTCGTCGGAGCCGTCCTGGCCGAACAAACCGACCAATGGGCCCAACGACGCCGCTACCTCAGCCTCGATGCCCTCACCCGCTGTCGTCTCCACCTCGTCCCCAACGACGACATCCAAACCATCACCCACCCCCTCCCCGCACTAACCGCCTAACCCCTTACCAGCACCTTGAAGGACTGTTACACCACTCAAAGGGACTTGACCCGAAGACGGCAACCACACACGCAAAGGCTGGGCAGGAAGAACCACCTGAACACCCCAAGACACGCCCGAGATTTACACACTTTTTGAGCATAGGCCCCAACTTCAAACCCCACTTTGCCCAGCAAACACAACGAAAACCAAGCCCAAAAGCAACACATTTTGTCCTATAGCCCCGATCCGGTGCTCGGGCAACAAAAAATCCGCTACGCGATTGCGGAGCGGATCCTCTGCGCGCCCGAAGGGACTCGAACCCCTAACCTTCTGATCCGTAGTCAGATGCTCTATCCATTGAGCTACGGGCGCATTGCCTTGCGACTTGAGAAGTCTAACTGGCGGTGGGTGTCGAACGCAAATCCAGCGGCTGTGATCCGTCGCACCGAGCCCTCGTTGCAAGTGCTTCAAAGTAAAAATAATATGGCGGCTGTGCCGGCGGGCAGCCTCGCGTGGCGAGGCTGCTTCGCGGCTCTACGGTGAACTAGCGCCAGTATTCTCGATAATGCAACGGTACCTAGCGTCCGGAGCTGGACTGCTTGGAAAGGAAGAACATGCGCATTGCAATCATTCTTGGCTCCACCCGTGAGGGCCGATTTGGCGACCAGATTGCCAAGTGGGTTGACGGTATCGCCCAGGGGCGCAGTGGCGAGGCGGTCTATGAGCTGGTGGACCTGGTGGACTTTGAGCTGCCCTTCTTCAACGGGCCGGTTTCCCCCAAGGGCATGAACAAGGAATACTCGGACCCTCGCGTCCGGGAGTGGTCCGCCAAGATCGATTCCTTCGACGGGTTCGTGTTTGTTACCCCCGAGTACAACTACTCCGTCCCGGCCCCGTTCAAGAACGCAGTGGACACCCTGGGTGAGGAATGGCAGGGCAAGCCCGTTGCCTTCGCCGGGTATGGATACGGCGGCGGACTAAAGGCCATCTCCGTGTGGCGCAACACCGCGGCCGGATTCAAGATGCCGGAGGTGGAGCAGGTGCTCTCCTTCAGCCTTGTCTCCGAGGTCCAGGACGGCGCCTTCACGCCGGCAGAGGGCCAGGAGGACAACGTAAACGCAGTACTCGACGCATTGGAGCAACTAACTGCCTAGCTAAAGACGGAGGCGGTAGAAAAGGGTGGGGCAGCGGGCCAAATGGCTCGCTGCCCCACCCTTAGCCTTGAGCGCCTTAGCGCTTGCTGATGATGCCGACCACAGAACGCTGGACGGCAGCCTGCAGGGTTCCTGTGCCGCCGATGATCTCCACGTGGCTGATCACCTTGTGATCCTGCAGGTACTTGGCGGTGGCTGGGGAGAGCGCGGCTTGCTTGCTCAGCAGCAGTGGGGCTCCCATGGCGGCAGCCAGTGCGCCGCCCGGCAGGGCGTCGGCGTAGGTGGCGCCAGAGGCCAGCACTGCGGAGGTTGCCTGCGAGGCAAAGCGCTCGGCCAGCAGGGCAGCGGTGCCCTCCCTGTCTGCGCCGGCCACGACCGTCAGCTTGCCGGCTCCGCCTGCCAGGGCCTTGGCGGCAGGGCCACCCACTGCCACCTTTCCAAGGGCGGCGTGCTTGGCCAGGAAAGCCTTAGTAGGGGCAGGAAGGGTGGCGCCGGCGGAAAGAACGATCACGCCGCCGCTGCGGGCGGCGGCCGGCCCGGCCGCCAGCGCGTCGGGGAACTGGGTGCCGTCGGCAACGAAGATTCGATCCACTGCCCCGTTAGCTGCCACCTCCTTGGCGACGGCAACGGCAGTCTCGTAACGGGTGCCACCCGCCACGCGAACAGCGTTGAAGTTGGCTGAGCGCAGAGCGGCCAACTTGCCTTCCGCCACGGAAGCGGTGCCGCCCACCACGTAGACCTTCTTAATGCCCTTGTTCTTCAGCACCTCTAGCACCATTGGCTCCAGCTGCTTAGCCGTGGTCAGCAGGAGGGGGCCCTCTACTGTGGCAGCCAACGGTCCGGCTGCAACGGCGTCGGCGAAGCCGCTACCGGAGACGAGCACGGCAGCGTCGCCGGTGAAGACGGCAGAGTTAGCTGCCTTCACGGCGGTTGCTACGCGGTTGTCCCCAGCGATGCGGTGCACGGTGCCCGGAGCCGGGGCTGCGGACGGGGTGAGGCTCGGCTCGGGAGTGGGCGTGACGGTGGGGGTCATCGAGGGTTGCGGCGTGGCAGTGACGCTGGGCTTGGGGGTCGGAGTGACGGAAACGCTCGGCTCGGGAGTGGGCGTGACGGTGGCGGTCATCGAGGGTTGCGGCGTGACAGTGACGCTGGGCTTGGGGGTCGGAGTAGGCGCTGGGTCAACCGGGATAGCCGGCTTGACCTTGGCGTGCCACTCGTCGCTTACTGTCAGTTCGTCGCCGCCAGCGACGGGGGTGCCGGTGAAGGTAACCACGTTCGCGTGGGTGGAGTAGATCCGCATAGCGGCCATTTCTGCGGTGCAGCTGATGACTCCCTTGGCGGGGAGGCTGTAAGAGGGGTCCGGTGCCACGCGGCCGTTGGCTGCCTTGTAATCGTGGGAACCGATGCGGCAAGAGAAGTTGCTCAGCGCCGGGCCGTTTTCAACCTCGTAGCTAATGGAAATGTTCTTCAGCGGGTGCATGCCGGTGTTGGTGACGCGGACCTTGACCTGCTGCGGGGCATCCTTCGCGACTTCCAGGGCAGTGGCAACGGTGTCGTGGTCTCCGGCAGGAAGCGGGTCGGGCTCGCCGTCCTTGAGAACGGGGGCATCTCCCTGGAAGACTACGCCGCCCCACTCGCCGCTATAGGTCTCGATGTCCACGCTGGACGGCAGACGCACAAAGCCAAAGTCGATGGAGTTGTTGGTACCGCCGTTCTCATCCACATTGAAGACGTGAGAGGGTGTTTCGTTGGAGTCCAGCTCGTTGTTTCCGCCCTGCTTTACGAGCGTTGGCTTGTAACCCTGCGGGGTACGGGCAAACACCTTGTAACGCACTCCGTAGATCGGTACGGGCAAGCCAGTGAAGGAGTAGTGGCCAGATGCGTTCGTGGTAGTAAACGGGCGCAGAGGGGGGCGGATCGGTTGGTTGTCGGTGCGGCTGAGGAAGACGCTCACATTGGGAATACCGGGTTCTCCCTCCTCCTGGATGCCGTTTCCGTTCTTGTCTTCCCAGATCAAGTCCCCAATGTTGATGACACTTTCATTGGCTGCCACTGCGGCAGGAGCGGTCTCGCTTAGCGGAGTGGCCAAGGCTGCCGGCGCAGGGGAAAGCAACCCCAAGGCGACTGGAACAATCGCCAGGGTGGGCAGAGCCCTGCGGGATATTGAATTTGAATGGAAGAGCACGTTGCCTCCGAAAGGGGGATTAACGCCGCAGCAAGGTTTAGCTGCGGAGGGGGATTCTTTGCCGCCGGGCGGGGCCGCGAAGCCAGTGGGTGACTGCTCCTCAGCTCCTAATCAGCGCAGTTGCGCAAGGCTAAGGCAATCAATGAGTTTAACGCGGAGCAGGTAAGAGGCAAGAGGAGAGCCCAGTTAGTTGCCCAGCCCACCACCGCCCCGCTTGCCGCTAGCCGCCCGGGCGCGCGTCACCGCCTTGCGCAACTCGTCGTACCAGAGCACTACGCTCGCCATGCCCACGCTGATTGCCCAGTGCCGCAGGTCCAGCGCGGCGGTGGAGAAGGCGGCCTGGAAGAAGGGCAGTTCCACCACCGCCCACTGCAGCACGACTCCCAAAGCGAGCGACGCCCACAACCAGCCGTTGGTGAAAATGCGGGTGAAGGCGCTCAGCTCGTCGGAGCGGGAGTTGAACGTGTTGAAAAGCTGAGCGAACACCAGGGTGGTGAACGCGGCCGTGCGCGCCACCTCCACGGAGTCGGTGCCGGCAAAGAGGCCACCCGGCAGGAAGTAATCGAAGGTCAACAACGTCACTGCCGCCATCACCGCCCCCACGCCCAGAATGCCGCCCCACATGCGCTTGTCGATGATGCGGTCGGTGGTTCGGCGTGGGCCGCGCCCCATCAGGTCACCAGTGGCGGGGTCCACGCCCATCGCCAGGGCGGGGCCGGAGTCGGTGATCAGGTTGATCCACAGGATCTGCGTGGCCACCAGCGGCACAATCACGGCGCCGGACTCGCCGCGCAGTCCGAATATGCCCGCCAGCAGCACGCCGCCGAACACGGTCATGACCTCACCCATGTTGGAAGAGAGCAGGTAGCGCAGGAACTTACGGATGTTGTCAAAGATGCGGCGGCCCTCGCGGACGGCGGAGACGATCGTGGCGAAGTTGTCGTCAGCCAGCACCATCGTGCCGGCCTCCTTGGTCACCTGCGTGCCCGTGATGCCCATGGCCACACCGATGTCTGCCTGGCGCAGCGCGGGTGCGTCATTCACGCCATCGCCGGTCATTGCCACCGTCTCACCATCGGCCTGCAGGCACTTCACGATCGCCATCTTGTGGGCGGGAGCCACGCGCGCGTACACGCTCACCTCCCGCACGGCCTGGCTAAGCTCGGCAGGGCTGAGCAGGCTCAGCTCCCCACCGGTCAGTACGCGGGCACCCACTGGGGCAATCCCCAGGTCCGCAGCGATACGCCCAGCTGTGGCCGGGTGGTCGCCCGTGATCATCATGACTCGCACCCCGGCCCGCAGGGCCTCAGCCACCGCCGCAGCGGCCTCCGGCCTGGGCGGGTCAATTATCCCGACGATGCCGGTCAGGATCAGGCCGGACTCCACCTCTTCATCGCTGGGGGCGGCAGGAGAGGCGTCGTGCACAGGGGAGTCAAAGGCGGCGGCCTCGCTGTCTGAAAGCGGGCGGTAGGCGGTGGCCAGGGTGCGCAGGGCGCGGCCGGACATGTCGCTTACCTCGGCGAGCAGGTGGGAGCGCGTGGGCTCGTCCAGGTCCACCACCTCGCCGCCGCGCACGATGCGGGTGCAGCGCTCCAGCAGCACGTCGGGCGCGCCCTTGGAGAAAACGAAGACCTGCCCGCGCGGCTCGTGCCGGCAGATCACGCTCATCATCTTGCGGTCCGAGGTGAAGGGGATGGAAGACAGGCGCGTGTAGTCCTCTGCGCGGCGGGAGGGGGCGTCGGCGGTGTCGTTGCCGCTCAGGGCCAGTTTGCCCTCCGCCACGAAGAACGCGCCCTCGGTGGGGTCGCCCAGGATGCGCCAGGTGCCGTCCTCGCCGCGCGCCAGCTCCGCGTCGGAGGCCAGCGTGCCGCCCAGCAGCGTGGCCGTGACCTCGTCGCGGCGCGGCCCGGTCAGGGCGGGGGAGTCCATCACGTAGTCGCGGTCGGCGTCCGGGCCCAGGTCCCCCTCCGGCAGGTAGCCCACCCCGGAGACGATCGTGGCGCCCGAGGCGGTGACCACCTCCTGGATCGTCATCTCGCTCTTGGTGAGTGTGCCGGTCTTGTCCGAGCAGATCACGCTGGCCGAACCCAGCGTCTCCACGCTCGTCAGCTTCTTCACCACCGCGCGATGGGCCGCCATGCGCCGCACCCCCAGCGCCAGCACCAGTGAGAGGATGGCAGGCAGGCCCTCCGGCACTGCCGCCACCGCCAGCGACACGCCCAGCAGCAGCGACTCGATGATCGCCTGCGGGGTGTCCACGCCGTTGATCGCCAGCATGACGGCCACCACCGCCACCGCGATCAGGCCTACCACGATGCCGAGCACCTTGGAAACCTGCGTGATCTCCCGTTGCAGCGGCGTGGGGGCGTCCTCCACCGAGTCCAGCATGAGCGCGATCTCGCCCATCTGCGTGGCGCGCCCCGTGGCCGTCACGAGAGCCGTGGCGCTGCCCTGGGCCACCGACGTGCCGCGAAACACCATGTTGGTGCGCTCGGCCAGCGGCGTGTCGGTCGGCAGAGTCCCGTTGGTGGCCGTGTCTTGCTGCGGCGAAGCGCTGGGGGCGGTTTGGTGGCCGACGTCGTCCACCCGCCGCTCCGATGAAGGCGGCGTGGTTTGCGTTGCGGCCGGCGTGGGGGCTGATGTGGTGGTGGGGGCGGCGGTGGTTTTGGTGACGGGCTCGGACTCGCCGGTGAGGGAGGACTCGATGACGCGCAGGGCCTCGGCGCGCAGCAGGCGGGCGTCGGCGGGAACCTGGTCGCCCTCGGCAAGCAGGATCACATCACCGGGGACCAGCTGGGAGGCGGGCAGCTCGGTGCGCTGGCCGTCGCGGATCACGGTGGCCTGCGCCTGGGTCATCTTCTGCAGGGCGGCCACGGCGGAGGCGGCCTTGGACTCCTGGATCAGGCCGATGGCGGCGTTCAGGACGATCACGGCCGCGATCACCAGGGAGTCGATGGGGGCGCCGTGGGCACCCTCGATAGCCCACGCCACCGTGGAGATCACGATGGCGACGAGCAGCAGGATCACCAGCGGGTCGCGGAACTGGTCCAGCACGCGCCGCCACAGGGGAGTGGGGGGCTTGGAGGGCAGCTCGTTGGGGCCGTGCGTGGCGAGGCGGGAGGCGGCGTCGGCGGCCGAGAGCCCGGAGGTGGCGCTAGCGCCCAGGTGCTCCAGCAGGGCGGCGGTGGCCGTGGCGTGGGGGTGGGCGAGGACAGGTGAATCGGATGGGACGCCACTCATGCTTCAAGGCTAAGCGGGCGGCGGGGCCGGCGCTGGGTATGAGGGGTGGGGTACTTCTCATTCCACTTGAACAGAGGCCCGGAACAGAGTACGGTGAAACCGGCGTCGAGCTCACATGCGAGCCGCGAGCCACTTCCGGGGGTCTAAGGCTAAGGTCTTAGGCCCCCGTGCTACACCTTGCTACGTCTAAGGGGCTTGGGTGCTGATTGCGTACCTGGATGAGTTTGGTCATGTCGGCCCCTATTGGGGGTCCGACCATCCCAAGTATAGCCATAGTCCAGTCTTTGGCTATGCTGGCTTCGTCCTTCCTGATGGTTATCTTCGCCAGTTTTCCAAGTGTGTCCATGTAGCCAAAAGTAGCTACTTTGTCAACGAAATCAGCGATGCTGAAGATCCCCATTCGTGGGAAAAGAAAGGGGCAGAGCTACTAACTCGCGGCGCATACGAGAAGTATGGGAGCGAGACGACTCGGCTGCTTGTTCAGTTGGCGTGGGGGCTTCGAAGGAATCATGGCAGATTCTTTTTCTATGGCGAGTTGAAGCCGCGCAAAGAAAGCCCCAAGGATAGGCAGCGCATCCGAGAACGGTCGTCGTCAGCGCTTATTGGTGCCGTGCATCGCATTGCCCGTTTCGCGGCAAGTCAAGAGAAAAATGTTTACATTTTCCTAGACCAGGTTGATGACGCTAACAGGAAGCATGCGATCGACGTGATCTCTGCCCAGATGTTTGCGCAAGGTCAAGAGCATATGGTTCGGCTGGTGGAGATTCCTACGCAGGTAGAAAGCTCACGATATGCGGCTATGCAGTTCGCGGACTGGTACTGTGCTCTGCTGTCTAGAGTTGTAAAAGAGAAGCTTACTAGCAATTCTGACTTCGCATGGGCACCTGCTTTGCTTGGTAGTGTAAGTGGGGCGTGCTCATTTGTGAAGGAATCGAGAATCTGGAATCCCCAGGCGCAGAGGGCAATTAAGAGTAGCTTGCTTGTTGAAGGGGCAGGCCGGATAGACCTAGAAAACCTGGACAGTTACGAAGGGGTCGGGATAACCCAACGCTTGGGTGATCGTCCTGCATTCGCGGATATTGCTGCTCGCATTCATGCTGCGTCAAACAGTGTTGGGTAGTGCGAGGAGCGGTACCTTTGGTAGCTCTTCACAATCCGGGGCGTGGGTGTGCCCGGTCGTTTCGAGCGACAGTCGACTCGGGCGACAAGAGTCGCAACGGGCGACAAAACTTGGTGTTGGGTGGTTTTGATGCCCCGGAGGAACTGCCCCACGGCACCAAAACCACCCAACGTCAACTAATGCAGCGTTTCGCCGATGCTGGGTTCACCTGGCGCAGCGCTGGGCGCCCCAAGCGGCATGGAAGATTCCCGCCCAGCGGGGCTTGGCCCGCCCGAGTACAGACCCGCCGCCTCGAGATAGCCACAACGACGCCCTCCTCTGAGGAGAGCCGGATGAGGGCGGGGTGTTGGTCGAAGTAGGGAGGGTTAGCGAGTGGCGGTCAGGTGCGGGAATTGCGCTTGGCTCCCGGTGGTGGGCAGCCTGCGTGGTCGTCACACCTCGGGTTTGCCAATGGCGGCCATCATCGCCGTAATCGGGAGTTATGACTAAGATCAGCGTCATAAGGGGGTGGGAGAAGTGGCCGGTTATCGCATCCAGCGGGAGTTGAAGGAGTTCGGTGAGCACATCCGCCAGTGGCGCATGGTGCTGGGAGTGACCGCGCAGCAGACGGTTGAGCGTGCGAGCATCTCGCGCGACACGCTGCGCAAGATCGAACAGGGGGATCCGACTGTGTCCTTCTCCTCGGTCGCGCAGGTCTTGCGCGCGCTGGGGCAGTTGCAGGCGGTGGTGGACGCCACGGACCCGCTGCGAACGGACATCGGAAAGCTGCGCGCGGACCGGCTCACCCGCAGGAGGGCGCAATGACCCGGGTAGAGGTCTATCTGGATGTGGCCGGCGTGTCTGGGCAGACGGGCGTCCCCGTTCTTGTGGGGCACGCGTTCTTCACGCGCAGTAGGGCCGGGGTGACCACCACCTTTGCGTACGACCCCACCTACCTGAACGCGGGCGGACCCAACATAGACCCGAACTTGACCCTGGGCAGCAGCCCGCAGTACTTCCCGGGCTTGTTAGGAGCCTTCGGGGATACGGCCCCCGACAGGTGGGGACGCAACCTTCTGGACAAGGCTGAGCGGCTGCGGGCGGCGGAGGAGAAGCGTGCGCCACGGAAACTGGATGACCTGGACTACCTGCTGGGGGTCTCTGACAACACCCGGCAGGGAGCGTTGTGGTTCAAGGCTCCTGGCGGCGAGTTTGTTGGCAGGGCATCCGTTGTGCCGCCGATGGTTTCTCTGCCGCATCTGTTGCACTTGGCCGATCAGGTCTCGGGGGATGAAGACCCGGGGCTGGCCGTCAAGGCATTGCTGGATACGGGGACCACGGGCCTAGGTGGGGCGCGCCCAAAGGCGTCGGTCACGTTGGGGGATGGGGCTTTGGCGATCGCAAAGTTCCCCCACGCCTCCGACCAGTGGGACGTGCTGGCGTGGGAAGGTGTTGCACTGAGTATCCTGCGGGCAGCGGGCGTGGGGGTGCCGGAGTTCGAGGTGGCAAAGGTGGGGCCGCGCAACGTCCTGATCGTGCGCAGGTTCGACCGTGACCGCGACGGGACAAGGGTGCCCTACATCAGCGCCATGACGGCACTTGGTATGCGCGATGGCGAACACGCCGACTACCTGGACCTGGCTGATTCGGTCCGGGATCTGTCCGGCAGTCCGGCGCATGATCTGGGCGAGTTGTTTGATCGCGTGGTGCTGAGCGTGCTGCTTGGAAATACGGACGATCACCTGCGCAACCACGGTTTTCTGTGGCGCGAGGGAGGGTGGAGCCTGGCCCCCGCCTTTGACGTCAACCCGAACCCGCACCCGGGGGCGCGGCGGTCAACGTCAATCATGGGTGCTGACACGTTCCCGGAGGAGATGGACGCCCTGATCGGATTTGCTGAGGCGTGCGACGTTCCGCCGGCCGACGCAAGGGTGCGCATCTCCGAGTTGCGGCTGCTTGTTGCCGGCTGGGAGCAGTACGCGCGGCGCGCGGGACTTGCCGGGAAAGACGTGTCTGTCATGGAAGAGGCGCTGGCCCAGAGAACGGCGCCGCGTCCGTTCGGGGCGTAGGAGGCGCAGAAGCGTGTTGGGGGCAGCTGCCGAAGCAGCTGCCCCCAACACGTCGAGACTCCTGCCGTCTAGTGCATGGCTCGCTGAATGAACATCCACGCATCGCCGGGGCGTGGCGTCAGAGGGAGCGTGTCTCCCTTACGTGCCATGATCTCGAACGGGTGACCCGCAGTGCCATCCATTGAGGTGGTTATCCACCGGCCAGTCGTGTGGGCAGGGGCGCCCGGAGGGAGCAGAATCATATCGATCCTCCTGGTTTTGTATCTGGCCATGAGCGCTATGCCCATGGGCAACCCCAGGTCGGGTAGACTCGAAGCATCAGGAAGCAAATTGATGCTCAGAGCCCGGCAGGCGTCGCCCAGACGTATTGCCGGGCTCTGCTGCGTTGCGTGATCGACTATAGCAGCTTTTTTCGAACTGTAATGGAGGATGCGATAGCGCATTAAGTGCATGCTGTGGCTACAATTGAGCTTGCTGACACCTTGCGCTAGCAGGGATGACCCGTGTAACGGAGCGGCGATGGCGCTCAGGTGGGAATCGACCCCGCGCTAGCGGGGATCTGGTCGGCGACGCGACAAACCGCCGGGTGAGCCTGTCTATGGGCCTCTAGGCCCTTCAGTAGGCTCACCCGGCGGTTCTGTGGTCTTTTGGGCTGCCCGCGCCGCTGAGCCGTAGCCCGGGAGCGCCGTGCCTACCGCCCGTTGTCGTTCCCGAACCTGCCCCACCACGCCTTGAGGGCGTCGATTACCTTCTCGCGTAGCGTCGCCGCTCGCGGGTCGAACATGTCCAGGCTGGGCAGCACCGGGTCTAGTACGTCTCCCTCGAGGCGCATGGATCCGCGTGGCCCGAACCTTTCGACCAGAGCCCGTAGGGCGTCGCCGTCTAGCTCGTAGATGGCGACGATCTGCCCCAGCTCCTCCTGGCGCTTCTCCTCTTCGAACTCCGGCCACTCGGGCGCGGTGTCCGGGGCGACGGTGACCCGTTCGATGAACTCCTGGATCAGGTCGCGCTTGGAGCGCAGCGAGGGGCTGGCGTCCACTAGCTTCATGATGTTCGGGTCGATGCGGATCTTTCCCTGGTTCTTGCCGTCCTCGCGCGCCTGGCCGATCAGGTGCAGCACGTAGTCCAGGTTGATCTCCACCTGCTTGACCAGTTCGATCTCGAAGACCAGATCGTCCTCGATGTTTTCCTTCTCCGCGTCGGTGCGTTTGCGGTGCTTTTCCCAGAGTTCAACGTAGACGCTGCGGTAGTCGGTGTACTGACCGGGCGGCAGGAGATCGGCCAGCGGCGGCTCGGTGGGCACACCGTTCTCGTCTGTGATGCCGTTGTGCCACTGGTCAAACGTCTCCAGCACGTTGCGAAGACGCAGGATCGCGGACATGAGCTCCACGAATTCCTTCTCCGCCTGCTCTCCCACCGGCCGCTCCCCGGGCGGGCAGAGGGCGCGCAGCTTGGCCACCGCGTCCATGTACTTGTATGCGTAGTACTCGTATCGCTCCAGCAGGACGTAGCTCGACGCGTTGGCGTCCCCGAATAGTTGGATGGACTCGTTGGTGGCGTCCTCCAGGTTGCGGAAGCAGACGATGTTGCCGAACGTCTTAACGGAGTTAAGGATCCGGTTGGTGCGCGAGTACGCCTGCATGAGGCCGTGCATCCGAAGGTTCTTGTCCACGAACAGGGTGTTGAGCGTGGTGGCGTCGAACCCGGTGAGCAGCATGTTGACCACAATCACCAGGTCAACTTCGCGTTCCTTGATGCGCACCATCAGGTTCTTGTAATACTCCTCGAACGCGCCTAGTCCATTGTAGTTGCAGCCGAACTCTTGGTTGTATTCGTGGATGGCGGCGGCCAGGAAGTCCTTGTCAGTAGAGGCCATGCCAGTCATGGAGACTTCCTCCTCTGGCAGTAGGCCGTCGGGCTCCTCCTGGTTGGGGGCGTAGCTGAACACGGTGGCGATGCGCAGGCGCTTGTTTTCGGGAAGCAGCGCCATCTGTCGCTTGAACTCTTCGTAGTAGAGCCGAGCGGCCTTGATGGACGCCACCGCGAATAGCGCGTTGAAGCCGCTCAGACGCTTGCCCTTGTGGGTGTAGTGCTCGCTACGCTTGGTCTTTTCGTCGAAGTGCCGCAGGATGTAGCTGGTCACTCCGGTGATCCGCTCCGGCGAGAGCAGGGCCTCCTCGGACTGGATCCCCGCCACGACCCGGTCTTCGATCTCCGTGGCGGCAACGGTGTTCACGTAGTCAACCTTGAAGGGCAGCACGTTCTCGTCGCGAATCGCATCGGCGATCGTGTAGGTGTGTAGCTTGTCGCCAAACACCTGCTCGGTGGTCTTGGCAACCGGCGCTCCGCTGACCGCGTTGGCGGTGAAGATAGGCGTGCCCGTGAAACCAAACAGGTGGTAGTTCTTGAACGCCTTGGTGATCTGCCGGTGCATGTCACCGAACTGGGAACGGTGGCATTCGTCGAAGATGATCACCACCCGTTCCTTCAGCAGCTCCTTGCCCTTGGCGGCGGCCACGTAGAGCGCGAGCTTTTGGATGGTGGTTACCACGATGCGCGTGTTGGGGTCATCCAGCTGCCGGGTCAGCGCGGCGGTCGAGGTATTCCCGCTCACGCAGTCGGGATCGAAGCGCTGATACTCCTTGATGGTCTGGACGTCTAGGTCCTTACGGTCCACGACGAACAGCACCTTGGCCACGCCCTCCATCTGGCTGGCAAGCTGCGCGGTCTTGAATGAGGTGAGGGTCTTGCCTGAACCGGTGGTGTGCCAGATGTAGCCGCCGCCCTGAATCTTTCCACCCAGGTTGTTGTTAATCCCGGTCTTGACGCGCAGCAGGATCCGTTCCGTGGCCGCGATCTGGTAGGGCCGCAGGATAAGGAGCGTGCGCGAAACGTCGAACACGCAATACCTGGTCAGAATGCTCAGCAGCGTGTGGGAGGTCAGGAAGGTGGCGGCGAAGTCGCGTAGGTCGTTGATCGGCTTGTTGTCTGCGGCGGCCCAGTAGGAGGTGAATTCCCACGAGTTGGACGACGTTGCCTTCCGGCCGCCCTCAACCTGCTTGTCGATGTGCTGCCAGTGGGTGGAGTTCGAGTAGTACTTAGTGAGCGTGCCGTTGGAGATCACGAAGATCTGGACGTACTCGTAGAGGGCAAGGCCGGCAGAGAACGTCTCTCGCTTGTAGCGGTTGATCTGGTTGAAGGCTTCCCGCAGGTCGCCGCCGCGTCGCTTGAGTTCGATGTGAACAAGCGGGAGGCCATTGACGAGGATGGTGACGTCATAGCGGTTAGCTGTGCGGGCGCCGGCAGAGTCGAGCGGAACCTCCATCTGGTTGATGACCTGAAGGCGGTTGCGGTGGATGTTCTGCTTGTCGAGCAGCATCACGTTCTTGGTGGTGCCGTCGTCGCGAGTTAGTAGCTTGATGTGGTCCTCTTGGATGGACCGTGTCTTTTCTAGGTAGCCGTGCGTGGGGTTCGCGATGACCTCCGCCAGGAAGCGCGCCCACTCAGCATCGGTGAACTCGATGTCGTTAAGAGCTCCAAGCTGGGCGCGCAGGTTAGCGACTAGCTGGGTCTCGTTGGTGATGTTTGGGCGAGAGTAGGCACCCTGCTGGAGAAGCTGCTTTATCAGGTCAGCTTCCAGTTCTCCCTCCGACTGGAAACCCAAGTCCGGGCGGACGGGCGCGACGTACTCATCCACCACCGTGTGCTCGTTGGAAACAACGATCGGAGTGAACGGGACATTGGGAAGGGAGGGCGAGGAGGTCACTGCAGCTCCTTGAAGGTCAAGAGTCGATCGCGGTAGTACTCGTACTGCTGGCGGCGCGCCGTGATCTCGGCGGGGAGGCCATCGACATGCGACGAAACCAGGTTTGAAAGATTGTCTAGCATTCGCGCGCAGCTCTGCTGTACCTCAATGGGAGGAAGCTTGATTGGAAGACTCTTGATGATGGAGTGGTTTAAATCCCCACGGGCCCCGCGCCCCATGTTTTTGAGTACTAGGTAGTTGGAAGCTAGCCAGTGGTAGACGTAGCGGAGATCTGCCTTGCTGGCGTCGATTTTCAGACAGCAACAGTGCTGGTTTGTGGTTGTGGGAAACGCGTTGGTTGCAGATCGGCCAGCTGACGCGCCAGATATGGCAACAATCAAGCAGTTGGAGGGGATCATCTGCAAAGACGTTTCCCTCAGGGCCTTTTCGGTTATGAATGAAGTAGCGTTTTGAATTATGTTGAAATTGATATCCTGGCTACGCAGCCAGGGAATGGTTCCGCCGTCGTAGTACCTCTTTTCCGTGGCCCGAGGTGTCATGCCAGAATAGCTTTCAACCGTGATGGTAGATAAGGGGGCTGCGGTGTAGTCTTCGAGGTTCGTGAATAGGGATTCTCGAACGGCGTTAAGTTGCGTATTCCGTGCCTCTAGCTCTGCCTCTAGCTCTGCCTCTAGCTTACTGAATTTGTCAAGGATTTCAACGATTTCGCGCTGCACTGCTAGGGGTGGGGTCGGGACTACTATCTTTGCGATGTCTTTAGCGTACACGTGGGGAACGCCTCCGCCAGCTTTGAGGGAGTGGAGTAGATCCTGTTTCCATTTGAGAAGGTGGAAGGCGAAGCGCGGGAGCAGGGATAATGGGTCTGTTTCAATCGAGGATGCGTCGGAAACGAAAATGGGCTGTTCCCAGAATGACACAAAGCCAGCATACGCTCCAGAGCCGGCTACGGTGATCAGTGGGCCAACTCGATTCGCTTCGGCGTGAAAGTAGGCGGGGGTGCGGCCGCCTGCGATGACTGGAACCTCTCCGGGGCGAATGTCCTTCTTAGTGATGGAAGTCCCCCGTTTTACAAGGGCCACCTGCCCGAGAGGTTTGAACGGTACTCCGTCAGGGCACATCTCCTCGATTAGGCGCTCAATGTGGTTCACTGCTCTGCCTCCAGCTCTGCCACGATTGCGTCAATCTCGGCGCGCAGCTTCGACTGCCGCTCTACGATCCCCGCAATGCGAGCATTGAGCTCCTTGATGTCCACCTTCTCGCGCGTGTCCTCCTTCTCCACGTATGCGGAGACCGAGAAGTTGTAGTCGTTGGCAGCGATTGCCTCCGGTGAAACACGTGCAGTGAAGTGCGGCTTCTCGGAACGCTGGCTAACTGCGTCGAGGATCGTCTGCCGATGCTGTTCGGTCAGCTTGTTCTTGTTGCCTTCGCGAGTGAACAGCTTGGAAGCGTCCACGAACAGGACGTCAGTGGTATCACGGGACTTCTTCAACACGATGATGCAGGTTGCGATCGTGGTGCCGAAGAAGAGGTCGGGCGGAAGCTGGATGATGGCTTCGACGTAGTTGTTCTCCAGTAGGTATTGGCGGATCTTTCGCTCGGCGCCGCCTCGGTACAGCACCCCTGGGAACTCGACGATTGCGGCGGTTCCCTTCGGGTGAAGGTGGTAGAGCATATGCATAGTGAACGCCAGGTCGGCTGCACTCTTTGGTGCCAAAACACCCGCCGGGGCGTAGCGTTCATCCTGGATCAGGACAGGATCGTCCTTGCCGATCCACTTCAGAGAGTACGGCGGGTTGGAGACGATGCACTCGAACTGGGCCTTTTCGTCGCATTTGGGGTCAAGAAGCGTGTCGCCGAGTTGAATGTCGAAGTTGGCGAACGAGATGTTGTGCAGGAACATGTTGATCCGGCACAGGTTGTACGTGGTCAGGTTGATTTCCTGCCCCTCGAACATTCCAACGTTCTCACGGCCAAGTGCCTTCGCGAAGCGAAGTAGGAGGCTGCCGGACCCAGCGGCTGGATCATAGACGGACTCCACTCGAGTCTTGTCCCCGATCGCCAGCCTGGCCAGTAGGTCGGAGACCTCCTGGGGGGTGAAGAATTCGCCGCCGGACTTACCTGCCTGGGAGGCGTACATCTGCATCAGGTACTCGTAGGTGTCGCCAAACAAGTCGATGGATTCGTCGCTGGCTGGATCGCCCAGGGGGAGAGCGCCGATTGCGTCCAACAGGCCTGCCAGCTTCTCGTTGCGCTTGAGTACGGTGTCGCCGAGCTTGGGGGAGTTCACGTCGAGGTCGTCAAAGAGACCGCGTAGGTCGCTTTCAGACGAAGCCCCGATCGCGGAGGCCTCGATGTTGTTGAAGATCCGGGCCAGTTCCTCGTTGAGCCTGTGAAGCTCTTGAGGCTTGCGGGCGCGCGCACGGACGTTCTCAAACAGGTCAGCAGGTTCGATGAAGAACCCCTTGGCGTCGATGATCATCTTGCGCATCGGGGCTGGGATCTCTCGCTGCTCCTGTGCATAGGAGTAGTCAGCGGCTCCCGCGCTGCGCTGGCGCTGATCCACGTAGGAGCTCAGATTCTCAGAGATGAATCGGTAGAACAGCATCCCTAGCACGAAGGACTTGAAGTCCCAACCATCCACGCTCCCGCGCAGATCGTTGGCAATCCGCCAGATCGTCTTGTGTAGTTCCTGGCGCTGAGCTGCCGACGTAGTAGCCATCTATCAAACCTCCTGTGGTCGCAGGGCAACCATAGCGGCGATTGCCTTTGCTGAGACAACGCCGCGCTGGGTCTTGATGGGAGAAAAGCGTCAATCTAGCTGTTTCTTGAAGGAATCGACCAGAGGGCGGTTACTCATGGTGTGTATTTTTGATCTGGCACCAGGAGGGTGGGGGATAGCTCGCCAAAATTGCATGGGCGCTTTATTCCAGCTTCCAGCAATGGATTAGAACGCAAAAGGGGTTCAATGTGGTCTGCGAGCCAGGTGGAGTGCAGGCTGGCTCTACGTGCAAACTCGTCGAGTGCTACAAGTATCTTGTAGATTGAGTGGTCGCTGTAGTGTCCGTACGCCTTTTTTGTTTTCTGTTCGAGCTTTCGAATCAAGCCGGGCTTGTCTAGGACGGAATGATTCCAAATTCGCGACGCATGTGCGACTCGATTGCGCAGGTAGACGAATGAACGAAGCTGGCTTGCCAAGAGGGACTTGGGCACGTTTAGAGAGGCAGCCATGGCATCGCGAACTCCCGATTCTGCTGAAGCTTCAACTAAGCGAGAAAGTGTTCCGAATGAGAATGCCTCTACTGCTACCCAAATCGGCATCTTATGGTAAGGGTCGACAGTCGCCTGGTCTGGCGAAATGGGATTTCTGTAGTGGCGAATGAATCCTTCCTTGCTCCTGCCTAGGTCGCGAAGAGCGTGTTCTTGAACAGGCTCGGAATTTGGGTTGACTGACTGTGTAAATCCCTTGCCTTCCGAGAATCCGCCCACGGGTGAAACGAGCTCGGAATAGTGGTGCGCAAACCGTGTTCTTGCAACTATCTCAACTGTGCGCAGCAGTTCCGAGCAGGTGAGGGCAAGGGTGTTCTCCGCTTGGTATAGGTCTCGGATGGTTGAAAAGCGTGAACCTTCGATGAATTGATTGTCACCGTTAGCGGGATCGCGCTGCCAAAAGCGGAAGTAGCCGGAAGCTCTGTAGTAGCTTACTCGAGATAGGAATGTCTCTGCCTCTGCCGGGTCTTCGATGTGGAGGCCTCTTTTAGTCAAAAGTCTGAGTTGCTCGGTGTAGCTTAGCCATTGCTTGTCCATTGCCGCTCCTTTGCGGAAATGAAAGGCCCCGATCATTTGTGCGTTACCGCTAAGGCAAGAGGCCGATCGGGGATCTATCGCTTCTCAGGCTACACGCAGCAGAGGCTGTTGGCAATCCCTCCACCCACTCGCTCGAGTCCCTCACCTCGCCCATTCCCGGGAGTAAACCGCATAGCGGCCCGCTATCAGTAGCACGCCGCAAAGATCGGGCCGGACTGGGTGCTCTCAGAGGATCTCTTGTTCTCAAGTCCGTCGGGTGCAGCCGTGTTCGTCGCAGGGGTATGCGCAGTGGGCTCACGTCTTGGAAGAACGAATCCGGCGTGACGCTTAAGGACTTGGAGCGGCGGGGCATGTCCTAACGATCCTTCGGACGGGCGTCGGGCCGAACATATTGGCCGTGAATGGGCTAGTTCATGGTCCGTGGATGAGATAGTAGCGGGGTCGTGAACGGACTAATTCGTCGCCCGTGGATGGACTAGTTCAACTGCCGTGAATGGGCTAGTAGGGTAGGGTCTGGTCTCATGGAGTACCTGCCACGCACGGTGGATGCCGAGTTGGACCAGCTTCTGGCTGAGGTCCCCGCGATCGCATTGGACGGCCCCAAGGGCGTAGGGAAGACTGCCACGGCTAGTCGGCGCGCTGATTCGGTTTGGCAGTTGGACGACCCAGCCCAGCTGGAGGTTGTGCGGGCTGACTTTTCGCTCTCCACGCTCGCGTCAGGTACGGCGCTAATAGACGAGTGGCAGCGCTTGCCGCAGGTTTGGGACGCGGTGCGGCGGAGTGTGGACAGCGGTGCCCCTCCCGGGCGTTTTCTACTCACTGGCTCTGCTACGCCGGTCGATTCCGTCGGTACGCATTCGGGTGCGGGGAGAATTCTCTCCTTGCGGATGCGGCCCATGGCGCTGCATGAGCGGGGTCTTTGCACGCCCGCGGTTTCTCTCTCTGCCCTTTTGAATGGAGACAGGGAGGTGACAGGCGCCTGCAGATTCGAGCTAGCTGACTACGCGCGGGCAATCGTTTCGAGTGGCTTGCCAGGCATCATGGGTGCAAGCCCCAGGGCCAGGCGGGCGCTGCTGGACTCCTACCTGCAAAGGGTGATCGATCGAGACCTCCCCGACCAGGGATATGACGTGCGCCGTCCTGAGGTTCTTCGCAGATGGCTAGCTGCTTACGCTGCAGCGTCTTCCACGACCACCTCTTACTCAAAGATTCTTGACGCAACCACCGGCGGGGATGGGAGTCAACCCTCCAAGGCCACAACCGAGCATTACAGGGAGCACCTGGCACGACTATGGCTTCTCGATCCCATCCCGGGCTGGCTGCCTAGCAACAATCCGTTCAAGCGCCTACAGCAGGGGCCAAAGCATCAGCTTGCCGACCCTGCCCTAGCGGTAAGGCTGTTAGGCCTGACTGAGGCGACGTTGGTCTCTGCAGGTGGAGCGCACATGGTGGGACCGCTCTTTGAGTCGCTAGTTGCTTTGGGAGTGCGTGTAATGGCGCAGGCCGCAGAAGCGACTGTCGCGCACCTTCGCCTGTTTGGAGGAGATCGGGAAGTCGACTTGATCGTCGAGGGGGCAGAGGGACAGGTGATCGGGGTTGAGGTGAAGCTCTCTGGTGCCGTTACCGATGCTGACGTTCGTCACCTGTTGTGGTTGCGTGAGCAGATGCCTGGTCGCGTAGTTGATCTGATGGTTGTCAACACAGGCCCAGTCGCCTACCGCCGCCCGGATGGAGTCGCTGTAGTGCCCCTGGCGTTGCTCGGCCCGTGAGAGCCGGACTGCGTGGAGGCAGCGCCTTTCGTGGGGTGCACCCCATCCCTGCAGGGACGCACCGGGTGGTTCAAATTCGTACGGCCTAGACCTTGTGCAGCCGACCTAGACCGTAGAGCACCACGCAAGGTCTAGGTCGAGTGCATAAGGTCTAGGTGGTCCAAATTTGGAATGAATTGGGGTCCCAATGCGCCAGCCGCCATTTCCCGCCCACGTTCCTGAGTCCCCCACCTCGCCCACTCACGGGAGTAAGGTGCATAGCGGCCCGCTATCAGTAGCTTGCCGCGCCCCACAAACTAAGGACTCAAGAATGAACCCGGCCCCCGCCAGCCAACCCGCCAGCCAACCCGCCAGCAACCCCGCCGACCGCCCGGCCACCACCCCCACCTCGGGCGATCACCCCACCCCCGGCACACCCACCCCCGCCCCTGCCGCGCCCCACCCCGCCGCAAACCCCCAACGCGCGCAGGGGCCGCGCGGGAACGTCGGCGAACCGACCCGCGCCGCCGACGGCCGCGTGATCCAGTGGACTGCCCCGCGCCTGGTGGAGGTCACCGAGCGCACCACGATCCCCTCGCTGTTGGCGGCGCGCGTGGAGCGCAGCGCGGACCGCCCGCTGCTGGCGGTGAAGGACGCGCTGGGCACGAACTGGCGTTACCTCACGGCCGCGCAGTTCAGTGAGGAGGTGGAGTGCACGGCAGCCGGCCTGATCGGGCTGGGCCTGGAGGCGGGGGCGCGGGTGGCGATCATGTCGCGCACCCGCTACGAGTGGACACTCCTGGACTACTCGTGTTGGGCGGCGGGCCTGGTGCCGGTGCCGATCTATGAGACCTCGTCGGGGGAGCAGATCGAGTACATCGTGCGGGACGCGGACGTGCGCGCCGTGGTTACGGAGACCACCACGCAGCTGGAGTTGGCGCGCGCCGCCTGCCAGGCCGCCGGGCTGCCGCAGGCGCACCTGTTCTCCCTGGACACGGACGCGATTGACCAGATTCAGGCGATGGGGGCCGACGTTCCGCCCGGCGCCGTCGCGGAGCGCACCGCCGCGCTGACCACGGCGAGCCTGGCGACGATCGTCTACACGTCGGGCACCACGGGCCGCCCCAAGGGCACGGTGATTACGCACGGTAACTTCACGGACCTGGCGGTCAACTCCCACGCGTGGATGCCGGAGGTGGCGATGGGGCAGGACTCGCGCCTGCTGCTGTTCCTCCCGCTGGCGCATGTGTTCGCCCGCTTCTTGCAGGTCTTCCAGCTCTCCGGCGAGGGCATCTTGGGCCACACCCCGGACACCAAGAACCTATTGGCGGACCTGGCCACCTTCAAGCCCTCCTACCTGCTGGCGGTGCCGCGGGTGCTGGAGAAGATCTACAACTCGGCCGACGCGAAGACCGGTGGCGGGTTGAAGCAGAAGCTGTTCCGTTGGTCGGCCAAGGTGGCGATCGCGTACTCGCGGGCGCTGGAGAAGGGCCCGGCCCCTGCTTCCTTGCGGCTCCAGCGTGCCATCGCCGACCGCCTGGTGTACGCCAAGATCCGTGCCCTGGTGGGCGGCAACGCGGGCTTCATCATCTCCGGTGGTGCGCCGCTGTCCACGCGTCTGGCGCACTTCTACACGGGCTTGGGCTTGCCGGTCTTGGAGGGCTACGGGCTGACGGAGACGGTGGGCCCGCTGTCGGTGAACACGCCCACGCTTTCCAAGATCGGCACGGTGGGTCCGGCGCTGCCGCCGCTGCAGGTGCGCATTAGTGACGACGGCGAGATCCTCATCAAGGGCCCCTCGGTGTTCCAGGGCTACCACAACGCCCCGGAGGCCACGGCGGCCGCGTTCACCGAGGACGGCTGGTTCCGCACGGGCGACCTGGGCTCTCTGGACTCCGACGGCTACGTGCGCATTACGGGCCGCGCCAAGGAAATCATCGTCACGGCGGGCGGCAAGAACGTGGCCCCGGCGGCCCTGGAGGACCCGCTGCGCGGCCACCCGCTGATCAGCCAGGTCGTGGTGGTGGGCGACCAGCGTCCGTTCGTCGCCGCCCTGGTGACCCTGGATGAGGAGATGCTGCCGGGCTGGCTGAAGAACCACGCCCTGCCCGCCATGCCGGTCACGGAGGCCGCTACCCACCCGGAGGTGCTGGCCGCCCTGGACCGCGCAGTGGAGCGCGCCAACAGGCACGTCTCGCGCGCGGAGGCGATCCGCAAGATCAAGGTCCTCACCACGGACTTCACCGAGGCCAACGGCCTGCTCACCCCCTCCCTGAAGGTCAAGCGCGCGGAGGTCATCGCCCGCTTCGCCGCCCAGGTGGATGAGATTTACGGCGGCCCGGTTCGCCCCGCCGGCGAGGAGGAGTAGGCCAGGAGGGCCGACGCTGCCGCCCCGCCGCCCCGATTCCCTGCCCGCCCTGCGTGGCGGCCGCAGGGGAGGGGAGGTGGGGCGGCGGCGTCGTACCCCACGCCCCTGCGTGAAAAATGGTGTTTCACGCGGCGGGGGTGGGGCAACAAGAGGGCGCTAAGGCGCTGACAAGGGGCGGGCCGGCGCGTAGCCTGAACGGCGAAACCGCAACGCAGCGAGGAGAAGCGATGGAACCGGCAGCAGTAGTGGAGTGGACCCTGATCGAGGAGTGCCCCTTCCCCAAGGACCTGCCCGAGATCCTGATTGAGGGCGAGGTGCCGGTGCGGGCCTTCAAGACGCTGCGGGATGCGGCCGTGTTCACCAACCTGCGCCTGATCGTGCGGGACTCCCAGGGGATCACGGGCAAGAAGGTGGAGATGTATTCGCTGCCGTACCGCTCGATCAACATGTGGTCGTCTGAGACGGCCGGCTTCTTGGGCGCGAACACGGAGATGGAGCTGTGGACGCGCGCTGGCCAGATCAAGCTGAAGCTGGGTGACCGCGTCGACGTGCGCGAGCTGGACCTCTTGATCAGCCGGGTGGCGCTCATCCCGTAGCCGCGCGCAGGCTTCCCGTGGGATGGGCTTAGTGAATGACGCGCAGTGCCGCCGCAGAGAGTAGTTGTCCGTCCTTCTGGAGCGAATCGAGCACGTCGTTGACGTCCTGCGGCGGCTTCTTCCTGCTTGCGGCGATCTGAGCCACGATGCTCACGAGGGAATCGCGGGCAAGGTAGATCTGATCGAGAATGAACGCGTCAGCGGTCTTTGCCTCGATGCCAAACTGGCTGAGCTGATCGGCGGGAAAATCTGCGACGTTGTTTGTCACTATGACCTGCGCGCCGCAGCGGATCGCCGCTGCAAGGACGTGGCGGTCGTCAGGATCGGGCAAGACCAGGGCGCCTTCGAGGGATTCGTATCCCTCCACTAGGCAGTCCCGTACGGCCTCGCACATTAGTGACTCAAGCCGGGTCGCCTTCTCCTTCGTGATGTTGGGTCTGTTGCGCCGCAGGGCGTCGGTCATCTCTGTGAGTATCCGCTTCGTCCACTTCGCCTGCACTAGCCCCGCTTGGGCCACCCGAACTAGAACGTCTCGGGTCGTGTTCGGGTACAAGACGTTTGCGTCGTAGATGACCGTGAATCCCATGCTCAGTAGAGACCCAACTCCTCGGTTAGAGCTGTGAGCTCGTCAGCCGCAGCGCGCCGCTCGGCGTCGTCGGCCTTCTTGAAGTCGTGCAGGTCTGAGAACCGGATGCGGCGGTGGGTTCCCACCTTGCGGTGGGGGATCTTCTCGGTCTCCAACAGCTTGATCAGGGTGGGCCTAGAGATGTTTAGGTAGTTGGCGGCTTCTTGTGTGGTCATCTCCTTGTGGGCGGGCACCACGGACACGGGGTCACCGTTAGCCAGGTGGGCAAGGACGCGGCACAAGAGTTCCGCAGCGGAGCGGGGCAGGGTGAGCCTGTCCTTGCTGCCCTCAACGTCGAGAGTCAGGTTGCCCTCCTCAGTCTGGAGGCGAGCGCTGATGATTCCGAGGGCCTGGGAGGCGAGCTGGGCGTCGGGGCAAGAAACGAGCGGCGACATGTCTCCTCCAATCGAAATAATCGAAACCGTGGCTTCAGTGTGCCACGTCTTGAGGGCCATGTCTCCGTAACGAGATTCACGATTTTGCGCGGGCCGGGTGGCGCTCATTCCGTAGCCGCGCGGAGGCGACGGGCCAGGGCCGGTAGGCCGGACCTTTGTAGTGCCAGCCCCAGTTCCTTCTGGCTCCACCCGCGCGCGCCGGCCAGGCCGCGAGCGAGTTCGGCAATCGTTGCGGCTGCATTGGCCGACGTTGCCGCCCGCCCCTCCGCCCCCGCACCGCCCGGCGGGGTGGCCAGGGAGGACAGGAAATCGTCTGGTGTCTGGGCGAGCAGGCCGCGCCGGGTGAGCACGTGCGCGGGGAAGTCCCTGGTGTTGGCGGTGACGATCACCTGGGCCCCGCAGTTGATGGCGGCGGCGACCACGTGGCGGTCGGCGGGGTCGGTCAGCCCGATCCCGGGCTCCAAGGCCTCGTAGTCGTGCACGAGTACGCTGGATCCCCATTCGATCAGCTCGGCGTGCACCTGTTGCGGATCGCCCAGGTGCGCGCGCCGCACGGTGGCAGTCACCTCCCCGGCGATCCGCAGGGTCCAGCGGGGCTGGAACAGCCCGGCTCGGGCGCACCCCAACAGCAGGTATCGCAAAACCTCTGGCGCGAGCACGCAGGAGTCAAGCACCACAATTGGCTCTCGCTGCTGCTTTTTTACGTCAGTGTGGCAGGCGGTCAGGCCGGTGGGTCTCAAAAGCGCAGGTAGATCCCGTAGTAGAAGGACACTGCGAAGACTGTGGTCATCAGGATGTAGTAGAACCACTTCCACGCGGTGGGCACCCACTTTAGGCCCTCGGGGATTGGCCACTCCCGGTAGACGGTCATGTGCCACTCCTTTTGTAGGCGTCCCGAGCTGCTGCCCTTGGTGGTCACCCAACCCGTGTCGACGGTGTCACCAGTGCTGGGCGCGGTGGGCTGGTAGCGAGCAAAATCCTGCCCGCTGGGTGCGCCTGGGGCGCCGGGTGTGGGTGCGGGTGTGGGGGCGGCCTGCCCGCCCGCCAGGGAGCCTTGCGCGCCGGGGAAGGCAGGCATGTGGGCCGCCCCCGGAGCCATGGCCGCGCCCTGAGGCATGTGGGCCGCCCCCGGAGGCAGCGGAGCTGCGGGTGGCATTTGCGCTGCAGGCGGCACGTGCGGGCCGGGAACAGGGCCAGGTGCGGGCACGAACGGGGCGGGGTTTTGGTTGTGAGTCACGGAGAGAGCCTAGAAGCTGGGGGAGTGAGTTTGGTTGTGGCCGCGGTCGTCGGCCAGGCGGGCCACGTGGAGGGTCAGGTAGGCAACCTCGTCGTTGGTGAGGCGGGCGCCCAGGCGCAGCTCGATCAGGCTGGCGAGTTTGAGGGCGCACTGGTGGGCGCGCGGGTAGGCCTCGCGGATGGCCTTGCCGATGCTGCTGGCCTTCTCCACTAGCTGCTTGCCTTGCCCGATGCGCACGAACAGGTAGCGGACGTGGGTGATGAAGCGGCCTTCGGAGACGGAGACAGTGGCGGCTTGGGGGGCCGACGCTGCCGCCCACTCCTTTGCGCGGCCGCGCTCGCCCGGCGTGGCGGCCGGGCCGGGGCTGGGCAGGGAGCCGAATGCCTGCTCCACCACGGCCAGCATCTGCTGGATCACGCCGGTCATGGTGTAGGTGTAGCTGAGGTCGCCGGTGGAGAAGCCGGCGTTGACCAGGTGGAGGGTGAAGGCGGTGGCCTCGCCAAGGGGGAGCACACCGCCCAGCTGCTCATTGAGGGCGGCCAACAGGGCCACAGCCTGGGAGTACTCCTCGGAGTAGAGGGACTGCACCTCGGTGCTGATCGGGTACTCGAACTCGATGCCGGCCTCGATGCGTTTGATGGCGAAGGAGATGTGGTCGGCCAGCGCCATGACCAGGGTGACGGAGCTGGTCAGGCTCTCGGGCAGGCCGGCCCGGGCCATGGCCTCTCCCACCAGGGAGATCTGCTCGGGGGAGATGTCCGCGAGCAGCTGGCCCATGTGGTCGGGGTCGCGACCGTCTTCGGGCACGAACTTGCGCACCACCTTGGCGGGGTCGATCGTTTGCCCGGGTTTGAGCCCGAATCCCAACCCTCGCCCGGTCAGGATCACCTCGAGTCCCCCAACGGAGGGGTCGCGGGCAAGGACCACGTTGTTGTTGAAGACGCGCAGAAGCTCCATCGGCGCCTGCGTCCTTCTTTCCATGAGAGTCAATCTACGCAAAGGACCGGGGGTGGCGCACCCAAATGGGCGCGCCACCCCCGGGACGGGCTCGGTTATCGAGCCACCTTCAGGACCGGGTCACCCGCGTCCACGCTGCCACCCACCAGGGGGGTCACCTGGGACAGCGCAGCGGTGTTGGTGACGGTCATGATCGTGGTGGTCGGGTAGCCGGCACGCTCGATGGCCTCGAAGTCGGCGGTGACCAGCAGGTCGCCGGCCTCGACGCGCTGGCCGCGCTGCACGGCCACGGCGAAGCCCTCACCCTGCAGCTTGACCGTGTCGATGCCCACGTGCACCAGCACCTCCACGCCGTCGTCGGTCTTGATGCCGAAGGCGTGACCGGACTTCGCCGCGGTGGCGATGGTGCCGGAGACCGGGGAAACCACCTTGGTGGAGACGGGCTCGATGGCCACGCCCTCACCCAAGGCCTTGGAGGCGAAGACCTTGTCGCCGCACTCCTCCAGGCTCATCACGCGGCCGGCCACGGGGGCGCCCACGGAGGTGGTGGCAACCATGGTCGCGGTGGCGGCACCGCCGGCGGACAGCGGCGCGGCAACCGGAGCGGCGGCCGGGGCGGCAGCGTCGGCCACCTTCGCCAGGGCAGCGGCCTTCTCCTCCGGGGTGCGGTAGTCCATCACGATGATCAGGATCATCGCGGTGAAGAACGCGACGGCGATGGCGATGCCGTAAACCCACATCGGGGAGAACACGGGGATGGTCAGCAGCGAGGTGAACGCGAAGGCGTTGGTCTTCACGCCCTCGAAGGGCAGGCCCAGCAGGGCGATGGTCAGACCACCCGCGAAACAGCCGATCAGCATGCGGGAGTAGACCTTCTTGAAGCGCAGGTGAATACCGTAGAGGGACGGCTCGGAGATACCACCGAACAGACCGGCAGCCAGGGCACCGGTGGCGGTCTGGCGCATCTGGACGTCCTTCTCACGCATGGACAGGTAGAGCACACCGGCGGTGGCGCCGAAGCAGGCGAAGTTCCACGCACCCATCGGGCCCTGGATGAAGTCGAAGCCCAGGGTGTCGATGTTGACCAGCATGAGGGCGTTGAGCGGCCAGTGCAGGCCCAGCGGCACCAGGAACGGGTAGAGCATCGGGATCAGGATGGCGAACACGAATGGGGCGTTGGCGTTCATCCAGGCCAGGCCGGTGCCCAGGCCGTTACCCAGCCACACGCCGGAGGGGCCGATGATGAAGGCGGTCAGCGGGATCATCACGGCCAGCGAGATGAAGGGCAGGAACACCATCTGCACGTTGTTCGGGATGACCTTCTTCAGGCCCTTGTAGAGCAGGCCCAAGATGGCCACCATCATCAACGGCACGAAGACGTTGCCGCCGTAGCCGTTGAGCTGCATCGGCAGGCCCCAGATCTCGGTGGTGCACTGCAGCTCGCCGTGCAGGACCTCGTTGGGGACACAGGTGGTGCCGGGGAAGCGGTCCGGGTTGACCAGGCTCTGGAACTCGGGGGTCATGAGCGCACCCATGACGGCGGCACCCACCCACGGGTCAACGTTGAGCTTCTTGGAGGCGTTGTAGGCAACCATGATCGGCAGGAAGTAGAACACCGCGCGCCACATAGCGTCGATGAACACCCAGGTGGCGCCCTTGGCGGGGTCGCGGAAGTCCACGATGTGCAGGGCGTCCAGCACCGCAGCGGAGGCGATGATCAGGGACGCACCCAGCAGCACGCCCAGGATCGGGCGGAACGAATCAGACAGGTACTCGAAGAACGAGTCCAGGATGGCGGACTTGCCGCGCGCCTTGGCGCGGGCAGCGGCCTTGACGTCAGCGTCGCTCTGGTCACCGGAGTGTGCGGACTTGCTGACACCGGGCAGTGCGACCAGCTGGTTGAAGACGCTTTGGACCGCGCCACCGATGACCACCTGGAGGCGGTCGCCGGACTGGGGCACAGCGGCCAGCACACCGGGGGTGGAGTCCAGCTTGCCCTGGTCTACTAGGGATGCGTCACGGAGCTCGAAACGCAGGCGCGTGGCGCAGTGCGTCAGGCTCGTGATGTTTTCAGCGCCGCCAACGTGGGCCAAGATGGCCTTGGCGGTCTCGAGTTCAGACACCGTCGTCCTCCTTGAGGGTAGAGCAGGGTTGTTACTCCGGGGACGGACCCGGGGAGGTCACCGCCGCGGCTCCTTACCGCGTTCAGTGCTGTTTGGGCTTGAGCAGCTCAACGGAGAAAAAAAAGACCTGAGAGCGCACGCGAGTGCGTCTCAGGTCTTGCCTCGTATTGATTGCTCAGCGGAGTAACAACCCTGCAGCCTTTCGGCCGTTTATGTTGCCAGGCTACCACCCAGCTTGTCGGTGGGCAAGGAGTTGGGGAGGTGCCGGTTCGCGGCCCGCCCCGGCCCGAAAGGCGGGCTGGGGGTGGCGGGGCCGGTACGGCGCCGCCACCCCCACCTCAACTCTGGGGGAGAGCCGGGTTTACTCGAAGAGCACCCGGTGGTCGTCCAGCCAGTTGTCGACGTAGAACTGCACCGGCTTGCCGGGGGTCACCCAGAAGGCCAGCTTGTAGGTGATGGTGGCGCCGGGCTCGATCGTGTCCATCGGGATGAAGTCCAGGTCCGGGTCGTCCAAGTCAACGATGCCGTCTGCCTTCTTGCCTTCGGTGACCATGTCGAGGTCCAGCTCGATGGTGTCAAACTTGCTGGAGGTGTCGTTCTTGATGGTCACCGTGACCTCTAGGGGGCGGTCCTGGCCCGGGTAGACCGGATCGGTGGCGTACTTGCCCACCGTGTATTCCTTGGGCTCAGAGACGGTCACCAAGATCTTGTTACCCATGTCAACGGTCTCGCCCCACTTGGCTGACTTCGCGTCAGAGGCGATCTTGATGGCTTCTTGTTCGGGGCTGCCGCCGGGGGCCTCGGTGGGCTGGGCGGTTTCCTCCTGCGTGGGCTCCGTGGTGGCGGGGGCGGTGGCGGTGGGCTTCGGGCTGGGGGTGTCCTTGCCCTTGTTGTCGTCGCCGCCGAAGAACAGGAAGTAGACCAGCAGGCCGATCAGCAGCGCGGCCACACCGCCCGCGATGCCCAGGATCATGCCGGTGTTGGACTTGCCGGAGCCGCCGGTGCCACCCGGGCCCTGCGGGGCGCCGTAGGCGGGCTGGGCACCCGGGTAGCCGCCCTGGCCGTAGGCGGCCGGGGTGCCGTAGGCGGCGGGCTGGGTGCCGGGGGTGCCGTAGGCGCTCTGGCCGTAGGAGGCGTCGGCCTGACCGTAGCCGGGCTGGGCACCGTAGCCGCCCTGGCCGTAGGCGGCCGGGGCGCCGTAGGCGGCGGGCTGGGTGCCGGGGGTGCCGTAGGCGCTCTGGCCGTAGGAGGCGTCGGCCTGACCATAGCCAGGCTGGGCGCCGTAGCCGCCCTGGCCGTAGGGCTGGGGCGTGGACGGGTAGGCCATGGTGGCGTCGGTGGGAGCGGCGCCTACCGGGCTGGCCGGCTGCGCCGGCGTGCCGAAGTCTGCCGCCTGCGGGGCCGAGGCCTGGCTCATGTCAGCCGGGCCAGAGGGAACTCCGCCTGGCGTGTTCGGGAATTGAGGCTGGTCGGGCTCGTTGCTCATTGGATCCTCCATTTTGGGTGGTCTCTCTTAAAGACTACTCCCCAAGTTGTGACCTAGAACCAATACGCTGCTTCAGAGTTTTGGTAAAACCGCGCTCGCCCATTGGGTTATCCGCGCAAAGTAGTTGGCGCGCACTTCGGGGCTGGACAGTGCCAGGTCGTGTTTTCCGCCGGGGATCACCGCGACTTCCACCTTGGGGCCCAGCCCCATCGCGCGCTTGGCTATCGCCTCCACGTCCAGCACCAGGTCCGCGTCTATTTCTGCGGTGTCCTTGCGGCTGCCTATTTTCAGGCCGAGCTCGGATTGGTCGGAGTGGCAGACCAGTACGGGCAGTGGCAATTCGAGCCCGGCCGCCACGGCGTCCTGCGCGGCCACCACGGAGGATAGGAATCCGGCCCGGGCTGGCGCGCCGCTGAGTATCTTTCGGGCCAGCGAGAACCTGAATTCCCCGCCGGTGGAGTAGTGGAGGCTGGCGGAGTTGGTGCCGTGCAGCACCGCCAGCACGGCTTGCCGGTTGACTGCGGCGGTGGCGCGGATGGCCGCGCGCTGGAGCCGCTTGGCGGCCCTGCCGCCGGAGAGGTCCAGCCACGGAGAGTTGAGGACCAGGGCGTCCACCGCCTCGGGGAAGGCGTGGGTCCACACGCTCACCAGCAGCGCGCCCATGGAGTGGGCGTTGATGACCACCTGTTGGGCGCCGGCGCTGCGGATCATGTGCACCGCCCGCATCAGGTCATCGCCGTAGGCGCGCAGGTCGTCCACCCGCCCCACCTCTGCGGCGCCGTCCCACGCCCGCCCGCAGCCGCGCAGGTCCAGCGCGAAGAACGTGAAGCCGGCCTCCTCCCAGGCCCTGGCCAGGTGGGGGTGGAAAAAGTAGTCCTGGAAGCCGTGGACGTACAGCACGGCCCGCCTGCCGCATTCTGTGGGGAAGGGATGGCCGACGTCCCCTGCGGCCGCGTCGAAAACCGCGCCGGTGCTAGGGGCGGTGCCGGCGGCAGCGTCGTCCAAACCGTGCCTAGTCCCCAGGGTGCCGGGGCGGTGTACTAGGACCGCCACGTTCTGGCCGGGCACGCCACGGTGGGGCCGCACGGCGAAGGTGGTGGCGTGCCAGTTGACCCCGAGCTCGTCGTCCACGACCGTGCCAAGCATTTCGCCTCTCCTTTGCGCGTTGCCTCTAGGGGGCAATTGTGCGCCTCGCCGCTGCCGGCCGCGCGGCCGTTATCAATCTGAAACAGGGGGCGTGAGCAGTAGCACCCCTACTTGCGTTGACCGGCAAAGCGGGCATTGCTTATCGTGTTCGCAACCATCCAGAGCAGCACCAGAGACCTGGCTCTACGACGCTGCAGCAACCCCCTGCTTGCGGGTGAGGGTGCTTCCGCCAGGACCGATGGAGGAACAGTGACCAAGAGGGCTAAGCACGCCGAGGTAGCGATCGAGCTGCGCGACGTGGTCAAGACCTACGTGACCGGCGGCAAGCAGGTAAACGCCCTGGACGGCGTCTCCCTCACCGTGCCGCGCGGCGCGATCCACGGGATCGTGGGCCAGTCCGGGGCGGGCAAGTCCACCCTGGTGCGCTGCCTGACCGCCCTGGAGACCCCCACCTCCGGCGAGGTGCTGGTGGACGGGCAGAACATCGCCGCCCTCAGCTCCAAGGAGCTGCGCGCCGCGCGCCGCAACATCGGCATGGTCTTCCAGCACGCCAACCTGCTGGACGCCCGCACGGCCGCCGCGAACATCGCCTACCCGCTCAACCTGGCGGGCGTGAAGGGAGAGAAGGCAAAGGCCCGCGTGGATCGCCTGCTGGCCGTGGTGGGCCTGGAGGGGCGTGGCCACCACTACCCCTCCGAGTTGTCCGGCGGCCAGAAGCAGCGCGTGGGCATCGCCCGTGCCCTGGCCGACGAGCCCGCCGTGCTGCTGTGCGACGAGCCCACCTCCGCCCTCGATTCCGAGACCACCCGCCAGGTGCTCTCCCTCATCAAGGACGTGCGCGACCGCCTGGGCGTGACCGTCGTGATCATCACCCACGAGATGAGCGTGGTGCGCTCGGTGTGTGACTCGGTCACCCTGTTGGAGGCCGGTCGCGTCAGCGAGCACGGCACCCTGGAGGAGGTGCTCAGCCGCCCGTCCTCGCGCCTGTCCCGCGAGCTGGTGCCACCGCCCGCCGTGGCGAAGGACGCCGGCACGATCGTTGACATCGCCTTCTCCTCCCACCCCGGCGAGCCCACCGGTTCGCGCGTCATGGCGCTGATCGCCTCTTTGGGGGCCGACGTTGCCGCCGGCGTGTTTGAGACCGTAGGCCAGGCCCAGATCGGCCGCCTCGCCCTGACCTGCGGCGGGCGCGACCCGCACGAGCTGGTGCGGGCCCTGCAGGACGCCGGCATCGACGCGGAGGTGCGGGCACGATGAGCGTGTTGAGTGTGATTGCGGGTCTGCCCGGCGCAGTGGCGCAGGCGGGTAACGGCCTGGCCGCGCAGGCGGGCGTTGCCCTGGCTGGCAGGGACAAGTCCTTCTTCGAGGAGCTCGTCAGCAGCCCGGTGATCCGCAAGAAGTTGTGGCCCGCCGTGGTGGAGACCCTGCAGATGACCGGCCTGTCCACGCTCGTGGCGGTCCTGGTGGGCCTGCCGCTGGGCATCGCCCTGGTGGCCACGGCCTCTCGTGGCCTGCGCCCCAACCGGGTGGTCAACGCCGTGCTGTCCGCGATCGTGAACGTGGGCCGCTCGGTGCCGTTCATCATCCTGCTGATCGCCCTCATCCCCTTCACGCGCTGGCTGGTGGGGGACACCCTGGGCTGGCTGCCCGCCTCCGTGCCCCTGTCTATCGGCGCGATCCCCTTCTTCGCCCGCCTGGCTGAGAGCGCCATCCTGGGCGTGGAGAGCGGCAAGATCGAGGCCGCCCAGATGATGGGCGCCACCCGTCTGCAGATCATGTGGGGCGTGCAGGTGCGAGAGGCCCTGCCCACGCTGATCCAGCAGATCACCGTCACCGCCGTGACCCTGGTCAGCTACTCCGCCATGGCCGGCACCGTGGGCGCCGGCGGCCTGGGCAACCTGGCCATCCTGTACGGCTACAACCGCTACAACACCCCCGTCATGGTGGCCGCGATCGTGGTTATCGTGGTGATCGTCCAGCTCATCCAGTGGGTGGGAGACATGCTCAGCCGGTGGGTGGACCACCGGTAAGCAGCCACCCGCCGGAGCAACAGATCCAACTGTTTCCAGGCTTCCACCGGCAGCCACGCGCCAGGGCCCAGCGGCCAGGCAGCAGCGCTGCCACTCCCTCCCGGAAAACCACACCCGCCGCCGCGCGGGGAAGAAGAACAAAAGACCTCGGGCGGGAACGGGAAACTCCCCGTCCCCCTGCCGGGCGTAAAGCCCACCGGCCCAGCCGGACCTCCAAGAAAGGACCCCTCAAAATGCGCACTTCTCGCGTCATCACCGCCGTAGTCGCCTCCGCCGTGCTGGCACTGGCCGGCTGCTCCACCGACACCTCCAAGCCCGCCGGCGCCTCCGCCCCCGCCGGCAGCGGCTTCACCGAGGAAGTGGTCACCGACGGCATCACCGTGGAAGACGGCGTCGCCACCATCACCATCGGCGTCTCCCCCGTGCCGCACGCCCAGGTGCTGCAGTTCGTGCAGGAGCACCTGGCCGCCGGCGCCAACCTGAACCTGGACGTGGTGGAGTTCAGCGACTACCAGCTGCCCAACTCCACCCTGGAGAGCGGCGACCTGGCCGCCAACTACTTCCAGACCCCGAACTTCCTCAAGCAGCAGGAGGCGGACAAGGGCTACGACTTCACCGAGTTCCTGCCCGGCGTGCACATCGAGCCGCTCGGCTTCTACTCCGACAAGTACAAGAGCGTCGAGGAGCTGCCCAACGGCGCCCGCATCGCCCTGAACAACGACCCGGCCAACACCGCCCGCGCCCTGAAGCTGCTGGCTGAGAACAAGCTCATCGAGCTGGCCGACGTTGAGCTGCCCTCCGACCTGGACGTGACCGCCAATCCGAAGAACTTCGAGTTCGTGCTGGTGGACGGCGCCCAGACCGCGCGCGCCCTGGCCGACGTGGACGCCGCCGTCATCAACGGCAACTACGCCATCGAGGCCGGAAAGGTGCCCTCCAAGGATGCCCTGCTGCTCGAGGCCGGTACCGGCTCCCCGTACGCCAACCTGCTGGTCGTGCGCACCGCTGACAAGGACAACGCCGCCCTGCTGAAGCTGCAGGAGCTGCTGACCTCCCCGGAGGTCAAGGAGTTCATCGAGTCCACCTGGACTGACGGCTCCGTCATCCCGGCCTTCTGATAGGCCCGGGCTGACCCAAAACAAAGGCCGGTGGGGGTGAGCAGTTCAAAAGCTGAACTGCTCACCCCCACCGGCGTTTTGCCCCTCCCGCGCCCAGTTATTGCGGCGGTGCGGCGGTGCGGGAATCGGCCGGGCTAGGCGGGGCGGTAGGGCGGCAGCGTCGGCCACCGCCGGGCGAGAAAACTACAGGTCAACCACGCCGTAGAGACGGTCACCGGCATCGCCCAGGCCGGGCACGATGTAGGCGTGCTCGTTGAGGCGCTCGTCCAGGGAGGCGCACACGATGGTGACGTTGGCGCGCTCCCCGATGGCCTCCTCCAGGGCGGCCAGGCCCTCCGGGGCGGCAATCAGGCAGATCGCCGTCACGTCGGTGGCGCCGCGCTCCAGCAGGTAGTTGATGGCCGCGATCAGGGTGTGACCGGTGGCCAGCATCGGGTCCAGGATGAAGCACTGCCGCCCCGAGAGGTCCTGCGGCAGGCGGTTGGCGTAGGTCTCGATCTCCAGCGAGTCCTCGTCACGCTTCATCCCCAGGAAACCGACCTCGGCGGTCGGCATGATCCGGGTCATGCCATCCAGCATGCCCAGGCCGGCCCGCAGAATCGGCACGACCATCGGGCGCGGCTCCGCCAGGTAGGTGCCGCGCGCGGGGGCAACGGGGGTAACAACATCCACCTCGACCGTGCGGATATCCCGAGTGGCCTCGTAGGCCAACAGCGTCACCAGCTCGTCGGTGAGCTGCCGGAAGATCGGCGAGGGAGTGGTGGCGTCACGCAAAACGGTGACCTTGTGGGCGATAAGCGGGTGGTCCGCGACGTGCAAGCGCATAGGTCGAACCTACCTTGCCCGGCGGGCACTTCGCATCCACCTTGGTCCCGTTTTCGCCCAATCGCGGGCGGAGGTGGTGGGGTAGCGGGGTGTGGGGTGGTCGGGAGGGTGGTGCGGCGAAGGGGGCGGTCGGGAGGGCGGTGTGGCGAAGGGGGCGGTCGGGAGGGTGGTGCGGCGAAGGGGGCGGCTAGGCTGGGCGTCGTGATCCCCACTCCCGCAGAGATAGAGGCGATGCGTCGCGCACTGGAGCTGGCCAGGCGCGCCGGCCGGGCTGGTGACGTGCCCATCGGCGCGGTGGTGATCGCCCCGGACGGCACCGTGCTGGGGGAGGGCTACAACCGGCGCGAGGCGGACGGGGACCCCACCGCCCACGCCGAGATCCTGGCGCTGCGGGCGGCGGGCCGGGCGCGGGGAAGCTGGCGCCTAGAGGACGCCACCTTGGTGGTGAGCGTGGAGCCCTGCACCATGTGCGCCGGGGCGGCAGTGCTGGCGCGAGTGCGGCGGGTGGTCTTCGGGGCGTGGGAGCCCAAGACCGGGGCGTGCGGCTCGATGCGGGACGTGGTGCGCGACTCCCGCCTGAACCACCAATGCCAGGTGGTGGGAGGCGTACTAGGGGACGACGCTGCCGCCCTCATGGCCTCATTCTTTGGCGGGCAGCGCTAAAGCCCCAATTCCCTGGGGCATTGCGGATCTGCGCAGACGCTGGCGCGCGCGGGACGTGACGGTGGGTGCTGCGCAAGCTGTCGTGGGGTTTGTAGACCTTTTGCGGGTTTGGTGCAGCTGTTGCGGGTTTGGTGCACCTATTGAGGGGTTACCGGCTCGGGTAGGCCTACGACTGGTTCACTAAGCCCACGACTGCTGGGCCAACCCTACGAGAGGTGCACTAAGCCCTCGATCGTTTGCGCAAGGACCCTCCGGCGGCAGCCCGCCGCCTGGCCCTGGGTATGGCCCTGGGCATGGCCGGGGCGGACTCGGCCTAGGCGGACTCGGCCGGGCTGGCCGCGCTCACTGTCCCCCAAGCTCGCAAATGCTGCAACGGGGTACATGTGACCGCTTGGGGCCATGGCACCGGTCGGTCGGATGTACCCCGACCGCACGCTTGTGCGCTCGGGGGCGCCAAGCCGCCCCCTGCCCACCGCCCGGCGTCTTCGCCCCACGGCCTGCCCGGGGGCGAGCCGGCCCGATGCTCAATGACCTCGTTTGGGAATAGCCAGTGGCGCGCATGCAGGTACCGGTGCCGCCGCCGAACCAACTATCTATCTGTGCAGATCTAGTTATCCACAGGCGAGCCGAACCTATATTCGGGCGCTCCGGGCTGCGCGAATAATGAAAGCGATGTGGGCAATTTGGTGCCCTGTCGCTGCAAATGGAGCCGTCTTCCGCCAAAGGGGCACGCCGTGAAGAGAACTGTTGCGAGCGCGCTAGCAACCGCAATCGTCCTGAGCCTGTTGCTGCCCGCTGCGGCCCTCGCCACCGATTCGCAGCAGGGGCAGTTGGGGCTGCCCGGCGCCGGCGGAGAGGCTAAGGCAGGACTTGAGACGGGCGCCGAGGTGGGCGCGGTCGACCAGCCGGTCCTGGAGTCGGCGGGGGCGCCGGTGCGCGAGCCTGCACAGCAGCCAGAGGATGAGCTGGGGCGAAGCCAGGCGGGGGCGCCGGTGCGCGAGCGTTCGCAGGGGCCGGCGGATGAGCCAGAACTAGAGTCCGCGCAGGAACCGGCGGAGGAGCCGGGACTCGAACCGGTGGATGAGGCGTTGCAGGAGGCGGCGCGGGAGAGCGCCAATGCACCGGAGCTCGCACCGGGGCTGGCACCCGGGCACGAGCCCGTGCAGGAACCGGCGGAGGAGCCGACGCAGGAGCCCAGGCGGCCCGACCTGCTGGATCAGGGCGCCAGCAACGACGGTGACAATGATCGCCCGGTGGGCGTGATCAAGAAGCAGATCGACGGCAGTCAGGGTTTTTGTACCGGCACCCTGATCGGCAGGGCCGGGGAGTCGCAGAGCAAGTGGGTGCTCTCTGCCCGCCACTGCTTCGTGGACGACGACCACGCCTACGACCCGCGCATCACCACCGACCCGGAGTCCCTCTACTTCTACCCGAGCGTGGACGGCACCGGGCAGGCCTACCAGGGCAGGAACATCATCGTCGACAAGAACAGCGACCTGGCCTTGGTGGAACTGCAGAGCTTTGTCCCCCGCGCCCCGTGGCAGGTGGCCGCGCAGGAGCCGGGGCGTGGCAAGCAGTTCGAGTCCTTCGGCTACGGCGCGGACAAGTCGAAGCCGAACACCGGCAAGCTGCGCCGCAACGTCGGCAAGATGGCCGTCTCTGGCTACATCTCCCAGCCCTCGGTGTTCTGCGGCGACTTGATGTTGACCGGGCACGGCGCCGGCATTGATGCCCAGGGCTGGAGCGCGCAAAACATCCAGGGTGACTCCGGGGGCCCGGCGGTGGCGGACGGCAACCAGATCGTCGGCGTGATGAGCGGTGGAGAGATAAACGCGTTCTACGGCCCCAAGGGGGAGCTGCTGCTGGCGCAGAACGCGCAGTCCGGCTCCTCGTTCTGGGTGGCCGCCAGCGTGATCAAGCGCTTCGTCTACGACCACCGGGAAAAGCTGGGTTTCGATTTTGGGCCGGGCTGGGAAAGCGGCGCATGCGAGGGGCGCTCCCCGCTGGTTTCCGCCACCATCTTGTCCTCCACCGACCCGGACGGGCGCTGGGCCGCCGCGGTGCAGGACGGCCAGACCTACTTCTTCCACCCCTCCGGTTGGCAGAATCGGGTGGAGGAGCTGGGGGCGCCGGTGGTGTTCAACGTGCGGCGCTGCTACCTGAACCACGCCGGCTGCACCACCTCGATTGACTGGCTGCTGCCGCCCGGCTGGCAGTGGGTGAGCGGCGCAGACCCCACCGTGCCGGCCTACGCGCACTCCGGGGCGCAGTGGGTCAAGACCTACTACGAGTCCACCTGGGGCAGTAACGACGCGGCGGCCAAGTTCCCCGGGCGTCCCACCGGGGGCGCGGGTCACCCGGCCATTAGCCGCATGGGCGGGGCCTCCCGCGTGGACACCGCCGCTGCGGTATACCGCCAGTCCGGCTACCGGGAGCAGTCCCGCCACGTGGTGCTGGTGAGCGGGGACAACTTTGCCGACGCGGTGGTGGCCGCGCCGCTCGCGGCGAGCTACGGCACCGGCATCCTGCTCACCTGCAACGCCAGTGCGCGCCTGGAGGGCGCGGTGGTGCAGGCCCTGGAGTACGGGGGTGTCACCAGCGTTCTCATCGTCGGCTCGACCGGCTCAATCAGCCGGGCCAAGGAGGAGGAGCTACGCGCTCGCGGGCTGCAGGTGAGCCGCCTGGGCGGGGCGGACCGTTTCGCCACCTCGGTGGCGGTGGGTAAGCACCTGCGGGGGCGCGGCTTCAACCGGGTGGCGCTCATGGCTGACCACGAGGCATTCCCGGACGCGCTGGCCGCCGGCGCTGCCGCCGGCCAGCGGCGTGGGATCGTGTTGCTTACCCGCGCGGAGCTGGTTGACGGCGCCTGGCTGGACCAAACCCCTGCTGCGGTGCAAGACCTGGCGCTGCTGCAGGCGGAGCGCTACTCGGTGGGTGGGGGAGCCTACAGGGCGGCCTTCAACTGGGATGGTTTGAAGCCGGTGGTCGGGTACGACAGGTATGAGACTGCGGCTTCGCTGGCTCGCGCGTTTAGCTCGCAGGACAGCGTGGTGGCGGCGACTGGGGACAACTTCCCCGATGCCCTCACCGCCGGGGCGCTGGCGGCCAATCGGCAGGGTGTCTTGCTGCTGGTGCCCACCGGCGGGGCGTCGGCGCACGCGCGGGTGCTGGGCCGAGAGCTGGACGTGGACTCGCTGACGGTGGTGGGAGGGCCGCGCTCCCTCAGCGACCAGCAGGTGCTCAGCCACGTCCGATAGATGAGATAAATCTGTCCAGGTGGGTGGTGGCGGGCAGGTGGCCCGCGCGGGCTGGAAGTGGCGGAAGTCACTGAACGTGCACATGTGTGCAGTGCAACGCCCTGGGCGCCCTTGCGCGGCACGGAACGCCTGCGGCCCGCTAATTTCCGGGTTAATAATGGCCGTGCTGCGGGCCGCCGCGTCCTTCCCGTTCGGTGCGCCGCAGTGCCGTAAGACCCCTCACAAAGGTTGATCGTGAAGAAGAAAACTGCGAGCCTGCTTGCCGCAGCGGCTGCGTTTGCGCTGCTGCCGACTAGCGCTCTAGCCACCGCACCTTCTGCCGCGCAGCTGCCCGAAGGCGTTGCCGCAGCACCCGGGCTCACCCCCACCGCGCTCGAGGCGCAGGGGTGGGTGCGTGGAAGCGCCGTCCCGGGCGGCAACCACGCGGATTCCCCCTATGTGGCCGACGTTGCCGCCGGCGAGGACTCCGCTCCCGCTGACGAGGCGAGCCCGGCGCAGAGCGAAGATGCCGCTGCCCCGTCCGCCTCTCCCGCCCCCGGCGGCGCGGGCGAGGACGCCACCATCGAGCCGGGGGACGACGCGACCGCGCAGCCGTCGGTTGACGCGAGCCCCGCTCCGAGCGGTGCGCCCGGTGACGAAAGCGCCGAGCCCGGCGAGGCGACGGGGGAGGAGAGCGCGGCCCCGACGGAGTCCGCCAGCCCCTCCGCGTCGGCCAGCGCCGAGCCCAGCCAGTCCGCTTCGGCCAGCCCGTCGGCCTCCGCGAGCGAGGAGAGCCTGGAGCCCGACCAGCTGCCGGTGGTGCCGCACCTGCTGGACAACGGCTCCACCAGGGACCACACCACCACCCGCCCGGTGGGCCTGATCTTCATCCGCTCCTACGGAGACAGCGGCTCGATGTGCACGGGCAGCCTGATCGGCCCGGCCGGCAGCGCCCGCTCCAAGTGGGTGCTGACCGCGCGCCACTGCTTCGTGTCCGGTTCCGACCAGCACAAGTTCAACCCGAAGAACACCGTTAACGTCTCCAAGGTGACCTTCCACCCGACCCCGGACGCTCGCGGCCAGTCCTACGGCGTGAAGAAGGTCTTCCTGGACCCGCGCAGCGACCTGGCCCTGATGGAGCTGACCAGCGAGGTGCCCAACAGGCGCCCCTACCAGGTGGCCAAGGCCGAGCCGGTGCGCGGCTCCAGCTTCACCGCCTTCGGTTACGGCCCCGACGCCCAGAACCCCGGCCCGCCGCGCCGTAACTACGCGAGCGTGACCGTGAACGGCTACGTTTCCACGCCCAGCCAGTTCTGTGGCGACCAGACGATGGCGGGTACCTCTTTCGGTATGACCATCCAGGGTGACTCCGGTGGCCCGGCCGTAATGCGTGGCACGGAAATCGTGGGCGTGCTGAGCGCCGGCGCGCTGTCTGGCTTCAAGGGTCCCAAGGGCGAGAAGCTGATCGCCCACCCCCAGGACGCCGGCCTGGCCTACTGGGTCTCTGCGGACGCGATCCGCCAGTTCATCTACGAGCAGCGTGGCACGCTGAAGTTCGACTTCGGCCCGGGCAAGAAGTCCGTGGACTGCAAGGGCAACCACAAGCCGATCTCCGCCACCATCGTGTCCAGCACCGACTACGACGTGCGGTGGGCTGCGGCGGTGTCTAACGGCGACATCTACTACTACCACCCGGCCGGTGCCCGCGAGCGGGTGCGTGCAGTGGGCAAGCCCGTGGTGATGAACGTCCGCATTTGCTACATGAACGCAGCGGGCTGCATCACGCTCCAGGACTCGCTGCTGCCGAGCGGCTGGACCCAGGTGAACGCTGCGGACGGTAGCCGCAACCCGTTCTACGCGCAGTCGGGCGTGCAGTGGATTCGCTCTTACGCCCGCACCCAGTGGGGCCACAACGACTCGGCGGGGAAACTGCCGGGCCGCCCCGCCAACCCGAAGGCCAACATCGGCCTGACCCGCATCGGCGGCGCCTCTCGCGTCGATACCGCAGCGAACGTGTACCGCCAGGGTGGCTTTGCCAACTCCTCGCGCTACGCGGTGCTGACGAGTGGAAACAACTTCGCCGATGCCGTTGTTTCCGCGCCGCTGGCGGCCCAGTACGGCACGGGCGTGCTGCTCACCACCTCCGGTGGGAAGCTAGAGCCCGTGGTGAGGGATGCCCTCTCCTTCGGGAAGGTGAACCACGTGTTCATCGTCGGCTCCACCGGCTCGGTGAGTGCCGCGAAGGAGGCTGAGCTGCGCGGGGCCGGTATCAAGGTCACCCGCCTTGGTGGCGCGGACCGTTTCGCCACCTCGGTGTCCGTGGGCTCCCACCTGAAGGCGAAGGGCGCCAACCGGGTTGCCCTGCTGGCCGACTACCAGTCCTTCCCTGACGCCCTGGCGGCCGGTGCGGCGGCGGGCCAGCAGGGTGGCTTCGTGCTGCTGACTCGCATCTCTTGGAGCAACGGGCAGTGGCGCGACAGCACGCCTGCGGCGGTGCGCAACCTGGCCATCGGTCAGCGCAACCGCTACGCGGTGGGTGGCAAGGCCTTCACGGCCGCCCGCGGCTGGAGCAACGTGCGCGCGATCATCGGTAACGACCGCTACGAGACCTCGGCCGCCCTGGTGCGTGCCTTTGCCTCCAGCAACAACGTCGTGGCCGCCACCGGAGAGAACTTCCCGGACGCGCTCTCCGCAGGTGCGCTGGTTGCTAAGCGTCGCGGCGCGCTGCTGCTTGTGCCGCGCCAGGGCATCTCCCCGCAGTCCCGCGTGTTGGGCCGCGAGCTGAGCGTCAACTCCATCACCGTGGTGGGTGGTACGAGCTCGCTTAGCGACGCCCAGGTGAAGAAGCACCTGCGCTAACCGGCCCGGGCCCCCCTGAGCCCCGCCGTGGTTCTTGCTTCTCGGCGCTGTAAGTCACAGCGGCGGGAAGCGGGCTGCGGTGGGGCTCTGGCCCGCCATCGGGTACGATGTCTGCCCGAGGTAGTGTGTCCGAGCGGCCGAAGGTGCAGCACTCGAAATGCTGTGTGGTGTAACAGCCACCCTGGGTTCGAATCCCAGCACTACCGCAGATCGCCCCGGAGCCAAGCGGCTCCGGGGCTTTTCGCTGCAGTGGGGGCAGGTGGCAGGGTGCTGCGGTCAGGCAGCGGGCCAGCGGGTCAGTGGGCCAGGCTGCGCAGCTGTGCGTTGTGCTCCACGAAGTTGCGGATGATGCGCCCGGCCGGGTGGTCTCCCTTGCTGGCCGCGAAGGCGATGCGGTACAGGAAGGAGTCGTCGTCCGGGTAGAAGCCCGCTTCCTCATAGGCGTGCAGGCGGTCGTGGAGGGTTGCCCCGTCCACCTCGGGGTTGAACTGGACTCCGTAGATCTCGGTGCCGTAGCGCATGACCTGCACTGGGCAGCGGCGCGAGGAGGCGAGCACCACCACGTCATCCGGCAGCGTCGTGCAGCCGTCGTGGTGGGCAACGAACGGCGTGAAGGTCTCGGGTAGGTCGGCCAGGAGCGGGTCCTGCCGGCCCTCGGCGGTCAGGCGGATTTCCTCGCCGCCCACGGGCTGCTCCGGCAGGGTGGAGACCTCTCCGCCCAGCAGCCGCACCAGGGCTTGCAGGCCGTAGCCGGTGGCCAGGCAGGGAACGTCGCGCTCGACCACCTGGGTGAGCACCGTGTTCAGGTCGCGGTCCATGCGCTCCTGTGTGGGGGTGCGGCGTCCCTCCGGCGTGGTGTGGCGGTAGGGCGAACCGCCGATGATGAGGCCTGAGTAGGCGCCCAGCTCGAGCTCGGGCAGCGGCGCCACTTCGAGGCTGACCAGCTCCAGCTCGTGCGGCTCCAGGTTGCCCAGGGAGGTGAAGAGCTCGTACTCGCGCCGGATCAGGGATTCCTCGGGGCGCAGCGACAGCAGGAGAAAAGGCTTCATATCTTCACCTTAGTTTCTTCAAGAGTTGGCAAAGTGGGTCGGTGGGCCCAGGGTTTGCGTCAGAAGCTATCGAGGTTCGCCAGCAACAACCCCGTGGCCAGGACAGCCAGGGAGGTCCAGCCCATCACCCACACGAACTGGGTCAGGGCGGCGCCTCCCCTGCCGGGGCGGGCGACGTCCGAGCGCGCCAGGTAGGCCAGGAAGATCACCAGCGCGGGGACAACAAGGGTGGCCGGGGGCCACCCGACAAACAGCCACACCAGCAGGGCGAGCAGGGGGGAGAGCAGCAGCGTGGCCAGCGAGAGCAGGGCCAGGGTGCTAGTGACGCGCTTGGGTGAGTTATAGCCCGGCCCGGAGAATACCTCTTGGGGATTCACCATCTCGGTGCCGGGAAACTGCGGAGCGCTCATGTCCCAAGCATGGCACAGGCCCGGCCTCAAGTCCTCCTGGCTCTAGCCTGCCGGATCGCTGCACCATGCGCAGAAACGTTGTCCACCTCAAGCTCGCCTGGCTTTAGCCTGCCGTTTTAGGTGGGGGTGGGGCGTGAGTTTGGCGGCATTTTGCCCGCAGGGCCCGCTGGCCTCTCGGCACCCAGGTTCCTCCCAGGTACGCTCGAATCCCGGCAGTCGCGCACGCGCGATCATTCAAGACCGGGAGACCCTGTTGAAATCTAAGTTCCTGCCGAACTTCTGGAAGCTGCACGGTAACGGCGTTTCCATTGCCCCGGGCGCGGTTGTGCGCCCCAACGAGCGCCTGGCCTGGCCGATCACCATCGGCATTGGTGCCCAGCATGTGGTGGCAATGTTCGGTGCCACCTTCCTGGTACCGCTCATCACTGGCTTCGACCCCTCCACCACGCTGTTCTTCAGCGCCCTGGGCACGCTTGGTTTCCTGCTGATCACCGGTGGCCGCCTGCCCTCTTACCTGGGCTCCTCCTTTGCTCTGATCGCCCCGATCGGTGCCGCCGTGGCCTCTCACGGCCCGGCCGCCGCTCAGGGTGGCGTGGTCGTGGTGGGTCTGCTGCTGGCCCTGGTCGGCACGATCGTCCACTTCGCGGGCACCCGCTGGATCGACGTGGTCATGCCGCCGATCGTGACGGGTGCGATCGTGGCGCTGATCGGCCTGAACCTGGCCCCGGCGGCGTGGTTCAACGTGCAGCAGGGCCCGGTCACCGCGGTGGTGACGATCGCGGCGATCGTGGTTTCCACGGTCCTGTTCAAGGGCATCCTGGGCCGCCTGTCCATCCTGCTGGGCGTGCTGGTGGGTTACGCCGTGGCCGTGGTGCGTAACGAGGTGGACTTCTCCAAGGTCGCCGCCGCGGACTGGGTGGGCCTGCCCCACTTCACCGCCCCGGAGTTCGTGCCCTCTACCTGGGCGTTGTTCGTGCCGGTGGTGCTGGTGCTGGTGGCTGAGAACATCGGCCACGTGAAGTCCGTTGCCGCCATGACGGGCGACAACTTGGACCCGGTGACGGGCCGCGCCCTGCTGGCGGACGGTCTTGCCACCGCCCTGGCCGGTTCCGGTGGTGGTTCGGGTACCACCACCTACGCGGAGAACATCGGCGTCATGGCCGCCACCCGGGTGTACTCCACCGCCGCCTACGTGGTGGCCGGTTTCTCTGCCCTGCTGCTGTCCATGTCCCCGAAGTTCGGTGCGGTCATCAACACGATCCCGGCGGGTGTGCTGGGCGGCGCGGCCACCGTGCTCTACGGCATGATCGGCCTGCTGGGTGCTCGCATCTGGGTGCAGAACAAGGTGGACTTCGCCAACCCGGTGAACCTGAACACCGCCGCCGTGGCGCTGATCGTGGGCATCGCCGACTTCACCTGGTCCCCCGGTGGCCTGACCTTCAAGGGCATCGCTCTGGGCACCGCCGCTGCGCTGGTCATCTACCACCTGATGAGCCTGATCTCCCGCCTGCGCGGCACGAACCTGGAGGCCGCCACCCCCGCCTCCGCGCCCGCCGGCACGGAGTTGGAGTCCGACGCCTACCGCGACCGTCGTGCCAAGGAGGCCGCCCCCAGCGAGGGCTGATTTAGTTTGGACGACGACGCCCGGGCGGCCGCCCCCATTTGTTTGGGGGGTGGCCGCCCGGCCTAGTTTCCTTATCTCCCATTAGTGGGGGCGGTGCGAGGTGGGCAGGGTCGGTGGAACGTCGTCCACCTCCCCAAAGGTGTCCCAAGAGCGCGTATTGCCGGGGCAGAGAATCCTGCCTTAAAGTGAGTGTATGGATGCAAAGACGCGTGCCTATCTGCCAACTGCTGCTCTTTTGACAGGCGCTCTAGCGGTAGCAACATTTTCTCCCGTTGCGCAGGCTGCAGAGCCGTCAACGATTTATGTGGATTGTTCGTCCACGCAGGGACAGGGGGTGGGAACACTCGAATCACCGTTAACTACCGTGGCGCAGGTCAATGCACTAAACCTGGAGCCGGGGACCACGCTCGCGTTTAAACGTGGCGTCACCTGCACTGGCGCTGTGACGATCACGCCGCAAGGAACTGCGGCTGCGCCTATCACCGTCACCGACTACGGGGAGGGGCCAGAGCGCGCTGGCATCAACGCTGGCGGTGCCCGGTGGGCGCTGCAGATTGAAAACCCGAAGTATGTCACGGTGGAAAACCTGGAGTTACAAGCTCCGGGTGATAACCGTTCGATGCGTCGCGGACTTTCCGTGGTAGGTACGGACGCAGGCGAGCTTCCCCACTTCACGGCCCGCAACCTTTACATCCACAACGTGGGCGGTTACATGCCTTCCACGACGAACGCTGAGCCGTGGGCTTTTGTGGGCAAGGGCCCCAACGCGGCTGGCGGTATTATCGTCGAGACCCTGGGCAGCGCCACCCCCACCTACTTCACCGATCTGGTGCTGGCAGGCAACGTAATCGAGGACGTTCAGCGCCAGGGCATCTACTTCTGGTCCAACTGGTGCCGCCGCCCCGAGCTGCGACGGTGGGAGGACAAGTGCCACGCCGCATTCACCCCCAACCGCAACGTGCTGGTGACCGGCAACCGTCTGACCAACATCGGCGGTGACGGCATCGTGCTACACAACATCGTGGGGGGCGTTGCCGAGCACAACAGGCTGGACCGCTTCAACACCGGTGTGCGCGCCTACAACGCGGGTATCTGGATGGCTAACGCGGAGAACATCGTGTTGCAGTACAACCACGTCTCCGGTGGCGTGGGCAACACGCTGGACTCCAACGCGTTTGACATCGACCACGCGTCGAAGAACGTGGTGGTGCGCTACAACCTCTCCCACAACAACCAGGGCGGCTTCCTGCTGGTGTGCCCGGACCCGTACACGGCCCAAGGCTATGGGGGACTCAACCACTTTGCGGTGCACAACAACGTCTCCATCGACGACGAGGCCCGCACCTTCATGCACGGTTGTGGTGGCTCCCTGCAGGGTGGCGTGATCGCCAACAACACCTTCTACTACTCCAAGGGCATTCCGCGCACCACGGTGTGGTCTGACGCCAACGGCGCCTCCCCGCAGGTGACCATCGTCAACAACCTCTTCTACGCCGAGCCCGGGGCTGCCGTTAACTTCGTCAAGCCCGCCGATGGCTTGATCATCAACAACAACCATTTCACTAACATCTCTGCCCCTGCTGGGGCCACCAACAACGTGGCCGGTTCGGCCGCGTTCTCTGGCACGGTTGGCGAGCTAAACCCGTACGCCTACCAGTTGGCTACCGCCCCCACCGGCAAGAGCGTTGCCTGGAACTACCTGGACTGGGCGGGCAAGCTGCGCGACTACGCGGGGCGTCCCTACAGCGCCGCTGGTGCTGAGCTGGGTGCCTTCCAACCGCCGCTGGCGCAGCCGCTGGTCACCGCCGCCGGTCCGGGAGAGGCGCAGACCTGTCGCGTATCCCTGACCCCGAAGGCTCAGCTGCGCATCGAGAGCGGCACTGCTGTCAGCGCCGCGTTCGACGCCTCCTCCACCTGCCACCGCGACCTAGACGTGCAGGTTGGTGTGGCCGGCGCGGTTGGTCTGAGCGGTGACTATGTGCAGGCCCAAATCCCCGCAGAGGGCTCTGCCGAGGTGACGGTGCCCTTGAACCTGGCTCCGGCCGTGCATGACGGCACTTACGCTCTCATTGCCTCCGCATTCGCTGGCGAGACGCCGGTGGCGGCCAGCCCGGTTGAGCTGACGGTGGCTCGGACCAACCCGCCCACCGGGTGGGGGCAGGACTTCGAGCAGGTTGACGAGGGCGCAGTTCCCGCCGGCTGGACCCGCTCCCAGAACCCCACACCTGGTGTGGTGACGGACGCAGACAACCGCCTGCTCAGGCTTTCCCGCAGCGCAATGAACAACCCGCCGACCACAAAGGTGGTCATTCCGCTCGGAAACGCCGCCCCCAAGGTGGTCAGCTTCACCGTGACCGCCAAGCAGCTCGACGCGGCGCTGGGTATCCACCTGCTCACCCAGGATGAGCGCCCGGCTGCCTTCGTGTCCCTGGCGGATACCGGCAAGCTGGCCTACACCGACAACGGCACCTGGGCTACCACGGATATGGCCTACCGGGCCAACGAGCCGCTGCGCGTGAGCCTGGTTCTGCCCGGCGATGGCACTTACAAGTGGTTCATTGACGGCGTGGAGAAGAAGTCCGCCCGCATGAAGGATCCTGCTGCCAACAAGCTGCGCCTGCAGATCCCTTCCAGCGTGAAGGTGGCCGCCGAATTCGATATTGACGCTTTGGATGTGGATGTTGCTGACTCTTGGCGGGTCCCGTTCGAGGTGACCCCGCAGCCCCTTCCCGACCAGGTGACGCAGTTTGCGGCCACCCACCTGGCCCCGCACATCGCCGAGCCTGGCAACAGTGCAGTGGTGGTGCTTGAAGGCGCCACGCCTGGCGAGGACGTGGAGGTCACTCTCGCCAATGGCGCGAAGGTGCTGACTGCCGTGGGGCGGGTTAGCGCCGACGGGCAGGCCCGGATCCCGGTGCTCATCCCGGCCAACGCCACTGGCGGCGACTACGTTGCCACCATTAAGTCCCCTTCCAAGGGCCAGCTGAGTCTGCCCAAGCCGGTGCGGGTGGACAGGGAGCTTCAAATCGTCACGCCATTGGCGCCGACGTTCCACGACCCCGAGGGCATCGACGGGGACAAGATCACCATTCCGAGTGTGGAGGGCGTGGTCTACAAGCTGAATGGAAAGGCAGTGACCGGGGAGGTGGCGGTGCCGGTGCGCGGCCAGGCAACCGTTATCACCGCTGAGGCTGCAGAGGGCTTCCAGCTGGCTCAGGGGGCACAGGCTTCCTGGAGTCACACCTACGCAGTTGCTGTGACGCCGGAGCCGTCTGTTTCCACTACCGCGACGCCAGAGCCGTCTGTTTCCACTACGGCCACGCCGGAGCCGTCTGTTTCCACTACCGCGACGCCGGAGCCGTCTGTTTCCACTACCGCGACGCCAGAGCCGTCTGTTTCCACTACGGCCACGCCGGAGCCGTCTGTTTCCACTACGGCCACGCCGGAGCCGTCTGTTTCCACTACCGCGACGCCGGAGCCGTCTGTTTCCACTACGGCCACGCCGGAGCCGGTGCGCGGCAAGCGACTGGCCGGCCCCGACCGCGTGGTCACCTCCCTGGCAATTTGGGCGGAGCATCCCACTAAGTCTGGGGTGGTAGTACTTGCCACGAGCGGTTCGTACGCAGATAGCCTGGCGGCGGTGCCGCTAGCGGCAGAGTTGGACGCACCGGTGGTGCTCAACCCGGCAGGCGCCCTGGACGCAAGGGTTTCGCGGGCGCTCGCGGTCAACAGCATCAAGACCGTTTACCTGGTTGGTGGGACCGGTTCTTTGAGCCAGCGGGTGGAAAGCCAGGTGCAGGGCCTGGGAATCCAGACGATCCGGCTCGGTGGCGCTAACCGCTTCGCAACTGCTGCGCAGATCGCGGCACGCACGGACCAGCTGCGTACCGGTGAGGGCGGCCAGACCCGTGGCGTGTTCCTGGTGGATGGCACCAACTTCGCCGACGCCCTGTCAGCGGCCCCCATCGCGGCCAAGAAGGACGCGGTAATCCTGCTGACTGACGGCAAAAAGGTCCCTGCTGAGACCCGCACCTACCTGAATGCCAACGCCAAGCAGAAGGAGCTCTACGCCGTCGGTGGCAAGGCCGCCAAGGCTGCAACCAGCTCCCTGGGGCAGATGGGTGCTTTCGATGTATTCATTGGGGCCGACCGCTATGACACCTCCGCCAAGCTGGCCCGCCGATTCGCTCCCAACGCTGGCAAGGTTGGATTCGCATCGGGCGAGAATTATCCCGACGCCCTCACCGGTGCCACCTTGCTGGCCCGGCAGGGGGGAGTGCTGCACCTAGTGCGGGCAGCCAGCCTGCCGCAGCCGACCTTCGAGGTGATCAAGGATATTCGCCCGACTGGGACCGTCTACTTCTTTGGTGGAACCAAGGTGATCCAGCCTCAAGTGCAGTCCCGCATCGAGGGCCTGCTGCTGGGTAGGTAGCTAGGCGCCTGAGCTCAGGAAACGGCTCGGGGTGGCCCCACCGAAAGGTGGGGCCACCCCGAGCCGTATTCGATTCGAAGAAGCGCTACTCCGCCTTAGTGGTTTCTGCCGGCGTGGCGGTCTCTGAAGGCTGTATAGCGGTGAGGACCCGGATGGGTGGGAGCTTTTCAGCGGTCAGGCTCTCGAATGGGACGCAGCCGCGCGCTGGCTGCAAGGGGGGCGGCGTCGATTCGGCAGTGGGGGAGGCAACGTCGTTCATGGAGGTGATTTTCTTGCCTAGCACTATCTCCACCGTTGCCCCCGGGCGAGCGTCAACATTGATTACTGGTTCGTCAAAGAGCTGCGCCACGGTGTAGGCGGCTCGCACACCCTCCAGGCCGCTCTGGACTAGGACGGTGCCGGGGTAGGACTCCTCGATGTAGTTACCGTACTGCTCGACAGTGAAACCTCTACCCTCCAGGTTGGAGGACACGAGTGTGGCGAGACCCGTGAGGGGAGAGCCGTTGTAGACGTTGACAGTGATCTCTCCGTACGGCAGGGCAGTGGCGTCCTGCGGTGGGCAGGGCACTACGGAACCGGGGTAGGGGCGCTCCTCTCCGGTGAAGCCAACGTCAAACGGGCCCTGGATCGCGCCAGTGGCAACCAGGAAGGAACCCACCCCAACCGCAGACATCCCCACTAGAAGAGCGCCGTAGATCATCGTCTGGCGGCGTTGGAGCGCTTGTTTGCGTTGCTGCTTCGGGGTGAGCGTAGGGGGCATGGGCAAACGATAACGCGACACAAGGGCAAAGCAGTGACGTAACGGTCCTCCTGGGGACTGAGCGGAGGCGCCATTCCTTGCGTTGTTGGGCAAAACACCGGGCGGCGTTGGGGTGGCCACCACCCAGTCTGGAAGGAGATTGCCTGAAATGAAAAGACCCTCTAGGCTCATGTATATCCCTGGCAATGACGCCCAATAGTAAGGATTCCAATGAGCTTCAGCATGTTCCCCGGCTGGCGGCCGTTGGCTCTCGGCGCCACTTTGGCGCTGTTTGTGCCACCGATAGTTGCTTCTGTAGCTAGTGCCTCGCCAGACACTGACCCCAGTTCGGTGGTGAGTCCAGCGGCGGCAGTCCCCGGTGTGACGCCGATTCCGGCTGGCCAACTCAAGGCCTTCGACGCTGACGAGCGCGGTTCCGGCGCTGCGGTGGACCCCACGGTCTCCGAGAACAAGCAGGTGCTGGCCCGTGGTGGAGAGGGAGGATTCCGCTGCTACCGCATTCCGGCCCTGGCCACCAACAACGACGGTGAGATCATCGCGCAGTGGGACGGCCGCCCGAACAACTGCGGGGACTCTCCCGAGCCAAACTCGATCGTGCAGAAGACCTCCGCCGACAACGGCACCACCTTCGGTGCCCAGACTGTGGCGGCGGCGGGGCAGCCCGCCGCGCCGCGGCACGGCTACTCCGACCCGTCCCTGATCGTGGACCGCAAGACCGGTCACGTCTACTCCTTCTTTGTGAAGTCCTACGACCAGGGCATCTGGGGCTCTCAGCTCGGTACCGATCCGAGCAACCGCAACGTGCTGCACGCCGTTTACGTCAAGTCCACCGACGGCGGACACACCTGGGGGCAGCCGGTCTTCGTCACGGATGCCATCACGAAGGGGCACGAGAACGAGTGGAAGGGTAGGTTCGCCACTTCGGGCAACGGTATCCAGCTCCTCCACGGCACCCACGCGGGCCGCCTGCTGCAGCCGTACTCCGTGTGGAACAAGAACGGCCAGAAGCACGCTGTGGTGCTCTACTCCGACGACGACGGCGCCACCTGGCACCGCGGCGAGCCGCTGGGCGACAACTTCGACGAGAACAAGCTGGTAGAACTCTCTGACGGTTCCGTCATGATCAACTCCCGCCAGACCACCCGCCACGGCGACCGCTACGTGGCCGTCTCGCAGGACGGCGGCCAGACCTGGGGCTCCTACAAGCGCGACCCGCAGCTGGTGGACCCGGGCAACAATGCCTCCATCATCCGCCCCTTCCCGAACGCGCAGCCGGACGACCCGAAGGCGAAGATGCTGCTGTTCTCCAACAGCGCCAACCGCTCCAGCCGCGTCAACGGCACCATCAAGCTGTCCTGTGACGACGGCCAGACCTGGACCGCTGCCAAGCAGTTCAAGGACGGCGCGATGGCCTACTCGGTGATGAGCGTGCTGGGCGATGGCAACATCGGCATCCTGTACGAAGCTGAGAACAACGACATCACCTTCGCTCGCTTCAACATGGACTGGCTGGGCGGAACCTGTGCGGCAGCGTCCGTGGGGACCACCCCGATTGACATCCACCGTGACCAGACTGTGCAGGTTCCGGTCACCATCACCAACCCCGGCCCCGGCGCTCTGGCGTCCGGCAGCGTGACCATCACCGGCCTGAGCGGCTGGACCTTTGGCACCGCAGAGGTGACGAACCTGGAGGCTGGCCAGTCCACCACCGTCAACGTGTCTGCCAAGCCCTACCCGTACGCAAACGCGGGCCAGGCGACAGGCCAGGTTGTCTTCACCGTAGATGGCTCCTCTTCTTCCAAGCAGGTCACCTTCAACGTGATTCTGCGTGAGGGCGAGTTCCCGGTCGTCCCGGTGGCACCGGACGGCGTGACCGTTGTGTCCCACTCTTCGCAGCAGAACTCTTCCTCTGACGCGGCCGCAAACGCGGTGGACGGCAGGCCCAACACCTCCTGGCACACCTCCTGGACCTCCCCGGTGCCGCTGCCCCACCAGATCACGATTGACTACGGCGCGGTTCACCAGGGCGTGCACCTGAGCATCCTGCCCCGCCAGGACGCGTCTTTGAACGGTCAGATCAAGGACTACGAGATCTGGGCTGGCGAGACGCAGGAGGGAATGACCAAGGTTTCTGAAGGCACCTGGGACACCTCCAAGGCTGCGCGCATCGTCCCGCTCAATGGCGCGAACGTGCGTTTCGTGAAGGTTGTTTCTAAGGGAACTTACGGTGACCAGCTGAACAAGTGGACCTCGCTTGCCGAGGTGACGCTATACAGCCTCTCCGATGTGGCGGTTTCTCACCTGACCGTGGTGGACAACGGCCTGCACTCCGTGGTTAAGGCCAACGACGCTGACGAGAACACCTACTCTGTGGGTGACAAGCTGCGCTGGACCTTCCGGGTAACGAACTCCTCCACGCGTAGAGTTACCTCCTACCCGCGTAGTGGGAACTTTTCTAACTTCGCCCCGCCTGCTGCTCCGAACTGTCGTTGGGCGAACTTGGAGCCGAATGCCTCATACACCTGCGCCTCGAACGCCGCTAACGCACCGTTCCACACGCTGACTGCCGAGGACATGGAACGGGGCTACTTCGTTTCGCAAAGCTCATGGGATGCCACCACTGAACGGGAGGGAACGGTGGTTCTCTCCACCACTGTCCCCGAGGGCAAGCGGGTTATCCTGCGTCCGTTCAATGCCACGTTGGACACAACTAAGTTCCAGCCCAAGGAGAACTACACGGTGGGCGAGGTGATCGTTATCCCGATCCGCGTTAAGGGTCAGGAACTCCGCGCTAACCGCTACAACGTTGAGGCGGTTGCCGGTGACGGTCTGACCACTTTCACGGGTACCTACGCCTCCGGCAGCGGTACTGACCGCTGTGGTTGGAACAATGTCCACGGTGAAGACGGCTACACCTGCTACCCCAAGTACACGGTGAAGGCAGAGGATCTGGAGGCGGGCTACGTCGTCTTCAACACGAGCTGGAAGGCTCGCCGCACCGGCAGCGCCGGCATCAACGCGGAGTACATTGCTCCGATTCGCATCGAGCTGCCCTCCGAGACCGCCTTGCAGACGGTGACGCCGGCGGCGCCGACCTTCGTGGACAACGACGCCACCGCTGATGGCGACAAGATCGTGATCCCGACCGTTGAGGGTGTGGTTTACACGATCAACGACGAGGTGGTTACTGGTGAGATCACCGACGTTCAGCGTGGCGTGGAGACCGTGGTGGTTGCTGAGGCAGCCGACGGCTACATCTTGGCTGACGGAGCTACCGCCGAGTGGAGCCACACCTTCGCAGTGGTGGCGCCGCAGCCGACTGTGGTTGCACCGGTGCCTGTACGTTTCGTTGATCCGGACGGCGAGGACGGCGACAAGATCGTGATCCCGACGCTGACCGGCGTTGTTTACAAGATCGATGGCCAGGTTGTTTCCGGTGACGTGACGAACGTCAAGCGTGGCGTGGAGACCGTGGTGGTTGCTGAGGCCACCGAGGGTTACGTGCTGGCTGAGGGTGCCACTGCCGAGTGGCGTCACACCTTCGCTGCGGCTACCCCGCAGCCCACTGTGGTCACCCCGCAGGCGGTGGAGTTCGTTGACCCGGACGGTGAGGCTGGCGACAAGATCGTGATCCCGACGCTGACCGGCGTTGTTTACAAGATCGATGGCCAGGTTGTTTCCGGTGACGTGACGAACGTCAAGCGTGGCGTGGAGACCGTGGTGGTTGCTGAGGCCACTGAGGGTCACGTGCTGGCTGAGGGTGCCACTGCCGAGTGGCGTCACACCTTCGCTGCGGCTACCCCGCAGCCCACTGTGGTCACCCCGCAGGCGGTGGAGTTCGTTGACCCGGACGGTGAGGCTGGCGACAAGATTGTGATTCCTGCCGTTGCTGGTGTGGTTTACAAGATTGATGGCCAGGTTGTTTCCGGTGAGGTCACGAACGTCAAGCGTGGCGTGGAGACCGTGGTGGTTGCTGAGGCCACCGAGGGTTACGTGCTGGCTGAGGGTGCCACTGCCGAGTGGCGTCACACCTTCGCCAAGCCGGCGCCGGTGGAGACCACCAAGCGCGTATTCGGTGCTGACCGTGTTCAGACTGCCATCAAGGTGATGGAGCAGGGCAAGTTCGGTAAGACCGCTGTGCTGGCCTCCGGTCGCAACTACGCGGACGCGCTGGCTGCCGGCCCGCTGGCTGCAGCCGTCAATGGCCCGGTGCTGCTGACCTCGGCTCCCGCCCTGGAGGCTGACGTTCTCAGCGCGATGCTGAAGGCAGACATCGAGAAGGTGTACATCACGGGTGGAACCTCTTCAGTTCCTGCCGTGGTGGAGAGGGCGCTCAAGCGGGCCGGTATTACCGTGGTCCGCCTGGGAGGCTCCAGCCGCTTCGAGACGGCCCAGCTCATCACCGGCGAGGTCAACCGCCTTGCCCCGATTAAGCGGGTCTTTGTGGTGGACGGCCTGAGCTACGCGGACGGCCTGTCTGCTGGCGCGGTGGCGAGCTTGGCTGACGCCGCGATCGTGCTCTCCAACGGCGACCAGATCGACCGTTCTACCCAGATCTTCCTGCAGCGCTTCAATGGCGACGTAGTGGCTGTTGGCTACCGTTCCGCCGGTGCGCTCACGAACGCTGGTTGGATTGCTGGTCAGAACCTGCGGGTAATCGGCGGCGAGGACCGTTACGCCACTGCTCTGCGCCTAGCTGAGGCCTACGCTCCGGACGCGAAGAACGTTGTCCTGGTCTCCGGCCAGGGTTACGCGGACGCCCTGTCGGGTGCTGCGCTGGCCGCCAACCGTGACGGCATCCTGCTGCTGACCGGCCAGGGTGCACTGCCGAACTCGGTGGTGCAGTACCTGAGCAAGCACAAGCCCGCTGAGGTCACCATCCTTGGTGGCACCGGTGTGGTGAATGGTCGAGTAGAAGGACACGTGCGTTCTCTGCTGAAGTAGCACTGCACTGAAACGGTGCCCCGCCGCTGGTTCGCTAGCGGCGGGGCACCGCTCTATCTGCGTGAAACCCCCGCGTTTCACGAGTCGAGGGGGAGGTGCAACGTGCCGCTGCGGGGACCCATCGCCGACAATCAGTGAGCTGCCCAGCGCAGACCGGCGCAGGCTGATGGCCCGGGCAACAAGGCAGGCTTGGCGCGAATACGAGCGACTGGGGTAGATACGACCGATCCGGGTAGATGCGACCGAACGGTTCCACGTCCCCAATCGGTCGCATGTACCCCGACCGTTCGCTTGTGTGGTTGGGAACGCCCGGGTGGTGCCGTGCCGTTGCTTCGTCAGCGGTGGGGAACTGCTCCGCCTACGCAAAAGGGAAGGCTCCGACGCGGACCAAAACGAGTTTGCCCCCGGCGTCGAAACGCCGGGGGCAAACAATTGGCGGAGGATGGGGGATTCGAACCCCCGAGGGCTTGCACCCAACACGCTTTCCAAGCGTGCGCCATAGGCCACTAGGCGAATCCTCCAGGCAACGAGAAGTAATGATACGCAATGTAACCACTTGGTGCCAATCCTGTAGGCATGGGCCGCGTCACGCTTTTGGCTAGCCTTCGCCCGCCTTGCGCTTCGCACGCGTTGGTGCAGGAAGGGGGCGGCGGGCGCGGCAGCGTCGGGCACGGTGAGGTAAGCGGGGCGTGGGGGCCGTCGAAGCGGTGGTGCGCGGCGGCAGCGTCGGGCACGCGGAGGCAAATCCAAGCGGGGCATCACCAACCGCCGTCTGCATACCCTCTGGCCGGTCGGGCGAGTTGGGGCCGCGCCAGGGGGCGTCCCAGGTGCAACCGCCGCCCAGCTAGGAGGAACATATGCCTGGCCGTCCCGCTCGCAACCCCGCTCTGCCGGTGCGGCCACCACCTGTTAGAATGGCGGCGGTCCTCCGCGTGGCGGCACCATTCGAACCTCCCCAGGGCCGGAAGGCAGCAAGGATAAGGATGCTCTGCTGGGTGCGCGGAGGATCCTTTTGTGCCCGCGCGGCGCAGTAAACAGCGAAAGCCAGGCGCACCCAAATCACTGCCGCGCACAAATCCGTCCCTCCGGTTCTCCAAGTGTTGGTGGCAGCAACTAGCCTTAGAGGCGTGACCACAGCTCTGTATCGCCGCTACCGCCCGGAGTCCTTCGCGGACGTTATCGGTCAGTCCCACGTGACTGAGCCGCTGATGGCGGCCCTGCGTGCGGACCGAGTGACGCACGCCTACCTGTTCTCCGGCCCGCGCGGCTGCGGCAAGACCACCTCCGCGCGCATCCTGGCCCGCTGCCTGAACTGCGCACAGGGCCCCACGGACACCCCGTGCGGGGTGTGCGATTCCTGCCGCGAGCTGTCGCGTAACGGCGGTGGCTCCCTGGACGTGGTGGAGATCGACGCCGCCAGCCACAACGGCGTGGACGACGCCCGCGAGCTGCGGGAGCGCGCCGCGTTCGCCCCCGTGCGGGACCGGTACAAGATCTTCATCCTGGATGAGGCCCACATGGTCACCCCGCAGGGATTCAACGCCCTGCTGAAGCTGGTGGAAGAACCGCCGCCGCACGTGAAGTTCATCTTCGCCACCACCGAGCCGGAGCGGGTGATCGGCACGATCCGCTCGCGCACCCACCACTACCCCTTCCGGCTGGTGCCCCCGGAGGAACTGACGCGCTTCCTGGAGGAGCTGTGCGCCCGCGAGGGCGTGCGCGTGGAGGGCGGCGTTCTGCCGCTGGTGATCCGGGCCGGCGGCGGGTCCGTGCGCGACTCCCTCTCCGTGCTGGACCAGCTCATCGCCGGCACCGTGGGCGGCCAGCTGGATTACCGCCAGGCCGTGGCGCTGTTGGGTTACACCGATGAGACCCTGCTTGACCAGATCGTCTCCGCCTTCGCCGCTGACGACGGCGCGGGCGTTTTCCGCGTGGTCGAGCGCGTGATCGAGGCCGGGCAGGAGCCGCGCCGCTTCGTTGAGGACCTGCTGCAGCGCCTGCGTGACCTGCTGGTGGTGGCCCTGACCGGGGAGAACGCGCGCGACGCCCTAGCCGGCCTGCCAGCAGACGTCTTTGCCCGCATGAGGGACCAGGCCAAGGCGCTGGGCGCGCCCGCCCTGTCCGCCGCCGCCGACCTAACCAACGAAGCCCTGACCTCCATGGTGGGGGCCACCAGCCCGCGCCTGCACGTGGAACTACTGTGCGCCCGCGTGCTGCTGGCGCTGGGGGAGCTGCAGGGCATCGCCCCCGGGCGCGGCGACCACGCCGGTCGCGCCGCCGCCGGGGTTGAGGGGCGCGGTCACGCGCCGGCTACTTTTGGCCAGGGCGCGTCCCCCGCTGCGGGCGCTTCGCGGCCCGGCCCGGCTGCGCAGCCCGCCCCCGGTGGGCACGGCGGCCACCCCGACCACCGCCTGGGCCACCCGGACCAGCGGCCCGGCTACGGTGCCCGCCCCGCGCAGGAGCGCCCCGCCGCCTCTGCCCCGCAGCAGGCCGCCCCCGCAGGCATGTCTCCGGCCGACGTGATCGCCTCCGCCGCCGCCGACTGGGGCGATGACTTGTCGCAGCCCGCCGCCCCCACACGCGGCCGGGGGATGGACGACGCTCCGCCCGCCGCCGCTACCCCTGCGGCCGCCCCCTCCTCGCCGGAACCCGCAGCGCCCCGTCAGGAACCGCCCGCACTGCAGCGCGGTCAGGGCGACCAGGACTGGGGTACCCGCGAGTTCCTCCCGGCCGAGCACGGCAGCTACGGTGGCGGCGCGCCCGCGCAGCAGGCAGGCCCCACCGCAGGTGCGCAACGCGAGCCCTGGGGCGGGGAGCCGCAGCGGCGAGCAGAACACCACGACCAGCCCGCCGCCCGCTCCCGCTTCGACTCGCCGCAGCAGTGGGAGGAGCGCCGCCCCGAGCCCAACTGGGAGCAGGGCGACGCTCGCACGCAGTCGCGCGGCGAGTACCCGGCGCAGCGCGCCGCAGCGTGGCCCACGGCCGCCCCGGCGGCGCCGCAACACCAGCAGCCCGCACCTCAGCCGGTGGCACCCCAGCAATCCGAGCCGCAGCCCGTGGTACAGCACCCCGAGCCGCAGCACGGCACCACGCTCTCCGACTCCGGCACCGCCGGACAGGCTGAGATGATCCGCGCCCGCTGGCCCGAGGTACTGGGCGCCCTGCGCGGGATCAGCCAGGTCACCTGGGCGTTGGTGAGCGCCAACGCCCACCCCGGCCCCGTCACCGACGGCACCTTCGCCGTGCACATCCCGGCCCCCGGCATCCTCACCGCCTTCCACACGCGCAACATGGGCCAGGCCGTGCAGCAGGCCCTGCGCGAATCCCTGGGCCTGGACCTGGCCGTCGAGGGCGTGCCGGGCGGACCGGCCCACCCCGACGGCGCGGGCGGCCAGCCCCACCCCGGCGAGGCACGCAACCACCCCGGGAACCAGGGCCACGGCGGTGATGCCGCCCCTTTCGTCGATAGCCGCGCAGCGGCCGCCGACGAACCGGAAGAAAACGGCCGCGCCCACGGGCACCCCGCCCCAGCGCACCACGAGCCCGCCCCCCGGCCCGTAGCGGCCGAGCGGGACACCGAGAACGCACCCCCGGCAGCCCAGGCGCTCCCGGTAGCCCCGGCGCGCCCCGAGCCCGCCCCGGCCCCGGCCCTGCGCGGCGCCCCGGCGCCGCTCGCCCCGAGCACGCCGGAACCAGTCGCCCCCGCTTTGGCCCCCACGCCGACTCCGACCCCGGCTCCCGCCCAAGCTCCGGTCCCGGTCGCCGAGGCCGGGGTTGGGGAGGACGACTGGCCCGAGGTCGCCCCGGTGGGTGGCGCGGCCGCCCGCGCCGAGGAGGCCCCGCCCACCCCGCGCAACCCATTCGCCTCTAATGACCTGCCCCCGTCCGTCGCCGAGGCCGCAGTGGCCGCGATCGTGGACGCCTGGCCCGAGGTGCCCGCGCAGCTGTCCTCCAACTTCGCCCCTCCCGCCCCGGAGCCCTGGGCCCCGGTCCACGACATCCGCTCCGGGCGGCGAATCGACGGGGGCGGCGGGGGGAACGTCGTCCAAACCGACGGGCTAGAAGACCAGCAGGAACAGGCAATGGCCGCCCACCCCTCCGCCGCCAGGCCGCTTGGCGTCGCGGGCAATTCGGCGCGGCCGGCAGGCAACCCGGCCGCAGCCGCAGGAAACCCCGCCGGCGGGATGCAGGTGGGAATCGTGCAGCCGGCCGGGCGGGGCGACGACTACGACGACAACGAAATCAGCCTGGACGACCCGGAGGTGCAGATGAGTGCCGAGGCCGGCGTGCATGTGATGCTGCGCGTGCTGGGCGGCCAAATCCTGGAGGAGCGCGACCTCACCCAGAACTAGCAAACGCGCCCGCCCCTCCCGCCAGCCGGGAGGGACACCCCCGCAGCACCCCCGGCGCGCGCTGACCCGCCCGCCCCTACCTAGCAGACCACCAACTGGCAGCAGCCACCCGCCGCGAGAAAAGGAGTGACGGTGTACGACGGTGCCGTACAGGACCTCATCGACGAACTGGGCAGACTGCCCGGCATCGGCCCCAAGAGCGCCCAGCGCATCGCCTTCCACATCCTGGCCAGCGAGGCCACGGACGTGGAACGCCTGGCGCGCGCGTTGACCGAGGTCAAGGCGCGCGTGCGCTTCTGCGTCACCTGCGGCAATATCGCCGAGGGCGAGCACTGCGCCATCTGCCTGGACCCGCGTCGCAACGACCAGGTGCTGTGCGTGGTGGAGGAGCCCAAGGACGTCGTTGCCATCGAACGCACCCGCGAGTTCCGGGGCCGCTACCACGTGCTCGGCGGGGCGATCGACCCGCTCAACGGCATCGGTCCGGCCCAGCTGCGCGTGCGCGAGCTGCTGCAGCGCGTGGGGGAGGGCGACGTGCAAGAGGTCATCATCGCCACCGACCCCAACATCGAGGGCGAGGCCACCGCCGCCTTCCTGGTGCGCACCCTGCGCACGCTGGAGGTGCCCGTCTCCCGCCTGGCCTCCGGCCTGCCCGTGGGCGGCGACCTGGAGTACGCAGACGAGGTCACCCTGGGCCGCGCCTTCGAGGGGCGCCGCCTGGTGGGCGGAAACCCCACCCCGGCGACCGAATAGTGAGAACGTCGCCCGTGAATTGAACACACTTCGGGGGGACGACGCCCCGCCCGGCCGGGCAAAAACCACGCCCGAGCGCCAATAATGCGACCAAGGCGACAAAAGAGACGCTTTGGGTTCGTGCAAGAATCGACAAAGCGTTGCGCGGGCGGGAAATGAGCCGCCCGCGCGCGACGCCCCTAGCCCGCTTCCGCCCGGCCCCGCAGGCCGCAGCGGAAATGACCAAGAGGAGCAACGTGAGCCTGATTGTGCAAAAGTTTGGCGGCTCGTCCGTAGCCGACGTCGACGCGATGCGTCGCGTGGCCAAGCGCGTTGTTGAGACCAAGCGGGCCGGACACGACGTAGTGGTGGTGGTCTCCGCGATGGGCGACACCACCGACGAGCTCCTGGACATGGCCGCCGAGCTCAACCCCAACCCCAGCCCGCGCGAGATGGACCTGCTCATGTCCTCCGGCGAGCGCATCTCCATGTCCCTGCTGGCCATGGCCATCGAGGCGCAGGGCGAACGCGCACACGCATTCACCGGCCGCCAGGCCGGCATGCACACCGACACCCGCTTCGGCAAGGCCTCCATCGTCGGCGTGGTCCCCGAGCGCATCGTCCAGTGCGTGCGCGACGGCGCCGTGGCCATCGTGGCCGGCTTCCAGGGCCTCTCCGACAACGACGACGTCACCACCCTGGGCCGCGGCGGCTCCGACACCACCGCGGTCGCCCTGGCCGCCGCGCTGCGCGCCGACGTGTGCGAGATCTACACCGACGTCGACGGCCTGTTCACCGCCGACCCGCGCGTGGTCCCCTCCGCGCGCCGCATCTTCAACCTCACCGCAGAAGAGACGCTGGAGCTGGCCGCCCAGGGCGCCAAGATCCTCCACTTGCGCGCCGTGGAGTACGCCCGCCGCCACAAGGTAGCCCTGCACGTGCGCTCCTCCTTCAGCGACAAGGACGGCACCTGGATCGCAGACCACGCCGTCAACCCCGCCATCGTTCGCCTCTTGGCCCCCACCATCGCCGACCAGATCATCGCCTCGAAGGAGGACTCAGTGGAAGCGCCCATCATCTCCGGAATAGCCCACGACCGCTCCCAGTCCAAGATCACCCTGGTGGGTGTGCCCGACCGCCCCGGCCTGGCCTCCCGCATCTTCGCGATCGTGGCTGCCGCGGACGTGAACATCGACATGATCGTGCAGAACGTCTCGGTGCGCGACAACTCCACCGACATCTCCTTCACCCTGCCCTCCGGCGACGGCCAGGCCGCCCTGGAGGCCCTGGAGGCCGTGGCCGCCGAGATCGGCTACAAGGAGATCTTCCTGACCGAGGAGATCGGCAAGCTGTCCGTGGTCGGCGCCGGCATGCGCTCCCACCCGGGTGTCTCCGCCAAGCTGTTCGGCGCGCTGTCCGACGCCGGCATCAACATCGAGATGATCTCGACCTCGGAGATCCGCATCTCCGTCGTTACCGCGCTCAGCGACCTCGACGAGGCCGTGCGCGTTGCCCACACCGCCTTCGACCTCGACTCCGCCGAGGCCGAGGCCATCGTTTACGGAGGAACTGGACGATGAGCAACCTGACCTTTGCTGTAGTTGGCGCCACCGGCCAGGTGGGTCGCGTGATGCGCGCGCTCCTGGAGGAGCGCGACCTGCCCATCGCCAAGATGCGCTACTTCGCCTCCGCCCGCTCCGCGGGCACCGTGCTGTCCTTCCGGGGGCAGGACGTGGTGGTGGAGGACGTTGCCACAGCTGACCTGTCAGGAATTGACGTGGCCGTGTTCTCCGCCGGTGGGGCCACCTCCAAGGAGTACGCCCCCAAGTTCGCCGCCGCCGGCGCCGTGGTGATCGACAACTCCTCCGCGTGGCGCAAGGACCCGCAGGTTCCCCTGGTGGTCTCTGAGGTCAACCCGCAGGCCCTGGCCGAGCGCCCCAAGGGCATCGTGGCCAACCCGAACTGCACCACCATGGCCGCCATGCCCGTGCTGGGCCCGCTGCACCGCGAGGCCGGCCTGAAGCGCCTCCACGTCTCCTCCTACCAGGCGGTCTCCGGTTCCGGCCTGGCCGGCGTGCAAGAACTGGCCGGACAGATCCGCCACGGCGTCACCCAGGAGATCGAGGCCCTGGCCCTGGACGGACGCGCCGTCACCGGTCTGGAGCCGAGCGTCTACGTGGCCCCCATTGCCTTCAACGTGGTGGCCCTGGCCGGCTCCCTGGTGGACGACGGCTCCGGCGAGACCGACGAAGAGCAGAAGCTGCGCAACGAGTCCCGCAAGATCCTGAACGCCCCGGAGCTGGCCGTGTCCGGCACGTGCGTGCGCGTGCCGGTCTTCTCCGGTCACGCCCTGGCCATTCATGCAGAGTTCGAGCGCCCCATCAGCGTGGAGCGCGCCCGCGAGCTGATCGACGCCGCCCCCGGTGTCGAGTACGTAGATGTCCCCACCCCGCTGGATGGTGCCGGACGTGACAACGTGCTGGTGGGCCGCCTGCGCGCCGACCATGCCGTCGAGGGCGGCCGCGGCCTGGCGATGTTCATCGTGGGCGACAACCTGCGCAAGGGCGCAGCCCTGAACGCGGTGGACCTGGCCGTGCTGGTCGCGAAGGAGCTGGCTGCCTAATTCCAAGCTGCAAAGCAGCGGGGGCACGGTGGAGATTCATCCACCGTGCCCCTTTCGTTCGCCGGGCTGAAATCAGTGGAGTGCGTTAGTTTGCTAGGTCTGTTCCCGCCAAAAAGGTCAAGCGATTTACCATACTTATGAGTACCGAAAGAGACGCAGCTCACCTGAAGTGCTTGGACGGTTGTTCGCGTCCAGCACTGGGCTGGCTGCGCGGCACAAGGAAGGAGCTATGCCGTGAACGCCAACCGCAAGGTCGCGTATGTTTCGATCCTGGCCCTCGTAGCTGCCGTGATTGCCATCGTGATAGCTGTTCTTGCCATGACTGGCGTGTTCTCCAGCAAGGACCAGCCAGCCGGGGCCGGAGCCACCCCCTCCAACGGGACCTCCCCAAGCGAAACAACCACCCCACCAGCCACTGCCAGCGAGCAGCCAAGCGAAAGCTCATCTGCTCTCCCAACGGAACCTGCTGAGCCAAGCAGTGAGCCTTCCGGTGAACCAACCAGCGGAGCGCTTAGCCCCGCGCCGCTTCCGCCCCCGCCGGCCACGGGGGTGCCTGGCATCCCCGATAAGGAAGCTGACGGGGCTAGGCCCGCGCCCGGAGGCGTGATGTGGAAGGACCGTTACGCCTTCTTCTCACCCACTCACAACATCTACTGCGAGATGAGCCCTGACGTGGTCAACTGCGGCATCCTGCAGCGCAACTACACCCCGCCCATGCCGTGCGAGAACTCCTACCACATGATCGAACTATCTGCGGACAGCGGCGCTATGCGGGAGTCCTGCATCATGGGTAACCCCGGGCTCGACACCGAGGTCCTGGCGTATGGCATGTCCGCTTGCACGGGCAACCTCACCTGCCTCTCCCAGGAAGCTGGCGTCGTGTGCTGGAACAACCGGCTCGCAAACGGATTCCTGATGAACCGGGACGGGATCACCAAGTTCTAAACGGAAGACGGTTGGGGCGGGGAAAATGACTTCCCCGCCCCAACCGTTGTCCGAAAGCTAACTCAGCCCTCGTTCTCCTTGGCCTCGGCCTCTGCGATCTCCTTGCGGACCGCCTCCATGTCCAGCTCCATGATCTTGCCAATGAGCTCACGCAGCTGAGCCTCGCGCAGCGCACCCGGCTGGGCGAAGATCAGCACCTTCTCGCGGAAAGCCATGATGGTCGGGATGGAGGTGATGCCGAACTCGGCTGCAAGCTGTGGCTGAGCCTCGGTGTCAACCTTGGCGAAGACAACCTCCGGGAAGTCCTCGGAAACCTTGGAGTAGACCGGGCCGAACTGGCGGCACGGACCGCACCACTCGGCCCAGAAGTCAAGCAGAACGATGTCATTGTTCTCGATGGTCTGGGCGAAGGACTCGGCGGTCAGGTCGATGGTGGCCACGTTTACTCCATTCCGGTTGCGGTTCAATGCTCTCCACTCCAACCTAACGGATGGCTCCACTCTTCTATTCCCGCAAGATCTAAAGGTGGCCTAACTCGCTTCCGGGCGCAGGAATTCAGTAGGCGTACTGGAGATCCGCGCTCAGATAAAAGCCGTTTCCAGTAGTCATGTGCCAGCAGTTGGCCCCGTCGTAGTCAATTACGCACGCGTACACCCCGGTAGTGAACGCGGAGCCAGCCGGAGCCGTATCCACCAAGCCGCCATCGCTGAAGTTACACGTGTACTGGATTGCGTTAGTCCCGTCCATGCTCATGATGAAAACTGCCCCGGGGTCGCACTGGATGGGCGGAACAAAGTTCCAAACCTCTGTGGCGCAATCCAACGAATGGACCGAGCCGCGGCAAAGCACCGAGCCCGAGGGGGTGACGAAGGAAAAGTACTCGCCAAAGACCGCGTCCTCTGGAGGGGGGAAGGCGGGCCCTTCGGGGACAGGGGGACCCGGCGGCGGCTCTGGAGCGGGTGGTGGGGCTGGCGCTGGCGGCGCCGGCGGGGGAGGGGCAGCCTGCGCGGTTTGAATGGCCTGCGCTGAAGGAGTGGCAGCAGAGCTCGGAGAGACCTTACTCAGTAGCGGGGAAGCGGATGGGCGCACCGACTGGGAGGGCGTCTGCGTGGCCAGGGCTGTGCCCTGCACGTTGGCCGCAGTAGTGGGCGCGGTGGGGGCGGCAGCGTCGTCCGTCCCCCGGCCGATGAAGAAGGCCGCCACGGCCACCAGCGCGACGCCGCACACGGCCGCCACGATCGCGTACACGCGCGACCAGGGGGTGGCGCGCGGCGGGCGCTGACCGCTCAACGGCTGCATCGGGGGAGGCTGCACCGTCGGCGGCATGGAGCCGGGCTGCATGGGCGGCGGAGTGGGCGGCAGCGGGCCCGGCGGCATCGGCTGGGTTCCCCACTGGTTGTTCGTCACGGCTCTGCCCTCCCCACCGGGGCAATACGCAGGCCCGAACGCGCTGCCCCGGGCGCGTGAAACGGGTGGCGCCAACACGAGCCACCCAAGGGCCCGCCTATAGACCCAGCCTACGCAGCCGGGCGGGACTAGGGGCGCAAATGGGCGGCCCGGAAACGGGATGCGGCTGGACCTAGTCCTTGACGATGGCCTCGCGGGAGAGCTTAAAGCCGCGCCCGGTGGCCCTGTGCCAGCACTCCATGCCGGACTCGCTGGAGGTGCACGCGAAGTGCTGGTTCGCGGCGGTTTGGCCGTACTCGAGGGTGGGCAGCTCGCCGTCGGCGCCGGAGCACTCCTCAGAAATGCGGCCCTCGTTGTCGATGGTGACCACCACGGCCTGCTCCGGGGTGCAGCCGGCGGAGGTGGTTTGGTTGTGCTTGTACAAGACGCACCAGGCCTGGTCGGCCTCCAGGGAGCAGCCGATGTTGCCGGAGGGGGAGTAGAAGGCGGGCAGGTCCAGGGCATCGGCCGGTACCGGGCGGCCCGCGTCGGAGGGCGTGGGGGTGGGACTGGTGCTAGGCGCCTCGCTCTCCTGCGGGGTGGCGGGCGCGGCCGGGGCGGAGGGGGTGGCCTGGGCGCCGGGCTTGTGGTCCACGTTCCGGTTGGCCGGCCCGAACAGGGTGAAGGCCATATAGATGATGACGCCCACCAGGATCAGCGCCAGCGTTCCGATCACCCAGGGCAGGGCGCCGGCGCCGCGCGTGTCCTCGTCCTCCGTGTCCGTGCCCGCGCCGCCAAGCGGGTCGCCCTGGCGGGCAGCGGCCGCGCCCACGGGGGCGAAGGGGCTGGCGGAGGCAACCGCGCCGCCCTGAGCGCCCTGAGTGGGGAAGACAGCTGAGGCGGCAGGGAAGGCGCCCGCGCCGGTCGGGGCGGGGAACACGGCGGTCTGGGCGGTCTGGGAGGAGGGCAGCGTGGGGCCGGGCTGACCGTAGGGGCTACCGGCTGGAACCGGGCCGGCCGCGCCGCCGGCGTAGGGGCCGGCCTGGGTGGCGGCGGCCTGCGCGGGGGTGGCCTGCGCGGGGGTGCCCGACCAGCTCCCCGGGGAAGCGCCGTAACCTGCGGCGAGGTACTGGGCGCGCTGGGCCAGGGCGGCGTCAACGGCGGGGTCGTGCAGGTCTCGCAGCCACTCCAGCAACGCCGGGTAGGTGGAGGGGTTCAGGGCAATAGCCGAGCGCAGCCCGGGATAGTTTTGCGCCAGTTGCTGGAGTGTCTGCAGCGGGGTGGCCGGGTCCTGGGCCAGTTGCAGCAGCTGAGAGTTCTGCGCCAATTTCCCTCCTACACGAACGTCCAGCAAGATTTTAGCTAGGTACGCAAACAGATTTGGGCAATAGACTGGTTGAGTGTTACCCGCGCCCCTGTTTAGTGACGCCCAGTCCTTTCCCCTGGTGATCGTGCCCCTGCAGGGCGACCACGCGCAGTGCCTGGCTCAGGCCGCCGCGCTGCGCGGGAGCGGCGCCCACCTGCTGGAGTGGCGCCTGGACACCGACCCCACCTGGTTGGACGACGCTGCCGCCTGGGCCGAGCGTGCTGCCGCCTACCGCGCGGCCGCCGGCCTGCCGGTGCTCGCCACCATCCGCACCACGCGGGAGGGGGGAGAGGCCGAGGTGGACGACTCCACCTACGCCGGGGCCGTGCTGCGCCTGGCCGAGTGCTGCGAGGCCGTGGACTTCGAGGGCTCGCGGGGGCCGGAGACGGCGGCGCGACTGCGGCAGGTGGCTGCGCGCGCGGGCTGCGCGGTGATCGCCTCCAGCCACAACTTCCAGACCGTGCCGGCGGACGACCAGCTGGACCGGACGCTCAGCGAACTCCACCAGCGCGGCGACGTGGTGAAGATAGCCGTCATGCCCGCCCAGGAAGCGGACGTCTCCAGGCTGGGCGCGTCGGCGCGGCGCTACGCCAGCCGCGCCGACGCCAAACCCGCCATCGTCATCGCCATGGGCGAGCTGGGGCGCCAGGGCCGCCTGGAGCCCGCCAGCCTGGGCTCCTGCGCCACCTTCGCGTGCGCGGACAAGCCCAGCGCTCCCGGCCAGGTGCCGGTGGGCCAGGTCGTGGCGGCTTTGAACGCGCAGGCCGCGCGATAAGGGAGGCCGGGCGGCAGCGTCGTCCACCTGGCAGGCGGGTAGAAAAGGCGGTGTCCCCAGCGGGGTGCCGGGTAAAAGCCGGTGAAGCCGGCCGCTCAGGCGGTGTGGTGCACGGGGCAGCGGCTGGCGGGAACGTCGGTGGAACCAGCACCCTGGGCCGCCAAGGCCGCGATCTCCTGCAGGTGGGAACGCACCACGCTCTCCGCGCGGGCCGTCTCCACGCCCACCGCCCGCATCACGAACAGCAGGCAACCCACCACGAAGCGCGTGCGCTGCGAAGGCGCCGCAGAGGGCCGGGCGGCCAGCGTGGAGTTAACCAGGGGCACCAGCGTGTCCAGGTCGGGCGGCGGAATCAAACCGGCGCGGGCGGCGCGAACCAGGATGTCGCGCAGGATGGTCTCCACCTCGTGACCATGCTCTGCCAGACGCCGATAAGTAGAAGGGTCAACGACGTGACGCAGATCCGGGCCCGGGGCCAGGTGATAGGCCGAACGCAGGTTCAGCTGCTGCTGCACGTAGATGCGCAACTGATTGATCGGGTCCTCCACCCCGGTCAGGGCCTGACGCAAGCGGGCAACGTAGGCCGTGGTCTCGTGGGCAATGAAGCCCAGCAACAGGGAGTCCTTGTCCTTGAAGTGGTTGTAGACCGCCGTGCGGCCCACACCCGCCTCCGTGGCGATTTCGGCCAGGGTGATGGAATCGAAGCCGCGCTGCTCTAGCAACGTCGCCAGGGCCGCGAACAGCTTGTCGCGAGTGCGGGCGCGGTGTTCCGCCAGGGTGGAGCCGATGATCTTGGGCATAGGCGCAGTCTGGCAGATGGTGACGTCAAGCGCAAAAGTGTCGTATTAATCGCCAAGGGGTGGCGGGTGGCTTCGCCATGAGGCGGGCGGGTTCAGGCGCCGTGACGGGCCAGCGCGGTGGGTGAGGCGCCGATCGTCGCGACGCGCGCAGCCTCAAAGCACGCCTCGGCAATAGGGGCGTTGGTGGGCAGCCAGGCCAACTGGGCGCTCGCGGTGCTGTTCACCCAGCGCACAGAGTTGTGCGCCTCGCCCGGCTGCGGCAAGTTTCGACCGGTCAGATAGGCAAGCCACACCCTCATGCGCAGGCCGTCCAGAATCGGCCAGCCCTCTTGCGGGGCCGGGGCGAAAACCACCTCTGGGCCCAGCTCGACCGCGATGCCCAGCTCCTCTTGCAGCTCGCGGTGAAGAGCCTGCTCCGGAGACTCGCCTGCCTCCACCTTCCCGCCTGGTAACTCCCACTGGCCAGCCAAGTGAGCCGGATACGAACGCTGGGCGGCCAGAAGCCGAATGTCCTGGGCGCGCAACACCCGGTCAGGGGCCACCACCGCAGCTGCAACAACAAGAGGCATGGGAAACAGGGTAGTGCGAGCAAGAATCCTAGCTGCCTCCACCTCGGGAATAACCTTCTCATGCGCAACGTGGAGCTTGCTCATGTGCGCTGGGCCGCGCCCAGTAACGGGGCTAATGGAGATATTCCCATTCCGGGGTGTTGGTGTGTCGATGGCGTCGAGCGAGGGGCGTCTCGGGCGGCGAGCTCCGCAAGGGCAGACAAAACTTGGTGCTGGGTGAGAACACGCCCTGGGGCAGCTCCCCAGGGGGTTAGCGGCAGGAATGTGTGTACGCGAGGGGCTCTTTTCCTTTGGGGGAGTAGGTGAGAGTCTGGTTGAACATGCTTTGAGAGCATGTTCGGTGAGCGTTACTAGGAATTCGCCGTGTTGTGGTGTATGTGAAGCGAAGATGGTCAGGAATGGCCAGACCAGCACGGGCAAGACTAGGTGGCGGTGCAAGACCTGCGGCGGATCGAGCGTTCAGCACCGGCCAGACATCACCAGACGCGCCCAGGCAGAGGCGTTCGCGGCATGGCTCTTAGGGCCGGTTCCTCAGTACTCAACGGGCGGGACGGGACGTTCCTTTCGGGCCCAGACGGCCTGGTGCTGGAACATTGAGATCCCGCAGCCCGCCCCAACTGGTGAAGTCCACCCGGTGATCATGCTGGACGCCACCTACTTCCAAGGCTGGTGTCTCCTTGTGGCTTACACCGGCAAGCATGTCATTGCTTGGCAGTGGTGCGACCAAGAGAAGAAAACGGCCCGGCAAGCCCTCCTAGAGCCTCTACCCGCTCCCGACATGGTCGACCGACCACATTATTTCAACTTTGTACGGCCTAGACCTTATGCACTCCACCTAGACCTTGCGTAGCGCTCTAAGGTCTAGGTCGGCTGCACAAGGTCTAGGTCGACCGGTTTAGCAAGGCAGGTGAGGCAAGGCGGTGGGAAGGCAGCGCAGGACTAGGCGAGATATCGGGACGCACCCCACGCTGCGCGCTTCCTCATGCCTGACCTGATTCGTGCAAATGGTGGTGATTTGGGGGGCAGTCCTGATGTCCCACGCCCAAGAGCTACTCACCCTCCTAGGACACTAAAGTGGCGCAAGCCAGGTTGGATTCTCCGCTCGACGTTTGCCTGGTCAGCTCGACGTTTGTTACCCAAACTCGACGTTTGGACCCCTCAAAACGTCGAGATTCATCCCCAAACGTCGAGTCGACCAGTCAAACGTCGAGATTCACCCCCAGTGTGTGGTGCTGTAGTCGGTTGAGGTGGTGCGGGCTGTAAGGGGTGACAAGACTTGGCGTTAGGTGAATTATGTCGCCCGCCAAACTCTCAGGACCTACACAACGACCTTGTCACGGAGCCAGAGCGCAACCTCCTGGCCAGTTTGCGGGTCAGTGAACTCCAAACCGGCGGCGTGAAGCTGAAGAGAGGTGGCCGTGCCCGGGGCCTCGGCCGCCCCGTAGGGCGCAGCGTCGAAACCGCCGTAGAGCGAATCCCCTACCAAAGGCAAGCCCAGGGCCGCGAAATGAACACGAATCTGGTGGGTCTTGCCGGTGGCCGGGCGCACCTCGTAGAGCGGAAAGCGCAGCCCGCGCACCGTGACAGCCTCGGCGGTCGGGCGCAGGAAGGTGACCGCGTTGCTCGGCAGCCGTCCCGCAGTGGAGGTGACCCGGATGCCCGTCTTTGCCAGCCGGCTCTCCAAGCGCAGCCAGCCATCGGCGGTCACGGTAACCGCCACTTGCGGGCTGCACCAGCCTGCCACCCGCTCAGGCCGGACGCAGGGGCGCGGGCTGGAGGGGGAGGCGGGCGGCAACGTCGGCCACGAAGAAGGCGGGGCAGGAGCGGCGGCAATATAGGTCTTGCGCACGTGCTGCTGCGCAAAGAGCTCCTGGTAGGCGCGGCGCAAATCCGGGCGCGCGGTGAACAACAGCAGGCCGGAGGTGCCGCGATCCAGGCGGTGGGCGGGCGTGAGGTCCGCGTTGTTCTCCTGGCGGCGCAACGCCACCGTCACCGAGCGGGCCACGTAAGCCCCGCGCGGCATGGTGGCCAGACCCTTCGGCTTGTCCACCACCAGCCAGCCGTCGCCCCGATGAACAACGGGGATAGGCGGCAGAGCGGTTTCGTCAGGCAGCGGCCGGTAGAGGTAGACCGGGCGCTCCAAGGCCGTGGCCGGCGTGTCCCACGGCAGGGGATGCCCCCACGCGTCCACCACGTCCCCGGCCGCGAAGGCACGCTCAACCTGGCGCGGCTCCAGGCGCGGGATGTTCGCGCCGACCCACTCGCCCAGCGTGCAGGTCAGTGCCCGGGCCTGACTCACGCCCAACCGCTTGCCCAGGCGGGACGGGCGCAGGCCGTCCCGGGCCGGCAGCGGCTGGGGGCGGCGCCGGGGATGAGCGGGTGTGGAGAGTGGCGAGGGTGTGGGGAGGGGCGAGGGTGTGGGGAGGGGCGAGGGTGTGGGGAGGGGCGAGGGTGTGGGGAAGGGCGAGGGTGTGGGGAAGGGCGAGGGTGTGGCTTGCGCGGTCTTTCCCTCGGGCGCACTGGGCGGCGCGGGGTCTGGAGGGGAAGCGGGGCTCATGACGACCATGCTGGCAGATCGTGGGGGAGCGAATCTCGACGTTTGGGTCTTCAGCTAGACGTTTGGGGTCGAATCTAGACGTTAACTCGGTGGCGAACGTCGAGTTGAGGGGGCGAACGTCGAGTTGAGGGGGCGAACGTCGAGTTGAGTAGCGGAATGTCGAGTTGAGCGCGGGGATGTCGGACTGAAGCTACTCGGGCGTGAGGCCACGCTGTGGGGGCTTGGTATCCAATCTCGACGTTTGGGTCTTCAGCTAGACGTTTGGGGTCGAATCTAGACGTTAACTCGGTGGCGAACGTCGAGTTGAGGTGGGGGTTAATGCTCAAAAAGTGTGTAAATCTCGGGCGTGTCTTGGGGTGTTCAGGTGGTTCTTCCTGCCCAGCCTTTGCGTGTGTGGTTGCCGTCTTCGGGGCTGAAGGCGGTGTCGTACAAGGGCGTTTTTAGGTGCTTGTGGGCGGGGGGGGGGGGGGGGGGGGGGGAATGGTGTAATGGTTGGTGTCACTGGTTGCGGGGCTGTTGGTCTCGCGGGAAGGGGCTGTGATGCCCAGGAAGTATGCGCCGGAATTCCGTCAGGATGTGGTGCGTTTTGCGTTGAATCGTCCTGCTGGGATGACGTTGGCGCAGGTAGCAGCTGATTTTGGGATTGGGGGTTCGACTCTGGATGCTTGGATCAGACGCGAGCAGGTTTCTAAGGGTGTGCTCAAGGCTAGTGCGGGTGAGGACAAGGCCCGCATCGCGCAGTTAGAGCGCCAGTTGCGGTTAAAGGAAGAAGAGTGCTTCATCCTTAGAAGGGCGGCGGCTTACCTGGCCCGTGATGTGAACCCAAAATGATCTACCCCCTGGTAGAAGAACTAGCTGGTTTGGGCATAGCGGTTAGTCGGATCTGCCGGGTGCTTGGTATCGCCCGCCAGCCTTTCTACCGGTGGCGCGGGTGTAGGCAAAGCCGGCTAGAACAACGCCGTAGCTACTTAAAGGAACGGGTGAGGGCCATCCATAGTGCTGATCCTGCTTTTGGCTACCGGCTGATTACCGATGAGCTGGCCCGCCAGGGAGTCAAGGTGGCTAGCCGCACGGTGTGGTCGATCTGTCACGAGTTGGGCATTAGGTCTATTACTGCACCCAAAGGCAAGACCAAGACCACCAAGAGCGCTAGAAGCGTTGGGGTTGATCTGGTTGGGCGGGTCTTTCATGCCGATGGGCCTAACCGTCTCTGGCTTACTGACATCACCGAACATCCCACCACTCAGGGCAAGTTGTATGTGTGTGCGATCAAGGACGTGTGGTCTAACCGGATCGTGGCTCTTAGCAGTGCTACGTCCATGAGCGCTTCTCTCGCGGTTAACGCTTTGGCCCAGGCGGTAGCAGACCGCCACCCACCAGCCGGGTGTGTAATCCATTCAGATCGTGGTGCGCAGTTCACTTCCACGGCCTACCGGCAAGCTGCCCTCGCCTACGGGCTGGTCCAGTCCATGGGACAGGCCGGTACATGTGCGGACAACGCTGCCATGGAGTCCTTCTTCGCGCTTTTACAGAAGAACGTGCTCAATACCCGCAAGTGGGAAACCCGTCAGGAACTAGCCACCGCCATCCGCCACTGGATCGAATCCACCTACCACCGCCGACGCCGCCAAGCCCGCCTAGGCAAACTCACCCCAATCGAATACGAAACAATCTACACAAACTGACACCAAAACTTGCACCAGACCCGGGATCGCGGGTTTTGAGGCCCGGGTTTTCGCTTGGAGGATTTGGCTTGTTGAGGGCCGGTAGGGCGAGACTGTTTGGGTGGTGAGGAACCACTCCACGGCGCGTTGGGCGTGTTGAGGACTGTGTCCTCGGTGTTGGCGTTGAAGGTCTTTGATGGCTTTGTTGATCCCTCCTTCCAACGGTGAAGTCGTGCGGGGTCTGGGAGGGCAGAACTCTAGGTAGGTAAACAGTTGGCTGGTCTTGATTAGATGCCTGAACAAGCCGCGTACTCGTCGCAGGCGAGGGTGGGTGTACCACCAGGTCTGGTTGGCTTTGGCCCAGGCGGGGCGGTTGGTGGTCTTATCGCGCGCGTAGGTGCGTTGGGCTAGGAAGTCGTGCCATGAACCGTCCTGGGTTTGGTTCCTAGGCGGTGCTCATTTGGTGGGTGTGGTGTTGGTAGTAGCGGTCTTCGGTTTCTTGGGGTGTGACATAGCCCAGTTCGCTGTGCAGGCGGGTGTTGTTCCACCAGTTCACCCAGCATAGGGTCGCCCATTCGACTTCGGTCAGTCCGGCCCAGTGCTGGGAGTAGATCAACTCGCTCTTGTACAAGCCGTTGACAGTTTCGGCCAGTGCGTTGTCGCAAGTATTCTCCTTCGGTGCCGGTAGAGGCATCAATTCCTGCTTCGACCAGGCGTTCATGGTAGGCGACACAGACGTACTGGCTGCCGTGATCGCTGTGGTGGACCAATCCCTCGACACTGCCCTTGGCAGTAGCGATAGCTCGTTCCAGGGCCTGCAGGGGTAGAGCCTGGGCATTGAGTGTGTTACTCACTGCCCAGCCAGCGATCTTGCGGCTGAAGGCATCTGTTACGAAGGCGGTGTAAACGAACCCGCTGCGGGTGCGAACGTATGTAATGTCGGCCACCCACAACTGGTTAGGGGCACTGCGCGCGAAGCGGGGGTTCAACCAGATCTGGGCGCGTAATCGGTCCCAGGAGCACTCCAGCTTGGCGCCTACCCGGGGCAGACACAACGCCCCTGAGCCCGGCAAATCTCCCTCGCCAGCTGGGGCCAGTATTGTTCGCGCCCCACGTCCTAGCCTTCGCGTTTGAGGGCATGCCACATCTAGCCACCCGTACACGTAAGTGTTCTCTGCCTGGATGAGCTTGATGACTGGGATCAAAGCGGCATCTCGTAAGCAGCGCTGCCAGGGCGTACGGTTCTTGGCCTTGCCATACCCTCGCACCCGTGATGAAGGCGCCTTGGCGGTGTTCGGTGAGAGTCTTGCAGATGCGTTCAACCCCGGCACTTGGCTCGGCCCGCGTCGATGAAAGCGATCATTTCGGGTACCGGGGGTCGAGTTCTTTGGCGAAAAAAGCCGAGGCTGCCTTCAGGATCTCGTTGACCTGGCGGAGCTGAGCGTTTTCCCGCCGCAGGCGGGCCACCTCGCACTCCTTGATGGGGCATGTTCAAGATCCTGTCTCAGGCTGGGATCGCGATACCAGCGGCGCATCGTCTCATACCCCACCCCGAGATTGACGCTCTTCCTCACGTAGAACACTGGTGAGAGAGACTGTCTGCTCCGATGCCAGACGGTCGCTGACAAGACGAACAGCACGCGACTTGAACTCTGGGGAGAAACGCTTCGGCATAGGTCAATCCTTTCAGGCTGACCACCGGAACCAAACCCAGGACGGTTCAGCCATTTGGTCTCCCAGGCTTGGTATTGCTGCATCCAGGCACGGGCTTGGTCTTGGCTTTCTACCCGGCTTAGTCCTTGGGAAAGGGCCTTGATTTCACGGCCTGCTTCTAGGCGGGGCTGGCGGGTTAGGTGCTTGGTGATGGTGGCTTGTAGGTGGAAGAGACAACGCTGGGTCTTGGCCTGGGGCCATAGGTCTTTAACAGCACGCGCGGCGGCGTTAGCCCCGTCGAGAATGACCAGGTCGGGTTGGGGCAGGTTGGATAAGAGCTGGCGGTAGGCTGGTGCGTTTTCTCGCTCGCACCATTGCCAGGACACCACTTGTGTGCCATCGAAAGCGATTAACAAGCACCAGGAATTGAAGTACGTGCCATCGATTTGCAGGTAGTCATGGACCTGCCCGGTGGGCTTGGGAGGTAGTACTTCAACCTGCCAGCACCATGCCAAACGACGGCGAAATGTGGCTAGAGACCAGCCCCTGGCGGCAGCCAGGCTGCGGGCGTCTTGCTTGCCCCATACCCACTGCAGGAAGAGGCCGAATTCCATCAAGGCCGTCTTGTCCACACGCTTGACGCTCAGCGAGGCGTTACAGCCCAGGCAGCGCCAACGCATCTTGCCGGTCTTGGACCGACCGTTCTTCACGCACTTGCGATCGCATACACCACAACGAGGACGATTGCTAACACCAGACACCGCACATGCTCTCAGAGCTTGTGCACCCCGACTTTTACCTACGGCCAGTACGGAAAAGTCCCCACTTCATACACACTTTTTGAGCATTAACCCTGAGGTGGCGAACGTCGAGTTGACGAGGCGAACGCCGAGTTGAGGAGGCGAACGCCGAGTTGAGGAGGCGAACGTCGAGTTGAGTAGCGGGATGTCGAGCTTCGAGGAGGGCCCGGGTCGGATTGCTGGGATTCGGCGGGGGATGCGGGCGGCGGGATCCCCACTGCCGCTGCGCGTCAGCGTGGGCCCACTCGACTGCCCGGGGCGCACATAAGGCAAAACCCCGGCAGTGTTCCTGCCGGGGATTTTCCCTAAGAGCGGGCGACGGGAGTCGAACCCGCCTCTGAAGCTTGGGAAGCTTCCATTCTACCGATGAACTACGCCCGCACGACGCCGGTTGCGGCGTGCCCAGACAGTGTAACCCGCGCGGTGCGGGGACGCCACTTTCGCCCACCTGACGGGGAAATCTGCGGCAGATTCGGGCCCTCCAGCCCTCCTGCTGGCGGGCTAGGAACGCCATAATGGCAGGCATGCTGCTTTCTGATCGAGACATTTGCGCCCAGGTTGAAGTCGGCCAGATCTCTCTGGACCCGTGGGACCCGGCGATGGTGCAGCCCTCCAGCGTGGACGTGCACCTGGACCGCTTCTTCCGCCTCTTCGACAACCACCGCTACCCGGTGATCGACCCGGCCGCCGATCAGAGCGACCTCACCCGCCTGATCGAGGTGGACCCGAACAAGCCATTCGTGCTCCACCCGGGCGAGTTCGTGCTGGGCTCCACCTTCGAGCTAGTGAGCCTGGGGGACGCCGTCGCCGCCCGCCTGGAGGGCAAGAGCTCCCTGGGGCGCCTGGGCCTGCTCACCCACTCCACCGCAGGATTCATCGACCCCGGCTTCACGGGGCACATCACCCTGGAGCTTTCCAACACCGCCACGATGCCGATCCTGTTGTGGCCGGGCATGAAGGTGGGCCAGCTCTGCTTCTTCCAGCTCACCTCCGCCGCGCTGGCCCCCTACGGGCAGGGCGCGCAGGGCTCGCGTTACCAGGGGCAGCGTGGCCCCACCGCGTCGCGCTCGCACCTGAACTTCTCCCGCGCCGACGTCTCTCGCGGCTACGTCCCGCCCGCCGAGCACGCGCCCGCCGAGCACGCGCTTGCCGAGCACGCGCCCGCCGAGCAGGTGGCCGACGTTGCCGCGCCCGCCCCTTCTTTCCCCGCGCCTACCGCAGCGCCCACCGAGCAGACGCCCACCGAGCCGCGCGAGGGGGAGTGAACCATGGACCTGCTTGAGATCGAGACCGGGCGCTCCTTTGCGCTGCTGGCGGTGGCCGAGGACGTGGCGCCGGAGGAAATCGAGGCGCTCGCGGTCTCGCTGGACCCGACCGCTGGTTGGCTCATGCCGGGCCTGCTGCACCTGACCGGGGAGGCGAGCCTGACCGGCCCGTGGGCGGTGGACAACGCCACCCGCATGGCCCTGGAGCTGCCGGCGTGGACCGCGCAGGCCTACCTGCTGCGCTGCCCGCAGGTGCGCAGCGGCCCGCTGCCGGTACAGCTCTACGGGGCGGACCCGTTGATGGACCTGTTCCCGGCGGGCGTGCCCGCCGGGGACGAGCTGGCCGCGCTGGGCATGCTGCGCCGGATGGCCCGGCGCCTGGCGGGCGCCCTGCGTGTGGCCGATTCGCCCCAGCGTCCGGGCGCGGGCGTGCTGGTACCGGACCCGGATTCGGCCGTGAACATGACGGTGTACGCGCCGATCTGGCTGGAGGAGCCCGCGGCCCTGGCGGTGCTGAACACGGTCCACCTGCCCTTCACCTCGCTACCGGAGCCGGACCTGGATGCCGCCCCGGCCGCCGCCTCCGCCGCGCGCTCCCGGGTGCAAAACCGTGGCGTGGCCCTGGCCCGCGCCGCTTCTGCCGACATGAGCGAGGAGGAGCGCGCGGAGTTGCACGCCAGGGTCGACGCCGCCGACGCGGCCGCCCTGTCCCGCCCCGCCGTCCGCATGGGATACAACCTGCGCCTGCCTGGCCGTTCCTACCAGATAGACCTGGCCGCCACGGGAGAAGAAAACCCGCCGCTGGTGATCCAGGGTGAGGCGTGGGCCCCGGCGGGCGTGGTGTGCTACCAACTGAAATGGCTCCCCAACGACTACACGATGACCGGCCCAGTGCGGGTGCCTCGCTCTGTACGGCGTGACCGCCTAGTGGCCGCCCAGCAGATCGAGTCCGCCGCCGCAGCACTAGCGCAGGCATCCGGCGGGCGCGTCGTGGACGAGGACGGCTTCCTAGTGGAGTTCGTCCCCGAAGAGGACGCTAACTAGGACTCCTGCTCCTGCCCGCGCCGCACGGCCTCCAGCATCAGCTGGGCCACGTCACGCACCTCGAGGGCCTGCCCGTCGGCGCCGGCGTTCTTGTTGGTGCCGTCGGTGAGCATCGTGGTGCAGAACGGGCAGGCCGTGGCCACCACCTGTGCACCCGTGCTGGCGGCCTCCGCCGCGCGCGTGGCCCCAATGGAAACGCCCAGGGACTCCTCCATCCACACGCGCGCACCACCGGCGCCGCAGCACATGGCGTTGTCCCGGTTGCGGGGCATCTCCACCACCTGCGCGCCGCCGCTGGCGGCGGCCAGCAGCTCGCGCGGCGGGGTGTAGACCTGGTTGTGGCGGCCCAGGAAGCACGGGTCGTGGAAGGTGACCTGGCGGGCCTGCCCCGCCGGCGGAGGCACCGGCCGCAGCCGCCCCTCGCGTACCAGCGTGTTGAGCACCTGGGTGTGGTGCAGCACCTCGAAGCTGCCGCCCAGCTGCGGGTATTCCCGCGCGATCGTGTTGAAGCAGTGCGCACAAGAGACGATGATCCGCTTCGCCTTGGCCTCCTGCAGCGCCTCGATATTGGCGGAGGCGAGTAGCTGGAACAGCACCTCGTTGCCGGCGCGCCTGGCCGGGTCGCCGGAGCAGCCCTCGCTGGAGCCCAGCACCGCGAAGCTCACCCCGGCGATGTGCAGCAGCTGCGCGATCGCGGCCGTGGTCTTCTTGGCGCGGTCCTCGAACGCGCCCGCGCAGCCGACGAACATGACGAAGTCCACCTCGGTGGCGTCCTCCACGTCCTCGCCCAGCACCGGCACGTCAAAGTCCAAACCCTTGGCCCACTCCATGCGCTTGCGGGCCGCCGCGTTCCACGGGTTGCCCTTGGTCTCCAGGCCCCGGAACACCTTGCCCAGCTCGCTCGGGAAGGCCGACTCCATGAGCACCTGGTGGCGGCGCAGGTTGACGATGTGGTCCACGTGCTCGATGTCCACCGGGCACTGGTGGGTGCAGGCACCGCAGTTGGTGCAGCTCCACAGCACCTCCGGCGTGATCGCGCTGCCCACCACGTTCGGCAACCCCTGACTGGCGATCTGGCGCGCGGTCAGCTCCCGCGCCTCCGGCGCCGCGCCCACCGCCATGAGCGCCCCCAGCAGGTCGCTGCCGTGAATAGAGGCAGGGGTGGCCGACGCTCCGCCCGCCTCCCCCCGGTCCTCGGCCGCAGCGAGGTCGGCCGCATCGGCAGACGGGCCGGCGGCAACGTCGTCCACCTGAGTGCCCAGGGCGGCGGCGGCCCGCATGAAGGGGGCGGCGGCGTGGTGGTGGTCCCGCAGCGACATCACCAGGAGCTTCGGGGAGAGCGGCTTGCCGGTATTCCAGGCCGGGCAGACCTCCTGGCAGCGGCCGCACTCGGTGCAGGTGGAAAAGTCCAGCAGACCCTTCCACGTGAAGTCGGCGATGGTGCCGGTGCCAAGGACGGCGTCGTCGTCCAGCTCGTCGGTTAGCTCCGGGGTCAGGGGGGTGCCGTCCACCAACAGCGGGGCCACCGGGCCCAGGGCCTTGGAGCCGTCCAGCTCGCGGCGGCCGTAAATGTTCACGAAGGCCAGGAAGCGGTGCCAGGCCACGCCCATCGCGGGCGAGAGGCCCACCACCGCGAACCAGGCCGTCGAGATGAGAATCTTCGCCAGAGCCGTCAGGGTGATCGCTGCTTGCAGGGTGGGCAGCGACAGGCCGCGCAGCGCCTCGCCCAGGAACCAGGTCAACGGGTAGACCCACTTCGAGGGGGCGGCGGGGGCGGGGGCGTCGACCGGGAGCGAGTGCGCCAGGGGCGCGGCCGGGTCGGTGCCGTACGGGTTGAAAGCGGGGCCGCCAGAGCCCTGCGCGCCGCCCGGCAGCAGCCAGTAGGCCTCGAATAGATTGGCGGCGTACGCCCACTCCAGGGCCCGCAGCGCCAGCACGCACACCACCACGCCCAGGATGGTCCACTCCACGTAACGGGCCTGCCACCAGGAGGAACCCAGGAAGCGCGAGAGCCGGAAGCGGGTGCCGGCCGGGGCGGCGGTTGCGGTGGTTTCGGTGGTTTCGGTGGGGGTTTCGGGGGCGGCTGGGGTGCTGGCTGCGTCGGGGGCGGCGTCTGGGGCGGCGTCGGCGGGGCGGCCGCGCCCGGTCAGGCTGCGCACCACCATCAGTGCCACGATGCCGAGCGTGCCCGCCCAGGCGAAGAGCTCAACCAGCCACGTGAAACCGGGCCACTGGCCCACCAGCGGAAGATGGAACGTGGGGCTAACCAGCTGGCCGTAACTGCCCAACAAAGTCAGAACCAGCACCGGGAAAGAAACCATCACCACCCAGTGCGCGGCCCGAATCAACGGGCGCCCCCGGAAGGCCTGGTGACCCACCGCCTGGGCGAGGCTCAGCCAGACGCGGCGTGCGGGCTGCCCGGTGCGGTCGGGGGCGGGGCGGCCCACGGACATGTTGCGCACCAGCACGGCCGCGCCGCGGCCAAAGAGGACCACCCCGGCGGCGGTGGCGGCCAACGCCAACGCGAGCGAGACAACTGAAAGCAGCGGCAAGGTGGAACTCCGAAACGGTCTGGGCAGTGGGGTGGCTAGCGGCACCGGGCCGAGCCGCGCAGCGGGGCCGGGCCGTGCTGCGCAGTGGGGCAACGGCGAGAGGGACGGGACAGATCGTGCCCGCCCGCCCACCGAAGACACCCCCGGTAAATCTACCGGGGAGGGGGTGCGTGGCGCCCGCGCGAGCCCGCGCGGGCTCAGCTCCGGCGGGGAAAAGTGGCCGGGGAGGCGAAAACTCGCGGCCCCGCGCGCCCGGTGGGGTGCCCGCAAGCGCCGGGTAATTGAGCAAAGGGCGCACCAGGAAAACCGAGCGCTTGGGTTGCGGCGCGGGGTGGTGGAGTGGGGCCGGGGTGGTGTTGGGGTGGGGTTTGTGCCCCCGATCGTACGGTTGTGTGGTTGGGGTACGTGCGACCGCTTGGGGGTGTGCCCCCGGTCGGTCGTTTGTACCCCGAGCTCGCTCTTGTGCGCTCGGTGCCACGGTGCATCGCCGATGCGGGTGGGGGTGGAGTCAGTGCGGGTGTAGATACCCGTGCGGTGCGCGGGGTGGTTGGTGTTGGGGTGGGGTTTGTGCCCCCGATCGTACGGTTGTGCGGTTGGGGTACGTGCGACCGCTTGGGGGTGTGCCCCCGGTCGGTCGTTTGTACCCCGAGCTCACTCTTGTGCGCTCGGTGCCACGGTGCATCGCCGATGCGGGTGGGGTGGAACCGGGGGCGCGCTAGGCGCGAGGCGAACAAGCCCGCCGCTTCCGGGCCCGGCGAATGTAGGGTTGATCCCGGAAAGGGGCACACATGGACATTGGATGGAAGGTCACCCAGGTGGCCGCCGCCGCCGTGGCGGGTTTCGCCGCGAACTTCCTGCTCAAGAAGGCATGGCAGATCTCCACCGGGCGCGAGGCCCCGGCGGACTCGAACGACCCGGACGTCAGCATCGGCGAGGTGCTGGTGTACGCGGCGGTCTCCGGCGTCGTCTTCACGCTGCTGCAGCGTGGCGCCGTGGGCGCTGCGGCGCACATGTACGGGCCCAAGGAATACGACCCGCGCCGCAAGGCTCAGATCGAGAAGGCCTAAGGTAGGCAAACGCCTCAGGTGACTGGGCGCTGAGCAGGCGGGGGAGCGTTGAAACGCTCCCCCGCCTCGTCACGTCCCGGGCCAGACCGGCCTTCGGTGCGGAGCTGCGCTGGAACAGGCCCAGGCCGGCGGGCAGTTGCGCAAACGGTTGCGCCTTTGGTGCTCCCGTTGCGCCGTTGCGGCACCGGTCCTAGCTTTCTTGCAGCTCGTGTAGCACTACGGCACGGATTAACGCTGCAACGAGTCGCGTAAGGGCCCGACGAGTTGCACCAACGACTCGGGAGCTGCAAAAGAGGCTCGACCGTTTGCGTACGGGCTGAGCGCCAAGGACCCGATGCCGTCGCTCGGCGGCGATCCAGCCCTTTGCTCAGCCCGGGGCCCAACTCCCTCATCTGGGTGGAGCCGCAGAAAGGGGGCGGTGGGGTGTCAGCGTCGTCCCTGGGGGCGGTGGGGCGGCAGCGTCGTCCCCCGAGTCGGGGTGACAAACGTCCCGGCAGCGGCGTGGCGGGGGTGAAAACGGGCCCGGGTAGAATCGTTATCTGCGACAGGGGAGCAAAGCCCACGGGCTGAGCTGAGAGTGCCACCAGGCAGACCCTCGAACCTGATCCGGTTAGTACCGGCGAAGGGAGTCGAGATTTCTCATGCACCCCTTCACACCTAGCTGAAGGAGAAAAATGCGCATCAAGCACACCATCGCCGTGGCCATCGCTGCGGCCTCCGCCCTGGGCCTGGCGGCCTGCTCCGCCTCCACCCCGGCGCCGGCCGAGTCCAAGGAGGGCGCGGCCGCCTCCACCCGGGCCGGGGGCGAGAAGAGCGTCACGGTGGTCACCCACGAGTCCTTCAACGTCCCGGACGACCTGAAGGCGGACTTCGAGGCCCAGACCGGCTACAAGCTGACCATCGTCGAGCAGGGCGACGCTGGCGAGCTCACCAACGCCCTGGCCCTGTCCAAGGACGCCCCGCTGGGCGACGCGTTCTTCGGCGTGGACAACACCTTCGCCTCCCGCCTGATCGACGAGGGCGTGACCGTTCCCGCCACCGTCACCCTGCCGGCCGGCGCGGAGAACTTCACCATCGAGGGCGCCCCGGGCCTGGTCCCGGTGGACATGGGCGACGTCTGCATCAACGCGGACAAGACCTGGTACGCGGAGAAGAACCTGCCGCTGCCGGCCACGTTCGAGGACCTGGTCAAGCCGGAGTACAAGGACCAGCTGGTGGTCATGAACCCGGCCTCCTCCTCCCCGGGCCTGGCCTTCCTGCTGGCCACCGTCTCCCACTTCGGTGAGGACGGCTACCTGAACTACTGGAAGCAGCTGAAGGAGAACGGCGTTAAGGTCACGGCGGGCTGGTCGGACGCGTTTGGCACCGACTTCTCCGCCGGTGAGGGCAAGGGCGCCTACCCGCTGATGGTCTCCTACGCCTCCTCCCCGTCCTACTTCGTCAACGAGGCCGGCACCGAGGCCTCCGTGGCCAACCTGGACCAGACCTGCTTCCGTCAGGTGGAGTACGCCGGCGTGCTGGCCGGCGCCAAGAACCCGGAGGGTGCCAACAAGTTCCTGGAGTGGATGCTGTCCACGCCGGTGCAGGAGTCCATCCCGGACAACATGTACATGTACCCGGTGATGTCTGAGGCCGCCCTGCCGGAGGCGCTGGTGAAGTTCGGGCCGCTGTCCAGCAAGCCGGAGTTCGTGGCGCCGGCCGAGATCGGCAAGCACCGCACCGAGTGGATCGAGGCCTGGACCGAGGCCGTGGCCCAGTAGGGGGTGCCTTGGCCCGGGGTGGGCACACCCACCCCGGGCCAAGCCCTATCTTGGATGGCGATGCGCGATTTGCTGGGACGGTTGACTTGGCGCACCTGGTGGGTGGCCACGGCCGTGGTGCCGCTGGCCGTGCTGGCCGTGTTCTTCGCGTGGCCCGTGGCGGCCCTTTTCATGCGCGGATTCTTCCCGGACGGCGCCTGGGACGGCAGCGGGGCCCTGGAGGTGCTCACCAAGCCGCGCACGTGGCGGATTTTGCGCCAGACCCTGCTGCAGGCCAGCGTGGCCACCGCCCTGTCCCTGGCCCTGGGGTTGCCGGCGGCGCACGTGCTCTACCGGCGCTCTTTCCAGGGGCGGCTGGCGTTGCGCGCCCTGGTGGCGATCCCGTTCGTGCTGCCCACGGTGGTGGCGGGCACAGCCTTTCGCAACCTGCTGGATAAGAACGGGCCGTTTGCGGCGCTGGAACTGGACGGCACGATGACGGCCGTGGTGATTGCCATGGTCTTCTTCAATTTCCCGCTGGTGGTGCGCTCGCTGGGTTCCACGTGGGCCGCGATGGACGACCGCCCCGCCCAAGCCGCCGCCGCCCTGGGTGCCCGCCCGGCGCGCGTGTTTTGGACCGTGACCCTCCCGGCGCTGGCCCCGGCGATCACGTCTGTGGCGAGCCTGGTCTTCCTGTTCTGCGTGACGGCCTTCGGGATCGTGCTGATCCTGGGCGGCCTGGGTGCGGGCACCATCGAGACGGAGATCTACTTCCAGACCGTCTCGCTGTTCAACCTGCGTGCGGCCGCCGTGTTGTCGATCGTGCAGCTGGTGGTGGTGGCCGGCGCACTCTACGTCTCCGGCCGGGCGCGCGCCCGCCGTGAGCGTGCCGTGGCGTTGCGTGGGGTGGCCGGCCCCCAGCCGCGCCTTGGGAGGGCCGACGTTCCCGCCGTCGCCGTCACATCGCTAGGCCTGTTCTTGATCGCCGCCCCGATCGCTCAGCTAGTGGTGCGTTCCCTGCAGCGTTCCGGGCATTGGACGGTGGACAACTACGCGGACCTGTTTCGCGCCCCGCGCGATTCGGCGATGCTGGTGACGGTGGGTGAGGCCGCCCTCAACTCGCTTCACATCGCCGCCTGGGCCGCGCTGCTGGCCGTCACTTTGGGCGCCGCAGTGAGCCTGCTTTTGGCACGACGTCCCCGCCGCCGCCCCGCCCGCGCGGCCCTTGCCCTGCTGGACGCCACCTTCATGCTCCCGCTGGGGGTGAGCGCCGTGACGGTGGGTTTCGGCTTCCTCATCACCCTGAACCGCCCGCCCCTGGACCTGCGTTCCTCGATCGTGCTGATCCCGATCGCGCAGGCGATTGTGGCCATCCCGCTGGTGGTGCGCACCGTTTTGCCCTCCCTGCGGGCGATCGACCCGCGCCAGGCGGAGGCCGCCGCCGCCCTGGGGGCCTCCCCGTGGCGGGTGCTGGCCACCATCGAGTTCCCGGTGCTGGCCCGGGCCCTGGCACTGGCCGCGGGCTTCGCCCTGGCGGTGTCCCTGGGCGAGTTCGGTGCCACGAGCTTCCTGGCCCGCCCGGAGGGACCCACCCTGCCCGTGATGATCTTCCGCCTGCTTTCCCGCCCCGGTGCCTACACGCAGGGCATGGCCGTGGCAGCCTCGGTGCTGCTGGCGGTGATGACGGCAGCGATCATGCTGCTGGTGGAGAAAGCCCACCCCAAGGAGGTGTCCTGGTGAGCCTGGAAATCGACGACGTCACCGTGCGCTACGGGGACCTGGCCGCAGTGGACCGGGTCAGCCTCACCGTGGGCACGCCGCCCGCTGTTGGCGAGGGTGCCTCCGCGCCCGGTGAGGCTGGTGGCGGGGAGATCGTTGCCCTGCTGGGCGAGTCGGGGTCGGGGAAGTCCACGCTGCTGCGCGCCGTGGCCGGGTTGGAGCCGCTGGCGGCCGGGCAGATCCGCTTTGGCGGCCAGCGCATCGACGCTGTTGCGGTCTACAAGCGCGGCTTTGCCCTCATGTTCCAGGACGGCCAGCTCTTTGCCCACCGCGACGTGGCGGGCAACGTGGGCTACGCCCTGCCCAAGGAGCTCTCGAGGCCGGAGCGGGAGGAGCGGGTGGCCGAGCTGTTGGAGCTGGTGGGCCTGGGGGGCTACCAGCGGCGCCCCATCGGCACGCTCAGCGGCGGGCAGGCCCAGCGCGTGGCCCTGGCGCGGGCGCTCGCGGCCAGCCCGCGCCTGCTGCTGCTGGACGAGCCGCTCTCCGCCCTGGATCGCACCCTACGCGAGCACCTGACGGTGGAGCTGCGCGGGATCATCCGGGCGGCCGGCATCAGCGCCCTGTACGTCACCCACGATCACGACGAGGCTTTCACCGTGGCCGACCGCGTAGGGGTGATGGTGAACGGGCGCCTGGAGCGGCTGGGCACCCCGCGCGAGGTGTGGGCGCAGCCGGGCAGCGCGGCCGTGGAGAAGTTCCTGTCCTTCGGGCCGTTCCTGGAGGCGGTGCGCTGGCGCCTGGACGCGCTCGGTGAGCGCTCCGCCTAGCCGCAATAGGGCGCAGGGGCATCGAGCGGCGGCGTGCCCAGCCAGGGCTGCCCGCTGTGCGGAAGGCTGGCCAGACCGTGAGGAGCCGCTCACCAGGTGGTCGGAGCCAGCAAGACCCGCGCCCAATCCTTGCCCGCCAGGTGGCATTGATAGACTTCGTCAGGCCTTGGTAGTGACTGCGCGCCGTCACAGTCGCAGGGAAATACCTAACACGGGATGAGAGTAGGCACAGCCCGGCAACGGTATTCGGAGCGGTTCGCGGCGACCCGCCGGATCAGTACCACGAGTCCTTTGCCAGGCGAGGGTTCAAGACAGTTGGCGCATGGTGCCGATCCGACCGTGGAGGGGAGTTTAGGGATGCAGGAGCAGGCAGATTCCCGGTCCGTCCCCACCCGGGCAGATGCGCCCAGGCAGGCGCGGCGGGCGCAGGACGCGACCGGCGGGGCCCGCCCGCTCGTGGACGTGGTCATCGCCGTGCACCGCGCTGAGCGCCCCATCGCCCGAGCCGTCGCCTCCGTGCTGACGGGCAACTCCACTCCCACACGAGCGATCGTGGTGGCCCACAACATCGAGCCTGCCTTGATCCAGCAATCTCTGGGAGAGTGGGCGCAGGATCCGCGTGTCTTGCTGTTGTCCCACATGGACGGGATAGCCAGCCCAGCTGGCCCCATGAACGCTGGCTTTGATGCCGCCACGGCAGAGTTTGTGAGCCTGCTTGGCTCAGATGACACGTTTGAACCCGGCACCATCGACCGGTGGGTGGAATGGGCCAACGCCCCCGACGGGCCATTCGACTACGTGTTGGCAAACCGAGTCGAGCCAGATGGCACCAACGCCCCCACCCCGCCGGTCAGGCTGAACAGAAGGAAGCACCTAGACGGCGTGCGCGATCGGCTGGTCTACCGCATGTCTGCCCTCGGGCTCATACGGAGAACGGCCCTGGGGGAGCAGCGCTTCCCGGAGGGCGTGCCCACGGGGGAGGACATCCTGTTCGCCACCCGATTCTGGTTTGGCGGCTTCAAGGTGGCTTTCGCCTTTGGGCCCCCGGGCTACCTAGTGCACGACGACCAGAAGGTACGCGCCACCACCACGGACCGTCCGGTAGGCGAGGACCTGAAGTACCTGGACGAGCTGCTTGCCCCCACCCAGCCGTGGATGCGCAACAAGGCACAACGGCGCTCGCTGTTAGTAAAGCTGCTGCGGCAAAACCTGCCCGACGTCGCCATCAAGCGCCTAACGCTCGGGTGGGATGAGCAGTCAGTGGCGGAGTTGGCGCAGAAGACTAGATGGGTGCTCAGCCTGGACCCCGGGGCCGCAGCCTGCCTGTCGCGAAACGAATGGGCCCTGATCAAGGCACTCAGTACGGGGCAGTCCAGCCGGGACCAGACGGAGGCGCTGGTCAAACGGCGCTCCCGTCTGCGTTCGCTGGGCACGATCCTGCCCCACCGGTGCTGGGCGCTGTTCCACCCGCAGGGCCCTCTGCGCTACCAGTTGGCCGGTTCGCGGCTGGCGCGCGCCTGAGGAACGGCCCGAACCACCCCGCGCCAGGCGCCAGGTAGCCGGTTCAGCTAGCTGCGCAGATACGCGAGCGGATTAACCGGCAGCGAAACCTCCTCGGCGATGGCCAGGTTGGCGATCGCGCCGCGCTCGCGCAGCTCCCGCAGGGCGGCCGTGACCCGGTCGCGTAGCGTGAACGGGTCGATGGTATTTGTGTTGATCTTCGAGCCACCCTCGAATCCCGCCAGGGTGGAGACGCGCCACTTGATCACCACGCGCCAGGGCATTGGCGTGATCGCATCCGGGGGCTGGTGGTGCCACTCCTCGTTGCTGGGCAGGTGTGCGCCGGCGGCGGCGTGTAGGGCGTGCAGCAGGTCGCTCATCGCGTCGCGCTCCGCAGCGCTCACCTCCCAGGGGAAGGTGGCCGAGCTTCTGGAATAGACCTCCAGGGACGGGTAGCGGTGCCCAAAGCCCGCGAATGCCACCGCGTGCTCGTTGGCGGCCACCATCAGGTTGTGTCGGTGGGCATAGTTCACGCCCCAGTCGTTGTACAGGTTCGGGTTGGCGTGCGCCTGGGCGATCTCCAACTCGATGTTCCCGCCGCGCTCGTCGATGCCGACCAGCTGCTTGTGCAGGTGGTCAAAGCTCGCGCCCGCCGGCGCCAGCCAGTTCTGGAACACCTGCACGTAGCGCACGTAGCGGTTCGAGGCGTACAGGTCCCGCAGCGCGTCCACCGTGATGGCCACGTAGTCGCGGTGCTCGGCCGGGCTGAGCGTGCCGCAACTGGCCAGGTCAGCCGTGGTGGTGGCTTCGTCCGTGTAGTGGCGGCGGGCCACGATCACGTCGTGGCTGCCCCCGAAGAACGGGGCGGAAAGCTCCCGGCGCGCCCGCTCATCCAGCCGCTCCCAGTCCGCCTCCGCTCCGCTCGCCCCGGCGGCGCGCAGCTTGGCCTCAACCACACCGGCCACGCGCTCGCGTCCCAGCGGGTCAGCCAACCACTGCTCCTGGCGGGCGGCGGCAGCGTCGTCCAATCCAAAGTCGTAATTGCGGCGCCAGTAATCGAAGGAAACGATCTCAAACAGGTTGGGGATGCGCCGAAAATCGGCCGGCAGGGCCGCCAGCGCGGGATCGGCGCCGCGCACCAGCTCGCCGGCGTGCAGGCGGGTCTTCTCCGGCGGGGTCTGCGCGGTGCGGTCCGAACAGAACGCGCAGGTGGCCGTGTGGGCGTCAGGTCCCAGCGGCTCGCTCACCGCCGGCGGGCGGCCGATCGGGCGGTTCCCCCGCCCCGGCACCGTCCACACCTGCGTACCAGAGAACGGATTGACCTGCTTCAGCGTCCCATCCGCCATCCACGTCAGCGGCTCGCGCGTCATCATCACATCGCCTCCTTGCCAGCGCCCACGATACCGCCGCGCCGGGTAGTGGGCAGCACGCTAAGGCGGGAATCGGCCGGGCTGCGGCCGGTTGAGAGGGAGGGGGAGGCGGCCGGTTGGGGGGAGCGAGAGGCGGCGCGAAAAAGGGGACCGCCGCCCTCCCAGCGCGGAAGGGCGGCGGATTTGACGCCTAGATGCGAGCGATCAGTGCTCGTTCGGGTCGGCCTCGGCGTCGGCCTGGGTGTCGTGCACCGTGCCGGCCACGTGGTCGGCCGGACCGTACAGGGTGTAGAGCTTGAGCGGCTCGTCGCCGATGTTGGTGATGTTGTGCCAGTAGCCGGTGGGGACCAGGATCACGTCGTCGTCCTCGACCTCGCGCACGAAGTCCAGGTTGTCCTCGGTCAGGCCCATCTCGCAGCGGCCCTTACCGGCCTCGATGCGCAGGAACTGGTCGACACCCTCGTGGACCTCCAGGCCGATGTCGCCGCCGACCGGGATGGACATGACCGTGAGCTGCAGGTGCTCGCCGGTCCAGACGGTGACGCGGAACTTGTCGTTGTCCTTGGTCATCTTCTCGATGTCGGTGACCATGGGCTGCTTGCCGGCGTCCGGGCCGATGTAGTAAGCCATCTTTCCTCCTGTTGACTCAAAAAATGGGCTAAGTCCAGTCTAGGGGGAGTTTGGCGTTATCTCCACCGAATTGGGGGAGCAATTTCGCCGCCCCAGGCAATTTGGTTCGGCGTACCTAACCTGTGCCGCGCGGGCGGGGGAGAAGGTGGACGCCGTGGAGGCAGCGGGCGGTGGGGAGCGGTGGTGGTGGGGGTTGCCCGCCGGGGTGGCGGGGTGGTTTGCCCCCGAGCGTACAAGTGTGCGGTTGGGGTACATGCGACCGACCGGTGCCGTGGCACCAAGCGGTCGGATGTACCCCGTTGTCACATTTGCGAGGGTGGGGGCGGTGGGCGCGTGGGAGACAAAAGGCCGGTGGGGTGGAGCCTTGCGGCCCCACCCCACCGGGAGTGAACTCGAGGAGAGTTACTTGATCAGTCGCTCAACCTCGGCCTTGACGGACTCGGCGATCGACGCCGTGCCACCCAGCAGGGTGACGCGGGTCGGCTTGTTCGCGCGCAGGAACTCGGCGGCACCAGCCGGCACCTGAGTCTTACGCACCAACAGCACCACGCCGTCGCGCTCGTTGGCCAGCGCACCACCGACCAGGGAGTCGGGGAACAGCGCGCCGGTGGCCAGAACAACGTTCTTGGCGCCGGAACCCAGGCCCGTCGCAACCACGTCGGAGGTCTCGTAGCGGTCAGCACCGACGTAGCTGTTGAAGGTGATGCCCTCAACGAAGCCCAGGGACCTCAGCGCCGCAGCGGACTTGCCACCGACCGCGCTCACCGCACGACCCATCTGAGCACCGTCCAGGAAGCTCTTCGTGGCCGCAGGGATCTTGTTGCCGGAGGAGAGGACCACGACCGCGTTTGCGCGACCGGAAACACCGGAAGCGGAGACGGCGTCAGCGAAGTCGTTGCCGTCGGCAACCAGGACACGCGTCAGGTCGGGGTTCATCGCCAGGGCGGCGCGAGCGAGCGCGGCAGCCGTGGCGTAGCGGTCCGTACCGGCAACGCGGTGGACGGAGATGCCCGCGCCACGCAGAGCCTTCTCCACATCAGCGGAGACGGCCTGGACGCCACCAGCTAGGTAGACCTCCTGCACGCCGCGCGCCTTGAGGGCGGACAGCACGCGAGGCTCGAGCACCTTGCCGTTGGTCAGCAGGACCGGCGCGTCCAGGGTGTCAGCCAGCGGAGCGGCAGACAGAGCGTCGGCGAAGGAGGCCGAGTTAGCCAGCACCGCGAAGCGCTTGCCGAACGCCGGGTCCGCAGCCACGGCCAGGGCGGTGTCCACGCGGGACGGGCCCTGGATGCGGTCCACCACCGGGCCGGACGGCTGCTCGGTCGGCTGCTGGGTCGGCTGCTGGGTCGGCTGCTGGGTCGGCTGCTGGGTCGGCTGCTCGGTCGGCTGCTGGGTCGGCTGCTGGGTCGGCTGCTGGGTCGGCTGCTCGGTCGGCTGCTCGGTCGGCTGCTGAGACGGGGTCTGCGACGGGGTCTGCGACGGGGTCTGCGACGGGGTCTGCGACGGGGTCTGCGACGGCTCCTGAGACGGGGCAGTGCCACAGGTGACAGCGGCCTCACCCCAGTTGGCGTGGTCGTTACCGATACCGTTGCCACCGTCGGTGACCACCAGCTTCAGACGCTTGACGTTGGTGATGTCCACGTTGAAGTTGTGGGTCAGGCTGCGGGTCAGCAGGCCCGTGTTGGCCAGCTTGCGGCCATCGCCCCAAACCTCGAACACAACGGAACCCTTGGCCTGCTGGTAGTCGGCCACACCGACCTTCGCGGTGAAGGAGGTGCAGCGACCGGCCAGGTCGAACTCCACGGAGGAGCGGGCGTGGGTACCCAGACCCTTGGCGAAGGTCTGGTCGGTACCGATCTTCAGCGGACGACCGTCGCCGGCCTGGTTCTCACCGTTGGCCTGGTCGCGCTCGATCGGGCCCCAGCCGTTGATCTCGTTCAGGAACGGCAGGTCAGACAGCCAGTTCTTGCCGTCCTGCAGGCCGCGCAGCACCACCATGGCGCGCTCCGCCGTAGCGGCGGTGGCGCCGTGCGGGCCGGTGTAGGCGATACGGGCGGCCAGCTTGGTGTCCGTCGGGGCGGCCGGCGGGGTCACGTTCCACTCGGCGTAGGCGGTCTCGCCCGGAGCCAGGGAGGCAACCTCGACCGGGTAGGTGGAGGAACCGGTAGCAGCAACCGTCCAGCCCTCGGGGGCCGTCAGGGTGTGCTTGATGTTGGTGATCGCCACAGACTCGTTGTTGGTGATCGCGGTGTAGACCTTGCCGGTCTCGCCACCAACCAGGGAGACGGTGCCCTGCGGCAGACGGATGTCCGCAGCGGCGCACGGCGGCACCTCGGTGGCGTTGCCCAGCTCCTCGACACGCAGGTTGTCGATGATCAGGTCAGACTGCAGCGGAGCACCACCCAGGGAGTCGATACCCACGAAGTAGGCGCCACAGCCACCGGCCACGAACTCGTGGGAGAAGGTGGTAGTGGTCTGCTTCACCGGCAGGGCAACCTGGTCCAGGATGGTCTGGTTCGGGCGAGCGCCCTGGCGGGCGGAGTCGTAACCGACCACGAACTTGTAGTACGGGGCAATACCGTTCTGGTAGTCGAAGGACACGCGGTAGCGCTTGCCCGCCTTGAACGGCATGGACTGCTGCGTGGTCTTCAGGACTAGGCCCTGGTTCTCCTCGTGGAGCTTCAGGGACCACTCGCCGTCCAGAACGTCGTCCACCAGCTTGCCGTTAGCGCCGTAGTTGCCCGGGTTCCAGCCCTTCTGGGTGAAGGGGGCGTTCAGGCGAGACAGCTGGGTGCGCGCGTCGCCGCCCTGGGCGGGACCGGTGACGAACGGCCAGTAACCGGTGTCGGTGTGCTCGAAGTCCTCGAACAGGATGGTCTTGTCCGTCGGGGCCTTGTCGTTCGGCTCGGTGAACTTCACGATACGCAGGTCGTCCACGTAAACCGGGGTCGCGCCGTCGCCGGCCTCAACCTTGAAGGTCACCGGGGCGGAACCGTCGGTCTTGAAGATGACGCGAGCGCGCTGGTAGTAGTAGCGGAACTTCTGGTCAGACGCGGTGGCGTTCAGGGCCGTGGTCTGGGACAGGCTGGTGGTGGGAACCTCGCCAACCTTCTCCTGGTACTTGCCCGCAGTGACGCCGGCGCCGGAGACGGACAGCTTGACCGGGCGGACGCCAGGAGCGGCGTTCTCGCCGATCTGGACGTAAGCCCACACGTCGTAGGTGCCGGCCGGCAGGGCCTGGTTGTTGTTCAGCTTCTGCGCCAGCGAAGAGGCGCCCTCGCCGAGCTTGGCAACGTACTGAGCGCGGTCGTTCTTGGCGACGGAGACGTTACCGGTGGTCTCGTAGTCGGTCAGGGCGTTCGAGTTGAAGCCCGGGTCCTTGATCATGGAGTGCTTACCCCACTCGGGCGCAACCGGCGTCGGCAGGCTGGTGGAGGGGTAGATGACGTAAGGCTGGTTGGCCTCCGCCTCGATCGTGACCGTCTTGGTGGCGGAAACCGGCAGGTCGCGCACCTCGACGCGGCCCTGGTCCGTCAGCTTGTACAGCTTCAGGGAGGTCTGGGTCTTCCACGCGTCGGTCAGGGTCCAGGTGGTGGAGCCACCCTCCGGGTTGAAGTGGTACAGACGCTTGGCGCCCTGCGCGGTGCCGTTGTCGGTCCACGGCAGCAGGTACTTGGTGCCGCGCAGCACCTCGGCACCGTCGTAGGTGAAGGTGGTGCCGCTACCGGAGTTGAAGTTGCCGGTCAGGCCGGAAGCGCCGGAAGCAACGGTGCCGTTCTTGAAGGTGATACGGCCGGCAGCGTCGTCCCACTTCATGATCGGGGAAAGCTGCAGGAACTTCACCGGCAGGTTGTTCTCCCAGATGTTGCTGTAGAAGACGTTCCAGTCGACCTTACCGGTCCAACCCTCGAAGTCCTTGACCTGGGAGTAGCCCAGCAGCGGGTGCGGGTTGAAGTTGTCCTTGTTGGAGTTGTCGATGAAGCGAATGATCTGGGAGTTAATACCCTTGTTCGCCTTGCCACCGTACTTCTCGTCGTTGGCCCAGTGGGACCAGATGGAGATGCGCTCGAACTTGTCGGACCACTCCGAGCCCACGCGCCAACCCTGAGCGTTGAGCTCACGGGCCAGGCGGTCAGCCTTCCAACCAAAGTCGTAGAAGACGTCGATGTAGAGCCAGTCCAGGTTGCGGTGCGCCTCGTCGCGGAACTGCTGGAAGCGCTTGAGCACCTTGCCGGAACCCAGGTCAACACGGCCGTTGATGTACCAGGACTGGTTCATCCAGTTCCAGCCACGGCTGTTCATGTGGTACGGGGTGTCGGCGAAGTTGCGGGCCTCCGGGTACTGCTCGGTGACGTTGACGTGCACACCGATGGAGGTGTTGAACTTCTCCGCCTCCGCAGCCAGCTTGTTGATGTCCTCCAGGCCACCGGCGCGGAAGTTGTAGTTGCCTCCGTAGTCCGGGTGGGCCGCGTCGTGACCCTCAGCCTGGTAACCCTTCAGCATGGCCTGCTGGCCCAGGAAGTCGGTGGCCAGGGCCACGCGCTTGGTGTCGTCCAGCGTCTTCAGGAACGGGTGCGTGGCCTGGGAGACGATGTTGAACGGGATGCGGGTGATGACCGTGGTGGCGACCTTCTCGCTACCACGGGCCTCGATGTCGATGTCACGGTAGCGGATCGCGGAGTCCTGCCAGTCAACCTTGGTGTCGTTGTTCTGGTCGGCGGCGAAGGCAACCTTCACGAACGGCGCCCACTCGGCCTTGGTCTTCGGGGTCAGCTTGGAGTGGGTGGCCAGGCCGTCCTCGGCGAACTGGGACTCCACGGTGAAGGAACCGGCGCGGATGGTACCGAAGCGGGCGCCCTCAGCGGCGCGCACGGAGGAGTACCAGCGGTTGAGGTCCATGTGGGAGACGTGCGTGGTGCCGTCCTCGCGCTTGTCGTCGACGATCGCGTTGGTCTCCAGCGCGGCAGCAACGCCACCGGTGTTGGCGAAGGCGTAGGTGGAGCCACGCTGCTCGTACAGGCGAGCAGAGCCGTTGATGGCGATGAACTCGTCGGTGCGGCCCGTGTTGTCACGGTTCACGTCCAGGCGGGCGAGCGCCAGGGCGGCGCCGTCCTGGGCGGCGACGGCGGAGACCAGGTCCAGCGTGGGCATCTCCACGGAGGTGATCTTGGGGGAGCCGGTAGAGGCAGCCACGTTCTCCAGGGTCATGGTGACCACGCCGTCGGCGAGGGTGTAGACCACGTCCATGGTGCCGCCAGTGAAGGTCAGCGGGTAGCGCACCGAGGTGGCGGTGGCGACCGGAGCGCCGACGGTGGCGGTGACGGTGGAGGAGCCGTTGTTCAGGCGAACGGTGACCGGGGCGTTACCGATCTTGCCGCGCATCTGCTGCGTGGAGGCCTTGTCCGTGTAGTTACGCACGTAGGGCAGGGTCGGGTCCAGCTCAACCTTGAGCTTGGAGTCCTCGATCACCTTGACGCCGGCGGGAACGGCCGGCAGGGTGCCGGGGCCCTCGGGCGTACCGGGCGTGGTGGCGGAGCTGCTGGGCTCCGGCTCTGGGTCGCCGGTGGCGGTGTAGGGGATGAACTCACCCATGGAGGTGACGTTCTCGGTGGAGCCTTCCTTACCGCCCCAAGAGGACTTGGCCACGAACTTGAAGTGGGTGGCGGTGATCAGACGCGGCAGAATGATGGACTTGGTCTGCAGACGGTTGGGGTGGTCCTCCGCCCAAGCGCCGGAGGCGATCTCCTCCCAGTTGGCGGAGTTCTGGATGTCGTCAGACACCGAGTAGAACAGCTGCCACTCGTGGGTGCGGCCAGAGGCGTTGGAAGACTGGCGCGGAACGACGTCGATCTTGCCAATGTTCTGGATGCCGCCGGCCTCGCCGACCTTGATCACGATCTCGTGCGGCGGAGCCGGGACCGGGTTAACGTTCGCCCACTTGGTGTGCCAGTAGGTGTCGTTGTCACCGTCTACGGCCTTCTCCTTGGCGCCGTTGGCGCCCTCGCCGGTGAGTTCTTCAGAGTCGGCGGAGACAGCGGTGAGCTGAGTGTGAGGGACACGGGTGTAGGTGTACGCGTCGGGGACCACTTCGGCAGCCGAAGGCGTTACCTCACCCACCCCCTCATCTGCTAGGGCGGCTGGCGCGAGCATCGCCGAAGCGATGAGCGCTACCGCGGCGGAACCCGCGATAAGGCGGGCACGGGAACGTTGAGGCATCTTTGACTCCCTGTCGCTGGACAAAGTGTGGGTTCAGCATATGGAAAGCCGCCCAACAGTGCAATCACGTGAGTGAAATTGCTGTTTCAGGGCAAAAACGCTCAGGGGACGGGTCGTTTTGTGCGCGGGGCGCCCGGATGGGCGCAGGTGCGCCCCGGAGGCGGAGCGGGAGGGGCCGTGGCAAGCGCCGCCCCCGCGTGGGCTGCCTCCTACGTGCGACGCCCCTGCGTGCGGCCCTCTGCGTGCGACGCCCCTCCCGCACGCCGCCCCCTGTGTGCGCCGCCCCCGCGTGGGGTGCCTCCTACGTGCGACGCCTCCGCACGCCGCCCCCTGCGTGCACCTCCCTTATATGCGGCGCTCCCGAGGCGGGAGCCCCCGAGGGCGGGAGCCCCCGAGAGCGGCAGCCAGGCGACGGGTGGAAGGCGAGGGGTCGGCGGCTCACAGCCGCCGGCCCCACCACACCCGGTTTGCTACCGCTGAGAATCCTTCACGGAGCCCTCGAGCTTAGAGCCGTCCGAGGTGTGCGCGATGCACGCGAACTCCCGCTCTCCGTCCTCCCACCTGGACTGGCGGGCATCGAAGTAGCTGCCCGACAGGGCCGACTGGGAGTAAGCCACACCTATATAAGAGTCGAACGCGTCGGTGCACACCGGCAGGATCACCTCGTGGCGCGAGAGGAAGTCGAAGCCCTCCGGCACCGTGCCGATGGCGATGACCTCCCCGTCGTGGGCCTTGGCGCAGTCCGTGACGATCACGGGCTTGTCGGCGCGCTTGACCACGTCGGTGATGTTCTCCCAGTTCACGCACTGCCCCACCGTGAGCTCGCCGGGAGCGGCCCCCTTGTCACCCAGCATGGAGGCCCCGAGCCACGCGCCCACGCCGACGGTCACGGCGGCGGCCACCGCGCCCACGCCGATCATGGCCCTCTTCCCCTCGCCCGAAGAGCGGCGCTGCTGGGCCCGCCTGCCGGCGCGAGGAGCGGCCACCTTGGACCGGGCGGCAGGCGCGGCGGCGTCGGCCACCCCGACCGGCTTAGCGGAGGGTGCCTGTACCGGGGCGGCCTGAGCCGAAACAGTCGCGGCGCCAGCGGGCGCAACCGCAGCGGCCGGCGCGCCCTGGCCGGCAGGGGCACCGCTCGGCACGGCGGCCTGCGGGCCTGAGGCCTGCGGCACTGAGGCCTGCGGTGCGGCGGCGCCACCCGGCTGGGAGGGCCAGATCGGGGAAGCGTCCACGCCGATCGGGGGCCGGTAGGCGGGAGCGGGGGCAGGAGTGGCGCCTGCCTGCGGCTGGCTCGCGACTGGCTCAAACCCGGGGGTGTTGTTCTGCGACATGACTGTAATACTGGCGCGTTCGGGCCCAGCGCGCCACCGACTTGCCGACCGGTGGGGACGAAAGCGCCGCCCCGCCGCCGGCCCAACCGCGCGCCCCGCCTCCCGGCCAACCGCCCCGCCGCAGGCAATCGCGCCCCGCCCGGCGCTTTCCTGAGCGGGCCGGGCGCGGGGAGGGCAAAATCGATACATCACGTCCCGCCCGCCGCAAGGAGGAAGCCTTGGCAGTTGAGCTAGTTACCGAATACTCCCCGGAGTTATTGGAGATGTTTGCGCGGCTGCTGCCCCAGCTCTCGCGCTCCGCCCAGCCGCTGGACGAGCAGTCGGTGCGCTCCCTGGTGGAGCAGGACTGCCTGGACCTGTTCGTCTTCCGCTCCGATCGGCCCACCGCAGACGGCAGCCTGCCCCTGCTGGGCACGCTCTCCCTGGTCACCTTCACGATCCCCACGGGGGTGCGCGCCTGGATCGAGGACGTGGTGGTCGATGAGGCCGCCCGCGGGCAGGGGGCGGGTGCCGCCCTGGTTTCCGCCGCCGTGGCGCACGCCCGCGAGAAGGGCTGCCGCACCGTGGACCTGACCTCGCGCCCCTCCCGCGAGGCCGCCAACCGCCTCTACCGCCGCTGCGGTTTTGCCACCCGAGAGACGAATGTGTACCGCCATGACTGACCAGTTCTCCCCCTCCGCCGCCAACATGGACGACGCTGCCGCCGGCGCCGCCCCCACCTCCCGGCCGTCCGTTGCCCTGCCGCAGGTGCGGCTGTCCAGCGGATACACCATGCCGGCCTTCGGCTTTGGCACCTACAAGCTGCGCGGGGAGGAGGCCGTGGCGGTGTTCCGCGACGCCGTGCGGGCCGGCCACCGCCACTTCGACAGCGCCCAGTTCTATCTGAACCACGCCGAGCTGGGGCGGGCCTTGCGGGAGGCGATCGCTGACGGAGAGGTGAGCCGCGAGGAGCTGTTTGTTACCTCCAAGCTGCACAACCAGAAGCACCACCCGCGCGACGTGGGCCCGGCTTTCGAGCAGACCATGGAGGAGCTGGGCCTGGACTACCTGGACCTGTTCCTGATCCACTGGCCGGTGGTGGACCGCCATCCGCTGCAGGAGACCTGGGCGGCCATGGAGGAGCTGGTGGGCACCGGGCGCCTGCGTTCCATCGGCGTGGCCAACTTCGAGGTCGAGCACCTGGACCTGATCATGCCGGGGGCTCGCATCGCCCCGGTGGTCAACCAGATCGAGTGCCACCCGTACCTGCGCAACGAGGCCCTGGAGCGTTACAGCGTGGAGCGGGGCATCTACGTGCAGGCCTGGAGCCCGCTGGTGCGCGGCGCCTGCTTCGGGGAGGAGGCCATCACGTCCATCGCCGCCCGCCTGGGCGCCACGCCCGCCCAGGTGGTGCTGGGTTGGCACCTGCGCCAGGGGCGCGTGGTCATCCCGAAGTCCACCTCGCCGGCACGCTGCCGCGAGAACCTGGCCGCCCTGGACGTGGCTGGCCTGCTCACGGACGCGGACCTGGCGGCGATCGACGCCCTGGACCGGGGCGAGGAGGGCCGCACCGGGCCGCACCCGTGCGCGGAGTGCACCTTCTGAGCGAGCCGGTGACGCTTCACACGTCACTAATGCTCACTTGTGGCGTCCTCCCTTAGCGCAATGCCAGGGCGGGGAACTAGACTCGTTGGCCGTGACAACAACGCTGCCTTCTTTGAACAACCCCGCTGACTGGGACTGGTTGGCTCACCGCATCGGCGGTGGGCTGGACACCGCTCCCGAGATTTCTGACGCGGTTCGCGCCCAGTTCGCGGGCAAGCGTGTGTTGGTGACCGGCGCCGGTGGTTCCATCGGTACCGAGCTGTGCCGCCAGATCTACCAGCTGAAGCCGGCCGAGCTGGTGCTGCTGGACCGCGACGAGTCCGGCCTTCACGCCACCCAGCTGCTGCTGGAGGGCCGCGCGCTGCTGGACAACGCCCACGTGGTGCTGGCGGACCTGCGCGACACCGAGCGCATGGAGCAGATCTTTGCCGAGAAGCGCCCGGAGATCGTGGTGCACGCCGCCGCGCTGAAGCACGCCCCGCTGCTGGAGCAGTACCCGGCCGAGGCCTGGAAGACCAACGTGTTGGGCTCTGACACGGTGCTGTCCCTGAGCGTGAAGTACGGGGTGAAGCACCTGATCAACATCTCTACGGACAAGGCCGCCTCTCCCACCACCGCGCTGGGCTTCTCCAAGCGCGTGGCCGAGCGCCTGACCTCCTGGTACGGGCAGACCCAGGAGCTGGAGTACTGCTCGGTGCGCTTTGGCAACGTGCTGGGTGCGCGCGGCTCGGCCCTGTGGGCTTTTGCCAGCCAGCTCAACCACGGCCAGCCCGTCACGGTGACGGACCCGGACGTGGTGCGCTACTTCATGACGGTGGCGCAGGCCTGCCAGCTGGTGCTGGAGGCCGGCGTGGAGGCCGCCTGCGGCGACGTGCTGGTGCTGGACATGGGCGACCCGGTGCGCATAGTGCGCGTCGTCGAGGAGATGGCCGCAGAGGCGGGCGTGGAGCCTCACTTCGAGTTCACGGGCCTGCGCCCGGGGGAGAAGCTGGAAGAGATCCGCCTGGACCCGAACGAGCAGCTGGTGGCCTGCAACCACCCGCACGTCAGCCGCGCCCACGTGGAACCGCTGGACCCGGCCGAGCTGGCCAAGGCCGCCGCCGACCTCCCGGCCCACCTGGACAAGGAGTTCTGGGCCTCCCTCATCTAAGGACCGGCTGGGCCCGGCCCACCTAGGGCCCACCTGGCGCCCGGCGGCCCACCTAGGGGCCGTCTCCCAGTGGCCCGCCTCCCTCAGGTGTGCTCAGGGGGGCGGGGTGAGCAGCATCTTGACGTGCTCGATCCCTGCATCCAGGAAAGGCTCGCCCTGGGCGGTGAAGCCCAGTCCCTGGTAGAAAGCCAGTGCCTGCGTCTGCGCCTCGATCCTGACGCAACCGGTGCCGAAGTGGTGGTCGAGTGCCGCCAGCCCGGCGCGCACCACCGCCGTGCCCAGGCCCTGCCTGCGCCGGGTGGTCAGGATTCGGCCCAGCGAGGCTTCGGCGAACTTGGCCCCGGGCGGGAGCGCTCTCAGGTAGGCCACTATCTGACCGTCGTCCTCCAGCCAGACGTGCAGGCAGAGCGGGTCCAGGCCGTCGGCGTCCGGGTAGAGGCAGCTTTGCTCCAGCACAAACACCTGGGCGCGTACCTGCAGGATCGCGTAGAGCTCGTCGCGTGTGAGCTCCCGGTAGTGCTTGACGACCGTGCGCATCCTCAGTCCCTCTCCAGCAGCACCGCGACCTCGCAGTGGGAGGTGTGCGGGAACATGTCGAACAACTGCCCCTCCACGGGCCGCCACGACGGTAGGCGCTCCAGGTCGGTGGCCAGTGTGGCCGGGTTGCAGGAGGAGTAGATCAGGGTGCTGGCCGCGCACTGCTCCAGCCAGTGGGTCATCAACTCGCCCACCCCGCGTCGGGGCGGGTTGACGATCACGGCCGCCCCCGCCGGCACCTCCAGGTCCACCAGGCGCGTTAGGTCAGCCACGTTGAAGTCCGCCGCGAGCCCGGCCGCCCGCGCCGCGCGCCTGGCGGAGGCGATGGAGGCGGCGCTGACGTCCACCCCCTGGATGGTCACCGCTCCGGCCGGCCGCTCCGCCTTCCCGCCGTCAGGGACGACGTTGGCCTCCCCACCACCCGGCGCGGTGGAGGGGGAGGTAGGGGCGGCGACGTCGGCCGCCGCCGCTGCGGCGTGCAGGGCGAAACCGCCCATGCCGCAAAACAGATCCACCACGTGGGCCGGGCGGCGGGCAGCCAGCCACGCCCCGGCGCGCCGGTAGAGCTGGCCGGCCACCTGCGTGTTGGTCTGCAGGAAGGAACCGGGGTGGGCAAAGAGCGTCACGTCCCCCACCGGTAGCGGCAGGTAGGCCGGGCCGGACAGCGCGATCTCCTCCTGTCCGGTGGGCAGGGCCACGTGCTCGGGCAGCAGGTTGGCCGTCACGATCCGCAGCTTGGGCAAGCGCCGGTGCAGCGCGGGCAGGGCGGCGCGCAAGGCCCCCAGGCGCTCGCGGGAGCGCAGCACGAACCGCACCATCAGCTCGCCGCGCTCGCTGACTGTGACCAGCACGTTCTTCAGCTCTCCCCGGCGGCGCGGCACGCTGTAGGGCGTGAGGGCCGCCTCGGTGATCGCCCGCTTGAGCGCGGGCAGGGCGGCCTCGATGCGGGCGTCCACGATGGGGCAGCGCGAGAGGTCCACCCCGGCAAAGTCCGCCCCGGCGATCCCGAGCTTGGGGCGGGCGGCGCTGCCGCCGGCCACCAGCTTCACGGAGGTGCGAAAACGCTCCGGCGCGCTTCGCTGCGGCGCCAACCACGCGGGTACGGCCGGCAGCAGACGTTCCAGCTGCGCCTGCTTGGCCGCCACCTGCTGGCCGTAGGGGACGGGCAGCTGGGAGCAGGACCGGCAGGCCCCGGCGTCGAAGTAGGAGCACCGGGTGGGCCGGACCTGGTCGCGGCGCAGGCGGGCAGAAGAAGTGGACATTGCTCCGCATTGTTTCACAAGAGCCGATTGCCGCCGCAGGCAGGGCCTCAGCCACAATAGGGACTCAAGCCCCGGCAAGGAGAAACATGAACCACCAGGACGCCGCCAAGGCGCTGCGACCCCAGCGCATGCCCGGACTAGACGGCCTGCGCGCGGCAGCGGTGGTGCTGGTGCTGGGCTACCACCTCTTTCCCCTCTGGGTGCCGGCCGGCCGCGTGGGCGTGGACTTCTTCTTCGTGATTTCCGGCTTCCTGATCACCTCCCTGCTGTTGCTGGAGATCAGGAACAAGGGCAGGGTGGACATGCGGGCCTTCACCAAGCGGCGGCTGCGGCGCCTGTTCCCGGCGCTGGCCACCGTGGTGTTGGTCATCGCGGCAGTCGCGGCGGTGGCCGGGGTGCCGGACATGCTGCTCAACATGCGCCGCCAGGTTGCCTCCTCCCTCCTGTTCGTCAGCAACTGGGCGGACATCTGGGCGGGGGCCAGCTACTTCGAGCGCGGGCTGCCCCAGCTCTTTACCAACATCTGGTCCCTGTCGGTGGAGGCCCAGTTCTACCTGGTGTGGCCGTTGGTGCTGCTGGGCGGATTCTGGCTGGCCAACCGCGCCTTTGCCCGGCCGGTGCCCAGGCGGGCGGCGTTGAGCGCCGGAGCGATCGGGCTCGCGCTGCTGTCCATCTGGTGGGGCCACCACCTGCGCGGCGCCGGCGCCGACCCCTCCCGCGTCTACCTGGGCACAGACACGCACGCCTTCGGTCTCATGCTGGGCGCGGCGCTGGCCCTGGCCCACGGCAGGGCGCTCCTGCCGGCGGCCCAGGTGCAGCGCCCCTCCCGCGGCTACCGGGCGTGGATCTGGGCGCGCGGCTCGGCCGGGTGGGTGGCCGGCCTGCTGGTGGCCGCCGTGGCCCGCAACCTGCCCCTGCCGGGCCTGGCGGGCATGAGCGACGCCGCCCAGTCGATGCTCCCGCTCATCTACGCCTCCGTGCTCGCCGTGGCGGTGCTGCAGGCCCTCACCCCGGAGGTGGTGGCGCAGCCCGGCCCGGGCCGGTGGCTGGCCCAGGTGCTGGAGCTGCGGCCGCTGGTGTGGCTGGGAGAGCGCTCGTACGCCATCTACCTGTGGCACTGGCCGGTGCTAATCATCAGCTACTACACGCTGCGCCACCTCAACAAGTACGGCCGGCTGTGGGGGGTGGCCCTGGTCAGCGTGCTGCTGGCGGCGCTCTCTTACCGCTTCGTGGAGCAGCCCCTGCGGCGCGGCGGCCTGGCTGCCCTCAAGCGCCTGCGGGGCGGGCCCGTCCCGCTCCGCCTGGCGGTGGCCGGGCTGTGCGTGGCCCTGCTTGGTGGCACGGCGGTGGCGCTGGCGCGCCAGCCCGCCCAGTCCAGCGTGGAGTTGGCGATCACGCAGGCGGAGGTGGCCCAGCGCGAATACCTGGCCCGCACGGGCGGCGCCCCCACCGCAGCGGCAGGACGGCTGGACGGCACCAAGGTGACCGTGATCGGGGACTCGGTTACCGTGCTCGCCTCGCAGGCCCTGCTCCGGCAGGTCCCGGGTGCCCACGTGGACGCCAAGAAGAGCCGGTCTGCCCGCGATGCCCTGACCCTGCTGCGAGCCGCCGACCAGGCCGCGGGAGAACGCCCCCTGGTGGTGGTCGCCCTGTCCACGAACGACTCCGCCGAGGTGGCGGACTTCGAATCCCTGCTGGACTACATGGGACCGCAGCGCAAGCTGCTGCTGCTCACTGGGGCCGCGCCGGAGGCGAACTCCTGGGTGGAGAAGGCCAACGCGGCCGTGTGGCAGGTGGCCGCCGCCCACCCGGGGCGGGTGCGGGTGGCCGATTGGAAGGAAGCAGTGGCCGGCAAGCCGGAGCTGCTCTCGGTGGACATGATCCACCCGCTGGCGCCCGGGCAGGAGCTCTACGCCCAGCTGGTGGCCACCGAGCTTGCCTCCCTGGAGGCGACCGGGAACAACTAGGCGCCGGTGAGGTCGTCGCGCACCTGCGCGGCCCGCGCCAGCCAGGTGTGCTGCGGCGCGATCTGCCGCACCCGCTGCGCGGCGCGCTCTACCTCCTCGGGGTGCTCAGCCAGGTGGGTGAGCAGCTTCGAGAGGGCGGTGCGGTTGTAGGGCAGCGTCCAGCCCAGGCCGTGCTCGGCCACGAACTCGCCCGTTAGCGTCCCCTCCGAGGCCAGGATCGGGATGCCAGCCCCGATGTACTCAAACAGCTTGAACGGCATGGCGAACTCTCGGTACTCCTGCGGCGCCGTGAACAGCACCCCGATGTCGGCGCTGGCCAGGCGGCGCGCCACGTCCGCCCCGGACTCGTGCACCACCTCGGTGTGGTCTCCGATCACGCCCTCGTAGTCGGCGCGGGCGGCGCGCCAGTCGGCCGGGCGCGTGCACAGCCACAGCCGCGCCGGGGAGTCCTGCACGCCGGCCACGCACTCGTGCAGCCCGTAGTGGGCGCCCACCCCGCCCACGTAGAACAGCTGCAGGCCGGCCTTCTCCAGGCGGTCGGCGGGAGCGTCGTCCGCAATGGTGCAACCGGGGGGAAGGGCGGCGAACTGGTGGGGGGCCACGCCCTGCACGTAGGGCGCCATCGCCAGCGAGGGCAGGTAGAGGCGGGTCAGGATGCGGCGGTAGCGGCGCAGGTCCCAGCGGTAGAAGAACGACGTGGCGGTGGAGATCAGCGTGCCAACGCTCTGCTTGTACTCCGGGAAGGCCCAGTAGATGTCCCGGTAGAACAGGCCCACCGGCACGCCGTGCTTGGCCAGGCGCTCCAGGAAGGACAGGTCCAGCCACGGGTGGGTGGGCACGTGCCGGGGGCTGGTCAGCGCGGTGGGCAGGGTGGAGGACTCCGAGTAGGCGAAGTCGATTCTGCCGCCCGCCGCCAGGAAGCCGGCCACCTTACGCATCTGCAGGCGGCGCTGGGCCACGCTGCCGGCCACCGTGAACACGCGGTAGCCCAGGTCGGCAAACGCCTGGCGCATCTTCACCGGCCGGATGCCGGAGGCGCTGGTGGCGGCCGGATTGAGCGGGTAGGGCACGTGGTAGACCATCGCCGGGCGCTCTAGAGGCTGCATTTCTTTTCTCTCTCCCTACCTGGACGACGTTGCCGCTTGCTGGTAAATCTCCCGCCACCGCGCGATCCACGCCTGCGCCCCGAACCGTTCCACGCAGCGGCGGGCGCGCTCGGCGCGCACCCCGGCAGGCTCGGGGGTGAAGGCGCAGTCACCGGCGGCGCGGGGGTCGGGGCCGGCGGTGTTGGCGCCGGCCGGCCGGGGGCCGGCCAGCTGGGCGCGGATGGCGGCGGCGAGGGCGGGGGCGTCCCCGATGGGAACCAGGTGGCCGTCGCCCTCCTGCACCACCGAGCGCCCTCCCCACGTGCGCGTGGCGATCACGGGGGTGCCCTGTGCCAGCGCCTCGATGGCGGCCACCCCGAAGGTCTCCGTGTCGGAGGGCAGCAGGAACAAGTCCAGGCCGGCGCAAAAGGCGGGGATCTGGGCGCGCTCCAGCTGCCCGGTCAGCTCGATCTGCTCGCGTGCCGGGCTGGCGGCCACCTGGGCGCGGGTGCGCTGCCCGTCCGGCCCGTCCGTGGGGCCCGCGATCCGCAGCAGCGGGCGGGAGTGGGCCGGGGCGCCGCAGGCGCGCCAGTGGGCGTGCAGTTCCTCGAAGGCGGCCACGATCAGGTCCGTGCGCTTCTCCTCCCCCAGCAGGGAGAGGTGACCCAGCACCGGGCCGCGCCCGGCCGGTGCGCTCGCGCTCGCGGGCGCGGCCTGATCCACCTCGGGCTGCCCCAGCGGCAGCAGGTTGGGGGTGTAGAGCCACGCGCCGGACTGCGGGCCGAAGCGCTGGGTCAGGTGGTCGGCCTGCCCCCGCGAAACGGCGGTGCGGTGCGTGGCGGCGGCCACCACGGCCCGCTCGCTGGCCCGTCCCGCCCAGGTGCGCACGGGCATGTGCGTCAGCGAGCGGTGCTCGGTGTACACGAAGGGGATCCCCTCCCGCCTGGAGAGGTGGGCGGCAAAGAAGGCGCCGGGGTAGAGGGAGTGGGCGTGCAGGACGTCGGGCACCCCGTGGGTGCGCACGTAGGCGGCGTAGGCGGCGTGCAGGGCGGGGGCGGCCCACAGGGTGGACAGGCGGCGCGTAGTGGCGATCACCTGCGGGGCGGCAAAACGGGCCACCGCCACCCCGCCCTCCTGACTCAGGCGCACCGGGGTGCGGCGCGGCAGGGCGAAGTTGACCGGCTGCGGGGCCAGCACGCCCACCTCCAGCCCGGCCCCCGCTAGGGCGGCAGCCTGCTCGGTGAAGAAGCTGCCCGCCATGTCGCCCGCGAAGGCGGAAAACCAAGAGGGAAGCCACAGCACGTGCATGGTCGAATTGTCCCATAGTGGCTGCTGCGGCGCCGTTGCTAGGCTGGAGCGGCGCCGGTCGGCCCGGCGGGAGCGAACCTGGAGGAAGCATGCGTCGAGTTTTTGTTGCCACTCGCCACTTCACCGGCTACCTGGCTCCGGGCCAGCAGGTCACCCTCAACGCGCTCGGCTCGGCGCGCCTGGAGAGCGCCAACCCGGCAGCGCTGGCCCAGGCCGCCACGGGGGGCGGGCTCAGGATCGGGCAGGCCGGGGTGAGCGTCGGCCAATCCGAGCTGGTGCTCGCCACGGACATCCCGCGCTCCTACCCGCTGCTGTGGGCGGACACCGGCACCGAGATCGTGGTGGCAGACCGCCCCTCCCAGCTGGGCGGGCGCGGCATGCGGCTGCGCCTGGACCCGGTGGCGCAGCAGCAGTTCTACGCCAGTGGATTCGCGTGGGGCGAGCGCACGCTGCTGCAGGGGGTGCGCCAGCTGCAGGGAGGCTTCACCGTGCGCGTGGACCTGACCACCGGCGAGCACGACCGCACTCTGCCCTCCTTCCAGGTGCCCGCCGCCCAGCGGATCACCGACCCGCAGGAGGCCGACGCCGCCTTCAGCGCCGCCCTGGATGAGTCGATGGCCGCGATGGTGGAGCGCCTGGGCCGCTTCCGCCTGATCATCCCCCTCTCCGGTGGCCTGGACTCCCGCCTGCTGGTGGCCTGGCTGAAGAACCACGGCGTCACCAACGTCCTGTGCTTCACCTACGGCTTGCCCGGCTCGAAGGAAACCGAGGTCTCGCGCCGCCTGGCCGCCCTGGGCGGCTTCGACTGGAAGCTGGTGGAGATGCGGCGCGGCGCCGTGCAGGCCGCCTGGGCCGGGCCGGATGCCGCCGAGTTCATCCAGTACGCCTGGGGCGCCACCTCCTTGCCGCACGTGCAGGACTGGTACGCCATCAACGCGCTGGAGAAGAACGGCGTGATCGGCGGCAGCGAGGACGTGGTGCTGCCCGGCCACACGGTGATCGGCAACCTGCACGATGAGGACCTGCTGCTGGCCGGCGGCATGGATATGGACCAGCTGTGCCGGATCATCTACCACCACCACTGCGCCCTGGATCGTGGCCTGGCGCCCTCCGTGCAGGACAGCGTGCGCCAGGAGGTGGCCTGGATCGTGGACCAGTTGGAGGCCACCGGCCGCTACCGGGGCGGCGAGGACCGCCTGCTGTGGGCCGACGCCGTGGAGATGGTCAACATCACCGAGCGTCAACCCAAGTACATCAACAACTCCATGCGCGCCTACGAGCAGGCCGGGCTCGCCTGGGACCTGCCGATGCTGGACGCGCCCATGTGGGAATTTGCGGGGCGAATCAGTCAGGAGCTGGCCTACAACCGCGACTGGTACCGCCGTTACGTGGAGCGCTACTTCGCGGCCGCCACCGGCCAGGAGGTGCCCGAGCACCGCCAGCAGGCCGTCTCCGCCTCCGCGAGCGCCAAGATCGGTAGAGTTCTGGCCGCGCTGCGCGTGAAGAAGGCCCTGAACAACCTGTACGTTGCCCAGCACGTCATGCGCCACCCGCTGGGGCTGGACATGCACGCCGGGGACATCTCGCGGCCCGCGTTCGCCGCCCAGCTGGCCAGCGGGCGCCACCCGCTGGGTGTTTTCGCCCGCCAGTTGCTCACCGGGCGCTGGAATCCGCTCGTCGGCCTAGGGATCGAGAATGACTGATCTTCTACCTGCCCGTCCGCTGACCGCGCACCTGGGGGTGAACCGCCGGGTGCTGGTTGCCGTCGGCGTGCTGGCCCCCGTTTTCGCGCTCGCCTGGCGGGTGGGGGAGCGGGTGGAGGCCTACGACCAGGTGCTGCCCAACACGGACGGCGCCCTGCGTGAGCTGCTGGTGCAGAGTGGGGCGAGCACGGTGGGGCTCTTTGCCGCGCTGGCCGCCCTGTTTGCCGCGATGAACGCCTGGCTGGACCGCCGCGCGGTGGGTCAGGCCGGCGGCGGGGGCGGCGGGGTGGACGACGCTGCGCCGGCCGTGCGCCAGGACGCCGCCCCCAGTGGTGGCGGCTCCGAGCGTGGAAGCGGCACCGGGGCCGCCGGTAGCGCCGGGGCCGGGGCCGAAGACGGCGGCGCCGGTGCCAGTGGCGCTAGGGCCGGCGGTAGCGCTGGGGCCAGTGGCGCTAGGGCCGGCGAGCCGGCCTGGGTGGGCTGGGCGCAGTTCGCGCTGCTGTGGGCGGCGTGGCTGCCCTACTGGTTCATGCTCTGGCCGGGCATGACCTCGTTCGACTCCTACAACCAGCTGATGCAGGCCCTGGGTCACTCCGGCTACTCCGACCACCACCCGCTGGCCATGACGGCGGTGATCGCGGCGCTGCTGGTCCCGTTCAGGTGGCTGACCGGTTCGATCGCCGGGGGGATCGGGTTGGTCACCCTCACCCAGCAGGCGGTGCTGGCGGCCCTGTTGGTCTGGTCCCTGCGCGGCATGCGGGAGCTGGGTGTGAGCGCCCGGGCCCGCTGGGTGGCGCTGGCCTTCTACGCGCTCTTCCCGATCGTGGCCTGGTATTCGGCCAGCGTCTGGAAGGACGTGTGGCTGGCAGTCATCACCGTCCTGACCACCGTCACCATCCTGCGGGTGGTCCGCGCCGTTTCTGCGGGCACCGGCGTGCCGGTTCGCCTGTGGATCATCCTGGCCGGCGGGGTCGTGGCCATGGGCCTGGCAAAGAAGACAGGCGTCTACGTGATGGTCCTGGTGGGCGTGGTGGGCGCCGCGTACCTGTGGTTCACGGGGCGGGCCGCCGGGCGCGCCGGCGGCCGGGAGTCCACCGCGCCGGCCTGGCGGCGGACGCTGCGCGTCCCCGCAGTGTCGTGGCTCCTGTCCATCTCGGTGGGCCTGGGCACCTACACGCTGGCCCACGCCGGCCTGATGCGATTCCTGGACGCCAAGCCCGGCTCGGTGGTGGAGGCCTACTCCGTGCCCTCCCAGCAGATCGCCGGCATCGTGCGCGACCACCGCGCGGAGCTGAGCCCGCAGCAGCTGGCGGAAATCGAGCGCTTCTACCCGGGCGTGGACCTGGCGGAGATCTACCGGCCGAGCCTGGCCGACAACACCAAGGGCGCGCTGGACGCCGTGGCGCTGGAGGCACACAAGTCCGACTACGCGCGCCTGTGGCTGGGGCTGGTCAAGCAGCACCCGCGCACCGCGCTGAACGCCACCCTGGTGGGCACCCGAGGCTACTGGTACCCGGGCACCCGCTACTGGAAGGTGGGGGCCTACGACTGGTTCTCCATCCTGCGGTTAATCCACGGTGACAGCGAAGAGGACATCGCGAAGATCGATCCGGCGGCCGTGCACCCGCCCGTCCCCAAGGAAGACATGCGCGGCTACGCGCAGTTCATTAACGAACACGCGCAGGGCACCCCGCTGGTGGGCTGGACCCTGTCCGTGGGCGGCTGGGTCTGGGCGGCCGCGATCCTGCTGGCCGGCCTGTTCATCAGGCGCCGGGAGGGCACCCTACTGCTGGCCGCGATGGTGGCCGGCCACTGGGCGATGTGCATGATCTCCCCGGTGCACGCCGAGGCCAGGTACGCCTACCCGCTCCTGCTGCTCCTGCCGGTGCTGGCGGCCCTGCTACTGGGCAGCCGGGAGCGGCTAAGGAGCGGGGCCGCCTAGCCCCGGTAGAGCGCCAGGTAGGCCCGGGCCAGCGCGGCGGCGGAGTAGTCGCGGCGCAGCTCGGCCCCGATCTCCTGCGCGCTCAGCTCGTCGCAGTCGGCGAGCACGGCCTGAACGGCGTCGGCGAAGGCAGCCGGGTCCTGCCCGGCCACGATCCGCCCGGCCGGGGGCAGCACGAAGGCGGCGTGCCCGCCCTCGCCGCCCGCCACCACGGGCCGGCCACTGGCCAGCGCCTCTGCGGCGCCCAGGTAGAAGGTCTCGAACGCCGTGGTGCCCAGGAACAGGTCGAAGTCCCGGTAGCGCTGGCGCAGCTCACCGTGCGGCACGAAGCCGGTCAGCGTGAGCGGCACCCCGAGCCGGCTCGCCAGCTCCTCCACCTCGGCGCGTAGCTCCCCGTCTCCGAACCAGGTCAGGTCAGCTGCCACCCCCCGGCGGCGCAGCTCCGCAGTCACCTCCACCGCCAGCAGCGGCCGCTTGCCGGGCACCAGCCCGCCCACGCCCATCAGGCGCAGCGAGCCGTCCGCGCGTCCCCGCGCACCCACCGGCGTGCGGGGGGCGGGCGGCGGGACGTCGACGATGTTCGGCACCGCCACCACCGGGCGGCCGGTCAGCTCCTCCAGGCGGCCGGCCAGGAAGGCAGAGACGCCCACGGTCGCGTCGGGGCGGCGCAGCAGCCGGGCGGCCAGCCCGGGCAGGCGGCGACGCCAACCGGTGGCTGGCTGGACGAACAGGGACCAGTGCTCGGTGTGCACCCACCGCTTGCCGGGCCGGCGTGCCAGGAACGGCAGGGCGGAGGAGAACGCCATCGTGTGTACGACGTCGCACGCGGAGGCCAGAGCGCGCAGGCGGCGCCGCGCCGCGCCCCACCGCCACGGCCGGCCCGGCTCGAACGCGATGCGCTCCACCGGCACGCGCCGCTCCCCGGCCGCGATCGAGTCCCGGGCGGGCGCACCGGCCAGCAGGCTCGGGCGGCACAGATGCACCACCCGCACGTCGGCCACCGCAGCCAGCGCCGCGATGTCACGCTGCACAAAGGAACCCATCACCGGGTGGGCGGGCGTGGGCAGCCAGGTGGTCACCACCAGCACGCGGGGGCGGCCGGCGGGGCGGTCCCCGCCGGATACGGGCCCGGGGGAGGAGGCCCCAGCCTCGTGGAGGGCACCGGCCTCAGCACCGGTCAAGGAAACACCGGGATCGTTGGGGTTCAAGCCGCGTCCTGTCCGGGCAAGGGGGCCAGGAAGTCATCGGCTTGCGCGCCAGGGAAACCACCGCGCCGCAGGATCGCCCGCAGCGCCGCGTCCCACTTGGGCACCTCACGCTCCGAGGACCTCTCGAAGGCGGCGGCGTGGGCGGCGGCCTTGAACTCCGCCACCCTCTGCGGGGTCAACTCCCGCAGCACCTCGATCATGTCCTTTGCGCTGTGCCCCTCGGTGACGACGCCGAAACCGGTCTCCCGGACCACGTCAGCCATTGCCTTCGGGGTAGGGCCAACGATGGCACCGATTCGCCCCTGCAGGAAGTCGAAGATCTTGTTCGGCATCGTGTTGGCGAAGTTGTAGTTGATCGGGGGCAGCAAGTGCAGGCCCAGGTCGTACTGGTTGAGGGTATCGATCAGGTCCTCGTAGGGCACCGGCTCGTGCAGGGTGACGCGCTCCTCCCGCCGCGCGATCTCGGCGAGCTCGGCCAGGTGCGGCGGGTCGTTCTTGGTCAGGTACAGGTCCAGCGTGTAGCCCGGCGTGGCCACCACTGCCTCCACCAGGGACATGATGTTGCGAGCACGATCAGAGGTGCCGGAGTGCACGCAGCGGATGGGGGAGCGCACCTCGGTCGGCTCGATGTCGTGAAACGGCGTGTTGTTCCCGACGAACCCGACCTCGACACCGAAGTTGCGGCTGAACTCCTCAGCCACCACGCCCACCACCGCCGTGGAGCTGGCCGCGCGCGGCAGGTACTTCTTGCACAGCCAGAAGTACCAGGGGCCGATGCGCTTGGCCCACGGAGCGTGCTCCTCGTTCATGCGCGGGTAGTACTCGTGCAGGTCCGCGTGCACCCCGCAGGTGGGCCGCAGGCAGAGCGCCAGCGGCAGCGTCTCGATCTCGTTGGCCAGGATCACGTCGAACTTCCTGCCGCGCAGCAGGGCCTTGGCCTGCTTGACCATCGGCATCATCCAGTAGCCGCGCGTGTAGAGCTTGAACTCAAGCAGCACGTCCCACAGCTTGCTGGGGGAGGCGTACTGCATCTCAAGGTGCTGGTCCACGCCGTCGGGCGCCGCCCCGAAGCCGCAAGTGGTGACGTGGTAACGGCCAACCGCCATCCGGATCTGCTTCAGCAGCCGCGCGTCCGAGCGCAGGGACGAAAAGCTAATGATCAAGAGCTTCGGCTTGGCGGTCATTAAAGTCTCCCCGTGGGGTCAGCACATTCGTAACGCAACTAGTCTCCCACCTTCCCCGCGCGCCCGGCCCGGCATGCCAGTGAGCGCGGCCTCACAGCGCGCCTAAGATAGGCAGCAGTTTTAAGGCCCGCCCGCGCTCGCGGCGGGGCCAGAAAGGGGAGGCCCGTGCAGCCCTCGATCATGGTCATTTACGGCACCCGCCCGGAGGCCATCAAGTGTGCTCCGGTCATCAACGCGCTGCGCGAATCGGATCAGCTGCAGCCCTACTGCGTGGTGACCGGGCAGCACAAGGAGATGCTCACCCAGGTCAACTCGCTGTTCGGCATCACCCCGGAGGCGGACCTGGACGTCTTTGCCCAAGGGCAGGGCCTAAACCAGCTGGCCGGCAAGATCCTGCACCGCCTGGACCCGCTGCTGGCTGAGGTGAACCCGTCTGCCGTGCTGGTGCAGGGCGACACCACCACGGTGGCGGCGGCTGCCCTGGCGGCGTTCAACCGGCAGATCCCGGTGGTGCACCTGGAGGCCGGCCTGCGCTCGGGCGACCTGGCCAGCCCCTTCCCGGAGGAGGGCAACCGCCGCCTGGTCTCCCAGATCGCCCAGCTGCACCTGGCGCCCACCCCGCAGTCGCGCGACAACCTGCTGCGCGAGGGCGTGGACCCGGCCGCCGTGACCGTCACCGGCAACACGGTGATCGACGCGCTGAAGTACGCCACCGCCCGCCCGGCCGCCTTCGAGTCGCCGGGGCTCACCGAGGCGGTGGCCTCCGGGCGGCGCATCCTGCTGCTGACCGCCCACCGCCGCGAGAACTGGGGCGAACCCATGGCCCGGATCGGGCGGGCGCTGGCCGTGCTGGCGCGCCGTTACCCGCAGGACCTGATCGTCTACCCCATGCACGGCAACCCGGCGGTGCGCGCCCAGATCCTGCCGCACCTGGAGGGCCTGGAGAACGTGGTGCTCACCGAGTCCCTGGACTACAACCAGTTCAGCCACCTGATCGCCGCCAGCCACGTGGTGCTCACCGACTCCGGCGGGGTGCAGGAGGAGGCGCCCTCGCTGGGCAAGCCCGTGCTGGTGCTGCGGGAGAACACGGAGCGCCCCGAGGCGGTCACCGCCGGCACCGTGAAGCTGATCGGCACCGACCTAGACCGCATCGTTGCGGAGGTCAGCGCCTTGAAGGACGACGTTGCCGCCTACCAGTCGATGGCGATGGCCGTGAACCCCTACGGCGACGGCCTGGCCGCCCAGCGCTCCGTGGCGGCTATCGCCGCGCTGCTGGGACGCGGGGAGCGGATGGCGGACTTCGCCGCCTAGCGGCCCCACCCGCGCGAGCAGAGGGGGCGTCGGAACCGTTCCGACGCCCCCTCTACTCATTCACCTAGCGCCAAAAACCGCGGGTGTCCACCACCGGCAGCGACGCCGGCAGGCACTGGCCTAGCGGGGCGAAGGCCGCGTGATCCACCAGCAGGACGGCAACGTCGGCCAACTCCAAGGCGGCCCGGGCGTCCGCCAGCTCCACGTTCGCCAGGCCGGCCAGCTGCTTGGGCAGCTCCGTCACGTGCGGCTCCACCGCCAGCACGCGCGCCTGCGGCAGCTCCCGGGCGAGGGCGGCGGTGATGGCCACGGCGGGGGACTCGCGCAGGTCGTCGATGTTGGCCTTGAACGCCAGGCCGAAGGCCGCGATCACCGGCTGCTCCTTGCCGGCCACGGCCGCCTTGACCTGGTCGATCACGAAGCTCGGCTTGGCGTCGTTGACCTCGCGGGCCGTGCGGATCAGGCGGGCCTGCTCCGGCAGCGCGGAGACGATGAACCACGGGTCCACGGCGATGCAGTGGCCGCCCACGCCCGGACCGGGGCTGAGGATGTTCACGCGCGGGTGGCGGTTGGCCAGGGAGATCAGCTCCCACACGTCGATGTCCAGCTTCTCGCACAGCAGCGAGAGCTCGTTGGCGAACGCGATGTTGACGTCCCTAAAAGAGTTCTCCACCAGCTTGGCCAGCTCCGCCGTGCGCGCGTCGGTCAGCACGATCTCGCCCTGGCAGAAAGAGGCGTACAGGTCGCGGGCCCGCTCAGCGGCCGCGCGGGTCAGGCCACCCACGATGCGGTCGTTGGTGACCATCTCTTCCATGATCCGGCCCGGCAGCACCCGCTCGGGGCAGTGCGCAAAGTGGACCACCGCCCGGCCCTGCGAGCCGTCCAGGCTCAGGTCGGGACGCTCCGACAGGATCACCTGTGCCATGAACTCGGTGGACGACGGCGGGGAGGTGGATTCCAGGATCACCAGCTCGTCACCCTTGAGCTGCGGGGCGATCGAACGCGACGCGGCCTCGATGAAAGACAGGTCAGCCGCGTGGTTGTCCCCCTTGAACGGGGTGGGCACCGCCACGATGTAGGCGCTGGCCGGCGGCACCTCCTTGGTGGCGCGCAGGCGGCCGGCGCGCACCTGCTCCGCCACCACCTCGCCCAGGCCGGCCTCCACGAACGGCAGCTCGCCCCGGTTGACCGCATCGACGTGACGGTCAGAGACGTCCATGCCGATCACCTCGTACCCAGCCTGCGCCAACACGGCCGCCGTAGGCAGGCCGATGTAGCCAAGGCCCACCACGCAAACCGTTTCGTTTCGCACCTGTGTCATGTGTGTCTACTTTCGTCAACCTTGTGAAGGAAATCGAGAAAACCTAGACCAGGCCAGCCAAGTGCGCCTGGATGGCGAAGTCCGGCTCCGCCTCCACCAGCTCCTCGAAGGTGCCGGTGGCGGTGATGCGGCCGCCGCGCATGAACGCGATCTGGTCGTTGTGGCGGATCGTGGACAGGCGGTGGGCGATCGAGATGACCGTGACTTCGCCGTGCAGCTCCCGGATCGCCTGGGAGACGGCGTCCTCGGTGGCCGTGTCCAGCGCCGAGGTGGCCTCGTCCATCACCAGCACCAGCGGGCGGTTGTAGAGAGCGCGGGCGATGCCCAGGCGCTGGCGCTCACCACCGGACAGGGCGATGCCGCGCTCACCGATGCGGGCGTTGATGCCGCCGGGGCGCTCCGCCACCATCTTGCCGAGCTGGGCGCGCTCCAGCGCCCACATCACGCGCTCCTCGTCGATGTCCTCGCCCCAGGTCAGCGCGATGTTCTGCGCGATCGTGGCGTCGAACAGCGCCACCTCCTGCGGCACGTAGCCCACGCGGGAGCGCCACGCCTGCAGCACGTCGGGCAGGTCCTTGCTGCCGATACGCATGCTGCCCTCGCTGGGCACCAGCAGGCCCAGCAGGATGTCCACCAGCGTGGACTTGCCGGCCCCAGAGGAGCCGACGATGCCCAAGGAAGAGCCGATCGGGATAGTCAGGTCGATGTCCTGCACCGCCGGCTCGGGGGCACCGGGGTAGGTGAAGGAGACGCCACTGAGCACCACCTGGCCCGGGTCCTCCTCCAACGGCTCCTTGCCCACCTGCTCGGCGCGCGTCACGTAGCCCTCGGCGGCGCGGATGTCACGCATGACCGCCTCCAAGTGGGGCAGCGTGTTAGCAGTCGTAGTCATGACCGACTGGAACGTCACCAGGGAGGGCACCATGCGCATTCCGGCGATACCGAACAAGGCGATGGACGCAAACGCCTGCTCCGGGCCGCTCAGGAAGTAAGAGATCGTGCCGATGAGCACGAAACCGAACACGAGGGCGGCCTCCATCAGGCGCTGCGGCACCGAGGAGAGGAACTGCAAATTGGCCCGCGCCCGCGTGGAGTGCTCACGGTTCTCCCGCACCACGCGCGCCACGTCCGTGAACTGGTCGCGCAGCGTGATCTCCTTCAACGCCGCCACCATCTCAGTCATCAGGCGGGTGATCTTCATCGAATAGCGCAGATTCACGTTGCCCGCAGTCACCAAGGAGCGCGACAGCCCAAAGTACTGGAAGGCCGCGATGATGCCCAGGTAGATCAGCGTGATGGCCGCGATGGACGGCTGGGCGATGAACAACACCACCAGCACCGACAGGAACGTGGCCACCTGCTGCGGCAGGGAAATCGCGGGCATCAACACGCCCGCGATCGTGTTCGCGATGCCGACGTCCGCCAGGCGCACGATCTGGGAGGTGGAGCGCGCCAGACGATCCGTCCACGGGGAGCGGATGTAGGCGTTGAACAGCGAATCGCCCACCTGTAGTTCGTAGCGCGCAAAGGTGCGGGTGGCGAACCACTGGATGACCAAGGCCAGCACGCCCTTCAAGATCATCAACGCGCACGCCACCAGCAGCAGCGGGCCGTAATAGCTGGAAGGAATCTCGCCGACCAGCGGCACCGAGGCCGCGTCCCCGGTCAGCATCGGCGTCAGGATGGCCGCCAGCAAACCGAGCGCGAACAGGTCGAGCAGCGCCAGAGCGGAGGTGCTCACCACATAGATGAGCAGGAACCGATTGGTGCCGGCCGGCAGCACCGGCAGCAGCTCCTTGATCGCCAGGTAAAGACGCTTCATGTTCTCCCATTCCTGTTGGCGTCAGCCACTTTACCCCGCCCCCGCAGGGCCAAGTAGGGATCGTGACGCGTGCCGCTCTCCACCCAGCCCCCAGCGATGAGCGCGCACACAAAAGGCGGCGAATCAGGCAGCCCAACTCCACTGCGGGCGGCGGGCGGCAACGTCGGCCAATAGCTCGTCAAATCACGCGGACTGGCGCGAGGAAAGGGGGCGTCCCAACACCACGTCGTCCAACCAAGGTCCCGCAACGGACTCGTCCCACCGAGACAAAACGTACTCCTGGGCGGCATCATCCAGACGGCCGTCCCACGCCAAGATCCGTTCCGCCGCCTCCTCGGGCGAAGACACCACCCACTCCTGCGGGAAGTTAGCCGTAGCGCCCCCGATTGCCGCCACATGCGGCCAATCCCGCACCACAGGCAACGCCTTACTCGCGGCCCCCTCCAGCACCGCCGCGTGCGTCCCCTCCACCAGAGAGCTAGAGAGAATCACGCCGACATGCTGCAAAACCTGCGGAATATCGGTGCGGAAACCCAGCTGGGAAACCGAATCGCCGGCCCGAGCCAGCGCGGAATGCACCCGCTCAACGTAGGCCCGCTCCTCGTCCGACTGCACCAGCGACGAAGTGAGCACATCGCCCACAAGATGCAGCCGCCATGCCGGATCAACCGCCCGCAGCCTAGCCAGCACCTCCAGTGCCCAAGCCGGGTCCTTCACCGTCGAGCCGCAGCCGACTAGCGCCAAAGTCTTACTCCAGCTACCCAACTTCGGCAGCGCACACTGCTGCAAGCGACACTCCAGCGGCACCATCGCCACCGGGACCGAGGCCGCAGCCTCCCCCATCGAGCGCTCCCACGCCGTGCGCACCGAATCAACCTCAAAAATGAGCGAATCTATCTTGCGCAGGTTGAACAACTGCGGCATCACCGTGAAAGCCTCGAATCGGTGAATACGCACCAACAGGCGCCCTGGGAAGTCCATCCCGGAGATGCGGGCCGCAGCCGCCTCCCCCCACTCGATCAAAACCGTGTCAGCCCAGGCTAGGTCTGCTGCCAAGAAGTCCGGGATGGGCGTGGGGGAATTCGTCAACCGCAGTCGCAGGGTCTCCCGGAGGTTCCAATCCCTGCCCTTCAACTGCTGGAAACGCACCTCCACGCCCGGCGTGCTCTTCCACCGGTCCACCGCCGCCGCGATGAATGCGTCCTTGCCGTCCGCCAACACCAGCAGGCGTTGCGGACGGGTCGATGCGGGCGTGGCGGCGTCGTCACGCGGGGGAGTGGGCGTGGTGGCGTCGGGCTGGTGCGGTGCGGGCGTGGCGGCGTCGTCACGCGGGGGAGTGGGCGTGGTGGGAAGGTAGGTGCGCACGCCTTCGCGGATAAACGGGCGATCCAACAGCGCGTGTGTCCGGGTGGCGGACTCCACCAGGGGAGAACCGGCGCGCTGCTGAATGCCGGGATGGAAGGCGAGTGCCAGCGTCTCCAGAGCCAGGTCCAGGGCAATGGGCGTGGGGTGCTGTAGCGCGCCCGCTGCCCACATCTCGTCTAACAGGTCCAGGGCCGTCCGTAGCGTCGTCTCCCAGATGGCGAGCTGCGTGGCAGTGACCTCCGTGACCGTGCTGACCGTCTCTGCCTCCGGGCCGTGTCCGTTGAGAGTCAACCGGGCTGCCCGCACGCCTGCCAGCGCCCGCTCCACCGCGAGAGCGGGAGAGGTGGCGGTGCGAAAGACACGGTTAAACAGGAACCAGGCGGCCGTGGGGTTGCCCTGGTTGGCGGCCACCTGCGCGGCGCCCAGCGCGAAGCGGTAGCTGGCGCGCAGGGGTACAAGGCTCAGCGCCGCCGAAGCCGCAGCGGGCAGCAACTTCGCTTTCATGCTCACGTCAAGGTCCTTTCCGTCCGCCCCAGTCTATGGAGGCAGGGGCGCTGCGGTCGCGTTACGAGGCGCAGGCGGCGTGCGGGCTCGCGGGGTGGCGCTAGCGAGGGTTTGCGGTGGCGCCGGGCGCGGGCGATCGGGCCTGGCGCGGTGCTTGGGGTGGTACCGAGCGTACGAGTGTGTGGTTGGGGTACGTGTGACCGCTCGGGGGCGTGGCACGAAGCGGTCGGATGTACCCGGTTGCAGCATTTGCGAGCTTGGGGACGGGCAGGGGGGTCTGGCTCGGGCGATGGGCGGGCGGGCCTGGGCGCGGTGCTTGGGGTGGCACCGAGCGTACGAGTGTGTGGTTGGGGTACGTGTGACCGCTCGGGGGCGTGGCACGAAGCGGTCGGATGTACCCGGTTGCAGCATTTGCGAGCTTGGGGGCGGGCAGGGGGTCTGGCTCGGGGGATGGGGCCCGGGCGCGGTGCTTGGGGTGGGGGCCTGGGCTGGCGGCGGGATCGGGGTAGGGCCCGGGGACGTCTGCCCGGGAATGGGCTCGGGAATGGGAGCAGGGCACCGGGTGGTGGGCCGGACGCCCCGCGACCGCCTCCCGCAGTGACCGGGCAACCTACGAAAACGACCTTGGCGGCTCCGGAACCCAAAGGCGGCGATGCTCGGAGGGCAAGCGAGTGGACCCTATCGAGAGATGTTGACAAAGCAGTGCCCGCAGGTGGTCAAAGGAGTCAAAGTCTCTCCACTGGTAGCGCAGCACCCTCAGCCCGGCACGCTCCAGCCGCAACTGGCGCTCCATCTGCTCGCGGCGGGAGTTGGCGAAGTCAATGTCGTTGTCACCCATCTTGGTCGCGCCGTCGAATTCCAACACGGTGCGCTCTCCGGCAAGGAAGAAGTCCGTGAAGTAGACGCTCCCCTCCAATTCCCAGCGGCACTGAGTCTCCGGGCGGACGGGAGAAACGGTCAGGAGGGCCCACAGGAGCGCACGTTCTCCAACTGACTCGGCGGCAGCGTCGGCCAACGAAATAATCGCGTGGGCGCGGGCAAAATTGCGCAGCGGCTTCTCAGCCAACAGGCTCAAAAGGCGCGCTCGGGCGGCCTCCTCGCGTTGGCGCGATTCTTCGAGGGCGAAGCGGTCGAAGGAGCAAAGGCGCCGCAGGATCGCGCAAACCGCAACGAACCCCTCCAGCGGGTGGAGCCGGGCAGCGCAGATTATCGCTGTGTCCTCCAAGGAATCCACGCGGGCGGTGGCTGGGAAGGGGGCAGCGAGCGTCAGCGGCTCCAACAACGAGGAGGTGCGCTCGATCCGGGTGCGGCATTCGGCTAGCTGAATCAAGGGGTCGGTGAGCGCGTTGAATGGGTGGCTACAGAAACTGTGTTGGCGCCGAATGTTCACCTCCGGGCACGCGCGCCACGTCGGGATAGCGTGCAATGCCAGGGCGGAATGGAGGGTGAAGTGAGCGTCGGCGTGCTGGCGTGCGAACGACAGGAGCCGCGCGCGGTGAGAGAACAAGCGGCGTTGGATGCGGGAGCGGTCGGCAAAGTCGCTGGGCAGGGACAGCCAGCAGCCGAGCCGCAACTGCGCGGCCCCGTTCGGGAGTGAACGGCGTCGGATTGATCGTGAACTGACGTGCAGGTGGGAGGCGATCTCATCCCAAGGGTTTCTGGAGGACATACGTCAACGTTGATGCGCCCGTGAATGGGCACGCAACGCCAGGTGCGCACGGTAGGGGAGCGCGCGGTGTGCGTCGAGGTTGTGGATAGAAGTTATCCACCGGAGCGGGCAGTCGAGAGAGGTCGTGGGGCTGCGGGCGCTTGGGGTGGCACCGAGCGTACGAGTGTGTGGTTGGGGTACGTGTGACCGCTTGGGGGCGTGGCACGAAGCGGTCGGATGTACCCGGTTGCAGCATTTGCGAGCTTGGGGGCCGGGGATGGGCGCCGCAGGAAGAGAGGCCCGGGAAGAGGGGCGGGTCCAGCGCGGGCAAACGAACGGCGGGGCCGCTCCCTCCCCGGAGCGGCCCCGCCTACTGCATCCCTCGGGAACAACTGTGACACCGGAGCCTGGTGGGACCCCAAAGGATTCCTGCGCAATCCCTGGGAGATTGTAGTGATGTGCGTCACCCTCTCCTGCGCGCATCGCTGGGAATAGCCTCGCCCTCCCCAACGTTGAGCCAAGTAGACTCAACTTTGAGCGAACTCGGATTGACACACTCCGGCTCAACTTCGAAGATTGAGTACATCTGACTCAACCTGTCGCGCAGAAATGCGAGGCAGCCCAACCAAGCGGCAAGAGCCGCAGCAGAAAAGGAGCCAAACATGGCACGTGCAGTAGGCATCGACCTGGGCACCACCAACTCGGCCCTCGCCGTGCTCGAGGGCGGCGAGCCCACGATCATCGCCAACGCTGAGGGCGCCCGCACCACCCCGTCCGTCGTCGCCTTCTCCAAGTCCGGCGAGGTCCTGGTCGGTGAAGTGGCCAAGCGTCAGGCCGTCACGAACGTCGACCGCACGATCTCCTCCGTCAAGCGCCACATGGGCACCGACTGGAAGACCGAGATCGACGGCACCAACTACACCGCGCAGGAGATCTCCGCGCGCATCCTGGCCAAGCTCAAGCGCGACGCCGAGGCCTACCTGGGCGAGCCGGTCACCGAGGCCGTCATTACCGTCCCGGCCTACTTCAGCGACGCCGAGCGCCAGGCCACCAAGGACGCCGGCGCGATCGCGGGCCTGAAGGTGGAGCGCATCGTCAACGAGCCCACCGCTGCGGCCCTGGCGTACGGCCTGGAGAAGGGCAAGGAGGACGAGCTGATCCTGGTCTTCGACCTGGGTGGCGGCACCTTCGATGTCTCCCTGCTGGAGGTCGGCAAGGACGAGGACGGCTTTGCCACCATCTCCGTGCGCGCCACCTCCGGTGACAACCACCTCGGTGGTGACGACTGGGACCAGCGCATCGTCGACTGGCTGGTCAGCCAGGTCAAGGCGAAGGACGGCGTGGACCTGTCCAAGGACAAGATCGCGCTGCAGCGTCTGCGCGAGGCGGCGGAGCAGGCCAAGAAGGAGCTGTCTACCGCCACCTCCACCTCTATCACCCTGCAGTACGTCTCCATGGGTGAGAACGGCCCGATCCACCTGGACGAGAAGCTGACGCGCGCCCAGTTCGAGCAGATGACTGCCGACCTGCTGGAGCGCACCAAGGCCCCGTTCCGTTCCGTGATCGCGGACGCTGGCATCTCGGTCAGCGAGATCGACCACGTGGTGCTGGTGGGTGGTTCCACCCGTATGCCGGCCGTCTCTGACGTGGTGCGCGAGCTGACCGGCGGCAAGGAGCCCAACAAGGGCGTCAACCCGGACGAGGTCGTGGCGGTGGGCGCCGCCGTGCAGGCGGGCGTGATCGCCGGTGACCGCACCGACGTGCTGCTGATTGACGTCACCCCGCTGTCCCTGGGCATCGAGACCAAGGGCGGCGTGATGACCAAGCTGATCGAGCGCAACACCGCGATCCCGACCAAGCGCAGCGAGGTGTTCTCCACGGCGGACGACAACCAGCCCTCGGTGCTGATCCAGGTGTTCCAGGGTGAGCGTGACTTCGCGCGCGACAACAAGCCGCTGGGCACCTTCGAGCTGACCGGTATCGCCCCGGCCCCGCGTGGCGTGCCGCAGATCGAGGTCACCTTCGACATCGACGCCAACGGCATCGTGCACGTCTCCGCTAAGGACAAGGGCACGGGCAAGGAGCAGTCGATGACGATTACGGGCGGCTCGGCCCTGCCGAAGGACGAGATCGACCGCATGATCAAGGAGGCGGAGGCTCACGCTGAGGAGGACCGCAAGCGCCGCGAGGAGGCTGAGGTTCGCAACAACGCCGAGCAGCTGGCCTACCAGGTGGAGAAGGTGCTCAAGGAGAACGAGGACAAGGTTCCCGCCGATGTGGCCACCGAGGTGACGGACGCGATTGCTGCGGTGCGCACGGCCCTGGAGGGCACGGACGCCGACGCGATCAAGGCCGCCGCGGAGGAGCTGAGCCAGAAGTCGATGAAGATCGGCGAGGCTCTTGCGGCCGCAGCGCAGGCTGACGCCGCTGGTGCTGGCGCCGGTGCCGAGGGCGCTGCCCCGGCCGATGACGACGTGGTGGACGCCGAGGTCGTCGAGGACGAGGACGACAAGGCCTGATTGGTCGCCGGGTTGGGTGGCGGGTGCCGTTAGGTGCCCGCCACCCGGCCCGGCCGCCCGGCCACACCGGCTGGCTTGACTGGGCTGGCCGCTGGAGAACTTTTCGATTCGGATCGCGGGGCCCGGCCCCGGCCTGGAGGAAGCTATGAGCAACGAGAACGATGGCGTGACGCCTGACGCGCACCTGGTTGACGCGATTAACGAGGCCATGAGCGAGGCCGCTTTGGTGGACGACGTTGCCGCCGCGGCCGCTGCTAGTGGCCAGGCCAGCGAGGCTGGGACCGGGACCGGGGCTGGTGTCGGCGCGGGCAGTGAGCCCGAGGACGTGGCTGCTGCCGATGGCGCCGGTGAGCCCGGGGATGCCGGGGAGGGCTGCTGCAGTGGTGACGGCGGGGAGGGCGCTGTGCCGGCCGAGCCGAGCCTGGAGGAGCAGCTGGCGGCGGCGCGTGAGGAGTTGGCGCGGGCCCGGGCGGATCACTTCAACCTGTCGCAGGAGTATTCCAACTTCGTGCGTCGTTCCCGCGCCGAGGCGGCGGCGGCGAAGGCGGCGGGGGAGCACGCCCTGTTGGAGGCGCTGGTGCCGGTGTTGGACGACATCCACTTGGCGCGCGAGCACGGCGACCTGACTGGCCCGGTGGGCGCGATCGCGGAGAAGCTGGAGCACGTGCTGGCCAGCCGGTGCGAGCTGGAGCGTTTCGGGGCGGCGGGGGACGAGTTCGACCCGACTCAGCACGAGGCGCTGTTTGCTCAGCCTCACCCGGAGGTGAGCGTGGAGACGGTGCACCAGGTGATTCAGCCGGGTTACCGGGCCGGGCAGAAGGTGCTGCGCGCGGCGCGCGTGGCGGTGCACCAGCCCGAGTGATCGGCGCTGCGGGAGCTGCCCTGAATGGGGCATCCGAGCTGGCGAGCCGCCCGGAATGGGGCGCCCGAGCTGGCGGGCCGCCCAGGACGGGGCGGTGCGCGCCGGCGAAACATAGACGACTGAACCAGTGGCCTCGCTAGAGGGAGGAGGAGAGCATGGCTAGTCAGGATTGGCTAGAGAAGGATTTCTACAGCGTGTTGGGGGTTTCTAAGGACGCCTCTGACAAGGAGATTAAGAGCGCCTACTTCAAGCTGGCGCGCAAGTACCACCCGGACCACAACAAGACCCCGGAGGCGGAGGAGCGCTTCAAGGCGATCTCTGAGGCCTACTCCGTCCTGTCCAACGCGGAGGACCGCAAGCAGTACGACGCCCTGCGTTCGATGTACGGCGGTGGGGCCCGCTTCCGTGCCGGCGGGCCGGGCGGCGCGGGCTTCGAGGACATCCTGGGCGGCATGTTTGGCGGCCCGGGTGGGGCTCGGGTGCGTTTCAGCACCGGCGGCAACGGCGGGGCTGGCTTCGAGGACATATTGGGCGGCCTGTTCGGGGCCGGCGCGGGCGCGGCCGGCGCCGGCGGCTTCGCGGGCTTTGGTGGCCCCGGTGGGGCGGGCGGATTCGCCGGGCCCGGGGGCTTTGGGGCCGGGGCGTCTGCGCACGCCCCGCGCCGGGGCGCGGACGTTAACGCCCACGCCACCATAGGCTTCTTCCAGGCGCTCAACGGAGACACGGTGCACCTGAAGGTGGGGGACCGCGCCGTGTCGGTGCGCGTGCCGGCCGGGGTGGTCAGCGGAAAGAAGCTGAAGGTGCCGGGCAAGGGTCAGCTGGCCCCCGGCGGGGGCCAGCCCGGCGACCTGTACGTGAAGGTAACGGTGGAGAAGCACCCGGTGCTGCGCCTGGTGGACGGCAGGGTGCACATGGACCTGCCGATCACGGTGGGCGAGGCGCTGCTGGGGGCCGTGGTGGAGGTGCCGAAGCTGGATGGCACGTCCACGAGGGTGAAGATCCCGGCAGGCAAGGGGCCGCAGACGCTGCGGGTGCGCGGTGGCGCCTCCACGGCGGGCACCGAGCGCGATCTCTTCCTGGACGTGACGGTTGTCTACCCGGCAGACATGAACCGGGAGGCAACGGAGCACGCCCGGGATCTGGCGGCGGCGCTGGAACAGGCCAACCCCCGCGAGGGGTTGGCGCAGCAGGTGCGTGCGGGGATGCCCAAGGCGTCGGAAAGCTAGGTCGCGGGCGGGGGCGGTTAGCCGCCCCCGCCCCGAACAGTAGGGGGTGGAGAGGTGGAGCAGTTTTCTCAGGCAGAGCCGGCGTCTAACGCCGCACTGTTCGTCATTTCTGTGGCGGCCGAGTTGGCTGGCATGCACCCGCAGACCCTGCGCCAATACGACCGGCTCGGTTTGGTTAGCCCGCGCCGCACTTCCGGGCGGGGGCGGCGCTATTCGAGCAGTGACGTGAGGGACCTGCGGCGGATCCAGGAGATGCGCGCGGAGGGCATCAGCTTGGCGGGCATTGCGCGAGTGCTGGAGCTGGAGCGCGCCCTGGAGCGCGCGGAGGCGGAGAACGCGGTGCTGCGTTCCCAGGCGGCGGCGTTGTCCACGGAGGTGGTCAGGCTGCGGCAGCGCACGGGTGAGTCGCACGCCGTGTTCACGGCCTCCGCTGGGGGAGAGGTGAGCGCTGCCCGGCAGCGGCCGTGGCGGGCACAGGCGGCGCCAAGCTCGCCCTCGCGCTCCGCGCTGGTGCTGTGGCGCCCGCAGCGTCCCTACTAGCCGACCCGGTGTGGTCCGGCACCGGACTGCCGCCCGCTCGAGCCGGCTCGAGCGGGCGGCCGCGGTTTGGGTGGGCTCGGTTTTTCGTGGAGTGGCGGGCCGCGCGGAGGCGGTAGGCTCGAGGCGGCCGCAAACGCCCACCATGTGGAAGGACCCACCGTGACCGATTCCCCGCACGCCGCGAACACCACCCACCCGCTGCCGTCCAGCGCCCCGGAGGCGGACATCGCCTGGCTGGATGAGGTGGAGGGCCCCGAGGCGCTGGCGTGGGTGCGTCAGCGCAACGAGCACTCGGAGGCGGCGCTGGCGGCCCTGCCGCACTGTCAGGCCACGGAGGCCAAGATCCGCGAGATCCTGGACGACACCCGCAAGATCGCGATGGTGGCGGAGCGCGAGGGCCTGCTCTACAACTTCTGGAAGGACGCCCAGCACGAGCGCGGCCTGTGGCGGCGCACCACGTGGGAGTCTTACCGCAGCGGCGAGCCGGAGTGGGAGGTGCTGCTGGACCTGGACGCGCTGGCTGAGGCCGAGGGCGTGAAGTGGGTGTGGCACGGCGCCCAGGTGCTGCGCCCGGCCTGCGAGCGCGCCCTGATCACCCTCTCCCCGGGTGGTAGCGACGCGGACGTGACCCGCGAGTTCGACCTGACCACGCTCTCGTTCGTGGAGGGCGGCTTCTACCGGCCCGAGGCGAAGGGCGCCCTGGATTGGGCTGACGAGGCGGGTGACACGACGCTGCTGGTCACCGACCGGGGCGAGGGCACCATGAGCACCTCCGGCTACCCGACCACTGTGGCGGTGTGGCGGCGCGGCACGGACATGGGCGAGGCCGTGGAGGTCTACCGCGCCGATGAGAGCGACATGGGCGTGTGGGTGTCTCACTCCCGCCGCCCGGGCTACGTGCGCGACGAGATCGCGGTGAGCCACAACTTCTACTCCCACTCCCTGGGCATCGTGGAGGGCGGTTTTGCCGCCTACCCTGACCCGCTTGAGGCCCCGATTTCCTGGATCGACGTGCCGCGCGTGCACGAGCTGGGCGTGTGGAAGGACGTGCTGTTCGTGCGCACGCGCGAGGACTGGCAGGTGGGGGACCTGGACGTGGCCTCCGGCTCGCTGGTTGCCTTCGACCTGCCCGCCTTCCTGGCCGGTTCGCGCGAGGGCACGGTGATCTTCACCCCGACGCAGAACGCCGCCCTGGAGCAGTACACCTGTACCGACGACCTGCTCTTGCTGACCGTGCTGGAGGACGTGGCCTCCCGCCTGGAGGTGCACTACCGGGTGGCCGACGTTGCCGCCGGCGCCGCCGATTCGTCGGCCGCCGCGAGTGGCGGCGAGGCGAAGGGGACGGCGGGTGAGGCGTCGTCCAAGCTGGTGTGGCGCGGCCACGCGCTGCAGGTGCCGGTTGCGCAGGGCGAGCGGCTCACGCTGGGCGTGGCGCCGGTCAACGCGCTGGAGAGCAACGACGTGTGGCTGACCGCCACCGGCTACCTGACCCCGACCACGCTGGGCGTGCTGCGGCTGAGCGAGCGCGGCGAGGTGAGGGGATACGAGGCGCTGGCCAGCGCCCCGGCGTACTTCGACGCCGCCGGCTACAAGGCCGAGCAGCACTTTGCGACCTCGCTGGACGGCACCCGCATCCCGTACACGGTGGTGACCCCGCCCGGTTTCGTGGCCGACTCCAGCGCCCCGGCGATCCTGGCCGGCTACGGCGGTTTCGAGGTCTCTTACCTGCCGGGCTACGCGGCCGTCATGGGCGCCACGTGGGTGGCGGAGGGCGGCGTCTACGCGGTGGCTAACATTCGTGGCGGCGGCGAGTACGGGCCGCGCTGGCACGCCGCGGCCCTGAAGGAGAAGCGCCACAAGGCTTACGAGGACTTCGCGGCAGTGGCGGCGGACCTGGTGGAGCGCGGCTACACCAGCGCTTCCCGCCTGGGCTGCTGGGGTGGCAGCAACGGTGGCCTGCTGATGGGCAACATGCTCACCCAGTACCCGGACCACTTCGGGGCGATCGTGTGCAAGGTGCCGCTGCTGGACATGCGCCGCTTCCACACGCTGCTGGCGGGCGCCTCCTGGGTGGCGGAGTACGGCGACCCGGACGACCCGGCCCAGTGGGAGTTCATGCGCACCTTCAGCGCCTACCACCTGTTCGACCCGCAGGCCGACTACCCGCCGATCTTCTTCACCACCTCCACGAAGGACGACCGGGTGCACCCGGCCCACGCCCGCACCCTGGCCTACCGGATGCTGGGGGCCGGCAAGGACGTGACCTACCACGAGAACATCGAGGGCGGTCACGGCGGGGCCTCCACGAACGCGCAGGCCGCTCGGGTCCAGGCGATGGAGCAGGAGTTCTTCCGCTCGCGCCTGGCCGGATGAGCACGCGACTGAGCCGCTGAGCTGGCGCCGGGCGTCGGGCACCGGGCGCCTGGCACCCCGGAGCGTGGCACCCCGAGCGTGGCGCCGGGCACCGGGCGCGTGGTGTTCGCCGGCAGGCGGGGCGGCGCGAGAACGACTGTGGGGGCGGGGTTCTGTAGAACCCCGCCCCCACAACTCGTGCGCAAACGTCAGGAATACATCTGCGGGTAGGCGCCCTGCTTGGCCAGCTTGATCGCCTTGTTGCGCTTGACCAGCCACACGATCGAGATGATCAGGCAGACGAAGGCCACGAAGCCGACGACCATGCCGATGATCACCGGGGCGACGAACTCGCCCAGCGCGTCGAGGTTGATGGCCTTCATGATGCTGACCTGCGGGTAGGGGCAGTCGACCAGGTAGTTGCCGTCGGCCGGAACGGTGTAGATGGGCAGGTCGCCCATGCCGGAGATGCGGGTGGCGAAGACGGTGGAGCCGTTGTCACCCACCAGGGTGCAGCTGGCGATCAGGCTCTCCGAGTTCGGGGTATTCCCGGCAGCCAGGGCGGGGGTGATCATCTTGTCGCCCGCAGTCAGGTGCACCTGACCGCCGGAGTCGACCGTGACGGCCGTGGTGGCGATGTCCATGAGCGGCACCATCACGCCGACGACCATGATGATCGGGGCGACGATGAGTCCAACGATGGAGAGGACCAGCATGGTGACTGGGCCGGTGCGCTTGGGCACGGGGCCGGCGGTCACCACCGGGGCGGGGCTGACCGGCACGGAGCCCACCGGCGCGTAGGCGCCGTAAGCGGGCTGGCCGCTCGGGGCGGAGTACGGATCGGTGTTCGGCTGCTCGGGCTGAGTGCCCGGGTAGGAGGGGTAGCTCATGAATTGGCTCCTTTCTTATGGGTAAATCATGCGCCATCGCGGGAGCGTTGCGGCTCATACGCGGGGAGGAAAACGCGACGGCGCCCGGTTAGTCCCAAATGGGGAGCGCCCAGGTGGTTCCACCTGGGCGCTCGGTTTGGGCTGGCAATGCGTGCGCTTACTTGCCCAGCTTCTCGTCGATGGCGTCGCGGGCGGAGGCGATCTTGTCGGTGAACTTCCCGCCGGTGACCTTGTCCGCTGCGGTGGCGGCGCCGTCCAGGACCTTGTCGGTCACGGCCTCTACCTTGTCGCTCCCCAGCGCCTCGGCGGCCTTGTCCTTCAGCTCAGTGGCCTTGCTCTTGATGTCGTCGAGGTTCATTCTGGCTCCTTTCGATTCAGCCAAAACAAGTATTACCCACCCGGTGGCGGGGCGCGAGATGGTTGTGGACGAGCGCCCCAAAACCGTTTGAGTTACCGGCGGTTCAGATCACGTACAGGCCGGAGGCGGGGGCGGTGGGGGCGCTGGCGGCCTCGGCCAGCAGCGGGGTGAAGGCGGGGCGCACCAGCACGTTGCCGACCAGCCAGGCGGCCAGGGACCGGTAGAGGCGCTCGCGCACGGGCGGCTCGGCCATCGTCACGTCGTGCGGGGCGCGCAGCTTCAGCAGGGTGACCTCGTCGCCCAGCTGCATGCCGCGCTGCACCATCAGGTCGACGTCCAGCACGGTGTCCGCGTAGCGGGTGGAGACGTCGTTGCCGTCCGGGGCGGCCGAGGCGTGCGAGTGGGCCAGCAGTATCGGGCAGTCGATGTTGACGCCCGCCGTGATCTCCATCTGCGCGTGCGCGATCGCTCGCGCCCACCCGGGCCTGGCGATCATGTAGGTGGTGGTGCAGTAGCCGTCGATGAAGTCCCAGCCCACCAGTGCCGGGTCGTTGGGGTAGTCATTGGCCCACTCCGGCTGCTCGCCCCACTTTTCCAGCCACGGACCGCTGAGCTCCTGGTAGTCCGGCGGCACGGCCAGCTTGTACTCCGAGCGCGGCGACATGCTGCCCAGGGCCTCCAGGAAGCCGTGCAGCAGGGTGCGCCCCACCAGGGTGCCCTCCGTCTCCAGCCAGGGGGAGTTCAGGATCAGGCCCGCCAGGGCGCCGGGGTTGCGGTGCGCCCACAGGGTGGAGATGAGCCCGCCCGTGGAGTGCCCCATCAGCACCAGCGGCAGGTCGCCGTGGACGGCCCGGATGTGGGCGATGGCGGCGCCGATCTCCTCGTCGTAGGTGGAGATGTTCTCGATGTAGCCGCGCGGGTGGCCGGGCCGGATCGAGCGGCCGTACCTGCGCAGGTCCAGCGCGTAGAAGGCCCCGCCCATGTAGGCGATCTGGTGGGCCAGCTCCACCTGGTGGAAGTAGTCGTTCCAGCCGTGGATGTGCAGGAGCGCGAAGGTGGGCTGCTCGGGCTGGTTTTCCTCCTCCAGGCGCACCAGGGTGGCCAGGGTGGGGGTGTCCTCATCCGGCTCCAGCTCGATGACGCACTGCTCGAATCCCACCAGCACGTCTGGGACCCAGTCGGTCAGCTGCACCTGCTCGCTCATGCCTCTACTTTGCACGACGTTCCTCCCGCCCGCCTCCCCACCTCACGCGCAGCGAAACCGGCCCGGCCCCGGGCTCGGGTGGCTCAGCGGCGGGTGTCGTACCAGCCGCCCCTGGCGTTGGAGGTGCGGCGGCGGGCGAACAGCTCGGTCAGGCGGGCAGTGGAGCTCTCCTCGCCGCCGTCCGGGGCGGCGCCCCCTGAGGCGGGCGGGGCGGCAGCGTCGGACGCGAAATCCACCGGCTCCAGCAGGGGGGCCGGCTCCAACTGCGGGGCGGTGGCCAGGAACTCCCGCAGCGCGGCGGCCAGCTCCTCGCTCTCCACCAGGAAGCCGTCGTGGCCGCAGGGGGAGGAGAGCATCATCAGCTGGGCGTCGGGCACGTGGGAGGCGATCAGGTGGGACTCGGCCGGCGGGAAGAGCCGGTCGGAATCCACCGCCACCACCAGGGTGCGCGCCGCGATCTGCTGCAGGGCGCGCACGTAACCGCCCCGGCGGCGGCCCACGTCGTGCCTAATCATCGCGTGGGTCAGGGTGCGGTAGGAGCCGGCGTCGAAGCGCACCGCCAACTTGGTGGCGTGGTACTCCAGGTAGGACTGCACGGCGAAGCGGCCGCCCGTGAGCGGCTCCTCCGTCTTCTGCGGCACGCGGCCGAAGCGGGCGTTGAGCTCGTCGGCAGTGCGGTAGGTGGCGTGCGCGATCGCCCGCGCGATCCCCAGACCGCGGTAGGGGCCCTGGCCGGGCGGGGCGTCGTAGTAGTCGCCGTCTTTGAAGGCCGGGTCCAGCTCCAGGGCCGCCAGCTGCGGGTAGGCCCAGCTGATCTGGTCCGCCGTGGTGCGCGCCCCGGAGGCGATCACCACCAGGTTCTCCACGCGGTCGGGGGACATGAGCGCCCACTCCAGCGCCCGGTGCCCGCCCATGGACGCGCCGATCACCAGGTGGAAGCGGGAGATGCCCAGGTGGTCGGCCAGGCGCATCTCCGCCGCCACCTGGTCGCGCGGGGTTAACTGCGGGAAGCGCGAGCCCCACGGCCGCCCGTCCGGGGCCAGCGAGGACGGGCCCGTGGAGCCCTGGCAGCCGCCCAGGATATTGGCGGCCACCACGAAGTAGCGGTCGGTGTCGATCGCCTGGCCCGGCCCCACCAGCTGCGGCCACCACGGCCCGTTCGGGTGCCCCGGCCCGGCCTGGCCGGCCACGTGCGAGTCCCCGGTCAGGGCGTGCAGCACCAGCACCGCGTTGGAGCGCTGCGCGTTGAGCTCCCCGAAGGTCTCGAACGCCAGGCGGATGGGCAGCTCCTCGCCGGACTCGGTGCGCAGCCAGCCCAGCTCGGCGAACTGGCGGTTGCCCACTGGGTCGCCCTCCAGCCAGCCGCCGCTCGCGCGCAGCTGGCTGGGGTCGTGGCCGGGCCTGCTCATCGCTCCACCTCGCTCCTGGGATGTGACGGGAGGGCGGCCTAGAGGGTGCCAGCGGCCTTAGCTGCGGCCTGCCCGGCGGCGAGCGCCTGCTCCAGGTCCGCGATCAGGTCCTCCGGGTCCTCCAAACCGACCGACAGGCGCAGCGTACCCGGGCCGATGCCGGCGGCGCGCAGCTGCTCCTCGGTGAGCTGGGAGTGCGTGGTGGAGGCGGGGTGGCTCACCAGGGAGCGCACGTCACCGATGTTGACCAGGTGCAAGAACAGCTTGGTGGCGTTGACGAACGCGCGCCCGGCCTCCAGGCCGCCCTTGATGTCGAAGGAGAACAGCGCGGAGGCGCCGCGCGGGTAGTAGCGCTGGGCCACCTCGTAGTAGGGGGAGGAAGGCAGGGAGGCCCAGTGCACCGCCTCCACCGCCGGGTGGTTCTCCAGGAACTGCGCCAGCACGTGGGTGTTGGCGACGTGGCGGTCCATGCGCAGCGAGAGGGTCTCGATGCCCTGGGCCAGCAGGAACGCGGAGAACGGGGACAGCGCCATGCCCAGGTCGCGCTGCAGCTGCACGCGGGCCTTCAGGATGAACGCCAGGTTGGCTCCCAGCGGGCTGCCCACGCCCAGGTCGCGGGCGTAGACCAGGCCGTGGTAGCTGGCGTCGGGCTCGTTGAAGCCGGGGAAGCGCTCCGGGGAGGCGGAGTAGTCGAAGTTGCCGGAGTCCACGATCGCGCCCGCGATAGTGGAGCCGTGGCCGCCCAGGTACTTGGTGGCGGAGTGCACCACGATGTCCGCGCCGTACTCGAAGGGCCGGATCAGGTAGGGGGTGCCCACCGTGTTGTCCATGATGAGCGGCACGCCCACCGCGTGGGCGGCGTTCGCCACGGCCTCGATGTCGAAGACGTCGCCGGTCGGGTTGGGCACGGTCTCGCCGTAGAAGGCCACCGTGTTCTCATCGGCCGCGGCCCGCCAGGAGTCGGGGTCCTGGGAGTCCTCCACCCAGTGCGCGGTGATGCCGTACTGCGGGAGCACGTTGGTGAAGAGGTTGCGGGTGCCGCCGTAGATGGAGCGGGAGACCACCACGTTCTTCCCGGCGCGCGCCAGGTTCAAGATGGCCAGGCTCTCCGCCGCCTGCCCGGAGGAGGTCAGCAGGGCGCCCACGCCCCCCTCCAGGTTCGCGATGCGCTTCTCCACCACGTCCAGGGTGGGGTTGCCGATCCGCGTGTAGATGGGGCCGCCGTCCTCCAGCCGGAAGCGGGCGGCGGCCTGTTCCGCTGAGTCAAAGACAAAAGCGGCGCTCTGGTAGATCGGCAGCGCGCACGCGCCGCTACCAGGGGCGGGCTCCTGCCCGGCGTGAATCTGACGAGTGGTAAAGCCCCAGCCCTGGGGGTCTTGCGCAGTGGGAGTCACGCCGCCCAGGGTAATGCCCCGGGGCGCGCCGCTCTATACCGTGTTCGGGGCTTGGAAGGGCGGGGCGGCGCGCCTACGTTTTCACCCCGCAATCGCCGTGATTCGAGTCTCGTTCGGGCGCGGAGCGTCCACACTGCGCTAACCTGAACCTCGACCTGAGGGAGAGGGTTTTGTGCCCCGGGGTGTTTTCTGATTCACGTTAGAGGAACTCGATGAGGCAAATGCTGGCTCGGCGACCGCGACGCGTTGCGGCGTCCGTAATCGCTGCGGTCCTTGCGATCGGTGGCCTGGCCACGGTGGCGCAATCCGCCCCCAGCGACTCCGATATTGAAGAATCCCGCCAGAAGGAGGCAACCCTGGCGGGCTCCGTCGCCTCCCTGGAACTGCAGCTGATCGACATCTCCGCGCGCCGCGACGCCGCGCAGCTGGAGGTGCAGATCGCCTCAGAGGACTACCAGTTCGCCCGCGACCAGCTGGACGCGGCCACGAGGGTGGCCGAGGAGGCCCGCAACTCCGCCTCCGCCGCCCGCGAGCAGGAGCAGACCGCCCGCTCCCGCCTGGCGCAGGTGGCCGCCAACGCCTACCGCAACGGCGGCGGCTCGCTGACCGCCTTCGAGCCCTACCTCACCGAGGGGGGCCTGACGGAGATCGACCTGAAGGCGGCCGCTGTGGACCGCCTGGGTACGCGCGCCGAGTCCGAGGTGCAGAGCTACAACGCCCTGGAGCAGGCGGCCACCACCCTGGAACGCCGCGCCGTGGAGGCGGAGGAGGCCCAGAGCCTGGCCACCGCCGAGGTGGAGACCCGCTTCCAGCAGGCGCAGGCCAAGTCCAGCGACCTGACGGCGCAGGAAGCCGCCCTGGACGAGGAGAAGACCAACGTTCTCAACCAGTTGGCCACCCAGCGCGGCACCACCGCAGAGCTGGAGCGCCAGCGCGACGAGGAAAACGAGCGCATCCGCCGCGAGCAGGCCGAGGCTGAGGCCCGCCGCCAGGCGGAGGCCGAGGAGGCCGAGCGGCAGGAGCGCGAACGCCTGGAGCGCGAGGAGCGTGAGCGGCAGGAGCGCGAGGAGGCCGAGCGGCGCGAGAACGAGCAGAACTCCGGTTCCGACGGCGGCTCCGGTGGCAGCTCCGACGGCGGCGGCTCCACGTGGGCCCCGCCTCCGCCGGCCGAGCCCGCGCCGCCCCCGCCGCCCCCTCCGCCGGTGTCCAACGGCAACGGTTGGGGTGCGGTGCAGTTCGCCCGCAACGCCATCGGTGTGCCCTACGTGTGGGGCGGAGACTCCATGGCCGGCTACGACTGCTCCGGCCTGGTGCAGGCCGCCTGGGGCTCCCAGGGCTACTGGCTCTCGCACTCCTCCCGGATGCAGTACGCGGAGACCACGCGCGTCCCGCTGAGCGCGCTGGAGCCCGGGGACCTGGTGTTCTGGTCCTCCAACGGCACCCGCTCCGGCGTCTACCACGTGGCCATCTACTCCGGCAACGGCATGATCATCCACGCCCCCCAGCCGGGCGCCTACGTCACCGAGATCCCGCTGTACTACTCCGGCGGCATCATGCCCTACGGCGGCAGGGTCGGTTAGCAGCCCCCGGCCGGCGCCGACGCCGGTACTAAGCGCGCAAACGCCTTGGGGCGGGAGGAATCATCCTCCCGCCCCAAGGCGTTTGCGTTAGCTCAGTGGGCCTGGTGGCCGGCCTCGCGGAAGCGCTCGTAGGAGCGCAGGATCTCCGCCTCGGTCTCCTCGCGGCCCGTCCAGTAGGCGCCCTCCACGGACTTGCCGGGCTCCAGGTCCTTGTAGACCTCGAAGAAGTGCTGGATCTCCAGGCGGTGGAACTCAGAGACGTCCTCGATGTCGGTGCGCCAGGAGGCGCGCTGGTCGGAGGCCGGGACGCACAGCACCTTGTCGTCACCGCCGGCCTCGTCGCGCATGCGGAACATGCCCAGGGCGCGGCAACGGATCAGGCAGCCGGGGAAGGTGGGCTCCTCCAGCAGCACCAGGGCGTCCAGCGGGTCGCCGTCCTCGCCCAGGGTGTTGTCGATGAATCCGTAGTCGTCCGGGTAGCGCGTGGAGGTGAACAGCATGCGGTCCAGGCGGATGCGACCGGTCTCGTGGTCAACCTCGTACTTGTTGCGGTTGCCCTTGGGAATCTCGATGGTGACGTCGAACTCGAGCATTGCTGCTTCCCTTCTCTGGCTACGAAGCGGACTACAACTATTGTCCTATCCTTACACGGAGGGCAGAACAGCTCAGCATAAAGAGAGGCGTGAGCTTTGGAGAAATCCGCTTGGGTTGCCGCAGGCTTGACGGCGGCGTTGGTCTCAGCGTCGGTGGGATACGTGGTGTTGGACGTCTTGGACGTGGCGCCCGGAATGCTGACCACGCAGGAGCCGCGCGCGGCCGCCGCGCCGCCGCCTACGTTGCCCTCCCTCGCGGTGGGGGTCAACGCGCGGGGCCAGGAGATCGGCCCGCCCCTGGGCGCCGATTCCGTGGCCGCGATCGAGTCCGCGGTGGCCGACTTCGCGGGCGCGCAGCTGTTCGCGCGCCAGGAGGTCACCGAGGAGCCGGCGGCGGAGGGCGGGGCCACCCCGGCCCCCACAGTGCGCGTGGTGCCGCCCGCCGCCACCGCGGTCCTGATCTCTGACGCCGTCACCGGGGAGGTGGTGGCGCAGCACAACGCGGGCCAGGCCCTCACCCCGGCCTCCACCATGAAGACCCTGGCGGGCATCGCCGTGCTGGGCCGCGTGGGTGGCGGCAAGCGCCTGGAGACCGCCACCCTCATCGAGGGGCAGACCGTCTACCTGCGCGGCGGCGGCGACATCTACCTGGCCCCGGACGCCGGCAACCCGTACGGGGTCAGCGGGCGCGCCGGCCTGGGCGACCTGGCCCGTTCCACCGCTGCGGCGCTAAAGGCCAAGGGCCTCTCCTCGGTGCACCTGGCGCTGGACGACACGCTCTTTCCCGCCTCCGACGCCTTCAACCCGAACTGGGAGGGCAGCGAGGACTACGTGGGCAAGGTGGTGCCGATCGCCATGAACGGCACCTTCGAGCCCGAGGTGGGCTACTACGACGACCCGGCGCTCGCGGCGGCCCAGACCTTCCGGGGGCACCTGGAGGCGGCCGGTATCGCGGTCGAGGGGGAGCTGGAGCGGGCGGCCACCCCGCAGGAGGCCGTGGGCCTGGCGGCGGTGGAGTCCGCCCCCGTCTACGAGCTGGTCAGCCGGTCCCTGAAGGAGTCCAACAACACCTCCACCGAGGTGGAGTGCCGTCTGGTGGCGGTGGCGGCCGGCAAGCCTGCCACGTTCCAGGGGGCCACGGAGGCGGTGCGGGAGTTCCTCACCGAAGTCGGGGTGGACACCGAGGGCCTGGTGATGAACGACTGCTCCGGCCTGTCCGACGTCTCCAAGGTCTCCCCGCGCACGCTGGTGAGCGTGTTGCAGGTGGCGCGCGGCTCGCAGCGCTACCCGCAGCTGCAGCTCTTCGACTCCGCCCTGGCCTTCGCCTCGGTGGACGGCACGCTGGGGCGGCGCTACCTGGAGGACACGCCGCTGCTGCGCGGCAAGACCGGTTCGCTATCCAACGTGGCCTCGCTGTCCGGCACGCTGGTGACCAAGTCGGGCCGCCCGCTCGATTTCGCGATCATCTCTGACGGCTTCGCCGAGGGCGGCCTGTGGGGGGCGCGCCTGGAGATCGACGCGCTCATCTACGCCATCTCCGAGCAGTAGCCGCCCGTGCCGGCCCTTTGCAGCCCTCCCGGCCCCGGCGCGCTGCCCGCCCTGGGCGCGGTGAGGCGATGCCTGGACGACGTTCCGCCCGGCGCCCGGATCCTGGTGGCCTGCTCCGGGGGCGCCGATTCCCTGGCGCTGCTGCTCGCGGTGGGGGAGCTGGTGCGCCCGGGCGGGGCGCGTGAGGACCTGCGCGGCGCGGCCCGCGCGCTGCACGTGGATCACGGGCTGCGGCCCGAGTCGGGCGCGGAGGGTGACTTCGTGGCTGGGGTGTGCGAGCAGCTGGGACTGCCGCTGCTGCGGGTGGGCGTGGACGCCCGGGTGGGCCGGGATGGCCGGCGCCGGCCGGGCGGACCGGAGGCCGGGGCGCGCGCGGCGCGGCGCGAGGCATACGCGCGCCACCTGGAGGCGGGCGACTTCCTGCTGCTGGGGCACACCGCGGACGACCAGGCCGAGCAGGTGCTCCTGGCCCTGGCCCGGGGCGCCGGGCTGCGGGCGGTGGCCGGCATCTCCCCGCGCGCCGAGCTGGCCGGCGCGGTCATCCTGCGCCCACTGCTGGGGCTGCGCCGGGCCCAGACGGAGGCCGCCTGCGCGGCCTTCGGCACGCACTACGTGCGCGACCCCTCCAACCGGGCCGACGGGCCCTGGCGGGCCGCCGACGGCAGCGCCCTGCGTCGCGCGGCCGTGCGCGAGCGCGCCCTGCCGGCCCTGGCCGCGGCGCTGGGGACGGACCCGATCCCCGCGCTGGCCCGCACCGCCGCCCAGGCCCGGGCGGACCTGGAGGCCCTGGACCTGCTGGCCGCCCGCCTCTACCGGGAGGCCCTCCTCCCCGGCGGCGGGCCGGCGCTGGCCTCGCAGGCAGGGGGCGGCGCGGCGGCGACGTCGGCCACCAACGCCCACCGGGAGGGCGGCCGGGGTGGCGAGGCGGCGGGCGGAGCGTCGGCCAACCAGGGCGGCGAAATCCGCCTGGACTGCGCCATCCTGGCCGGCGCGCCACGGGCGCTGCGCACCCGCGCGCTCCACCTGGCCGGGCAGGAGGCGGGGTGGGAGCCCAGCGCCATCAACGCCAGCCACATCGACGCCCTCGACGCGCTCGTCACCAGCTACCGGGGGCAAAAGGAAACACACCTGCCAGCAAACGTGCGCGCCCACCGCAGCGGGCCCGCGCTCAGAATCTGGCGGAAAAACGGGCCGTAACGCCGGGCGGGCCTGACCGGTGCGCAATCGTGGCAAGATTTCCTTGACGGCACCGCGCAACCACGGAGGGCAAGTTGGACAGCAGCGACATGGGCAATGACCTGAAGAGCATCCTGGTCACGGAAGAGCAGATCCAGGAACGACTGACCGAGATGGCCGCGCAGATCGACGCGGACTACGCGGGCCGCGAGATCCTGCTGGTGGGCGTGCTGCGCGGCGCCATCATGGTGATGGCGGACCTCTCCCGCAAGCTCCACACCCCCGTGCAGATGGACTGGATGGCGGTGTCCTCCTACGGCTCGGGCACCAAGTCCTCCGGTGTGGTGCGCATCCTGAAGGACCTGGACTCCGACATCACGGGCAAGCACGTCCTGATCGTGGAGGACATCATCGACTCCGGCCTGACCCTGTCCTGGCTGCAGGCCAACCTGCGCACCCGCGGCGCCGCCACCGTGGAGATCGCCACCATGGTGCGCAAGCCCGAGGCCGCCAAGGTGGAGGTGGACGCCAAGTACGTGGGCTTCGACATCCCCACCGAGTTCGTGGTCGGCTACGGCCTGGACTACGCGGAGAAGTACCGCACCCTGCCGTTCATCGGCACCCTGGCCCCTCACGTCTACGGCGCAGAGGGCTAACCCGGAAAACCGGGCAGGGGCGGCGCGGCGGGAACACCGCCCCGCCGCCCTTTCCCGTTGCCCGACTGCGGGCAGTGGCACCGGCCGGGCGCCGCCACTGCCCTACGCGAAACTCTCAGGCGCCCCCCAGCACTATCGGCTACGGTGCTGATACCTGTAACTAGAGGGAAGCCCAGGTATATGTCCGAAAAGAAGAAGCCCGCGCAGTTCTTCAACGCCCGCCTGTTAATGATTGTGGTGGCGGGTGTTGTGATGTTCGGTTCGGTTGCCTACGTCTTTGGTAGCCCGTACAAGGAGATCGACACCTCCTCCGGCCTGGAGCTGATGGCTGGCAAGACCGTGGAGCGTGCCGTGGTCACCGAGGGCATCCAGACCGTGCGGCTGGACCTGACCGAGGACTTCACGGCGCCGCCCTCCTCCAAGGCCACCAAGGAGAAGAACGTCGGCAAGCAGGTGCAGTTCACGTACGTGGACGCGCAGGCCGACCAGGTGGCGGGGCTGCTGAAGAACGTCGGTAAGTACGGCTACAACTCCGTGGTCCCCACCTCCCCGTGGTACCTCAGCCTGCTGTCCATCTTCCTGCCGATCTTGCTGCTGGTGGGCGCCTTCTGGTTCCTGTCCACCCGGATGCAGTCCGGGCGGATGGGCGGCTTTGGCAAGTCCAAGGCGAAGAAGTACAACAAGGAAAACCCGCCGGTCCGGTTCACTGATGTGGCGGGCGTGGACGAGGCCATCGAGGAGCTGCAGGAGATCCGCGAGTTCCTGGCCGACCCGCGCAAGTTCCAGGCCGTGGGCGCGCGCATCCCCAAGGGCGTGCTGCTCTACGGTCCGCCCGGTACCGGTAAGACCCTGCTGGCGCGCGCCGTGGCCGGAGAGGTGGGCGCCCCCTTCTACTCCATGAGCGGTTCGGAGTTCGTGGAGCTCTACGTGGGCGTGGGCGCCTCCCGCATGCGCGACCTGTTCGAGCAGGCCAAGGACAACGCCCCGGCGATCATCTTCGTTGACGAGATCGATGCGATCGGGCGCTCGCGCGGTTCCGGCCTGTCCGGCAGCGGCGAGGAGCACGACCAGACCCTCAACCAGCTGCTGGTGGAGATGGACGGCTTCGACGACAACGCCAACGTGATCGTCATCGCAGCGACCAACCGGCCCGAGGTGCTGGACCCGGCACTGCTGCGCCCGGGCCGCTTCGATCGCCAGATCGCGGTGGAGGCCCCGGAGCTCAAGGGCCGCGAGGCGATCTTGGCGGTGCACGCCAAGGGCAAGCCGCTCACCCCGGACGTGGACCTGAAGGCGCTGGCCAAGCGCACCCCGGGCTTCACGGGCGCGGACCTGGCCAACGTGCTCAACGAGGCCGCCTTGCTGACCGCCCGCTCCAACGCGCAGCTGATCGACAACCGGGCCCTGGACGAGGCCATCGACCGGGTCATGGCGGGCCCGCAGAAGCGCACCCGCGTGATGAACGACGTGGAGAAGCGGATCACCGCCTATCACGAGGCCGGCCACGCCCTGGCGGCCGCGGCCCTGCGCTACACGGACCCGGTGACGAAGGTGACGATCCTGCCGCGCGGCCGGGCGCTGGGCTACACGATGGTGCTGCCCACCGAGGACCGCTACTCCACCACCCGCAACGAGCTGCTGGACAAGCTGGTTTACGCCCTGGGTGGGCGCGTGGCGGAGGAGCTGGTGTTCCACGACCCGACCACCGGCGCCTCCAACGACCTGGAGAAGGCCACGGCCACGGCCCGCAAGATGGTCACCCACTACGGCATGTCCGCCTCGGTGGGCCTGGTGAAGCTGGGCGAGCCGGAGCAGAACGCGAGGTTCTTTGGCGGGCAGGGGCGCGACTACAGCGATGCGGTGGCCGCCCAGGTGGACGCCGAGGTGCGCGCCCTCATGGACGCGGCCCACGCCGAGGCCTGGGAGATCCTCACCCAGTACCGCGACGTGCTGGACGCCCTGGCGGCGGCCCTGTTGGAGCGCGAGACGCTGCTGGAGGGCGACCTGCGCGAGGTGTTCGCGCCGGTGGTCAAGCGCGCCCCGCGCGAGCAGTGGTCTATCGCCGCCGACCGCGTGCCGAGCGGGCCTGCGGTTGCCTCGCCCGGTGAGCGCCTGGGCAAGGTGGCCGACGCTGCCGCCCTGGCCGCAGCGAGCGAGCCGGCCGCCCCGCAGGGGCCGGCGGTGCCGGGCGGCGGTTACGCCGACTCCGGGGAGGCCGTGACGGCGGAGATACCGCTTCAGCCCGCCCCTGCCGCCGACGGTGCGGGTACTGACGGCGCGGGTAGCGACGGCCCGGGTACGGGCGCGGCCGGCGCCGGTACGGGCGCCGACGGCGTCGGCAATGGCGAGGTGGCCCGGTGACGCGGCGGCAGTTGCGCCAGGCGGCGCAGGAGGCCGCCCAGTCCCAGGTGACCGGCCCCGGCCAGTCCACGTCCCGCGCGGCGGGCGAGGGCGGCGAGAAGAAGCCGCGCGGCGCCCGGGCCGTCGAGGCGCGCGCGACCGAGCACGCCCAGCAGGCGGCGCAGTCCACCGGCCGCAAGGCAAGGCGGGCCAAGCACTCCGGTCAGTACGACGCCGCCGCGGTGGAGCGGGCGATCCGCGACCTGCTGGTCGCGGTGGGGGAGGACCCGGACCGCGAGGGGCTGCGGGACACCCCGGCCCGGATGGCCCGGGCCTACCGGGAGCTGTTCGGCGGGCTGGAGCAGGACCCGGCCCGCCACCTGGAGGCGGTGTTCGACATCGGCCACGAGGAGCTCGTGATCGTGCGGGACATCCCGTTCTACTCCACCTGCGAGCACCACCTGCTGCCCTTCCACGGGCAGGCGCACGTGGGCTACATCCCCGGCCCGGACGGTCGCGTGACCGGCCTGTCCAAGCTGGCGCGCGTCGTGGAGGGCTTCGCCCGCCGCCCGCAGGTGCAAGAGCGCATCACCTCCCAGGTGGCAGACGCCCTGGTGGAACGCCTGGGCGCCCAGGGCGTGATCGTGGTGCTCGAGGCCGAGCACATGTGCATGTCCATGCGCGGCGTGGCCAAGCCCGGGGCGCGCACCATCACCTCCGCCGTGCGCGGGCAGCTGCGCAACGCCGCCACCCGCGCCGAGGCGATGAGCCTGATCCAGGGCGGGCGGGCGTGACCGACCCGCTAGGGCTCCCCACAGCAGCGCTCCCGGAGCCGGCCGGCGCACAGGCCGGCCCCGGCCCGAGCGGCGCCGCGGCGGCGGCCCGCCGCGGCGCCAGCCTCGCCGCCGAGCTCCTCGGCGGCGCACCCGGAGCGGCCCAGCTTCCCCTGCTGATGGGGGTGGTCAACGTGACCCCCGATTCGTTCTCGGACGGCGGGCGCTTCACGAGCGTGGCCGCCGCCGTGGCGCACTCGCGCGCCCTGGTGGACCAGGGCGCGCAGATCCTGGACGTGGGCGGCTACTCGACCCGGCCCGGTGCCGCCCCGGTGGCTGCCGCCGAGGAGGCCGAGCGCGTGGTGCCCGTTATCGCGGCGCTGGCCCGCGAGCTGCCCGGCGTGCCCGTCAGCGTGGACACCTTCCGCGCCGAGGTCGCCGCCGCTGCGGTCGCGGCCGGCGCGGTCATGGTCAACGACGTCACCGGCGGCGCCGACCCGCGCATGCACGCCACGGTGGCGGCGCTGCGCCTGCCCACCGGGGCGGCCCCGATCTACCTGTGCCAGCACATGCGCGGCACCCCGCAGACCATGGACTCGCAGGCCACCTACACCGACGTGGTAGCAGACGTGAGGGGAGAGCTGGCCGCCGCCGTCGAGCGCTACCTGGCCGCGGGCGGGCAGGCCGACCGCCTGGTCCTGGACCCCGGCATCGGCTTCGCCAAGGACGCGGCGCAGTCCTGGACGCTCCTGGCCCACACCCCCACCCTGCTGGAGCTGGGCTACCCGCTCCTGATCGGCACCTCCCGCAAGCGCCTCCTGGCCGCCGCACTGGGAGAGGCCGACCAGGGGCCCACCGGGCGGGACGTGGCCACCGCCACCACCACCGCCCTGGCCGCACTGGCCGGCGCCTGGGCGGTGCGCGTGCACAATGTCGCATACTCCCGCGACGCGCGCGCGGTGGCCGCAGCGTGGGTGGCGGCGGGCGGCAGCGTCGTCCAACCACACCCACCGGGCGGCTGAAACACAAGACAAATAGGGCGCGCGGGCCGGCAAAGACCTCCGCGCACGTTTGCTGGCAGGAATAATCGGTAAGGGAAAAGGAGGGGCAAATGCAGCGCAGGTCCGATCGCATCACTCTTAAGGGCATCAGTGCCCGGGGCTTCCACGGCGTGTTCGAGCAGGAGCGCGAGGAGGGCCAGCTGTTCGTGGCCGACCTGGTGCTGGAGGTGGACACCCGCGCCGCCGCCCGCTCCGACGAGCTCGCCGAGACGGTGGACTACGGCGCCGTCAGCGAGGCGGTCGTGGCCATCCTGGCCGGCCAGCCGGTCAACCTGATCGAGACGCTGGCCTCCCGCGTGGCCGCCGTGGCCCTGCGCGACGAGCGCGTCCACGCCGTCGAGGTGACCATCCACAAGCCCGAGGCGCCCCTGAGCGTGCCCTTCGACGACGTGGCCGTCACCATCTACCGCCGCAACCTCTCCGCCCCCGCCGAGCAGGAGGAGGCGAGTCTGCCCGCCGCTATCGACGCGGTGGCCGACGTGCCCGCCGGCCGCTTCGCCCCCGAGGCCGCCCCCCAGGGTGGCGTCGAGGGCGCCGAGGGCGACGAGGCGGGTTCAGGCGGCGGCCAGACGCTGGGCGAGTCGGGCGGCGAGTCGGCCGACGTCTCCGCAGGCCTCACCGCCGGCGCGGGCGCCATACTGGCCGGCGCAGCCGCAGCCACCGGGGCTGCCGGGGCTGCCGCTGCGGGCGGCGACCTGGCCCCCGCGAGCGCCTCGGTGTTCGCGCCGGAGGGGGAGGCCGACCTGCGGTGGCCGGCGCCCGGCGAGGTCCAGGCGGCAGAACCGGAGGAGGCCGCCCCGGCGGCGGACCTGCACGCCGCGCCGCAGGGCCAGGCGGCGGTGGTCATCGCCCTGGGCGCCAACCTGGGTGACCCGGCCGGCACGCTGGCTCGCGCCGTGGACAGGCTGCGCGGCCTGGAGGGGCTGAGCGTGGAGCAGGTCTCCCCGCTGGTGGTCACCGCCCCCGCGCTGGCGCCCGGCCAGGAGGACCAGCCCAACTACTACAACGCCGTGCTCACGGGTGCCACCACGCTCGCCCCGGCCGCCCTGCTGGCGGCCCTCCACGCGGTGGAGGACGAGTTCGGGCGGGTGCGCCAGGAGCGCTGGGGTGCGCGCACGCTGGACCTGGACCTGGTGGACTACCAGGGCGTGGTCAGCGCAGACCCTGAGCTGACGCTGCCCCACCCGCGCGCCGCCGAGCGCGCCTTCGTGCTCTACCCGTGGGCGCTCATCGCCCCGCAGGGCCGTCTGGCCGACCAGGCCCTCACCGCAGCCGAGTTGAGCGAGCGGGCCGGGCACGCCCAGATCCTGCAGGTGATCGAGGAGTGGCCCACCCTCGCCGCGCCGGCCGCCGAACCGGCCGCCGAACCGGGCACGGAGCAGGGCGGCGCGCCGGTCGAGCCCGAGGTGGAGGAAGCCGCCGGCTGGGCACCGGTCGAGCCGGCCCACCAGGCGCCCGCCGAGCACACCGACCAGGCCCCCGCCGCAGAGGCGGCCGGCTTCGAGCCGGAGCAGGCCGAGCTCGCCCACACCCCCGTAGCAGACTTCCCCATCACCGAGTCGCCCTTCGGCGCCGCCGAGGCCGTGGGGGAGGAGACGGCTGGCGGCGAGGAGGGCGAGCCTGGCGCTGCCGTGGTGTTCGAGCCCGTGGTGGCAGGCGAACAGGGCGAGGGCGCGCAGGAAGCCTGGCCCGGCCAGGAGGAGCCGACCGGAGACCAGGCTGGCGAGGCCGGTGACGCGGAGCAGTGGCAGGCCGAGGGCGAGGACCAGGCAGGATTCGGAGCCGAACTGCCGGCCTTCGCGCCGGTGGTGGACCTGTCCGCGCTGGCCGCCCCGGCCGGGCAGCCCGTGCTCGCGTCCGCGCAAGAGGAGGGCGGCCAGGAGGCCGCGCACGAGCCTGGCCCGCTGGACGCCCACCCCTTCGAGCCGATCTTCGTTCCCGTCACCGCCCCCGAGCCCCAGGAGGAGGCGCCCGCGCCGCCCCAGGCGAGCTGGGAGGTGCCGGCCCCCGACCCGAGCGACGTGCCGGCGCTGGAGACACCGGTGCGGATCGACGAGTCCGGCTGGCCCACCCCGGCGCCCGCCGGGCAGGAGCGGGACGCTGAGCTCCCCGCAGGGGCGGGCGAAGCCGCCGCCGACGTTGCCCCCGCCCCGGTCCCCGAGCCCGGCGAGCAGGCGGATGGGGCGCACCCCTTCGATCCCGCCTTCCTGCTGGGGGAGGCCGAGTACGTGGACGCCCCGGCCACCATGCCGCCCTCCTTCGCGCCCACCGGGCGCACAGCTGAGGTCACCCAGACCCTGGCGGAGAAGGCGGGCTACGGCGCGGCCGCCGACCTGGAACTGGCCAACGACGCTGCCGCCCAACAGGCAGACGTGCCGCCGGTTCCCGCCCCGGCTCCGCCGCCGGAGGTGGGGGACATCGCGCCGCTGCCGCCGGCCCCGCCGGCGCCCCCGCTGTTAGGCGCTGACGGCGCCGAGGCGGGTAACGATGACTGGGAGGCCAAGCCCTCCTGGGACCAGGTGCTGGGGCAGTAGCGGCTCGGCGCCATGCAGAGGCTAAGACTGGTCACCCTCCTGCAGGTGGCGGGGGCAGTGTTCATCGTCGCCCTGGCGATGCTGCTGGCCGCAGACCGCATGGGGGTGCTTGCCCCGCCCGTGCTGTGGGTGACGGCGGTGCCGTTGTTCATCACCGGGGTGGTGACCCTGGGCGTCGGGCGGCAGGTGCGCCGCCGGGACGGCAAGCGCGCCCTGACCGGCGTGGCGGCGGCCCGGGTGGTGGCGTTGGCCTTCGCCTGCGCCTACCTGGGCAGCGGCCTGCTGGGCTACTTCGCGGCGCACCTGGTGGCCGCCCTACCGCACCTGTCCGCCCCCTACCCGCGCGAGCAGGCGCTCTACGCGGCCGCCTGCGCCGCCGCGTCCGTGTTCCTGGTGGTGAGCGGGCTGGTGGTGGAACGCTGGTGCCTCCTGGACGACGATGACGAGGGCACCGACTCCAGCCGGGGCGCAGACCCGGCGGCCTCGGCTCCCAGCTAAGTCCCGGCGCGTCTAGCCGCCCTCCCTCGGGGCCAACCCGTAACGTCGAGGGTATGCAGGAGCCCACCCCACCACGTTCCCCGTTCGGCAAGCCCGGCGGGCGCGGCCCGCGCCGGCCCAACAGCGACGGCAGTTGGGCCAGCGGCGCGGCGGGGCGGGCCGGCCGCCCACCGCGCCCGGCCGCAGGCGGCCAGTGGGCCGGCCGGACGGGTACCGGGCAGGCGGCTTTCCCACGCGGGGCGGCAGGTGCCGCGGGCAGGGGCCCTGCGCACGCCCACGGTGAGCGCGCAGGCTCGACCGGCGCAGCCCAGCGGGGCGCGACTCCCGGCCGGCAGGCGCCGGCGCGCCCACCGGCCGGTGCGGCCGGCACGGGCCAGGCCGCCAGGCGGCCTACCCCCGCCGCTCGCCCGAGCGTCCAGTCTCGCGGCCACCAACGCGGGGCGGGCGAGGGCTCGGGGCGGCCGGCGGGGCGTCGTCCAGCCGTGCAGCCCACGCTGCGGCGGGCAACTCCGTTCGCCTCGGCTCTAGGCCAGTGGTTTGCCACCAACTGGAGGCGGCTCGCCTCGGTGCTCACCGTCATCGTGCTGATCCTGCTGATCGCCCTCCTAGCGGTGCCCATGCTGGTCAAGCAGCTCCAGGGCGATCCCCTACCCAAGCCCTCGACCATCCCCACGCCGGTCGCCTGCCCCGCGCAGGAGGTGCGGATAGAACCGGCCATCCCCGCCACCGCTGCGGCCGGCAAGCCGATCACCGTTGAACTGGCGGTCTCCACCACCTCCGCGCTGCCCTGCCTGGTGCAGGCCGGCCCCGGCACGCTGGGCATGGTGATCACCTCCGGGCAAGAGACGATCATCAACACGCTGGTGTGCGCCGGGGAGCAGCCCCCCACCAAGCAGCTGCTGCTCAAGGCCGGGGATAGCTGGAAGGGCAGCCTGTCCTGGGACGGCGTGGTGCGGGCAGAGGGCTGCGCCCCGGCGGGCGAGTCCCGGCCCGGCACCTACGTGGTCCAGCTCATGCTGGGCGGAGAGAAGATCGGCGGCCAGCACGTGCTGGTACTGGAGTAGCGCCGGCGCGGCTGCCGGTACCAGTGCGGGCAGCGCGCGTTGGGCGGTGGCGCCGGTGCAAGGCCGGCGGGTCGGCTATCCCAGGCAGGAACCGGCCCGAGCGGAGGCGAGCAACCAATGTTGGTGGCGGGCGCTAACGTGAGGGCATGGCAAGAAACGCTACGCAGTACCGGTGCTCCGCCTGCGGCGCCAAGCCCGTCAAGTGGACCGGGCGGTGCGCCCGGTGCGGCGAGTTCGGCACCATCGCGCAGGAGGCCGCCCCAGCGGCGCTCTCCGCAGGCGGGCAGGCGCCCGTCAAGGTCAGCGCCCCACGCCAACCCGCCAAGCCGGTCACGGAGGTGATCCTGGCCGGACCCGCCACCAGGCTCAGCACCGACTGCCCGGAGTTCGACCGCGTGGTGGGCGGGGGCCTGGTGCCCGGCCAGGTTCTGCTGCTCAGCGGCGAACCTGGCGCGGGCAAGTCCACCCTGCTGCTCACGGTGGCCAACTCCGTGTGCGCCACCTCCGGCGGCAGCGTCCTCTACGTCAGCGGCGAGGAATCGGTGGAGCAGATCGCCGTGCGCGCCCGCCGGATAGGCGCGAACTGCCCGGGGCTGCTGCTCAGCGACGAGACCGAGCTCGGTGCCGTGATCGGTCTCATCACGGACACTGCGGGCCTGGAACTGGTGATCGTGGACTCGGTGCAGACCATCGCCTCGGCGCAGGTGGAAGGCCGCGCCGGGGGAGTGGCTCAGGTGATGGCCGTGGCCCAATCCCTCACCCGGGTGGCCAAGGAACTCGGGGTACCGCTTTGCCTGGTGGGGCAAGTAACCAAGGAATCGGTGGTGGCCGGGCCGCGCGCGTTGGAGCACGTCGTGGACACCACGCTCTCCCTGGACGGGGACCGGCACACCTCCCTGCGCCTGCTGCGCACCGTGAAGAACCGCTACGGTCCGGCCGACGAGGTGGCCTGCTTCGAGCAGACCGACGCGGGGCTGGAGGAGGTGCCCGATCCCTCCGCGCTCTTCAGGTCCCAGAACGGGCAGGCCGGGCCGGGGGTGTGCCTCACCGTCACCGTGGAGGGCCGCCGCCCGCTGCTGGCGGAGGTGCAGGCACTCACGGTGGCCTCCACCGTCCCCAACCCGCGCCGGGGAGTCTCCGGGCTGGACTCCTCCCGCTGCGCGATGCTCGTGGCCGTCTCCGAACGCACCGGCCGGCTGCGGCTGGGAGACAAGGACCTGTTCCTGGCCACCGTGGGTGGGATCAGCCTGCGCGACCCGGCGGCGGATCTGGCCGTCTGCCTGGCCGTGATGTCCGCCGCCCGGGAGGTCGCCCTGCCCGCCGGCACCGGGGCGATCGGCGAGGTCACGCTCGCCGGGGAGGTGCGCCCCGTGCCCATGATCGCCCAGCGGGTGGCCGAGGGCGTGCGGCTGGGGCAGCAGCGCATCCTGGTGCCCGCCGGCACCGCCGCCAAGGTGGCCCGTGCCCACCAGCGCCACGTGGTGGAGGTGGGCACCCTGGCCGACGCCGCCGCGCAGGTGGGGCTGGCCCGCGCGCGCTGACCGGTCCGGGGCCTAGTCGGCAGGGCCGGTGCGGGGCCTAGTCGGCAGGGCCGGTCCGGGGCCTAGTCGGCAGGTCCCGCAGGGAATGTGACGAGGGGTTTGGGGCGGTGGATGCGGAATCGTAACCGTGCCGAAGGGCGGCCGGCGGGGCGTCGGCCATAGGCTTTACCGCAGTGTTTTGGGAAGGGGGCAGGCAGAGGGTGAGCGAGCACGCGGGTGCACTGATCATGAAGGAGGCGCTGCGCGCCGTCGCGCCTGGCACCGAGGTCAGGGACGGCTTGGAGCGCATCCTGCGCGGCCGGACGGGCGCGCTGATCGTCCTGGGCTGGAACGAGCAGGTGGCGCAGCTGTGCTCCGACGGCATCGAGCTGGACGTGGAGTTCTCCGCCACCCGCCTGCGCGAGTTGGCCAAGATGGACGGTGCCGTGGTGGTGGACCACTCCCGCGGGCGGATCGTGCGAGCCAACGTGCAGCTCACGCCTGACACCGCCATCCCCACCACCGAGACGGGCATGCGCCACCGCACCGCCGCCCGCGTGGCGCGCCAGACCGGCCTGCCGGTCATCACGGTCTCCAAGTCCATGGAGGTGGTCGCCCTGTTCCTGGGCGCCGAACGGCACGTGCTGGAATCCTCCACCGCCATCCTGGGGCGCGCCAACCAGGCGATCGCCACCCTGGAGCGCTACACCACCCGCCTGGAGGAGGTCTCCAGGGCCCTGACCGCCCTGGAGTTCACGGACATGGTCACCATCCGCGACGTGGCCGTGGTGCTGCAGCGCCTGGAGATGGTGCGTCGAATCGCTGCGGAGATCGACGACTACGTGGCGGAGCTCGGCACGGACGGCCGCCTGGTCGCCCTGCAGCTCGACGAGCTCAACCGGGGCGTCTCCAGGGACCGCTCCCTGGTGCTGCGCGACTACGTCGCCTACCCGAGCGAGCTGGGTGCCGCCGAGTCCCACCTGACTTGGCTGAACTCCTCCGAGCTGGTGGACTTCAGCATCGTCGCGCGGGCGCTCGGGTGGAAGGACCCGCAGGGGCTCGGGCTGGACCTGCCGGTCACCCCGCGCGGTCACCGCATGCTGGCCCGCATCCCGCGGGTGCCGTCGGTGGTCGCGGACTCCATCATCGCCCAGCTCGGGCCGCTGCCCGCCATCCTCGCGGCCAGCGAGGAGGACCTGCTCACGGTGGACGGGGTGGGGCCGCTGCGCGCCCGGGCGGTGCACGACGGCCTAGACCGCCTGGCCCAGGTCACGGTCATTGACCGCTTCGTGTGACCCGGGCCAGGGGCCGGTTACTTGATCTCAGTCCAGCCGTCCCGGTTCACGGTGAAGCCCTTCTTGTACACCGTGTTCCAGCAGGACATGCCGGTCTCTGCGGAGCGGCAGACGCTGTCGCCGTACCTGACGCTCTGCCCGTAGCCGAGCACCTGTGGTGCGGTGCCGTAGAGGCCGGCGCAGGCGGGCGCGTCGCCGCGCCCGGAGGCGTAGAGCGAGCCGTCCTCCTCTAGCGACACCTGCATGACGGGACGTCCCAGGTCATCCAGTCCGTAGGGCTTGTCCGTGCTCCAAGAGCTGACGACGCAGTAGAGGGCGGAGTCCTTAAACATGTCGCAGCAGATGTTCCCGGACGGGGAAACGATGATCGCCACGGCTACACCGTCAGGGTTGTGGATCGACTGGGGCGGCTGGGCGGCCGGGGGAATGTCGAACACAGGCGCGGGCGCCGCTGTGGGCTGCGGAGCCGGTGGTGCCTCAGGTGTTCGCGTGAGGGCCGGTGGCGCATGGTCGGTTGGTGCCGGTGGGGCAGGACTCTCCTCACCGGGAGCGGTGGCTGCTGGGCTGTCGGTCTGTGTGGGAGCCGCAGCGGAAGCAGCGGGTGGGGTGGTGTGGCCTTCCCCGTCGGGCCGGGCCTCGGAGCCCTTGCCACAGGAGGAAAGCGAGAGGGGGACAAGCGCCAGGAGCGCTATGCCGGTAAGAACTCGTCTCGAATTGTGCGAGCGGAACATGTGAGCTACCTCCCTTCATCTTCCAGGTTATCGGAGGAAGGGAAGGGGAGATTGGAACTCCGGGCGGCGAATGTGGCTCGTCGTGGATGACGGTCGCACGGCCCTGGCCCCCAGGCTCGCAAATGCTGCAACGGGGTACATGTGACCGCTTGGTGCCATGGCACCGGTCGGTCGGATGTACCCCGAACTCGCTCTTGTGCGCTCGGGGTTACGGCGCCGGGCGAGGGGCCGCAGGCAAACCCCTGCCGCGCGGATGGGGCGCAGGCAGGGGCTTGCTACCGGCCGGGCGGATTGACCCAGCCCGAGGGTACGCTCACGGGCGGGCCGCGAAAGCCTCCAGGAGAGAGGCGTCCCCGGAGACGATGATGACGTCGTTGGGCTGGATCATCGTGTCCTTGGAGGCGTACTCGAAGGGCTCGCCGGGGCTCATCACGCCCAGCACGGTCACGCCGTACTTGGTGCGAATCTGCGACTGCGCGAGCGTGAAACCGTGCGTTTCACGCGGTGGGCGCATCTTGACGATGGAGAAGCCCTCGCGCTGCATCTCGATGTAGTCCAGCATGCGCCCGGAGACCAGGTGGGCGGCGCGCTGGCCGGCGTCGTACTCGGGGTAGACCACGTGGTGGGCGCCGATGCGCTTGAGGATCCGGCCGTGTTCCCGGCTGGTTGCCTTGGCCCAGATCGAGCCGATGCCCAGGTCCACCAGGTTGGCGGTGGTGAGCACGGAGGCCTCCAGCGACGACCCCACCCCGACCACGGCTGAGGCGAACTCACGGGCACCCAGCTGTTCCAGGGCCTCCAGGTTGGTGGCGTCGGCCTCGGCAAGGGCCAGGCGCCCCGACCACTTCTGCACCTTGGCGGGGTCGCGCTCCACCGCGAACACCTCCCGCCCCAGGCGGTCAAGTGTCACGGCCACGGCGGAGCCAAAACGGCCCAGTCCGATTACGAGGGTGCCCGAGCCGGGTGCCTTGTCTGCCACGGCTGCCTGCCTTCCTAGAGTGGTGGGGTGAGCCCGCAGCGCGGGTCACGCTGCAATTGTGGCGCACGGCGCGGCGCGGCGAAAGTTACCTGCACCAGTGGGCGGCGAAAGCGGCAAGCCGCAGAGCGGACGCCGCCAAGCCCAGTAGTCCGCCTCCGGGCGCGCATTAACCGATGAGCGGGGCTTCCTCTGGCATCCGCACCACGCGGCGGCGTTGACGCATTGCCAATGCCGCAGCCAAGGTCATGGTGCCCGTACGGCCCAGATACATGAGGGCTACAAGCACCGCCTTACCGGAGGTGGGCAGTTGCCCGGTGCGACCGGTGGACAGACCGGTGGTGGAGAAGGCAGAGATGGCCTCGTAGAGCATCATGTCCATGCTGAATGGAGTGAGGATGAGCAGGGTCAGGGTGGCGGTGCCCACCAGGAGGGCGCCCATGAGGGCCACGGACACGGCCAGGCGGACGGTGGAGGGCGGAATGCGGCGCCCAAATGCCTCTATGTCCCTGTCTCCTCGCGCTTCGGCCACGATAGCGAAGATGAGGACCGCCAGCGTGGTGACCTTGATACCGCCGGCGGTGGAGGCAGAGCCACCTCCCACGAACATGATGGCGTCTTGCAGCAGCCAGGTGGCGGAATCCATGTCCTCCACCGGCACGGTGGAAAGTCCTAGCGTGTGTGCGTTGAAGCCGGAGACCAGGGCGGCCTGGATTGCCTCGTTCCAGGTCAGATTGCCAAACGAGGCCGGGTTGTCGCGCTCCAGGAACCAGACGCCCAATCCTCCCAGCGCACTGAGGCTGAGGAAGAAGGTGATGGTGATTTTGGAGTGCAGGGCCCACTTCCGGGGGGTGCGCCAGCGGGGAAGCACGTCCAGGAGGACGGGGAATCCGATGGCTCCCATGCTGGTGCCTAGCACCAGCGGGATGGTCATTCCCCAGTCTCCCACGTAGGCCTCTAATCCCTCCGGCAGGATGGAGAATCCCGCGTTGTTGAAGAAGGACGCGGCCATGAATGCGGCGAAGAACGCGGAATCGCCAGTGGGGTGGCCTAGCGCCTGGAAGTGTATGAACAGGGAGACGAACCAGATCGACTGCACTGCCAAGGAGGCAATCAGTACCACCCTGACCAAGGCTCCCACTTCCCCCAAGCGGCTGGAGCTGGCCTCGGAGGCAAACAGGAGCCGCTGGGTGAGGCCGATGTGGCGGGAGACCGCCAGGCTGAGGATGGAGGACAGTGTGATGACTCCCAGGCCGCCCACCATCATGGAGAGCATGATGACGGTTTGGCCAAAGCGCGACCAGTACTCCACCGTGTCGACGGTAGTGAGGCCGGTGACGGAGACGGCGGAGGTGGACACGAAGAGCGCGTCGATGAAGGGCGGGCGGTGCCCGTGCCGGGTGGCCCAGGGGGTCCACAGCAGCAGGGTGGAGATGGTGATGACGGTGGCGAAGACGCCCAGGGTCATGCGGGCGGGGGAGGTGCGCGCGACGTCGTCGATGAAATCGCGGGTGCGCCTGGTCAGCGTCTTGATTCTTTTGCGCACCGATACCTCCTTTCCGCCGTTGTGCGGGCGGGCCGGCTGAGGGGCCGACGTTGCCGCACTGCCGCCCCGTGCGCTGCCGCGCCGCCATTTTGCGGTTTTGGGGGCGAGAGCCGGGGCACGCGTGAGCATACTCGTCTTCGACGTTAGGGGGCAGTGGCGCTAAGTGCTTGACGCAACGCCGCTAATTTTGGCTTCGGGTGGGTGTTTCCCGGTATGATCGCGCATCAGGCGTGTGGCATCGCTGCGCGCGACTTGCCACCTGGCCTATCGAAGGAGGGTACGAATGGGATCCGTCATTAAGAAGCGCCGCAAGCGCATGGCGAAGAAGAAGCACCGCAAGCTGCTTCGCAAGACCCGTCACCAGCGTCGCAACAAGAAGTGAGCTCTTAGGGCCCGGCATTTTGCCGGGCCCTTTGCTTTTGTCCCAGTTGGTGGGGTAGGTCTACGGGATAGACTGCCAAGGGTGTGATGGAAGCGGGGTGTGCCGGTGGGGACTAGGAACGTTTCACGCGGTGTTTCTGGCGAGGGGCTGGACGCTGCCGACCTGCTGCCGTGGGAGCACACGGAGGAGCAGTGCCAGGCCCACCAGGTTGCTTTCGGTCTGGATCCGAGCGCGGTGGAGGGACACTGGCACTTCTCTGAGGCCGAGTACACGGCCTGGCGTGGGCTGCTGCACGGCTCCCTGGCGCTCTACGACGATCTGAACAGGAACCTGGAGGCCAACTGCGGCATCACGCTGGGCGAGTACGAGGTGCTGGTGACCTTGGTGGATGCCGAGGGGCACCGGCGCCGGATGGCGGAGCTGGCCGACCTGGTGTCTTTTTCTCGCTCGCGCCTGACGAACACGGTCAATCGCCTGGAGGCGCGGGGACTGGTGACGCGCGTGTCTTGCAAGAACGACGGGCGCGGGGTGATCGCGGTGTTGACGCGGCGGGGCGCGGAGTACCTGACGGAGGTGGCGCCGGTGCACCTGCGCGCGGTGCACGAGCGCCTGGTGGAGCGGCTCACTGCGGAGCAGCTGGTGCAGTTGGCGCAGATCATGGAGGCCTTGGTGCCGGGCGTGTGCGCCCCGAAGCGGAGTTAGGAGGCGGTCATGGCCCGCACTGTTGTTCATTTGATGCGTCACGGCGAGGTGTTTAACCCGGAGGGTGTGCTGTACGGCCGGGCGCCGGGCTACCACCTGTCCCAGCGGGGGGAGGCGATGGCGCAGCAGGTGGCCGACGTCCTTGTGGCCGGCGGCCACGACATTCGCGCCGTGATTCACTCGCCGTTGGAGCGGGCCGAGGAGACGGCCACCCCCACGGCCCACGCTTTCGGGGTGCCTTTGCAGGCCGATCCGCGCCTGATTGAGGCGGGAAACCTGTTGGAGGGGCTGCCGGTCAATCGGTCCCGCGCGGTGTTGGCCAACCCCCGCTACTGGTGGTACTACCGCAACCCGTTCAAGCCTTCCTGGGGGGAGAGCTACCGGGAGCAGGCGCAGCGCGTGACCGCAGTGGTGCGGGACGTGCTGGGGCAGGTGGAGGGCGGTGAGGCCCTGCTGGTCTCCCACCAGCTGCCGATTTGGGCCACGCGCCTGTTCCTGGAGAAGCGCTGGCTTGCCCACGATCCGCGCAAGCGGCAGTGCGCGCTGGCCTCGCTCACCTCTTTGACGTTCGAGGGCAGGCGCCTGGTGGGGCTGTCTTATTGGGAGCCGGCCGCCGAGCTGGTGGCGCAGGCCAGCGACATGGTGCCGGGCCGTTCCGGTGCGGCGTTGAACACCGGCCAGTCCGGGTAAGGGCTAGGGGGACGACGTTCCTCCCGCCTCCTAGCTCTTGTCGGCGCCCCCCTGACCGTCCTGGTCGTCGGGGGCGCCGGCTTCGTTGTGGCCGCCGCTCGCAGCGGGATCCTGATGGGTGGGGCCGGCGGCAGCGTCGTCCGTCCCGGCCTGACCGCGCGGGCGCAGCAGGTCGCGGCGGGCCTGCTCCTTCTTGGCGGCGTCCTGGGCGGCGCGGCGGCGGCGCAGCTCCTCGGCCTTGAGGCGGAAGAGGAACTCGGGGTCGTCGTCGGGGGCGAGCTGTGCGGGCGCCTCGTCCTCGTGGCGGCGCTGGAAGCCCACCAGCGCGCCCAGGGAGGCGCCGGCGGGGGAGCCGCTGCGGTCGCGGGAGTCGCGCTCGGCTTGGATGCGCGGCATCGCCTTGGTGACCACCAGCCAGACGATCGCACCGATGGCCGGCTGCACTAGGGCCACCACGATGAACCAGACCAGGCGGGGGATGCCACCTACGCGTTCGTCCTCGGTGCGGGCCACGTCTACCAGGGCGTAGATGGTCAGGACCAGGGGAAGCAGGTAAAGCACGATGCGAGGCATGGCCCAAGCCTAGGCGTTAAGGCGCCGTTACAGCGCGGCGAACACCCACAGGAGCACCCATGTGGCGGAGTAGGCCAGGGTGAGGGCGGAGGCGCGCTGCAGGGCGGTGATCAGGTCGCGTCCCTGCGCGCCTCGCAGCACGGGCAGGGCGATGACGGCGGCCGCCAGGGCCAGCAGGACCGCGAAAGGGAAGGCGGTGCTGAACGGCGCGGTCATGACGGCGGCAAGGGGCGGGACGGCCAGCAGGGCGGTGAAGGCCCAGCGGGCACCGCGCGTGCCGAGGCGGACGGCCAGGGTGTGCTTGCCGGCGGTGGTGTCCGTGGCGATGTCGCGGATGTTGTTCACCATCAGCACCGCGCAGGCGTAGGCGCCCATCGGCAGGGCGAGCCACAGGTCACCGGCCACCAGGTAGTCGCGCTGCACGTAGAGGATGCCCAGCACGGCCACCAGACCGAAGAAGATGAAGACGGCCACCTCGCCCAGGCCGGCGTAGCCGTAGGGGCGCTTGCCGCCCGTGTAGAACCAGGCTGCAGCGATCGCGGCCACGCCCAGGGACAGCAGCCACCAGTGCCCGGAGAGCGCCACTACCGCCAGGCCCGCAGCCGCCGCCACGCCGAAGGAGACGAAGGCGGCGGCCCTGACCTTTTCGGGGCGGGCCAGCCCGCCGCCGGTGAGGCGGGCGGGGCCAAGGCGCACGTCGTCGGTGCCGCGCACGCCGTCGCTGTAGTCGTTGGCGAAGTTCACGCCCACGGTGAGGGCCAGGGCCACCAGCGTGGTCAGCGCGGCCACGGCCCAAAAGTAGGGCTGGCTGTAGTCCTGGCCGGGCGCTGCGGGGCCGGGCAGCCCGGGCGCGGAGGGGGCCAGGGCGGGGGTGAGCCTGTTGGCGGGCGCACCGTGGCCCTCGATGTACGCGGTGCTCAGCGTGCTGAAGTAGGCCGCTCCGTTTGCAAGCAGGGCCGGGGCCAACGCCAGCGGCAGGGTGCGAAGCCGGGCGCCCTGAATCCAGAGCCCAAGGTTAGCCATCTCTCCTCCTCATTGACCGGGCCAGTCTAGGCCGCTCGGCCGCGGTGGCGAGGACTTGGGCGGCGGGGACCTGGGCGGGGCGCGGCGGGGACATGGTCGGCGAGGACGCGGGTGGCGAGGACGTGGGCGGCGCGCGGCGTTCGATCGGTCGCCGACACCCTCTGCGCGAGTGGCTCGCGCCCCCGGTGCTGCTTGCCTCCCCTGGCGGCGAGGGGGCTATCTTTCCGCCGGGGCGGCAGGCGGTCTATCCCTCCACCGAGACGCCAGGCGGGCTCTCCTTCCGCCGAGCAGCAGCGCGCCGGACTCAGATGCCCTCGCGGGCGTGCGGCGGCTATTGCCCGCCGCCGTCCCGAGTCGCGCTGGGCGGGGCGGCGCGTCCCTGCGCGGCGGCCAGTTCCCTGCAGGCCGCCCTGTCCGTCTTCCCGCCGGGCAGCAGGGGTAGCTCCGGCCGGACGACGATGCGCTTGGGCCGCCAAGCCGCCGGCCACGATCGCGCGGCGGCCACCAGTTGCCGCTCTAGGGCGGCAGCTTGGTCTGCGGGCAGAGGGGCTGCGGTGGGGGTCGGGGCCGCTGGTGAGACGAGGGCGACCACCGCCTGGCCCCAGCGCTCGTCCGGCACGCCCACCACGCAGGCGCCGGCAACTAGCCCAGTGGCCAGCAGGGCTTCCTCCACCGCAGCGGGGGCAACCTTCTCCCCGCCGGTGTTTATGAGGCCGTCCGCGCGCCCCAGCACGCGCAGGCGGTGGCCGTCCCAGCTGCCCAGGTCGCCGGTGCGGTGCCACCGGTCGGAGGCGGGTGCGGTTGGGGCGGGCGGAGTAGCTGGGCTGGTCGGCAGCGGCCCGGGGGCGCCCGGACTCACGGGGACGACGACGGGAAAGGCCGCCTCGGTCAGCTTGGCCTCCCCCAGGTAGCCCTCCGCCAACGCGGGCGGCCGCAGGTAGATGCGGCCGACCACGGCGTCGTCGTGGTCGGCGCCAGCTGCGGGCGCTCCCGGCTCGCTACCGGCCGCGCCCGGGGTAGTCGAGGGGGCCGGGGTGATGGTCGGCGGGGCCGGGGAGTCCGGGGCGATGGCCAGCGGGACCCGGGAGCCCGGGCCTTTGGCGCTGACCGGGCCGGTGGGTTCCACGTACACCAGGGTTCCGGGCAGCGGGACGGAGCCGTAGACACAGCCGCCGCAGGTCTCCGTCATGCCGTAGGTGGTCGTGACGCTGATGCTGGCCGCGGCGGCCGCCGCGGCCAGGGAGGGGGCTAGGGACGCTCCGCCCACCAGGACAGTCCTGGCCCTGGACAGCGCGGAGGAATCCGTCCGGGACTCCAGCACCCGCTGCAACTGGGTGGGCACCAGGGACACCACGGCAGTGGCCGTAGGCAGGGCCCCCAGGCAGGCGCTGAGGAGCGCCGGGGAGAATCCCCCCGTCAGGTCCACCACCGCCGGGCGCGCGCCCTGGAGCAAGGCGCGCCAGAGAACCAGCAGCCCGGCCACGTGGAACGTGGGCAGCGCGAGCACCCAGTGCAATGAGCCATCGCCGGCGCCAGCCTTCCCGTCACCCGCGCCGACCTGCCGGTAGCCGGCGCCAGCCTCGCCGTCGCCGGCGGTGATGTCGTCCGCTAGCGAGGCGGCAGTGGCGGAGGCTGCCGCCACAGGGCTCCCTGAAGGCGAGCTGTCTGACCCCGTCCTGCCCGAACCCGTCCTGACCAGAGCCGAGCCAATCGGCGCCACAGGCGTGCCGGTGGGCGTGGGGAGAAGGCCGCAGGTCGGGTCCGTTCCCGGCCCGCCGGGCAGGCCCGGCCCGCCGAATCCCTCGGCGTGGCTCGGCCCTCGCCGCAGCGTCGGCGAGGGCCGAGCACCCAGATGCTCCAGCGTCGCCAGACAGGACAGGGTCAGCGCACGTGCAGATAGCCCCACCAGGCGAGGCACACCGGTGGAACCCGAAGTCGCCACCACTACGTCCGTACCGGGCAACCCGGGCAACCCGGACTCGATCCGCTCGCGCAGGCCGACAACCTCCCGGGACGAAAGAGCAGGATCGTGCACGAACACCACCGGCAACTCGCCGGTGCGCCGCCGGTCCGCTCCTAGCACCGGGCGGGAGGCAACGTCGTCCACCCCGGCGCGAACCAGCGGCAGCAGCGCGGTGGTAAGGGAGGCAACGTCGTCCACACTGCACCGGCCGGGCAGCACCAGGAGGGGGCGGCAAGACATGCCGACAGCATATCCAGCGCGAAACTCATCCCGTGGGACGACCCCCGTAGCCCAAACGGGCTAGTTACGCGCGCCACAGAAAGGGCCATCGGGTGGATCACGCGCCGAACGGGTCGGGGCCAGAATTAATTCATGAGCAGGCCCCAGGTTTCGCCGCGAGATCACCTCTCAAGCGAGCCCGGCCAGTCAGGGAAAGAGACCGAACGGAAAACGCGAATGCTAGACGGTTTGAGGGAGCCGATCTCGTGGTTCGCGTTGGCGTTATCAGCCACGTCGCTGATCGCACTCGTATACGGGATCACCCGGCTGGTGGGCAAACTGCTCTTGGCTGTCACAGGGCTAGTTGGCAGCCTCTGAATGTGTGCCGGGCAGGAGTTGGAGGGCTCCTGCCCGGCACCTTTTTGTGTCCGACGGCGCTGGGGTTGTTGGGACTCGACGTTCGTGGCTTGGACTCGACGTTGGGGTGTTCAACTCGACGTTCTGCCCCTGGTTAACGTCGAGTTGAAGCTCCAAACGTCGAGCTGGAACACCAAACGTCGAGTTGGGGCGTCAAGGGCCCGGCCCCTGGTGACACCAGCCCCTGCGCCGTTGGCGGGCGCACCGCCGCGACCCGCCGCCCAGACTCCACCACCAGCCCCTGCGCCGTTGGCGGGCGCACCGCCGCGACTCGCCACCCAGACTCCACCACCAGCCCCTCCGCCATTGGCGGGCGACTGGGTTGTTGGGACTCGACGTTCGTGGCTTGGACTCGACGTTGGGGTCTTCAACTCGACGTTCTGCCCCTGGTTAACGTCGAGTTGAAGCTCCAAACGTCGAGCTGGAACACCAAACGTCGAGCTGGGGCACCAAACGTCGAGCTGGGGCGTCAAACGTCGAGCTGGAACACCAAACGTCGAGCTGGGGCCCTGAGTGTCGGGTTTGGGTTAGTGGCCGAGGCTTGTGGGTGTGGCAGGGCCCGGGCTGGTCCGTTTGTTGGTGGTCCAGTCCGGGCCCTGGGGGTTTAGGAGAGTTTGCCTGTTTTAGGGGTTTGGTCTCCTGGTTCTAGCGTTGTGGGCTAGTTCTTCTTGCGGCGTAGGAGGAGGAGTGTGCCTCCGGCTGCCAGCAGGGTTAGGGCGTAGGGGGCTAGGGTGAGGGCGTTGGTGCCGGTCTTGGCCAGCTTGCCTCCCTTGCCGCCCTTGGTGGTGGGCTTTTTGAAGCCGAAGTCCAGGGAGAGGTCCTTGTCTCCGTCCTTGGTCAGGCCGATGGTGGTGGCCTTGTCGGTAGAGGAGTCGGTTTCCCGGGTGCCCTGGCCGGTCTTGGCCGGCTGGTAGCCCGCGGGCGGGGTGATGGTGACGGTGTAGGACTGGTTGTCCTTCAGGACGGGCAGGTTGTCGAAAAGGTACTTGCCGTTCTCGTCGGTCTTGACCGGGCCAACGGGGTTGCCGTTGACGTCGGTGACGTCCTTGCCGTCGGGGCCGGTGATCTTCAGGGTCACACCAGCGATGGGCTTGTCGGTGTTGTCCTGGATTCCGTTGTCGTTGAGGTCTTCAAAGACGTAGTCACCCACGGTAACTGAGGGCTTGTAGTAGCCAAAGTCCAAGGTCAGGTCGCTAGCGCTGTCGGTGGACAGGTCTGCCAGGCTGACCGAGGTCGTGGTGGAAGAGTCGTTGGCTCCCTGGCCGTTGTTGGTACCGGCCTTGGTGGGCAGGTAGCCGGCCGGGTCGCTGACCGTGACGGTGTAGGACTCACCCTGGGGTAGCACGGGCAGGTTCTCAAAGAGGTACTTGCCGTGCTCGTCGGTCTTGACCGGGCCAACGGGGTTGCCGTTGACGTCGGTGACGCTCTTACCGTCCGGGCCGGTCAGGGTCAGGGTGACGTCCTTGATACCGGGCTCGCCGGTGTCTTGGAGGCCGTCCTTGTTCTTGTCGAACCAGACGTAGTCACCCACGGACACCTTGGCCTTGATGAAACCAAAGTCCAAGGTGGGGTCGTTGGCCCCGTCGGTGGACAGGTCTGCCACGCTGGCCGAGGTCTGGGTAGAAGAGTCATCACTACCAGCACCGTTGTTCATGCCGGCCTTGGTCGGCACGTAACCGAACGGGGCGGTAACGGTAACGATGTACTTCACCTCACCGGTGAGGACTTCCAGACCAGTAAAGGCGTACTTGCCGTGCTCGTCGGTGGTGGTGGTCAGCTCGGTGCGGGCGGTGTGGTCAGCGTTGTTGACCGGCTTACCGTCGCTACGGGAGATGGTCAGGGTGACGTCCTTGAGTGGCACATCGGTGCCGTCTTGCAGGCCGTCCTTGTTGACGTCGTACCAGACGTAGTCACCCACGCTGACCTCGGGGAAGAAGAAACCAAAGTCAAGGGTGAGGTCCTTAGCCCCGTCCTGGGTCAGTTCCTGGGCGGTAGCACTACCAGTAGAGGAGTCCTTGGCCCGGTCGCTGCCCGCCTCGGCCTTGGTGGGTACGTAGCCGGCCGGGTCGGTGACAGTAACCACGTACTTCTCACCCGCTGGCAGCATCTCCAAGTCCTTAAACAGGTACATGCCGCTAGCGTCGGTAGTGGTGGTGGTAACCGGGTTGCCATCAGCGTCCTTAACGGGCTTGCCGTCCGTACGCGAGATGGTCAAAACCACGTCCTTGATGCCCTTTTCGTCATCGTCTTGCAGGCCGTCCTTGTTCGCGTCGAACCAGACGTAGTCACCCACACTCACCTTGGCCTTAACAAAACCAAAGTCCAAACTCAGGTCCTTGTCCCCATCATTAGGCAACACGACCGCGGTCTCGCTACCAGTAGAGGAGTCCTTGGCCCGGTCACTGCCAGCCCCAGGAGTGGTGGGAACAAAACCACGCGGGTTGGTAACCGTCACCACGTACTTCGCGCCTGCCGGCAAGATCTCCAGGTCAGCAAACAAGTACTTACCGGTCGCGTCGGTCGTGGTGGTGGTAACCACGCTGCCGTCGACCTTCTTGGCCGGCTTGCCGTCCGTGCGAGACAGGGTCAAGGTCACATCCTCCAACGCCACGTCGCTGGCGTCTTGCAGACCGTCCTTGTTGGCGTCGTACCAGACGTAGTCACCCACACTCACCTTGCCGCGCTTGGCGTGCCAGTTATCGCTATCGGTGAGCTTGTCACCACCAGCCACCGGGGTGGCCTCCACCCGGGCGGTGTTAGCGTGCTTGGCCGCATCCGTCATGGCCGCCAGGGTAGCGGTGCACTCAAACGAAGCCTTGGGCGCAAACACCCAAGCCGCCGGAGCACTAACCACACCATCAACAGCCACCACATCAGCGCCATCAATACGGCACTTGAAGTCGGTCAGGGCCGGGCCAACAATCGTGGTGTCAGAAACCTTGACATTGTTCAACTCGCCCTTACCCGTGTTAGTCACGGTGAACTTCACCGGCTGGGCAGCCAGACCAGAAAGCACCAGGGCCGCATCCTCGGTGTCACGGTCACCAGCGGGCAAGACCTTGGGCTGACCATCAACCAGCTCAGCGTTACCCGCCTGGTCAAAGACCACCCCACTCCAAGCACCGTCGTACTTCTCAATGTCGATACCCGTGGGCTTCTTAACAAAACCAAAGTCCAGCGTGAGGTCCTTGTCCCCATCGTTGGGCAGCTCTACCGCAGTCTCGCTGTCGGTGGAGGAGTCCTTGGCGCGGTCGGTCCCGACACCAGCAGTGGTGGGCTCGTAGTTGACCGGGGGTGCGACGGTGACCTTGTACTTCACGCCTGCCGGGAGGATTTCCAGGTCGGCGAAGAGGTACTTACCGGCCGCGTCGGTCTTGGTGGTGGTAACCACGCTGCCGTCGATCTTCTTGGCCGGCTTGTCGTCCGTGCGGGACAGGGCCAGGGTGACGTCCTGCAGCGGCACGTCGCTGGTGTCTTGCAGGCCGTCCTTGTTCGCGTCGAACCAGACGTAGTCACCCACACTCACCTTGCCGCGCTTGGCGTGCCAGTCGTCGTTGTCGCTGACCTTGTCACCACCAGCAACCGGGGTGGCCTCAACGGTGGCCTTGTTGGCGTGCTTGGCAGCGTCCGTGATGGCCGGCAGGGTAGCGGTGCAGTCAAAGGAGGCCTGGGGTGCGAAGATCCAGTCGGCCGGAGCAGTGACCACGCCGTTAACAGCAGCAATGTCGGTGCCGTTGATGTGGCACTTCAGATCGGTCAGGGCCGGGCCGGCCAGAGTCTGGTCGGTGACCTTGACGTTGTTCAGCTCGCCCTTACCAGTGTTGGTAACGGTGAACTTCACCGGCTGGGCAGCCAGGCCAGAAAGGACCAGGGCCGCGTCCTCGGTGTCACGGTCACCAGCGGGCAGGACCTTGGGCTGGCCGTTAACCAGTTCGGCGTTACCGTCCTGGTCGAAGGTCACCCCGCTCCAGGCACCGTCGTACTTCTCGATGTCGATACCCGTGGGCTTCTTAACAAAACCAAAGTCCAGGCTCAGGTCCTTGCCGCCATCAGTGGGCAGCTCTACCGCGGTCTCGCTACCAGTGGAGGAGTCCTTGGCGCGGTCGCTACCAGCACCAGCAGTGGTGGGCTCGTAGTTATCCGGGGTGGTAACAGCAACCTTGTACTTCACGCCTGCCGGGAGGATTTCCAGGTCGGCGAAGAGGTACTTACCCGCAGCGTCAGTGGTCGTGGTGGTCACCACGCTGCCGTCGATCTTCTTGGCCGGCTTGTTGTCGGTGCGCGAGATGGTCAGGGTGACGTCCTTCAGCGGCACATCAGAGTTGTCCTGCAGGCCGTCCTTGTTCGCGTCGAACCAGACGTAGTCACCCACACTCACCTTGCCGCGCTTGGCGTGCCACTCATCGCTATCAGTGACCTTGTCACCACCAGCAACCGGGACAGCCTCAACCGTGGCGGTGTTGGCGTGGCTGGTGTGGTAGGCGCCAGTGGCGTCAGCCTCGGCCAGCTTGGGCAGCGTACCGGTGCACTCAAACGAGGCCTTGGCAGCAAACACCCAATCAGCCGGAGCAGTGACCACACCATTAACCCCAGCCACGTCCTTGTTGTCGATGCGGCACTTGAAGTCGGTCAGGGCCGGGCCACCATTAGTACGGTCGGTGACCACCACGTTCTTCAACGCGTCCTCACCAGTGTTAGTCACAGTGAACTTCACCGGCTGGGCCTCCAGGCCAGAAAGCACCAAAGCCTGGTCAGCACCATCACGGTCACCAGCAGGCAACACCGCAGGCTGACCATTACTCAACACCGGCTTATCGCCATTGAACTGAACACCAGCCCAAACACCGTCGTACTTCTCAATATCAATACCCGGCGCAGTCTTCACAAAACCAAAGTCCAACGTCAGGTCTGCATCCCCGTCGTTGACTAGGTCGCCGGACTCGGCGCTACCGGTAGAGGAGTCGAGAGCCGGGTTGGTGCCGACGTTGGCCTTGGTCGGCTTGTAGCCGGAAGGATTAGTGACGGTGACGACGTAGTGGGTACCGGCAGGCAGCACCTCCAGGTTGTCGAAGCTGTAGGCGCCGCTGGCGTTGGTCTGCGTGGAGGTGTTCGGGTAGGCCGAGCCGTCTGCGCTGTTGACCGTGGCGTTGTCTGAACGCGAGATCGTCAGGGTGACGTTCTGCAACGGTTCGTCGGTGTTGTCCTGCAGGCCGTCCTTGTTCTTGTCAAACCACACGTAGTCACCCACACGCACCTGCTTGAAGCTGGCGGAGTTCGTGAGCTGAACGGGAGTGACGCTTCCGCCCGCGATGTCGAACGTAGCGGTGGAGGTGGTATTGCTGTTTGCGCCGATCTGGAAGCGGGGGTTACTCCAGATGATCTCGGGTCCACCGGGAGCTGCCGAAGCCTCGCTGATTTCAATCGTGGTGTCCGCGGGGAACGGCAGCGGGTTGGGCAGGTAGCTCGTGATCTGGCCGATGGGCAGAGTAAGCGGGAACGGGTTGCTGGGCGGGGCAGTCCAGCCCGGGTAGTCGGCTGCGGTCTTCCCGCCCGGCAGGGTCCACTTCACGTTGACGACCACTCGGGTGTTGGGGTCGACCAGATTTGCGGCGGGGCCATCGACCAGCTTGACCACGGAGAACGAGCCGTAGCCGGCGGTCATCGTGGCGCTACCGCCCGCAGCGGCCACGTAGTTCTGGTTGTTGGTGATCGTCTCGCCCAGTCCGACAATCTCGACCTTGTTGGAGTAGATGATGCCGGGGTCGGCCACGCCGCTGTCCGTCTTTGGCAGGGTGGCGTAGGAGATCATGTAGTTGGTGTTGGGCTCCCAGTCCGCTCCGTCGTTCGGGCGGATAGCCAGGGACATCTTGCTGTCGCCCTCAGAGAATGTCCGCTCGATGGAGAAGGTGGTGCGGCCCTCGGCGTTGATGATCGGGGCGCGGTTCGGGTCGGTGGTACCAACCCGGATCGTCTTGCCCGGAGACGGCTGGCTCTGAGAGTTCAGCACGCGGATGGTCAGAGGGCTGTCGGTCTGGAACTTGTGGCCCGCGCTAGTGACGTCGCTAATGAGGAGCGGGTTGGGGATGGAGCCGTTGAGGCGGCGGGCAAGCACGTTGGAGTTGAAGCGAATGTGCCACCAGATGCGCTTAGTGTCGTGGCGAACGCCATCGGAACCCTTATCGATGGGGCGCTCCCAGTAAGTGCCAGGGCCGGGGGCGGGGATTGGATTGCCGCCCGGGTAGTTCTCGCTCTCGACCTTGCCGTTGAGGTCGAAATTGCCGGAGACGGAGTCATCTACGTGGTGTACGCGAGCTGCGATCCAGCCGTCGCCAGTGAGGTGCTCGTTGCCGAGCTCCTGGGCGTGGGTAAGCCCCTCGTCGAAAGTACAGGTGACGCGGGCCGGAGCCTGGTTGGTCTGCTGGCGTAGCACGCAGCTGCCGATCTTCTGCATCGTGGTCTCGCCGGACTGCACGTTCACGATCGGGGTCTCAAGGTCGTAGGGGGCTACGTCGTTGAGCGTGAAGTTCTGCGGCAGGCCCAGGTAGAAGCTGTCCCCGGCCTTGGGGTTGGCCTGAGAGGCGTCCCACTTCCAGGTGATGCAGACGCGAGCGCCGTGCGTGACCGGCCGGTCATCGCAGGTGGGCGGTGCTCCGGCGCCGACGTAGCGCTGCACCTTCACGCTGTGGACGACGATGTCCGTGTTGGTGGTCGCTGACGCGCCGGGAGAGATTGACAGCACCACCGCGATAGCTGCCAGCAAAAGGCTTAGCGCGGTGGCGAACGATATTGCTCGATTCCTCGTTGAACTATGCATGGTGCCTCGATTCCGAGTAAGGACGTAGGCAGACCACGTGGGCTGCCAACTTGGAAGGCTGAGAGAGGCCGCTTAGCGATCACTCTATATTGACTAGACCTATTCAGTTCGAGTTTCGAGCTAGCAGTATGGGCCCGCAAGCCACAAGGGGCGATTTAGTTGTTTAGTGAACTTGTTGTCTGTGTCGTAACACTCGTTTTGAGCTGATATTCCGCCAGTTCTGCCCCCTTGGTGCAGGTGTGAGGGGTGGCAATTGCAGAAGTCGCCAAAGAGTGCAAACTTGCGAATATGCGAATGCATGACGGTGCGGGCGCGGCGCTCCTCGCTATTGAAAAGCATTCGCAAATGCCAGGGCCCGGGCTGGTCCGTTTGTTGGTGGTCCAGTCCGGGCCCTGGGGGTTTAGGAGAGTTTGCCTGTTTTAGGGGTTTGGTCTCCTGGTTCTAGCGTTGTGGGCTAGTTCTTCTTGCGGCGTAGGAGGAGGAGTGTGCCTCCGGCTGCCAGCAGGGTTAGGGCGTAGGGGGCTAGGGTGAGGGCGTTGGTGCCGGTCTTGGCCAGCTTGCCTCCCTTGCCGCCCTTGGTGGTGGGCTTTTTGAAGCCGAAGTCCAGGGAGAGGTCCTTGTCCCCGTCCTTGGTCAGGCCGATGGTGGTGGCCTTGTCGGTAGAGGAGTCGGTTTCCCGGGTGCCCTGGCCGGTCTTGGCCGGCTGGTAGCCCGCGGGCGGGGTGATGGTGACGGTGTAGGACTGGTTGTCCTTCAGGACGGGCAGGTTGTCGAAAAGGTACTTGCCGTTCTCGTCGGTCTTGACCGGGCCAACGGGGTTGCCGTTGACGTCGGTGACGTCCTTGCCGTCGGGTCCGGTGATCTTCAGGGTCACACCAGCGATGGGCTTGTCGGTGTTGTCCTGGATTCCGTTGTCGTTGAGGTCTTCAAAGACGTAGTCACCCACGGTAACTGAGGGCTTGTAGTAGCCAAAGTCCAAGGTCAGGTCGCTAGCGCTGTCGGTGGACAGGTCTGCCAGGCTGACCGAGGTCGTGGTGGAAGAGTCGTTGGCTCCCTGGCCGTTGTTGGTACCGGCCTTGGTGGGCAGGTAGCCGGCCGGGTCGCTGACCGTGACGGTGTAGGACTCACCCTGGGGTAGCACGGGCAGGTTCTCAAAGAGGTACTTGCCGTGCTCGTCGGTCTTGACCGGGCCAACGGGGTTGCCGTTGACGTCGGTGACGCTCTTACCGTCCGGGCCGGTCAGGGTCAGGGTGACGTCCTTGATACCGGGCTCGCCGGTGTCTTGGAGGCCGTCCTTGTTCTTGTCGAACCAGACGTAGTCACCCACGGACACCTTGGCCTTGATGAAACCAAAGTCCAAGGTGGGGTCGTTGGCCCCGTCGGTGGACAGGTCTGCCACGCTGGCCGAGGTCTGGGTAGAAGAGTCATCACTACCAGCACCGTTGTTCATGCCGGCCTTGGTCGGCACGTAACCGAACGGGGCGGTAACGGTAACGATGTACTTCACCTCACCGGTGAGGACTTCCAGACCAGTAAAGGCGTACTTGCCGTGCTCGTCGGTGGTGGTGGTCAGCTCGGTGCGGGCGGTGTGGTCAGCGTTGTTGACCGGCTTACCGTCGCTACGGGAGATGGTCAGGGTGACGTCCTTGAGTGGCACATCGGTGCCGTCTTGCAGGCCGTCCTTGTTGACGTCGTACCAGACGTAGTCACCCACGCTGACCTCGGGGAAGAAGAAACCAAAGTCAAGGGTGAGGTCCTTAGCCCCGTCCTGGGTCAGTTCCTGGGCGGTAGCACTACCAGTAGAGGAGTCCTTGGCCCGGTCGCTGCCCGCCTCGGCCTTGGTGGGTACGTAGCCGGCCGGGTCGGTGACAGTAACCACGTACTTCTCACCCGCTGGCAGCATCTCCAAGTCCTTAAACAGGTACATGCCGCTAGCGTCGGTAGTGGTGGTGGTAACCGGGTTGCCATCAGCGTCCTTAACGGGCTTGCCGTCCGTACGCGAGATGGTCAAAACCACGTCCTTGATGCCCTTTTCGTCATCGTCTTGCAGGCCGTCCTTGTTCGCGTCGAACCAGACGTAGTCACCCACACTCACCTTGGCCTTAACAAAACCAAAGTCCAAACTCAGGTCCTTGTCCCCATCATTAGGCAACACGACCGCGGTCTCGCTACCAGTAGAGGAGTCCTTGGCCCGGTCACTGCCAGCCCCAGGAGTGGTGGGAACAAAACCACGCGGGTTGGTAACCGTCACCACGTACTTCGCGCCTGCCGGCAAGATCTCCAGGTCAGCAAACAAGTACTTACCGGTCGCGTCGGTCGTGGTGGTGGTAACCACGCTGCCGTCGACCTTCTTGGCCGGCTTGCCGTCCGTGCGAGACAGGGTCAAGGTCACATCCTCCAACGCCACGTCGCTGGCGTCTTGCAGACCGTCCTTGTTGGCGTCGTACCAGACGTAGTCACCCACACTCACCTTGCCGCGCTTGGCGTGCCAGTTATCGCTATCGGTGAGCTTGTCACCACCAGCCACCGGGGTGGCCTCCACCCGGGCGGTGTTAGCGTGCTTGGCCGCATCCGTCATGGCCGCCAGGGTAGCGGTGCACTCAAACGAAGCCTTGGGCGCAAACACCCAAGCCGCCGGAGCACTAACCACACCATCAACAGCCACCACATCAGCGCCATCAATACGGCACTTGAAGTCGGTCAGGGCCGGGCCAACAATCGTGGTGTCAGAAACCTTGACATTGTTCAACTCGCCCTTACCCGTGTTAGTCACGGTGAACTTCACCGGCTGGGCAGCCAGACCAGAAAGCACCAGGGCCGCATCCTCGGTGTCACGGTCACCAGCGGGCAAGACCTTGGGCTGACCATCAACCAGCTCAGCGTTACCCGCCTGGTCAAAGACCACCCCACTCCAAGCACCGTCGTACTTCTCAATGTCGATACCCGTGGGCTTCTTAACAAAACCAAAGTCCAGCGTGAGGTCCTTGTCCCCATCGTTGGGCAGCTCTACCGCAGTCTCGCTGTCGGTGGAGGAGTCCTTGGCGCGGTCGGTCCCGACACCAGCAGTGGTGGGCTCGTAGTTGACCGGGGGTGCGACGGTGACCTTGTACTTCACGCCTGCCGGGAGGATTTCCAGGTCGGCGAAGAGGTACTTACCGGCCGCGTCGGTCTTGGTGGTGGTAACCACGCTGCCGTCGATCTTCTTGGCCGGCTTGTCGTCCGTGCGGGACAGGGCCAGGGTGACGTCCTGCAGCGGCACGTCGCTGGTGTCTTGCAGGCCGTCCTTGTTCGCGTCGAACCAGACGTAGTCACCCACACTCACCTTGCCGCGCTTGGCGTGCCAGTCGTCGTTGTCGCTGACCTTGTCACCACCAGCAACCGGGGTGGCCTCAACGGTGGCCTTGTTGGCGTGCTTGGCAGCGTCCGTGATGGCCGGCAGGGTAGCGGTGCAGTCAAAGGAGGCCTGGGGTGCGAAGATCCAGTCGGCCGGAGCAGTGACCACGCCGTTAACAGCAGCAATGTCGGTGCCGTTGATGTGGCACTTCAGATCGGTCAGGGCCGGGCCGGCCAGAGTCTGGTCGGTGACCTTGACGTTGTTCAGCTCGCCCTTACCAGTGTTGGTAACGGTGAACTTCACCGGCTGGGCAGCCAGGCCAGAAAGGACCAGGGCCGCGTCCTCGGTGTCACGGTCACCAGCGGGCAGGACCTTGGGCTGGCCGTTAACCAGTTCGGCGTTACCGTCCTGGTCGAAGGTCACCCCGCTCCAGGCACCGTCGTACTTCTCGATGTCGATACCCGTGGGCTTCTTAACAAAACCAAAGTCCAGGCTCAGGTCCTTGCCGCCATCAGTGGGCAGCTCTACCGCGGTCTCGCTACCAGTGGAGGAGTCCTTGGCGCGGTCGCTACCAGCACCAGCAGTGGTGGGCTCGTAGTTATCCGGGGTGGTAACAGCAACCTTGTACTTCACGCCTGCCGGGAGGATTTCCAGGTCGGCGAAGAGGTACTTACCCGCAGCGTCAGTGGTCGTGGTGGTCACCACGCTGCCGTCGATCTTCTTGGCCGGCTTGTTGTCGGTGCGCGAGATGGTCAGGGTGACGTCCTTCAGCGGCACATCAGAGTTGTCCTGCAGGCCGTCCTTGTTCGCGTCGAACCAGACGTAGTCACCCACACTCACCTTGCCGCGCTTGGCGTGCCACTCATCGCTATCAGTGACCTTGTCACCACCAGCAACCGGGACAGCCTCAACCGTGGCGGTGTTGGCGTGGCTGGTGTGGTAGGCGCCAGTGGCGTCAGCCTCGGCCAGCTTGGGCAGCGTACCGGTGCACTCAAACGAGGCCTTGGCAGCAAACACCCAATCAGCCGGAGCAGTGACCACACCATTAACCCCAGCCACGTCCTTGTTGTCGATGCGGCACTTGAAGTCGGTCAGGGCCGGGCCACCATTAGTACGGTCGGTGACCACCACGTTCTTCAACGCGTCCTCACCAGTGTTAGTCACAGTGAACTTCACCGGCTGGGCCTCCAGGCCAGAAAGCACCAAAGCCTGGTCAGCACCATCACGGTCACCAGCAGGCAACACCGCAGGCTGACCATTACTCAACACCGGCTTATCGCCATTGAACTGAACACCAGCCCAAACACCGTCGTACTTCTCAATATCAATACCCGGCGCAGTCTTCACAAAACCAAAGTCCAACGTCAGGTCGCTGTTGCCGTCGTTCGGAAGGTCCTTGGCGGTGGCGTTGTCGGTGGAGGAGTCGTTGGCTCCGGAGCCGTTCTGGGGACCCTCAACGGTCGGCTTGTAACCAGCCGGAGCGGTGACGGTGACCTTGTAGTTCACGCCTGCCGGCAGGATCTCCAGGTCGGGGAAGAGGTACTTGCCGTTGGCGGCGGTCTTGGTGGTGGTTACCACGCTGCCGTCGATCTTCTTGGCCGGCTGGTTGTCGGTGCGGGACAGGGTCAGGGTGACCTCGCCCAGCGGGACGTCGGTGTTGTCCTGCAGGCCGTCCTTGTTCTTGTCAAACCACACGTAGTCACCCACGCTGACCTTGCCGCGCTTGGCGTGCCACTCGTCAGAGTCGGAAACCTTGTCGCCACCGGCCACCGGGGTTGCCTCGACGGTCGCGGAGTTGGCGTGCGTGGTGTGGTAGGCGCCGGAAGTGTCAGCCTCCGAGAGCTTGGGCAGGGTGCCGGTGCACTCGAAGGAGCCCTTGACCGGCAGCACCCAGTCGGCGGGGGCGGTGACGACGCCGCCAACCGCAGCCACGTCCTGGTTGTTGATGCGGCACTTCAGGTTGGTCAGCGCCGGACCGGCGCTGGTGCGGTCGGTGACCACGATGTTCTTCAGGCCGTCGGTACCAGTGTTGGTGACGGTGAACTTCACCGGCTGCGCCTCCAGGCCGGAAAGCACCAGGGCGGTGTCCGCACTGTCGCGGTCACCCGCAGGCAGCGTGGCGGGCTGGCCGTTGTTCATCTCCGGGGTGTCGCCGTTGAACTTAACGCCGGCCCAGTTGCCGTCGTACTTCTCGATGTCAATACCCGGAACGGTCTTCACGAAGCCGAAGTCCAAGGTCAGGTCGCTGTCGCCGCCGTTGGGAAGTTCGCGGGCCGTGGCGCTCCCCGTGGAGGAGTCCTTGCTGCGGTCGGTGCCCTGCTCAGGCTTGGTGGGTAGGTAGCCACTCGGTGGAGTCACCGTCACCTTGTACTTCTGGCCGGCCGGGAGGATCTCCAGGTTGTCGAACAGGTACTTGCCCTGGGAATTGGTGGTCGTCGTGGTAACCGGGGCACCGTTGACGTCCTTGACCGGCTTGCCGTCCGTGCGGGAGATGGTCAGCGTGACGCCGTTTAGCGGCTCGTCGCTGTCGTCCTGCAGACCGTCCTTGTTCTTGTCGAACCACACGTAGTCACCCACGCTGACGGCCTTGAAGGAGAAGGTGTTGGTGTACTCGGCCTCAATCACCTTGTTGGACACGATCACGAAGGTCGCAACGGGGGTGCTGGATGCTTGCCCGCCATCGATCGTGACAGAGGGGGTCTCAAACTTGATGCCACCGGGCAGACCAGAGGAGGTCCAGTTGGTGTCCTCGGTCAGCGTGATGGTGGTGCCTGCCGGGAACGGCATGCGGGTGTTGGTTTCCGGGAGGTAGGTTACGACCCGGTCAAGGGGGACCTCGACGTAGAGCGGGCGGTTTGGCTCCACCCAGCCCGGGTGGTCGGATGCGTTCGGCTTGTTAGCCGGCAGCTGCCAATCCACCAGGAAGCGGACGCGCTCGCCGTCGGGCAGAGCAGTCTTGGCCTCGCCCTTGGCGATCTTGCTGATGGCAAAGGTGCCGTAGCCCGGGTCCATTTGCGCGGTACCACCGGCGGTGACGCGGTAGCGGGCGCTGGAGTAGAGCTTCTTGTTAACGCCCTCGATACGAGCCTCGTTGGAGTAGGTCGTGTTGATGTCGATCTTCTCGTTCGGGGTGGTCGGCTTGGTGCGGTAGGTCAGGCGGTAGTTGACGTCGTCACGCAGCGGCGCACCGGTCCGGCGGATCGTGAACTTAGCTGCGCGGTTGCCGTTGCTGAACTCGGCCTGCACCGTCACCTCGCCCAGATTGCCCAGGGAGTGGCCGGGGCGCTTGGGGTAGGGGAATGTCTCCACGCTGCAGATGCCGGCGTGGTCGAAGATGCACAGGTCCTCAATGTCGCCCTCGGTCGGCAGGTCCACTGCGGTCGCAACGAAACCGTAGCTGCCCTCGTAAACCTGGCCCTGGCTCAGGGAGTCGTGAATGACGATCTCGTCCGGAATCTGGCTCTTGTTCATCATCTCGCGCAGCACCTTGCCGGAGAACTGCACGTGCCAGACGATGCGGGCCGTCTCTGAGGTAACACCCCAGTTGGACTTGTCCGGCGGCTGGATCCAGTAGTTGCCGATCGGAGCCGTGATGGGCTCGCCACCCGGGGTGGGAACCATGATCTTGGTGCCGTTGGCGTTGAACTCAAGTTCCGTCTTGCCGTTGGACTCGTGCGCTACGGACTCGATCCAGGCGTTTCCGCGCAGGTTGGATAGTCCCTGCTCCTGAACGGCGGTGGTCAGGCCGTCGGTGAACACACACTTGATGAAGGGCTTGGCTTCGCCGGGGCCACGGTTCGGGTAGCAGACCGCGATGGTCGGCTTCGAGCCCTGGTCCAGCTTCAGCTCGAACTCCTTGGTGTCTACGAACTTGTAGGACACGGGCTCGAAGGGGAAGCCGAGGGTGAAGTGCTGGCCCACCTGGGGGTTAGCGTTGCGGGCGTCCCAGTCCCACTTGACGTTAACTCGGCTCCACTTGTGGGCCACATCGTCGGTTTCGACGCCACCGGTGAGCTTCTTGACAGTGATGTTTGTGATCGTGACAGCTTCGTTCTGTCCGGGCTCTCCTGCCTCAGCGTCGCCGTTGAACAGCGTCACTAAGCCTATTGAGGTCAGGAGGACCGCCAGAACAGAAAGCAAGCTCAGCCATTTGGCCTTGACTTTGCCCTGCATGTGTTTCCTTCCAAAGAGCGGCGACTTTGCGCCAGGGGGTGCCGGGATGGCGTGGGGAGGTTGGGCCGCCGACTGGGGGTCGGTTGCCCGCTACGCCGCCAAGTAAATGGGGCGCCTTGCCCTTCGCCTCGGCACGCCGGGGCGCACCTGCGCGGAGGTGTAGATAAACCTTCTCCCGGCAAGCGTAACCGCCTCGGCTGTGGTTCGGTAGGAGTTGGTGGAGCCTTGTGGATAGGTGCGGCAATGGAACGCCGAGCGCATTGGCTCATTTCCGGCACTTTGCGGGCCGCCCCTGTACAAAGGTGGCGTCAGTCACAAAAGTGATAAAGGGGCGCAGAAACCGGTTTAGCTTGCGGTAGTGCGCCGCACGGGTCGAAGCGCCGCCCGGGTGCGTGCCCCAACAGGGGCGCTTGCGCGCCTGTTGGGGCGGGCGTGAGAGGGGGAGTCGCGCCACCCCCGCGCCCGCGTAACGGCAGACGCCGCACCCCGGCGACGAGCGCCGCTACACCCCGTTTCGCAGCGCCGCCACACCCCGCACCACAGCTCCACCCCCGGCGCCGCAGCTCCGCCCCGCCGCGTAATGGGCCGCCATTGCGTTTCCGGAGGGGGTGATTTCTGGGCCGACAATATCCCGCTCGAAAGAAATTGGTGGGCGGGGGATTCTTATCCCCCGCCCATAACGCCCGTTTTGATTAACCTCAGAAGTAATAAGGGAAGGCCGACCAATCCGGAGCTCGGCGCTCCAGGAATGCGTCGCGGCCTTCCTGCGCCTCGGCGGTCATATAGGCCAGCCTGGTGGCCTCGCCCGCGAACACCTGCTGCCCGGCCAGGCCGTCGTCGGCCAGGTTGAAGGCGAACTTCAGCATCCGGATCGCCTGCGGGGACTTGGTGGCCACGATCCGCGCGTACTCCAGCGCCCGCTCCTCCAGCAGCGCGTGCGGCACGGCCTCGTTCACCACGCCCCAACGCTCGGCCTCCGTCGCGTCGTACTCCCGCGCCAGGAAGAAGATCTCCCGCGCCCGCTTGTCGCCCACCTGGCGGGCCAGCAGTGCCGAGCCGTAGCCGGCGTCGAAGGAACCCACGTTCGCGTCCGTCTGCATGAAGCGCGCGTGCTCCAGAGAGGCCAACGAGAGGTCGCACACCACGTTCAGTGAGTGTCCACCCCCGGCCGCCCAACCGGAAACTGCCGCGATCACCACCTTCGGCATGGTCCTGATCAGGCGCTGCACCTCCAGGATGTGCAATCGCCCCGCCCGGGCGGCGTCCAAGCGGGCCCGCGTGGCGGCGACGTCGGCCAAGTGGGCGGCCTGCGCGTCGGCCTCCTCCTGTGCGGCGCCGGCCAAAGCCCCGCCGGCCCAAACAGCGCCCTCACCCTGCGGGGCGCCGGGGGCGACGTCGGCCACCCCGCCAACAGAAGAAGCTGCCGCCTCCTCCGGGCGCTCGTAGCGGTAGCCGTCCTTGCCGCGCACGCGCTGGTCCCCGCCGGAGCAGAAGGAATAGCCGCCGTCCTTGGGAGAGGGGCCATTGCCCGTCAGGATCACCGCAGCGACGTCGGGGCTGCAGCGGGCGTCGTCTAGGACCCGGTAGAGCTCGTCCACGGTGTGCGGGCGGAAGGCGTTGCGCACCTCCGGGCGGTCGATCGCCACGCGCACCACCGGCAGCGCCCGGCCGTGGCCGTCCACGCCCCGGTGGTAGGTGACATCCGTCAGCCCCTGACCGATGTCGCGCCACCGGGCCGGATCGAAGGTGTCAGAAACGAAAGGAAGGCTGCTCATAGCCCCCAGCCTAGCCACCGGCGGCGCAGAGGCACGCAGCGCGCAGTCCGCCCCGCTACTCTGGAAGCCATGAGTGAAACCGCCCCAAATGCCTACTCCACACCTGCGGAGCTGCCGCGTCGCGTGGAAAGCGAGGTGGGGCAACTGCGTGAGGTCATCCTGCACCGGCCCGGCCTGGAGATGACCCGCCTGACCCCGTCCAACAAGGACGACCTGCTCTTCGACGACATCCTGTGGCTGGAGCGCGCCCAGGAGGAACACGACCGCTTCGCCCAAGTCCTCCAGGACAACGGCGCACACGTCCTATATATGGCCGACCTGCTGCGCGAGTCCCTCACGGTCGCCGAGGCGCGCGAGATGGTCATCAACCGCACCTTCGACGAGCACACCTACGGCCCCATGGCCTACGAGCCGCTGCGCGACCTGGCGCGCTCCATGGACCTGGCCGAGCTCACCCAGCTGCTCATCGCCGGCATCACCAAGCGCGAGATCCTGGAACGCATCGACGAGCCGCGCTCGGCCTCCTTCCGGCTGTGGCACATCGACGACTTCGTGCTGGCCCCCCTGCCGAACCACTATTTCACTCGCGACACCTCCACCTGGGCCTACGGCGGGGTGTCCATCTCTTCCATGCGCAAGGTGGCCCGCTGGCGCGAGACCCTGCACTACGAGGCCATCTACCGCTACCACCCCGACTTTGCCGATGCCGTCACCCCCGTTTGGACCGAGGAGTCCGAGCACGGCACCGCAGCCATCGAGGGCGGGGACGTGCACGTGGTCGGAGGCGGCGCCCTGATCGTGGGATTGAGCGAGCGCACCACCCCGCAGGGCATGGAGCGTTTTGCCCAGCGCGTCTTCGAAAGTGGGAAGGCAGACCGGATCGTCGCCCTGGCCATGCCCCACGCCCGCGCCTACATGCACCTGGACACGGTCATGACCATGATCGACCAGCGCACCTGGACCAAGTTCGCCGGCCTGGGCATGCTGCCGAGCTTCACCCTCACCCCCGCCGGGGCCGGCAACGGCTCCTCCGGCAGCGGCCTGCACATCGTCTCCCACCCGGCCGAGCGCATGCACCACGTCATCGCCGACACCCTGGGAGTGGACGGGCTGCGCATTTTGACCACCCCGCAGGACGGCCTGGCTGCCGAGCGCGAGCAGTGGGATGACGCCTGCAACCTCCTGGCCCTGGCCCCCGGCGTGGTGGTGGCCTACGAGCGCAACACCGCCACCAACAAGTACTTGGCGGACAACGGCGTGGAGGTCATCGCCATCCCCGGTAACGAGCTGGGCCGTGGCCGTGGTGGGGCGCACTGCATGAGCTGCCCCACCCGCCGCGACCCGGCCTGACCTGACCCGGCCTGACCTGGCCCGCGCTCCGGCCGCGCCTCGTCAGCGGCGGGCGTGTTTGGTGGTCTTGGTTGGACGACGTTGCCCCCGGCGCCGATTCCGGTAGCGGCGGGCGGCGGGGCGATGGAGCGGGGCGCAGCGGCGCGGTGGGGAAGGTGCGCGCGGCGGCGCGGTGGCGCGGAGGGAAAGGTGCGCGCGGCGAGTGCCGCGTGGCCGGCGGCTTCGCTTTCCCACAGGGCAACCGGCGGGAGGCAGCCAAAGCCCGGCCCTGCGCGTAACCTCTTTACGACATTGGTGCGCCGGCAGTGAGAGGGGAGCGATGCGCAAGGAACCCGACGCAGCGAAGCCCGCAGGCGCCGGGACGGGTGCCGGCGACGGGGCCGGGACGAGGGCCGCCGACCGGGCCGGGACGAGGGCCACCGACCGGGCCGGGACGAGGGCCGCCGACCGGACCAGCCAGGGGCAGAGTGCCGGGGCAGGTCAAGCCCAGAGTGCCGGGGCCGGCCAGCAGGGGCAGACTCCCCCCGGCTTCCCGCCCATCTCGGAGGAGCTCATCAACCTGCTGCTGGGCGCGTGCGGGCAGGAGGAGCGGGAAAAGCCCTCCAACCCCTTCCTTGCCGCCGGTCAAGGCGCGGTCTGTCCCGAGAGCCAGGCGCAGATGTCCGCCGCCCAGTTGGCCGAGCTGGCCGGCGTCTACCCGCAGCTGCGCCGCCGTATCCTGTCCCACCCCAACTGCAGCGAGCGGGTGCGCCAGTGGATTCAGCGTGAGGACCCCGTGGCCTACCAGACCTGGGTGAAGGAAACCCTGGCCGAGCAGGCCCGCGAGCAGGCTGAGCAGGCGCGCCAGTTCCAGCGCGACCGGGAAAACCAGGCCGCCACTGCGGCCAAACGGGCCGCACTGCTGGCCCAGAAGAAGCGCGACATCACCCGGGTGCGCGTGCGCAAGCGCGTGCTCAAGCCCGTCGCCATCGCGCTAGGCGTCCTCGCCGCCCTGGCATTGGCCGTCTACGTCACCTACCTGGTGGCGCTGGAGAAGTCCGCGCCGCAACCGGTACTGGACGCCGCGCCAGCGGTGAGCGCGCAGCCCACAGCGTCCCCGACCCCGACCCCGAGCCGCGACGAGGACGACTGGGCCCGCCCGGTGGACTTCAACGCCTCCCAGCAGGGACTCGTCTCATCCCCGGACGGGAAGGTGATCTGCCACCTGCAGGACCTCCAGGCCGGGTGCAGTATGGCGGAGAGGTCCTTCGCCGCAGCCGGGCTGCAGGACTGCGCCCAGTCCGTCTTCTCCCTGGCCGTGGACCCCACCGGCACGAACCTGGCCTGTGGACAGGACTTCCGCCCCGCCGAGGGTACCTACGTCTACGTGCTGCAGCCCGGAGAGCAGGTCTACTGGGGCGAGTTCGCCTGCACCTATCTGGACGAGTCCGTCTCCTGCTGGAATCAGCGCACCGGCGTGGGCTTTGAGCTCTCCGAGCAGAAATACTCCCTCGGCGAGGGGCGCTAAAGGGAAACTCCCAGCGCTGGGTGCGGGCCGTCGGCGAGGTGATCGGCGGGCCCAGGGAGAGGGAGGCTCCCCGCGCCGGAGCTCAGCTCGACGTTCGGGGCTTCGACTCGACGTTTAGGGCTTCGACTCGACGATTTGCCCCAGGCTAACGTCGAGATTGGGCTGCGAACGTCGAGATTGGGATGCGAACGTCGAGATTGAACTGCGAACGTCGAGATTGGGGCGGCAACGTCGGGTTGAAGCGCCAGGCCCCGGCGCGCGGGAAACCCACAATTCGAAAGCGCCACTAAACGCGCGAGGCGGATTTAGTGGGGTGGCGGGTGGAACGTCGGCCAAAATGCCCCTGCGAATGGCGGGGCGAGTGTAGGTTTCCCACCGGCAGAAGGGGAGAAGTAAGCTGTCCCAATGTGGAGCTTGCCCAGCCAGGGCGGCGAACGCGTTTGGCCCGCAGGTCCCAGCCGCGCGGAAGGGAATCGGGCACCGGCCGTTCGTTCCGTGAGGAGATGACCCGATGAATCGATTGAATTGGCAGCGGTACCAGATCGCGATCATCGCTTGGTTTGAGGCGCAGCCAATTGAACTGCAGGCCGCCTTCCCGATGAATAGGTGGCGCAGCCTATTTCGCCTCGGCTCCAAGGGCCGCGAAATACCCTTCTTCGACGCCGAGGAAATGCTCCACTCGATGCTCGACGGCGACCAGAGCCTGCGCACGAGCCTGGTCGAGCCGCTGTGTGCCCACCTGAACGCCGCCTTCGGGCACAACCCCCCGGCGGTGCCGGCGCAGGGGGCGTCCCCGCAGGGTGGGGGAGCGGGGCAAGGCGTCGGCGGCGGTGAGGGGGCAGCCGGAGCGGGCGACGCGGGCGGCCCGGTAGATGAGGGAACGGACGACGCTGCCGGCGTGGTGTTCCCCGGGTACGCGCCCGGTGGCGGGGCGGCCTTCGGTCCAAATCCGCTGGCCATGCTCTCCCCCTACGACATGCCCTGGGTGGACGACGCGCCGGCAGAGGTCGGCGGCGCGGACGCCCCTGCCGAGGCCGAGCAGCATGCCGGCACGCAAGAGCCGACGGCAGTGCCGTCAGGACCGGTGGTTCCGGTTGAAGCGGGCGAGCCCGGTGAGCCTGGCCAGCGTGATGAGGCGGTGGTTCCGGTTGAAGCGGGCGAGCCCGGTGAGCCTGGCCAGCCCGGTGAGGCGGTGGAGCCCGCCGGTCAGGTCGCGGCGCCGCACAGCGAGATCGCCCAGGCCACCGAGGCCGAGTATCCGGCGGCAGAGCCGGCAGAGCCGTTCGTGGCGGTGGCTGGTGAGGCCGTCGAGGTGGACGCCGTGGCGGCGGTCGGCGGCGCGGACGCTCCCGTCGAGACGGTCGAACCCACGGTGACCGAGCCCGTGGAGCCGGAGCCAGTCGAGCCCACGGTGGCGGAGCCCACTGAACCTGCGGAGGCCGAGCCTGTCGAGCCGGCGGAGCCAAGGTCGGTTGAGCCCAGGGTTGCGTCGGAGACGCAGGCGGCCCCGGACCCGGCGGCCCACCCCGCTCCCGTCGCGCTCGCGGGCCCACGGCTGCCGCTTGAGGACACCGTGGAGATGGAACTGGACTCGGGAGGTAACCTGGTTGCGGCCGGAGCCTCGACCGCCCAGGTGAGCCCGGAGCGCGGCACTGCCCCCGCAGCCGCCGGGTCGGATAACCCCGCAGCCGCCGGCCCGGAAACCGCCGCAGCCGCCGGCCCGGACGCCCCCGCCACCGCCGCCCACCCCGCGCCCGCCGCGCCGCGCCTGGACCCGACCCAGGAGGCGGCCATCGCCGCCGCCACGGGGCAGGACGCCGCGGGCGCTGCCCTGCGCGCCGCGACACCCGCCCCCGCGCCCGGGCGCGGCGAGGACGGCCAGGAGTGGAACTTCCCGGAGTACGACTTCTCCCGCCCCGACCTGGAGCCGCTGGTCTCGGTGCGCTCGGAACGCACCCGGGAGGGCCTGCGTTACACGTGGCGGGACGCCGGCGACGGCGAGGTCTACCGGGTGGTGGTGGAGACCGGCGGCTTCTCCACCGACGTGGAGCTGGGGCGCACCGTGTGCTGGACCAAGCGCTCCCACGCGATCGACCCGCAGCCTGCGGACTCGCCCTGCCGGTTCATCACCGTGTGGGGCTACGAGGACTTGGGTGACGGAGAACTGGGCCAGTGCAGGCGGGTGGCCGCCGGCGTGAACATTGCCCAGGTGGAGAACCTGCGAGTGGAGGTGGCCGGCCCCTCCGTGCGCGCCCAGTGGGAGGTGCCTGGCGCCCCGGTGGGCTCCCAGACGGACACCGAGGTGGTGGTGGCCCGCCTGCCCGGAGACGCCAACGTGGGGATGGAGATTCAGACCGAGTCCTGGCTCAACCACACGCTGGCCTCCAACATGTACAACTGCCTGGACGGGATCGACGACTCCACCGGCACCCCCGGCCAGCGCTACGTCTACCTGGCGGCGGTAAAGGTGCGCGTGGGCAACCGCTTCGAGATGGGCCGGCCGGTGGTGTTCCGCGCCGACCTGCAGCAGGCGCCCCTGGCCAAGCCGCAGCACTTCAGCGTGAACGCGGACGTCTCTGCCGGCGGCAACGTCTGCACCCTCACCTGGCAGGCCGTGCCGGGCACCCGGGTGCGGGTGTTTCGCACCACCCGCAGCCCCCACAGCGCTGCGGCGGAGCAGCCCACCGTGGGGGTGGAGCAGCTGGTGGACGCCGGCCTGCGCCCCGAGGACGAACTGCACGGCACCCCCACCCCCTGCCCGGGGCAGGAGGGGCGCGGCCTGGTGCAGCTGACGGGCGTCGAATGGCCCGACGGCGCCGAGTACGACCGCCTCTACTTCACCCCGGTGGCGACCCGCGATGGCCTGGCCAGCGTGGGGCGCACCCAGGTGCTGGTGCGCTCCGGCGAGATCGCGGACGTGCGCTTGGTGCAGCGACTCGACTGGCAGCTGCTCACCTTCGCCTGGCCCGGCGAGGCCGCCTCCGTTCAGCTGCGCCGCACCGGCGGTAACGGCCCGGTGCCGGTGGAGGGCGCCCAGTGCGCCCCGGCGGACCTGACCTGCACGCGGCAGGAGTACAGCCGCCAGGGCGGATTCGTCATCAGCGGCGGCGGGGACACCTGGGGCAGCCAGGTCCAGCTCAACGCGGTCAGCTACTACGACGGCCAGCCGATCTACGGCCGCCCCGCGCTGGTGGACCTGGATCCGCTCTACCGCTTCGAGTACAGCATCGAGTGGCCCAGCGCGGCGCGGGCGGTATTCAAGCTGCTCGGCAAGTCCAAGAACCTGGTGCGCGTCACCGTCAGGGCGGCAGCCGGCACGCCCTGCCCGCCCGAGCTGCTGCCGCACCTCATGCTGGTGCACAACCCCCAATACCTGCCGCTGCACTGGCGCGACGGCACCCCCGTGGCGGTCAGCCCCAGCCCGGACGGACGCGAGCAGGCCCCGCAGGTCACCGCCTTCCCCGCCCCCGGTGGCGAGGTGGACGTGTACTTCCCCGCCGACGACCTGCAGGGCGGTTACGTGCGGCTCATGGTGTGCGCCGAACCGGAGGCGGTGCACGGCCGCGCCAACACGGCGGCCTGGGCGTACGCCGCAGAGCGTTACGCCCTGACGGACCCCGACGCCGAGAGCCTGCAGGTGGAGCGCTGAGCATGTACCAACTGACCTACGCCTCCCTGGACCACGAGGTGGCCGGTGTGCGCCACTCCGGCTGGCACGTGATCGAAAAGAGCGCAGAGATGCCGCCGCAGGTGGAGGAGCTGCTGGTGGGCCTGATCCGCTCCCAGATGGAGCCGCTCAACCCGCTGCCGGGTTTCCCCACCACCGAGCAGCTGGCCAAGGCGGAGATCCGCTTCTACCAGTTCGCCACCGCCGCCGGCACCGTGCTGATCCACACCGCCGAATCCGGCTACGACTCCCTGGGCCGGCCCAGCACCTTCACCCACGCGATCCTGCTAGACGAGGCCGAGACCGGCGCCCCGCTGGGGGTGGCCGCCCCCGAACTGGGGCGCGTGGCGGCCCAGAGCCTCCAACTGGCCGCCGCTCCGGGCGAGTGGGCAGGCGCGGCGGTCGGTGGGACGTCGGCGGCCGCAGTGAAACCAACCGAGGCGCCGGCCCTTGCGCACTGGCGCTCGATTAACGCGTGGCGCGCCCCCTTCTGGCGCCGACCCTTCGGGGCCGACGCTGCCCGCGCCACCGCCCTGCCCAACGAGGCCGAAGTGCGTGCCACCCCCGAGGTGGGGCGCGCCTACGCCCAGCGCTGGCTGGCCCACCCCAGCCGCATGCAGATGACCGCCAGCATCGCCGCCGCCCTGGACCAGGAACGCCAGCTGGCAGGTGCGGGCAAGGAGCGGCGCACCGTCGTGGTGGGCGTGGAAAGCTGCGACGAGGCCGCCGGTTGGCTGTGCGCGCTGGCCTACCTGGCCACCCCGGCCGCCTCCCGGGCGATCAACTACTCCTCCTGGGAGCGCGCCCGCTCTTCCAGCCAGGCCGAGGGGCTGCGCAAGTCCGGCCTCGACCTGGCCTTCGTGCCCAGGGCGGACCTGCCCACCGCCCAGGCCAGCCCCGCCGTGGTGGCGATAGACGCCCACGTCCTCACCAGCGCCGCCCAGGGGCAGCCCGGCGCCGCCCATGCGCAGGGCGGCACGGGGACGCAGGGTGGCACGGGGACGCAGAGCAGTGCGGGAACGCAGGGCGCCGCGGGAACGCAGAGTGGTGCGGGCACGCAGGGCAGTGCGGGAACGCAGGGCGGCGCGGGCAGCACCACGACCGCGGGCGAGGCGGGCGAGGCGGGCGGGAGCTGGGGCGCGCTCATCGCGGCGGCCCTGAACGCCCCCGCCCCGCAGCTGCCGGGCGCGGTCCAGCGGGTGCTAGACGCCGTGCACGCGGTGGAAAAGGTGGGCGCGGGCTGCCTGGCCGAGCCGCTGGGCTGGGCGCTCGCGGTGGTGGAGGCCGGCGCTCCCGGCACCGTGGCCCAGGAAAGTGGCGGCCTGGCGGCCACCATTGACGCGCTGCTGCTGCGCAGCCCGGCGCAGATGCTGGAAAACGAGGCGGTGCGCGCCCTGCTCGCCGCGCGCTTCTCCGGCGCCCAGACCAGGGACGCCACCCACTGGAACCGCGTGCTGCAGGCCACCGGCCCGGTGGAACTGACCCCCATCACCGCCGCCGCAGTAACCAGCTACCTGCGCGCAGTAGTGGCCGGGGCGGGGGTGGAGCAGGCGCTGGCCCAGCCCAGCGGCGTGCGAGCCCACCTGGGCGCGCAGTGGGCCGCGCTGCCGCCCAGTCAGGCCGAGGTCGACCGGCTCCTGCCGCAGGCAGCCAAGCAGCTCCAGCAGAAGCTGGTAGCCGGTGGGCTGCCCGCAAACCTGGCCCAGACGGTGGCCGGCCTGCGTGCCGTGGACTGGCTCGCCGTAGAAGGCTGCCTGCTGCCGCACCATCCGCGCGTGGCCGGCGTGCTGAACACGGCGGTGCGCGCCCTGAAGGACCCGCAGGACGGGCAGAACGTGATCACCCACCTGGACGGCCTGAGCACCCCGGTGGTGGCGGCCCTGGCGGCTAGCCTGTCCAACGCGCTCGCGGCGGTGGACAAGCCGCAGTTCCCGCAGCTCCAGCCCGCAGTGGTGGAGTGGCTGCGCGCCGCCCACCCCACCCTGACCGCGCCCCTGCGCCTGGAACTGGCAGCGCTGGACTGCGTGGCCTCCCAGCAGCCGAGCGCCAGGGTGGAGATCCTGGGGCTGCTCAAGCGCGCCCCGCAGGGCTGGTCCCTCAGCCGCGAGCTGGACCTGGCCATTGCTGCCTCGCTCAGCCCCGCCGAGCTCACCACGCCGCAGGAGTGGCGGGTGGAGGCCGGGCCGTCCACGGCCCTCGCGGCCGCCTGGAACCGACCCGTCGGGGCGGCGCAGGACTGGTTCGAGGCCATAGAGAACGCCGCCGCCCACACCCTGCTGCCCGAGCCGCGCGTGCAGGGCCTGCTCCAGTTGCGCGCGGCGCTGCGAGAGATCGAGCGCGACCCGATCCGGCTGTGCCCCTGCGAGGGAGGGTTGCAGCTGGCGGCCTTCATCATCAACCAGACCGTGGAGCTGGCCAACGCCACCCCCGACAAGGAGGAGGCCATCCACGCGCACATGGCCGCTGGCGTGGAGGAGGCGGTGCGCCTCTACGTGTTCCAGGCCTACGCCACCTGGCAGGACCAGAGCCCCCTCTACCTGCCTGGGGACGACTACGCGCGCCGCGTGCTCGCCGCGCTGCTGGCGGAAAAGCGCCTGCACCCGACCCCCGCCACCGGCGCGCCCGCTCCCGAGGGCAGCCCCCCGATTGGGGCCATGCGGGCCAACTCGCTGGTCCCCGCGGCGGTGGCCGCCACCGTGCTTTTCGAGGCCCCGGCGCGAAACAGCAAGTTCGCCGGCACTGGGGCGGAGGAGTGGCTGGCACTCCCGCTGGCGGAGGTGGGCGCGTTCGACCTGCGCTCGGCCGTGCGGCAGGACCACCGCTTCGCAGCCGCCGCCAGCGAGGCGGTGGACGCCACCCTGCGCCAGTGCCTGCCCATATGCGAGGAGAACGAGGTCGACTGGCTGGCCGTGCAGGCCAAGACCATCGCGGCCGGGGCCGGCGGGCTCTCAGTTGACCTGGATGCCCGCGTGGACAAGACCATCACCGCCCTGCGCAACGGGCCGGCCCGCAAACTGTTCCGATTCCTGGGGAGGGGATGACGGTAATGAACACCAACCGCCGCCGTGCCCCGCGCCAGGCCCGAGGAGGACGCAAATGACCGCCTGCCCGTACTGTTTCGCGGAGCTCTCCACCCAGAAGGTCGCCTACCGGTGCACCTCGGGCCGCTGCCCGGAGGTGATCGACTACGAGGCCTCCTCGCTGGCCGGCTTCCAGCTGCTCTCCACCACGCCGCTGATCCTGGACGCCTCCTCCAGGCACGCCTTCCCCACCTCGGTGCCCTGCATCTCCTGCAACTCGACCTGCACCCAGGAGGTCTGCATCGAGTGCCTGCGCGACATTCCGGCCGGATGGAGGGAGGGGGAGACGCTCACCCTGGCCGTCACGGGGGCCGTGGGCGTGGGCAAGTCGGTGTGGATCGGCGTGCTGGTCAACCAGCTGCAGCGCCTCGCCGCCGCCCGGCAGGTGGGCTTCTCAGCGTTCAACAACTCCACCAAGGAGATCTACGAGGCCAACTACCAGCGGCCCATGTACGACTCCAACGGGGTGCTGCGCCCCACCCCGCCGCTGGCGGACAACGAGGCCTACCAGCGCGAGCCGCTGATCTGGCGCTTCGGCGGCCTGGCGGGCGGGCGTGACCTGTTCCTGGTGCTGCGAGACATGGCGGGCGAGGACCTGGAGCGGGCCCACCAGGCCGAGCCGCGCTTCCGCTACCTCGGCAACGCCAACCTCACCCTGTTCCTATTCGACCCGTTCATGGTGCCGGGCTTCCTGGACCTGATGGCGGGCCGGATCGAGGCGGACAGCGGCCGCTTCGGCTCCCCCGCCAGCGAGGTGCTGCCCTACCTGCTGCAGCAGATCGAGGAGGGGGAGTGCAAGCTCGGGTTGGTCATCTCCAAGTTCGACGCCGTGCAGGACCTGGCCGGGGTCAACTCTCCCTTCGCGCCCATCTTTGCCAACCCGGCCACGATGATGAGGCGGGACAACACCTTCACCCACCCGGACGCCTCCGCCCCGGAGGTATTGCTAAGCCGGGCCGACTACCTGAGCCAGTCCCGGCTGTTGGAATTGGAGATCGTCTCCCTGCTGCGCGCGCTGCGCGAATCGACGATAACGGCCATCGCGAACACCGCCGTGCGGGAAAAGCGCGTGCGGGCCGTGCGTCACTTTGCGGTCTCCGCACTGGGAGAAACACCCAAGCACGCCGACAGGCTGACGGTGCGCGGCATTTCCCCGTTCCGGGTGCTAGATCCCCTGCTTTGGGAGCTGAGCGAGCGCGGCTACTTCTAGCTGTCCCCAGGCGTTAATCAACCGGTTGAGAAGTACCAAAGCGCCCGTATCTAATAGGATTACTGCAATTTTCCAACCCAAAATCGCCCCGGGAACTAGCTGCCGATTGAGGTTGCGCAACTATGAGATTAGAACGCCTTCGCAAGCAAGGGGTCGCCGTGGTGACCACCTTGGCGGTGGGCGTTTTGGCTGTTTTGGCCGCCCTCAGCCCCGGGCAGGAGACCACTGACCTGAGCCTGACCGACGGCGGGGTCTGGATCACCAACTCCTCCGCCCGCCTGGTCGGGCACCTGAACTCCGCCTCGCGGCGAATCGACGGCGGCATGCGCGTGGCGGCCAAGCGGGTGGAGCTTTTCCAGCAGGGGCAGGACGTCTTTGCCTCCCTGCCGGAGGAATCCCACCTCAACCGGGTGGACGTGTCCACCGCGACGCTGGGCGCGGGCCTGGCCCTGGAGGGGCTGGGCGCTCAGGTGGGTGGCGGCACCGTCACCCTGGTGGACGCCGCCGGCGGGCGCCTGTGGTCCATGGACGCGGCCGACTTCTCCTCATTCGTCCCCTCCGCCGTGCTCAATCCGAAGTCTGCGGAGCTCAGTGCCCTGGCCGCAGCAGAGCTGGAGCCCACCCCGGGCGCCTCGCCCGAGGCGGCTGGGCACTCAGACACGCGCGCCACGGTGCAAAACATGCCGGGGGCCGTCGTGGCCGCCGGCGTCGACGGCAGCGTCCACGCCGCCTCCGCAGCGGCCGGGCAGGCGGCGACAATCTGGCGCAGCGGCGAGCAATACGCGTCGTCCACCCGCCCCATCGGTACCGGCGCGCTGGCCGAGCTCGAGGTGGCGGGCGTGGGTGCCAAGACCGTGGTCCTGGACCGCGCGGCCGGCGTGCTCTACCTGCCCGGCGGGGTGGAGGTAGAGGTGGCGGGCGCCAAGCCCACCCTGCAGGAATCCGGGCCGGCCGCCAGCGAGGTCGCCGTGGCCACCACCACCGAGCTGCTCATCTACCCGATCACCGGCGGGGAGCCGCAGCGCATCGCCACCCCCGCCATCGGCACCCCAGTGCGCCCGGTGCTGCACGCCCAGTGCTACTACGCCGCCTGGACCGGCTCCGGCGCCCACGCCCGCCACTGCGCGGACGCATCGCGCAACCTGCGCGCCATCGCCCCCAGCCTGGCCGGAGCGAAGACCGCCGTCTACCGCACCAACCGGGACGTGATCGTGTTGAACGACACCACCACCGGCAACGTGTGGCTCCCCGAGGACGGCATGGACCTGGTCAACGACTGGGACGCCCTGCTGCAGGACATCGAACAGCGGGAGCGGGAGAACAAGAACAAGGTGGTCACCAGCGAGCAGCTGGCCCCCGAACGCACAGAGAAGAACAACCCGCCGGTGGCGCAGGACGACGACCTGGGGGTGCGCCCCGGCCGCTCCACCGTGCTGCCGGTCGTGGCCAACGACACGGACCTGGACGGGGACTTCCTCACCGCCAAGCCGCTCTCCCAGCCCTCGATAGGCCGGGTGAGCGTGGCGCGCGCCGGTGCCGCGCTGGCGATCGAGGTACCCGGGGACGCCAGCGGTACCAGCACCTTCGAGTACGAGGTCAGCGACGGGCGCGGCGGGACCGACCGGGCCACGGTCACCCTGACCGTGCGCGGAGAGCGGGAGAACCACAAGCCAGTTCAGCGCGTGCCGCTGGCCGTCACGCTGGGGCAGGGTAAGTCCGCCACCGTGAACGGGCTGGACGGCTGGTGGGACCCGGACGGTGACCCGATCTTCATCGACGCGGTCATCCCCCCGAGCGGGCTGCGCGCCCGCGCCCTGCCGGCCGGCACCGTGGACCTGCGCGACGCGGGCCTGGGGGCAGGCAGGTACAACGTCCCCCTGCTGGTGTCCGACGGCCGCGAGAGCGGTGAGGGAACGCTGGCCGTGACCGTGGTGGGGGCAGCCAACCTGCCGCCCGTCACCAACGCCGACTTCCTGGTGGTGCGCGTGGGCTCCACCGCCACCCTCAACCCCCTGGCCAACGACACGGACCCGAACGGCGACGAGCTGCGCCTGGTGAAGCTGGACGACGCCCCGCTCGGCCTGAGCGCCAAGATGGTGGTGGAGGACAAGCTGGTGGTAGTGCAAGGCACCAAGGCCGGCACCTACTACCTGAACTACCTGGTGGCCGACGGCGCCGCCACCACGCCCGGGACGATCCGCGTGGACGTAGTGGAGGGCAACGACCAGGCTCCGCCCTCCGTGGAGGACGACCTGGGGGTGCTGGACTCCACCGGGCAGGTGCTGGTCAGCCCGCTGGTCAACGACACCGACCCGACCGGCGGGGTGCTGACCATCAACGGCGTGCACGTCCCTCCCTCCTCCTCGCTGCAGGTGGCCGTGATCGAGCATCACCTGCTGCGCGTGACCGCGCCGCGCGGGCTGGCCGCCCCCCAGACCTTCACCTACACGGTCTCCAACGAGTTCGGCTCGGCCGTCGGCACGGTGACGATCATGCCGGCCAGCGGCAATGACTTGTCCGATCCGCCCGAACTGAGCGACGACACCCTGGTGGTGCGCAGCGGCGACGTGGGCGCCGTCAAGGTGCTGGCAAACGACCGCTCGCCCGGAAACCTGAAGCTGACGGTGCTGCCCACCCTGGAGCAGGACTTCTCCGCAGACCTGGCCACCGTGTTCGTGAGCGACAACGTGGTGCGGGTGCGCGGAGGCGCCAGCGGCGGCAGCGGCAAGATCGTCTACACGGTCCAGGACACGGCCGGCAACGCCGTCTCCGCGCAGATCAACCTGACCGTCGTGCCCCTGGACGCCGCCAGCAACCAGGCGCCGCGCCCCAAGGACCTCACCGCGTGGGGCCGCGCCGGCGGGCAGACCAGGATCCCAGTCCCCCTGGACGGGATCGACCCGGACGGCGACTCCGTCTCCCTGGTGGGGCCCGCCTCCCCGCCCAGGCAGGGGATCGTCGAGGTCCGCGAGGGCCTGCTGATCTACACGGCCAACAAGGACGCAGTGGGCACCGACTTCTTCACCTACGAGGTCGAGGACAAGCTGGGGCGCCACGCCACCGCCTCCGTGCGGGTCGGGATCGCCCCGCGCAGCGGCGTGAACCAGCCCCCGGTGGCGGTGCAGGATATCGTGGTCACTCGCCCCGGCTCCCGCATCGGTGTCCCCGTGACCGCCAACGACCTGGATGCCGACGGCGACCAGCTCTCGCTGGTGGAGGACTCCGTGGTCTCGCAGGCATCCTCCCTGCGGGCCGCGGGCGTGGGCGGGCGGATCGTTGCCACCGCGCCGCACGAGGAGGGCTCCTACACCGCCGCCTACGACGTCACCGACGGCCGCGGCGGCAGCGCCACGGGCATCCTGACGGTCACGGTCCGCAAGGACGCCCCGCTGCTGGCCCCGATCGCGCGGGACGACGTGATCGACCGCGCCAGCCTGAGCGCAGACCAGGCCACGACGGTGGTGGACGTGCTCAAGAACGACGAGGACCCCGACGGGGACATCGGGCAGGCCGAGATCGCCTCCAGCGACCCCGGGGTGAAGATCAACCCCGACCGCACCGCCACCGTGGCGCTGCGGGCCGAACCGCAGATCCTGGTCTACACCGTCACCGACACCGACGGGATCTCATCCTCCGCGTTCATTCGGGTGCCCGGCACCCAGGTCACCCGCCCGATCCTGGACACCACCAAGGTGCCCGTGGTGGTCAAGGCCGGCAGCAGCGTACAGATCAACCTGAACAACCTGATCATCCGCCGCCCGGGCCGCAACGTCCTGATCACCGACGCCTCCAAGGTGTGGGCCGGCCCCGGCCACGACGGCTCCACGCTGGCGACCAGCCAGTCCACCATCACCTTCGGCACCGACCGGGCCTTCTCCGGGCGCACCAACGTGGTGGTGGAGGTCACCGACGGCAAGGACCTCAACGCCCCCGACGGGCGCGTGGCGACGGTGACCATCCCCATCGACGTCACCCCGGGCGACAACCGGCCCCCGGTATTCGACGCCACGGCGGTGCGGGTGGCCGCCGGCGAGGAGGCGGTGGCGATCGATCTAGCCGAGATGGTCACCGACCCAGACGGGGACTCTCCGGCCCGAATGACCTACACCCTCACCGGCGAGGTGGAGCCAGGCCTCACCGCCTCCATCAGCGGCACCGTGCTGCGGGTGGCCGCAGACCTGAAGTTCCCCAAGGGGCCGGCCGGAAACCTCCAGATCACCGTGGACGACGGGCGCGGCGGCGTGGTCACCGGGCAGCTGCCCGTGACGGTGGCGACCTCCTCCCGCCCGCTCATCCAGTCCGCGCCGATCAACCTCACCCTGGCCGGGGACCGGGAGGAGACCGTGGACCTGGCGCAGCTGGCCACCAACCCGTTCCCGCAGACCCCGCTGACCCTGGTGGGCCGCCCGGCGGTCACCGAGGGGGGCGTGGTGAGCGCGGAGGGCACCGTCTTGAGGATCAGCGCGGCGCCCGGCTTCTCCGGCCGCTTCACCGTCACCTACACGCTGGCCGACGCCACGGCGGACCCCGACCGCCACCACACCAACGTCATCAACGTCTCCGTGCTGGGCAAGCCCAGCCCACCCACCGCGATCACGGTGCGCACCACCGGCTCGGGTGAGGTGGAGATCTCCTGGTCCCCGGCCGAACCCAACGGCTCTATCGTCTCCCTCTACCGCGTCAACGTGGTCAGCGAGGGCAACCGGGAGGTGACCTGCACCCAGGCGACCATCTGCAAGCTGGGCGGGCTGCGCAACGGGCAGGAGCACTCCTTCACCGTCAGCGCCCTGAACGAGGTCGGGTGGAGCGCGCCCTCGGCGGTGCGCAACCACTACGTGGACGTGGTGCCGGGTGCCCCCTCCATCCTGGCCGCGGAGCCCGGCGACGGTCACGCCCTGCTCACCTGGTCCGCCCCCGCCAACGAGGGATCCGCCATCACCGGCTACGAGGTCTCCATCCTCGGCATGGGCACGCGCACCTTCGCCCCGAGCACGGCCGGCGTCCCCCAGAAGATCGACGGCCTGAAGAACGGCACCGTCTACTCCTTCACCGTGCGCGCCCAGAACTCCGCGCGCGCCGACCAGGGCTGGGGGCCGCGCTCGGTCCACTCCAGGGACGTGGTGCCCTACGGCAAGCCCGGCCCGGTGGGTAACCTCACCGTCCAGGCCGACTCGATCGGCACCGGCACCGGCCTCACCGAGACCGTGCGCGTCAGCTGGACCCCGCCCACCTTCAAGAACGGTCGGGAGATCGAGCAGTACACGGTCTCGCTGGCCGGCATCTCCAAGAACATCAGCCCGGAGCAGACCTCGGTGAACTTCGAGGCCAGCTTCTCCGACTCCGCGCTCGAAGTCTCCGTGGTGGCCATCAACGACTTCGCCCGGTTCGTGCACTCAGAGCCCGCGCTGGCCAAGGTGTGGGTGCTGGGCCAGCCGCCCGCCCCCACCCTGAGCGCGGTCACCGCCACGGGCGACTTCGGCACCGCCACCCTGAACTGGGCCCCCTCCCCGGACGGGCGCGGCTGGCGCGGCAGCGAGCTGTCCTACCAGTGGAGCCCGGGCGGGGGAGAGTGGCACCCCCTCAACCACAACACCCTCACCGGGCTCCCCAACGGCACCCCCGTGACGATCAAGCTGCGGGCGGTGGGCGTCAAGGGCGGCGTCACCGCGTTCTCCCCGGAGGCGGTGGCCCCGGCCCCGGTGACCCCGTACGGGCCGCCCACCAGCCCCACCATCTCCTGCGCCTCCGAGGTGGGCAGGGTGCGCTGCACGTGGAGCGGCGGGGCCGACGGCGGCATGACCACCCGCTACGTGCTCAGCGGGGATGCCTCCCAGGAGGTCGGGCCGGCCGGCTCCATCACGCTGAAGGGGGCCGCCCACAGCCTCAAGGTCGCCTGCATCCAGGCGGTCCAGGCCGGCGGCAACGTCGGCCCGCGTAACTGCGCCAGCGGCACCATCCAGGAATTCCTGCGCAAGTACGACGTCGTAAAGGGACAGAAGGCCGACTGCAACTGGGACGGCTGCGGCGAAGGCGAATACCACCGCGTAGACCTGCACCTGATCGGTTGGCCCGACGACGCCACGGTGCGGTGCTTTGGCAATTTCGAGGGCGTCGATGTGGAAACCTACGTGCAGATGGGTGGAAACACTGACGTTAAGCTCACTCCGGAATTCATTGGGTGGCCCAGCCTCCAGCTGATCACCGCAAACCCGGAGATATTCACCACCCCGTGGCTCACCTGCGAGGGCGGAGTATTCCAACCGTAGGAACGGCAAAGCGTGGGATGGACATGAAGGAGAGATTGTGGCAGTCACGGTAGAAAAGGCCCGCTGGTTCGCGGAGGCCTTCAACACGATTGTCGACAACATCGGGCGGGCCCTGCTGGGCAAGCAGGACGTGGTGCGCCTGGCGGTGACGTGCATGCTCGCCGAGGGGCACCTGCTGCTGGAGGACGCCCCCGGTACCGGTAAGACCGCGCTGGCGCGCGCGATCGCGGCGACTGTGGACTGCAGCCACTCGCGCATCCAGTTCACGCCAGACCTGTTGCCGCTGGACATCACCGGCACCACCATGCCGGACAAGTCCGGGCGGTGGGAGTTCCGCAAGGGCCCGATCTTCGCCTCCATCGTCCTGGCCGACGAGATCAACCGCGCCTCGCCCAAGACGCAGTCCGCCCTCCTGGAGGTGATGGAGGAGGCCAAGGTCACCAACGACAACGTGCGCCACGACGTGGGCCGGCCCTTCCTGGTGATCGCCACCCAGAACCCGATTGAGCAGGCCGGCACCTACCGCCTGCCCGAGGCGCAGCTGGATCGCTTCATGATGAAGTGCTCGCTGGGCTACCCGGCCCGGGCTGCGGGCGTGGAGATCCTGCTGGGCTCCGGCAACCCGGACCGCTCCCAGAGCCTCTCCCCGGTGCTCAACGGCCGGGCGGTGGCGGACATGAGCGACCTGGCCAAGCAGACGCACGTGAGCGAGCCGGTGGCCCTGTTTGTGCAGCAGCTGGTGGAGCAGACCCGCGCCCACCCGGCCGTGCGCCTGGGCGTCTCCACCCGTGGCGGCATCTCGATGATGCGCGCCGCCCGAGTGTGGGCGATGGCGCAGGGCCGCCACTACGTGGTCCCCGAGGACATCACTGCGCTGGCCGAGCAGGTGTGGGCACACCGCATCGTGATGGACCCCGACGCCGAGTTCTCCGGCGCCACCGCCCAGCAGGTGGTGGCGGACTCCCTGGCGGCCGTGCCCGCCCCGACCGCCTAGGAAACTCGTGGCCGTCCAGCCCGATCCGCGCGCCTCGGCGCCCCGAGTGCCGCCCCGAGCGCTGCCCGCGCAGCAGCCGGGGCCGGTTGGGCGCGCCGAAAAGGCCAGGCAGGCACTGTCCGCGTGGCGCGAGGCCGCCAGCGGGCGCGTGGAGTCCCTGCCGGTGCTGGGGCGGGCATGGTCGTTCGTGGAGGGGGTGACCAGGCTCGGGTGGGCAGTGGCCTGCTTCGGTGCCCTGGCCGCGCCCGCCGGCTGGTGGCTGGGCTGGCTGGAGCTGCTGATCCTGGGCATCCTGGCGCTGGCCTGCATGGTGCTGGCGCTGTTGCTGGCCGTGGGGCGGGCCAGCTACGAGGTGCGGCTGCGCCTGCTGAAGGACCGAGTCACCGTCGGTTCGCGCGCCACCGGCACGCTGCAGGTCATCAACCGTTCTGGACGGGCGGTGCGCTCCTCCCTGATGGACCTGCCGTTTGGACAGGGAATCGCCTCCTTCCGCGTGCCCGGGCTCTCCAGCGGAGGCCAGCACATCGAGGGATTCGAGCTGCCCACCGAGCGGCGCGGCGTGATCACGATCGGCCCAGCCGAGGCCGTGCGCGGCGACCCGCTGGGGCTGGTGCGCCGCACCACGGTGTGGGACGAGACGATCGAGCTCTACATCCACCCCCAGATCGTGCCGCTGTCCTCCAAGGCGGTCGGGTTCATCCGGGACGTGGAGGGTGCCACGGTCAACCAGCTCTCCTCCTCAGATGTCTCCTTCCACGCCCTGCGTGATTTCACGCTGGGTGATGACCGGCGCAACATCCATTGGCCTACGACGATCCGCGTGGGCAAGCTGATGGTGCGCCAGTTCGAGGAGACGCGCCGCGCCCACCTCCTAGTGGTGCTGGACCGCAGCGTGGAGGCGTGGGAGGACGAGGAGGACTTCGAGGTGGGGCTGAGCGCCGCCGCCTCCCTGGCCGCTGCCTCCCTGCGGGACGGCAAGGAGGCCACGGTGGTGTGCCAGGACTCCAGCTGTTTTCCGAGTTCCGCGATGCGCGCGATGGACTACTTCGCGGCGCTGGAGCAGGCCGAGGGGGTGGCGGACCTGGTGGCGGTGACGAAGGACGCCCTGCTGGAGGCGCCCGAGGCCTCCGTGGTCGTGGCGATCACCGGGGCCAACAACCCGATCGACGTGGTCCACCGCGCCCTGGCCACCCTGCCCCTGAACGTCGCCAAGGCGGCGCTGCGGGTGGATGCCAACTCCGCGCTGAGCGTTCGCACCGTGGACGGCTTCCCCGTGGTCACCTTCCCCGACCGCGACGAGCTGCCACGCGCGTTGAAGCGAGCACTGCAATGACCAAGCAAGCAGCCTTCCCCGCCAGCGGTGCGGGAGCACAGGGGGCACGGGGCACGGGAGCGCAGGGGGCGGCGGCGCGCGCCGCGACCCTCGGTGCGGGCGCGCAGGGCGCGGCCGTTCAGGGCGCGGCTTCCCAGGTCCCGGCCACCCAAAGCCCTGCTGCGCAGGCCGGTCAGGCACCGGGCAAGCGGGCCGCGAGGCGGCGCCCGCCCAGGCGCCTGGGCGGGCGCAAGGCCCGCCTCCCGGAGAGGACCGGGGTCTCGCTGCTGATAGTGGTGGTGGCGCTCCTGCTGGCCAGCCTCACGCACGGCCCGGTCTTCGGGGACGCCTCCGGCTACGTGGCGGCCGCAGGCGGCACCCTGCTCGGCACGGGCGTGGCCCTGCTGGCCTGGCGGCTGCGCCTGGGGTTGGGCGTGACCACGCTGCTGACCCTGCTGGTCTATTTCCTGTTCGGCGGCGCCCTGGCGGTGCCCTCCACCGCCATCGGCGGGATCGTGCCCACCACGGGCACCCTGAGGCTGCTGACCGAGCTCCTGGCCCGGGTGTGGATGGACCTGCTCACGGTCACCACCCCCGCCTCCATCTTCGTTGGCCCCGCGGCCCTGCCCTACCTGACGGCGCTGGTCTGCTCAGTCCTGGCCGCCTCAGCGGTGCTGCGCCTGCGCCGCCCCCAGTGGGCCGCGCTCCCGGTGCTCTCCCTGGCTGTCATAGGCATCCTGTGGGGCTCCCAGCGCGCCCCGCTAGCGGCGGTAATCGGCGCTCTCAGCGGCGTGGTGATGCTGGGCTGGCTGGCCTGGGTGGGGCGCCAGTCCGCCCGGCACACCGGGGTCGGCACAGTGCGCTTCACCTCCGGCAACTCCGCCTACCGGGGCATATTCGTGCGCGCCGGAGCGCTGCTGGCGGCGGCCGTCACGGTCGCGGTGGCCGGCGGCCTCTACCTGCTGCACGGCAGTCAACGGGTGGTGCTGCGCGACTACGTGGAGCCGCCCCTGGACCTGAGCCTGTACCACTCCCCAATCGCACCCCTGCGCGCCACGAACACCGACCACGCTGACGACGTGCTCTTCACTGTCTCGGGGCTGCCGGCCGGCACCCCGGTGCGCCTGGCCGCCCTGGACTACTACGACGGCACGGTCTTCCAGCTGTCCCCCACGGGCTCCAACGTGGCCTTCCACCGCATCGGTCAGAGCGTGGAGCGTCCCGCGCAGGCGCCCCCAGCCACCACCACCGCCAGGATCACCATCCGCTCCTACCGGGGCAACTGGGTGCCCGGCGGTGGCGACCTGGCCGGCTTGCGCTACACCGGGGACCGCGCCGACCAGCTGAAGTTCACCAGCTACTACGCCGCCCCCCTCGGCACGATCCTGACCAAGGAGGGGCTGCAGGAGGGCGACTCCTACGAGGTGGACCTGGCCCCGGCCGTGACCCTCAGCGACGACATCCTCAAGGGCGTGGCGTTCGCCGAGTTCCCATACGAGGATGCCGGCGTGCCCCCGGTGGTGGCCGAGCGCGCCCCCACTCTGCTGGGCAGCGCGGGCAGCGCCATCGAGCAGGTGCGCGCCATGGAGCGCCACTTTGCCAGCAACGGCTACTTCGCCAACGGCGTTGATTACCCCTCCCTGCCCGGCCACCGCGCCTCCCGCATCACCCGCCTGCTGGAGGAGGAGCTGCTGGTGGGGGACGACGACCAGTACGCCCCCGCCATGGCCCTGCTGCTTAGGGCCCAGGGCATTCCCGCCCGCGTGGTGGTGGGCTTCGTGCCCGCCGGCACCGGGGAAGAACTGGAGGTCAAGGGCGCGGACATGCGCGCCTGGGTGGAGGTCAACTTCTCCGGCGCCGGCTGGCAGCCCTTCTTCCCGACCCCGCCAAGGGACCAGGTGCCGCCGGACGAGAAGCCGGAGATCAAGCCCAACCCGCGCCCGCAGGTCATCCAGCCGCCCGAGGCTCCCGAGGAGCCTGCCGAGCTTCCCCCGGATGTGCTGGAGGACGACAAGGAAGAACCGGACACCCCCGAGCTGACCGTGCCCTGGCTGCAGATCGCCGTGGGGGTGGGGGCGCTCGCGGCGCTCCTGCCGCTGCTGCTGATCCTGTTGGCCAAGGCCCGCCGCCGCTCGCGCCGTGCGCGGCGCGGGGACGCCAACGAGCAGACGATCTCGGCGTGGGAGGAGCTACTGGACAGGGCCGCCGACTACGGCGTAGCCGTCCCGGGCGGCGCCACCAGGCCGGCCCAGGCCCAGCTGTTGGCGGACGTGTTCTCCGGCCGCATCGCTCTCAAGCGGTCCAGGGCGAAGAAGGGCGGGCGGAACGTCGGACAAGAAGACGCCCAGGCGGCGCAGCGGGCAACCGGCGGGCAGGCCGCCAGGGCGCTCGCGGCAGGAGGGCGAGCGGCTGAGGGGCGCTTCCCCCGCAAGAAGGGCAAGCAGCTGCCGGCGCGGCCGGTCGCCGAGGTCAAGCCGGTGCCGTTCAGGTGGGTGCGCGGCGAACAGGAGGCCGTGGTGTTGGCGGCGCTGCTCAGCGACCAGGCCGCCTTCGGCGACATCGAGGTGAGCGGCGAGCAGCGCGACCGGACCTGGGAGCTCGTGAGCGACGTCGAGGCCCAGCTGCGCGCCACCCCCGGCACCCGCACCACGCTCCGCGCCAAGTTATCCACAGCCTCGCTGCGGCGGAAGAACGTGGCACAGGAGGCCGCCCGCGCGGACGCCCGCGCCCAACGCAAGCTCGAAAGGGCCCAAATCAAGCAGGAATCCAGGCGCGCCTCCCGGCACGCCAAGGACATGGCCCGGCGCGCCAAGGCCGCCGAACTGGAGGCCAGGAAGGCCGAGGCCGCTGCGGCCAAAGCAAAGGCCGATCTCAGCGCTACCATGCCCTCAGGGCCCAAAAAGGAGTAACCATGGCAGCGAACTGGATCCCGGGTGACTTCATCGGCGCGGTGTGCCCGCAGGGAATGTTGCTCGCCGAGGGAATCAGCCGAGGCTGCGCCCTGGAGGCGTGGGAGGCGCTGCGGTGCGGCGCGGCCCTGGAGGACGTGGCAGAGTGCGTCACCGCCGCGCGCGCGGCCAGCAGCGACGTGCGCTACGCCATCAGCAGCTGGGACGGCACGACGCTGCGCGTGCTGGTCTCCGCCGGGTTCGCCGCCCGCGTGCAGGCCGGTGGCGAGGAGGTCCTGATCTCGCCCGACGCCCCCGGCGAGCCCGTTCACGCCTTCACCGACGTGCACCTGTGGGAGATCAGCGACTCCTGGTACGCCCAGGTGGGCAGCGACCAGAGCCCGTGGCCGATCGTCGAGGGCATCGTTCACGCCGAGGCCCTGCGCGCCCGCCTGCCGCTGGAGGTGGCCACCCCGTTCGGGGGCGTGGCGGCGCTCGGGGCGCTGCAGGCCGAGCCCGTGGCGGGGGAGGACGCCGCCGTCGCGGGGGAGCCGGCGCCGGGGCTCGCCGTCGCGGCCGGAGCGGGCCCGGGGGAGCCGGCGCCAGTTGAGGAGGCAGCCGAGGCGGCGCCGCTTGTGGCAGCAACGGTCGAAGCGGGAGCGGATCTGGCCGGTCCGGCTGAGGTCTCGCCGGCTGAGGCCGCGCCGGTTGTGGCAGCGCCGGCGTGGCCCGGCATGGATGTCCCCTCCGCCCCGACCCCGCAGGCGGCCGACACGCCCTCCCCGCCCGCTCAGCAGGTGTCCTGGCCGGCCCCCGCGGGCCTGCCGCAGCCTGCGCCCGAGGGCCTGCGGCAGCCGGCCCCGCCCGCTGCCGAGCCCACCGCCGCCCCGGTGACAGCCCCGGTGACAGCGCCGGTGACAGCGCCGGTAGCGAAGCAGCCGGCCCCGCCAGCGGTGGAGACGCCGCTCCCCGCGATGCAGCCCGCCCCGGCGGCCGAGCCGGCCCCGGTAGAACCGGAGCCTGAGCCAGCGGCGGCACCGTTCGCCCCCGTGGTGGCGGAGGTCTCTCCGTTCGCGCCGGAGGCGGAGGCCGGCTTCGGCGCTACCAGGGGCCCCAACGACTCGGTGTTCGCCCCGGTGACCCCGGTGGAGGGCGCGAAGGTGACGCCGGCGCCCACCCCCTCGCTGCAGCTGCCTGTGGTGCTGCCCGCTAGGTCAACGCCTGCGGCTTACGCGCCGACCACGGCGCGCGTGACCCCCGCCCCGGCGGCGCAGGCCGCGTCGGCCTCCGTCCCGGTGTTCTCTCCGGCGGGCGCGGGGCAGGCTGCGGCTGGGGCGGGCGCGGTGGGCCAGCCGGTCCGAGCGCAGGCCGCCCCGGGCAAGCAGGTGGGGATGGAGGAGTACCCGCCCAACCCGTTCGTGGCGATCTTTGGCGCCGCCCCTCCCGGGAACTGACCGGGTCGCGGGCCCGCCGTCCGCCGCCCGCGCGCTAGTCTTGGCGGCAGTGCCCGCGCTGCCAGGACGCGAGGATCCTGCCGGCGGGCAACCCGCACCCCTTAGAAAGGCACCGCAATGGAATTTCCCCTGGCTGGTCGCTCGTTCCTGCGCGAACTGGACTTCACCCCCGCCGAATGGCTGTCGTTCATCGACCTGGCAGCCGAGCTGAAGGCCGCGCGCGCGCAGGGCCGCGAGGTGAAGTACCTGGAGGGCCGCGTCATTGCGTTGATCTTCGAGAAGACCTCCACGCGCACGCGCTGCTCCTTCGAGGTGGCCGCTTACCACCAGGGTGCGCAGGTGACCTACCTGGACCCCACCGGTTCGCAGATCGGGCACAAGGAGTCCATCGCTGACACGGCGCAGGTGCTGGGCCGCTTCTACGACGGCATCGAGTACCGGGGCGACTCGCAGGAGAAGGTTTCCACGCTGGCGGAGCTGTCGGGTGTGCCGGTGTGGAACGGCCTGACGGACGACTGGCACCCCACGCAGATGCTGTGCGACGCCTTGACGATGCGCGAGCACGCAGGCAAGCCGCTCAACCAGATCTCTTACGCCTACGTGGGGGATGCCCGCTCCAACATGGGTAACTCCATGCTGGTCTCGGGTGCGCTGCTGGGCATGGACGTGCGCATGATCGCCCCCAAGGAGCTGTGGCCGGCGCAGGACGTCATCGACGCCGCGAACAAGGTGGCGCAGGAGACGGGGGCGAAGCTGACCATCACCGAGGACCTGGCTGCGGTGGAGGGCGTGGACTTCATCCACACCGACATCTGGCTGTCGATGGGCGAGCCCAAGGAGATCTGGGACGAGCGCATCCGCCTGCTGCGCCCCTACCAGGTCAACGCGGAGCTGATGGCGGCCACGAAGAACCCGGACGTGAAGTTCATGCACTGCCTGCCGGCGTTCCACGACCGGGAGACCACGGTGGGTGAGGAGATCTACCAGGCCACCGGTCTGGACGGCCTGGAGGTGACCCACGAGGTCTTCACCTCGCCCGCCTCGATCGTGTTTGACCAGGCGGAGAACCGCATGCACACGATCAAGGCCGTCATGGTGGCAACGCTGGGCCGCGAGCCGCGTGCCTGAGTTGGCGCCGCGCCCGGCCTTCCCGGCCGGATGGACGACGCTCCGCCCGCCGCACTGACATGAGAACCGCCCTTACCACCACCGCTCTGCCGGTACCGCCGTACCTGGGGGAGCGCGGGGTCGGGGCGGTTTTCGCCTACCGGGTGCCGCTGCGCGCCCGCTTTCGGGGGCTCTGGGAGCGGGAGGGGCTGCTGCTGGCCGGGGCTGACCGGGAGGCGGTGGCGGGCCCGGGGGCGGGCTGGGGGGAGTGTTCCCCGTTTTGGAACTACGGCCCGGAGGAGAGCGCGGCGTGGCTGCGCGCCGCGCTGGCTGCGGTGGCGGGTGAGCTGCCTGCCCCGGCGGCGCTGGTGCCGGTGAACCTGACCGTGCCCGCACTGAATGGCGCGGAGCTGGAGGCGTACCTGGACCGGCTGCTGGGGAGGCAAGCTGGCGCGCCGACCGGCCCCGCCGAGGCGCCGGGCGGGGGCGGGCTCTTCGCGGCGGCCAAGGTGAAGGTTGCCGAGCCCGGGCAGGAACTGCGGCAGGATCGCGAGCGGTTGGAGGCGGTGCGCCGCCGCCTGCCCGCAGCGTCGATAAGGATCGACGCGAACGCGGCCTGGAGCGTGGAGCAGGCCCTGGCGGCGCTGCCGGTGTTGAACCAGGCGGCCGGGGGGCTGGAGTACTGCGAGCAGCCCTGCGCGTCCGTAGCTGAGCTGGCCGAAGTGCGCGAGGCGGCGATCTGCCCGGTGGCGGCCGATGAGTCGATCCGCCGGGCCGCAGACCCGCTGGCGGTGGCCGCTGCGGGCGCGGCCGACTACATGATCGTCAAATCCCAGCCGCTGGGGGGCGCGCTCGCGGCCGCCCAGCTGGCCGCCCGCGTGGGGCTGCCCGCCGTGGCCTCCAGCGCGATTGAGACCAGCGTGGGGCTGGCGGCGGGCTACCGCCTGGCAAGCGAGCTGGCGCGCGGCGAGGGACTGGCGGTGCCCAGGCCCGCGGGCCTGGGCACCGCGACCCTGCTGGCCGGGGACGTCGTAGATTTGCCCCTGACCCCGCGCGGCGGGGCGCTGTGGGAGGTGGACCTGCCCGGATACGCGGAGATTGCCGCCGGCGTGGAGTCCCGGTTGACCGAGGATGCGGACCTGCGCGCGCGCTGGGGCGCACGGCTGGATGCGATGGGAGAGTACCTGTGAACGCGACTCTGATGGCGCAGTCGATCGTGGCGAACCTGGTGGCCGCCGGGGTGGGGCACGTGGTGGTGTGCCCCGGCTCGCGCTCGGGGCCGTTGGCGCTCGCGGTGGCGCACGCTGCGGAGACGGGGATGGTGCGCGCCCACGTGCGTCTGGACGAGCGCGGCGCGGCATTCTTCGCCCTCGGGTTGGCCAAGTCCCTGCTGATCTCGGCCCCGGACGAGCTCGCCGCAGCCGCCTCCGGGGCACCCGGCGGCGAGCGGGCCGGGCGCAGCCCGGGCCCCCTGGTGGCCGTGGTGGTCACCTCCGGCACGGCGGTGGCCAACCTGCACCCGGCGGTGCTGGAGGCCAGGCACGGGCGTGTCCCGCTGGTGGTGGTCACCGCCGATCGGCCCCACGAGATGCGCGGCGTGGGTGCCTCCCAGACCACGAACCAGGCGCGCATCTTCGGTGAGGCGGTGCGCTTCTTCGCCGACGTGCCCGCAGAGGGGCCGGTGGGCAGCGTCGTCCAACGGGCGGTGGCAAGCTCGATCGGCTACTGGCGCCTGCCGGATGGCGCTGTGGGCCGGATCGACGAATTGCGGCGGCAGGAGGCGGCCTGGGGCTACCGGGACGTGGACCTGAGCATGCTGGACTGGTCCGAGCGCTCAGGCTGGGGGCCGGTGCACCTGAACGTGGCCTTCCGGGATCCGCTGCTGCGCCCACACGAGGGCGCCGACTCTCTCTACGAGGCGCACGGGATTACCCCGCCGCCGGGCGGTCACCTGCCCACAAGCGCCCAGCCGGTCGCGGCCACGATCGCTGTGGGCCCCGGCACGGTGGTGCTGGCCGGGGACGGCGGCATAGAGGCGGGCCGATTTGCCGGCCAGGCGTTCCTGCCGCTGCTGGCGGAACCAAGCAGCGGTCTGCGCACGCACCCGACGGCCGTGGGCCCCTATCGGGACCTGCTGGACTCGCCCCTGGGCGAGGCGATCACCCAGGTGGTGGTCTTTGGTCACCCCACGCTATCCCGGCCGGTCTCCGCTTTGCTGGCCCGCCCGAACGTCCGAGTGATCGTGGTGGACGACGGGGCGGAGTGGACCGACGTTGCCGCTAACGCCGCCGCAGTGTTCCCCGCCGTCGAGCCGGAGCTGGAGCTGCGGGCGGGGGATCTCCTGGGGGCCGACTGGGCGGACCAGGCGGGGCGGGGCGGGCAGGAGCAGCCCAGCGACTTCCACGCTGCTTGGACCAGCACCTGGGTGGCGGCCGGTCGGCTGGCCCAGGAGTCGCTCTCTGCCCTGCTGGTGCAGGAGGAGGGCATGACCGCGTGGGGGGCGTGCGCGCGGATCTGGGAGCAGCACCTAGCCGACTGGCGCAAGGGCAAGGAGCCCGTTTTGACCATCGGCGCGTCCGCGGCGATCCGCCACTTCGACCTGTTGGCCGGCTGCGCGCTGGGCAGCCCTGACGAGCCCGGGCGCACCACGTCAGCGCAGATGCAGGGCCAGTTCCGCGCCGGGGTCAACGTGTTGTCCAACCGGGGCCTGGCGGGTATCGACGGCACCATCGCCACCGCAGTCGGGGTGGCTGCCAGGACCGGGCGGCCCGTGCGCTGCGTGGTCGGTGACCTGACCTTCCTGCACGACGCCGGCTCGCTGCTGCGGGGCGTGCTGGAAGAGGAGGTGGACCTGGACGTGATCGTGCTCAACGACGCGGGCGGAGCCATCTTTGCCACCCTGGAGGCCGGGGACGGGCGCACGGGCGAGCACTTCGACCGTTTCTGGGGCACCCCGCAGGACGTGGAGATCAAGGCCCTGGCTGCCGCGTACAAGTGCCGCTACACGCGCGTGGAGAGCGCGGCGGACCTGGCCCGGGCCCTGGGGAGGCAGCCCAAGGGACGGCGAGTGATCGAGGTTCGCTGCGAGCGCGGCGAGCCGAGGGCGGCCGGGCAGCGGATGGCCGGGGCGGTGCGCGAAGCGTTGGCCGACCTGGCCTAGCTCGGCGGCCCGCCCTGCCGGGCAGCGTGGTCCTGCGGGGCAGCGTGGTCCTGTCGGGGAAAGCGCGCCGCACGGGCTTCGCCCTGCCGATGAGCGTGGTCCTGCGGGGCCTTCCTGTTGCCCGGCAACGCGACCCCGGGGCTGAACCGGTCGACCTAGACCTTGTGCAGCCGACCTAGACCTTAGAGCGCTACGCAAGGTCTAGGTCGAGTGCACAAGGTCTAGGCCGTACAAAGTTGAAGTAATGTGGCTGGCCCAACGTGGGGCGCCGCGTCCACAGCAAACGTCGAGCAACTTTCCAGAGACGGGCGAGGCGACAATGATTAAGTGGCGCCGTCAAAAATCTGTGCACCACAGGAAGGCACGTTCGTGGACAATCGCGTAAACGAAACCGCCAGCTTTGACCTGCCGCGCCCGCTGGCGCCCACGCCGCAGGCAGCCCCGGCTCCTGCCGCCGCACCCGCCGGCGCCGAGGTGAGCCCCCCGGCCCAGCCAGCGCAGGCGGCCGCCCCGCTCCCGTCCGCGCAGGCCGATGCCTCCGGGCCGGGCCCGGCAGCAGCCGCCACCGGCCCGCTCGCGCCAGCGCCGGGGGAGGTGACGGCAACCGAAGCGATCACGGCCGTGCTCCCGGCACCCGCACCGCCGGCCGCCCCCGCCCCCGCCCCTGCCGGCACGAGCAGCCCGATGGGCCAGAGCGCACCCTCCCTGCCGGCCGCCCCTGACGCCGGCCACAGCGTGAGGGGAGGTGGGTGGCCGACGTCGGCCACGGAGGCGATTTCCTCCCCGCAGGCCGCCCCCATCGCCATCCAGCCGGCGAGCCCGGGGACCGTGCAGCTGACCGGGCAGAGCGCCAGCTTCCTGGCGGAGCAGTCGGCCGTCCGGCGCGGCGTCCCGCAGACCAAGCCGGTGCCCAGTCCCTACTCGCCCTGGCGGCCGGCCGGCGCTGCCATGCCCGACTACGGCCAGCAGACCGGCACCAACCACCTGCCCGCCTACGTGCCGGCCACGGGCAGGGCCCTGCCGGGTGGCGCGCAGGCGGCCGGCTTCTCCGGCGGCTACGGCGCAGAGTCCCACCCGGGCGTGGCGCCCGCGAGCGCAGCTCACCCGGTCGGCGAGCGCGAGCAGCCGGTCAGGACGCGGCGCGGACCCACCTGGCTGGGCGTCACCGGCATCGCCCTGGCCTGCTCGCTGGCCGCCTCCGCAGGCACCTTCGCCCTCATGGGCGGCGGGCAGAACCAGGAGCAGGCGAGCGCGGGCGGCGTCACCACGATCGCCCCGCTGGTGGACGCCAACGGCGAGACCCCCAACTGGCAGGCCGTGCAGCAAGTCGTGGGAGACTCTGTGGTCTCAATCGAGCTGGAGGTCCCCGGTGGCGGCTCGTCGGGCTCCGGCGTGGTGATCGACAAGGACGGCCACATCGTCACCAACCACCACGTCGTGGCCGGTGCCATCGAGGGCAAGGTGACCGTCACCCTGGCCGACGGGCGCATCTACGACGGGCAGGTGGTGGGCTCCGACTCCGCCACGGACCTGGCCGTGGTGAAGCTGGACAGCGCGCCGGCTGACCTGAGCGTGGCCACCCTGGGCAGCTCGGAGAACCTCCAGGTGGGCCAGGCGGTGGCCGCGATCGGCAACCCGCTGGGCTACGCCTCCACCATGACCACCGGCATCATCTCCGCCCTGGACCGGCCCGTGTGGACCGAGCAGGACGAGGCCACCGGGGACGCCGCCTCCGCGCTGACCGTCACCAACGCCATCCAGATCGACGCCTCCATCAACCCCGGTAACTCGGGCGGGCCGCTGTTCGACGCCGGCGGGCGCGTGATCGGCATCAACTCCTCCATCGCCACCATCAAGGAGTCCTCTGAGGACGAGGGCGGCTCCATCGGCCTCGGCTTCGCCATCCCGGTGGACGTCGCCAAGCTCATCGCGGACCAGATCATCGAGAGCGGCACAGTGCAGCACGCCTTCCTGGGGGTCTCCCTGGCCGAGGGCGCCGTGGAGCTGAACGGCGCCGGCTACACCGGGGCCAAGGTGGTGGAGGTGACCGCAGGCAGCTCGGCCCAGAACGCCGGGGTGCAGGCGAACGACGTGATCGTGGCCCTGAACGGCAAGTCCGTGGCCTCCGTGCCCGCGCTCATGGCCGCCGTGCGCGCCCAGCCCGTCGGGGCGCAGGTCAAGCTCGCCGTGGTGCGCGGCGGGGAGAAGCTGGAGCTCAACGCCACCCTGCAGGCCCGCAGCGAGACGGAGAACTAGCCAGGCCGGGCAAGCTCCCGCTCGCCCGGTCCTGGCCCGCCCGTCGCGGGCGGTGTTGCGCAAACGGTTGTGGGGTTAGTCGACCTATCGAGCTCTTGGTGCAGCTGTTGAGCTGTTGGTGCACCGATTGAGGGGTTACCGGCTCGGGTAGCCCCTCGAGAGGTGCACCAACCCCACAACCGGTGCGCCAACCCCACGAGAGGTGCACTAAGCCCTCAATCGTTTGCGCACGCCCGCACAGCCTCCGCGAGAGCCAGGAAGAGGCAAAGCCGCGCCGCGCCGGCCCGCAAGACCAGCGCTAGACGTCCAGCGCGTCGGTGGCGCCCAGCGCGCCCAGCATCGGTTGCAGCTTGGCGCTGGTCTCCGCCACCTCCGCCGCCGGCACGGACTGCGGCAGGATGCCGCCGCCCGCGAACAGCCGCACGGTGGAGCCGGCCCGTCCCGCAGCGTCGCCCGGCTGGGGCTCGATCACCCCGCAGCGCAGGGCGATGCCCCACTCGCCGTCGCCGGTGGCGTCCATCCAGCCCACCGGGCCGGCGTAGTTGGCCCGGTCCATGCCCTCCAGCTCGGCGATGATCTGCTGGGCGGCCAGCTTCGGGGTTCCCCCCACGGCCGCCGAGGGGTGCAGCGCCCCGGCCAGGGCCAGGGAGGTCACCCCGGTGCCGGCGGGGAGCACCCCGGTGACATCCGTGGCCAGGTGCATCACGTTGGGCAGGTGCAACACAAAGGGCTGCTCCGGCACGTTCAGGGTGGTGCAGAAGTCGCCCAGCGCGTGGGCCACGGAGTCCACCGCGAACTCGTGCTCTGCCAGGTCCTTGGAAGACCGGGCCAGGTTGCCGGCCCGCAGCAGGTCCGCCTCGTCGTCGCCGGTGCGGCGGATGGTGCCGGCCAGCACGCGGGCGGCCACCAGGCCCCGGTCCAGGCGCACCAGCAGCTCCGGGGTCGCCCCCAGCCAGCTGCCCACCTGGAAGGTCCAGCAGCCCGGGTAGTCGCGGCCCAGGGCCGTTAGCGGAACGCGCGGGTCCAGCGCGTGCTCGGTGTGCACGTAGACGTCGCGCGCCAGCACCACCTTCTGGGCCCGGCCCGTCTCCATCTGTGCGATCGCCTGCCGCACCACCCCGTCCCACCGACTGCGCGGGTGCGCGCCGGGGGAGGTGGTCACGCGCCCCGGCTGGCGCGCCGGCGCGGCCCCAGTCTCCAGGAAGGCGGCCAGCAGGGCGTCCAGCTCGCCGGCGCCGCCCTCGGGAGATGCGGCGCCCCCCGGCGTGAAGGCGCCCGCGCGGCCCGGGCCCTCCGAGCCGGCGCGGCCCGGGCCCTCCGAGCCCGCGCGGCCCGGGCCCACCGAGCCGGCCCCGCCCCCGGCGGGCGCGCCGCTGGCCGCAGTGATCGCAGCGGCGGGCGGAGCGTCGTCGGCCAAAAAGATGTGGGTGAACCACCAGCGCTCGTCGCGGCAGCCCAGCACGAAGCGCGGCACCAGCAGGAAGGACTCGCACTCGGAGGAATCGGCGAAGGCGAACGAGCCGGCGGCGATCAGGCCGGTGCCGGGCAGGCCCACCGCGTCGTCCACCTGCGCCAGCGCCACCACCGCCCGCCACTGCCGATCCAGCGCCGCGAAGCGCTGCGGGCCGCGCGCCGAGAGCCGGGCGGTCACCCCGCCACCAACAAAGCCCACGCCGGTGCGCACCCAGGCAAGAGCGTCGGCTGCGGGCAGCGCCCCTAAAAGAGAGGTCGGTAACAACGGGTGGCCCGTCACGTCGAAAGTACGGGCGCAAAGCTGGGGAATAGCCGGGGCGATCATCGCCGCCAATCTAGCCGCAATCGGTCCCGGGCTGCAGCCACGGGCGCCAACCTGCCAGAATTAGCCCCCATGAGAGCTGACCTGGACAAGGACCCCAACGCGATCGCGGGCATGTTTGACCGCGTGGCTCGCCGCTACGACCTCACCAACGACGTGCTGTCGCTCTGGTGCGATCGTGCCTGGCGCCGCGCGACCCGTCGCGCGCTCGGGGCCCAGCCGGGCATGCGAATCCTGGACCTCGGGGCCGGCACCGGCACCTCCGCCGCCGGCTACTACGAGGACGGCGCCGACGTGGTTGCCTGCGACCTCTCCGAGGGCATGATCGCCGAGGGCCGCCGCCGCTACCCCTTCCTGGAGTTCGTGCAGGGAGACGCCACCGACCTGCCCTTCGAGGACAACAGCTTCGACGCCTCCACCATCTCCTTCGCGCTGCGCAACGTCCAGGGCACCGAGAAGGCACTGCGGGAGTTGCTGCGCGTCACCAAGCCGGGTGGGCACGTGGTGATCTGCGAGTTTTCCACCCCCAGCACGCGCGTGGTGCGCGGCCCCTACAACTTCTACCTGGGCACCGTGCTCCCGGCGATCTCCCGCATGGTCTCCTCCAACGGGCGCGCCTACGAGTACCTGGCCGAGTCCATCCTGGCCTGGCCCAACCAGGCCGAGCTGGCTGACATGATGCGCAGCTGCGGCTGGGAGAACGTGGGCCACCGCAACCTCTCTGCGGGCATCGTGGCCCTCCACCGCGGCTTCAAGCCCGCCAACTGAGTAGGCGCCGGCCGATAGCGGTCGGCGGCCGGTGGCACGTGGCGGCGCCGGTCCCCCTAGCTCCGGCCACCCGGCTCCGGCTGGCCGGCGGCAGCGTCGGCCCCCTGCACCAGCGCGCCAAGCCCAACGCCGCCGGGCGGCGCGCGTGAGCTGAGCAATACGCACCACGGCCTTGCCGTAATTAGTTTGCGCGGCGGCCCCTGTGTGGCCTGAGCGGCACCCGATTGGGGCGGCAAAAAGGGCGGAATTGGGCCAAAAGTCTTGCGGGTGCCCTGCTTGGGCGGGCGGCGAAAACGAGCGCCGGTAGCCTCGCTACGTCGCCAGCAGTGCGTCGGCTTGTCCGTGCGCGCGGCCGGGTGGCGCTAAGTCGTGTGCAAAAGCACCAACCAAACTGATCCACCGAATAGGGAGAACCGATGGAAAACTACCTCCCCTTCCTCATCATGCTGGGGGTGGCGATGCTGGTGGCCGTGGGTGGTCTAGCCATCTCCGCCATCGTGGGCCCCAAGCGGTTCAACCGCGTCAAGGTGGAGAACTACGAGTGCGGTATCGACCCCACTCCGAGCGCCGGTGACCACGGCCGTTTCCCCGTGAAGTACTACCTGGTGGCGATGACGTTCATCGTCTTCGACATCGAGGTGGTCTTCCTTTACCCGTGGGCCGTCTCTTTCGGCACCCTGGGCCTGTTCGGCCTGGGCGCTGCCTTCTTCTTCATTGCCCTCATCACCGTGCCGTTCATCTACGAGTGGCGCCGGGGCGGCCTGGACTGGGACTGAAAGGACACCAGTGAAGATCGGAATTGAGGAGCAGGTACCGGCCGGTTTCCTGCTGACCAGCGTCGAGAAGCTGGCAGGCCTGGCCCGCGAGACCTCCATCTGGCCCGTCACCATGGGTCTGGCGTGCTGCGCCATCGAGATGATGTCCACCGCCGGCCCGCGCTTTGACATCTCGCGTATCGGCATGGAGGTGTTTCGCGCCTCGCCGCGCCACGCGGACCTGATGATCCTGTCCGGCCGCCTGTCCCACAAGATGGCCCCGGTGGTGCGCAACGTCTACGACTCCATGGCCGAGCCCAAGTGGGTTTTGTCCATGGGCGCTTGCGCCTCCAGCGGCGGCATGTTCAACAACTACGCGATCGTGCAGGGCGTGGACCACGTGGTGCCGGTGGACATCTACCTGCCGGGTTGCCCGCCGCGCCCGGAGATGCTGCTCAACGCCCTGTTCGAGCTGAAGCGCCAGTGCGTCAAGGGCCAGCCGCTCGGCGCGAACCGTGCCAAGGTGGCGCGCGCCGTGGAGGCCGCCGCCCTGGCCGCCACCCCCACCCACCAGATGAAGGGCTTGTTGGCGTGAGCGAGAACCAGATTATCGACGTGAATGACGGCGTGGTGGTCGACGCTGCCGCCGTGGCCGACGTTCAGCGCGGCCGCCCGGAGGGGGACGTGGTGGAGGTGCGCACCGGCCTGTTCGGCGTGCACGGCAGCGCCGACACCTCCGGCATGGGTGGCCTGGTGCGTCCGGTGGTCCTGCCGGGTGAGAGTCAGCGCCCCTACGGCGGCTACTTCGACGAGATCGTCGACGTGCTGGAGGAGGTGCTGGAAGAGCGCGGCCTGAACGTGGCCGACGTGATCGAGCGCGTGGTGGTCTACCGCGACGAGCTGACCATCCACGTGGCGCGCGAGCACATCGTGACCGTCTGCTCCATCCTGCGCGACGACCCGGACCTGCGCTTCGAGCTGTGCCTGGGCGTCAACGGCGTCCACTACCCGGGGGACAAGGACCGCGAGCTGCACGCCTGCTACGCCCTGACCTCGGTGACCCACAACCGCCAGCTGCGCCTGGAGGTGGCCTGCCCGGACGCCGACCCGACCATCCCGTCTGTCGTCTCCGTCTACCCGGCCAACGACTGGCACGAGCGCGAGACCTGGGACCTGATGGGCATCGTGTTCACCGGCCACCCGGCCCTGACCCGCACCGCCATGCCGGACGACTGGGTGGGCCACCCGCAGCGCAAGGACTACCCGCTGGGCGGTATCCCGGTGGAGTACAAGGGCGCCACCGTTCCCCCGGCCGACACGCGGAGGTCTTACAGCTGATGAACGCAAGCACTGTTAACGGCGCCGGTGGCGTGCGCGCCACCGCCCCGGCCCTGCCGGTTGGGGCCGACACCCCGGAGTTCACCGCCTTCGGTGGCGACTGGAGCGACATCGCGGCCGAGGCCGAGGAGCTGGCCAACGAGCGCATCGTGGTCAACATGGGCCCGGTGCACCCCTCCACCCACGGCGTGCTCCGCCTGATCCTGGAGATCGACGGCGAGACCGTGCGCGAGCTGCGCGTGGGCACCGGATACCTGCACACGGGTATCGAGAAGAACATGGAGTTTCGCACCTACACGCAGGGCGTCACCTTCGCCACGCGCATGGACTATGTGGCCCCCATCTTCCAGGAGGTGGCCTACTGCCTGGCGGTGGAGAAGGCCCTGGGAATCACCGACCAGATCCCCGAGCGCGCCAACCTGATCCGCGTGCTGATGATGGAGCTCAACCGCATCGCCTCCCACCTGGTGGCCCTGGGTACCTCCAGCAACGAGCTGGGCTCCACCACGATGATGACCATCGCCTTCCGCGCCCGCGAGGAGGTGCTGCGCATCTTCGAGCGCGTCACCGGCCTGCGCATGAACCACGCCTACATCCGCCCCGGCGGTGTGGCGCAGGACCTGCCGGCCGGTACCACCGACTACGTGCGCAGCCTGCTGCCCAAGATCCGCAACGACGTTGGCGAGATGCGTGACATCGTCATGGCCAACCCGATCTACAAGCTGCGTCACGTGGACGTGGGCACCATCGACCTGAGCGCCGCCATGGCGTTGGGCCTGACCGGCCCGTGCCTGCGCGCCGCCGGCCTGCCCCTGGACGTGCGCAAGACCCAGCCGTACTGCGGGTACGAGACCTTCGACTTCGACGTGCCCACCTACAACAAGTCCGACGGCTACAACCGCGCCCGGGTGCGCTTCGACGAGATCTACGAGTCCATCAAGATCGTCGACCAGGCCCTGGCCCGCCTGGACGCCACCCCCGGCCCCGTCATGGTGGCGGACAAGAAGATCGCCTGGCCGGCCCAGCTGTCCATCGGCGCCGACGGCCAGGGCAACTCCCTGGACCACATCCGCGAGATCATGGGCACCTCCATGGAGGCCCTGATCCACCACTTCAAGCTGGTCACCGAGGGCTTCCGCGTCCCGGCCGGGCAGGTGTTCAGCCAGGTGGAGCACGCCAAGGGAATCATGGGCGTCCACCTGGTCAGCGACGGCGGCACCCGCCCCTACCGCGTGCACTTCCGCGAGCCCTCATTCAGCAACCTGCAGTCTGCGGCGATGATGTCCGAAGGCGGCCAGCTGGCCGACGTCGTTGTCACGCTCGCTTCGATCGACCCCGTGTTGGGAGGCGTGGACCGATGACGCAAACCTGGGAACCGGAGGTGGAGGCGCAGCTGCGCGCCGACGCCGCCGAGATCATTGCCCGCTACCCGGCCGGCTACGAGCGCAGCGCGCTCCTGCCGATGCTGCACCTGATCCAGTCCGTGGACGGCTACACCTCCCCGCGTGGCGTGGTGCTCTGCTCCGAGCTGCTCGGGATCTCCCGCGCCGAGGTCAGCGCCGTGGCCACGTTCTACAGCCAGTACCGCCGCCACCCCGGCGGCGACTACCACGTGGGCGTGTGCACCAACTCCCTGTGCGCCGTGCTGGGTGGTGACCAGATCTGGGAGGCAGTCTCCGCCCACCTGGGCATCGGCCACAACGAGGCCCTGGAGGACGGCTCCATCTCGCTGGAGCGCCTGGAGTGCAACGCCGCCTGCGACTACGCCCCCGTGGTGATGGTCAACTGGGAGTTCTTCGACAACTCCACCGTGGAGGGCACCATCAAGCTGGTGGACGACCTGCGCGCGGGCAACCCGGTGGCCCCCACCCGCGGCCCCGAGCAGGTGCCCACCTACAAGCAGGTCTCCCGCACCCTGGCCGGTTTCGAGGACGGCCTGGCCGACCAGGGCGGGGTGGGCGAGCCCACGCTGCGCGGCCTGCGCATCGCGCGCGAGCGCGGCTGGACCGCGCCGCAGCCCGCCGCTGGCGCGCAGGCCGGGCAGGGCGTCGCTGAGGCACAGTCCGGTCAGGGCGCCGCTGGCGCGCAGGCCGGGCAGGGCGCCGCACCGGCAAAGGAGGAGGAGAAGTGAGCCAGACGTTCACCACCCCCGGCACCCTGGCGCCGGTACTGAGCGACATTTGGGACGCCCCGCGCTCCTGGACCCTGGATGCCTACCGCGCCGTCGGCGGCTACCAGGCCCTGGAAAAGGCGTGGGACATCGAGCCGGCCGAGCTGACCAACCTGGTCAAGGCCTCCGGCCTGCGCGGCCGTGGCGGCGCCGGCTTCCCCACCGGCCTGAAGTGGTCCTTCCTGCCCCCCGCCGACGGCGGCCCCCGCTACCTGGTGGTCAACGCCGACGAGTCCGAGCCGGGCACCTGCAAGGACATCCCCACCATGATGAACAACCCCCACTCGCTCATCGAGGGAGTTGCCATCACCTCTCGCGCCATCGGTTGCGAGCACGCCTTCATCTACCTTCGTGGCGAGGTAGTGCACGTGTACCGTCGTCTGCTGGCGGCCGCCCGCGAGGCCCGCGAAGCGGGCCTGCTGCGCACCGCGCGCGAGGGCGGGGAGCTCAAGCTCACCGTCCACGCGGGGGCGGGCGCCTACATCTGTGGTGAGGAAACGGCTCTGCTGGACTCCCTGGAGGGGCGCCGCGGCCACCCGCGCCTGAAGCCGCCCTTCCCGGCCGTGGCGGGCCTCTACGCCCGCCCAACCGTGGTCAACAACGTGGAGTCCGTGGCCTCCGTGCCCGGCATCGTCCGCTTCGGTGAGGACTGGTTCAAGGCGATGGGAACCGAGCGTTCCCCCGGCCACGGCCTGTTCTCCCTCTCCGGTCACGTGGAGCGCCCGGGCCAGTTCGAGGCCCCCTTCGGCATCACGATGCGGGAGCTGATCGAAATGGCCGGCGGCATCCGCGCCGGTCACCGCCTGAAGTTCTGGACCCCGGGTGGTTCCTCCACCCCGATCTTCACCGAGGAGGAGCTGGACATCCCGCTGGACTACGAGTCCGTGGGTGCGGCCGGCTCCATGCTGGGCACGCGCGCGCTGCAGGTGTTCGACGAGACCACCTCGGTGGTGCGGGTGGTTTCCCGCTGGACCGACTTCTACGCGCACGAGTCCTGCGGCAAGTGCACCCCCTGCCGTGAGGGCACGTACTGGATGCGCGCCATCATGCACCGCCTGGAGGCGGGCAAGGGCGTCGAGGGCGACGTTGACCTGCTGCTCGACATCGCGGGCAACATCGCCGGGCGTTCCTTCTGCGCGCTGGGCGATGCCTCCGCTTCCCCGATCCAGAGCGGAATCAAGCGGTTCCGCGACGAGTTCGAGGCCGGCTACCACACGCCCGCCCGCGAGCTCTTCCCCTACGAGGCCTCCGCGCTGGGAGCTGCGTCATGAGTGAACTTGTTTCTGTGACCATCGATGGCCAGGCGGTGGAGGTGCCCAAGGGCACGCTCATCATCCGCGCGGCCGAGCAGGCGGGCATCCACATCCCGCGCTTCTGCGACCACCCGCTGCTCAAGCCGGTGGGCGCGTGCCGCCAGTGCCTGGTGGACGTGGCCATGCCGGACCGCGAGGGCGTGGTGCGCCCCATGCCCAAGCCGCAGGCCTCCTGCACCATGACGGTCATGCCGGGCATGGAGGTGAAGACCCAGCTGACCTCCCCGGTGGCCAAGAAGGCCCAGGAGGGCGTGCTGGAGTTCCTGCTCATCAACCACCCGCTGGACTGCCCGGTCTGCGACAAGGGTGGCGAGTGCCCGCTGCAGAACCAGGCCCTCACCCACGGCGCGGCCACCTCCCGGTTCATCGACACCAAGCGCTCCTACCCGAAGCCGATCGCGATCTCCACGCAGATCCTGCTGGACCGCGACCGCTGCGTGCTGTGCCAGCGCTGCATCCGCTTCTCCAAGGAGATCGCGGGCGACCCGTTCATTGACCTGCAGACCCGTGGCGCCAAGGCGCAGATCGGCCCGTTCGACTCCGCCACCCTGGGCTACGAGGACCCGGACTTCTCCGGCCGCGAGTCCGCCCCGCAGTACGCCGGTCCCGCCGGCGAGGCGGGTTACGGCGGCGCGCTGCACCCCGGCCCGATCGGGGCGGCTGAGGAGGACCTCTCCGGGCGCGCCTTCGCCTCTTACTTCAGCGGCAACACGATCCAGATCTGCCCGGTGGGTGCGCTGACCAGCGCCTCCTACCGCTTCCGTTCCCGCCCGTTTGACCTGATGAGCCTGGAGTCGGTGACGGAGCACGACGCCTCCGGCAGCGCGATCCGCGTCGACGTTCGTCGCGGCACCGTGCTGCGCCGCCTGGCGGGCAACGACCCGTCAGTCAACGAGGAGTGGATCACCGACAAGGACCGCTTCGGCTTCCCGTGGCAGTCCCTGCAGCGCTTCACGGCACCGATGGTGCGCAACGAGGCGGGCGAGCTGGAGCCGACCTCTTGGGCGGACGCCCTGGACGTGGCCGCCTCCCTGCTGCGTGGGGCCGATGGCGTGGGCTTCCTGCCCGGTGGCCGCCTGCCCTTCGAGGACGCCTTCGCGTGGTCCCGCTTTGCCCGCGTGGTGGCGGGGACCAACAACATCGACGCCCGCGTGCGCGCGGTCAGTGACGAGGAGACGGCCTTCCTGTCCGCCAAGGTCCTGCCCCAGGCGCCGGTGACCTACACCGACCTGGAGAGGGCCGGCCAGGTGCTGCTGGTTGCCTTCGAGGCCGAGGACGAGTGCGGCAGCGTGTTCCTGCGCCTGCGCAAGGGCGTGCTGGCCGGCACGGTGAAGGTGGCCACGGTGGCCCCGTTCACCACGCGCGGCAGCGAGAAGATGCGCGCCACCGTGCTGCACGCCGCCCCGGGCACCGAGTCCGAGGTGATCGGCACCATCGCCGCCGGAGGTGAGAACGCCGCGTTGGCCGACGCTCTGGCCGGCGGGGTGATCGTGGTGGGCGAGCGCGCCACCGCCGTGCCCGGCTTGCTCTCTGCGGTGGCCGCCCTGGCCGAGCGCGTGGGTGCCCGCCTGGCGTGGATCCCGCGCCGCTCCGGTGAGCGTGCCGCCCTGGAGGCCGGCGCCGTGCCGAGCCTGCTGCCCGGCAACCGTCCGGTGGCCGACGCTGCCGCCCGCGCCTCCCTGTGGGACGGGCTGGCCCCCGCGCAGGCCGGCCTGGACAGCGCCGGCATGCTGGCCGCCGCCGCGGCCGGCGACCTGTCCACCCTCGTGGTGGGCGGCGTGGACGTGCGCGACTTCCCGGACGTGGCCACCGCGCGTGCCGCCCTGAAGCGCGCGAACGTGATCTCCCTGGAGGTGCGTCCCTCCGAGGTGACCGCCCTGGCGGCCGTGGTGCTGCCCGTGGCGCCCCCGGTGGAGAAGGGCGGCACCTACATCAACTGGGAGGGCCGCCGCCGCCCGTTCGGCCAGGTCCTCACCTCCCGCGCGATGCCCGACCGCGAGGTGCTCACGCGCCTGGCCGCCGAGCTGGACGTGGAGCTGGGCACTGCCCGCCTGGACGACGTGCACGCGCTGCTGGCCCAGCTGGCCCCGTGGAACGCCCCGCTCACCTTCGAGCCGGTGGCCCCCGCCCCGCTGGCCGCCCCGGCCGCAGGCGAGGCCGTCCTGGCCACTCACAAGCCGATGATCGACAACGGCGCCTGCCTGGTGGGCGAGCCCCACCTGGCCGGCACCGCCCGCCGCTCCGTGGTCGCCCTGGGCGCCTCCACCGCCTCCGCGCTGGGCGCGGTGGAGGGCCAGGCCGTGACCGTGACCGGCCCGACCGGCTCCATCACCCTGCCGTTGGTGGTCACCGACCTGCCTGACCGGGTGGTCTGGCTGCCGCAGTGCTCCGCAGGCAGCGACGTGCACGTAACCCTTGGCACCGCCGCCGGCGGCGTCGTCCAGATCAAGGTAGAGGCGAACTGATGAACGTCATTTCCGCACAGCACGCCGGACCGGCGTTTACCTTCAACGACCCCTGGTGGATCTCCCTGATCAAGGCCGGCGCGATCATCACCTTCCTGCTCCTGTCGGTGCTGCTGGCACTGTGGGTGGAGCGGCGTGGACTGGCCCGCATGCAGACCCGCCCGGGCCCGAACTACCACGGCCCCTTCGGCCTGTTCCAGGCCATCGGTGACGCCGCCAAGCTGATCCTGAAGGAGGACTTCTGGCTGGGAGGGGCGGACAAGTTCATCTACGTCCTGGCCCCGGTCATCGCGGCCCTGACGGCCTTCACCGTCTACTCGGTGATCCCGTTCGGCCCGGAGGTGTCCATGTTCGGGCACACCACGCCGCTGCAGCTGCTGGATTCCCCGGTCTCGGTGCTGATGATCCTGGCGATCACCGCCTTCGGTGTCTACGGCATCGTGCTGGGTGGTTGGTCCTCCCACTCCACCTACCCGCTGCTGGGCTCGGTGCGTTCCTCCGCCCAGGTGATCTCCTACGAGCTGTCCATGGGCATGAGCCTGCTGTCGGTCTTCCTGGTCTCCGGCTCCATGTCCACCAGCCAGATCGTCAACCAGCAGACCGAGCTGTGGTGGTTCATCCCGCTCTTCCCGGCCTTCGTGATCTACGTGATCTCGATGATCGGTGAGGTCAACCGTCTGCCCTTCGACCTGCCGGAGGCCGAGGGCGAGCTGGTGGCCGGTCACATGGTGGAGTACTCCTCCATGAAGTTCGCCTGGTTCTTCCTGGCGGAGTACATCAACATGCTCAACGTGTCCGCCGTGGCGGCGACCCTGTTCCTGGGCGGCTGGCGCGCCCCGGCCCCGCTGTCCATGATCGGCGGCGGCGTGCTCAACACCGGCTGGTGGCCCATCCTGTGGTTCGTCGCCAAGGTCTGGCTGTTCATGTTCTTCATGGTCTGGACCCGAGGCACGCTGCTGCGCTTCCGCTACGACCAGTTCATGGCCATCGGCTGGAAGATCCTGATCCCGGGCTCCCTGGTGTGGATCGTGGCCCTGGCCACCCTGCAGGGCCTGCGCCAGTTCGCCAACTTCACCGCCACCGAGCTCTCCCTGGGCATCGGCGTGGTGGCCCTCATCGCCATGGCGATCATCTTCATGATCCCGGAGAAGGACGAGGCGCAGGAGCAGGCCAAGCTGGCCGGACCGGCCCCGCAGGAGGGCGAGTTCGACCCGTTCGCGGGCGGCTACCCCGTCCCGCCGCTGCCGGGCCAGACCCTGCCGCCCTCCCCGCGCGCCGCGCGCCGCGCCGCCACCGTGGAGGCCGTAACCGTTTCTGCTGAGGAGAACACCGATGACTGACCGCGAGTACACCACCGCGGCTGGCTTCACCTACCAGCCCACCGTCAGCTACGAGCCTGACGAGAAGGGTGCGCTGGGCAAGTTCTTTGCCCCCGTGGCCGGTTACGGCATCACGCTGTCCTCGATGTTCCGCCCCACGGTCACCGAGCAGTACCCGTTCGAGAAGGTGCCCACCCAGCCGCGTTTCCACGGCCGCCACCAGCTCAACCGCTACGCCGACGGCCTGGAGAAGTGCATTGGCTGCGAGCTGTGCGCCTGGGCCTGCCCGGCCGACGCGATCCTGGTCGAGGCGGGCAACAACACCCCGGACGCCCAGTACTCGCCGGGCGAGCGCTACGGCCGCGTCTACCAGATCAACTACCTGCGCTGCATCTTCTGCGGCATGTGCATCGAGGCGTGCCCCACGCGCGCGCTGACCATGACCAACGAGTACGAGCTGGCGGACACCACCCGCGAGTCCCTCATCTTCGAGAAGAAGGACCTGCTGGCCCCGCTGGGCGAGGACATGCTGGAGGCCCCGCACCCCATGGTGCCGGGCACCACCGACGGCGACTACTACCGTGGTGCCGTCACCGGGGTCCACCCCGACCAGCGCGCCTGGGTGGAAGCCAACCGCAGCGCTAGCGAGACTAAGGAGGTGCGCCCGTGAACGACCTGACCCCGATTGCCGCCCACGCGGCCAATCAGCTCAGCATGGGGGAGACCATCCTCTTTTGGGTGTGCGCGCCGCTGATTGTGGTGGCCGCCGCCGGTGTGCTGCTGGCCAAGAAGCCCGTGCACGCGGCAGTGTCCATGATCTTCGTGATGATCCCGCTGGCGGTGATCTACTTCGCGCAGGAGGCCAGCTTCGTTGGTGCCGTCCAGGTGATCGTCTACACCGGTGCGGTGATGATGCTCTTCCTGTTCGTCATCATGCTGGTGGGCGTGGGCGCCACCGAGACGCGCCGTGAGCGCATCCGGGGCCAGCTGCCCGCCGCTGTCCTGGCCGGACTGGGCACCGTGATCCTGCTGGTCACCCTGGTGGTGCGCGGCATGTCCGGCGCGCAGGCCCGCGGCTTGGAGCTGGCGAACTCCGAGACCAACCCGGTGGGCCTGGCCAAGCTGCTGTTCGGCTCCCACGTCGGTGCCATGGAGCTCACGGGCGCGCTGCTGATTGTGGCCGCGCTGGGCGCCATGACGCTCACCCACAAGCACCGCCACGGCCCTAAGGCCGACCTGGCGGCCACCGCCGCCGCGAAGATGAAGGCGTTCGCGGAGAAGGGCACCCACATCGGGCAGCTGCCCACCCCCGGTGTCTACGCCTCCACCAACGCGGCCACCGCGCCCGCGTTCGGCGCCGGCGGCAAGACCATCGAGGCCTCCGTGCCGCGCGTCCTGCGCGTGCGCGGCCAGGCCCAGTCCCTGGCGGAGGTCGCCCCTGCGGTCGTCGCCACGGTCGCCCAGGGCGGCTCCACCCACGGCGCGCAGGCCTCGCGCGGGGTTGGCCTGTCCGGCGGCATCGGCATGCCGGGCCGCGAGAAGGCCCCGGAGATCGCCCCCCGCCCCACCGGCGGCCTGCTGGGTGGCGCCTTCGCCGCCCCCGCCGCGCAGCTCGACGCGGCCGCGCCGAGCGAACCGGCCGGTGAGGCGTCGGCCACCCCGACCACGGAAAAGGAAGGTGAGTAAGCCATGACGCTGACCGCGTACCTAATCCTCTCGGTGGTGGTGTTCACCATCGGAGCGCTCACCGTGCTGCTGCGCCGCTCGGCCGTCATCTCCCTCATGGGAGTGGAGCTCATGCTGAACTCCGCCAACCTGGCGCTGGTCACCTTCTCCCGCCTCCACGGCAACCTGGAGGGGCAGGTCATGGCCTTCTTCGTGATGGTCGTGGCTGCGGCTGAAGTGGTGGTGGGCCTGGCCATCATCGTGTCCATCTTCCGCAACGCAAAGTCCGCGTCCGTTGACGACGTGACGCTGCTCAAGAACTGAAGGCAGGGACGATGAACTTCTTTGCCACCGAAATCGTCATGCCGCACCTGGTGCCGGCCAGCGGCGCGGCCGCGTACGCCTGGCTGCTGATCGCCGTGCCCCTGGCCAGCGCGATCCTGCTGCTCCTGGCCGGCAGCCGCACCAACAAGTGGGGCCACTGGGTCTCCGTTGCGGCCTCCAGCTTCTCCGCCGTCTACGCGATCGTGCTGCTGTTCCAGCTGATCGGCCTGCAGCCCGGCGCCCGCAAGATGGTGGTGCCGCTCTTCAACTGGATCAACGCCGGCGGCATCAACGTGGACGCCGCGCTGCAGGTGGACCCGCTCTCGCTCACCTTCGCGCTGCTGGTCACCTTCGTGGGCACCCTGATCCACTTCTACGCCGTGGCCTACATGGAGCACGACGTCGCCCGCCGGCGCTTCTTCGCCTACCTGAACCTGTTCATCGCGGCGATGCTGACCCTGGTGCTGGCCGACTCCTTCGCCCTTCTGTTCGTGGGCTGGGAGGGCGTGGGCCTGGCCTCCTACCTGCTGATCGGCTTCTGGAACTTCAACCCCGCCTACGCTGCGGCCGCCAAGAAGGCCTTCGTGATGAACCGCGTTGGTGACGTGGGACTGCTGCTGGGCATGGGAAGCCTGTTCGCCACGATCGGCTCCACCAACTTCGTGCTGGTCTCCGCCGGCGCCCCGCACGTCTCCGAGGGCTGGCTCACCGCCATCGGTTTCTTCCTGCTGCTGGCCGCCTGCGGTAAGTCCGCGCAGGTGCCGCTGCAGGCCTGGCTGGGCGACGCCATGGCCGGCCCCACCCCGGTCTCCGCGCTGATCCACGCCGCCACCATGGTCACCGCCGGCGTTTACCTGATGGTGCGCTCGGCCCCGATCTACGCCGGTGCCCCCACCGCGCAGATGGCCGTGGCGATCGTCGGTGCGGTCACGCTGATCTTCGGTGCGATCGTCGGCTCCGCCAAGGACGACCTGAAGAAGGTCCTGGCCGCCTCCACCATGAGCCAGCTGGGCTACATGATGCTGGCCGCCGGCCTGGGGCCGATCGGCTACGCCTTTGCGATCTTCCACCTGCTCACGCACGGCTTCTTCAAGGCCCAGATGTTCCTTGGCGCCGGCTCCGTGATGCACGGCATGAACGACCAGGTGGACATGCGCCGCTTCGGTGGCCTGTCCAAGGCCATGAAGATCACCTGGATCACCTTCGGCATCGGTTGGCTGGCCATCCTGGGCGTGCCGCCGTTTGCCGGCTTTTTCTCCAAGGACAAGATCATCGAGGCCGCGTTTGTGGGCGAGGGCGCCACGCCGTGGGTGTTCGGCACCGTCACCCTGATCGGTGCGGGCATCACCGCCTTCTACATGTCCCGCCTCTTCTTCATGACGTTCCACGGCAAGCGCCGCTGGACCACCAAGAAGGAGACGGAGCTGGGCGGCGATGTGCACCCGCACGAGTCGCCGCTGCTGATGACCGTGCCCATGATGATCCTGTCCGTGTTCTCGGTGGGCCTGGGTGCCTTCCTGGCGGTCGGCGACAAGTTCACCACCTGGCTGGAGCCGGTGGTGGGGCACGCCGAGCACCACGAGCCGGTCATCCCGATCCCGCTGATCATGGGCCTGACCCTGGGCCTGGTGGCCGCTGGCGTGGCCCTGGCCTACTACATGTACGTGCGCCGCGACGTGCCGCTGACCGCGCCGACGGGCGCGCTGCCCACGGCCGCCCGCAACGACCTGTACGCCGACGCGATCAACGAGAACCTGTTCATGAAGCCCGGCCAGGTGCTGACCAAGGCCGTGGTGGCCACGGACACGCACGTGGTGGACGGGGCCGTCAACGGCACCGCCGCGCTGGTGGGTGGCTCCGGCCGCTGGCTGCGCCCGCTGCAAAACGGCTTCACCCGCTCCTACGCCGCCACGGTGCTGCTCGGGATCGTTGTTGTCACCGCCGCCGTCCTAGTGGCGAGCCTGTAAGGGGAAAAGAACATGGAATCTACTTGGCCTCTTCTCTCCCTGATGGTGGCGCTGCCGCTGGTCGGCGCGCTGCTCCTGTGGCTGGTGCGCCCCCTGGCGCGCTGCGGCCGCTCCATCGGCATGGCGTTCGCCCTGGCCACGCTTGGCCTGGCGGCCTACGCCGTGGCGATGTACGACGTTGCCGCCTTCGCCCCGGTTCAGTTGGCGGAGACCTACGCCTGGATCCCCCAGATCGGGGTGTCCTGGGCGCTGGGCGTGAACGGCCTGGGCCTGGCGATGGTGGTCCTGGCCGCCGTGCTGGTCCCGGTGGTCATGCTGGCCGCCTGGAACGACTTCGCGGGCGATGACGAGCAGGCGGCGCGCAGGCGCACCGGCTTCGTGGCCCTCACCCTGGCGCTGGAGTCCTTCATCGTCTTGATCTTCACCGCGCAGGACGTCTTCCTGTTCTACCTGGCCTTCGAGGCCATGCTGGTGCCCGGCTACTTCCTGGTCGGTAACTACGGCGGCCCGCGCCGGCGTTACGCGGCTTTGAAGTTCCTGCTGGTGAGCCTGTTCGGTGGACTGGTCATGCTGGGCGGTGTGGTCGCCCTGGGCGTGATGGGCCCGGGCGGCGAGCACGCCTTCCTGCTCTCCACGCTGACCGCGGCGCCCGTGACGGGCACGGCCGCGCGCTGGATCTTCCTGACCTTCTTCCTGGCCTTTGCGATCAAGGCGCCGATGGTGCCCGTGCACACCTGGCTGCCGGACACCGCAGAGCAGGCCCACCCCGGCGTCTCCGCGATCCTGGTGGGCATCCTGGACAAGATCGGCACCTACGGCATGATCGTGCTGTGCCTGCCGCTGTTCCCGGAGGCCTCCCGCTGGGCCGCTCCGGTCATCATCGTGCTGGCGCTGGTCTCGGTGATCTACGGAGCCATCATGGCGATCGGCCAGAAGGACCTGATGCGCTTGGTCTCCTACACCTCGATCAGCCACTTCGGCTTCATCGTGCTGGGCATCTACGTGGGCAACACGGCGGCCCTGACCGGCGCCATGCTCTACATGGTGGCCCACGGCCTGTCCATCGCCATCATGTTCCTGCTCACCGGCTTCCTCACGCGCCGCGCGGGCACGCAGAAGATCGAGGACTACCGTGGCATGCAGCGCGTCACCCCGGTACTGGCCGGCCTGTGGCTGTTCGGCGGCCTGGCCTCCATCGCCCTGCCCGGCCTGTCCGGCTTCGTGCCGGAGTACCTGGTGCTCATGGGTACCCTGTCCACCCAGCTGTGGGCCGGCGTGGTGGCCATGGGCGGCGTGGTGCTTAGTGCCCTCTACATCCTGTGGCCCTACCAGAAGGTCTTCACCGGCCCGAAGGAGGAGGCCAAGGTGGGCACCAAGCTGAGCGACCTGCGCGGCATCGAGATCGCCGCGATCGCCCCGCTGGTAGCGCTCATCGCCTGGGTGGGCGTGCAGCCTAACCACACCATCCGTTACCTGGAGCCCGTCACCGAGCATGTGTCCGTGCACCTGACCGACGACTCCGTCGCAGTTAATGCGCAGGAAGGAACCAACCAGTGAACGCATTTGTAGCCCCTGAGATCCAGTGGGCCGCGCTCAGCCCGCTGCTGATCGTGCTGCTGGCAGGCGTGGTGGGCGTGCTGGTGGAGGCCTTCGTTGGGCCGCGCCTGCGCCGCCCCGTCCAGCTGGTGCTCTCGATCGGCGCCGTGCTGGGCTCCCTGGTGGCGATCGCCCTGCGCTGGCTCGACGTGGCCCCCGGCACCGACCGGATCATGCCGCAGGAGCTGGTGGGCGGTGCCTTCATTGAGGACCCGGCCGGCCTGGCCGCGCAGGCCATCATCGCGCTGTGCGGTTTCGTGGCCCTCCTGGTGATCGCCGACCGCACCGCCGCTGGGGACGGCGCATTCGTGGCCCACGCGGCCGACCGCCCGGGCAGCGCCCAGGAGACCGCCTCCCAGCGCGCCGGCCTGGTGCAGACCGAGCTGTTCCCGCTGGTGCTGTTCGCGCTGGGCGGCATGATGGCCTTCCCGGTGGCCGGCACGTTCGTGACGCTGTTCGTGGCCCTGGAGGTGCTCTCCCTGCCGCTGTACGTGCTCACCGCGATGGCGCGCCGGCGCCGCCTGCTCAGCCAGGAGGCCGCGCTGAAGTACTTCCTGCTGGGTGCCTTCGCCTCCGCGTTCACCCTGATGGGTATCGCCTTCCTGTACGGCTACGCCGGCTCCCTGCGCCTGTCCGCCTTCACGGTGGCGCCCTACCCGGGCAACGGCCCGGACGAGCTGCTGCTGGGCGGCATCGTGCTGGTCACGGTGGGCCTGCTGTTCAAGATCGGCGCGGCCCCGTTCCACTCCTGGACCCCGGACGTCTACCAGGGCGCCCCCACCCCGATCACCGGCTTCATGGCGGCCGGCACCAAGGCCGCCGCCACGTTCGCGCTGGTGCGTTTCTTCTACGTGGTGGGCATCTCTCGCGGCTGGGACCTCACCCCGCTGATCTGGATCGTCGCCATCACCACCATGGTGGTCGGCACCGTCATGGGTGTGGTACAGAGCGACGTCAAGCGCATGCTGGCCTACTCCTCCGTGGCGCACGCCGGTTTCATCCTGATCGCCGTGTTCTCCATGCAGCAGCAGGGAATCGCGGCCTCCCTGTTCTACCTCCTGGCCTACGGCCTGGCCTCGGTGGGCGCCTTCGCGGTGATCTACCTGGTGCGCGAGGTGGACGCGGACGGTAACGTGCTGGGCGAGGCCACCAACATGAACCAGTGGGCGGGCCTGGGCCAGCGCCACCCGGTGCTGGCGGCCCTGATGAGCCTGTTCCTGCTCTCCTTCGCGGGCATCCCGCTCACGGCGGGCTTCCTGGGCAAGTACCTGGCCTTCTCCGCCGGTATCGCCGGCGGCGCCACCGGCCTGGTGGTCGTGGCCATCCTGTGCTCGGCCGCCACCGCCTACTTCTACGTCCGCCTGATCCTGCTCATGTACTTCACGCCCGCCCAGAGCGAGCGCGTGGTGGGCGTGAAGGTGGAGGGACCGGCCCTGGTGGCCCTCGCGTTGACCGCCGCCGCGACCGTGATTTTGGGTGTTTACCCGGCTCCGGTTATCGCTTGGCTGGAAAATGCGGCATTCTTGCTCCCATGACAGTAACCAGCCCGTTCAGTGACGACCTCCTTGCTGACCTCAAGGAGGTGGAGGATCGTCTAACGGAGCTGGTCAAGGACGCGGATCCGGTCATCAGCGAGGTGACCGGGCACCTGCGCGCGGCAGGTGGCAAGCGCATGCGCCCCGCGTTGACCCTACTCACGGCGCGGCTGGGCAGCTTTGCTGACCCGGCGCGCCGTGAGCTGGTCATGGACGCGGCCCTGTCCGTCGAGCTGACCCACCTTGCCACGCTCTACCACGATGACGTCATGGACGCCGCCCCCGTGCGGCGCGGCGCCCCGACCGTGCACCGCCTGTGGGGTAACTCGGTGGCGATCCTGGCCGGGGACGTGCTGTTCGCGCGTGCCTCGCGGCTGACTGCCCAGCTCGGGCCGGCCGCAGTAATGCTTCACGCAGAAACCTTCGAGCGGCTGTGCCGGGGCCAGCTCAACGAGACGATCGGGCCGCGCGGCGACGCCGACCCGGTGGCGTTCTACCTCCAGGTGCTGGCGGACAAGACCGGCTCCCTGGTGGCCCTGGCCGCCCGCTTCGGCGCGGAGGAGGCCGGCGCCCCCGAATACGGCCCGGCCCTGGCCGAGTACGGCGACAAGGTGGGCGTGGCCTTCCAGCTGGCCGACGACGTGATCGACCTGTCCGACGCCGACACCGGCAAGGTGGCCGGTACCGACCTGCGCGAGGGCGTGGACACCATGCCCGTCCTGCTGCTGCGCGCCGCCCAGCGCGCCGGCACCCTGGACGCCGACGGGCAAAAGATCCTGGCCGCCCTGGAGGGCGATTTGCACGACGACGCCCACCTGGCCGGCGTGGTCAAGGCCCTGCGTGAGCACGACGTCACCGCCCGCACCGCCGCGATGGCGCGCCAGTGGGCCGACGAGGCCGTCGCCGAGCTCGCCGCCCTGCCGGCCGGCGAGGTGGTGGACTCGCTGCGCGAGTTTGCCCGCTACTCGGTGGAGCGCACGGCCTAGGAGCGGCCGGGGCGGCAGCGTCGGCCACCCGAACCCACGCGGGTGGGCAGTGCGGCGCGCTGCGGCCGATGGTGGCGGCGTGGCGCCCTCAAACCGCGCGCCGACTAAAGCACTGTGTGGCGCAACGTCACGTCTACGGCCCCTAAGGGGCCCGGTTAGGCCCGGCTAAGATGCCAGGCAGGAAAACCCAGCAAAGGACCCCAATGAGCGTATTGAACGTGGCCGTGGTGGGCGCAGGCCCCGCCGGAATCTACGCGGCGGACATCCTGTCCAAGTCCGGGCGCGAGGTGAAGATCGACATCTTCGAGCGCCTGCCCGCCCCCTACGGCCTGGTGCGCTACGGCGTGGCCCCCGACCACCCGCGCATCAAGCAGATCATCAACGCCCTCTACGGCATCATCGCCAAGGGAGAGGTGCACCTGGTCGGCAACGTCGAGGTCGGCAAGGACGTCACCATCGAGCAACTGCGCGAGCACTACGACGCCGTCATCATCGCCACCGGCTCCGACCTCGACGCGCCCCTCAACATCCCCGGCGTGGACCTGGAGGGCTGCCACGGCGCCGCCGACTTCGTGGCCTGGTACGACGGCCACCCCGACTACCCGCGCGAGTGGAGCATCGAGGGCGAGCACGTCGCCGTGCTGGGCGTGGGCAACGTGGGACTGGACGTGGCGCGCATCCTGGCCAAGGACGTCGAGGACCTGATGGTCACCGAGATCCCCGCCAACGTGGAGGCCGTGCTGCGCCGCAAGCAGGTCACCGACGTGCACGTCTTTGGCCGGCGCGGCCCCGCCCAGGTGAAGTTCACCCCGCTCGAGCTGCGCGAACTGGGCCACGTGCCCGGCGTGGACGTGGTGGTGCGCGAGGAGGACATGGAGTTCGACGAGGGCTCCCAGGCCGCCATCGCCGCCTCCAAGCAGACCAAGATGGTCGTCAAGACCCTCACCGACTACGCCATGGTGGAGGACGAGGAGCGCACCGCCCCGCGCCGCATCCACATCCACCTCTTCGAGTCCCCCGTCGAGGTGCTGGGGCAGGACGGACGCGTGGTGGGCCTGCGCACCGAGCGCACCCGCCTGACCGGCGACGGCAACGTGGAGGGCACCGGCGAGATGACCGACTGGCCCGTCTCCCAGGTCTACCGCGCCATCGGCTACTTCTCCTCGCCCGTGGCGGGCGTTCCCTACGACCCCAAGCGCGGCTTGGTGCCCAACGCGGGCGGCCGCGTGCTCACCGGCCCCGAGGAGGGCGCGCAGACCGTGCCCGGGCTGTACGCCACCGGTTGGATCAAGCGCGGCCCCGTGGGCCTGATCGGCTCCACCAAGTCCGACGCCCAGGAGACCATCGCCAACCTGCTGGCCGACGTCGACGCCGGCGTGGTGGCCGGGGACGGCGCGGAGCGGCACGGCGCGGCCACGCTGCTGCCCTGGCTGGAGGAGAAGGGCGTGGAGTACACCACCTCCGACGGCTGGATCACCCTCGACGACTACGAGCGCAAGCTGGGTCAGGCCGCCGGGCGCGAGCGCGTCAAGGTGGTCTCCCGCGAGGCCATGACCGCGATCTCTCGCGGCCAGGACTGGGACGGCCCCCTGCTGTAACCCGGCGCGAAACTGATGGGCCCGCAACCATGTCGGTTGCGGGCCCATCAGTTTGAGTCGGGCGCCTGCGGTCAGTTGCCGGGCGGGCGTCCCGGAAGGTGGGGTGGGTGGGGCGTCGTCCCTCGCGGCCAACCGCCGGGCGGGCGGTGGGGGAGTGTGGCGGGAGGGACGTCGGCCACCCAGAGGTCACCTAGGGGGCGCCTAGCGCGCTCAGCGGTAGTTCACGAACTGCAGCGCGGCGTCGAAATCGCGAGACTTCAGCAGCGCGATCACGGCCTGCAGGTCATCGCGGGACTTGGAAGACACGCGCACCTCGTCGCCCTGGATCAACGCCTTGACGCCCTTGGGGCCCTCGTCGCGGATCGTCTTCGTGATCTTCTTGGCCACCTCCTGCGTCAAGCCCTCCCGGATCGCGCCGGCCAGGCGATACTCCTTGCCGGAAGCCTTCGGCTCGCCGTCACCCAGGTCCAGGGCCTTCAGGGAAACGCCCCGGCGGAACAGCTTGGTCTCCAGCACGTCCACGATCGCCTTCACACGCTCGGCGGAGTTCGCGACCATCGTCACAGTGTCGCCCGCCAGCGTGATCGACGCGCCCACGCCCTTGAAGTCGTAGCGGGTAGAGATCTCCTTCGCGGTCTGATTCACCGCGTTGTCCACCTCCTGGCGGTCAACCTTGGAGACGATGTCGAAAGAGGAATCGGCGGCCATGAGGGCTCCTTCTCGGTAGAGTGATCCAGTTCCAGTCCGGGCACCATTGTGGCCTGAAAACGGGAAAATTGCGCGGAAAACAGGGCTCGGCGCGGCGCGGGTGAGGCGGCTCACGGCATCTCCGGTTGGCAAAAGCGCCCCGGCTTCTGTAAAGTCATCCGCGCCTGGCAGGTTACCCGAGTGGCCAAAGGGAACTGACTGTAAATCAGTCGCGCAAGCTTCGGGGGTTCGAATCCCTCACCTGCCACCAAGCTCCGGTTCGCCGGAGTTGACGAGCGCAAGTTCGTCGCCCAGAACGCAAGTTCAGAGTATGGCGGGAACCACACAGTTCCGATTTGGCAAATGCCAAAGAAGTCCGGTAAGGTTTCTGCTCGCCGCCCCGATAGCTCAGTCGGCAGAGCGTCTCCATGGTAAGGAGAAGGTCAAGGGTTCGATTCCCTTTCGGGGCTCTGAGTTTGCCCCCAGCGCGCTGGGGGAAGAACTCAACGTGGCGGGGTAGCTCAGCTGGTCAGAGCGCACGACTCATAATCGTGAGGTCGCGGGTTCAAGCCCCGCCCTCGCTACTACTGAAGTAGACAACAGTGGCCATACGGCCGGATTTTGAAAGAAGTGAGGAATCGTGGCTTCGAAGTCCGCGGATGTGCGCCCCAAGATCACGCTGGCTTGCAGCGGCTGCAAGGAGCGCAACTACATCACCAAGAAGAACCGCCGCAACACGCCGGATCGTCTTGAGATCAACAAGTACTGCCCGCGTTGCAACGCTAAGACCGCGCACCGCGAGACCCGCTAAGGCATAGGGCAAGAGCGGAAGAAGGGGCGCCCGGGAGGAAATCCTCCCGGGCGCCCCTTCCGTCATGCCCGCAGGGTGCGGTTTGGGTGGTGCGGGGCGGTGGGGCGTCGGTTCGGCACCGCGCGGCGTGGCGGGGTTCGGGGTGTGCCTGCGGGTTGCGGTTCGGGACGGCCCAGCGCGGTGCGGTTGGGGTGGCTTGGTCAGCTGCGCAACCTCTCGGGCCTTTGTGCGACCAGTTGAGGCTTTCTTGTACCTCCTGAGCCGTTGTTGCAGCAGTTGGTGCGCTAGGGCAGGCCGTAACGGCGCAAAAGGTCGCATAAAGGCGCAAACGCTGCAACAAAGGCCCGACGAGTCGGCTAAAGGCTCAATCGTTTGCGCAAGCGGGGGAGTGCGGGGAGCTCGGCGGCGTACTGGCAGTGCCCCGCCCTGGGTGCCGCGGCGGAGCGCGGCGCCCAGGGTGCTGTGCAGCGGGTATTGCGCAACCGGTTGAGGGGTTATCCGACCTTTTGAGCTTTTGGTGCAGCTCTTGCGGGCTTAGTACACCGATTGAGGGGTTACCCGCTCGGGTAGGCCCTCGAGAGGTTCACTAAGCCCACGACCGGTGGATCAACCCCACGAGAGGTGCACTAAGCCCTCAGTCGTTTGCGCAAGCGGGGAGTGCGGGGAGCGTAGTGCCGGGCGGTTGCCGGTTTCCGCAGCGGTGGCTACGCAGGCGGCTGGGGGCCGGGGGCGGGGTCGGTGGCGCGTTGACCGTTCGCACGAGTGCGGCGCGGGGTGGACCCGCCGGTCTCCGGGGGCCGGGGGCGCCTCGTGGCGGCGCGGCCCCGGCGCCAGGCGGCTGTGCAGGTCTCCCAGTCGCGGCGCCCGGAGGCGAGGAGGGCGGGCCCGCACCCTTCCGATGTGGCGCGCATAACATTTGCAATAGTCTCGATGTATCGCCGGTTGCGGGTTAGCATTTCGCTTGGTTGCGGCGCGATGTGGCGCCGCCGCCATATCGAGAACTGAAGCGTGAGAAACGTCACTATTGATCCCGTGGGGGCTCCTGGTGGCACCGGTTTTGTGCTTTGTCCACAGGTTGATGGTGTGGGCTTGACAAATCGCCACGTGTTCTCAACGTTCCTCGTGGCGATGTATCGAAAAAGTATGTCGGTGGCGGCAGGGGCGCCGAAAATGGTCTTCAGGGCCCAGCGCCCCTAGAGTCCGCGCGCCCGCCTCCAAGCCCTTTAGGGCCGTTGTTTAGCCCCGTATAGTCCTTTCGGTTCGGCCGGGAAGTCACCGTGCTCCCCGGCGTGTTGTTCGAAAGGCAAGCAATGAGCGAAAGATCAGGGGCGTCGTTGATGCAGCGCACCTCGACTCGTGTTCTGGCTCTGCTGGCAGCTATCGCTGTCGTAGCGGTCGGAGTGATCTGGGGCGCGGCGCCGGCAAGCGCCGCCGTGAACCCCAACATTTCTTTCTCTAACATCAGGATCCAGAAGCTGGATGCGAGTGGCGAGCCCGTTCTTCCCACTGACACCACGCAGCTGACGGTGCAGGACACCGCGCGGTTGTCGTTCAGCTGGGCGCTGGCGAAGGGCAGCCCCCTGGCGGAGGGAGACTCCTTCTCTGTCACCCTGCCCCCGCAGCTGAAGGCGGCGATCACCAGCGCCGGCGGTCTGGGGACCGTCCCGCTCCAGGTGGACCACCAGCCCAAGGACGGCACGCCTGACACCACGATCGCTTCGTGCCTTGTCACCGAGTTCAAGGTCGAGTGCACCTTCAACGCCAAGGCGCAGGAGCTCGTGACCGGTGGCTGGGACAACATCACCGGTAACGCCACCGTGAAGCTCTCTGCTGCGGAGGCCACCACCAGCGACACCCTGCCCTTTGAGTTCTCCGGCACCCCCGGCGTGGTCCAGGCGGACCTGCCCGGCGTGGGCGGTATCAAGGCCAAGATCCTCAACCCGTTCACCTTTACCCCGTCGCAGTTCGCCAAGGGTTCCACCGGTATTGGCTCGGGCAGTACGACCGTGGACTACAACGTGCCGCTGGGCTTCGGTGCTCACGGCAAGAGCCTGGGGCAGCACCTGAAGAACGCCAACGACACGCGAGTCTTTGACGGCGTGCAGGTTCACACCGTTACCTTCACCGACACGCTCGGTTCGGGTCAGCGCTTCTTCGGTCCGGCGAACTGGCGGCTGAACCTGGAGGCCACCCGCGCGGATGGCCCGCGTAAGGCCGTGCTGGACACCGGCGCTCCCGGCGCAACCGTTAACCCGGACTTCGGCACCTTCGAGATCAAGGTGGAGGCGGACCAGGCCACCGCCGATGGTCAGATGGCCAGCATCTCGATCACGGGCCCGTTCAGCGCTGACGCCAACTACAGCCTCACGTACTCTGCGTGTGCGCTGGAGGCCCCCACGTGTGACGTGCCGGACCGCAAGACGCTGCCCAAGCTGAAGCCCGGCTTCAACTACGACAACAACATCGTCGCCGACGGCACGCAGGGCACTGCTAACCTGACCCGTTCCTTCACGGCCGCGTTCACCTCTGACGTGACGATGTCGCTGAACTACGGCACTTTCTCCATCACGAAGTTCGTGGCCGGCCCGGGTTCGGCGCTGGTGCAGGAAGGCGCGCCGTTCACCGTGAACGCCACCTACACCCTGCCCGCGCCTGCGGACACCACCTACCCGAACTGGACTGCGCCGGGCACCCTCAACGCTGACCAGCTCACCGGCACCCTGACGATGGAGGCCCAGGTGGCCAAGAAGGTCACCTTCTACGGTCCCTCCGCTCCGGTCACCTTCCCCGCCGGTACCCGGATCGTGCTGAGCGAGCAGGTCAACCCGGCCGCCGCGCCGGACGGCTACCGCTGGGACGGCTTTGGCTTCGAGGTTGGTGGTAAGCGCACCAACGAGCTGACGATCGTCAGCGAGGCGATCGTGCCGGTGAAGCTGACCAACCGCCTTGCCTCCCTGCCGAAGTTCCCGATCGCGGTGAAGAAGGCACTGGTGGGAACGCCGGCTGAGGCGCAGAACCACGACTTCACCTTCGACTACCGCTGCAGCGACGGCCAGACCGGCTCCCTGACCGCGAACGGCAACGGCACCCCGGCGGAGTCCACCGCGCGGTTCCTGCCGGGCACCACTTGCACGGTGACGGAGAACGCTGCTGACGCGATCTTTGCCGGCTACACCCTCACCCCGCCGGCCCCGGCCCAGGTGGAGGTTGTGGCAGGCGACCCGGTTCCGGTTGTCATGACCAACACCTACGTACAGGACATGGGCACCTTCAAGGTGAAGAAGACCGCCACCGGCCTGCCGCAGGGCGTGGCCGAGGCCAAGGACTTCGTGTTCGACTACGACTGTGGCGGCACCACCGGTTCCGTGACTGTGAAGGGTGACGGCGTGGCCGTGGCGGTGAACCGCGAGTTCCCGTCCCTGTCCTCCTGCACCGTGACTGAGAACGCGGCCTCCGCTGCCGTGCCCGGTTACTCCCTGGTTGCCCCGCCGGCCCAGACGGTGGAGATCGTGGCTGACACCGAGATGGAGGCCGTTTTCACCAACGCCTACTCTCGTGACGCCGGTTCCTTCGAGGTGAGCAAGGCCGTTGCCGGTGACGGCGCGGACCTGGCTGCCGGCAAGCAGTTCAACTTCGCCTATACCTGCACCGACGCCGCTGGCGCGCAGACGCAGGGCAACTTCACGCTGGCCGCCGGCGCCACCCACGTGGTGAACGACGTTGCCGCCGGCCGCTGCTCGCTGACCGAGACGGGCGGCGACGTGGCGAACACGGACCTGGCCACCTCCTTCGACGTGGGTGGGACCAAGACCGACGCCGCGACCGTAGAGTTCGCTGTCGCCAAGGGCGCCAAGACCACCGTGGCCGCGACGAACACCTACACGGCCCACGTGGGCACCTTCTCCGTGGCCAAGACGGTCACCGGCGTGGAGCCCGCTGACAAGGACTTCACCTTCGACTACGTGTGTGGCGCCGAGCGTGGCACCATCACCACCAAGGGCAACGGCGTCGCCGTGGCTGCGGGCAAGAACTTCCGCGTCGGCACCAGCTGCCGCGTGACGGAGAACGCCCAGGGCGCCATCATCGGCGGCTACAACCTGAGCGTCCCGGCCCCGCAGACCGTGACGATCGCGAAGGACACCACGGTCGCGGTTTCCTTCACGAACGCCTACAGCCGCAAGGTCGGCACCTTCTCCGTGGTCAAGAACGTCGCGGGTGCCCCGGCGTCGGCCGCCACGAAGGACTTCACCTTCAACTACACCTGTGGCGCCGAGACCGGCACCGTGGTCGCTAAGGGTGACGGCGTGGCCGTGGCCGTGGGCAAGAACTTCCCGGTGGGCACCTCCTGCACCATCGGCGAGGACGCTACGACTGCCAACATCGCCGGCTACACCCTGACCGCCCCGGAGGCGCAGACCATTCAGATCGCGGAGGGTGCCACCGGCACGGAGGTCACCTTCGTCAACACCTACTCGCGCGACATGGGTGGCTTCACCCTCACCAAGCGCGTGGCTGGTACCGGCGCGGACATGGTGGCCGGCAAGGAGTTTGCCTTCACCTACGCCTGCCGTGGCCTGGACGGCACCGAGATTCAGCGCGACGTCACCGTCACGGCCGGCACCCCGCTGGTTGTCACCGACGTCCCCGTGGGTGCTTGCGCCATTGCCGAGGCGGACGCCGGCATTGCCAACGCCGACCTGGTGGTTTCCTCCACCGTGGATGGCACCGCCGTCACCACCGAGTTCATCGGGGTTCCGGTCCTGAAGGGCCAGAACGCGGCGGTGGAGGTCACCAACACCTACACCAAGCACCTGGGCACCTTCTCCGTGGTCAAGAACGTCACGGGTGCCCCGGCGTCGGCCGCCACGAAGGACTTCACCTTCAACTACACCTGTGGCGCCGAGACTGGCACCGTGGTCGCTAAGGGTGACGGCGTGGCCGTGCCCGTGGGCAAGAACTTCCCGGTGGGCACCTCCTGCACCGTCACTGAGGACTCGGACAAGGCCGCAATCGTCGGCTACACCCTGACCGCCCCGGAGGCGCAGACCATCGAGGTCGCCAAGGACGCCAACACCGAGGTTACTTTCGCTAACGCCTACTCCCGCGACCTGGGCGGCTTCACCGTCTCGAAGGCCGTGGCGGGCACCGGCGCTGACCTGGCCAAGGACAAGTCCTTCAACTTCTCCTACGTGTGCACCGGCATTGACGGCACCGAGGAGAAGGCTGACTTCGCCCTGACCCCGGGCTCCATGATGCGCGTGACCGACGTGCCGGTGGGCAAGTGCACGCTGACCGAGGCGGACGCGGCCATCGCAAACACGGACCTGGCCACCGCCTTCTCCGTGGACGGCACCGCCACCGACGGCAACAAGGTGGAGTTCGACGTCGCCAAGGGCGCCAAGCTCGAGGTGACGGCCACCAACACCTACACCGCCCACATGTCCACCTTCTCCGTGGCCAAGACCGTCGCCGGCGCGCCGGCGGACGCGGCGGGCAAGGAGTTCAAGTTCAACTGGACCTGTGGCACCGAGTCCGGCACCGTGGTCGCTAAGGGCGACGGCGTGGCCGTGCCCGTGGGCAAGGACTTCCGCGTGGGCACCTCCTGCACGGTGAGCGAGGACACGGCCTCCGCGCAGATCGCGGGCTTCAACCTGGCCAAGCCGGCCGACCAGAGCGTCGTCCTGCCCGCCAAGGGCGAGGTCGCTGCGGTCGCCTTCGAGAACACCTACACCAAGGTGATCGTGCCCACCCCGGCGCCGTCGGCGACCCCCAGCACCCCGACCCCGGGCAAGGGCAAGGGCGGCAAGCTGGCCAAGACCGGTAGCGATGCGATCGTGGTCGGTAGCGCCGCGCTGGCCCTGCTGGCCGGTGGCGCCCTGCTGATCGGCATGCGCCGCCGCAAGGGCTAGTAGTCACCCGCCCGTGAGCGGGCGGCAGTGAGCGGGGGTCGTGGCGACTGGTTAGTCGCCACGACCCCCGCCCCTTTTGGTCGGAACCGCTAAGCCGACGGGCAAGACCGTGGCGGGAAAGCCCAAAGCCCTGCCCGCGCCTGCTTGGCTAGGCTGTGGTTATGGACAATTCCTCGCTGCCCACCTACGCCCCCATCTCCTACCACGTGGGCGTGGAGCACCTGGCCTCCTTCAACACCGCCACCGCCCGCCCGTGGGGGCAGGCCGCCCCCGGCATGGGGGAGCCCGCGCCGCTGCACCCGGTGGCCGGGATGGACGACGTTCCGCCCGCCGCCCCCACGTTCGCGGCCGTCGTGGCCCAGCGGGCCGCCGCCGTGCTGATCGCGGACCCGCAGCTGGGGATCGACTTCTCCCGCGTCCTGCACGGTAGCGAGTCCATCGAGTTGCACGAGCCGATCCGAGCCGGCGACCAGCTCACCGTGCTTCCCGGCGTCAAGCGCGTGGTGGAGCGCGGCCCGCTGCGCACGCTCGCCTCCCGCACCGAGGTGCACGGGCCGCGCGGCCTGGCGGCCGTGGTGGAGTCCACCCTGGCCGTCATGCCCCCGGCCCAGCCCGCGCCGGCCGCCGCTGCGGCGGCGCTCCAGCCCGCCGACGCCGCGCCCGCCCAGCCGGGCGGCGCCCCGGCAGAGGCCGCCCAGACCGCCCTGGAGGACGGCGCCAACCTGGCCCAGTGGAGCCTGGTCCCACCCACCCTGGAGCCGGCGGAGGTGGAGGGCGCCGACTTCGCCTACCGCGTGCGCCTGACCCTGACCGACCTGGTGCGCTACGCCGGCGCCTCGCGGGACTTCAACCCGATCCACCACAACCCCGCCGTCGCCAAGGCCGCCGGCCTGCCCGGCGTGATCGCCCACGGCATGCTCACCCTGGCCCTGGTGGCCTCCAGCCTGGAGGCCCACGCCGGCCTGGGCAAGGTGCGCCAGCTGCGCGCCAACTTCTCCGGCATGGTGGTGGTAGACCCCGTGCGCGGCGCCGAGCTGACCATCTCGGGGCAGCGCGGCGAGGACGGCAAGGTGACCCTGAGCGTCACCTGCGCCGGCCGCGACGTGCTGGCCCGCGCCAGCGCACTGCTCGCCTGAGGCCCGGGCCACCGCACGGCGTGGCGCCCAATCCCACACTCACTCAACTTGGCGCCGCCCCAGTCCGGCGCGGATGATGGAGGGGTGAGCGCTGCGCCAGACGAACCCACCCCCGCCGCCCGCCCCGAAATCACGGAGGCGGGCGGAACGTCGTCCACCCCGGCGCCGGCAATAAGTAAGGCCATGCGGCGCACCCAGTGGGTCACGTTCCTGTCCTACTTCTGGCCCGGCCTGGTGTTCTCCGCCTGGATGAGCCGCCTGCCCGCCGTGCGCGACGCCCTAGACCTGACCGCCTCCCAGCTGGGGCGCATCATGTTCGTCGCCTCCCTGGGCTCCATCGCCATGCTGCCCATCGCCGGGGCAGTCACCGCCCGCATCGGCGTGCGCCGTGCCGTCTTCCTGTTCTACCCGCTCATCGCGCTCGGCTACGCGGCCGCCGCCGGCCTCACCGTGGCCGGCACCATGGTGGCCGTGGCCAGCGCCCTGTTCGTGGTCAACATCGGCTTTGGCCTCTACGACGTCGCCGTCAACGTGCACGGCGCCAACGTGGACCGCGCCAGCGGCGAGGAGCGCATGCCCCAATTCCACGGCGGCTTCTCCCTGGGCACCGTCACCGGCGCGGGCCTGGGTGCGCTGGCCTCCGCCCTCCACGTGCCCATCCACTGGCACGTAGGCGTACTGGGCGCCCTGACCGTCCCCGCCGTGTGGATCTCGCTGCGCTGGTTCCTGCCCGACGCCCCCACCCGTGGCGCCAAGAGCACGGCCCAACGCTCCTACCCGCGCTACTCCTCCGCCCGCGCCTGGCGCGAGCGGCGCACCTGGGCCCTGGGCGTGGTGCTGCTCGGCATCGCCCTGACCGAGGGCGCCGCGGCCGACTGGCTGGCCCTGGCCAGCATCGAGGCCTTCGGCATCTCCAACGCCTGGGCAGCAGTGGGCTACGGCATCTTCGTGGTCGGCATGACCTCCGTGCGCTTCGCCGGCACCGCCCTGGTGGCGCGCGTCGGGCGCGTGTGGGCCCTGCGCCTCTCCTTCGCGCTCGCCCTGGCGGGCGTGAGCGTGTTCGTGCTCTCCCCGTGGGTGCCGCTCGCCTTCGTGGCCGCGCTGGCGTGGGGCGCGGGCAGCGCGCTCGGCTTCCCGCTGGCCCTGGCCGCCGCCGGGGACGACCCCATGAAGGCCGCCGCCACGATCTCCGCCGTCTCCACGCTCGGCTACGGCGCCTTCCTGGTGGGCCCGCCCCTCATGGGCGAGCTCGCAGAGCACATCGGCTACCGCCCCACCCTGGCCGTGCTGGCCCTGCCCGTCGCCATCGGCCTGTTCTTCAGCGGCGCCGCCAGGCCCCTGCCCGCAGCCTCCCCGCGCGGCAGCGACTAGGCCGCTTGCTGCACAGCGACCACGCCCGCGTTCCGCGCGGCGGCTAGGAGGTCTGCCCGCAGGGCGCCCCGGCGCGGGCGGCCCACCGAACTGGCCCGCACGCGCTGCGCTAGGGTGTGCGCATGAGTAACCTCGTCCCGCCCGTGCCCTGCCTGCGCGCCCCGCTCGGCGCACTGACCAACCCCCGCCTTTCCGAGCTGACCACCCTGCGCGTGGGCGGCCCGATCGGCGGATACGTCGAGGCCACCAGCGAGGCCGAACTCATCGAGACGATCAAGGCCACCGATGCCGCCGGGCAAGGCCTGCTGGTGCTGGGCGGCGGCTCCAACGTGCTGGCCAGCGACGCCGGCTTTGACGGCGTGGTGCTGCGCGACGCCCGCCAGGAGATCGAGGTCACCTCAGCCGACAGCTGCGGCGGCGTCTCCCTGCGCGTCACCGCCGGCCTGCCCTGGGACGAGCTGGTGGCCCGCGCCGTCGGCGAGGACTGGATGGGCCTAGAGGCACTCTCTGGCATCCCCGGCACCGTGGGCGCCGCCCCCGTGCAGAACGTGGGCGCCTACGGGGCGGAGGTCTCCCAGACCCTGGCCAGCGTGCGCGTCTACGACCGCGAGCGCCAGCGCACCCGCATGCTGGCGGTGGGGGAACTGGAGCTGGGCTACCGCACCTCCCTGCTGAAGACCTCCCGCCAGTCCGGCCAGTGGGGGCCCACCGGCCGATTCGTGGTGCTGGAGACGCACTGGCAGATGCGCATGGCCTCCCTGTCCGCCCCGATCCGCTACTCCGAGCTGGCCCGCGCCCTGGACGTGGAGCTGGGCGCGCGCGTGCCGAGCGTGGACGTGCGCGCCGCCGTGCTGGACCTGCGTCGAGGCAAGGGCATGGTGCTGGACGCGCGCGACCCCGACACCTACTCGGCCGGTTCCTTCTTCCTCAACCCGATCGTGGCGTCCGACGCTGCCGCCGACCTGCCCGAGGGTGCACCGCGCTTCGAGGTGCGCGATGGCGCCCTGGCCACCAACATCGGCGACCCGGGTCCGGTGGTGCCGGGCGTGGTGAAGACCTCCGCCGCCTGGCTGATCTCACAGGCCGGCTTCGAGCGCGGATTCGGGCTGGACCTGACCGGCGGGCGCGCCTCGCTGTCCACCAAGCACTCCCTGGCGATCACCAACCGGGGCGAGGCCAGCGCGGCAGACATCGAGACGGTGGCGCAGGCCGTCGTCGACGGGGTCAAGGAGCGCTTCGGCATCGAGCTGGAGGCCGAGCCGGTTCGGGTCTGAGTGCCCCCCTCCGGCCCGCCCTCGTCCCTCTCCGGGCGGTGCGGGCCGGGCGGTGCGCCCCGTGCGGTGCGGCCGGTGCGGCAACGTCGTCCATCCCGGAAAACCAAGGCAGGCGTGCACCGGCGGCAGCTTCGGCGCGCTCAGGCGGCCGCAGCGGCCTCCCAGGCGTCGATCTGCGCCAACCACAGCGACTTGGAGGACTCGCTCGCCAGGCTCGCCAGCACCGACGTGCGCGCCATCTGGGCCATCTGGGCGTTAGAGAGATCGTGGCTGTTTTGCGCCGCCTCGTACTGGGCGGTCAGGCGAGAACCGAAGATGAGCGGGTCGTCGGCCCCGAGCGCGATCATGGCGCCGGCGTCCATCAGCTTCTTCAGCGGCACGTGCCGGGTCTCCGTGAAGACCCCCAGCGAGACGTTCGAGGCCGGGCACACCTCGAAGGCGATGCCGGCGGCCACCACCTGCTCCAGCAGCGCCGGGTCCTCCGCCGTGCGCACCCCGTGCCCCAGGCGGGTGGGGCCCAGGTGGTTGACCACCTCGCGGACGTGGTCCGCCCCCAGCAGCTCCCCGCCGTGCGGCAGGGCGGCCAGGCCGGCGTCGCGCGCGATCTTGAACGCCCGCGCCCACTCAGAGGTGGTGCCCCGGCGCTCGTCGTTAGAAAGGCCAAAGCCCACCACCTCGCCCGGGCCCTGGCCGGCGTACCGCGCGGCCAGGCGGGCCAGCGTGCGCGCCTCCAACGGGTGCCGCGTCCGCGAGGCGGCCACGATCACCGCCACCTCCACACCCGTGGCCGCGCTGGCCAGCCTCGCCTCATCCAGCACGATCTCCAACGCCGGGGTGATCCCGCCCGTGAACGGCGCGTAACTGGTCGGGTCGATCTGAATCTCCAGGCGGCGCGAACCCTCCGCCGCATCATCCTCCGCGGCCTCCCGCACCAGGCGGCGCATCACCGCCTCGCTGCGCACCAGGGCGCGCGCGGCGTCGTAAGAGCGCTGGAAACGAAACCAGCCGCGCTGATCGGCGGGGACGTCGTAGACGTCGTCCGTCAACGTGGCGGGCAGGCGCACCCCCTGCTCGGCGGCGAGATCGCGCAACGTCGCCGGGCGCATCGACCCGGTGAAATGCAGGTGAAGGTGCGTCTTGGGAAGCAGGTTCAGGTCACGCACGCCGCCCATTGTTCCACGGCCGGCGCGGTGTGCCGCCCGGGCGCGGGGCGGGTGTGACCGGGGCCGCGCCGGCGGGTGTGACCGGGGCCGCGCCGGTGGGTGTGGCGGCGCGGGCCGCGGGCTCGGTAGAGTTGACCAGTACCTCGGCGAGGAAAGCGACAGCTTTCGTTATCGACGCGGTGTGGGCCAGCGGCCCGCATTGCCCGCCGCCCACACTGACAAAGGAGAGCCAAATGGCTGAGATCATCGAGGACCGTTCCCGCCTCACCGCTGAGACCCGCACCGAGTTCGGCAAGGGCGTTGCCCGCCGCCTGCGCGCCTCCGGCAAGACCCCGGCCGTCCTGTACGGCAAGGGCCAGGAGACCCTGCACCTGATCGTCCCGGCCCACGCCCTGTTCCTGGCCGTCAAGGGCAACCCGAAGGCCGAGCTGACCGTCACCCACGAGGGCACCGAGTACAAGGTGCGCGTGCAGGACATCCAGCGCGACCCGGTGACCACCATCATCGAGCACGTGGACCTGCTGGCCCTCTGAGCCCAGCTGCTCCAACGCTGAGCTGAACGCGGCCCCGCTTCCTTGCCGAAGCGGGGCCGCTTCGCGTTCCAGCGGGGTAACGGCCGGCGGTGGTCGTTCCCCGTCCGCCGGGTGCCGCAACGCGGGGCGAGCCGGCGGCTGGTCTAGGTCGTTCCCCGTCCACCGGGTGTCGCAACGCGGGGCGAGCCGGCGGCGTCCGTGCCCGGCGAGCCGCCGCGAGAGGCGCGGGGCTGCCGGTGTCTTTGGCGGCCCGGTAGGCTCTGCCCCGGGAAAGAGGAGGCACCAATGAGCGAGACCTGGCTGATCGCCGGCCTGGGTAACACGGGCCGGAAGTATGAGGGCAATAGGCACAACGTCGGGCGCATGGTGATCAACGTGCTGGCCAAGCGCGCCGGCGTGACGCTCTCGCGCCACTCCTCGCAGACGATGATGGCGGAGGCCCGCCTGGGGATGCTGCCGGGCGGCGTGCCCGGTCCGCGCGCGGTCCTGGCCCACACGATGGGCTACATGAACGTCTCCGGCGGTCCGCTCAAGGCCCTGGCCGGCTACTTCCAGATCCCGCCCGAGCGCATCCTGGTGGTCCACGACGAGCTGGACCTGCCGGCCTGGACGCTGCGTCTCAAGCGCGGCGGCGGCGAGGGCGGTCACAACGGACTGCGCTCGCTCTCGCAGTCGCTGGGTACGCGCGACTACCTGCGCCTGCGCTTCGGGGTGGGGCGCCCGCCGGGCAGCCAGGACCCGGCCGACTACGTGCTCTCAGACTTCGCTGCCGGGGAGCGCACCGACCTGGCCCTCAGTCTGGAACTGGCCGCCGATGCCGTGGAGGACGTGACCGCGCGGGGCCTGGAGCTGGCCCAGATGCGCCTGCACGCCTCCTGACCGGGCGGCTTGCCGCTGCCCAGCGAGAGGCCGACCGTTCTTGAAACTTGACCAAAGCCGCCGAGCCTTGTCAATGGCCTGCCCGCTATGGGCCAGGTTCGGCGGGCTTTGACAAGTTTCGCTGAGCTCGTACCCGCCGAAGCTGAGTCCGTTCCGGTCCAGGCTGAGCCCCCGCCCGCCAGCGCGTAGGCTTTAGTGGTGAGACTTTCCGGACTGCTGCCACTGCTGCTAACCGACCCCGTCTTCGCCGCCGCCCAGGAGGCCGCGCCGGGGCGGGGGGAGCGCACCTTCTCCCTCCCGCTGGCCCCGCGTGGCGCGCTGCTGGCCGCGCTGAGCGAGCAGCGTCCGCTCACGGTGCTGACGGCCACCACGCGGGAGGCGGAGGACCTGGCCGCCGCCATCCGCGATCACCTGGGCGCAGCGCAGGCCGGCACGGTGGCGGTCTTCCCGGCGTGGGAGACGCTGCCGCACGAGAAGCTCTCGCCGCGCGCGGACACGATGGCTAAGCGCGCCGCGATCGCCCGCCGCCTTGCCCACCCGATCGAGGGGGACGCGCACGCCGGCCCGATCCGCGTGCTGCTTGCCCCCGTGCGCGCCGCGGCCGCCCCGCTGGTGGGCGGGCTGGGGGAGCGCGAGCCGCTGCACCTGCGTGTGGGCGACGAGATGCCGCTGGAGGAGGTGGTGGCGCGCCTGTCCGCCGGTGGTTATGCCCGCGTGGACATGGTGGAGCGGCGCGGCGAGTTCGCGGTGCGCGGCGGCATCCTGGACGTCTTTGTGCCCACCGATGCCCACCCGCTGCGGGTGGAGTTCTTCGGCGACGAGGTCGATGAGATTCGCGCCTTCACCGTTGCCGACCAGCGTTCCATCGCGCCCGCTCCCGCCGCCTTGGAGGTGGACGACGCTGCCGCCCGGCCCACGAAGAAGGCGGCCTCTTCGCTGTCGGCGCCCCCGGCGCAGGGCTCCCCGGGCGCCGCGGCCGATGCGTCGGGGGCCGTCGGCGCGGCGCGGGCCGGCAAGGCGCCCCTGCAGCTGTGGGCCCCGCCCTGCCGGGAGATCCCCCTCACTGCCGAGGTGCGCGAGCGCGCCGCGAAGCTGGTGACGACGCTGCCCGGTGCGGCCGAGCTGCTGGAGCGGATCGCGGATGGGCAGACCCCGGAGGGAATGGAGGCCCTCACCCCGGCGCTGGTGGGCCAGCTGGTGCCGCTGCTGTCCCTGGTGGATGCGCAGAGCCTGGTGCTCCTGCACGAGCCGGAGCGCATCCGCCGCCGCGTGGAAGACCTGCTGGCCACCACGGACGAGTTCCTGGCGGCCGCGTGGCACTCGGCCGCTGCGGGCGGCGGCATGCCCATCGACCTGCGCCGCGCCTCCTTCCTGGCCCTGCCCGCCATCCGCTCCCTGGCCCTGGAGCGGGGCCTGGGCTGGTGGCAGCTGACCTCGCTGCGGCCCATGGAACTGGACGAGTCCGGCGCGGCCCCGGCGCCCGACCCGGCGGGGGAGAGCGACGCCGATGGTGCCACGGAGGGCGGCGCGGGAGGCACCGCGCTGACGGAGCTCAGCCCCTACCGAGGCAACATCCCCCAGCTTTTCACGGACGTTTCACGCTGGCTGCGCCAGGGGCGCCGCGTGGTCGTCACCACCCAAGGCCCCGGCATGGCCCGACGCTTCCGGGAGCAGTTCGCCGCTGCAGAGCTGCCCGCCCGGGTCGTGGACGCCATCGCGCAGGCCCCCGAGCCCGGCAGCCTCACCATCACCACCGCCTCCCAGCTCGCCGGCTACCACGCCCCCGCCGCCGCCCTCACCGTCATCGGCGAGGCCGACGTCACCGGCAAGGCCGCGCGCGAGCAATCCAGGGACAAGGCCGTGCCCGCCCGGCGCCGCAACGCCGTAGACCCGCTGCAACTGCAGGCCGGCGACTACGTCGTCCACGAAGTCCACGGGGTGGGGCGCTTCATCGAACTGATCTCGCGGAACGTCGGCCACGGTGCCAAGGCCGGGCGGCGCGAATATCTAGTAATCGAATACGCGCCCTCAAAGCGCGGCCAACCGGGCGACCGCCTATTCGTCCCCACCGACTCCCTGGACCTGGTCACCAAGTACACCGGCGGAGAGGCCCCGGCGCTGTCCAAGATGGGCGGCGCCGACTGGGCCAAGACCAAGGGAAAGGCGCGCGCGGCCGTCAAGGACATCGCCAAGGAGCTGCTGCGCCTCTACGCCGCCCGCATGGCCACCAAGGGCCACGCCTTCTCCCCGGACACGCCCTGGCAGCGCGAACTGGAGGAATCCTTCGCGTTCGTGGAGACCCCCGACCAGCTAGCCACCATGGACGAGATCAAGGCGGACATGGAGCGCGAGGTGCCGATGGATCGGCTGCTGTGCGGGGACGTCGGCTACGGCAAGACCGAGCTGGCGGTGCGCGCCGCGTTCAAGGCCGTCCAGGACGGCAAGCAGGTGGCGGTGCTGGTGCCCACCACGCTGCTGGTCAGCCAGCACCTGGAGACCTTCACCTCCCGGTATGAGAACTTCCCGGTGCGCGTGGCCGCGCTCTCCCGCTTCCAGAGCGAGAAGGAAGCCCAGGAGGTCAAGGAGGCCACCCGCAAGGGGGAGGTGGACGTGCTGATCGGCACCCACCGCCTGCTCACCGGAGAGGTGCGCTTCAAGGACCTGGGCCTGGTCATCATCGACGAGGAGCAGCGCTTCGGCGTGGAACACAAGGAGACCCTCAAAGCCCTGCGCGCCAACGTGGACGTGCTGGCCATGAGCGCCACCCCCATCCCTCGCACCCTCGAGATGGCCGTGACCGGCATCCGCGAGATGTCCACCCTCACCACCCCGCCCGAGGACCGCCACCCGGTGCTCACCTACGTGGGCGGCTACGAGGACCGGCAGGTGGCCGCCGCCATCCGCCGCGAGCTGCTGCGCGACGGGCAGGTGTTCTTTGTGCACAACCGCGTCCAGTCCATCCAGGACACCGCCGCCAAACTGGCCAAGCTGGTGCCGGAGGCCCGCATCGCGGTGGCCCACGGGCAGATGGGCGAGCAGCAGCTGGAGCGCGTGATCGAGGACTTCTGGAACCAGGAGTTCGACGTGCTGGTGTGCACCACCATCGTGGAGACGGGCCTGGACATCTCCAACGCCAACACGCTGATCGTGGACCGGGCCAACGCCTTCGGGCTCTCGCAGCTCCACCAGCTGCGCGGGCGGGTGGGGCGCTCGCGGGAGCGGGCCTACGCCTACTTCCTCTACCCCACCCACACTCCGCTCACCGAGACCGCCCATGAGCGCCTGCGCACCATCGCCGCGCACACCGACCTGGGCAGCGGCATGCACGTGGCCATGAAGGATCTGGAGATTCGCGGCGCCGGTAACCTGCTGGGCGGGGAGCAGTCCGGCCACATCGCCGGGGTGGGCTTCGACCTCTACGTGCGGATGGTGGCAGACGCCGTGGCCCAGTACCGGGGAGACAAGAGCCCGGTGGAAGAGGAGGTGCGCCTGGACCTGCCCGTGGACGCCCACGTGCCCACCTCGTACGTGGAGCACGACCGGCTGCGCCTGGAGATCTACACGAAGATCTCCGCCGCCCGCACCGAGGCGGACCTGCGCGCGATCACCGAGGAGCTCACCGACCGCTACGGCGCCCTGCCCGAGCCGGTGGTGCGCCTCCTGGAACTGGCCCGTCTGCGCGCCACCGCGCGGGAGCTGGGGCTGAGCGAGCTGGTGGCCGTGGGCAAGCAGGTGCGCCTGGCGCCGCTGGAGGTGCCCGACTCGCTGCAGCTGCGGCTCAAACGCCTCTACCCGGGCTCCTCCGTGAAGCCCGCCGTGCGCGCCGTGACCGTGCCCATGCCGCGCGGCACCGGCCTGGGGGCCGCGCCCCTGGAGGACGACGCCCTGCTGGAATGGGTGGGGAACCTGTTGCGCGCGATCAAGGCGTAGTGGACTAGGCTGGCCCGCTAGGAAGGAGCGTGTGATGCGCAAGGTTATTTCTAGGCTCGGTGTGGCCGCAGCGGCCGCCCTGGCCGCCACCCTGCTGGCTGGGTGTTCAACCAGCCCGAACAACGCCGCACTGGTCTACGACGAGGCGATCACCTACGACTACCTGGAGGAGTTCGCCGACCAGGCCACCAAGCTCACCGGCACGCAGACCCCGGCTGACGCCCTGCTGGGCCCGGCGGTGCGTGCTCGCTTCGTACTGGAGGTGGGCCAGTCCTTCGACGTGCCCGAGGCCGACGTTATCGCGGGCATCAAGAGCGGCGAGGCCATCCAGGGCATGCCCGGCACGCTGGACGAGGGCGAGGAGCCGGCCCAGGCGCTCGTGGACTTCTTCCGGGGCGCCCAGATGCTGGAGAAGATTGGTGAGGCCGGCCTGGACGGCGCCTTCCAGGAGGCCTTCTTTGGGGCCGTGCAGCACGGGGACATCCGCGTCAACCCGCGCCACACCCCGCGCAACGAGGACGGCTCCCTGGCGCACGAGTGGCTGCTGCCCGACCCGAAGCTGGCGCAAGGCCCGCTGCCCCTCAACTGACCCGAGGGAGGAACCAGGCGCCAAGCGGCATAGCAAAGGGCGGCAAGGCAAGGGCCTTGCCGCCCTTTTCTGCGCCCAAATCGCAGGTCAAATCCTCCTTCACCGCTCGCGAAACGGCCCTAAGTCATGGCCTAGGGCATACCGGGCGCATTAGGGTTAAAGGTGTTCGATGAGCATCGACCACTGAACTGAAGGAGTACATGTGGCTACCATTCTCGCTATCGGCGGCCGTGAGATTCTCGACTCGCGCGGCAACCCCACTGTTGAGGTCGAGGTAATCCTTGACGACGGCACGATGGCTCGCGCCGCCGTCCCCTCCGGCGCTTCCACCGGTGCTTTCGAGGCCGTTGAGCGTCGCGACGGCGAGGCCCGCTACGGCGGCAAGGGCGTGCAGGGCGCTGTCGATGCTGTTGACGACATCATCGCCCCCGAGCTCGTTGGCTTCGAGGCCTCCGAGCAGCGTCTGATCGACGAGACCCTGATCGAGCTGGACGGCACCCCGAACAAGTCCAAGCTGGGCGCCAACGCCATCCTCGGTGTCTCCCTGGCCGTGGCCAAGGCCGCTGCCGACTCCGCCGGCCTGCCGCTGTTCCGCTACCTCGGTGGCCCGAACGCCCGCGTGCTGCCGGTCCCCATGATGAACATCCTCAACGGTGGTTCTCACGCAGACTCCAACGTTGACATCCAGGAGTTCATGATCGCCCCCGTGGGCGCCCCGACCTTCAAGGAGTCCCTGCGCTGGGGCGCCGAGGTCTACCACGCCCTCAAGGCCGTCCTGAAGGGCCGTGGCCTGGCCACGGGCCTGGGCGACGAGGGTGGCTTCGCCCCCAACCTCGACTCCAACCGCGCTGCGCTGGAGCTGATCGTTGAGGCCATCGAGAAGACCGGCCTGAAGGCTGGCGACGACGTGGCCCTGGCCCTGGACGTCGCCTCCACCGAGTTCTTCAAGGACGGCGCCTACAACTTCGAGGGTGCCGCCCAGTCCACCGAGTACATGGTGGACTACTACACCAAGCTGATCGAGGACTTCCCGGTTGTCTCCATCGAGGACCCGCTGTCCGAGGACGAGTGGGACGCCTGGAAGGCCCTGACCGTCGCCGTCGGCGACAAGGTGCAGCTGGTGGGTGACGACCTGTTCGTGACCAACCCGGAGCGCCTGGCTCGCGGTATCCGCGAGGGCATCGCCAACGCCCTGCTGGTCAAGGTCAACCAGATCGGCTCCCTGTCCGAGACCCTGGAGGCCGTGGAGAACGCCCACCGTGCGGGCTTCGCCTCCATGACCTCTCACCGTTCCGGCGAGACCGAGGACACCACCATCGCCGACCTGGCCGTTGCCACCAACTCCGGCCAGATCAAGACCGGTGCCCCGGCCCGCGGCGAGCGCGTGAACAAGTACAACCAGCTGCTGCGCATCGAGGACGAGCTGGACGACGCCGCCGTTTACGCCGGTCGTTCCGCCTTCCCGCGTCGCTACGGTCGCTGAGGAAACCACTAGGCGCTAGCGTCTAGGGGCTCGGGCCCGCCACCTGCAAGGGTGGCGGGCCCTTTTCCGTTGCCGGCGATGCAGGCGGGGGCGCTGGTGGGGGAGGCGGGCGGAGCGTCGTCCCTGCCGGGGTAGCGGCTGCCGGGCAGGTTGGGCGCGGTGGTGGGTGGGGCGTCGGGCGTGGAGGGCGGTGCGCGGCGCGGGCGGGTTGGGCGCGGTGGTGGGTGGGGCGTCGGGCGTGGAGGGCGGTGCGCGGCGCGGGCGGGTTGGGCGCGGTGGCGGGTGGGGCGTCGGGCATTGAGGGCGGTGCGCGGCGCGGGCGGAGGGGTGAGGTATGCACAATTGGTGTGTTCGGCTTGGCCTGCCCGCCCGGGTAAGGGAGCATAGAGACATGCCCACAGCTCCGCGCCGCCCAGTCATGCCCCGTAACAGGGACCGCTCGGGCGCGTCGGCGTCGGCGCAGCAGCCGGGCGGGCAGCGGGCCGCACTCCCGCAGCGTCGAGCCTCGGCGCAGACCAGGCAGTCCGCGCAGACCAGGCAGTACGGGCAGACCGGGGTGGCTGGGCAGACCGGGGTGGCTGGGCAGCGTCGGCCCGCAGTGCAGCCCGCCGCGCCCTCCCGGGGAGCGGGGCCGCAGCAGGAGACGCGGGCTCAGCGGGGGCTGGCCGCGCAGCAGCGGCCCACGGCCCAGCAGGGCGTGGCGGCACAGCATGGCGCGCCGGCACAACAGGGCGCTCGGGGCGCGGTGCTGCACATGGGTACCACCAAGATCGACCGCACGCCGCCGACCGGTCTTGCCACGACGCGCACTGCCGGCTCCGCGGGCACCGGTCTTGCTGCGGCGCGGGGCACCGGTACGACGGTAGGCTCGGCCGCAGGACGCTCCAGGCAGCCCAGGCTCGGCGGCTATGGCGGTGGCGGGCGCGCGGCGGACCGCCCGGGGGCCCGCCCGGATAGGGGCACGGCCTACTCGGCGCGCCGCCGCCCGGACCGGCCCGGTTCGCGCCAGGCGGAGGAGGCGTGGCAGTCGAGCGGGCCGGAGACCGGCCCCACCGAGCAGGTGGCGCAGGAGAAGGCCATGTCCCGCCCGATGGCGGTGCTGTTCCTGGTGGCGTGCATGGTGGTGGCGGCGTTCATCGTGATGAGCCCGCTGCGCACTCTCATGGACCAGCGCGCGGAGCGCGCGGACCTGGTGGAGCAGATTGCGCAGGCCCAGGAACGCAACGAGAAGCTGCGCCAGGAGCTGGCCAAGTGGGAGGACCCGAACGTGGTGCGCCGGGAGGCGCGTGAGCGGCTCGGATTCGTCCAGCCGGGCGAGAAGGTCTACATTGTCACGGACTCTTCGGTAGCCCAGCCGGGCCCGAGCGAGACCGAGGATCCCGCGCTTCGGCCCGTTATCGAGCCGGACTCGTGGGTGCGCACGCTGTGGCAGGGCCAGGCGCCCAGCTCGATCCCGCTGCGGGATCAGCCCACGGCCCCGCCCGGAATCATCAAGCAAGACGGAGAAAAATGAGCCAGGAAACGCCCACCCCCACGCCCGCTAACGTCCCGGCAGAGCAACAGGTGAGCGAGGCCGATATTCAGGCGCTGGCTGAGCAGCTGGGCCGCCCGCCGCGCGGGGTGCACTCGATCGCGGCGCGCTGCGTGTGTGGCCGCCCGGCGGTGGTGCGCACGCTGCCGCGCCTGGACGACGGCACGCCGTTCCCCACCACGCTCTACCTGACCCACCCGGGCGCGGTGAAGGCGATGAGCACGCTCGAGGCCGAGCACACCATGGAGGAGCTGAAGGCCGAGCTGGCGCAGAGCGAGGAGATGCGCGCCGCCTACGAGCGCGCGCACGCCGCCTACCTGGCCGACCGGGCCGCGCTGGGCGAGGTCCCGGAGATCGCGGGGGTGAGCGCCGGCGGCATGCCCACGCGCATCAAGTGTCTGCACGCCCTGGCGGGGCACGCGCTGGCGGCGGGCGAGGGCGTCAACCCGGTGGGTGACCGGGCGCTGCAGATCGCCCAGGAGCGCGGTCTGTGGGATAAGTCCAAGTGCTCGTGTGAATGAACGTAAGTGGTAGGTGGCAGCATTGTTCGCATGACCCGAATTGCTGCCATCGACTGTGGAACTAACTCCATCCGCCTGCTCGTCTCCGAGGTTGGGGCTTCCGGCCGCCTGACCGACGTGTTGCGGGAGATGCGGATCGTGCGGTTGGGGCACGGCGTGGACGCGACGGGCATGCTGGATCCTGCCGCCCTGGAGCGCACCTTTGCTGCGGCCAGTGACTACGGCGAGTTGATGCGCGGGCATGGCGTGGAGGCGGCGCGTTTTGTGGCTACCTCCGCTACGCGCGACGCCGGCAACCGCGAGGTCTTCGTGGAGGGAATCCGTGCCGCCCTGGGCCTGGAGCCGGAGGTGATCAGCGGAGACGAGGAGGCCACGCTCTCCTTCACCGGCGCCCTGGTGGCGGTGGGCGGTGCCAGTGGTGGCGCTGGGGTGGACGACGCTGCCGCCCCGGCCGCCCCGCCCAGTCAGGCCGGACTGCTGGCTGGGGCCGGGGCTACGGGTGGGGCCGAGGGGTCGGCTGAGGCCGGGGCTACGGCTAGGGCTGGGGGGCTGGCTGGGGCCGGGGAGCGTGCCCAGGGCGAGCCGCAGCGCACCATCGTGGACATCGGCGGCGGCTCCACCGAGCTGGTGCGCGGCACGCGCGCCCCCGAGGCCGCCCTGAGCCTGGACATGGGCTGCGTGCGCATGACCGAGCGGCACCTGGCTGCGAGTCTGGACGCCGCCGGGCGGCCGAGCCCGGCGGCGGTGGAGGCCGCGCGCGCAGATGTGCGCGCCCTGCTGGCTCCGGCGCTGGAGAGCCTGCAGCTGGGGTTGACTGAGGAGCTGGTTGGTCTGGCGGGCTCGGTGACCACCCTAACCGCGCACGCCCTGGGTCTTAGCCGCTACGACCGCTCCCGCATCAACGGTGCCCGCCTGAGCGTGGAGCAGGTGCTGGAGTCCTGTCAGGAGATGCTCGCCTCCACGCGCGCGCAGCGCGAGGCGATGGGCTTCATGCACCCGGCGCGCCTGGACGTGATCGGGGCGGGCGCGATCGTGTGGTCGGAGGTGGTGGGCGGCATCGCCCGGGCCGTGGCGGCGCGCGGCGGGCAGCTCACCCACGTGGTGACTTCTGAGCACGACATCCTGGACGGCATCGCCCTGTCCGTGGCCCAGCGCCTGACGGTGGCCTAGCGGAGGCGCCCCAGGTTAAGGAGGTCGGGGTGGGCACGCACCGCGTGCCCACCCCGACCCTTCCTGGTTCCCTGCGCTGCCTACTCTGCGGGGGTCGGCCTCCCGCGTTTCCTCAGGGGCGCGACGTTCCACCCGCCCATTTCCTCAGCGCCCGTCCCTGGAGTGAGCCCCGCGACCCGCGTGCCCCGGTGATCGCGGTGATCGAGGTGGGGGCTGGACCCGGTCCGGCGGTGCGCAAACGATTGTGGGGTTACCCGGCCGGGTAACCCTCCGACCGGTTCACTGAGCCCTCGATCGCCTGCGCACTTCGCCACTTACGAGGCGCACCGGCGTCCAGCTTTGGCCCCCAAGCTCGCAAATGCTGCGACGGGGTACGTGTGACCGCTTGGTGCCGTGGTACCGGTCGGTCGGATGTACCCGGAGCGCACGCTTGTGCGCTCGGGGGCACCGAACCGCCACCGCCCGCCACCGCGCGTCGCCAGTGCCTCCTGGTGTGACCGTGGCGTCCAGCTTTGGCCCCCAAGCTCGCAAATGCTGCGACGGGGTACGTGTGACCGCTTGGTGCCGTGGTACCGGTCGGTCGGATGTACCCGGAGCGCACGCTTGTGCGCTCGGGGGCACCGGGGCGCCACCGCCCGCCACCGAACCGCCACCTGCACAGCGCCGGCCGGGCGGAAGCAAACCGGCCTCAAGTCCAGCGCCCTGGGCCGAGGAACGCCCCGACGAGGTTGGGGTGGGCACGCGCCGCGTGCCCACCCCAACCTTTCCGTGTCCTCCGTTCGCTACTCTGCGGGGCCGTCCTCCCGCAGGTGGACCACGGCACGGTGGTGCACCAGGGCGCCACCCACCAGGGCGGAGACCAGGGAGCCGATGATGACGGCGATGGCCGCGTGGTCTGAGGCCACCGGCTCGGCGGGGAAGGCCAGGGAGGCGATCAGCAGGGAGACGGTGAAACCGATGCCGGAGAGCAGGCCGACCGCAGAGATGTCGCGCATGATGACGCCCTTGCCCAGTTGCAGCGGGGTGAACTTCAGCAGCAGCCAGACGGAACCGGCGATGCCGATGAACTTGCCCAGGGGCAGGCCCAGGTAGACGCCGATGGCGACCGGGTCGGTGAGGGCCGCACCGACGCCCCCCTCGGTGCCGATCACGGTGACGCCGGCGGCGAAGAAGGCGAAGATGGGCAGGGCCAGGCCGGCGCTGAGCGGGGCGATGCGGTGGGCGATGGCGTGGGTGCGCCCGCCGTGGGGCAGGTCCGCGTCCAGGTCGGCGTGGCGGCGGGCTGGCACAACCAGGCCCAGCAGCACACCCGCGATCGTGGCGTGGATGCCGCTGCGGAAGACGAAGTACCAGGCCAGCACGGCCAGCGGGATGAGCAGCCAGCGGGAGAAGATGCGCTTGCGGGCCAGCACGCCGAAGACGAAGACGGCGGCCAGGGCGGCGCCGAAGTAGGCGAGGTTCAGCTCGGAGCTGTAGAAGACGGCGATGATGATGATCGCCAGGAGGTCGTCCACCACCGCCAGGGTGAGCAGGAAGGTGCGCACGCCGGAGGGCAGGCCCTTGCCCATGATGCCGAGCACCGCGACCGCGAAGGCGATGTCGGTGGCCGTGGGGATGGCCCACCCGTGCATGTGGTGGTCGCCGGTAAAGACCTGCGTGCCCCAGTAGATGACGGCCGGGCCCACCATGCCGAAGGCGGCGGCGATCATCGGCAGGGCCGCCTGCCTGATGTCGCGCAGCGCCCCCACCGAGAACTCGGTCTTCAACTCCAGACCCACGATGAAGAAGAAGATGGCCAGCAGGCCGTCGGCGGCCCAGTGCTCCAGGGACAGGTTGATGCCCCACGAGGCGGGCCCCACGTGCACGTCGGCCAGGTGGTGGTACCAGTGCTGGGCCGGGCTGTTGGCGAGCACCAGGGCCAAAACGGCTGCGGCGATCACCAGCACGCCGGCGAAGGTCTCGTCGCGCAGCTTGCCGGGCACCACATCGAACAGCGCACCGAACGCGGGGTGCTCGGAGATGCGGCGGGTGATCCGCTTGCGCAGGGACTTCTTGCGCCCGGAGTGGGGGTCGCGCGTCTTGCGCAGCGGCTTGCTAGCGCCGTGCGCGCTCTGGGGGTGGGAGGCCCGGGGCTTCCGCTGCGAAGACCTGCTGGTTGGCTTGGTGGGCTTGCGCTTGCTCATTACTATCCTTCCCGGGCTTCCTCTAAGATAGAGGGCCGCAGCCTCCATGGCCCAATTGGCAGAGGCAACCGACTTAAAATCGGTGTGTTGTGGGTTCGAGTCCCACTGGAGGCACCTACCCCTATTCCCGGCAGGGGGGTAGGGGTTTTGCTTTTGACTGGGGGCTGCGCTCGCGCATCTAGGTTAAGCGCATTCGGCCACCCATTTTGCCATTGGAAAGGATGAAAGTCCTTTCGTGGGCGCCGCGCTCTTCCTCACCGTTTCCTCGGCAGGCCCCCACCCAGAAGCTCCCGGGCGCCAGCCGCGCGCGCCCAATGCCAGCCCCGGCGGGGCTGCGCGCCGGCGCGGCCGGCTTGCGGTCTAGCGCTTTCGGTACAGGCTCTTGGTGGCGTAGACCGGCTCGTTGGTGACCTGCACCCCGAGGGAGCGGAAGATGCCCTCGTCCACCGAGCCCAGGATCGTGGAGGTGTGGACGTCGCAGCCGCGCAGCTCACCGAGGCAGGCCAGGGCGCGGCGGGCGTTGTCGTCGCCGTTGGCGGACACGGCCAGGGCGATCAGCACCTCGTCGGTGTGCAGGCGCGGGTTCTTCGAGCCCAGGTGCTTGGTCTTCAGGGTCTGGATCGGCTCGATGGAGGCCGGCGCCAGCAGGTCCACGCTCGCGTCGATCCCCGCCAGCCGCTTGAGCGCGTTCAGCAGCATGGCCGAGCAGGCGCCCAGCAGGGCGGAGGTCTTGCCGACCACGATCTCGCCGCTGGCCAGCTCGATGGCCGCGGCGGGCGCATCCGTCTGCCGCGCCAGCTCCAGGCAGGGCCCCACCACCGGGCGGTCGTTGGTGCCGATCCCGAGTGAGCCCATCAGGAGGGCGATCTTGGTGGACTGGTCCGGCTCCACCTCGTCGCGGCGCTCCTGCACCAGGGCCTTGAAGTAGCGGCGGATCACCTCCTGCTTGGAGGCCTCGCGGCAGGCGTCGTCGTCGCTGATGCACAGCCCGGCCATGTTCACGCCCATGTCCGTGGGGGAGGCGTAGGGGGAGGCGCCCAGGATCTGCTCGAACAGGCGGCTGAGCACCGGGAAGATCTCGATGTCGCGGTTGTAGTTGACCGTCTGCTCGCCGTGGGCGGCCAGGTGGAAGTGGTCGATCATGTTCATGTCGTCCAGGTCCGCCGTGGCGGCCTCGTAGGCCACGTTCACCGGGTGGTCCAGCGGCAGGTTCCAGATCGGGAAGGTCTCGAACTTCGCATACCCGGAGGAGATGCCGCGCACGTGATCGTGGTAGAGCTGGGACAGGCAGGTGGCCATCTTGCCGGAGCCGGGGCCGGGGGCGGTGACCACCACCAGGTCGCGGCTGGTCTCCACGTACTCGTTGCGGCCGTAGCCCTCGGGGGAGACGATCCGGGCGACGTCGTGCGGGTAGCCGGCGATGGGGTAGTGCCGGTAGACGGGCAGGCCCAGCTTGATGAGCTTTAGCCTGAAGGCGGCGGCCTGCGGGTTGTCGTCGCTCCAGTGGGTGATCACCACGGAGCCGACGTGCAGGCCGTAGGCGCGAAACTCGTCCACGTGGCGCAGAACGTCGTCCTCGTAGGGGATGCCCAGGTCGGCGCGCACCTTGTTGCGGGCGAAGTCGGCGGCGTTGACCACCACCACGATCTCCACCTCGTCGGCCAGCTCGGCCAGCATGACGATCTTGTTGTCCGGGGTGAAGCCCGGCAGTACGCGGGAGGCGTGCATGTCGTCTACCAGCTTGCCGCCGAACTCGAGGTAGAGCTTGCCGCCGAACTGGGCTCGCCTCTCGGCGATGTGGCGGGACTGCAATTCGAGGTACTTCTCGCGGTCGAAGCCGATCCGGTGCATTCTTCCTCCCGTCGCTGGCGTCACCGCTCCCGCCGAGGGGCGGCGGGAAACGCCACCGCAGAATTGTAGCCAGCCTGGCGCGCTGGAAAGCCGCCGCGCCCCTGTGGCGGTGGACGCGCTAGCGGCGCATCAACCCGGCCTCGTAGGCGCGCACCACGGCCTGCACGCGGTCGCGCACCTCCAGTTTGGCCAGGACGTTGCCCACGTGGGTCTTGATGGTGGTGGAGGAGAGCACCAGGTGCTCGGCGATCTCGGCGTTGCTCATGCCCTGGGCGATCAGTTCCAGCACCTCGCGCTCGCGGGTGGTGAGGGACTCGATGCCCGGGTCCACGGTGGGGCCGCCGTCCGCGCCCTGCTCGGCGTGGCTGGGCAGCTGGCCGGCGAACATCTCCAGCATTCGGCGGGTGACGCGCGGGGAGACCACGGCCTCGCCGCTGGCGACGGTGCGGATGGCCTCGGCGAGTTCTGCCGGGCGGGTGTCCTTCAGCAGGAAGCCGGAGGCGCCGGCGCGCAGGCCGGCGAACGCGTACTCGTCCAGGTCGAAGGTGGTCAGGATGAGCACCTTGGTGGTGGGGAACTCGGCGGCGATCTGGGCGGTGGCGTCGATGCCGTTCATGCCGGGCATGCGCACGTCCATCAGCACCACGTCGGGGCGCAGCGAGCGGACCATGGAGATGGCGGTGGCGCCGTCTGCGGCTTCGCCGATCACCTCGATGCCGTCCTCGGCGTCCAGGACCATGCGAAAGCCCATGCGCATGAGTGACTGGTCGTCCACCAATAGCACGGTGATGTTCTCAGTCATCGCGGCATCATCCACGGGGTAACCTCGCTCTCGGCTTCGTTCCAGTGCATTATCGCGTTTACTTGCCAGCCGCCCTCGACCGGTCCAGCCTGCACACGTCCACGATAGACGGCTGCGCGCTCCTGCATCCCCACTAGGCCCTTGCCGGACCCGCGCATTGGGGTGGTTCCGGTGCCGGTCGCGTTGCGGACGGTGAGTTCCACGGTGCCGGTGGTGCGGGCCAGGCGCACCAGGATGTCCGGGCTGGTGGGGGCGTAGCGCAGGATGTTGGTCAGGGCCTCCTGGGTGATTCGGTAGAGGGCAAGCTGGAGGCCCTTGTCCTCGGGCAGGGGGCCGCCGCTGCGTTCGAAGCGCACGGGCAGGCCGGTGCCCCGGAACTGGGAGACCAGCTCGGCGAGGTCGTTCTCGGCGGGTGCCGGCCCCAGCGGGACGTCGGTGTCCGGTTGTTGGCCCAGGATGACGGCATGCTCCTGCTGGTTGGCCCGCTCCAGGATCGCCTGGTTTGCTTCGAGGCGCTGCTTGGACGACGTCTCGCCGGCCAGTTTCTCCCCGAGGCGGGCAAAGAGGCCGCCTATGCCCGGACGACGCTTCGCGGCAGCCGGCCCGGGCAGGGAGGCGGGCAGCGTGGCCAGTGCCTCCGATTGGGCCAACTGGGTGGCAACTGGGGTGGTGGGGGCGCCCCGGGTGGCGCCGCCAGCTGCCACGGTGGGGGCACCGCCCGCGCCGGGAGCGGCGCCAGTCCCGCCGCCCGCGATAGGGGCAGGTTGGGTGGTGGGCGTTAGCGCGGGGCGGGAAGTGCAGGGGGTGGCGGGCGCGGCAACGTCGGCCAGCACGGGGGAGGGGACGGTGGCGGGCTCGGTGCGCAGCACGCCGACCAGGCGGCGGGTGTCGGCCAGGGCGGCGCGGCCGGTGGAGGAGAGCTGCTCGATCGCGGTGGCCGCCATCTTCGGATTGCGTTCCAGGTTGGCGGCGGCGCCGTCGGCCATCGTCACGATGATCGCCAGGGAGTGGGCCAGGACGTCGTGCATCTCGCGGGCGATGCGGGTGCGCTCCGCGGAGACGGCCAGCTGTTCGCGCTGGTCGCGCTCCAGGGCCAGGCGGGCGGCCAGGTGCTCCAACTGCAGCATGCGTAGTCGCTGCAGGCGCACGGATACGCCCAGCAGGGTGACGATGATTAGCGACATGGCGTACAGCAGCACCACGAACACGGTGGCCTTGGGGGTGTACTCGCGCAGGTAGGTGTCGATGGCGTACAGGCCGATCGCGAAGGCCGTGGCCGTCCAGGTCACCGCCAAGCGGTAGAGGGTGGCCACCGTGAACAGGGCGAGCGCCACCGCGCACAAGCTGATCAGGAAGGAATCGGGGCCCAGCGCGGAGGAGACCCACGGGCGGGGCAGCTCCTGCTGCGTGAGGCGGGAAACCAGGTCCACCACCACGGGCGGGATGGTGGTGGCCGCCAGCGCCACCAGCGGCAGCGTGCGGCGGATCGCCACGGCCAGCACGTAGGTCAGGATCAGGGCCAGATCTGCGGCCGGGTGGCTGTGTGCGGTGCCCTCCCCGCCCACGAACGGGGCGGAGGAGAACGACCACACCACCGCAGCCAACAGGGCGAAGCCCAGCGTCGTGACGGCGTCGGTCAGGGCCGCGTTGGCCGTCAGGCGCGAGAACCAGGTGTAGGCCTGGCTGGGCCAAGCTGCCGAGGCCGGGTCGGGGGCGGTCAACCAGCGCGGAATCTTCACTCTCACAGCCCTAATCATGCGGCCCGGCCGGGCGCTTTCGCACCCGGCCGGGCCAGCTTGCCTATCCAAGCGCGCAGGTTACGCGCCCGGGTTCCGCTTGGGGCAGGCGGCGGGCCCCGTTCGCCCGGGTTGGGCGGTAGGGCCCCTTTGCCTGGCTCAGGCGTCGCGGCGCTTGAACAGGATCGCGCCGGTGATCAGGGGCACCAGCACCCAGACCAGCAGGATCAGCAGGTTCTTGCCCACGCTTTCGCCGGCGATCATCGACATGCCGGCGTTGGCGGGCAGGTACTTGTCCAGCTTGCCCAGCGGCTCCCAGATGCGAGCCAGGAAGATGCCGGCGATCTGCAGGGCGATGATGAGCACGAACAGCTCCACCGCGACAACGGTGATGGCGCCCGCAGTGTGACGCAGCAGGAAGCCCAGGCCGGCGCCCATCATCGCCATCAGCAGGTGGAACAGGGCGGTCAGCAGCACGGTCTTGAGCGTGCCGGTGGTGAAGACCTCGATGTCACGGCTAGAGAGGAACAGGTGGAGGAACGGCAGCGTGAGCAGGTTGCCCACCAGGGAGATCAGCGCGGCGGAGACGCTGACCACCAGCACCTTGGCGGTGGACACCGGCCAGCGGCTGGGCACGGCCGCCAGGGTGGAACGGATCTGGCCGGTGGAGTACTCCGTGGTGACCGCCAGCACGCCCAGGGCGGCGGTGATCATCGCGACGAAGTAGGCCGGCAGCGAGAAGATGGCGCTGAGCATCGCCGGCGAGGCAGACATGTCAGCATCCAGCTGCGTGATGCCGAAGCCCATCAGCGAGCCCAAACCAATGGTTAGGACGATGCAGATGGCCGCCACCCAGTAGGTGGAGCGCAGGGACCACAGCTTGATGCGCTCGGAGCGCAGCACGCTGAACAGGCTCACGTTGGAGGTGCCGACTGCGCGCACGCGCTGCGCCGGGGCGGGCATGACCGGGGCGCCGTTGGCGGGCATGACCGGGGCGCCGGGGTGCATCGCGGGGCTTGCGGCGGGGGTGGGGGTGCTCATCGGGTCTCTCCCATCTTCACAGTGCGGTACTCGACCTGGTCCGCGGTCAATGTCAGGTAGGCGTCCTCCAGGGAGGCCTTCAGGGTGGTCAGCTCGTGCAGGGCAAGACCGTGCTGGGCGGCAAGCTCGCCCACGGCGGCGGCGTCCACTCCGGTGATGCGCAGGGTGCCGTCGCCGCTGTTGGAGACGGTGGCCCCGCTGTTGGCCAGGAGCTGGCCCAGCTCGCCCAGGCGCGGGGAGCGCACCTGCACGGAGGTGCTGGTCACGGCGGCGATCACGTCGTCCACCGGGCCCTGGGTGAGGATGCGTCCCTTGCCGATCACCAGCAGGTGGTCTGCGGTCTGGGCCATCTCGCTCATGAGGTGGGAGGAGACGAAGACGGTGCGTCCCTCGGCCGCCAGCGAGCGGCACATCTCACGCACCCAGCGCACGCCCTCGGGGTCAAGGCCGTTAACCGGCTCGTCGAAGATCAGCACCTGCGGGTCACCCAGCAGCGCTGCGGCGATGCCCAGGCGCTGCCCCATGCCCAGGGAGAAGCCGCCGGCGCGCTTCTTGGCGACCTCGGTCAGGCCGGTGATGGCCAGGACCTCGTCGACCCGGCGGGCGGGGATGTTGTTGGAGGCGGCCAGCGCACGCAGGTGCGAGCGGGCGCTGCGGCCGGGGTGGATGCCCTTGGCGTCCAGCAGCGCGCCCACCTGCTGGGCGGGGTTCTTGTGCTGCTGGAAAGGCTTGCCGTTGACGGTAACGGTGCCGGCGGTGGGGGAGTCCAGTCCCATGATCATGCGCATGGTGGTGGACTTGCCCGCGCCGTTGGGGCCCAGGAAGCCGGTGACGCACCCGGCTGGAATGGTGAAACTGACGTTGTCTACGGCGAGCTTGCTGCCGTAACGCTTGGTAAGGCCCTCTGCCTGAATCATTGTGGCTCCTTTCGGCTGCATCCAGGTTACGGCGAGGGCATCTGGCTCCCCTTCGACCGTGTGGTTGAAGTTGGAGCGGCGGGCTCGTGCGCTGTTCCGGGGTGGGACTCGTCCGCTGGTATGAGTTGGGTGCTGCCTACTGTGCTAGCGCCCCGCCGCCTTGTTACCGTTGGGGCAGATCTAGAACACAGGAGGGGTAATGACTAACCCGGTGCTGTCTAACAGCAGGATCTTTGGCGACAAGGCGCCCAGCCAGCCCGTGGCCGCGCAGGCGACGAATCAGGGCCAGTGGGCGCAGTATCAGGCCCCGGCGGGCTACCAGCAGCAGGGCGGCTTCCCTGCTCAGCCCAGCTACGGCGCGCCGGTGCAGGGTGGCTACCAGGGGCAGCCGGGCTACGGCGCCCAGCAGGGCGTGCCGGGGTACGCGCAGCCGGCGATGGACGCGCACGCGGCCTACGCCGCGCAGCAGGCGGCTCAGCCCTACGCGGCCCAGCCCTACCTGGGGGCGCCGGCGTACGGCGCGCAGGCCGCGATGACCTACGAGGACGTCACGATGCGCACGGGCATGGCCCTGGGCGTCGTGGTGGTGGGTGCGGCGATTTCCTGGTCCCTGCTGGGCACCGGGATCGGCTACACCCTGATGATCGTCGGCTTGTTCGCGGGCATCGCCCTGGGTCTGGTGAACGCGTTCAAGCGCGAGCCCTCCCCGGCGCTGATCCTGTCTTACGCTGCGGCTGAGGGCCTGTTCCTGGGTGGTCTGTCCGCCTTCTTCGAGGCGACCTACCCGGGCGTGGTGATGCAGGCGGTGCTGGCCACGGTGATCACGTTCTCCGCGACGCTGCTGCTCTACCGCTCGGGCAAGGTGCGCGTCACCCCGAAGTTCCAGCGCTTCATGCTCATCGCGCTGATTTCGTACGCCGCTTTCTCCCTGGTCAACATGCTGCTGGTCTTCACCGGCGCGATCCAGAGCCCGTGGGGCGTGCGCGGCATCGAGGTCATGGGCATCCCGCTGGGCATCCTGGTCGGTGCGGCGGCGGTGCTGCTGGCGGTGTTCTCGCTCATCATGGACTTCGAGGCCATCGGCAAGGGCGTGGCGACCGGGGCTCCGCGCAAGTACGCGTGGAGCGCCGCCTTCGGCCTGCTGGTGACCCTGATCTGGCTCTACGTGGAGTTCCTGCGCATCCTGGCGATCTTGCGGGATAACTGAGTCTTCGCGTAGTCCCGGCTACCGGGGAGGGCCGCTCGCGGCCCTCCCCGGTGCTTCGTTCCGGGCCAGCCCCGGCGTGCGGCGTCGCGCGCAGCGGGGGCTGGAATGGCCCATAATCGACCTATCGCGCCGGGCAGTGGATCTGGCGCCCCACGACCTAGGAGCACAATGAGCACCAACATCACCGTTGCCGGCGAGTACGGCACCAAGCCCGCCCTGTCCTTCCCCGCCGGTCCGGCCCCGGAGGGCCTGCAGGTCGAGGTCCTGAAGGAGGGCGCGGGCGCCGTGGTCGAGGCCGGCGACACGATCGTCTGCCACTACCTGGGCCAGACCTGGGCCGGCAAGGTCTTCGACAACTCCTTCGACCGTGGCCAGCCCCTTTCCTTCATGATCGGCGTGGGCCAGGTCATTCGCGGCTGGGACGACGGCCTGGTGGGTCAGCGCGTGGGCTCCCGCGTGCTGCTGTCCATCCCGGCCGAGCTGGGTTACGGCGAGCGCGGCGTGCCGCAGGCCGGCATCGCCGGCGGTGCCACCCTGGTGTTCGTCACCGACATCGTGGGCGTGCTCTGACGCCCTCCAGCTAGACGCGGGCGCTCTAGGCGGCCGGACGGCTGCCGCTGACACCCGCTTTCGCCCCCGGCGTGGCCCTCCCTGGTGAGGCCGCGCCGGGGGTTCCCGTTGCCCGACGTCCCTCCCGCCGCCCCGATCAACGCCCGCCCGGGCAGCGGCCCCGCTCCGGTTGGCAAGCGGCCACCAATGTGACGTTGCCGCCAGAGCCGCGCGGCGGGAGGGCGACGTCGGCCACCACAGACCCCCGCACTCGGGCGTGTCGCCACGAACCGGCAAATTCGCGCCATTGTGCGCCTCCCGCTCCAATCCGACCGCCCCACCCGGCCCCCGCACTCGGGCGTGTCGCAGAGGGGGCGCGGGTGAAAACCGCGCAAATTCGCCAAAACCACGTGAGGCGGCTCACCGGCCGGGCGGCCACACTCGGCTTGCGCGGTGCCGGGCAGGCCTTGCTAGAGTTGCCGGGCCGGAAAGGGGCGTGAGGCGCCGGGCTGCGCATCGCTGTAGCTCACCTCACTACCCGAGTTGCGCGAAAGGGCTGGATTCCCAAGCCCCTCGTGTGACAAAATTGTCCGGTTGCCTGATTTAGCTTCAGGTTTCATATAGACGTCCGGGCCTCGGGTTTCCCCGAGGACACAGGATTTCGGCCCCGCCACCAGGTGAAGCAACCGGCGGACGCAGCTTCTCAGTTGCGACACGCGCGGATGCGGGGGCCGGCTGGTAAGTAGAGAGGTAGATCGACGCCATGGCGGAACAGAAGATCCGCATCCGGCTCAAGTCGTACGACCACGAGGTCATCGACAGCTCGGCGCGCAAGATCGTCGAGACGGTAACCCGCGCGGGCGCGCGAGTCGTGGGCCCGGTGCCGCTGCCGACCGAGAAGAACGTGTTCGTTGTTATTCGGTCGCCGCACAAGTACAAGGACAGCCGTGAGCACTTCGAGCAGAGGACTCACAAGCGGCTGATCGACATCATCGAACCGACGCCGAAGGCCGTCGACTCGCTCATGCGTCTCGACCTGCCGGCTGAGGTCAACATCGAGATCAAGCTCTGAGGACTCCGATATGACTGCTACTTATCGCGACTCCATTAAGCGCAAGGCCGTTTTCGGCAAGAAGCTCGGCATGACCCAGGTGTGGGACGCTGACGGCCGTCTGGTTCCCGTCACCGTCGTCCAGGTCAGCCCCAACGTTGTCACCCAGGTCCGCAACGTCGAGACCGACGGCTACGCCGCCGTCCAGGTTGCCTTCGGTGACATCAACCCCCGCAAGGTGAACAAGCCGCTGACCGGCCACTTCGCCAAGGCCGACGTCGCCCCCCGCCGCCACCTCGCTGAGATCCGCACCGCGGACGCCAACGAGTACGCCGTGGGCCAGGAGCTGACCGTCGAGGTCTTCGAGACCGGCGCCAAGGTCGACGTGACCGGCACCAGCAAGGGCAAGGGCACCGCCGGTGTTATGAAGCGTCACGGCTTCGCCGGTGTTTCCGCCTCCCACGGTGCGCACCGCAACCACCGCAAGCCGGGCTCCATCGGCGCCTGCGCCACCCCGGGCCGCGTGTTCAAGGGCCTGCGCATGGCCGGCCGCATGGGCAACGCCCGTCGTACCGTCCAGAACCTGACCATCCACGCGGTGGACGCCGAGCGCGGCGTGCTGCTGGTGACCGGTGCCATCCCCGGCCCGAAGAACGGCGTGGTCATGGTCCGTACCGCTGTGAAGGGGGCATGAAATGACCACCCAGACCGTGGACATCCTCAACGCTGAGGGCAAGAAGGCCGGCACCGCCGAGCTGCCCGCCGCCATCTTCGACGTCGAGCCGAACATCCCGCTGATCCACCAGGTCGTGGTGGCCCAGCGCGCCGCTGCTCGCCAGGGCACCCACGCCGTGAAGAACCGCGCCGCGGTCTCCGGCGGTGGCCGCAAGCCCTACAAGCAGAAGGGCACCGGTAACGCTCGCCAGGGCTCCATCCGCGCCCCCCACTTCACCGGTGGTGGCGTGGTGCACGGCCCGCAGCCGCGCGACTACAGCCAGCGCACCCCCAAGAAGATGAAGGCCGCCGCCCTGCGTGGCGCCCTGTCTGACCGCGCTCGCAACGGCCGCGTTCACGTGGTGGAGAACTTCGGTGTCACCGACACCCCCTCCACCAAGGTCGCCAAGGCTGCTCTGCACAACATCACCGAGCGTCGCGCTCTGGTGGTGCTGGACCGCTCCGACTTCGCTTCCGCGCTGTCGCTGCGCAACCTGGCCGAGGTTCACCTGCTGTGGGCCGACCAGCTGAACACCTACGACGTGCTGGTTAACGAGGACGTCGTCTTCACCACCGAGGCGCTCGCTGCGTTCCTCGGTACCGACGAGGAGGGTGCCAAGTGAGCATCGAGTCCGCGAAGAACCCGCGCGACATCATCCTCGGCCCGGTCGTCTCGGAGAAGAGCTACGCGCTGATGGACGAGGGCAAGTACACCTTCCTGGTGGACCCGCGCTCGAACAAGACCGAGATCAAGATCGCGATCGAGAAGATTTTCGACGTCAAGGTGGAGTCCGTGAACACGGCCAACCGCCAGGGCAAGACCAGCCGGACCCGTTTCGGGGCTGGCCGCCGTAAGGACACCAAGCGAGCGATCGTCACGCTTCGTGAGGGCACCATCGACATCTTTGGCGAAGTCGCGCTCTGAGCGCGGCCGCTAACGAGATAGAGGATCGTTATGGGAATCCGTAAGTACAAGCCGACGACGCCCGGCCGCCGTGGCGCGTCCGTGGCCGACTTCGTTGAGATCACCCGCTCGGAGCCGGAGAAGTCGCTGGTTCGCCCGCTCTCCAAGACCGGTGGTCGCAACGCGTCTGGTCGTATCACCACTCGCCACAAGGGTGGCGGTCACAAGCGCGCCTACCGCGTGATCGACTTCCGTCGTCACGACAAGGACGGCGTGCCGGCCAAGGTCGCTCACATCGAGTACGACCCCAACCGCACCGCCCGCATCGCCCTCCTGCACTACGCGGACGGCGAGAAGCGCTACATCATCGCCCCCGCCAAGCTGCAGCAGGGTGACCGCATCGAGCAGGGCCCGGGTGCCGACATCAAGCCCGGCAACAACATGCCGCTGCGCAACATCCCGCTCGGTACCGTGATCCACGCTGTGGAGCTGCGTCCGGGTGGCGGGGCCAAGATCGCCCGTTCCGCCGGCGCCTCCGTGCAGCTGGTGGCCAAGGACGGCCCGTACGCCCAGCTGCGTATGCCGTCCGGCGAAATCCGCAACGTTGACGCTCGCTGCCGCGCCACCATCGGTGAGGTCGGCAACGCCGAGCAGTCCAACATCAACTGGGGTAAGGCCGGCCGTATGCGCTGGAAGGGCATCCGCCCGACCGTGCGTGGTGTGGTCATGAACCCGGTGGACCACCCGCACGGTGGTGGTGAGGGCCGCACCTCCGGTGGTCGTCACCCCGTGAGCCCGTGGGGTAAGCCCGAGGGTCGTACCCGCCGTCCGAACAAGCCGTCCGACAAGCTGATCGTGCGTCGTCGCAAGACCGGCAAGAACCGCTGAGGGGGATAACAGATGCCACGCAGCCTGAAGAAGGGTCCCTTCGTCGACGACCACCTGTACAAGAAGGTGGACGCTCAGAACGAGGCGGGTACCAAGAACGTCATCAAGACATGGTCGCGCCGGTCGGTCATTACGCCCGACTTCCTCGGCCACACCTTCGCTGTGCACGACGGACGCAAGCACGTGCCCGTCTTCGTCACCGAGTCGATGGTGGGCCACAAGCTCGGCGAGTTTGCGCCGACCCGCACTTTCCGCGGGCACGAGAAGGACGACCGCAAGGGGCGTCGCCGCTAAGGCGCGCCGCTAGCTGAAAGAATGGGGCAGCACATGGAAGCCAAGGCGCAGGCGCGGTTCGTCCGCACCACGCCGATGAAGGCGCGCCGCATCGTGGACGTCGTCCGGGGCAAGCGCGTTGCAGAGGCAATTGACATTCTGCGTTTCGCACCGCAGCAGGCGGCCGAGGTCGTCCGCAAGGTGGTCGAGTCCGCAGCCGCCAACGCTCAGGTCAAGGCCGAGCGCGATGGCGAGAAGTTTGAGTACGACAAGCTGCGCATCGTCGCCGCTTTCGTCGACGAGGGCCCGACCCTCAAGCGGATCCGTCCGCGCGCCCAGGGTCGCGCGGGCCGCATCCTGAAGCGGACCAGCCACATCACCGTGGTGGTCGGCAACAACGAGGGGAAGGAGACCAAGTAATGGGTCAGAAGGTAAACCCCACCGGTTTCCGCCTGGGTATCACCACGTTCCACCGCTCCCGGTGGTTCGCCGACTCCACCAAGCCGGGTCAGCGCTACGCTGACTTCGTCAAGGAGGACGTCGCCATCCGCCGCCTCCTGGAGGAGGGCCTGGACCGCGCCGGTGTCGCCAAGGTCGACATCGAGCGCACCCGTGACCGCGTCCGCGTCGACCTGCACACCGCCCGCCCGGGCATCGTGATCGGTCGCCGTGGCGCCGAGGCGGACCGCCTGCGCGGCACGCTGGAGAAGCTCACGGGCAAGCAGGTGCAGCTGAACATCCTCGAGGTCAAGAACCCCGAGATCGAGGCTCAGCTCGTTGCTCAGGGCATCGCCGAGCAGCTGGCCTCCCGCGTTTCCTTCCGCCGCGCCATGCGCAAGGGCATGCAGTCCGCCATGCGCGCCGGTGCCAAGGGAATCCGTGTTCAGTGCTCCGGCCGTCTGGGCGGCGCTGAGATGAGCCGTTCCGAGTTCTACCGCGAGGGTCGCGTGCCGCTGCACACCCTGCGCGCGAACATCGACTTCGGCTTCTACGAGGCTCGCACCACATTCGGTCGCATCGGCGTGAAGGTGTGGATCTACAAGGGCGACCTCAACGAGAAGGAATTTGCCCGGGCCCAGGCCGAGGCCGCTCCGCGCGGTCGTGGCCGCGGTGAGCGCCGCGGTGGCCCGCGTCGCGACGGCGGACGTGGTCCGCGTCGTGACGAGGTAACGACGAACGACGCTCCGGCCGCCGCGCCGGTGGCCGACGCAGGAACGGAGGCCTGAGCCATGCTCATCCCCCGACGGACTAAGTTCCGCCGCCAGCACCGTCCGCACCGCACCGGTGCGGCCTCCGGTGGCACGCAGGTCAACTTCGGTGACTACGGCATCCAGGCCCTCGAGCCCGCCTACATCACCAACCGTCAGATCGAGGCCGCGCGTATCGCGATGACCCGCCACATCAAGCGTGGCGGTAAGGTCTGGATCACGATTTTCCCGGATCGCCCGCTCACCAAGAAGCCGGCCGAAACCCGTATGGGTTCCGGTAAGGGTTCCGTTGAGTGGTGGATCGCCAACGTCAAGCCCGGCCGCATCATGTTCGAGCTGGGTGGAGTTCCCGAGCCGCTGGCTCGCGAGGCCATGCGCCGCGCGCAGCACAAGCTCCCGATGAAGACTCGTTTTGTAGTTCGTGAGGGTGGTGACCGCTGATGATCGGTTCCAAGGGTCTGTCCCCCAAGGACCTCGACACCATGGACAACGAGCGTCTGGCGAAGGAGCTGGAGAAGGCAAAGGCTGAGCTGTTCAACCTGCGCTTCACCGCTGCTACCGGTCAGCTCGAGGACCACGGCCGTCTCAAGGCTGTACGCCGCGACATCGCCCGCATCTACACCATCGTGCACGAGCGTGAGCTCGGCATCCGTACCGCCCCGAGCGAGAAGTGAGCGAAATGTCTGAGAACACCGAGTCCACCGCCCCGGTGCGGGGCGAGCGTAAGGTTCGCCGCGGTTACGTGGTGAGCGACAAGATGAACAAGACCGTTGTGGTTGCCCTGGAGGACCGCGTGAAGCACTCCCTCTACGGCAAGGTCATGCGCCGCACCTCCAAGGTGAAGGCACACGACGAGCTCAACGAGTGCGGCGTGGGCGACCTCGTCCGCATCATGGAGACCCGCCCGCTCAGCGCGACCAAGCACTGGCGCGTGGTGGAGATCATCGAGAAGGCCAAGTAAGCTTCCTCAGTCCAGTATTTGTTCGGCAAGGCTCGGGAAACCGAGAACCGGCTCGACGACAGGAGTAAATACTCATGATCCAGCAGGAGTCGCGGCTCAAGGTCGCCGACAACACGGGTGCAAAGCAGCTGCTGTGCATCCGCGTGCTCGGCGGCTCTGGCCGGCGCTATGCCGGTATCGGCGACACGATCGTCGCCACCGTCAAGGACGCAATCCCTGGCGGCAACGTCAAGAAGGGCGACGTGGTCAAGGCCGTCGTCGTCCGTACCACCAAGGAGCGCCGTCGTCCCGACGGTTCCTACATCCGTTTCGACGAGAACGCGGCCGTCATTCTGAAGAACGACGGTGAGCCTCGCGGCACGCGCATCTTCGGCCCCGTCGGCCGCGAGCTGCGTGACAAGAAGTTCATGCGCATCGTCTCCCTGGCCCCGGAGGTGATCTGAACCCATGGCGAAGATCAAGAAGGGTGACCTGGTAGTGGTCATCGCTGGCCGCGACAAGGGCCAGCAGGGCCGCGTGCTCGAGGTCCGCCCCAAGGAGGACCGCGTGGTGGTCGAGGGCGTTGCCCGCGCCACCAAGCACGTCAAGGCTGGTCGCTCCCGCCAGGGCGCGACCCAGGGTGGAATCGAGACCATCGAGGCCCCGATCCACATCTCCAACGTGATGCTCGTTGACCCGAAGACCAAGAAGGGCACCCGGGTTGGCTACCGCATCGAGCAGGTTGAGCGCGATGGCCGCACCCGCGAGGTTCGCATCCGCGTTGCCAAGCGCAGCGGGAAGGACGTGAAGTGAGCGAGCAGACCATGCCTCGTCTGAAGGAGAAGTACCGCAGCGAGATCCTCGGCGCTCTGCGTGAGGAGTTCGGCCACGCCAACATCCACCAGGTTCCCGGTCTGACCAAGATCGTTGTGAACATGGGTGTGGGTGAGGCCGCTCGCGACGCCAAGATCCTGGAGGGCGCTATCCGCGACCTCACCGCGATCACCGGTCAGAAGCCGGCGGTCACCAAGGCCCGCAAGTCCATCGCGCAGTTCAAGCTGCGCGAGGGCCAGCCGATCGGCGCGCACGTCACGCTGCGCGGCGACCGCATGTGGGAGTTCTTGGACCGTCTGCTGTCCCTGGCTCTGCCCCGTATTCGTGACTTCCGTGGCCTGTCCCCGAAGCACTTTGACGGCAACGGCAACTACACCTTCGGTCTCACGGAGCAGTCCATGTTCCACGAGATCGACCAGGACAAGATCGACCGCGTGCGCGGCATGGACATCACCATCGTCACGACCGCGAAGAACGACGACGAGGGCCGCAGCCTGCTGCGCCGCCTCGGCTTCCCGTTCAAGGAGAACTGACGATGGCGAAGACCGCACTGATCAACAAGGCGAACCGCAAGCCGAAGTTCGGCGTTCGTGCCTACACGCGCTGCCAGCGCTGTGGCCGTCCGCACTCGGTCTACCGCAAGTTCGGCCTGTGCCGTATCTGCCTGCGCGAGATGGCCCTTGCTGGCCAGCTCCCGGGCGTCACTAAGAGCAGCTGGTAACGACTACGCCGTAGGTCCTTCGGTGAAAAGCACCGCAGGAAACCGCGACGAGGAAGGGCATCCGCCCAATGACAATGACAGATCCCATTGCGGATATGCTCACGCGTCTGCGTAACGCCAACTCGGCTTACCACGACTCCGTGTCCATGCCGCACTCCAAGCTCAAGGCAGCGATCGCTCAGATCCTGCAGACCGAGGGTTACATCGCCAACTTCGTTGTCGAGGACGCCGAGGTCGGTAAGAAGCTCACGCTCAACCTGAAGTACGGTCAGCGTCGCGAGCGCGCCATCTCTGGCGTCAAGCGCGTGTCCAAGCCGGGTCTGCGCGTGTACGCGAAGTCCAGCAACCTGCCCAAGGTCCTGGGCGGCCTGGGCGTGGCCATCCTGTCCACGTCCTCTGGCCTCCTGACCGACCGCCAGGCAGCCGAGAAGGGTGTGGGTGGGGAAGTCCTCGCCTACATCTGGTAAGGGAGGTATAGGCATGTCTCGTATTGGCAAGCTGCCCATCGCCATCCCTGCTGGCGTGGACGTAAACATCAACGGCGCCGAGGTTGCGGTCAAGGGCCCCAAGGGCTCCCTGACCCACACCGTCGCCGCCCCCATCGTGGTGGCGATCGAGGACGGTAACGTCGTCGTGACCCGCCCGGACGACGAGCGCCTGTCTCGTTCTCTGCACGGCCTGACCCGCACCCTGATCGCCAACATGATCCAGGGCGTCACGGCCGGCTACGAGAAGAAGCTCGAGATCGTTGGTACCGGTTACCGCGTGATGGCCAAGGGCACCTCCCTCGAGTTCGCCCTGGGCTTCTCCCACCCGGTTGTCATCGAGCCGCCGGCGGGCATCACCTTCACGGTTGAGGGCCCGAACAAGTTCACCGTTGCTGGTATCGACAAGCAGCTGGTGGGCGAGGTCGCCGCGAACATTCGCAAGATCCGCAAGCCTGAGCCCTACAAGGGCAAGGGTGTGCGCTACGCCGGCGAGCAGGTCAAGCGCAAGGTCGGAAAGGCTGGTAAGTGATGGCTATCTCGATCAAGGGCAAGGGCAAGGCGGTTGCGCGCAAGCGCCGTCACCTGCGTCTGCGCAAGCGCATCGTTGGTACTGCCGAGCGTCCCCGCCTGGTTGTCACCCGCTCCAACCGTCACATGGTTGCGCAGCTGGTGGACGACACCGTGGGCCGCACCATTGTCTCCGCTTCCACCCTCGAGGCCGAGCTGCGCTCTGTCGAGGGCAAGAAGGTGGACAAGTCCCGCAAGGTCGGCGAGCTGATCGCCGAGCGCGCCAAGGCTGCCGGGGTCGAGACCTGCGTGTTCGACCGTGGCGGTAACAAGTACCACGGCCGAGTCGCTGCGGTCGCCGATGGCGCCCGCGACGGCGGTCTGACCCTGTGACGAGCGCGACCCAGGAAAGCAGAGGAACAGATATGGCTGCACCGCAGCGAGGTAGGGCCGGAGCTGCCGGCTCGAACGAGGCTCGCGAGGGTCGTGACTCCGAGCGTCGGGGTCGTCGCGACGAGCGTCGTGACTCCAACCGTCGGAATGACCGTCCCGAGCGCGACCAGTTCATTGAGCGCGTCGTGACGATCAACCGCGTCTCCAAGGTGGTCAAGGGTGGACGTCGGTTCTCCTTCACCGCCCTGGTCGTTGTGGGCGACGGCGATGGCACCATCGGCGTCGGCTACGGCAAGGCAAAGGAAGTTCCCGCGGCGATCGCCAAGGGTGTCGAGGAGGCGAAGAAGAACTTCTTCCGCATCCCGCTGGTCCGCAAGACCATCCCGCACCTGGTGCAGGGTGAGGACGCCGCTGGTGTGGTGCTCCTGCGCCCCGCTTCCCCGGGTACCGGTGTTATCGCCGGTGGTCCGGTGCGTGCGGTGCTGGAGTGCGCCGGCGTGCACGACATCCTGAGCAAGTCGCTCGGGTCCTCCAACGCAATCAACATCGTCCACGCTACTGTGGCTGCCCTCAAGCAGCTGGAGCAGCCGGAGGCCGTGGCGGCTCGCCGTGGCCTGCCCCTGGAGTACGTGGCCCCGGCCGCGCTCCTGCGGGCTCGCGCCGAGGGCGAGGCTGAGAAGCGTGAGGCCAAGGAGAAGGCTGAGGCTGAGGCCGCAGCCGGAGGGGTCGGTGCGTGATGGCACAGCTCAAGATCACCCAGAAGAAGTCGGGCATCGGCGGTAAGGACTACCAGCGTGAGACGCTGCGTACCCTGGGCCTGCGCAAGATCGGTCAGAGCACCGTTCGCCAGGACACCCCGACCGTGCGCGGCATGATCGCCACGGTGGCCCACCTGGTCACCGTCGAGGAGGTCGACTGATTATGGCGAAGTCCGAAGAGACCGTCGAGGAGACCCGCGGCACGGGCAAGATCCTGCGCGTCCACCACCTGCGTCCCGCTCCGGGCGCCAAGACCGAGCGCACCCGCGTCGGTCGTGGTGAGGGAAGCAAGGGTAAGACCGCTGGTCGTGGTACCAAGGGCACCAAGGCTCGCTACCAGGTTCCCGCAGGGTTCGAGGGTGGCCAGATGCCGATGCACATGCGTCTGCCCAAGCTGCGCGGCTTCAAGAACCCGTTCCGCGTGGAGTACCAGGTTGTCAACCTGGACAAGATCTCCGCTCTCTTCCCCGAGGGCGGCAAGGTCGACGTCGAGGCCCTGATCGAGGCCGGCGCGGTTCGCCGTGGCCACCCCGTCAAGGTGCTCGGCACCGGCGAGATCACCGTGAAGGTGGAGCTCGTTGTGGACGCCTGGTCTGCCTCCGCTAAGGAGAAGGTCGAGGCGGCCGGCGGCAGCATCGCTGCCGAGTGATTCGCAGTGCGGGCGGTCCGGTGAGAAACCGGGCCGCCCGCACGGCGTGAAGCCCCGGGATTAAGTCCAGGGCTGACAGGGCCACAATTCGGCCCGAAACCTAATGATTTAATCTAGAAATGCCGCCCGGCGGGCTATCGGCCCGCGGACCCGCGCGATGAAGCGTGTAAGGTTTGGGCGTTACCCAAGCGCCCTGCGGGCGCCTGCCCCCGAGGAGGAAGTTTGCTTACCGCATTTGTCCAGGCGTTCCGCACGCCGGATCTGCGACGCAAGCTGTTGTTCACGCTGGCGCTGATGGCGGTGTTCCGCCTCGGCTCCTACATCCCGACGCCGGGCGTGAGCTACAAGAACGTTCAGCTTTGCTACGCCAACCAGCAGAGCTCGGGCTTGCTCGATCTGGCCAACATCTTCTCCGGCGGCGCTCTGCTGCAGCTCTCCGTCTTCGCGCTGGGCATCATGCCGTACATCACGGCCTCGATCATCATCCAGCTGCTGCGCGTGGCGATCCCGCGCTTCGAGGACCTGCACAAGGAGGGGCAGGCCGGTCAGGCCAAGCTGACGCAGTACACCCGCTACCTGACCATCGGTCTGGCGGTGCTGCAGTCCACGGTCATGATCACGCTGGCCCGCACCGGTCGCCTGTTCGCCGGCTGCCACCACGACATCGTGCCCAACGAGTCCGTGTGGGCACTGCTGCTGATGATCGTGACGATGACTGCGGGCACCGGCCTGATCATGTGGCTGGGTGAGGTCATCACCGAGCGCGGCATCGGTAACGGCATGTCCCTGCTGATCTTCACCTCCATCGTGGCCGGCTTCCCGGGCTCGATGTGGGCGATCGCCCAGTCCAACAACGGCTGGACCAAGTTCTTCGTGATGCTGGCGATGGTCCTGATCATCACCCTGGCCGTGGTCTACGTGGAGCAGTCCCAGCGCCGCGTCCCGGTCCAGTACGCCAAGCGCATGGTGGGCCGCCGCCTGCTGGGTGGCACCACCACCTACATCCCGATCAAGATCAACATGGCGAACGTTATCCCCGTCATCTTCGCCTCCTCGATCCTGGCGCTGCCCGGCCTGGCCGTGCAGTTCGCCCAGCCCACCTCCGCTTGGGCGATCTGGATCCAGACGCACTTCCAGCACCAGTCCTGGGTTTACCTGACCCTGTACGGCCTGCTGGTCCTGTTCTTCACCTTCTTCTACACGGCCATCACCTTCAACCCGGAGGAAGTGGCTGACAACATGAAGAAGTACGGCGGATTCATCCCGGGCATCCGCGCCGGCCGTCCCACCGCTAACTTCCTGCGCTACGTGGTCAACCGCATCACGACCGCTGGATCTCTGTACCTGCTGATCATCGCGCTCACGCCGACCATCATCATGAACCTGATGGGTATTCAGCAGCTGCCGTTCGGTGGAACCACCATCCTCATCATCGTGGGTGTCGGTTTGCAGACGGTGAAGGAAATCAACTCTCAGCTGCAGCAGCGGCACTACGAAGGATTCCTGGCATGACCCGACTCGTAATTCTTGGCCCCCCGGGGGCCGGCAAGGGCACTCAGGCGGCGCGCATCGCGGCCGAGCTGAACATCCCGGCGATCTCCACCGGTGAGATCTTCCGCTCCAACGTGGCGCAGGGCACCGAGCTGGGCAAGCGCGCCCAGCAGTACATGGAGGCCGGCGAGTACGTTCCGGACGAGGTGACCAACCTGATGGTGGACGCCCGCCTGCAGGCGCCGGACGCCGCAGAGGGCTTCCTGCTGGACGGCTACCCGCGCACCGCGGACCAGGTGGTTGAGCTGGACAAGATGCTCTCCTCCCGAGGCCTGGGCCTGGACGCCGTGGTGGAGCTGACGGCCGACACCGACGAGGTGGTTGCTCGCCTGCTCAACCGCGCCACCGAGCAGGGCCGCGCGGATGACACCGAGCCGGTGATCCGCCGCCGCCTGGAGGTCTACGCGGAGCAGACCGCGCCGCTGGCCGCCGCCTACCGCGAGCGTGGCCTGCTGGTGCAGGTTGACGGCATGGGCGACATCGACGAGATCACTGAGCGCCTGCTCGCCGCGATCCGCGACGCCCTCACCGACGACCCGGTTGGCGCCTGAGTGCGGCTGACGGGTAAGCGACACAAGCTCCTGGGCGACCGGGAGCTTGTGCATATGCGCCGAGCCGGCCTGGTGGTGGCCGCGATTCACGCCGCGCTGCGTGAGGCGGTGGCCCCCGGCAGGACTACCGCCGAGATGGACGAGGTCTCCGCCGCCGCGATCGAGGCGGCCGGGGCCCGCTCCAACTTCAAGGGCTACCACGGCTTCCCGGCCACCGTGTGCATCTCCGTTAACGAGGAGATCGTGCACGGCATCCCCGGCAAGCGCGTCCTGAAGGAAGGCGACGTGGTCTCGTTCGACTGCGGTGCCTACGTGACGGACGAGATCGGCCGCCAGTGGCACTCCGACGCATGCTTCACCACGATTGTCGGTGGACTGGAGAGCGGGTCCGTGGAGGACCGTGCGCTGTTGATGGCCACGGAGGAGGCCCGGGACGCAGCCATCGCCGCCGTTGCCCGCAACGCCGCGAAGAACGCTGCGCACGTGGGTGACGTGGGCGACGCCGTGGAGAACGTGATCAGCCGCTGGATGGGCAAGACCGGACACGAGTACGGCATCCCGGAGGAGTTCACGGGGCACGGCATCGGCAACGTGCTGCACGACGAGCCCGAGATCCTCAACTACCGCACCCGGTCGCGCGGCCCGCGCCTGCGCCCCGGACAGGTGATCTGCATCGAGCCGATGCTGACGATCGGGAGCGGGGAGAACAAGACGCTGGCCGACGGCTGGACGGCCGTGACCCGCGATGGTTCCCGCGCCGCCCACTTCGAGCACACCGTGGCCATCATGGACGGGGGAGTGTGGGTGCTGACCGCGCCCGACGGGGGAGAGGCGCTCCTTGCCCCCTACGGCCTGAAGCCGGTCACCCTCCCCACCGACTAGCCACCGCCCTCAGGTCAGGGACATGGTTCCGGCCCGGCACTGCGCAGTTTGTGCGCGGGCCGGGCCCGAACCCTTAGCCGCCCCCCACGTGGGCCTGCATAGGTGTACGACGCTCCGCCCGCCGCCCGGTGAGGGCGAACCGGTTGGAGGCGGGCCCATTCGGGGTGCTCCCACACGAGGATGCACCGGTTGCGGCCAGGAGCCTAGGGTGGAGGAGCCCGGTCGAGCGGCGCGAGCGAAGCGGGCGCTTTCCAGGGGGACTAGCGGCGCGGTGCCGTGCGGTGCGCTGCGCTTCGGCGCGGCGTGCTGCGGTGCGCCGCCGGGGCTCAGTGCCGAATCTCGACGTTTGGCGCTTCAACTAGACGAATGGCAGTGAATCTAGACGATAACCCGGCCCGGAACGTCGAGCTGAAGGCCCGAACGTCGAGTTGAGGGAGCGAACGTCGAGTTGAGCACCCGAACACCGAATTCACCGCCGGGCGGCGTGGCGCACGGGGCGGCCGGGCGGCAACGTCGGACAATCCGGGCCCGGCGTGGGCGGACTCACGCGCCACCGGCCGGCAAAGGCCTAGAAGCGAGGCCGAAAAGCACGTATGCTTGCACGTCGGACGTGCGCCACCTTTGCCGCAGCCTGCCCGGAAAGCAGGCCAAGCAAACCGACGGGTGGCGCGGGGGAGCCCCTTCGGGGCGCCTCAAGTTCAGTCGAGAAGTGAGGAACCTGGTTCATCCATGGCCAAGAAGGATGGCGTTATCGAAGTAGAGGGCACCGTCGTTGAGGCGCTGCCCAACGCGATGTTCCGCGTCCAGCTGCAGAACGATCACGTGGTCCTGGCTCACATCTCGGGCAAGATGCGTCAGCACTACATCCGCATCCTCCCCGAGGACCGCGTGGTCGTAGAGCTGAGCCCGTACGACCTGTCGCGCGGGCGCATCGTCTACCGCTACAAGTAGAACCCAGTACGCCGCCGTGAGGTGGCGAGAGGAAAACACCCATGAAGGTCCAGCCGAGCGTTAAGCCGATTTGCGACAAGTGCAAGGTCATTCGTCGCCACGGCCGCGTCATGGTTATCTGCGATAACCAGCGGCACAAGCAGCGCCAGGGCTAATCCCTGCGCGACGCATCGTCAGTTATTGACAAAGCGTCCTTCCACCAAACCCCCCGGACTCGGAGGCCGGGGCCGGCAATAAGGCCGGAAGGAAGGGCGACGGCCTCCGAACACCACAGGAGAAAAAGTGGCACGTCTTGTTGGCGTTGACCTCCCCCGCGAGAAGCGGCTCGAGGTTGCGCTCACCTACATCTACGGCGTTGGCCGTCACCACGCCAAGGAGGCCCTCGCGGCCACCGGTATCAGCCCTGACCTGCGCGTCAAGGACATGACTGACGACGACCTCGTCGCGCTGCGCGACTTCATCGAGGCCAACTACAAGGTGGAGGGTGACCTGCGCCGTGAGGTGGCTGCCGACATCCGCCGCAAGGTCGAGATCGGCTCCTACCAGGGTCTGCGTCACCGTCGCGGCCTGCCCGTGCACGGCCAGCGCACCAAGACCAACGCGCGCACCCGCAAGGGCCCCAAGCGCACCGTGGCCGGTAAGAAGAAGGCCAAGTAGTAGGCGAGCCTAGGCTCGCATCGACGACCTCGAAAGCAGGATAGAAATGCCCCCCAAGTCTCGTATGGCTGGCGCGCGTAAGCCGCGCCGCAAGGACCGGAAGAACGTTTCCCACGGTCACGCCTACATCAAGTCCACCTTCAACAACACCATCGTGTCCATCACGGACCCGACCGGTGCGGTGATCTCCTGGGCCTCCTCCGGCCAGGTGGGTTTCAAGGGCTCCCGTAAGTCCACCCCCTTCGCCGCCCAGCTGGCCGCCGAGGCCGCTGCCCGCCGCGCCCAGGAGCACGGCATGAAGAAGGTTGACGTCTTCGTCAAGGGTCCCGGCTCCGGCCGCGAGACCGCGATCCGCTCCCTGCAGGCCACCGGCCTGGAGGTCGGCTCCATCAAGGACGTCACCCCTCAGGCTCACAACGGCTGCCGCCCCCCGAAGCGTCGCCGCGTTTGATCTTTTCCGGTGCGGCGGCCCGGCAATTGGGCCGCCGCACCAACCCAGCTTCACGCAAAAGCGTGAAGCCTCCCCCGGCGTCATATAGCGGATGCCGATAGGAAAGGAACCCCATTGCAGATTTCGCACCGCCCGGTACTGTCCGAGGAAGTTATCTCCGAGCACCGTTCCCGGTTCTACATTGAGCCGCTGGAGCCGGGCTTCGGCTACACCCTGGGCAACTCCCTGCGCCGCACGCTGCTGTCGTCCATCCCGGGCGCCGCAGTCACGTCGATCCGCATCGACGGCGTGCCGCACGAGTTCCGCACCATCCCTGGTGTGAAGGAAGACGTCACCGAGATCATCCTGAACATCAAGGACATCGTGCTCTCCTCCGAGGTGGACGAGCCCGTGGTCATGTACCTGCGCAAGCAGGGCCCGGGCGAGGTCACCGCTGGTGACATCACCCCGCCGGCGGGCGTGGAGGTCCACAACACCGACCTGCACATTGCGACTCTGAACGAGAAGGGCAAGCTCGAGATCGAGCTGACCGTGGAGCGTGGCCGCGGCTACGTTTCCGCCGCTCAGAACAAGGATGAGAACGCGGAGATCTCCCGCATTCCGATCGACTCGATCTACAGCCCGGTCCTCAAGGTGACCTACAAGGTTGAGGCCACCCGTGTGGAGCAGCGCACCGACTTCGATCGTCTGGTGCTGGACGTGGAGACCAAGGAATCCATCCTCCCGCGCGACGCCGTTGCCTCCGCCGGCACCACCCTCGTCGAGCTCTTCGGCCTGGCCCGTGAGCTCAACGTGGAGGCCGAGGGCATCGACCTGGGCTCGTCCCCGGCCGACGCCGCCCTGGCTGCCGACCTGGCCCTGCCGATCGAGGACCTGAACCTGATCGCCCGTTCCTACAACTGCCTCAAGCGCGAGGGCATCCACACCGTGGGTGAGCTCGTTGCCCGCTCCGAGGCGGACCTGCTTGACATCCGCAACTTCGGCGCCAAGTCGATTGACGAGATCAAGAAGACCCTGGCTGGCCTGGGCCTCGCCCTGAAGGACAGCCACCTGGAGTCGCCGGTTAGCGAGGACCCGTTCGCGGGCAACCTCTCCTTCAGCGACGAGTTCAACAACTAACCGGCACGCCCCGGAAATCTAGGAGACATCATGCCTAAGCCCACTAAGGGTCCTCGCCTGGGTGGTTCCCCGGCGCACGAGCGTCACATGCTCGCCAACCTCGCCAAGTCTCTCTTCGAGCACGGCGCCATCACCACGACCGAGGTGCGCGCCAAGCGCCTGCGCCCCTTCGCTGAGCGTCTGATCAGCAAGGCCCGTCGCGGCGACCTGCACGCACGTCGCACCGTGCTGAAGGTCATCACCGACCGCGGCATCGTTGCCAAGCTGTTCGAGGAGATCGCCCCGGCGATCGACCCGGACCGCAAGGGCGGCTACACCCGCATCATCAAGCTCGGTCAGCGTCGCGGCGACGCCGCCCCCACCGCCCAGATCTCCCTGGTGACGGAGAAGCTGGCCAAGCGTGAGGTCGTGCGCGAGGCCGAGGCCGTCGCCAAGGCCGCCGACGCCAAGGTGGAGGCCGCCGAGGCCGAGACCAAGTCCGAGGACTGATCCGGCGGCGCGGGCGCGGCTCAAGCCGCGCCCGGCGCACCCAAAAGCGGGGCGGGAGAGTGGGAAACCACCCTCCCGCCCCGCTTTTGCGCGCGAGCAGCCGGGACTTACTCCGAGTCCTCCGGCGGCGCCGGGTACAGCTCCGCCAGGTCATCGAGAGCCTGGCCTTCGTCAGGGATCTTGCCGTCCAGGAACTCGTACAGCTGCAGGGAGGTGGAGATGCCGCAAGACAGCAGCGTGGAGAGCTGCTGGTCGGTCACGCCCTGCTCCAGGTCCGTGATGTGCTCGGCCGTCACGCGCAGCTGGTCACCGTCGATGCGCGAGACGTAACACATCGGGAAGATGCGGTCCCGGCACCACTCGTTCAGGGCCTCCAGCAGCGGGTAGTGCGCCTTGAGGGGCTTGGTGTGCTGCCAGCGGGAGCGGATCACCAGCACCTCGTTGTACTTACCGGTGATCTGGATCATGAACGGGGAGGAGTCGAAGCCGGTGAGCAGGTCACCGTCCTCGTCGACCTCGTAGCGGTAGTCCTCCGCCTTGAAGTAGGCCTCGACGCGCTGCATGGTCACCGGGCCCAGCGTGAGCGCGTCGACCGGGTCCAGCGCGCCCCCCTCTGCCTCGTCCCCACCAGCCACTGCCAGACCGCCGGCGCCGGCCGCAGCGGGGCCGGGCGTCACGGGCGGGGCGGCCTGGAGGTCGGCGTCGTCCGTGTACGGCTCCTGCTCCGGCTCCTGATCCTTCGACTTGCCGCCGAACAGGGAAGAAAAGAAAGACATTGCGGCCTCCTAGTTGTCGAAGCGGGTGTCGGGGAAGTGGCTGTCCAGTTCGCTAAAGAGCTGCATCGCGGTGCCCACGCCGCAGTCCACCAGCTGCTTGAGCTGCAGGTCACTGACGCCGTGCTCGAAGTCGATGGAGACCTCCGTGTGCACCTCCACGGTGCCGTTGTCCCGCGAGACCAGGTAGGCCTTGGGCCAGAAGTGGTGGGCGCACCAGTTGTTGATCACATCCAGCAGGCGGTAGCGCGCGGTGGCCGGCGCGGACACGTTCCACTGCCCGCGCACGGTGCAGATGTAGTTGCCGCCGCCATTGCCGAGGATCAGGAAGCGGTTGCGCCCGAAGTAGGCGTAGACGTCACCGTCGCTGTCCACCTGGTACGAGTAGCCCTCCCGCTCCATGTGGGCGGCCAGGCGGGCGCGACTAAATGGCTTGATGTCGTTGTCCCCAGGCAGGGGGTTTTCAAACGTGGTGTGTTCGCTCACGCTGATTCCTTCCGTGTGACTGCTCCCAACTTTAGGGCGTGGGCCACACTTCGCGGCGGCCAGCGGAGGTGCTTTCGCCGCGCGCCGAACCTTCGCGCCCCGCCCCGTGGCGGCCCGGTGGGGTGGGGTGCGAGGCGCCTAGGCTGAGGGGGTGGAAAAGACTGCGCGCGTGATGCTTCGGATCGCCTACAACGGGGCGGGTTTCGCCGGGTGGGCCACCCAGCCGGGCCTGCGCACCGTGCAGGGGGAGTTGGAGGCGGCGTTGGCCACCGTGCTGCGCCTGGACTCCGCCCGCCTGACGGTCGCCGGCCGCACCGATGCCGGGGTGCACGCCCGGGGTCAGGTGGCGCACGTGGACGTGCCGGTGGAGACGCTTGCCGCCGCGCCCGGCCGCTCAGACCGCCCCCCGCTGGTTGCCCTGCGCCACCGCCTGAACGCCGTGCTGCAACGGGCCAGCGGTGGGCAGGCGGACGTGGTGGTGGCCGACGTTGCCGCCGCGCCGCCCGGATTCGACGCCCGCTTTTCCGCGAGCTGGCGGCGCTACACCTACCGGATCAGCGACCACGACTCCACGCGCGACCCCCTGCGCGGAGACGTCACCTGGGTGCGGGCGCGCAGCGGGGAACTGGACGTGGCCGCGATGGACGCCGCCGCCCGCCTGCTGCTGGGCGAGCACGACTTCCTGGCCTACTGCAAGCCCCGCGAGGGGGCCACCACGATCCGCACCCTGCTCGACTTCGGCTGGCAGCGGCCCACCGAGGGCGCCGACGCCGGCCTCGTGGTGGCCGGCGTGCGCGCCGACGCCTTCTGCCACTCCATGGTCCGCTCCCTGGTGGGCGCGTCCCTGGCCGTGGGGGAGGGGCGACGCCCCATCGAGTGGCCCGCCCAGCTGCTCGCCGACGCCCAGCGCACCTCCCACATCACCGTCGCACCCGCCCAGGGGCTCACTCTGGAGGAGGTGGCCTACCCGGCCGACCACCTGCTGGCCGAGCGCGCCGAACAGGCCCGCGCCACCCGGGGCGAGGTGTGGGGCGGCGCCCGCTAGAGCTGGGCCGGGCGATAGGTGGAACGTCGGCCATCCACAGACGCGGAAGCAGGCCGGGCGGCGGGGCGAGGCGGTGGGCGGGACGTCGGCCACCACCACGCTCCCCGAAACGCGGCCACGACGCGCGCACGACCGCCAAGCTGTGGGCAAACAAACAGAACAGGTCCAATCCCTACCTTTGACCGGGCGGGCACAAATTAGTAACCTAGTTGCCGTTGTCCGCTCCCGTTCACAACCGGCGCTCCCACTCGCCGAAGCCCCAGGGAAGCGGCCCAGCCCATGTCCACGGCGGAACTTCCATACCCCTTGGGTATCTAAGGCCCGCCGCCGAAACGAAACGAAGGCAACGCCCGTGCGCACCTTTACTCCGAAGCCCGGCGACATCGACCGCAAGTGGTACGTCATCGACGCCACCGATGTTGTGCTCGGCCGACTCGCGGCCCAGGTCGCGAACCTGCTCCGTGGGAAGCACAAGCCGACCTTTGCCCCGCACGTTGACACCGGCGACTACGTCGTCATCGTCAACGCGGACAAGGTTGTTCTCACCCGTGGCAAGGCGGACAAGAAGTTCGCCTACCGTCACAGCAACTACCCCGGTGGTCTGACCGCCGTTTCCTACCGCGACCTGCTCGCCACGCGCCCCGAGCGCGCGATCGAGAAGGCCGTGCGCGGCATGATTCCGCACAACCGCCTTGGCCGTGAGCAGCTCAAGAAGCTGAAGATCTACGTGGGTGGCGAGCACCCCCACGCCGCTCAGCAGCCCGAGGTTTTCACCATCGACCAGGTCGCCCAGTAAGCGGCTACCTAGCAGGATTTGAGGAATAACGTGGCAGACACGACCACTGAGTTCGACGAGTTCGACGCTCCGGCGAGCTACACCACCGAGACCGAGGTTCCGGCCGCTGGCCTGGGCAAGTCCATCACCGCCCCCGGCTCCGCCCTGGGTCGCCGCAAGGAGGCTGTTGCCCGCGTTCGCCTGGTGCCCGGCACCGGCGAGTGGAAGCTCAACGGCCGCACCCTGGAGGACTACTTCCCGAACAAGCTGCACCAGCAGCTGGTGCGCTCCCCGTTCACCATCCTGGACCTCGAGGGCCGCTTCGACGTGATCGCCCGCATCAACGGTGGTGGCATCTCCGGCCAGGCCGGCGCCCTGCGCCTGGGCATCGCCCGCGCCCTGAACGAGATCGACGTTGAGGCTAACCGCCCGACCCTGAAGAAGGCCGGTTTCCTCACCCGCGACGCTCGCGCGATCGAGCGCAAGAAGGCCGGTCTCAAGAAGGCCCGCAAGGCCCCGCAGTACTCCAAGCGTTGATCTTGGCTGCATAAGACGGCCCCTGGTCGTCAACGGGTGGTGCCCCGCCGATTGCTCGGTTGGGGCACCACCCCTTTTTGTGTCCCCGCAGTGGGTGGGAGGGGGCGTGGGCTGGAGGGTGCGCTGGCGCGGTGGGTGTGCCGGGCGTGGTGGGTGTGCGCGGTCCGGCGCTGGTGTGCCGGTGTGCAGGCGCGCCGGTGCGGCAGGCTTCCCCCGAGCGTACAAGCGTGCGGCCGGGGTACATGCGACCGCTTGGGGGCGCGGCACCGGTCGGTCGGATGTACCCCGTTGCAGCATTTGCGAGCTTGGGGGCCGGGGATGGGTGCTGTGGGCCTCGATGGGGCGCCGGTGCTCGCCGTAGGTGCCGGGTGTGCGCAAGCGATTGAGGGCTTAGTGCACCTCTCGTAGGGTTGGTGCACCTCTCGTGGGCTTAGTGAACCAGTCGTAGGCTTACCCGGCCGGGTAACCCCTCAATCGGTGCACCATGGACTGACCCCTGTTTGTTAGACAGTGAGTTTGTAGTGTTGTTGCCGGTAGTTTACCGGACTTGTGTGTAGTTTGCTTACGATTCGTTCTTCGTTCCACCATGTGATGTATTGGCTGATTAGTTCCTCCAGGCTTTCATAGTCGTCGTGGGGGTTTGAGTTGAGGTTTAGTTCGGTTTTCAGGCGGGCGAAGAATGCTTCGGCGGGGGAATTGTCCAAGCAGTTGCCTTTACGAGACATTGACTGGCAAGCGCCTAGGGATTCAATCAGCTCGCGGTAGTCGTATGAGAAGTATTGCCCGCCTTGGTCGGTGTGGATCACTGTCCCGGTCAAGTCTGCTTTTTGGGCATACTGTTTGATCATGTTGGTAACTAGTTGTGTGGTGGCGCTTTTGCCTAGCTGCCAGGCCACGATCTCGTTGTTGTACAGGTCCAGCAAGGGCGAGAAGTAGTACCAGGAGCCCGCCCAGGAAATCTGGGTGATATCAGTAACCAGGCATTTACCGGGCTTGTCGGCATGGAACCGACGTTGGAGACGATTAGGGATTTTGGCTTGAGTGCCAGCAAACGAACGGTAGTGCTTACGACGCGGGCAGGCCCCCTTCAGTCCGGCCATCCTCATCAGTCTGGCGACCTTCTTGTGGTTGAACACCTGGGGTGGGTAGTTGCCAAAGCCCTGAGCGATCAACGCGGTGATGCGCCGACACCCATAGCGGCCTTGGGCGTAGTCAAAGGCTGCCTTGACTACCTCTAGGTCCGGGTTGGGCTGGTTCGAGCGTTTCCGGGCCCAGTAGTAGGTCGAGCGAGCAAGCCCCACGATCGCGCACAGTCTTGATACCGGGTGTATGGCTTTGAGGGTAGTGACCAAGAGGATCAAGAGCTCTTGCCACGTATCAACCTCATCCCTCAAAGCACAAGATTTTTCCAGCAGCTCCACGTGTAGCGCGTCCAAAGCCTGGCGTTTTTCTTCGTTGGGGGCTTGAGCCTTGGCTGTTTCGATGTGGTGGCGCATTTCTTGCAGCCATTTACCCCAATGCTCGAATCGGTATCCTGCTTTCTGGGCGCGGTTAATGCGCTCGTATGCGGCTTTAGCGCTTGTTTCAGGGTCGACCATTTTTCTGTCCTCTAGCCAGCGTCCGAAAATGATCGGGTAAGAACCGGCCGGTAGTCCGTACTCGCGAGTGAGTTTGCCCGCGTTTTCACCAGCAAGCCATCTCATCCCGATCTCGGTCTTTAATTCTACCGGCCAGAAACGCGGCACGCGTTCTTGACGGGCTAGGTCAAAACCATCACGATCAGCTTCCCGACAAATCCGGCGTGCTGTCTCATACGACACGCCCGCACGCGCAGCACACTGACTAACCCGCAAGCCCTGCTCATACAAATCCAGCACCATCAACCGACGCTGAAAACGCTCCTCTATCGACACAATCCCTCCCAAGACCAGGACTGTCCAACAACAAGGGTTCGGTCCACCAAGAGCTCAATAGGTCGGGAAACCCTACAACCGTTTGCGCAACGCCGGCCGGCCCGGCCCCGGCGAGGCGGGGCCGGGGGCGCGGGCGGGAGCGGCGGGCTGCCCCTGAGCGTACAAGCGTGCGGTCGGGGTACATGCGACCGCTCGGGGGCGCGGCACCGGTCGGTCGGATGTACCCCGTTGCAGCATTTGCGAGCTTGGTGGCCGGAGGAGGGGTGCTGTGTTTCGTGCCGGTGGTGGGGGCCACGGAATCGCGTTGAGTGGTGGCGTTGACACGTCCCGGCGCCGGAGCGCGTTGACCGCCGCGCTGGGGTGGCCCCACCCAGGCGTGAGCGGAGTTGACGCGAGCGTGCGCCATCCGCTTAGGAGTGAGCGCTAATCGTTGTGATCTTGCGGAAAACGGCCAAATGATGCGGCGCGGAGGGCGGCGGCGTGCCAACATCGAGGTGCCGCGCTGGCGGTAGAAGGAAGGACGTTTCATGGCTCGACTCTTTGGCACTGACGGCGTGCGGGGACTCGCAAACGCCAAGATCACCCCGGAGCTGGCGCTCTCCCTGGGCGTGGCGGCGGCGGGCTGGCTGCGCCAGCACCCCCGCCCGGACGGGGAGAAGCCGCAGGCCGTGGTCGGCCGCGACACCCGGATCAGCGGCGAGTTCCTGGCGGCGGCGGTCGCCGCTGGACTGGCCTCCGGTGGTGTGGACGTCACCCGCGTGGGTATCGCCCCCACGCCGGCGGTGGCCTACCTGACCGCCTCCCAGGACTACGACCTGGGCGTCATGATCTCCGCCTCCCACAACCCTATGCAGGACAACGGGATCAAGTTCATCGCCCGCAGCGGTTACAAGCTGGACGACTCCGTGGAGGATGAGCTCGAGTCCCTGCTCTCGCAGGACTGGGAGCGCCCCACGGGCGCCGGAGTGGGGGATATCCACCGGGACATCTCCCGCTCCGACCACGCCTACGTGGAGCACCTGGTGGGGGCGGTGGGCGCCAAGCGCCTGCGCGGCCTGCGCATCGCGGTGGACTGCGCCAACGGCGCCGCCTCCCAGATCGGTCCGTGGGCGCTGCGCGAGGCCGGCGCGGACGTGGTGGTCATGAACGCCTCCCCGGACGGGGAGAACATCAACAAGGCGTGCGGCTCCACTCACCCGGAGCAGCTGCAGGCCGTCACCGTGGCCTCCGGCGCTGACTTCGGTGTGGCCTACGACGGCGACGCGGACCGCTGCCTGGCGGTGGACGCTCAGGGCAACCTGGTGGACGGTGACCAGATCATGGGCCTGCTGGCCGTGGCCATGAAGGAGGAGGGCACCCTGGCCCAGGACACCCTGGTGGTCACCGTCATGTCCAACCTGGGCCTGAAGCTGGCGATGCGCGAGGCCGGGATCACCACCGTGGAGACCGCAGTGGGTGACCGCTACGTGCTGGAGGAGATGCTGCGCGGTGGCTACACCCTGGGCGGCGAGCAGTCGGGTCACGTCATCAACTCTCGTTACGCCACCACCGGCGACGGCATCCTCACCTCGATGCTGTTGGCCGCCCGCCTGAATGACACGGGCCGCTCCCTGGCGGACCTGGCCAGCCTGGTGAAGCGCCTGCCGCAGACGCTGGTGAACGTTGCCGGCGTGGACAAGGCTCGGGTGGACGACGATGCCGAGCTGGCCGCTGCGATCGCGAAGGCCGAAGCCTTCCTGGGGGACTCCGGGCGGGTGCTGCTGCGCCCGTCGGGCACCGAGCCGCTGGTGCGCGTGATGGTGGAGGCCCGCACTCAGGAGGAGGCCGACGCGGTGGCTCACCGCCTGGCCGCCGTGGTCAAGGACCGCCTGGCCCTGTAGCTGCGGCCGTGGCCGGCCCGGGCCCCCACCACCGGGCGCAGGCTCCGCCCGCCGTGCCCGCCGTGCCCGCCGTGCCAGCTGCGCCCGCCGTTCTCGCTGTGCCCGCCGTGCCGGGCACGCCGGCTCCCGCTGGCCACTGCTTGTTAGCCGTCGGCGGCGCGCCGCAGAACTCGACGATGGGTGAATGTGTCTCCGTGGGGAACGCCCCCGGGCCGCGTTTTCACCCATCACCGAGTTCTGTTTGGGGCCGGGCTGGAACTCCGGACCGAAGCGAGTGGGCCCAACGGAGGGGAGGGGAGCGTTTGCGGCGGGGTCCTCGCGGAGGGCAACGCCGCGCACTTCTCACCCTTGGGGACGACGGGCGCGGGTGCGAAAGTGGGCTACCTTTGCAGGGTCGAAGGAGGCGAAATGCACTGGTTGGAAGCGATGCTGCTGGACCTGGGGGCAACCCCCTGGGCGATGGCCGCGCTGTACGTTCTCTGCGTGGTGGACGGCGTGTTCCCGGCCGTGCCCAGCGAGTCCGTGGTCATCGGCTTCGCGGTGCTCAACGCCTCCCACGGCTTCCCGTCGCTGTGGCTGCTCTTCCCGGTCGCCGCGATCGGCGCCTTCACCGGTGACGTGATCGTCTACCACCTGGGCCGCAAGATCCCGCTGGAGCGGATCTGGTTCATGCGCGGCCCGCGCGGCACCGCCGCCCTGGACTACGCCCGCAAGGCGCTGGCCAAGCGCGGCACGCTCTACATCCTCTCTGCGCGCTTCATCCCGATCGGCCGCGTGGCCGTCAACCTGGTCTCCGGGGCCACCGAGTTCCCGCGCCGCCGCTTCGTTGCCACCGCCGCCCTGGCGGGCTTCGTGTGGGCCGGGGTGGGAATCCTGATCGGCTCGGGCGTGGGTGCGTTCCTGCACCACAACCCGCTGCTGGGCATCTTCGTGGGCATCTGCGTGGGTGTGCTGGTGGGGATGCTCGTGGACAAGCTGGTGGCCCTGGTGGGGCGCGCCTTTGCTCGCCGCTCCCCGGAGGGACAGCAGCTCACCCCCGCGGCGCTCGCGGCCATCGACGTGGCCGAGGCCGTGGCCGTGCAGCCCACCCGCCTGGACCACCTGCGGGCCCTGCGCAAGGAGCGTAAGGATCGGCGCAACGCGCGCCCTAGCGCCAGGCGTACCGCCCGCCGGCGCACCCGCTAGGGTTTGCGCAGCAGGAGCCGCTGGATGGAGTGATCCGCCCCCTTGGACAGGATCAGGTTGGCCCGCCCCCGCGTGGGCGCCACGTTCTGCACCAGGTTGGGCAGGTTGATGGTGCGCCAGATCCGCTGGGCGTGCTGCACCGCCTCCTCGTCGCTCAGGTGCGCGTAGTTGCGGAAGTAGGAGTCCCGGCGGGAAAAGGCCGTGGTGCGCAGGGCCAGGAAGCGCTCGATGTACCAGTTCTCGATGTGCTCCGGGCGGGCGTCGACATAGATGGAGAAGTCGAAGAAGTCGCTCACGGCAAGGTGGAAGGTGCCCTGCTGGGTGGCGCGGGCAGGCTGGAGCACGTTCAGGCCCTCCACGATCAGCACGTCGGGAGACTCGATGGTCTGCTCCTGGCCGGGCACGATGTCGTAGACCACGTGGGAATACACGGGGGCCGAAACGACGGGGCGGCCGGACTTAACGTCGGACATAAAACGCAGCAGGGCGCGGCGGTCATAGGATTCGGGGAATCCCTTGCGGTGCATCAGCTCGCGGCGTTCCAGCTCGGCGTTGGGCAGCAGGAAACCGTCGGTGGTCACGAGTTCCACGCGTGGGGTGGCGGGCCAGCGCGCCATCATCTCCCGCAGGAGGCGCGCCGTGGTGGACTTGCCCACGGCCACCGAACCTGCCACCGCGATCACGAACGGGGTGGGGCGCCCGCCACGGCCCAGGAAGTGGCGCGAACGCTCGTTCAGGTCCCGCTTCGCGGCCACGTAGAGCTGCAGGAGGGCGGAGAGGGGGCGGTAGATGGCGTCGACCTCGTCCAGCCCGATCGGGTCGCCCAGGGAGGACAGGCGGCGCAGGTCGGCGTCCGTGAGCGGCAGGGGGGTGGCCTCTGCCAGCGCGCTCCACTGGTCGCGGCTGAACTCGGTGAACGGCGTGACTGCCGGGCTAGAACTCACGCAGAGTATTGAACAACACGCGCGGGCGGGAGCGGGCAACAAGCGGGTGGGCAAAGTGGGGGAGGGGTAGGCTGCGGCCATGATCGTGGGCCTGGGAGTGGACATCGTGGACGTGGACCGGTTCGAGCGCGCCCTGGCCCGCTCCCCACGCCTGGGCCAGCGCCTGCTCACCCCCGCAGAACTGGAGGGAAAGCCCGCCTCCCGGGCCGCCCGCTTCGCCGCCAAGGAGGCCTTGGCCAAGGTGCTGGGCGCGCCCCCCGGCCTGCGCTGGCATGACTGCGAGGTGGTTGGCGGGGGCAATACGCCGCCGACGTTCCGCCTGACCGGCACCGTAGCTGCGGCCTGCGAGCAACGCGGCATTACGGACCTGCTGCTCACCCTGTCCCACGACGGCGGCATGGCCGTGGCCGTGGTGGTGGCCCAGAAATGAAGGCCGCCCACCTGGCCGGGGACGTGCGGGCGGCGGAGGCCGCGCTGGTGGCGGCCGCGCCGCCAGACCACTGGATGCGGCAGGCTGCGGCCCACGTGGCCCGGGCTGTGCGCGGGGAGATCCGGGCACGTGGGCGGGGCGTGTACGGGGCGCGCGTGCTGGTGCTGGCGGGCGCGGGCGACAACGGGGGCGATGGGCTCTACGCGGCGGCCTTGCTGGCCAGGGGCGGGGTGGAGGTGCGCGCGGTGGCGCGCCGGGAGGCCCCGGAACAAGGCGGGGACGCGCCGCAGGCGACTGCGCTGGATGGGCTCTGCGGGCCGAAGGCGCCGGGGCCGGCTGGGTTCAGCCGGCCGAAGGCGCCGGGGCCGGCTGGGTTCAGCCGGCCGCAGGTGTCGGGGCCGGATGGGGCGCGCAAGTCGGCGGCGACCGGGCAGGACGCGAATGGGCAGGCGCCTGCGGTGCTGGGCACCGGTTGGCGGGCCCACCCGCGCGCACTGCAAGAGGCCCTGCGCGCCGGGGTGCGGCTGGAGGCCGAGGTGAGCGCGGAGTTGGCCGAGTGGGCCGCGAGCGCAGATGTGCTGGTGGACGCGCTGACCGGCACGGGCGTGGGGCGAGGGCCGGGCAGCGCCCTGCGCGGCCCGGCCCGCAGTTGGGTGGAGAAGCTGTTGCATTTGCTGCCGGGGGCCTGCGGGGAAAGCGAGTGGGCGGCCAACGCGCGGCCGCTGCCCGCTGGGGAAGCTGGGCCGAGCGCGCAGGCCGTGGAGTGGTCAAGTGGCGCTCCCCAGAAGGCGTTGCGGGCGGGGCCCGCCGTGGTGGCCGTGGACCTTCCCTCCGGGATCTGCCCGGACAGCGGGGAGGTGCACGGGCCCGCGCTGCCAGCGACGCTCACCGTCACGATTGGCTCGGCCAAGGCGGGCCTGCTGCTGCCGCCCGCGGCGCACCTATGTGGACGCGTGGAGCTGGTGTTGCCCGAGCTCTTCCCCGCATCGGCCGCCCCGGCCGATGCGGGCCCCGCCCCCGCCGCTTCCGGTCCCGCCCACGCCGTCCCGGCGGTGCTGCGCGTGGAGGACTCCGACGTGCGCGCCCACTGGCCCGTCCCGCCCGCCCGGGCCCACAAGTACACCCGGGGCGTGCTGGGACTGCTGGCCGGCTCGCGCGATTACCCGGGCGCGGCGGTGCTGGCCGCCACCGCCGCCGTGGAGGCGGGGGTGGGAATGCTGCGCCTGCTGCCCGGCACCACGGAGCAGAACCACCCCGCGCAGCCCCGCCCAGCACAGCCCCGCCCAGCACAGGCCGACCCCGAGCAACCTCACTCCGCGCAGCCCCAGGCCGCGCAGGCCGTGCTGGCCGCCTGCCCCGAGGCCGTGCCCGGCGAGGGGCGCGTCCAGGCGCGCGTGCTGGGCCCGGGCCTGAGCGCCGCCGAGCTGCCCGCCGCCGGCCGCCTCATCGAGGCGGCCCGCGCCGACTGCCTGCCGCTGGTAATCGACGCCACCGGGCTGGGGGCGGTGGAGGGGGCGTCGTCCATCCCACTGCCGCCGCTGACGGTGCTCACCCCGCACGCCGGCGAGCTGGCCCAGCTGCTGGCCCGCCTGCCCGGTGCCGTGCCGGACCGCGCCGAGGTGGAGGCCCGCCCCGCCCACTGGGCGCGCCGGGCCGCGCAGCTGACCGGGGCGGTGGTGCTCCTGAAGGGGGCGGTCACCGTCGTGGCGCCCCCGCACGGCAGCCTGCTCACCGCCACCGGCGCGCCGGCCTGGCTGGCCACAGCCGGGGCCGGAGACGTGCTCTCCGGTCTGCTGGGCGCTCTCCTCAGCGCTCGCGGCGAGCACCTGAGCCAGCTCTGCGCCAGCGACCCGGCCGCCGCCCAATCCGAGCTGGCCTGCCTTTCAGCCCTGGCCGCCCACGTGCACGCCCGCGCCGCCGCGCAGACCAACCCGGGCGGTCCCCTGCGGGCCCTGGCCGTGGCCCGGCAACTGCCCGCCACCCTGGCCGAGTTGCTGGCCGCCCACCCGGCCCCTCCGCCGGGCGGCGTGCCGAGCAAGGCGGCGGGTGGAACGTCGGCCATCCCCGGGCGGGCAGGGCGTGCGGCGGCGTGGCGCGCGGCACCGCAAATCTCGTCCCGGCGCGGGCGTGGAAGAATGACCCCATGACCGTCGCGCCCGCATTCCCCGGCCGCGCCCTCATCAGCCTGCCCGCCCTGCGCCACAACCTGGCGCTGCTGGCCGGCCTGACCCCGGGCGCGCAGCCCGTCGCCGTGGTAAAGGCCGACGCCTACGGGCACGGCGGCGCGATCGTTGCCGCCGCCATGCTGCGCGCGGGCGTCAAGCACCTGGCCGTGGCGCAGCTCAGCGAGGCGCTCGAACTGCTCCAGCGCCTGGAGGAGACCGGCTGCCCGCTGCCCGCCGACGGCTCCATGCTCGCCTGGATTTACGCCCCCGGCACGGACCTCTCCGCTGCCGTGCGCGCCGGGGTGGACCTGACCGTCTCCGCCCCCTGGCAGTGGCGGGCCGTGGCCGCCGCCGCCCGCGCCACCGGCCTACCGGCCCGCGTGCACATCCAGGTGGACACCGGCATGACCCGCGCCGGCTTCCGCCCCGAGCAGCTAGACGACGCCCTGACCGAGGCGCGGTCGCTGGCGGGAGAGGGCCTGGTGGGCGTGCGCGGCGTGTGGACCCACCTGGCCCGCGCCGACTCCCCGCAACCCGGCGCCGTCGCCGCCACGCGCGCCCAGTTGGAGAGCTTCACCGCCTGCGCCGAGCGCGTGCGCGCCCACTTCCCGGCCGCCGTCCGGCACGCCCTGGCCACCTCCGGCGCGATCTACTACCCGCACTACGCCTTCGAGCGCGTCCGCCTGGGCATCTCCCTGTACGGCCTGGCCCCCAACGCGCACTGGGAGGAGGAGTACGCCGGGCTGGACGACGCTGCCGCCCCGGCCGGTGCGCTGGCTGAGGCCGCGCGGCGGTGGCGCCAGGTGAGCGCCCAGCTGCGGCCCGCGATGAGCCTGCGAGCCCCGCTGCTCCAGGTCAGCCGCGTCACGGCGGGCACGCCCGTCAGCTACGGTGGCACCTGGCAGGCCCCCACCGAGCGGTGGCTGGGTACGGTTCCGCTGGGCTATGCCGACGGGGTGCCGCGCCACGCTAGCAATGCCGTACACGTGTGGGCGGCAGGCGCGCTGCGCCAGCAGGTGGGCCGGGTGTGCATGGACCAGTTCGTGATAGACCTGGGGCCGGTTTTAGGCGAAGAGCCCCCGGCCGTCCCGGGGGATGAGGTGGTGCTGTTTGGCGCCGCCCCCGCCCCGAGCGCCGATGACTGGGCCGCCGCGTGCGGCACCATTGGCTACGAGATCGTGACCCGCGTGGGGGCGCGCGTGCCGCGCGTGGAGGAGGAAGAGTGAACGAATACGGACCCGTAGAGCTGGCGGACGCCCAGGCCACGCGCGCCTTCGGGGCCCGCCTGGCGCGGCTGGCCCGCCCGGGCGACCTGCTGGTGCTCTCCGGCCCGCTGGGGGCCGGCAAGACCACGCTGACCCAGGGTCTGGGGCAGGCGCTGGGGGTGCGCGGGCGCGTCTCTTCCCCCACCTTCATCATCGCCCGCGTCCACCCCGGCCCCACCCCGCTGGTGCACGTGGACGCCTACCGGATCACCTCCCTGGACGACCTGGAGACCCTGGACCTGGACGCCACCCTGTACGAGTCCGTCACCGTGGTGGAGTGGGGCAGCGGCAAGGTGGAGTCCCTGGCCGACTCGCGCCTGGAGATCACCCTCTCGCGCCCCGAGGGCGGATTGGACCTGGGCGAGGACGGCGGGCGGGGCGCCGCGTCGGGCAGTGAGAGCGGCGAGAACGGTGAAGGCGGCGCGGGCGCCGAGGACGCGGGCGCCGACGCGGAGGCGGAGCCGCTGGCCAGCTCCCGCTTCGTGCGGCTGCGCGGCTTTGGTCCGCGTTGGGAGAACGTCGATTTCTCGGTTTTGGAGGCGTGATGCGCGTTTTGGTGATCGATTCCTCTGCCGGTTCTCTGGCCGCGCTGGTGGACGTGGATGGCGGGCGCGCCAGCGTGCTCGCCCAGGCCGCTAACGCCAGCGCCCGCCAGCACGCAGAGTCCCTCTCCCCGCTGGTACGCCAGGTGCTTGCTGAGGCCGGTACCAAGTTGGCCGACGTCGACCTCGTGGTCGTCGGTACGGGCCCCGCCCCCTACACGGGTCTGCGCGCCGGGATCGTCACGGCCAGGCTGCTGGCCAGCGCCGCCGGGGTGCCGGTGACCGGCGTGTGCCCGCTGGACGTGCTGGCCGCCCAGGCCTTCGCCGGCGGGGCGGACGGGGAGGTGCTGGTGGCCACCGACGGGCGGCGCCGCGAGGTCTACTGGGCCACCTACCGGGCGGACGGGGACGACGTTGCCCGCGTGCACGAGCTGGCGGTGGAGACCCCTGCTGCCGTGCGGGCCTGGCTGGCCGGTGAGGGCGCGGGCGTGGCCGGGGTGACCGGCCCGGGCGTGGGCCTCTACGACCAGGCCCTGGAGGCGCGCGGGGAGCAGGCCGGGCAGCTGGAGGCAGGTGCCTTCGCGCGCCTGGCCGCCGCCCGCTACGCGGCGGGCACCGTGGGTAGCCTGGAGCCGGCCTACCTGCGCCGCCCGGACATCCACGGCCAGTGAGTAGCTCCCTGGAGATAGTGCCGCTGGAGGCGCAGGACGCCGACGCGCTGGCCGTGATGGACCAGCTGCTGTTCGGGGCCGAGGCCTGGGGACCAGGAGCCTTCGAGAGCGAGCTGGCCAACCCCGACCGCACCTACCTGGGCCTGGTGGAGGGCGAGACCCTGTGGGGCTTTGGCGGGATCTCTCTGTGTGAGGACGCCGAGCTGATGACCATTGGGGTGCTGCCGCCCTGGCAGGGCAAGGGCCAGGCCGGGCGCTTGCTGGACGCGCTGCTGGAGGCCGCGCGGGCGGCCGGGTCGGTGCGCGTGCTGCTGGAGGTGCGCTCCCAGAACCAGGCGGCCCAGCGTCTCTACGCGTCGCGCGGCTTTACGCAGATCGCGGTGCGGAGGCGCTACTACCGTCTGCCCACGGACGACGCGTTGGTGATGGAAAAGCCGCTCTAGAGCCCAGCAGGGGCAGGGCGCCTACGAGTGCGCGCGGGGTGTCTGGCGCGTCCTGCTTGCGGCGGCGCGGCGGGGCCGGGGAGCAGTGGCGTGCACAGTGGGAGGGGTGGCCGGCGGCAGCGTCGCCCACGAGGCCACAAAGCGCGGGACTGGCCGCAACCACCGGCCCAGCCAGCAACACGTAGACAACTACCAACGCCCCAAAATCGGCGCGCACGGCAAGCGGAGCGGGGCAAAATGGGACTGCGCAAAGTGAACCTGGCCTCGCTGCCGACGTTGCAGAGCCAACTGTCAAAGGAGACGTAAGTGCGTGCCCTCCGCAAAACTGCGCCGGCCCCGGGGCTGGAGCTGTGCGAGATCCCCGAACCGATGGTCGGCTACGGGGAGGTCAAGATCCGCGTGCAGCGCGCCGGCCTGTGCGGCACGGACGTCCACCTCTACAACTGGGACGGCGGCGCGCCCGGCTCCCTCACCCCACCGCAGACCCTCGGGCACGAGTTCTGCGGGCAGATCGTGGAGGTGGGCCCGGGTGTGGTGGAGGGCTACGGCCCGGACGAGTTGCACGTGGGCCAGCGCGTCAGCGTCGAGGGGCACATCGTGTGCGGGCGCTGCCGCAACTGCCGGGCCGGACGGCGCCACATGTGCATCCGCACCATCGGCATCGGCGTGAACCGGGACGGCGGATTCGCCGACTACGTGGTGGTGCCGGCCCGCAACGTGTGGGTGCAGCCGGAGGAAATCGATGTAGAGCTGGGCGCCCTCTTTGACCCGCTGGGTAACGCCGTGCACTCCTGCCAGCCGCTGGAGCTGACCGGCCAGGACGTGCTCATCACCGGCGCGGGACCAATTGGGGTTATGTGCGTGGCCCTGGCCAAGCACGCCGGCGCCCGCAACATCGTTATCACAGACATGCAGGCAGATCGCCTGGAGCTGGCGCGCCGCGCCGGGGCCGACGCTGCCGTGGACATCACCACCGATTCGCTGGCCAGCGTGATGACCGCCCTGGATATCCGCGAGGGCTTCGACGCGGGCCTGGAGATGTCCGGGGCACCGGGTGGCCTGTCTACGCTGATCGATTCCTGCACCCACGGCGCCACCATCTCCCTGCTGGGGCTGCCCAAGGGCCCCTTCCCGGTGGAGTGGGGCAAGGTGATCACCTCGATGCTCACCATCAAGGGAATCTACGGGCGCGAAATGTTCGACACCTGGTATCTAGCCACCTACATGATGCAGACCTCGGCCCGCCTGCGGGAAACGGTGCGCTCCATCATCACCCACCGCTTTGCCCCCGAGGAATGGGAAGCCGCCTTCCAGGTGGCCGCCTCCGGGAGTGCCGGAAAGGTAATCATCGACTGGGAGCGCTAAGGAACGCCTAGCCGCACCCAGGCGCGGGCACCGCCCGCCCCCGCCACCCGAAACGAGCACAGGAGAAAACAGTGGACACCCTCACCCCGCAGCTGGAGCAGGCGCTGGAGCAGATCCGGGCCGCCGGGCTCTACAAGTCCGAGCGCGAGATCCTGGGCAAGCAGGGCCCGCGCGTGGAGACGGCCGCTGGGCAGGCGCTGAACTTCTGTGCCAACAACTACCTGGGCCTGGCCGGGGACCCGCGCCCCGCGCAGGCCGCCAAGGAGGCGCTGGATAGGTGGGGCTTTGGCCTGTCCTCCGTCCGCTTCATCTGCGGCACCCAGGACCAGCACCGCGCCCTGGAGCGGGAGATCGCCGCGTTCCTGGGTAAGGAAGACGCGATCCTGTTCTCCTCCTGCTTCGACGCCAACGGCGGCGTGTTCGAGGCGCTGTTCGGGGCGGGGGACGCGATCGTGTCCGACGAGCTCAACCACGCCTCCCTGATCGACGGCATCCGCCTGTGCAAGGCCGCCCGCTTCCGCTACCGCAACGCCGATCTGGCGGACCTGCGCGCCCAGCTGGAGGCCGCGCGCGCCGGGGAAGCGCGGCAGGTCGTGATCGTGACCGACGGCGTGTTCTCCATGGACGGCTCCTACGCCCCGCTGCCCGGCATCTGCGACCTGGCCGAGGAGTTCGAGGCGCTGGTGCTGGTGGACGACTCCCACGCCACCGGTTTCGTGGGCCCCGGCGGGCGCGGCACCGCCGCCCTGTTCGGGGTGGAGGAGCGCGTGGACATCCTGACCGGCACCCTCGGCAAGGCGCTGGGAGGGGCCAGCGGCGGCTACGTGGCCGGCCCGGCCGCAGTGATCGACATGCTGCGGCAAAAGGCCCGCCCCTACCTGTTCTCTAACACCCTCGCCCCGGCGATCGTGGCCGGCTCCCGCGAGGCCTTGCGCCTGGCGGCGGGGGCCGACGCTGAACGCGACCACCTGGAGAAGATGGCCGCCTTGTTCCGTGGCCTGATGGAGCAGGCCGGCTTTGAGGTGCTGCTGGGCAGCCACCCGATCCACGCCGTCATGTTCCCCGGCGAGGACGGCGCCCGCCTGGCCGGCCAGATCGCCGCCAAGATGCTGGAGCTGGGCGTCTACGTCACCGCCTTCTCCTTCCCCGTGGTGCCGCGCGGCAAGGCCCGCATCCGCGTCCAGCTCTCCGCCGCGCACAGCGAGGACGACGTTCGCGCCTGCGTGAGTGCTTTCGAAGCCGCCCGCGCTGCGGTGAGCACCAGCTGAGGAGCGCACCGGCCGGTTGCGGGTCGGGCGCGCTCGCGGGGCGGTGGGGCGGCGACGTCGGACACCAAAGAAGGCCGGTACGGCGCCCAACCAAGGGGACACAGGCCGCCGCGCAGGCAGGGCAGCGAGCCGGGCCTAACGGGCCGCACAAAGGGGGCGAGCCATTACCGGACGGGCCGGTAACTAAAATCGTGTCCTAATTCGCTTCACACCGGCTCTTTCTGACTAAAGGCAGGGGCGGCGTCTGGCCCCAAAACCCAGCAATCTAGCCAAAAACTCCCAAACCTCGCCCGGGTGCGCCATAAGTCCTAATAGGGCACGCGGCGGCTCGGTAGCGTTCGGCACGTGGCCAAGAAAGTAACTCCCCGTACCGCCGGACGCACCAACGTCGCGCTCAAGCGCACGATGGCCGTCACCGGCTTCCTGTTCATCTTCTTCATCCTGATGCACTCCTACGGCAACCTGAAGATGTTCCTCGGCGAAGAGGCATTTGACGGGTACGCCCACTGGTTGCGCGACCCGCTGCCGCACATGATCCCGCCGGGCTGGTTCCTCTACGCCTTCCGGGCCCTGCTGCTGCTGGCACTCGTGGTCCACTTCTACGCCGCCTTCAAGATGTGGCACCTGGGTGCCAAGGCGCGCGGACGTGACCGCTACGTGGTGAAGAAGTCCATCTCTGCCTCCCCGGCCTCCCGCTACGCCCACCTGACCATGCGTTGGGGCGGCGTGGTGCTGGCCCTGTTCATCGTCGCCCACATCCTGCAGTTCACCACGCTGCACATCCAGTGGGGCGGCGACTACCTGGCAGAGGGAGTGGGCCCCTACGACCGCATGGTCATGGCCTTCCAGCTCTGGTGGGTCTGGGTCATCTACTTCATCGCCATCCTGGCCCTGAGCCTGCACATCTGGCACGGCGTGTGGAGCGCCATGCAGTCCATGGGGTGGGTGCGCAAGTCCACCCTCGACGGCACCAAGCTGGTCGCCTCCCTGGCCGCCCTGGGCATCCTGGTCGGCTTCATGGCTCCCCCCACCGCCATCCTGCTTGGCTTTATTAAGTGAGGTTAGACGTGACTGAAGAACTGATCGACGGCCTGTACCGCGAGGGCGAGGCCCTGGTGGACGGCAAGTGCCCCACCGGCCCGCTGGCCGAGCGTTGGAGCAAGCGCAAGTTCGACGCGCGCCTGGTCAACCCCACCAACCGCCGCAAGCTCTCCGTGATCATGGTCGGCACCGGCCTGGCCGGCGGCGCCGCCGCTGCCTCCCTGGGCGAGATGGGCTACAACGTCAAGGCCTTCTTCTACCAGGACTCCGCCCGCCGCGCGCACTCCATCGCCGCGCAGGGTGGTATCAACGCCGCGAAGAACTACCGCAACGACAACGACTCCGTCTACCGCCTGTTCTACGACACGGTCAAGGGTGGCGACTTCCGCGCCCGCGAGTCCAACGTCTACCGCCTGGCTGAGGTCTCCGCCGCCATCATCGACCAGTGCGTGGCCCAGGGCGTGCCCTTCGCCCGCGAGTACGGTGGTCTGCTGGACAACCGCTCCTTTGGTGGCGTGCAGGTCTCCCGCACCTTCTACGCTCGTGGCCAGACGGGCCAGCAGCTGTTGATCGGCGCCTACCAGGCCCTGGAGCGCCAGGTGAATGCCGGCACCGTCAAGGAGTACAAGCGCCACGAGATGGTGGACCTGATCGTGGTGGACGGCCGCGCCCGCGGCATCGTTGCCCGCAACATGGTCACCGGCGAGATCGAGACGCACCTGGCCGACGCCGTGGTGCTGGCCACCGGTGGCTACGGCAACGTCTTCTTCCTGTCCACCAACGCGATGGGCTGCAACGGCACCGCCATCTGGCGTGCGCACCGCAAGGGCGCCTACTTCGGCAACCCCTGCTTCACGCAGATCCACCCCACCTGTATCCCCGTCTCCGGCGACTACCAGTCCAAGCTCACCCTGATGAGTGAGTCCCTGCGTAACGACGGCCGCATCTGGGTGCCCAAGAAGGCCGAGGACTGCTCCAAGGACCCGCGCGACATCGCCGAAGAGGACCGCGACTACTACCTGGAGCGCATCTACCCCGCGTTCGGAAACCTGGTGCCGCGTGACATCGCCTCCCGCCAGGCCAAGAACATGTGCGACGAGGGCCGCGGCGTTGGCCCCGGTGGCCTGGGCGTGTACCTGGACTTCGCCGACGCCATCGAGCGCCTGGGCCGCGACGCGGTCAGCGCCAAGTACGGCAACCTGTTCGACATGTACCAGCAGATCACCGGTGAGAACCCCTACGAGGTGCCCATGCGCATCTTCCCGGCGGTTCACTACACCATGGGTGGCCTGTGGGTGGACTACGACCTGCAGTCCACCATCCCCGGCCTGTACGTGACCGGTGAAGCCAACTTCTCCGACCACGGCGCCAACCGCCTGGGTGCCTCCGCCCTCATGCAGGGCCTGGCCGACGGCTACTTCGTGTTGCCCAACACGATCAACGACTACCTGGCCGACGGCCCGTTCGAGAAGATCGACGAGTCCCACCCGGAGGTCGTTGCCACGCTGCGCGACGCCCAGGAGCGTTTCGACAAGCTCCTGTCCATCAACGGCGAGCGCTCCGTGGACTCCTTCCACAAGGAGCTGGGCCACATCATGTGGGAGTACTGCGGTATGGCCCGCGACGAGGAGGGCCTGAAGAAGGCGATCGGCCAGATCCGCGCCCTGCGCGAGGAGTTCTGGCGCAACGTGCGCGTGCCGGGCACCGGCAACCAGCTCAACCAGTCCCTGGAGAAGGCCGGCCGCGTGGCCGACTTCCTGGAGCTGGGCGAGCTCATGTGCATCGACGCCCTGCACCGCCGCGAGTCCTGCGGTGGCCACTTCCGGACCGAGTCCCAGACTGAGGAAGGCGAGGCCATGCGTCACGACGACCAGTTCGCCTACGTGGCGGCCTGGGAGTTTGGCGGCGACGGGCAGGCGCCCATCTTGCACAAGGAAGACCTCGTTTACGAGTACGTCGAGATGAAGCAGCGGAGCTACAAGTGAACATCAACCTTCGAATCTGGCGACAGAACGGCCCGGACGCCAAGGGCGCCATCCACGAGTACCAGCTCAAGGGCATCTCTGACCACATGTCCTTCCTGGAGATGCTGGATGTACTCAACGAGGAGCTGTTTGCGAAGGGCGAGGAGCCGATCGCATTCGACTCCGACTGCCGCGAGGGCATTTGTGGCCAGTGTGGTGTGGTGATCGACGGTTTGGCCCACGGCCCGCTGCGCACCACCACCTGCCAGCTGCACATGCGCTCCTTCAACGACGGCGACACCATCACGATCGAGCCATGGCGTTCCACCGCGTTCCCGATCATCAAGGACCTGGTGGTTGACCGCACCGCCTTCGACCGGATCATCCGCGCCGGTGGCTACATTTCCGTCAACACGGGTGCCGCGCCGGACGCGCACGCCACCCCGGTGCCCAAGCCGCACGCCGAGCGCTCCTTCGAGGCCGCCGCGTGCATCGGTTGCGGTGCCTGCGTGGCCGCGTGCCCCAACGCCTCCGCCATGCTCTTCACGGCAGCGAAGATCACCCACCTGGGTCTGCTGCCGCAGGGCAAGCCGGAGCGTATGGCCCGCGTGGTGTCCATGCTGAACCAGCACGACGAGGAAGGCTTCGGTGGCTGCACCAACATTGGTGAGTGCGCCGCGGTCTGCCCCAAGTCCGTGCCGCTGGAGACCATCTCCATGCTCAACCGCGAGCTGGGCCGCGCCCGCTGGGCCGGCGTGCGCGTCTGAGCTGGAATGCCGCGTCAGGGGCGGCGGGTTCGCGTGAGCGGGCCCGCCGCCCCGGCGTTTTTCCGGGGAGGCTGGACAGCGCTAGGCTGGAGGGTGTGGAACCCTTGATCCTTGGCATTGAATCCACCTGCGACGAGACGGGTATCGCCCTGGTGCGCGGTCGCACCCTGCTGGCCGACGTCACCGCCACCTCCATGGAGGAGCACGCCCGCTATGGCGGCATCATCCCGGAGATCGCCTCCCGCGCCCACCTGGAGGCCATCGAGCCCACCCTGAACGAGGCCCTGGAGCGGGCCGGGGTGAGCCTGGCGGACGTGGACGCCATCGCGGTGGCCGCCGGCCCCGGCCTGATCGGTTCCCTCACCGTGGGCGTGTGCGCCGCCAAGGCCCTGGCCCTCGCCCTGGACAAGCCGCTGTACGGCGTGAACCACGTGCTGGGCCACCTGGCCGTGGACGAGCTGGTGGACGGCGAAATCCCGCCCGGCTCTATCGGTTTGATCGTTTCCGGCGGCCATACCAACCTGCTGCACTTGAAGGATATGGCCCGCGACATCGTGGAGTTGGGCGGCACCTTGGACGACGCTGCCGGTGAGGCCTTCGACAAGGTGGGCCGCCTGCTTGGCCTGCCCTACCCGGGTGGCCCGCACGTGGACCGCCTGGCCCGCGAGGGCGACAAGCAAGCCATCCGCTTCCCGCGTGGCCTGTCCACCGGCAAGCACGTGGCCGCCCACCCCTACGACTTTTCCTTCTCCGGCCTGAAGACCGCCGTGGCCCGCCACATCGAGGCCCTGGAGGCCAAGGGGCAGGAGCTGCCTGTGCAGGACATTTGCGCCGGCTTCTCAGAGGCCGTCAACGAAGTCCTGGTGGACAAGGCCTTCGCCGCCGTCAAGGCCTTCGCCGCCCCGGCGCTGATCGTGGGCGGCGGCTTCTCCGCCAACTCCCGCCTGCGCGAGCTGCTCAAGGCCGGTCAGGAGAAGTACGGCGTGGAGGTGCGCTTCCCGCCGCTGAAGTACTGCACGGACAACGGCGCCCAGATCGCCGCGCTCGGCTCCATCCTGGCCCGCGCGGGCGTGGAGCCCAGCCCGGCCGACTTCGCCCCGGACTCCTCCCTGCCGCTCTCCCAGGCCAGCCTGCTGCCGTAGCAACGACGGCCCGCGCGCTGACGGACGCCCCAGGGGCGCGCGGGACGGCGCGCGGCAAGCCGTCCCCCCCCCCCGCCCCACCCCAAGCATGATTGAATGTGACCATGGTCACTTCGTCTCGGTCTGTTGAGCCGCGCCCCTTCACGGTCAAGGCCGTGGCGCTGCTGGTGCTGTTCGGGGTGGGCATCCCCGCCCTGTTCGTTCTCGCCGTCTCCCTGTGGAGCCTGGTCGCCTGGGGTGCGTCGTGAGCGCCCGCCTCTCCTGGCCCGCCCTGCTGGCGGGCGTCATGTTCGTTGCCGCCTACACCGCCGCGCTGCGCTGGGTGGACGGGTTCGCTCAGATGGTCGGTGACTCCAAGGGCCTGTCCGCCCTGTTGGCCGCCGCCCCGCTGGCCGCGTTCCTGTGCTGCCTGGTGGAGTCCTACCGCTTCGGTTGGGGCGTGCTGCGCCCGATCGTGGCGGCCGTGGCCTTGTCGGTGACGGTGGCTGCGGTTTACGGCTTCCTGCTGGACCAGCCCGACGCCGTCGCGGTCTACGCCGCCGGTTTTCTTGCCCCGGCGTTGGTGGGGGAGGGGGCCGGCCAGCTGGTGCGCCGCCTCACCCGCCCTAATCCGCAGCCGCGCTAGCCAGATTTGGCCGCAGCCGCGCTAGCCGCCCCTAGCCGAGCGGTTCCACCACGATGGCCCGGTGGCGCCCCTCCACGCGCGTAGCGATGAGCGTGGCAGCCCCGGACCCGCGCAGCTTGGCCGCCGCCCGCAGCGTGGCCGGGTCCAGGTCCGCGCCGCGCTTCTTGATCTCCAGCGCGCCAACATCGTTTGCCTTGGCCCACTTGGAGATCGCCGCCGCCTTGAGCGGCAGCACCTCCAGCATCCGGTAGGAGCGGTAGAACGGGCTGGCCGACGCCCCCTGCGCCGCCGCCCCCTCCGCAGCCTTCTCCGCGCCGCCCTCCGGCGCGCTTGGGGTGGCCGACGTCGCCGCCCCACGTTCCTTCTCCTCGGCCCGCTCCTCGCTGCGGCCTGCGGGGGCCGGGGGCGGGGCGGCAGCGTCGTCCACTCCGGCCGGGAGGCTGGGGCCGGTCAGGTAGGCGATGGCGGGGGAGATGGGGGCGGCGTCCAGGCTGGCGGCGATCTGGGGGATCAGGCCGGCGCGGATGACGGCGCCGTCGGGCTCGAACAGGTACTCGCCGAGCGCGGTGGGCTCTAGCTGCTCGTGGGGGCGGCTGGGGTCGCCGGCCTCGCTGAGCACGTGGGCGGCGCCGTCCCGGATCACCAGCGCGCTGCGGCCGGGGCCTTCCAGGGCCAGGGGGCCGCACCAGATGGCGGCCTCCACCACCTCGCCGTCCACGCTGGCCCACTGCACGTGGGAGTCGGCGGGCAGCAGGGATAGGTCTATGCCGGGGGCCACCTTCACGCCCAGGGCCGGGACGTGCCGGCGCCACGAAAACACGGTGGATAGGGAGGGGGACCAGTCCTCGGGGCGGCTCAGGCGCCCGCCGCCTGGCCGGCGGCGGGCCGGGTCGGCAAAGAGCGCGTCCGCCCCCAGCGCGGCCAGGTCCAGTGCGGTGGCGTCCGCGTGCAGCACCCGGGCCGACGGGAACAGGGCCAGGTTCACCGTGGCGCAGGCGGCGGTGACCTCATCGCGCTCCACCGCGGTCACCTGCAGCCCCCGGGCGGCCAGAGCCAGGGAGTCGGCCCCGATGCCACAGCCCAGGTCCGCCACGTGCGTGGCGCCGGCGGCGGCAAAGCGCTGCGCGTGGTGCGCGGCCACACTCAGGCGCGTGGCCTGCTGCAGGGCGTCCGAGGTCAGCAGCAGGCGGTCTGCAAACGGGCCGAACTTGGTGGCCGCCGCCGCCCGCAGGCGCGACTGGGTGAGCAGGCTCGCCACCAGGGCCGGCTCCAGGCCGCGCTCGCGCAACTTCTTGTTCAACCCCGCCGCGCCGGCCCCCGTGTACTGCGGCAGCTGCGCCAGCAGGGCCTGGCCGGTGGCGGTGAAAAGCGCGGGATGAAGCTCAACCATGGCGACATTCTTTCAGAGCGGCGCGGCGCGCCGGTGGCTGAGTGGGCCCCCGCAAAATGCGCTGAGAGCGCATTGGCGCCGCCCGGTTGGCACTCACCTTGACCGAGTGCCAGCCCCGCCCTAATCTGAGTCCGTGGCGCCTAGGCGCTGCGTGCAGGCCGGCCCCCGCGACGGCGGCCTACAGACTTTGTAGATCACTCAAGCTAGGAGAACCTGCATGTCGGTTACTTTGAAGCCGCTCGAGGACCGCGTGGTCATCAAGGCCCACGCTGCTGAGCAGACCACCGCCTCCGGTCTGCACATCCCGGACACCGCCAAGGAGAAGCCCCAGGAGGGCGAGGTCGTGGCCGTTGGCCCGGGTCGCGTTGACGACAAGGGCAACCGCGTTCCCGTCGACGTCGCCGTTGGTGACCTGGTCATCTACTCCAAGTACGGCGGCACCGAGGTCAAGTACGGCGGTGAGGAGTACCTGATCATCTCCGTCCGCGACCTGCTGGCCGTCGTGGAGCGCTGAGCCAACGGCTCATAGATAAAGGTTGTGGCGGGCACCTTCTAGGTGCCCGCCACAACCTTTTGTACTTCCCGCCCGCTTGGGCCGGTGCGCCGGGCGGCCAAGCGGTAGCGCGCGGCCGGCGGAGCGTCGTGCCCCTATCAGGCGCTGCGGCGCTGGCGCTGGGAGATCAGCAGGGCGCGCTCGTCCTCAGACAGGCCGCCCCACACCCCGTAGGGCTCGCGGGCCTGGATGGAGTGCTCGCGGCATTCCATCATCACGGGGCAGGTGCCGCAGATCGCCTTGGCGCCGGCGATGCGGCGGCGGCGGGACATGCCGCGCTCGCCGTCCGGGTGGAAAAACAGGGAGGAGTCCATACCTTGGCAGGCTCCTTCGAATTGCCAGTCCCAGGCGTCCAGGGCGGGACCAGGCAGGCGGGTCAACTCAGCCATATTCACTCCAATCGACAGATTCACTGCCTCGAACTTACCAACGAAATCGCCGTAATTTCAAAATTGCAGCAAAGTTGCAAGTTCTTCCCAGGCTGCTTCCAGGAACGGCGTGATATAGCGAAAAAAGCCGCCCCGCCGGGCGGCCATACGTGCCGATTGCCACGCCCGCAGCGGGCGATTGGGGCGGGAGGGCGGCGCTAGAATCGCTGTGGTGAGCATCGATTTCCGTGCGGCCCTGGAGCCGCTAACTGGCCTAACGTATGACGACGTCCTGCTCCTGCCGGAGCTCACCGATGTGATCCCCTCTGAGGTCTCCACGCGCACGCGGCTGACCCGGGAGATCGAACTCAACATTCCCATGCTCTCCGCAGCCATGGATACCGTGACCGAAGCCCGCATGGCAATCGCCATGGCCCGCCAGGGCGGCATCGGCATTCTGCACCGCAATCTCTCCATCGAAGAGCAGGCCCAGCAGGTGCGCCAGGTCAAGCGCTCGGAGTCCGGCATGGTCAACGACCCCGTCACGGTGCGGCCGGAGGCATCAATCGCCGAGCTGGACGCACTGTGCGGCCACTACCGAGTCTCCGGCCTGCCGGTCGTAGACGAGTCGGGCATCCTGGTTGGCATCATCACCAACCGCGATCTGCGCTTCGTGCCGCCGGAGACCTGGGGCACCACGCAGGTGCGCGAGTGCATGACCCCCATGCCGCTGGTGACCGGCCACGTTGGCATCGACCGCGAGGAGGCCAAGCAGCTGCTGGCTAAGAACCGCGTGGAGAAGCTGCCTATCGTGGACGACGATGGCCGCTTGCAGGGTCTGATTACGGTAAAGGACTTTGTTAAGACCGAGCAGTACCCCAACGCCTCGAAGGACGCCGACGGGCGTCTGCTGGTCGGCGCTGCGGTGGGCTACTGGGGTGACACCTGGGAGCGCGCCACGGCGCTGCGTGACGCCGGCGTGGACGTGCTGGTGGTGGACACCGCCAACGGTGGTGCCAAGCTGGCGCTCGAGATGATTTCTCGCATTAAGTCTGACCCGGAGTTCGCCGGCGTGCAGGTGATCGGCGGTAACGTCGCCACCACCGAAGGTGCGCAGGCCCTCATCGACGCCGGAGCTGACGGCGTGAAGGTGGGCGTGGGGCCGGGCTCCATCTGCACCACCCGCGTGGTGGCGGGTGTGGGCGTTCCCCAGATCACCGCCATCCAGCTGGCGGCCATGGCCTGCAAGCCGGCTGGCGTGCCGCTGATTGCGGACGGTGGCCTGCAGTACTCCGGTGACATCGCCAAGGCCCTGGTGGCCGGCGCCGACGCCGTCATGGTCGGCTCCCTGCTGGCCGGCTGCGAGGAGTCCCCGGGCCAGCTCGTGTTCACCAACGGCAAGCAGTACAAGCAGTACCGCGGCATGGGCTCCCTGGGGGCCATGAGCTCGCGCGGCCGCAAGTCCTACTCCAAGGACCGCTACTTCCAGGCCGACGTGGACAGCGACGACAAGATCGTGCCCGAGGGCATCGAGGGCCAGGTGCCCTACTCCGGCTCCCTCAGCGCCGTGATGAACCAGCTGGTCGGCGGCCTGCAGCAGTCGATGTTCTACACCGGCGCGCGCACCATCACCGAGCTGAAGAACAACGGTCGCTTTGTGCGCATCACGGCCGCTGGCCTGAAGGAAAGCCACCCGCACGACGTCCAGATCACCGTGGAGGCCCCCAACTACACCGGGCGTTCCTGAACAGGGCTGAGCTGGTAGCAGATAGAGGCGGTGGCCGGGCAGTTCAACTGCCCGGCCACCGCTTTTTGTTTCCGCCGACGTTCCCGCCCGCCTGTGGCATACATTCGGCCGACGCTCCACCCGCATACACGTTGAATGCGGCGGGAGGAGCGTCGGCGGACAAAATCAGCGTGGGCACGCGCAGGAATCAGGCGCGCAGCGGCGCGGCACTACGGACACTGGGTGTCGGCCAGGTTGGTGGTGCGGCCGTGGCGGCGCAGCCAGTCGTTGAAGCTCTCCGCCCACTTGCGGTGGGCCTCTCGCTGCCAGTCGTAGCGCTCGGCGGGGGAGAGGGTGGCGAACTCGGGGTAGCGGGCCAGGAGCACGCGGAGCACGTCGAGGGTGGCGCGCACGTCAACGTTGGCCGTGTGCAGGTCCCCGGCGGGGGTGCCCCTATGTTGTTTGTCAAGCGGCTTGAACGAGTTTTGGGCTTGGTTGTGGGTCGTAGAGGGTGCCTGTGCGGATCATGGCGTGCAGGGTGAGGATGCGGCGGTGGGCCAGGGCGAGGAGTGCTTGGTTGTGGCGTTTGCCTTGGGCGCGTTTACGGTCGTAGTAGGTGCGGGAGGTGGCATCGCTTCGTAGGGAGGCAAAGGCAGCTAGGAACATGGCTCGTTTGAGGCGTTTGTTGCCTGTTCTGGATACGTGTTCACCTCTGATGGAGCTGCCCGAGCGTCTGGTTACCGGGGTTAGACCGGCGTAGGAGGCTAGGTGGGCTGCGGTGGGGAAGGTCTTGCCCAGGGTCTCGGCGAGGAAAACAGCTGCGGTCCTGATTCCGATCCCGGGCATGGAAGTCAGGACCAGGAAAAGTGAACCGTCCTGGGTTTGGTTCCTAGGCGGTGCTCATTTGGTGGGTGTGGTGTTGGTAGTAGCAGTCTTCGGTTTCTTGGGGTGTGGCATAGCCCAGTTCGCTGTGCAGGCGGGTGTTGTTCCACCAGTTCACCCAGCATAGGGTCGCCCATTCGACTTCGGTCAGTCCGGCCCAGTGCTGGGAGTAGATCAACTCGCTCTTGTACAAGCCGTTGACAGTTTCGGCCAGTGCGTTGTCGCAAGTATTCTCCTTCGGTGCCGGTAGAGGCATCAATTCCTGCTTCGACCAGGCGTTCATGGTAGGCGACACAGACGTACTGGCTGCCGTGATCGCTGTGGTGGACCAATCCCTCGACACTCCCCTTGGCAGTAGCGATAGCTCGTTCCAGGGCCTGCAGGGGTAGAGCCTGGGCATTGAGTGTGTTACTCACTGCCCAGCCAGCGATCTTGCGGCTGAAGGCATCTGTTACGAAGGCGGTGTAAACGAACCCGCTGCGCGTACGTGAGTAGTGTCGGCAATCCACAACTGGTTAGGGGCACTGCGCGCGAAGCGGGGGTTCAACCAGATCTGGGCGCGTAATCGGTCCCAGGAGCACTCCAGCTTGGCGCCTACCCGGGGCAGACACAACGCCCCTGAGCCCGGCAAATCTCCCTCGCCAGCTGGGGCCAGTATTGTTCGCGCCCCACGTCCTAGCCTTCGCGTTTGAGGGCATGCCACATCTAGCCACCCGTACACGTAAGTGTTCTCTGCCTGGATGAGCTTGATGACTGGGATCAAAGCGGCATCTCGTAAGCAGCGCTGCCAGGGCGTACGGTTCTTGGCCTTGCCATACCCTCGCACCCGTGATGAAGGCGCCTTGGCGGTGTTCGGTGAGAGTCTTGCAGATGCGTTCAACCCCGGCACTTGGCTCGGCCCGCGTCGATGAAAGCGATCATTTCGGGCAGCCGGGGCCCGTGTTCTTTGGCGAAAACAGTCGAGGCTGCCTTCAGGATCTCGCCGGCCTGGCGGAGCTGAGCGTTTTCCCGCCGCAGGCGGGCCACCTCGCACTCCTTGATGGGGCTTGTTCAAGATCCTGTCTCAGGCTGGGATCGCGATACCAGCGGCGCATCGTCTCATACCCCACCCCGAGATTGACGCTCTTCCTCACGTAGAACACTGGTGAGGGAGACTGTCTGCTCCGATGCCAGACGGTCGCTGACAAGACGAACAGCACGCGACTTGAACTCTGGGGCCAAACGCTTCGACTGAGGCAAATCCTCTCAGGCTGACCACCGGAACCAAACCCAGGACGGTTCACTAGTACTGCCTTGATCAACTCGGGCAGGAACCCGCCCGGCCCGGTCAGTTCAGTACCACGCTCACCAGCCGCTGCCGTGAGCTGGTCAACCAGCCCATCAGGGATCCCACTACCAGTGGTCTTACCAGGGCCCTGACCCCGCGCGTCAGTCTCAGTCATAGTCAAACAACCTTTCGAAGATCGACCACTTACACAAACAATCTGACACCCTCCGGCCAGCACCACGGTCACCAGCACCGACACCCACGTGTGCGTTAGACCTCGCTACAAGCGGGTCGTCCCCCTAATCAGCTGTTACCAGCGCCCAACTGTCGTGGGTGACAACACCCCTCGGATCATTGGTTAGACAGGGGCAAACCATCATGCCCACAACAGCTGGCTGAGCCCGGAACGACCGAGCCACAAATAAGGTAACGGGCGGACACGCCGTAGTGGTCCATCATCGATGCGAGGGTGCGCTACCGCGGTGCGAGCGCTGAACGGGCCTATTCGAAACCTCGACTTCTTGGGACTATGGGCCTAGTCTGTGTTGGGGTATGCGAGGGGCGACAGCGGGAAGTGTAGAAAATATTGGTGAGTATAAGCCAAACGTTGCCCGCCGGAGCCAATGGCATGTGCGGCGAATCACAGGTGTGTCTCCTAGGTTACTCCTGGTCAATCGACTGGGTTGTGGCATTTACTGTCCATGACAGCAAAGAGCAAACTTCTCGAGAGCTAGGGAGGCGCCATGGGTGTCAAAGTCATTAACGCTTCGATTCCGGAGGCTGACATGGCTCTGCTGAAGAAAGCTGCCGCAAAGTTGAAAAGGGCAGAGGTCGAGGCTCACCCTCTTGCCCGGTATGGCTATTCTGGAGCGCGGATCTACGTTATCAAGACGCCGTCTTTCGGCAAAAAAGCACACTTGCCACATGTGGTTAAGATTGCGACTCCGGAAGAGATTGAGCGGGAAATAGAAGGTCACCGGATTGCGCAGAACAATATTAGGAACGTGAAGCCAGGCTATGAGGTGCGGAAAAACGGTTCGGTGGCAATATTCTTCCAGCTTGTATCCGATTCGGATGGGAAGGTTGTTGACGCCGCGGACGTGTATGAAAAGTGCATGCGAAATGAGGTAGACGCAAAAAGCACGCTTTTACCACTCTTGGGGCAGAGTTTGGATCTTCTGCAGACCGCGCACATTGTTATCAAAGGGCAGGGCGGGTTTTACGGCGATTATCTAGAAGAGTATACCCGGCCGCGACGGAAAAGCAGGGCGTCTCGAATGTTCGAGTGTGGTGAGTTAGAGTATGGCGGAACCGTAGTTGCGAAAAACCCCGTACTGGTTTTGCCTGAGCTTATAGTCGAAGAGGTTGGCGAGTTTGTGACCGAAGTCAATCACGGCGATTTTCACTTGAGCAACATCGTGGTCGATCGCAACGCAACTAACCCATGTTTGATCGACTTTGCTTGGACAAAGTCCGGGGGGCACGGGCTAATTGACTACGCGATGCTTGAGTCGTCATTGCGCTTCATGAAGTTCCCTACGGATGTCAATCCGCGCCTGTTGTTAGAGATTGATCAAAGACTGACGCGTACCCTGAGCGTCGCAGATGCGCGTGCTCGCATCAATGAAATTGGCGATTGTGATACGCGTGCGCGACTGACTGCTATGATTGATAGCGTTGCAGTCGTTAGGGAGAAGATGATCGACGCTTTTGATGAAGCAAGTAATCACAGTCTTTGGCTAGAGTATAATCGCGTTATGTTCCTAGTGCTGGCTGGTCAGGAGAAGTTTGAGAGCTTTCCGCTTGAGCGCACTATCGTGAATTTGGACTACCTGCGGAAACAGATAGGCATGTGATGAGCGGTCTATACTGCGATGAATCTGGATTGTGCGAAGAGATCGAAAGAATTCGATCAGGCGGTTCGTGCGATCGGCTCGTGGCTTCCTCTAATGACTGGCTGGCATTGGTGGATATTTCGCCCTTGGTGGAGGGGCACTTGTTGATATGTCCGACCAGGCATGTGCATTCTACGTTAGACCTGCCTTTTCCAGAAAGTACTTGGCAGTCTCTTCATGAATACGCCGCGCTGACCGCGAAGCGCTTTGGATATGCGAACTATATGCTTTTAGAGCATGGTACTCGGAGCCATTACTGTGGGCCGAGCTGTGTCAAGCATGTCCATGTTCACCTTGTCTTAGGCCAAGGGGTAAATTGGGAAAACGCGCTTAATGGCGTTGCGGAATGGTATGTAGATTGTGAATCATTTCATGGCGCAAGGGGTTGCATTGAAGAGGTTGCAAGCTATTTGATTCTCTCATCCAGTCCTTTTGACTGGCGGGTAGCAATTCCGAAAGGCGGAATCCGGCAATGTAGTCGCGCGTTAATTGCGCGCGCGGCTGGTGTTGATGAGAATCGGGTCGATTGGGTTATCTGGGCAGAAGGAGATGACCATCGGAAGGCAGTTGCCCATTTCGTTCGCTCCGACTCCAATCGGTTGAGATAATTTTTGCGGCAGGCTAATTTGGGTCCAGAATCAGGGGAAAATAGTTTTGACTAATTTCGTAAGTCGTGGGAATGATCAGAGAGAGCGGCTAGACGAGCCTCAGAAATTGGAAAGGATCGTCGTACCCCTTCTTGAGCGTGATAAATCGCAAACGGTCGCGCTCGAAGGGGTGGGGGTGGCGAGTCTGTTGCTCGGCGTTCCAGCGCAAGATGACTGTGCCGCATACTCTATAAAGGGAGACGTGGTTCTCGTAGCCGGCTCTGATTATATTCGCGGTGTGGGTTTTGATTTATATAGAATGGGATATCTCAACGAGTATGACCTAGGTTGGTACTTGGCGGGCGCTAATTTTAGCGACGTGGTATCTATGGGTGCAAAGCCCTTAGGGTTGCTTTCCGTTATTCGTTATCCCAAGGACCTACCGGATGAGGTTTTTGCGTCGATCTTGGAGGGCGTGGCGGACTCTTGCAGGTCAATTGGTGCGATTAATGTTGGTGGCGATATTGGCTCTGCGGAGAGCGTGGTTCTTTCGGCAAGTGCGTTTGGGCTCGTCGAACCACAGTCGCTGTTGCGCCGGGGAGGGGCGCAGGTTGGCGACTATCTGATCGTCACTGGGCAGACAGGTGAAGCTGGTGCTGCGATGAAATTGGCCCGCGCTGAAAAGCTGGCAACGGTTGATGAGGCGGAGCGATCCAAGCTTCTTGGTAGGTGGCGCCGCGTGCGGCCAAGGGTCGACGCTGGACGTCTGCTCGCAACTAGCGGTTTTGCTACGGCTTGTGTCGACACATCGGATGGTCTCAAAGCCGCCATCACAGCGATCGCGTCTTCAAGTAACGTAATGATTGTCGTTGAGGCAGATTGGGTTCCAGTTTCGAAGGGATTGAATCGTGCTGCGGCCCTTTTAGAGTGCCCAGTTGAGTCGTTAGTCTTCGGTGATTCAGTCGATTTTGAGCTCGTCGCGACGGTGCGGCCAGAAGGGCTGGAAACAGTGCTCAGAAAGTGCAATGACAAGGGGTTGAGTTTTCATGTGATTGGCCGTGTTGAATCTGGAATGGGGACGCGATTCCGCACGCGAGAAGGAGATACCGAGATTCCGGGTCGGGAGTGGAGGCACTAGTTATCACTATCTAGACCGTTTGGGGAATCGTACTCTAGGGGAGAAGCTCCTTTCGTTGGGCTGATTGCGTGTACCCCCTATGTGAGGGGTCCTCGGTCGATTACTAGCCCAAAGACCGTGTAGGGAGGTGGGGTAAAGGGGCTTTAGCGCCGCCAATGTGGTGATGAAGCAGCATATTTAAACGGTAGGGTCTGCGGCTGAGCGGTATCTTAAATATGCTGGACGTAGACGGGCGTGCTGCTTTTGGAGCGTCATAGGGTACTATCAAATTCCCACATGCTGGCTAATAACCCCTGGGGCCTATGCTGTTCTTCAAGGGGCTTGGGCGAGTTTTGGGCTTGGTTGTGGGTCGTAGAGGGTGCCTGTGCGGATCATGGCGTGCAGGGTGAGTATGCGACGGTGGGCCAGGGCTAGTAGTGCTTGGTTGTGGCGTTTGCCTTGTTCTCGTTTGCGGTCGTAATACGCGCGGGAGGCGGGGTTTGTTCTTAGGGCGGCGAAAGCAGCTAGGAACATGGCTCGTTTGAGGCGTTTGTTGCCTGTGCGTGAGACATGTTCTCCTCGGATCGAGGCTCGAGAGCGCCTTATTACTGGGGTTAGGCCGGCGTAAGAGGCAAGGTGGGCCGAGGTTGCAAAGGTCTTGCCCAGGGTTTCGGCGAAGAAGATCGCGGCGGTCCTGACTCCAATCCCGGGCATGAAAGTTGGACCCACGAAAAGAGGGTGGGCCTGCACTAGAGCCTCAACTTGGACGGCGATGTCTTTGCGTAGGGCATGCAGGTTGATTAGCTGCCTTGCAAGGTAGGGCAAGACAGCACCTGCGGCATCGGTGCCGGCTACTACCACGCTTTGTTTAGCTAGGGCTTGGATGATTTGTTTATCCCAGTGCTTGTAGAGCAAGGCTGGCTTGGCTTTGAGTTTGGCAGCAATGCGTGCTTGCCGGCCCTCTTCAACTGCGCTGGTGTGGGGGAGGAGGCAATGAGTTCCACGACGGGGGCGTGTTCGAGTTTGGGGCCTAAGACGGCTTCCAAGGCAGGGTGGATTTGGGTGTAGAGGCCACGGATGCTGTTTGCTGTTTGGTTGACCTGGCGGGCCAGGTCTAGGTCAAATCCGGTAAGCATTGCTAGAGCTGGGCCGTCTTGGTCTGCTTCTGTAAGAGAGGGCAAGGTGTGGCATGGTGCGGGCAGCGGTAGCGATAACGGCTGCGTCGCGTTTGTCTGTCTTGGCCCTGCCGGGCGTTGGGTCTGCGATACGCCGCATAGATAACCCGGGTAGGTAGGCCACAAGGGTTCCCAGTGCTTGGGCAGCTGCCACGGCCAGTGCCCCGGTGGTGGCTTACTTGGTCGACCAGTACCGAGACTGGGCCGTGTTCGGACAGCTGTTGGTAGATCAGGCGCAGTTTTGCCTCGTCGTTTGGCAAAGCCTTATCCAGTAGCTTCTTGCCAGATGGGTCCTGGGCATGAGCCCAGTGCTCACTCTTACCGACATCTATGCCAACAAGGACTGCAACCTGGTCAATTCCCACGGCCGTCTCCGTGCTTGTTAGCCACGGCCAGCACCACGGTCACAAGTCCCGCACCCACGTGTGCCTTCGGCCTCGCTACAAGCGGGCCGTTCCCCTAATCAGCGTCTCCCCTGCGCCCAACTGTCATGGGTGACAACACCCCCCGGATCATTGGTTAGACAGGGGCAAACCATCGTGCCCATAACAGCTGGCCGAGCCCGGAAAACCGGGCTGCCAACAAGGAGCCGGACAGTCTTTCGGGTACGGTTTGTTCCGGTTTTGGAGTTGGCTAGGTCTTCATGTCAGTTTCATCTATTTCAGTTGCAGAATCTCGCACCTAGGCTGGAGTTGTATTTGTTGTCGACGCTACGGCGTAAGATTGTCCTGCGGTAGCGGGTATGCCGGTTTCGTGAACGTTGAAGATCGAGTGTCGGTTATGTGTTTGAAATTTTAGGCTGTAATTGTGCCGTTTTGTTTAGTGTTTGAGGAAGGTGCGTGTTTCGAGTTGTCCTGTTACTCGCGGTGGTGGGGACCTGGGGCTGAAAGGACCCAATGGATTAGACGGCTACGGCCACTGCGTGGAGGCCAGGTTGTTGTCCCTGCCTTGGCGGCGCAGCCATTTGTTGAAGCTCTCGGCCCACTCACGGTGAGCCTGGCGCTGCCACTCGAAGCGCTCGGCCTCGCTGCGCGCGCCCACCTCCGGGTATTGCGTAAGAATCGCACCCAGCACGTCCAGAGTGGCGGCCACGTCAACGTCGGCCGTGTGCAGGTCCCCTTGCGGGGCGGCGATCCCGTAGTGCTCCACCAGGGAACCGAGGGTGCGCTTGCCCTTGCGCCAGCGGTCCACGGCCCGGTCTATCACCAGGGGGTCCAGCACGGCGCGCAGTTCCCCACCCAGGCGCTCCTCCAGTGTGGGCAGGCCGTAGCGGTGCAATTCCTCCCGCAGGATCGCTAGGTCGAAGGAGGCGTTGAAAGCGACGATCGTTCCACCGGAGCTCACCAGCGCAGCCAGGACAGCGGCGACTTCCTCGACTACCTGTGCGGCCGGCCTGCCGTGGGCGCGGGCGTACTCGGTGGTGATGCCGTGAACGTCGGACGCCGCCTGCGGGATCTCCACGCCGGGGTCAGCGAGCCAGGTAAGCACCTCGTCAGGCCGCCCCGGGCTACGCACCACCACGGCGGCGGTGACAATTCGGTCGCTACCTGTATCCACGCCGGTGGTTTCAGTGTCAAAACCAACCAGTACGCCCTGAAAGTCCATCGCTTCCCCTTTCCCTCCCCAATGGTGCCACCTGTGACTCACATTTCCGGCCCCCGCTAGGCTAGAGCCGTGAACGAGATTGAGATTGGCCGCGGTAAGCGCGGGCGGCGGGCGTTTTCCTTCGACGACATTGCGGTGGTCCCGTCCAGGCGCACCCGAGACCCGCAAGATGTGTCTATCTCATGGCAGATCGACGCCTACCACGTGGAACTGCCCATCATGGCGGCCCCTATGGACTCCGTGATGAGCCCATCGACGGCTATCGAGCTTGGCCGCCTGGGCGGCATCGGGGTGCTAGACCTGGACGGGCTCTGGACGCGTTACGAGGACCCCACCCCGTTCTTCGCGGAGATCGCCGACCTGCCGCAGGAGCAGGTCACGCGGCGCCTGCAGCAGATCTACTCGGAGCCGATCAAGAAGGAGCTGATCGCTGCGCGTCTGGCAGAGGTGCGCGCGGCTGGTGTGCCTGTGGCGGGAAAGCTCTCTCCGCAGCACACCCAACGCTACGGGCAGGCAGTGGTGGACGCGGGCGTGGATCTGTTTGTCATCCGCGGCACCACCGTGAGCGCGGAGCACGTCTCTTCCCGCGCGGAACCGCTCAACCTCAAGCGCTTCATCTATGAGCTGGACGTGCCGGTGGTGGTGGGTGGCGTTGCCACCTATACCGCCGCGCTGCACCTCATGCGCACCGGCGCTGCCGCCGTGTTGGTGGGATTCGGGGGCGGTGCTGCGCACACCACCCGCCGCGCGCTTGGTATTCACGTGCCGATGGCTACCGCTATCGCCGACGTTGCCGCCGCCCGCCGCGATTACTTGGATGAGTCGGGTGGCCGCTACGTTCACATCGTGGCCGACGGCGCGGTGGGACGCTCCGGTGACCTGGTGAAGGCTTTTGCTTGTGGCGCCGATGCGGTGATGCTCGGTTCCGCTCTGGCCAAGGCCACCGAGGCGCCGGGGCGGGGCTGGCACTGGGGTGCCGAGGCGCACCACAAGCGGCTGCCGCGCGGCGAGCGCGTCCACGTGGGCACGGTGGGCAGTATGCGGGAGATCCTGCTCGGTCCCGCCACCCAGCCCGATGGTTCTCTCAACCTGACGGGGGCGCTGCGCCAGACGATGGCGACCACGGGATACAGCGACTTGAAGGAATTGCAGCGGATTGATGTTGTCGTTGCGCCCTACCGTGCCGGGTAACGCCGGTTACACTTCTTCCATCGCTCGCGGGTGCATCCGATAGTGCCCGCCACCTTCGATTAGGAGCAGATATGGCACAGCGCACCGCCAAGATTGGGTCCAAGGTTGGCCTGCACGCCCGCCCGGCCGCCACGTTCGTCGCAGCCGTTAACGAGCACGACTTTGACATCGAGATCGCCCTGGAAGGCGGCGAGCCTGTGGACGCCTCCTCGATCCTGGGAGTGATGACGCTGGGCGCCGGATTCGGCGATGTGGTTGTCCTGTCCAGCGACGACGAGGGCGCTGAGGCTGTCCTCGACGAGTTGGCGGCCCTGCTGGAGACCGACCTGGACGCCTGAGTTTGGCCCCCGCGCCGCGAGGCGGCGCGGAGAAAAGGGGTTGGGGCGGTGACTGGAAAGTCACCGCCCCAACCCCTTGTTTTGGACTACCTCAGCAGGACGGGCGCTTGCCGATGGTCAGGGTCACCTCGCCGGTGTGGGCAAAGAAGTCGTTGCCCTTGTCATCGACCACGATGAATGCCGGGAAGTCCTCTACCTCGATCTTCCAGATGGCCTCCATGCCGAGCTCGGGGTACTCCAGCAGCTCCACCTTCTTGATGCAGTCCTGGGCCAGGCGGGCGGCCGGGCCGCCGATGGAGCCCAGGTAGAAGCCGCCGTGCTTGGCGCACGCGTCGGTGACGGCCTGGGAGCGGTTGCCCTTGGCGAGCATCACCATGGAGCCGCCGGCGGCCTGGAACTGGTCCACGTAGGCGTCCATACGCCCGGCGGTGGTGGGGCCGAACGAGCCGGAGGGCATGCCCTGCGGGGTCTTGGCCGGGCCCGCGTAGTAGACCGGGTGGTCCTTCAGGTATTGCGGCATCTCCTCGCCGGCCTCCAGGCGCTCGCGGATCTTGGCGTGCGCGATGTCCCGGGCCACGATCAGCGTGCCGGTCAGGGACAGGCGCGTCTTGATCGGGTACTTGGACAGCTCGGCGCGGATCTCGTCCATCGGGCGGCTCAGGTCGATCTTGACGGCAGCGCCCTTGCCGGTGCCGCTCACGCCGTCGGTGGCGGCGTCCAGCTCCGCGTCGGTGGTCTCGGGCAGGAAGCGGCCCGGGTCGAACTCGAGCTGCTCCAGGAACACGCCCTCGGGGGTGATCTTGGCCTTGGCCTGGCGGTCGGCGGAGCAGGACACGGCGATTGCCACGGGCAGGGAGGCGCCGTGGCGCGGCAGGCGGATCACGCGCACGTCGTGGCAGAAGTACTTGCCGCCAAACTGGGCGCCGATGCCGATCTTGCGGGTCAGGTCCAGCACGCGCTCTTCGAGTTCGATGTCGCGGAAGCCGTGGCCGGCCATGGAACCTTCAGTGGGCAGGGAGTCCAGGTAGCGGGCGGAGGCGTACTTGGCGGTCTTGAGCGCGAACTCAGCGGACGTGCCACCCACCACGATGGCCAGGTGGTAGGGCGGGCAGGCCGCCGTGCCCAGGGAGCGGATCTTGGCCTCCAGGAACTGCATCATGGAGTCGGGGTTCAAGATCGCCTTGGTCTCCTGGAACAGGTAGGACTTGTTGGCGCTGCCGCCGCCCTTGGCCATGAACAGGAACTTGTAGGCCAGCTCGTGGCCGGGGGCGGTGTCCGCGTAAAGCTCGATCTGGGCGGGCAGGTTGGTGCCGGTGTTGCGCTCGTCCCACATGGTGATGGGGGCGTTTTGCGAGTAGCGCAGGTTGAGGTTGGTGTAGGCGTCCATGATGCCCTTGGACAGGTGCAGCTCGTCGGGGCCCTCGGTGAGGACCTGCTGGCCGCGCTTGCCCATGATGATGGCGGTGCCGGTGTCTTGGCACATGGGCAGCACGCCGGCGGCGGCGATGTGGGCGTTCTTGAGTAGGTCTAGGGCCACGAACTTGTCGTTGTCGCTGGCCTCGGGGTCTTCCATAATGTTGCGCAGCTGCTGCAGGTGGCCGGGGCGCAGGTAGTGGGAGATGTCGTGGATGGCCTCCTTGGCCAGCAGCTCCAGTGCGGCGGGCTCCACCTGGAGGAACTTGCGCCCGTCTGGGCCTTCCACCACGCTGACGCCCTCGGTGGTTAGGCAGCGGTAAGGCGTGGTGTCCTCGCCGATCGGCAGCATGTCCTCGTACAGGAATTCGGCCATCTCTACTCCTTCATTGGCATTGGGGGCCAAGCTACGGACGTGGAGGTGCGGGGGAGGGGACTGCGGTCCCGCCTGCCTGCCGCGCGCCCGGAGCGCCCGGTGACAGGGGCGGAAAAACGCCGAAATAGCCCGCAAAAGGCGTGGGAAGGTGTGCCTTGCCTTGCTAGTGGACGACGTTGCCGCCCGGCCTCACCTCGGGGCGGTGGCGGGAGCGCGTGGCGGCCTAAATGAGCGTCGTCCACGTTTTCAAAATCTGGGACTTTGGTTGCCCTAACCTAAGCTGAGGGGTGGCGAGAATTGAGCTCGCCATCAATGCCCCAAGGAGGAGACATGACCGAGTACCGGATTGAACACGACACGATGGGTGAAGTGCGCGTCCCCGTGGACGCCCTCTACCGCGCCCAGACCCAGCGCGCGGTGGAGAACTTCCCGATCTCCGGTCAGGGCTTGACCCCGCACCACATCGCCGCGCTGGGCCAGATCAAGCGCGCTGCCGCCCTGGCCAACGCCGAGCTCGGCGTGATCGCCCCGGAGGTCAGCGCCGCGATCGTGGCGGCCGCAGACCAGGTGATCGCCGGGGAGGTCGATGAGCACTTCCCGATCGACGTGTTCCAGACCGGCTCAGGCACCTCCTCCAACATGAACACCAACGAGGTCATCGCCACCCTGGCCAGCCGCGCCTCCGGCCTCGAGGTCCACCCCAACGACCACGTCAATGCCTCCCAGTCCTCCAACGACGTCTTCCCGTCCTCGATCCACATCGCCGCCTACCAGGCTGCGGTGGAGGTGCTGCTGCCCGGACTGAAGACCCTGCACGCCTCCCTGGACGCCAAGGCCAAGGAGTTCGTGGACGTGGTCAAGTCCGGCCGCACCCACCTCATGGACGCCACCCCCATCACCCTGGGCCAGGAGTTCTCCGGCTACGCCACCCAGGTCGCCAAGGGCATAGAGCGGGTGGAGGCCGCGCTGCCGCGCCTGGCCGAGCTGCCCCTGGGCGGCACCGCCGTCGGCACGGGTATCAACACCCCGGCCGGGTTTAGCGCGCGCGTGATTGAGTTGATTGCCGAGCACACTGGGCTGCCGCTGCGTGAGGCCGACAACCACTTCGAGGCCCAGGCCGCCCAGGACTCCCTGGTGGAGTTCTCCGGCGCCATGCGCACCGTGGCCGTCTCCCTGGTGAAGATCGCCAACGATCTGCGCTGGATGGGCTCCGGCCCGCGCACCGGCCTGGGCGAGGTCAACCTGCCCGACCTGCAGCCGGGCTCCTCGATCATGCCGGGCAAGGTCAACCCGGTACTGCCGGAGGCCACCGTCATGGTCGCCGCCCAGGTGATCGGCAACGACGCCGCGATCGCTTTCGCTGGCGCGCAGGGCAACTTTGACCTGCTGGTCATGCTGCCCGTCATGGCCCAGAACCTGCTGCAGTCCGCCACGATCCTGGGCAATGTCTCTCGCGTGCTCGCCGAGCGCTGCGTGGACGGCATCACCGCCAACGAGGAGCGCTGCCTGCGCCTGGCGCAGTCCTCCCCGTCCATCGTCACCCCGCTCAACCGCCTGATCGGTTACGAGGCCGCCGCCAAGATCGCCAAGCATTCCGTCAAGGCGGACCTGACGGTGCGCGAGGCCGTGATCGACCTGGGCTTCGTGGAGCGCGGCGAGGTCACCCTGGAGCAGCTGGACGCCGCCCTGGACGTGCGCTCCATGACCGGCGACTACTGAGCCCCGCCCTTAACGGAACAGGGCCCCCGCCCGCGCGTCCCCAACGCGCTCCGGTAGGGGCCCTGCCTTGCGCCCGGTCAGGGCCGCGCGGGCGGGGTGGGCGCGCCCGCGCGGCGGCGGGCGGAACGTCGTCCAACGTCGGTGGGGGCGGTGGGCGGAACGTCGTCCAACCAGGCGGCGACCAAGGGGCGGTCACAAAAACCTCAGCAGAAAGCAAAGAAGCGGTGGGAGCGGGTTTGCTGTCCGTGAATCGCGCCACCGAAGTGCGCCCGGAGCGGAGCCAGGGTCCCAAACGCCGGGCGCGGGTGGGACAATCGCCCGGTAGGCAAAGACGCCCGGTAGGCGAAGAAAGGACTTAGTAGTGGCCAGGAGTATCTACATCACCTCACCAGAGGGCAGCACCGGCAAGTCGACCGTGGCGCTAGGACTGGTGACACTCCTGGCCCGCGAGGTCGCCAAGGTGGGCATCTTCCGGCCCGTCGTGAAGTCCATCGAGGCCGACGAAACCACCGACCTGCTCATCCGCCAGACCGGCGGCACCCTCGAATACGACCAGTGCGTCGGCGTCACCTACGACGAGCTACGCGCCGACCCCGAGGGCGCGCTGGCCCGCATCATCGACCGCTTCCGCGACCTGGAGCGCCAGTGCGACGTCGTGGTCGTGGACGGCTCCGACTACACCGACGTCCCCGGCGGCGACGAGCACTCCTTCAACGCGCGCGTCGCAGCCAACCTGGGCGCCCCCGTGGTGCTGGTCCTCACTGCCCACGAGCGCACCGCCGAGCAGGTGGCCGCCTCCGCCGAACTCTCCATCGCCGAGATCGCCCAGGAGCACGCCTTCACCGCCGCCATCATCGTCAACCGCACCGCCGAGGGACAGGCGGACGACGTTCGCGCCGCCCTGGCCGGACTGGGGACCTTCGTGGTCACCCTGCCAGACCTGCCGCTGCTGAGCGCCCCCACGATGCACGACGTCCTGACCGCCCTGGACGGAGAGCTGATCTACGGCGACGAGGAGCTGCTTTCCCGCGAGGCCACCTCCGTGCTGATCTGTGGCATGACCACCGAGAACGTGCTGCGCCACCTCCAGGACGGTCAGGTAGCGGTGTTGGCTGGCGACCGCTCCTCCCTAGTGCCGGCGCTGTTCATGGCCCACCAGGCAGACAACTTCCCCTCCCTGGCCGGCCTGGTTCTCAACGGCGGCATGCTGCCGGAGGAGCAGATGTCCAAGCTGATTCGTGGCTTTGGTTCCAATCTGCCCGTGATCGCCACCGCCCGGGACACCTACCAGACCGCAGACAAGCTCATGCGCCTGCACGGCCCGATCTCTCGCGGCTCGCAGCGCAAGATCGACCTTGCGGTGGCTACGGTGGAAGAAAACATCTCCCTGGACAAGATCGTTGCCGCCCTGGACATTCCTCACCGCGAGGTCATCACCCCGCTCATGTTCCAGGCCCGCCTAGTGGACCAGGCCCGCGCCGACCGTAAGCGCATCGTGCTGCCGGAACCGGACGACGACCGCGTTTTGCGCGCCGCCTCCGCCCTACTGGCCCGCAAGGTTGCCGACCTGATCCTGCTGGGAGACGAAGCCACCGTGCGCGCCCGCGCCGCCGAACTGGGCCTAGACATCAGCTCCGCCACCGTGGTCTCCCCGCAGGACGAGGCCTACCTGGGGCGCTACGCCGAGGAGTTTGCCCGCCTGCGCGCCAAGAAGGGGGTCACCCTGGAGCAGGCCCGGGAGAAGGTGCAGGACGTCAGCTACTTCGGCACCATGATGGTGCACATGGGCGATGCCGACGGCATGGTGAGCGGTGCGGCCCACACCACCGCTCACACCATCGTTCCGTCCTTCCAGATCATCAAGACCCGACCGGGCACCTCCATCGTGTCCTCCGTGTTCCTGATGCTCATGGAGGACCGCGTGCTGGTTTACGGTGACTGCGCCGTCAACCCAGAGCCCACCCCGGAGCAGCTGGCCGACATCGCCATCTCCTCGGCGCAGACTGCCGCCCTGTTCGGGGTGGAGCCGCGCGTGGCGATGCTGTCATACTCCACCGGCACCTCCGGCTCCGGCGCCGACGTGGACAAGGTCCGCGAGGCCACACGGATCGTGCGCGAGCGCGCCCCCGAGCTGAGCGTGGAGGGCCCGATCCAATACGACGCCGCCGTGGACTCCGCAGTGGCCAAGGTGAAGCTGCCGGACTCTGAGGTGGCCGGCCGCGCCACCGTGTTCATCTTCCCCGACCTCAACACCGGCAACATCGGTTACAAGGCCGTCCAGCGGTCCTCCGGCGCCGTGGCCGTGGGCCCGGTGCTGCAGGGCCTGAACAAGCCCGTCAACGACCTATCGCGCGGTGCACTGGTGGAAGACATCATCAACACCGTCGTGATCACCGCCGTTCAGGCGCAGCGCAACTAGTAAATCCAGGCGGCGCGGGCAGCGTCGTACCCCAACCGCAATTCGCAAAGGAAAGCAATGACCGAGCGCACCGTACTGGTGATTAACACCGGCTCCTCCTCCATCAAGTACCAGCTGGTAGACCCGGATGCCGGGGTGGCGCTGGCCTCCGGCCTGGTGGAGCGCATTGGCGAGTCCATCAGCCGGATCATCCACAAGCACGGAGAGGACACCATCGAGATCGAGGAGCGCGTGCCGGACCACGGCGTGGGCTTGTCTGAGGTCCTGCGGCTGTTCTCCACCGAGGGGCCGAACCTGCAGGAGGCCGGCATCGTGGCTGTGGGCCACCGCGTGGTGCAGGGTGGCAAGCACTTCTCCGGTCCGGCGCTGGTGACCGATGAGGTGGTGGCCAAGATCGAGGAGCTGATCCCGCTGGGGCCGCTGCACAACCCCGGCCACCTGAAGGGCATCGAGGTGGCGCGCTCTTTGATGGCCGACGTTCCGCACGTCGCCGTCTTTGACACGGCCTTCTTCCAGTCCCTGCCGGACGCTTCTGCCCGTTACGCCCTCAACAAGGAGGTGGCGGAGAAGTACGAGATTCGCCGCTACGGCGCCCACGGCACCTCCCACCAGTTCGTCTCCAGCGCCGTGTCTGAGCTGCTGGGCCGTGATGACCTGAAGCAGGTTGTGCTGCACATGGGCAACGGCGCCTCCGCCTCCGCCGTGGTGGCGGGCCACGCCGTGGACACCTCGATGGGTTTGACCCCGCTGGAGGGCCTAGTGATGGGTGGGCGCACCGGCGACATCGACCCGGCCGCCGTGTTCCACCTCTACCGCGTGGCGGGCATGAGCATCGACGAGATCGACCACCTGTTCAACCGCTCCTCTGGCATGAAGGGCATGACTGGGGAGAACGACATGCGTCAGGTGTGGCGCATGGTTGATGAAGGCGATGCCAATGCCCGCAGTGCCATGGACGTCTACATCCACCGCCTGCTGAAGTACATCGGCGGCTACACCGCCGTAATGGGAGGCCTGGACGCGCTTAGCTTTACAGCTGGTTTCGGTGAGAATGACGCTCGCATCCGCGCCGAGGTCTGCGAGCGCTTGGCCTTCATGGGTATCGAGATCGACGAGGCCGCCAACCAGGACCACGGCAGGGGGGCTCGCGTCATCTCCACGCCGTCCTCCAAGGTGACCGTGCTGGCGGTGCCCACCAACGAGGAGCTGGCCATCGCTCGCCAGGCCTTGACGCTGCTGTAACGCGGCGCGACTCAAGCCTCGGGGGCTGCTCTGTGGAGCGGCCCCCGAGGCCTTCTCTATTGGTGGCGGGCGCTGGTGGGGGCTGCGCGGCGGTGGTCCGCTGGGGGCTGTGGGCTGCAATCGGAGGCTTTGGGGTTCGGCTTAACGTCGCGTTGTTGTAGCTCGACGTTTTGCTCCTCGACTCGACGTTTTGGTCTTCGACTCGACGTTCCGGGCCCGGTTAACGTCGAAATTGGGCCCCCTTCGTCGAGTTGAAGCTGCTTTCGTCGAGATTGGATTAGCGGGGCCGGGCCCCGTAGAGCTGCGTTCAGGCAGCACGGAGGAGCACCGGCCCCGCATGGCGGCATGGCGGGCGAGCCCGGGCACCAAGCCGCCGCCTCGCGGTTGTTCCGGACCTACTCATTGGAAAGACGCGGGAAAGTCGACCACCCATGTCGATGCAGACCTGTATCGAGTGGGGGCGGCAAATCGTGTGGAAAACAGTTTTCCCCAGGTTTAGTTGGGTGTGTTTGCGGGCGTCTTGACAAAGTAAAAGAGTTGGGGGTGGCTCACAGAAAGGTTGCGTAATGCTGTCCTCCCCAAACGTGCTAACGCCAGAACAAACCTCACGCTTTAGCGGCCCCGCCCCGGGGCGTCACGGCGACCAGCGTCCCAAGCCGCCGTGGTTCAAGCGGGCCGGCGCGAAGTGGGGAGGAAGCCTCACCGCCGTGTTGGCGGCCCTCCTGCTGGTCCTGGCATACCTTCCGGGTTCCTCTGGTTCCGCCAACGCGGCGCAAAACTACACCGTCACCAACGGGATCGAGGGAGTGAAGATCAACTTCCCCAACAATGGCCTGGTGCAGGCCGGTCTCATTAGCCTGGCCGGCCCCGACGGCGAGGTCCTCAAGGCGTACTGCGTGGACGTCACCGCCTGGCTCGGCACCACCTACGAGGTGGCCATTGACGGCAGCCAGGTGATGAACCAGTACGGTCCGCAGGTCCGCACGATCCTGGAGCGTTCCTACCCCCACCTGAGCCCGAGCCAGGTGGCCGGCCTGTACGGCGTGGCACTGCCTGCGGCGAGCCCGGAGCAGCTGGCCGCCCTGACCGCCACCGCTACCCAGGTGGCCATCTGGAACTTCGCCCACGGCTTCCGTTACGGGGGAGTGGACTCCTCGCTGCCCGCGGATCAGGAGCAGTACGTCAGCACCCTCTCCGCGTTGCTGATCGACGACGCGCTGAACAACCCCACGACGCCGCCGGCCAGCGCCCGCGTGTACGGGCCGCAGACTGCGGAGCCCATCCGGGTCGGTGACTACTGGGTGGTCGGCCCGTTCCACGTGGCCCAGTCCGAGGGCGCGCAGGAGGCGGATGCGGCCGCTGCCCTCCTGGCGGACGACACCAACGGCGTCCACGTCACCGCATCGGGCCTGGCAATCTTCTCCACCCAGCCCGGCCAGGACGAGGTAATCACCCCCGAGACGGAGTCCCCCGTTCTCGGCGACCTGCAAGGCCCGGACGTGCCCGGTTCGATCATCCCCGCCGGTGGGTCCGAGCCGAACCACCTGCCCAAGATCGACGCGGCTGTGAACTACCGTGCCCCGTTCTACGTGGCCGTTGCCCCCGGTGTGGCCGGACGGCCCGCGTCCGTGAACGTCGGCGTGAATGCCGCGCCGTTCTCCGTGGATGCCTCCATCGGCACCGTGCTGGTGCAGGCGGGCCACCAGAGCCTGGTCGTGGCCGACTTCGCCCCGCAGACCGGCCAGCCCTCGCTGCTGAACATCAACTGGGCTGGCCCGGGGGAGACCCCGCCGCCTTTCTGCGAGGAGCCGACCCCGACCCCGACTCCCACGCCCACTCCGACTCCGACGCCGACTCCGACGCCGACTCCGACGCCGACTCCGACGCCGACTCCGACGCCGACTCCGACGCCGACTCCCACGCCGACCCCGACGCCGACTCCCACGCCGACCCCGACGCCGACCCCGACCCCGACGCCAACTCTGACTCCGACTCCCACGCCGACGCCGCCTGGACCGAACGTGCAGCCGAGCCCGACTCCGACGCCTACGCCGACTCCCACGCCGACTCCCACGCCGACCCCGACTCCCACGCCGACCCCGTCTACTAGCGTGCCGCCGTCGGTGCCCCCGACCGTTCCGCCGCCGCCGGCTCCGCCGGCGCTGGCCAAGACCGGTGGTGCGGTGTCTCAGACGCTGCTGGCCGCTGGCCTGGTAGCCACCGCTGGTGCCTGGCTGGTTATCCGCCGCCGCTCCGCCTAACGCGCGGACCTAAGAACTTCACTGGCTGCCCCGCACCGGGTGCACGAGGATAAGGGAAGGGTGCATTTGGTGCAGAAGCCAGCGGAACACCGCGTTCACGCGGTGGCCGCAGCGGAAGTGGGCAGCCAGTGGAGACCTGGGGAGCTTTTCTCTCCCGTTTAGCTCCCCAGGTCTGGGAAGGAAAAACGGCGGCGCCGCAGGCGCCGCCGCCTAGGCCCCGGTCCGCACCCCGAAAGGGTGCAGACCGGGGCCGACTGGTGTCTCGGGAACCTACCGCCCAGGGCCTATGGGACCCCACGACGGCCCTGGGCGGCGACCAGCCCGATTGCGTTACTCGTGCTGCCAGGACGCCCACAGGGAGGCGTACTCGCCCCCTGCGGCCACGAGCTCGTCGTGGGAGCCCAGCTCCGCGATCCGCCCGTCGATCACCACCGCCACGCGATCGGCGTCGTGCGCCGTGTGCAGGCGGTGGGCGATCGCCACCACGGTCCGGCCCGTCAGGACCGCGTTCAGGGACGCCTCCAGCGAGCGGGCCGCGCGCGGGTCGAGCAGGCTGGTGGCCTCGTCCAGGATCAGCGTGTGCGGGTCCAGCAGCAACAAGCGGGCCAGGGCGATCTCCTGCGCCTTGGCGGGGTCCAGCTCCTTGGCGCCGGAGCCCACCTTGGTGAACATGCCGTCCTCCAGGGCGCTGACCCACTCCCAGGAACCGACCACGCGCAGGGCGCGCTCGATCTCCTCATCGGTCGCGTCGGCCTTCGCCAGACGCAGGTTGTCTGCGATCGTGCCCACGAAAACGTGGTGCTCCTGGGTGACCAGGGCGACGTTCTTGCGCAGCTCGGCCTCGGTGAGGTCGGTGAGCTCCACCCCACCGACCCGCACGGAACCGGTGGTGGGGCCGTGGATGCCGGCCAGCATGCGGCCCAGCGTGGACTTCCCGGAGCCGGAGGGCCCCACCACCGCCAGACGCTCGCCGGGGCGCAGGTCGAGGCTGACCCCGTGCAGCACCGGGCGGCCCGGCACGTACTCGTAGGTGACGTCCCTGATACTCAGCTCAGAGCCGGTGGGCTTCTGGCCGGTCGGGGTGCGGTCGGCGGGCACGTCCTCCACGCCGTAGATGCGGGAGAGGGATGCGGTGGAGGTCTGAATCTCGTCGATCCAGAACGACAGCTCCCCGAGGGGGCTGCGCAGCTGGTTGGCGTACATCGCCACGGTGGTGATCGCACCGATGGTGGTCACGCCCTGATCCAGCAGGAACGCCCCCCACAGCACCACGGCCGCGACCGGGACGTAGAGCCAAAAGCTGACGGAGGTGATGATCCCGATGCGCAGGTAGGAGGTGTAGACCTCCAGGCGCCACATCTCGGTGATGGAGCGGTCGGTCAGGTCGCGGCGCACCCCGGCGATGCCAAGGGCGTCGATGGTGTCGGCGTGCTCCACGCTTTCGGTAACCACCCCGGCCATGCGGGAGTAGGCGGCCGACGTGGCACGGTAGGCCACCACGGCGCGGCGCAGATACCAGCGCATCACTACCCAAATGGCGGGCAGTCCCACCAGCATCGCCAGGGAGAGCAGCGGGCTGATCAGGATGGTGGCGGCGAAGGTGAAGATCACGGTCACGGCGATCACCAGCACGCGCGGCAGTCCGAAGCGCACCACCCACTGGATTCGTCCTACGTCGTTGGTGGCGCGGCCAAGCAGGTCGCCCGTGCCGGCCTTCTCCACCTCAGACAACGGCAGGTGCGCCACGGCGTGGAGCAGGCGTTCGCGGACGGTAGCGAAGACGCTTTCGCCCATGATCATGGCCATCCGGCTGGCGAAGAATGCCAGCAGTGCCTGCAGGGTGACGGCGCCGGCCGCTGCGAGGGCGGCGCTGTCCACGAACGCGCCATCGCCGCCGGCACTTACGTGGTCCACCAGCCTGCCGAGCAGGAACGGGGTGGCCAGGCCCGCCAGCGCCACCGAGATCTGTAGCGCGGTGACCAGGGTCAGGCTGCCCCGGTACTGGGTAAGGAGCGCGGAGACGTTCTTGCGCACACGCTTGCTGCTTGCAACGGGTAGCTGGCTCATCGCTCTTCTCCCTTCTTCAGTCCGGCCTGGTCAGGTGTGGCGCTGCCCTCCGGGGCGTCGCCCGCGCTTCTGGAGACCACGTCGCGGTAGGCCAGGCCGTCGGCCTCCCCGCGCCGGGCCGCAGCTAGCAGTTCGCGGTGGGTGGATACCACCGGAGTGGCCGACGTTCCCGCCGGCGCCCGCTCCACCCCGGCCTGCGAAACCTCGGCCGGCTCAGAGTCGGCTTGTCCGTTCTCCGCGGCGGCGGCCAGCGCGGTGGCGGGCAGGAAGATCACCTGCTCGGCCTGCTCCAGCACCAGGGGAGAGGCGGAGATCACCACGGTGGTGCGCCCGGCACGCTCGGAGCGCAGGGCGGCGGCGATGCGCATCTCGGTGTGCGCGTCCACGGCGGAAGTGGGCTCCACCAGGATCAGCACCGGGGCGTTGGTGGCCAGGGTGCGGGCCAGGGCTACGCGCTGGCGTTGACCACCGGAAAGGGAGCGTCCCTTCTCGGTGATCGTGCCGCCCAGGCCGCGCGGCAGGGAGGAGCGCACGTCGTGCGCGTCGGCGGCGGCCAGGGCGTCGTCCAACGCCGCGTCCACCGGCAGGTGCTCGGGCTGGACGCGGTCGCGCGAGACCTCGCCGCTGTGCTCGGCCTCCCGCTCCACCTCCACCAACTCCGCAGTCTGGTAGGGGGCGACGTCGGCGAAGCTGGCGTCCAGGTTGGAGCGCAGCGAGCCGGCAAAGAGCTGCGCGGTGGCGTGCGAGTGCACGATCGCCGCACGCACTGCCGGCAGCGAAAGCTCACGCAGGTCGGTGCCGTTCAGCGTCACCGGCCCCTGGGAGTCATCCAGGCGGGCCAGGCGCGCGGCCAGCGCGGCGCTCGCGGACGGATCGGGGCTCACCACCACGGTCAGCTTGCCGGGCTGGATGCGCACCCCGGTGCGGTGATCCACCAGCTCGCCGCCGATGCCCGCCAAGTGGTGTGTCACCGCGCCCATCCCATTGGGGTTGGCCGTTCCCGCTGCGTGAGGTCCCGCAGCCGGCGCAGGCGCAGGTTCGCCCGTCCCGGCAGCGTGTGCCGTGCCGGTGGATCCATCGCGCACGGCGTCGTCGCCCGGGCCAGCCAAGGGGGCGGCTGACTGCGCGGGCGCGGCGGGCGGAACGTCGTCCATCTGGGCGCCCAGCGCGGCGGTCGGGGCAACGGACATCGCGCTGCGCTCCGCCAGGTTGCCCGCCAGCGGCTCGACCGCCATGATCGCGGCCACGCGCTTAGCGGCCACCCAGCCGCGCGTGGCGGACCGGACGAACTGAGAGGTCTGCTGCAGCGGGAAGGCAAGGTAGACCGTGAAGCCAACGAACGTGATCAGCTGCCCCACCGTCAGCTGCCCTGCCACCGCCAAGTGGGCGGCCCGCCAGATCACCAGCGCCGTGAACAGGCCCGGCAGCAGCGTCTGCAACGAAACCAGCAGGGAGAACGGGGCGGCCACCTTCACGCCAGCCTGGCGCACCTTCTGCGACTGGGCGCGGTAGCCGGCAGAGAACATCTCCTCGCCGCCAATACCGCGCAGGATCCGCAAACCAGCCACCGTGTCAGTGGCCAGCGTGGTCAGGTCACCGTCGGCCTTGCGCTGCAACTCCTGGCGGCTCTGCAGCGGCTTGGAGAGCAGCGCCAACACCGCCATCTGCGTGGGCAGCCCAATCGCCACCAGCAGAGCCAGCTGCGGCGAATCGCGGAACATCAACACCGTCACCAGCACGGCCACCGCGTTGACACCGATCAGGTTCGGGATGGCGCTGACGAAATCGGCCAGCCGGTTGACGTCGGAGGAGACCGTGGTGGTGACCTCGCCAGCCGTCTGCTCGCGGGCCGTGGCCGGGCCCACGTTGGCCACGTGGTGACCCACCGAACGGGAGGCGAGCAGCGAGGTGCGGATCCAGGTAATCACCCAGAAGAACTCCTCCAGGCCACCACCAAACACCGCTGCGGCGAAGATCAACACCAGCAGGCCGCCCACCCACGCGAACGTGGGGCCGGCAAAACCGTAGGCCGCCGCCGCGTCAATCGACTTACCCAACGCCACCGAGGTCAACGCCGAGGCCGAATGCGAAAGCAGCGCGAAGAACAAGATGGCCAGGATGGTCGGCCAGCTCTGCCGGATCGCGTGCCACACCACCCCGCGCGGCGTGGATGGCCACCGCTGAGCCGGTCCGGTGGGCGGCTGGTAGCGCTTCTCGATCCACCTCAAACCGGGGTTGAACCCCAGCGATGGAGCGGCCGGACCGACACGGGCGGCCCGCTCGGACCGGGCGGCGCGGGCCGCCCCGGCAGCAGCCGCAAGCGGTTCCGCCGGCGGGCGGGGGCCGGCCGAACCTGGCGACCCGGCCGGACTGGGTGGCGCGGCGGGACTAGGAGGCGCTGCGGCTGCAGCGTCGTCCACTAGGGAATCCCGCTCAGCGGGAAGGGATGAGTCAGTCAATTCAAATGTCGATTCTGTGTGAAAGCTGAACCGGGGGACCAAACGGCGCTCACAGAAAACCCCGACCAAAAGCGGGAAAAGTGAAGAAACAACTGCGAGCGCCGGGGCGTAACACACCCGGCGAAAAGGTCGGAAAATGACTGGGCCCTAGGGCCGCATCTCAGTTATCTCGCAGCATCATGGGCGCTAGCCTACACCCGGACTCTGCTTCACCGCCCACCGAGATCGGGCCCCGAGTCCCCAAGAAACGCGGAAAGCACCGCCAATCGGGGGCTACGTCACGGCCGGGGCCAGGGCGCGCGCCGCTAGACTGAGCCGCGTGACCAATCCTGTTTCCCCCGCTCCCGGTGCCGAGCGACCCGTTCTAGTTGTCGACTTCGGCGCCCAGTACGCCCAGCTCATCGCGCGCCGCGTGCGCGAGGCGAGCGTCTACTCAGAGATCGTCCCCCACACCATGCCCGTGGCGGACATGCTGGCCAAGGATCCGGCCGCGATCATCCTGTCCGGCGGGCCGTCATCCGTGTACGAGGACGGGGCTCCGTCCATCGACGCCGCAGTTTTCGAGGCCGCCGTTCCAGTACTAGGCATCTGCTACGGCTTCCAGACCATGGCGCACGCCCTCGGTGGCACCGTCGGGCGCACCGGTACGCGCGAGTACGGCCACACCGACGCCGAGGTCTCCGAGGGATCCTGCCTGTTCTCCGGCACCCCCGCCGAGCAGGTTGTGTGGATGAGCCACGGCGACGCCGTCCAGGCCGCCCCGGCGGGCTTCACCGTCACCGCCTCCACCAGCCAGACCCCGGTGGCCGCGTTCGAAAACCGCGAGCGGCGCCTGTTCGGCCTCCAGTGGCACCCCGAGGTGGGCCACTCCAAGTTCGGCCAGGACGCCCTGAAGAACTTCCTCTACGAGGGCGCTGGCCTGGAGCCGCAGTGGACCCCCGGCAACATCATCGAGGAACAGGTGGCCGCCATCCGGGCCCAGGTGGGCGACGCCCAGGTGATCTGCGCCCTCTCCGGTGGCGTGGACTCCTCCGTGGCCGCCGCGCTGGTGCACGAGGCAGTGGGCGACCAGCTCACCTGCTTCTTCATCGACCACGGCCTGCTGCGCGCCGGCGAGCGCGAGCAGGTGGAAGGCGACTACGCCCGCTCCATGGGCATCAAGGTGGTCACCGTCGACGAGTCCGAGCGCTTCCTCACCGCGCTGGCGGGCGTGAAGGACCCCGAGACCAAGCGCAAGATCATCGGCCGCGAGTTCATCCGCTCCTTCGAGGCAGCCCAGCGCCGCCTGATCGAGGAGATCGGCGCCGAGGGCGGCGAGGTGAAGTTCCTGGTGCAGGGCACCCTCTACCCGGACGTGGTGGAGTCCGGCGGCGGTGAGGGCGCCGCGAACATCAAGAGCCACCACAACGTGGGCGGCCTGCCGGAGGACATGACCTTCGAGCTGGTCGAGCCGCTGCGCACCCTGTTCAAGGACGAGGTGCGCGCCGTGGGCCGCGAACTAGGCCTGCCCGACTACCTGGTCAACCGTCAGCCCTTCCCCGGCCCCGGCCTGGGCATCCGCATCGTCGGCGAGGTGACGCGGGAGAACCTGGCCACGCTGCGCGCCGCCGACCTGATTGTGCGCGAGGAGCTCACTGCCGCCGGCCTGGACCTGGAGATCTGGCAGTGCCCCGTGGTGCTGCTGGCCGACGTTCGCTCCGTCGGCGTGCAGGGAGACGGCCGCACCTACGGCCACCCGATCGTGCTGCGCCCCGTCTCCAGCGAGGATGCCATGACCGCCGACTGGACGCGCCTGCCCTACGACGTGCTGGCCCGCATCTCCAACCGGATCACCAACTCCGTTGCCGAGGTCAACCGGGTGGTGCTCGACTGCACCTCCAAGCCGCCGGGGACCATCGAGTGGGAGTGACCCGCAGCTAGGCGGGGAGAGGAGTGGGTGAGCGTCCCGACGGGCGCTCACCCACTCGTTTGTCCGGGGTTGGTGTGTGGAACTGGTTGTGGGTTGGGGCTGGTGTGGTTAGGGTTTTTGCGTTGGTGAGCGTGGGTGCTCTAGTACACGGAAGGGTGCAAGGTAATGGCTAACGCGTACGGCTACACGCCAGAAGAGATGCGTCGCATCGGCAGCCAGCTGGTCTCCATCAAGGCAGAGATCGACGGCAAGGTGCAAGAAGCCCTGGCCGCTGTTAACGGCCTGATCGGTTCTGGTTTCACCACCCAGGCAGCTTCTGGCGCCTACTCCGAGCAGTTCGAAAAGCTCTCTACCGGTTTGAGGCAGGTCAACGAGAGCATGGAGCCCTTGGGTAACTTCCTGACCCAGTACGCCAACGCGGTGGTGGACATGGACACCCAGATGAGCTCTTCCCTGCGGGGCTGACCCCGTTATGGCTCTAGCGGCCCCGGTGGGTGCGCGCGTGTTATTCGTGCCCACCGGGGCCGGCCTAGTACGAGGCAACAAGAAGGGGGATGGTTTTGCAGTCCATCAGGGTTGATGTTGGCGCACTAGGCACGATCGGGGCCTCGGCCAAGACGATCGCTTCGGAGTTTGAAAGCGCCAACACGAACTCCAACACCATTGCCGCCGCGGTGGGGCACGGGGCTTTGAGTGAGACGGTGCGGGGTTTTGCCCATGACTGGGACGACAAGCGCCAAAAGTTCATCGACGCCCTCAAAGCCTTCTCCGACGCCTCCCTGGCCGTGGCCCATGGGTGGATCAAGTTCGACCAAGACGGCGCCAACACCCTAAACGGCCAAACCCCCACCGGTGGCGGTGGTGGGGCTGGTGCCACTGGCGGTACGCGCCAAACAGCCACAATCGCCTAAAACCCTCACCGGCCTGGCGTCGTGAGCGGCCAGATGTAACAGGCCCAGTCACGGGCCCGCGCCGGTGGCGCCCTGCTCGGGGTACTCGTTCTTCAATTGGTCCGAGGCGCGCACGGGTCCGCTCTGGCGCCCTGGTCGGGCGTCCGGCCTGGTTTGTGTTAGACCGATCGCACCGGTGGGCAGGGTGGGAACTGTCCCTCCCGGGCGCTTGGGGTGGTGTTGCGCAAACGGTTGAGGGGTTAGTCGACCTGTTGAGCTTTTACCGCAGCTCTTGCGGGTTTGGTGCACCGATTGAGGGGTTACCCCCTCGGGTAGCCCATCGAGAGGTTCACTAAGCCCACGACCGGTAGGCCAACCCTACGAGAGGTGCATTAAGCCCTCGATCGCTCGCGCACGCCAGCACATCCGGCAAGCACCGGCGCCCATCCCAGTCCCCCAAGCTCGCAAATGCTGCAACGGGGTACATACGACCGACCGGTGCCACGCCCCCGATCGGTCACACGTACCCCGAACTCACTCTTGTACGCTCGGGGGCAACCCGTCGCCCTCGCGGCAGCTCGGCCCCCCTCGGCACCACCATCCCTAAGCGCCACCACGTGGGCCAGACCGAACGGTGAACCGCGCACCACCGCCCGTCCCCCAAGCTCGCAAATGCTGCAACGGGGTACATACGACCGACCGGTGCCACGCCCCCGATCGGTCACACGTACCCCGAACTCACTCTTGTACGCTCGGGGGCAACCCGTCGCCCTCGCGGCAGCTCGGCCCCCCTCGGCACCACCATCCCGAAGTGCCACCATGTGGGCCAGGCCGAACGGTGAACCGCGCGCCACCGCCCCGGACGCCACCGCCCCGGACGGCACCGGGACCCAGGCAGCTGCCGGCGGCGGCAGAAATGGAGAGGCCATGAAGGTTATCGAGTTCGGCAGGTCCAACGACGGCGAGTGGCTCAGCTACGTCTTCCAGACCACGTGGCCGTACGGCTGGGAGTTTGTGCTGGAGGCCTGCCAGGTGCTGATTGACCGGGACTTGGTGCGGGCCGACCGTCTTTTCTACGGTCGAATGGATGAGCGCGGCCCCGACCACTCGGCAGAGCTGGAGGCCGTCAACGGGCAGATTCGCGCGACGGGCGCCGCGCAGGAGTCTGCCTTCCTCATCCTGGGCGGGTACAGCCGGCTCATGCAGTGCCCCCTCAGCCTCCAGTTCAACAACCAGACCGACGTGCTGATGCTGACCACTTACGTGGAGGAGATCCCAGAGGAGGTGCGGGAAAGACCGGATGCCTTCACCACCTACGTGTCTTCTATCGAGCTGAACGCCTACATCTCCATGACCCGCAAGGGGTTGATCTAGGGCTCACAGCTCGACGCGGGCGCGCGAGCGTCCCACCGCCAACCCCACGGAAGCGATGGCGACCGCGAAGAGCATGGCGATGCCGACGTACCCGTACAGGGGGGCCAGGGCTGAGGCGGTGGCGGTGGTTGAGTTGGTCGCTTCTGTCACCGCCAGGGTGGCCCAGTAGGTGGGGGTGAAGTGAGCCAGCACCACGACGCTTTGGGGCAGCATCTCCATGGCTAGCCAGGCGCCGGAGGTGAAGGAGAGGATCAGGCCGAACAGGTTTCCAAACAGGTTGGCGCCGTTTTCGCTGGCCCCGGCCTGCCCCACCAGGTAGCCGACGGCCACGCCCACCATCGTGGTGGCGAACATGCTCGCCGCGATCACCCCTACTTGTGGGAGGGCTTGGGCGCTCAAGCTGCGGCCGAACACCGCTAGCCCGAGCCCGAGCAGCCACAGCCACGCCACCAGTCCGATGAGGAAGCAGGCGCCCAGTAGTCCGGCCCCGCGTGAGAGGGAGGTGCTGGGGGAGGCCAGCAGCCGCGACCGCATGGCCGCCCGGTTCATGGTGAGCATTATGGTTGCCGCCATCACGACGGTGAAGGTGAACAGCGGGTAGGTGGAGAACCGCGCGTAGGTCTCAAAGGTGAGTGGGATGGAGTCGGTGCGGCCGGGCAGGAGCGTGGTGCTCGCCTGGGCGGCGCTGCTTTGGGCAGCCAGTTCCATCGCCTGTTCGGGCCCGCTTGCCACCGTGGCCAGGTAGCCGCGCGTCTGATTCAGGAAGGTCTCCACCCTGGCGCGGCTCAGGCCCGCCGCTGCGGAGTACGGGGCCTGGTAAATCTCTAGCGGGGTGGCCGACGTCGCCTGCGCGGCCGCCTCGGTGAGGGAGGCGCCCTTTTGCGGCACCGAGGCAAGGAAGTCTGCCCCGAATCCGTGCGGTACCACGATCAGGAGGTCTAGGCGGTCCTTGGCCATGGCGTCTTGCCATTCCTGGCGGGAGTCGGCCAGTGTCACCGGGGTGGCCACGGTGGCTACGAACCGGGCCAGGCCATGGGAGAGCTGGGAGGAGTCGCGGTCCACCACCGCGACGCGGGCCCCGACCTGCTTGAGCTGGTCGGAGTCGTGGCCGGCCAGCGGCGCGGCGGTGAGGACGCCCATCAGGCTGAGCAGGAACAGGTAGGCCAGCACGTAGCCCCAGCGGCGCTGTGCCACCAGCAGCGCGGTCCTAAATGTTGACATGGCTCATCCTCCGCATCCGAATCACGGCCACAGTCATGAAAACCGTGGTCATTGCCGCCAGCGCTGCACACCCGTACGCGAACGGGGCTAGGGAGTCGTAGTAGAGCAGCGAGTAGAAGGTGTGGCTGGACTGCCACAGCGGGTTGAGTTGGGCCAGCCACGGCAGGTTGACCTCCACCCAGTCGGCCAGGCGCATGGAGCCGTCTCCGTACAGGCCGGTGAACAGCGAGAGTAGGGAGACCAGGCCGGAGACCATCCCGGACTCGAGCTTGCGCACCGTGCCCAGCGCGGCCCCGGCGCCGCACGCCATCAGCGAGGTCAGGGAGATGGCAACCACCGCCAGGAGCGGGTGGGCCCCGAAGTTAACCCCCACTACGCCCACCATGTAGGCGTAGGTGATGAGCTGGCTGGCCAGGATCACCAGCCAGGAGGCCCCTAGCACGCCTGCGGCCACCCGCCAGCGCGGAACCCCGGCCAGGGTGCGGCGGGCGCCCAACGGACCGGCCGTCGCGCTCGCGGCCCGCACCGCGATCATCGACAGGCTGGTGCCCATGCCCGCGCTCATGGCGAGCAGGGCGAAGTAGTAGCGCGCCATGGGGCTGGCCTCGGTCTGGGTGAGCTGGGCGGCCTTGGTCAGTGCCGCTCGCGCCTGGAGCACACCGAGGTCCTGGGGCGTGCCACCGTGGGAGAGCACTAGCTGCGTCTGTTGCGCGCCCTGCGCGTAGGAGTCCAGCACGGAGCGCAGCGCCAGCGAAGTGCTGTGCGCGTTTCCCGCCCTGGACAGCAGCAGGCGCGGGGAGCCCTGCTCGACCACCAGGTAGCCCAGCACCTGCCCGGATTCGGCGGCCTGGCGTGCCTGCTCCGGGGTGTCAAAGCGTGTCACCTGCGCAAAGTGGAAGCTGGAGGACGGAGCGGCCAGCCCTGAGACCACGGCGTCCAGGCCGGGGGCGGCCGCGTAGGCAGCGTCGTCCACCACGCCAATCGGCATGGGCTCCAGCGCGTCCTTGGACTCCAGCTTGCCGAACATCAGCATGAACATGGTGGAAAGCACCAGGGGGAAAACCAGCGACCACGCCATCACGCCACGGTCGCGCAGCAGGTGGCGCAGCTGGTGGGAGAACACGGCGCCCATGATCACGCCTCGTCCCTCAGGGCCCGCCCGGTGATTTCCAGGAAGACCTCGTTCAGGCTGGGCGGGGCGGAGGTGACCCGGCCGTAGCCAACGCCGGCGGCGTCCAGGGCGTGCAGTACGTCGGCCAGGTTGCGTGCGCCCTGCGCGCATTCCACCATCAGCTCGGAGCCGGTCAGCTCCGCGCCGCGCACCCGCTCCAGGCGGCGCACGGCCTCCACGGCGGCCTCGGTGGGGTTAAGCAGCTCCAACGCGATCCGCTCGCCGGTGCCGATCAGGGCCTTCAGTTCGCTGGCGGTCCCGGTGGACACCTGCCGGCCGCGGTCCATGATGACGATGCGGCTGCACAGCTCCTCGACCTCCTCCATGTAGTGGGAGGTGTAGATGATCGTGGCGCCGTCCCGGTTGAGTTCCTTGATGCCCGCCAGGATCGAGTTGCGGCTTTGCGGGTCTACAGCGACGGTGGGTTCGTCCAGGATGATCAGGTTCGGGTTGTGGGCGATCCCGCAGGCGATGTTCAGGCGGCGGCGCAGGCCCCCGGAGAGCTTGCGCGGCCGGTAGCGGGTGAACTTCTCCAGCCCCACGAACTCGATGGCTCGCTCCACCAGCTCGCGGCGGCGGGCGCGGGCGGGGACGTACAGGGAGCAGAAGGCGTCCACGTTCTCCCACACGCTCAGCTCCTCGAATACCGCGATGTCCTGCGGGACCACGCCGATGCGGCTCTTGAGGTGGTAGGCGGTGGCCGTCATTTCCTCGCCGAACACCCGGATGCTGCCCTGATGGTAGGTGAGCAGCTGCAGGATGCAGTTCAGTGTGGTGGTCTTGCCTGAGCCGTTCGGGCCGAGCAGGCCAAGTACCTCGCCTTGGGCGATGGTCAGGTTTAGCCCGTCCACTGCCACCAGGTCCCCGTAGCGCTTGACCAGGCCCGTCACTTCAACGGCTGGTGGGGTAGCTGTTTGGCTTTCCACGGTGGTTCCTTTCCTGCCTGGATCACGAGATCACATTGCAATGCTGCCGCCGCCCGGCGGAGGGCGGAAGTGTGCGCTGTCAGCATTTGCCCCGCCCCGGCATGACTTTTGTCAGGGCCCGCGTGCTCGAAGCCCGCCCCTGGCCGCGATGGCGAATAATCGGAGACCGTGAGGGTTTTGGCGGACAAGGCTGCGGCGCTGATGGCGGGCGTGGCGTTGATTCTGCTGTCGACGCCCGGCGGGAACGGCCCCGCCCGCACGATCTGGCTGCTCGCCGCCGTGGCGCTGAGCGGGATGGCCCACTCTCTTCCCGCCCGCGCCGCCGCCTGGGCCCCCGGCGCGCTGCTGCTGGCGGCCGTCTTCACCCCGAGCGCCCTGCCCTCCCTCCCGCTGGTGGGGTACGACGTTGCCCGGGCCGCCTTGCTGCCTCCCGCCGCCGTCTCGGGGCGGGTGGCGGACTTCGCCCAGGCCGCCCCCTGGCTGCGCCGCGCCGCCCTGCTGGGGCCGGTGGCGGTGCTGGCCAAGTGGTTCCTGGCGGGCATGTGCGCGCCCGGAGCGGCTTCCTGGCCGGCCTGGCTGGCCGCCGTGGCGGCTGCCTGGGCGCTCGCGGTCAGTCTTGCCTGGCGCACGGCGGAGGCCGAGCGGGCGGCGGCGCAGGCCTACCAGGTGCGCGACTTGCTGCACGCCAAACTGCTTTCGCTGCGCCAAACCAACGCCCGCCTGCAGGAGGCCCAGGAGTTTGAGACCCGGGCCGGCGTGCTGGCCGAGCGCACCCGCATAGCCCGGGACATGCACGACGGGGTGGGGCACAGCCTGACCGGCCTGCTGTTTCGGGTGAAGGCCCTGGAGGTGATCCACCGGGAGCAGCCCGAGCTGGTGGGGCAGTTGGCGGAGCTAGGCGGTGGGCTGGATCAGGCTTTGAGCGCGATGCGGGCCAGCGTGCACGCGCTGGCCGACGACGCCGAGGACCTGCCCACCTCCCTGAACCTGTTGGCCAGCAGGTGCGGGATCGCCCACGTGAGCGTGGACTGCGGCGTGGAAAAGGGCATGCCGGCGCGCGTTTCGCGTTGCTTCGTGGCCGTCACCCGCGAGGCGTTGACCAACGCGCTGCGTCACGGGCGGGCCACCAGCGCGGTGGTGCGGGTGAGCGAACTCCCCGGGTTTTGGCGCCTGCAAGTCAGCAACGACGGCACGCTGCCGGGGGCGGGAACGCTGGCTGCCCTCACCGGCGCACTGGGGCAACCGGGCCGGCGCGCACTGGCCGCCAGCGGCGGCGCGGCCGGCGCGAACGACGTTGGCCTCGCGGCAGAGAGGGCGGCGGCGTTCGAGTTGGCGGAACTGAACGCCGGCATGGGGCTGCGCAGCATGCGCGACCGCGTGGAGTCCCTGGGCGGAAACCTGCGCATCGAGGTTGGTCGGCGTTTTAGCGTGGTGGCGATGATCCCGAAGGAGGAAGCGTGCGAGTAGCGATCGCCGACGACGACGCCCTGGTGGCCCAGTCCCTGGCCACCATCCTGGGGGCGGAGACGGACATCGAGGTGGTGGGGGTGGCCGGCAGCGGGCCGCAGGCCGTGGCCCTCTACCAGAGCCAATCCCCAGACGTTTTGCTGCTTGACATCCGCATGCCCGGCGGGGACGGCCTGAGCGCCGCAGAGCAGATCCTGGCCGGGTGTGAATCGGCCCGAATCGTCTTCCTGACCACCTTCAGCGACGACGAGTACATAGTGCGCGCCCTGCGCATGGGGGCGCGCGGCTACCTCATCAAGCAGGACATCGCCCAGATCGCCCCCGCGCTGCGCAGCGTCATGGCGGGCATGAGCGTGCTGGAGGGGCGGGTACTAGAGCGCACGGCGATCCTGGGGGCGGGCGGCGGGGCGTCGTCCACTTGGGGTGGCGAAGAGAGCCAAGACGGCGGCCGGGCGGGCCAGGGACCGGCGGGACGGGACGGGCCGGCGGGGGAGAAGGGCCGCCCGGAGGAATTCGCCGCCCTCACCGAGCGCGAATTCGAGGTGGTGGAGGCGGTCAGCGCCGGGTGGGACAACACGCAGATCGCGGCCCACCTGTTCCTCAGCGAGGGGACGGTGCGCAACCACATCAGCACGATCCTGGCCAAACTGGGGCTGCGCAACCGCACCCAGATCGCCGTCCAGTACTACCGGGCGCGCTGACCGGGCGATCAGAGCGGCGGCGCCACAGGCGGCCTGCGGCGGCCCTGCGAGTGCGGCGACCCGGGGGCAGGCGTAAAGTCGACACGTTTCGTGCCCGCTCGAAGGAGAAGCCCATGCGCACCCTGGTACTGCTGTTCCACCCCGACCTGGCCGCCTCGAAGGCCAACGCCCGCCTGGCCGCCGCGGCGCAGAGCGTGGAGGGAGTCACGGTTCGTGACATCTACGCCCTCTACCCGGACGGCAAGTTCGACGTGGAGGCCGAGCAGGCCGAGCTGGCGCAGGCCGACCGCGTGGTGTGGCAGTTCCCGATCCACTGGTACTCCGCCCCCGGGCGCTTCCAGGAGTGGCTGGACACCGTCTTCGCCTTCGGCTGGTCCCACGGCCCGGGCGGCAAGGCCCTGGCGGGCAAGGAGCTGATGGTCGCCGTCACCACCGGCATGGCCGCCCGCATGTACGACCCCGAGGGCGCCGCCGCCTACCCGATCACCGACCTGCTGCGCCCCTTCCAGGCCACCGCCATCAAGGTGGGCATGCGCTACCTGGCGCCCTTCACGGTGCACGGGATGGCCAAGGGGGACGACGCTGCCCTCGAGGCCGCCGCCGCTGACTACGCCGCCGCGCTGACCGACGCCGAGCGCCCCGAGCTGGACCGCGTGGGCTGAAACCCGCACAAACGCGCATGGCTGCCGCCTCCTCTTGGGGAAAGGAGGCAGCCATGCGCCTACTTGTCTACGGCGCCTACCTGATTAGCCGATGGGGCGGAGTCAAAGGAGCACGGGCGTCGGCGCGACAGAGAGGTTTAGCGCCTAGTGGGCGGCGGGTGCGATCACATTGAGCCCAACAGTGCGGGCTGCCTGAGTGAGGCGGTGGTCGTAAGTGAGCATGGCATCTGCGTTGAGACGGACGGCTGCTTCCAGGTGTAGGGCATCTAAGGTGCGCAGATACGGCATGGGAAGCAGTCCGGCGCTGCGGTAGACGGCTCGGTCCAGGGCGGCGAGCGAAATCCCCTCCAATAGGGCGGTGACATCAGCCTGGTTTAGGCCCTCTCTGACGGCTAGTCTGCGCAGCTCAGTTTCTAGTAAGTCGCAGGAGACCAGTGTTGCTTCGGTCTGGTCTAGCCACCGCAACAGCTCTTCGCTCTCCGGCTGTTCAATCAGCAGGGCGCCAAGAGCGGAGGTGTCCACGTAGATGATGCTCAAAGCCTGTCCTCGCGGAGGGAATCGAGTAGTTCGGCCAGCTCGCCGGGTGTCCGCTTGCGTGTGATGCCTAACTCCGCCCAGCCCGCCTTCCGGCTGGCTGGGCGCGTGATGGTAAGTGCGGCTTCCGGGGCGTCCAGCGGGACAAGTCGCCCAACGGGAATGCCCTTGTTGGTCAGCACAAAGGACTCTCCCGCGCTGACCGCGCGCAGAACCTGCCCGGATTCATTGCGTAGCTCCCGCTGGGAGAGCCGCCGTATTGGAGGCGCGGCGAAATTGCCGGCTGCAAGTGTAGCCGTGGTCGAAACAGTGGGAACGGCGCTAGTCACACCACCAGCGTAGCACCAGTGCTACGCGCTGTGTTGGGTGGGCGAGGCTGCCTTCACAGTCGCCGCGTGAACCACTGCGGCGCTGGGGTGGGCTCTGCCCGCCGCGCTGGCCGACGCCACGCTGACCGACGCCGAGCGCCCCGAGCTGGACCGCGTGGGCTGAAACCCGCACAAACGCGCACAGATCGCGCCTACGCTTAGGGAAAGGAGGCAGCCATGCGCGTACTTGTCTACGGCGCCGGCGTTATCGGCGCGCTACTGGCTCACGAATTGAAGCGCTGCGGTCAGGACGTCACCGTCCTGGCCCGAGGGGCTTGGCGGGAGACGCTGGCCGAGCGCGGCATGATCATCCACCACCACCTCCAGGTCCACATCACCGGGGATCGGCTGCGGATGATCGGGGAGCTGGACCCGCAGGACCGTTACGACCTGATCTTCGTGGCCGTCCAGGGGCAGCAGCGGCCAGACGTGCTGCCCGCGCTGGCCGCCAACGTCAGCGAGCGGGTGGTGCTGGTGGGAAACGACCTGCAGGCGGCTAAGACGCAGGAGACCCTGCTGGCCGGGGACCCGCGCAAGCAGGTGGCCTTCGCCTTCCAGCCCACGGGCGGCTACCGCGACGGCGAGCGCGTGATCGCCATGCACGCCGGCATCGCCCTATACGTTGGGGCCCTGCGCGGGCGCCTGGACCAGGACTTCCTGCAGGCCATCAAGACCGCCCTGACCGGGCACCGCTGCCGCGTCATTCCCACCCCGAACATGGAGGCGTGGCTGCAGGCGCACGCCGCGATCGTGCTGCCGGCCGCCTACCTGTGCTACGTGTTGGACTACGACCTGCGCCGCTCCACCAGCCGGCAGCGCGCCCAGGTGGTCGCCGCCATCCGCGAGGCGTTGGACGCGTTGGCGGCGTTGGGAGTGCCAGTGCCACCGGGCACGGCCGCCTGGTTGCGCGGGCTGGTTCGGCTGCGCCTAGTGCGCACGGCCGCCTGGCTGGTGGCCAAGACCTCCATCGGGGAACTGGCCGCCGCCGACCACTGCCGCACCGCGAGTGCGGAGATGGTGCACCTGGACGCCCAGTTCGACCGGATCCTGGCCGGCTACAACGGCACCATGCCGGCCTGGCGGGACCTGCGTGCCGTGGCGCTGCCGATCATGGAACAGGCGACCAAGCAGAAGGCGGCGATGGCGCCGGAAAGCTGATCGAAGTCAGGCGGGCGTCGGAGAAGAGGGGCTTTAGGCGAATGCGTTGAGCGCGACCAGCTGCCGCCCCAGGAGCTGCCACGCCTCATGGAACCTTGAAGCGTCGCGCCGCCGCCCTGTCGCAGCGCGCAGAGAGCGAAAGACGCCCTTCAATAGCCTTCAAGGCTCGTAATTCCGAGTTGTGCAGCGTGCGGGGCAGGCGCGGTTCCATGATGACGTGTTTGGACTCCGCCGTCTCTCATTGCTGAGGGCGCTTGTAGATGAAGTGCGAGAACAGTGGCGCGCCACCTGGATCCATGTACGAGGCGAAGAGTTCCTCAACAGGAACAGTGACTATGTGAGATAATCTAGTTGCCTTTAGGGGAGTGTCCATGAATTCGAATATCCGCATCGGATATGCCGCGCCGGTGCTTAAGTTGCGAATTGTCGAGTAGTGCTGTGTCAGCATGTAAGATTGAAACCCTGGCTTTACAGTGCGTGCCATGCGATAATAATCAAGCCTGGGTATACCATTGGCCGACCTGTGTGCGTCACATAATGCTGCAACTATGTTTCGTTCCGCGAGCATCAAGTCGGTTGTATAGAATTTGAACGAGGCCGCTTCATCGCGCTCGTAGGTTCCGTGCCAGTATTCGCCATCCTGCCATTTCACCACGTGGGTCACGCTCGCCGGAGTCCAGATCTCGTAATGGTCGTCGTAATCGCGAATAGTGCCGCATAGCTGCGTGCCTGTTGTGATTTCTATAAACTTGTCCGAGAGTGAATAATTTACCACTGGATCGCCCCCATCTCTAATAGTTCTGACATGGAAATCTCTTCGTGGTTAAGAATAAACTGTGCTTGTATTGCGCCTCCGTGGTGTCCAAGATTTGGTGCGACTTGAGATATCTTAACTTCGAGGCCTGGGATTTCGTTTGGCAATGTGAGCTGGTTGTATTCAAGGTCTTTGCTTCCTTCGCGAAGTGCGCGAGACTCGAAGCTGTAGACCTTGCCGTCTTTGACGGGTGAAAACCATAGCCCGGTGTCATCGCCGACCCTGTCGATGACGTCGCCATATTCCTTCACGTAATCAGACATGGACAATGTTCTCTCGGTGCCTTCGATTGCGGCCGGGCCGTAGATCTCTTTACCGTTGGGGGCGTGGATACTTGCCCATTCTTCCGGGCTTTTTATCTTCCTGCCCCAGCGTCTGCCATATGGAGCCTTGGAAGTAAGTAGGTCTCGGCCCTTGGCTCCTGGTTGGAGTGTCTTGCCCTTGACGTAGAGGTTCTTCCTGTTGGCGGCGATGCGTAAGCGCTGCCCACACTTCAGCAACGCGTCGCGCGCACCGGGTGGGATGGTGCTTTCGGCAAAGGATAAGAACGCGCCCTTCAGTCCACCAGCAGCGTTGAGTGCCCCACCAAAGTTCTTCAGGGCCTTGAGTGAGGAGACTGCGCCGCGTAGTCCGCCTAGGCCGATGCAGCCTAGGGCGGCGAAGCCCACGGACCATAGGGCTTCGCCCCAAGTCTTTTCGCCGCCGATGGCTAGGCCGATGTTCGCTACGGCTTCTACGATGCCCGCGATTGCGGCGATGACTGCTAGTGCTGGTCCTAGTACGGGGATCCAGCACAGGGCCATGGCCAGGATTCCAACGAACTGGGCGCTTGCCTGAGCTAGGTCTGCGATCCAGCCCAGGATTATGGCTCCTTGCCTTCCTATCAGCCATCCGCGCGCTCTGGGGCGCCACGCTTAAGGGGGTGAACCCCAAATAGCGTGCTGGAGGCCGTAACCGCTGACCTGCTCGTCGGCCCTGCCAGGATGCGGAAAGATGCAGCTCCAGGCCCACACGGGCTCGCAGCGATGATTGGGAGCGCTCCGGCGGGGCGCTAGCCTTCTTGCCTATGGGTACTTTCGCTGAGCCGCACGGCAACGACACCTCGGGTGCCTTCGCCCTGCCCGCGCTGCCGCTATTCGCCGAGGACTGGGACGACGCCCCACCCGCCGCCCCCGTGGGCGACCCGCTGGGAGCGGCGGCCGCCCTCACGCCGCTTGCGGCGACGCTGGATGACGACGACTGGCCCGAGGTGGCCGGCGTGCCCGGGCGGGAGCTCCGGGCGGCGGGATTCGGCGTGGCGGCGGGCGGAACGTCGGCCAACAACGGCGTGGACCTGACCGTCGGCCTGAACCCGCCGCAGCGGGAGGCGGTGCTGCACGGAGGCAGCCCGCTGCTCATCATCGCCGGCGCGGGCTCGGGCAAGACCCGGGTACTCACCCACCGCATCGCCCACCTCATCGCCTCGGGGCGGGCGCGCGCCAGCGAGATCCTGGCCATCACCTTCACCAACAAGGCCGCTGCGGAAATGCGGGAACGCACCGCCGCCCTGGTGGGGCCCTCCGCGCGGCACATGTGGGTATTCACCTTCCACTCCGCCTGCGTGCGCATCCTGCGGCGCGAGTACAAGGCCGCCGGGCTGAAGTCCACGTTCTCCATCTACGACGCCCAGGACTCCCAGCGGCTGGTGGGGCAGATCGTCAAGCAGCTGGGCCTGGACCCCAAGCGCTTTGCCCCCAAGGCCTTCGCGCGGCGGATCAGCGACCTGAAAAACGAGCTGATCGGCCCGGAGGAGTTCGCCCAAACGGCGGCGGCCAACAACCCCTTCGAAGAGCACCTGGCGCGCGTCTACGCCGCCTACGCCACCCGCCTGCGGGAGGCCCAGGCGCTGGACTTCGACGACATCATCATGCGTACCGTCCGCCTCTTCCAGCAGCACCCCGCTATCGCGGAGAACTACCGCAGGCGCTTTCGGCACGTGCTGGTGGACGAGTACCAGGACACCAACCACGCCCAATACGTCCTCATCCGTGAGCTGGTGGGTGGCCAGGAGGCGGACGCGGGGGACGGGGCCCTGCCGCCCAGCGAACTGACCGTGGTGGGCGACTCCGACCAGTCCATCTATGCCTTCCGGGGCGCCACCATCCGCAACATCGAGGAGTTCGAGCAGGACTACTCGAGCGCCCGCACGATCCTGCTGGAGCAGAACTACCGCTCCACCAACAACATCCTGGGGGCCGCCAACGCGGTGATCGCCCGCAATACCGGCCGCCGCCCGAAGAAGCTGTGGACCGACAGCGGGGCGGGGGCGAAGATCGTCTACTACGCGGCCGACAGCGACTACGACGAGGCCCGCTTCGTGATCGACGAGATCGACGCGCTGCGCGCCTCCGACGGGATCGGCTACGGGGACGTGGCCGTCTTCTACCGCACCAACGCCCAGTCGCGGGCCCTGGAGGACGTGCTGGTGCGCTCCGGCATCCCCTACCGGGTGGTGGGCGGCACTCGCTTCTACGAGCGCCGCGAGATCAAGGACGCCGTGGCCTACCTGCGCGTGCTGGTCAACCCGGACGACTCGGTGAACCTGCGGCGCATCCTGAACGTGCCGCGCCGCGGGCTCGGGGACAAGGCAGAGTCCGCGCTGGTGGTGCACGCCGAGGCCCACGGGGTGAGCTTTGGGCAGGCCCTTGCCCACGCCGTCGGGCGGGCGGAGGTCAGCGCGGTGCTGGCCGGGGGCGGCGAGGTGCTGGCTGACCAGCCGAGCAGCGGGGTGCTGGCTGACCAGCCGAGCAGCGGGGTGCTGGCCGACCAGCCGGGCAGCGGGGTGAGCGTCGGCCGGGAGGCGCCGTACGTGGAGAGCCTGGCCACGCGTGCCCGCACCCAGCTGGCGGCCTTCGACGCCCTGCTGGAGGAGCTGCGGGAACTGGCGCGCGGGGCAGCAGTGGCGGACGTGGTGGACGCCGTGCTGGACAAGACCGGCTACCTGGCCGAGCTGCGCGAGTCCAAGGACCCGCAGGACCTCTCCCGCGTGGATAACCTGGCCGAACTCCACGCCGTGGCGCGCTCGTACGACGAGAGCGAGCCAGACGGCTCCCTGTTCGACTTCCTGGAACGCATCTCCCTGGTGGCGGACTCCGACCAGCTGCCCGACGAGGGCGACGGCGAGGTCACCTTGATGACCGTCCACACCGCCAAGGGCCTGGAGTTCCCGGTGGTCTTCGTTACCGGAATGGAGGACGGCACCTTCCCCCACCAGCGGTCCCTGAGCGCGGAGGCCGACCTGGCCGAGGAACGCCGCCTGGCCTACGTGGCCCTCACCCGCGCCCGCCAGCGCCTCTACCTGACGCGCGCGGCGGTGCGCAACGCCTTCGGTGGCTCTAGCGCCCTGCCCGCCTCCCGCTTCTTGGACGACGTGCCCGCCGACCTGCTCGACGTGCGGCGGGAGGCCGCAGCGGTGGAAACCTACCGCTCCAGCTACGACTCGTGGGGCAGTGGCTCCGGCTACGGCTCTGGCTACGGCGGCGGGCGCGGCGGTTACGGCGCTGGCGGCGGGTATGGCTCTGGCGGTGGTAGGCGCTCTGGTGGGTATTCGCGACGCGGCAGCTACGACGACGACTTCGGCACCCCGATCGGCGGCGGGCACGCCCGCAGCGGCGGCCCCGTGGGCCCGCTCGGAGTGGGCGTGGCCGCAGCGAAGGCCGCCGGGGCGACGGACGACACCGGCGAGATCGTGGACGCCGAGGGCGCGCCGCTGCGCGTGGGCGACCGCGTCTCCCACGACTCCTTCGGGATGGGCACGATCCTGTCCATCGAAGGCACCGGGCGCAGTGCCATCGCCAAGGTGGACTTCGGGGCGGGCTCCATCAAGCGCCTGCTCCTGCGCCTGAAGGTACTCACCAAGCTCTAAGCCCGCCCCGGTGCGGGGGAGGGCGGCATCGGTGAGGAGACCGGTGTGAGGCCGACGTTGGCCACAATTCGGTCTCAAATTGTGAGGTGGCAACGCCTGCTGTGGTCGGGTGGGGCCCTGTCGGTTAGGTTGAGAGTGAGCGCTTTCCCTCCAAAGCGCCGAATGGCAATTGGAAGGACGACGATCATGAAGACCAAGCGATCAATCGCGTGGATAGTCGGCAGCGCGCTAGCGGCCCTCACCCTAGCTGGCTGCTCCGGCACCACCCAGCCCGGTGCCACCGGCAGCGCCCCGCCCGTCACCGGGCCCCGCCCAGTGGCCAGCCAGAGCGTGCCGGCAGCACAGCCCTTCGAGACCCCGTTCAAGACCCCCACCACGGCCGAGTCCCCGGCCCCGAGCGTGGTGGATGTGAACGGGGAACCGGTGGAGTACTACACCGGCCTGCAGGTGGGGCAGTTCTACGGCCCCCACGCGGAGACCTCATGGACCAAACCCCCGCTCACGCCGCCCACCGAGATCCTCTACGACGAGAGCGTGATGCAGTGGGACTATCTGGAAGTGGTCAGCGAACACGAGCTGCGCGTCCACGGCTTGAGCGGCACCAGGGGCTGCTACGGCAACCGGCTGGCCGTGGAGGAGGGCGACGGAGTGCTGCGCCTGGCTCTCGTTGATGGCTACCTGAGAGACGAGCCCACCCACGCGTGCACTGCCGAGGGCGTCGGCGTGGTGATGTCGGTAAAGACCGAACAGGACCTCACCAAGATCGTGGTGGTGGAGGCCGCTGCAGACGACGTATTCCTGCGAAAAGGGGTGTGAGACAAATGAAGAAGACCAAGAAGTGGGTGGGCGCGGGCTGCGCCTACCTCGTAGCCCTGGGGCTGGCGGCCTGCACCTCGCAGCCGGGGCAGGAACCCGAGGCGGAGAGCTCCCCGCCCACGATCGGGCAGCGCCCGGTGGCGAGCCAGAGCGTGCCGGCAGCACACCCCTTCGAGACCCCGTTCAAGACCCCCACCACGGCGGAGTCCCCGGCCCCGAGCGTGGTGGATGTGAACGGGGAGCCCGTGGAGTACTACACCGGCCTGCAGGTGGGGCAGTTCTACGGCCCCCACAGCGATGAGGCGTGGCGCGACTCCCCGCTCACGCCGCCCACGGAGGTGCTCTACAACGAGAGCGTGCGCCAGTGGTACGCCCTGGAGGTGGTGGGAGAACACGAGCTGCGCGTCCACGGCGTGAGCGGCACCAGGGGCTGCTACGGCAACCGGCTGGCCGTGGAGGAGGGCGACGGGGTGCTGCGCCTGGCTCTCATCGAGGGCCACCTGAGAGACGAGCCCACCCAGGCGTGCACGGACGAGGCCGTGGGCGTGGTGATGTCCGTCCGCACCGAGCAGAACCTCACCAAGCTTGTGGTCGTGGAGGCCGCGCCGGCTGAGGTCAACCTGCGGCCGTAGGCGCTGCAAAACAAGCGTTGGGGGCGCCAGGCATTCTGCCTGGCGCCCCCAACCTCGCTTTGGTAATGCTCAGTAGTGCGAGACCACCGGGGTGCCCAGCTCGGTCCACGAGTGCACCCACTGCGCCTCCGGCACAGGCAGGTTCACGCAACCGTGCGAGCCGCCCACGGAGCCGCGCCCGAACTCATCCACCCACGGCGCGCCGTGGATCGCGTAGGAACCGTGGAAGTAGACCACCCACGGCACGTCCTTGGCGCAGTAGGGCCAGTCCGGGGTGCAGCCCATGTCCTGCTTGTTGTACTTCAAGTAGACGTGGTAGGTACCGGTGACCGTCTCGTTACCGGGCGCGCCGTGGTTGATGGCGATCGGGCCGTGCGCCACGGACTGCCCCTCGTAGGCGGTCAGCGTGTTGCGGGTCAGGTCCACGTCCACCCACTTCTCGCCCGCGGCGGCGGGGTAGGCGTAGTTCTCGTAGCCGGCCAGGGCCGGGCGGGTCTCGGTGGGAGGAGCCACCTCGTCGTAGTCGAAGTCGCCCTCGTAGTCGCGCCCGGCGGTCAGGGCCGCAGTGAGCTCCTTGGCGACGGCCTCAGCGTTGTTGACCGCGAAGCCCTTCTTGCCCGGCTTGGCCTCCACCAGGACGCGGCCGGAGCCGTCCACGTTGCTGATCCCCGGGGTGGGCTCAACGTTGGTGGTCTTGGCCAGCTCGTTCACCCACGCGCCCACCTTGGCAGGGTCCAGCGTGGGTGCGCTCTGCTGGCCGGCAGCGTCCTTGAAGGAGACCCACTTGACCTTGTCCTCCAGGGAGGGACTGAAGTCGTCGATGCCGTCAGTGATGGAGACCTTCAGCGCCACCATGTCGTTGGCCGCCTGCGCGGCAGCCTCCGCGTTAGCCGTGGTAAAGCTCGGCTCCACCTGGGAAACGGGCAGATCAACGGACTGCTTGGACAGCGTGTTGATGGCCGAATCGACGGTGGCCGCCAGGGCGGTCAGGTCCACCTGGGTGCCCACCTCGCCCGGCACGGCCACGAACGACGTGCCCTCCAGCTTCACCTCGGCATCCTTCACCACGGGCCCGGCCGCGCGGGCCAGGTTCGCCGAATACGCATCCAGCACCCCCTGGTCCCGGGTGGCGCGCGGAACAACGTTGTTGCTGGAGAACAGGGCGGTGAAACGGTCGATCACCGAGTCAGACGGCGCCAGCGCGGCGTCCGCAGTGGCGCGTGCGTCCACGCTCACGCCCAGGTCGGCCAGGCTGGCCACGGACGCCTGCCCGTTGACCACGCTCGTCACCTCGGTCTGACCGGCCATGCGCTCCACCAACGCCACGATCTCGCCGCGTCCCATGCCCGCGACAGGCTGACCTGCCACGGTGGTGTTGGGAAGCGCCCGATCGGCGTAGTAGAGGGCGTAGCCGGTGGCGGCGCCCGTTGCCAGGAGAGCCAGGCCCGCCGCGGAGCCAATGACCCACTTCAACTTCGTGTTCTTGCTCATCGCTCCCCAATGCTAGTGAGCGCCCCAGGCTATTTCCCGTTCTGTGATCTATTCGCGGCGTGTGAGGCTGCGTACGTTTCAAGCCATTCCCGCCTTTACTGGGCGGCGCTCCGGGACTAGCTCTCGCCGCCCGGCACGCCGCCGCCGTGGGGGAGACGCCACCTGGACACCGCGCTCTGGTCGTCCCAGAACTGCCGGTAGGTGCCGCCCGCCGCGTAGAGCTCGTCGTGCGTCCCCACCGCCTCCACCGTCCCGTCGGCGATCACCGCGATCCGATCCGCGCTGCGGATCGTGGACAGGCGGTGGGCGATCACAAGCACCGTCCGGCCCCGCGAGAGGTCCTCCAGCGCCGCCGTCACGGCGGCCTCGTTCACGCCGTCCAGCGCGCTCGTCACCTCGTCCAGCAGCAGGATCGGCGCGTCCTTCAGGAAGGCGCGGGCCAGGGCCACCCGCTGGCGCTCACCACCGGAGAGGGACTTACCTCCCTCACCCACGCGGGTCTGCCAGCCCTGCGGTAGCCGCTCCACCACCTCGGTCAGGCCGGCGCGCTCGGCGGCCCGGTGCACGTCCTCGAGGCTGGCGTCGTGGCGGCCGATGCGCACGTTCTCCTCGATCGTCGTGTCGAACAGGTAGACGTCCTGGAACACCATCGAGGTAAGCTCCATCAGCTGGTCGGTGGGAACGTCGCGCACGTCCACCCCGTCCACCAGCACGCTGCCCGCCTCCACATCCCAGAAGCGGGCCACCAGGCGGGCCAGCGTGGACTTGCCGGACCCGGAGGGTCCCACCACGGCCGTGACCGTGCCCGCAGGCAGGCTCAGGTTCACGTCCCGCAACACCGGCTTGCCCGCCTGGTAACCGAAGGTCACGTCGCGTACTTCCACCTGCACAGAGCGCGGCGCCACCTGCCAGGCCGGAGACTGCGCCTCCGGCAGCGTCGGCGCATCCGTGATGGAACAGATGTGGTCCAACGCCACCTGGTCCTCGTTGATGGGGTCGATGAACAGGGCCAGCATGCCCACCGGCTCCACGAAACGGGCAGCCATCAGCGAAAGAGCCACGAACACCTCCGGCTCCAGCTGGCCCCCGAGCAGCAGGTGGATGGCAACGCCCAGGGCGAGCAGCAACGCCCCCTGCACCCCGGCGTGGAACAGTGAACCGGGCGGAATCTTGGCGTCCCCGGCCCGGTCGGTGGCCACGTGATCGGCGGCCAGGGAATCCTCCAGGTGTCCCCACCCCTCCTGGCACTGGCCGGTGGCCCGTAGCACCGGCTGCAGCTGGGAGAACTCGATCAGGCGAGAGGACAAGGTGTGCATCGCCTTCTCCTTGGCCTCGTGCTCCGCCCGCGTGGCTCGCGCCAGCCAGCGCAAGGAAATCCACGCCACCGGCAGTGCCAACGCCATCGCCGCCCCGATCCGCCAGTCGAAGAACACCGTGGCACCCAGGATTGCCACCGCGCTCGCGGTCATGGAAGTCACCTGCGGCAACACCATGGAGGGCAGGTGGGAGAGCTGGCTCAGGCTCGTGGTGGTGGCGGTAGTGACGCGGCCCGCCGTGCTGGCGTCGAACCAGCCCAGCGGCAGGACGCGGATGCGCTCGCCCACCTTGCGCACCAGGGTGCCGCACACGTCGTAAGAGGACACGGCGAACGCCCGGATGAACGCCCACGAACTGAAGCCCAGCGAGATCAGGGCGCAGGCCACGATCACGCCCAGCCACCACCACGCGGGCGCGGAGAAGTCCCCGCGCAGCACGTGCCGCAGGAACGGCACCAGGAAGGCCAGGCTGATCCCCTGGAAGAAGCCCGCCACCGCGTGCGCCCACAGCATCAACCGGAAACCGGCCGGGTCTTCCAGAAGGGAAAGAAGTCGCTTAATCACTGCTGTGCCTCCCACATCTGCTGGTAGGTGCCGCCCGCGCTCGCGAGCTCGGCGTGGGTGCCCTGCTCAACCAGGCGCCCGCCGTCCAACACCAGGATCTGATCGACGTCCCGGATGGTGGATAGCCGGTGGGCGATCACCACCACGGTGCGGCCCTGGGCCAGCCGGGCCAGGGCCTCCTGGATCAGGCGCTCCGAGTGCGGGTCGGCCTGAGCGGTGGCCTCGTCCAAGAGGATCACGGGGGAATCGGCCAGGAAGATCCGCGCCAGGGCGATGCGCTGGCGCTCCCCGCCCGAAAGATGACCGCCCTCGTCCCCGAGCACCGTGTTGTATCCATCTGCCAGCTCGCAGATGCGGTCGTGGATCAGGGCCATGCGGGCCGCCTGCTCGATCTCCGCCCGGCTCGCACCGGGCCGGGCCAGGGCGATGTTCGCCTCCACGGTGTCGTGCAGGATCCCGCCCTCCTGCAGCACCACCCCCATGGTGGAAAGCAGGTCGGTGGTGGCGGCGTCGCGCACGTCCACGCCACCCACCTTCACCGCCCCGTCGCTCACGTCCCAGAAGCGGGCAAGGAGGCGCACCAGCGTCGACTTGCCGGACCCGGACGGGCCCACCACGGCGGTCACGCTCCCGGCGGGCAGGTGGGCGGTAACGTCGTCCAGCGCAAGCACGCCATCGGCCTCGTAGCGGAAGCAGACGTGCTCGAAGTCCAGGGCCACGCCGTCGCGGGTGCGCGCGATGGCCTGGGGGGAGGTGGGCTCGGGCAGCTGGGGCAGCTGGAGCAGGGCGTGGATGCGCTCGGCGGAGTCGCGGCCCTGCCACAGCATGTGGGCCACCATCACCATGTTGTTCAACCCGGTGGTCAGGCTGATTCCCACGAGCGCGAAGGGCAGGATGGTGACGGGTTCGATCAGCCCGCCGCGGGCCAGGAAGAAGCCGGCCACGGCGACGGGCAGCAGGAGGGCGGCGGGGGCCAGGAACGCGGAGAAGACGGCGGTGGCGGTGCCCAGGCTCTTCATGTACTCGTAGGCGAGCCCGGTGTAGCGGTCTACGGCGGCCTCGAAGCGCGAGTATTCGGCCTGGGTGCGGCCGAAGGCCTTGACGGTGGCGATGCCGTCGCTGAGTTCCACGGTGGCGGCCGTCAGGTTCTTCTCCGCGTCCATGTACTCCTCCGCCAGGGTGGAGCGGCTGGCCCGGCTGAGCAGGAAGTAGCCCAGTACGACCAGCGCCTCCCAGATCAGCAGGATGACGGCGAACAGCCAGGAGCGGGTGAACAGGAAGGCGAGCCCCAGCAGCGGGGTGCCGATGCCCAGGCCCAGGTCGGGGCCGAAGTGGGCGATGATCGTGTGGATGCGGGTGACGTCCTCGGTGACGAGGGTGCGCATCCGCCCGGAGGATTCCTCGTTGTGCCACCCGAGGGGCAGGCGGGCCAGGTGGCGCAGGATGCGCGAGCGCAGCTGGTGCCGGTAGGCGCTTTCTACCCTGTGCACGAAGCCGGTGGCGCCGCCGTGGAGCAGGTGGGACAGGATGAAGCCGGCTGCGGTGAGCGCCAGGGCAGTCCACGCCACGGTGGGGGTGGCGGTACCGGCCACGGCCCGCTCCGCCAGGTAGGTCAGCGCCACGACGGGCACCAGCCCGAACGCTGCGGCGAGGAAGCCGAGCGCCATGGACAGGCCCATCTGCTTGCGCACTGGCTCCAGCAGATCCTGGAGGGCGCCCTTCGGTTTGCCGTCCGGCTTCCCGTCGCCGTGGCCGGCTGCCTGGTCGCCTTGGTCGCCGTGGCCGGCTGCCTGGTCGCCTTGGTCGCCGTGGCCGGCTGCCTGCTCACCTGTTTTGTACGACGCTCCGCCGGCCGCCCCGCCGGGCGCGGTGGGCTGCGCAAGCTCCGCCGCCCCGCCAGCCGGCGTGGGCCTTTCTACCTGCGTCACCTCCGCGTCCGCCGCCGCGCCGGGCGCCGTGGGCACTGTTGGTTCGGTTGCCATGGGTCTCCTATCGGGAGAGCTCGGGGAATAGGGTGAAGCCGTGGTTCCAGGCCAGGCGGATGGCCACCGCCCCGGCCGCCCAGAGCAGGACGACCAGCAGCGTGTCCCGGATTCGCCAGACCGGGGTGTAGAACTCGGTGCGCCTGGGATGGGCCCCGAAGGAGCGGGCGTCCATGGACATGGAGACCCGCTCGGCGTGGCGGACGGCCGCCGCCACGAGCGCCGGGGCGGAGCCGAACCAGCGGGCCAGGGGTCCAAGCACGGGCACGTCCAGCTTGGAGCCGCGCAGCAGGTGGGCCTGCCTGATCGCGCGGTGCTGGCTGCGCAGCACCTTGACGAAGCTGAGGGCCGCCAGGGCGGCGCCGGCGATGCGCAGCGGCACGCGCAGGTGGTTGACGCTGGCGATGACGATCTGGCTGGGGGCGGCCAGCAGGCCGGTGGTGATGACCAGGTAGATCACTGCGGCTAGGCGCAGCCCCAGTTGGGCGCCCGTGTGGAGTTGCCCCTCGGTCAGGTGCAGGAAGCCGAGGTCCACCGGGGTGGTTTTGCCGGCCGTGGGGTCCACGGCGACGGCCAGGCCCAGGGTGAGCACGGCGCAGGCCGCTGCGACGATCGGCACGATCACCGCCGCCCGCTTGGGCTGCACGGCGAGCGCGGCCAGTGCGGCCAACGCGGCGATGACGGCCGGGATGCGCAGGTTCAGGCTGGAGGCTGACACCACGGTCAGTGGCATGATCGCCACGAACGGCGAGAGCGGGTTGAAGTCGAGGCGACCGGCCAGTGCGGGCGGCCGTTCGGGTGGCGGCGGGAGCTGCAGCGGCAGCGTTGGGGCCGCCGCAGTCCGGTTCGGAAGCGTCACCTGCGCGTTCACTTGCATCCCTCCCGCGCCGGCACGCGTCCCTGTTCGGGCTCGGCCGCTTGCGCCCGCGCGCGCTCGTGCGCGGGGGAGCCCGCCCGCGCCGGCACGTCGCGCCAGGTCAGCCAGGCGCTATCGCCGCCGTGCTCGCCCCCAAGCAGCCCGCCAGCTCGCAGCGCGGCCCCCACCCGGGTCAGCTCCGTCGCAGGCAGCCCGGCGGACGCCAGCGTGGCGGTGTCGGTGAGGACCTGGCGGGTTTGACCGGTTGCGGCCACCCGCCCGTCGCGCAGTAGCAGGACGCGGTCTGAGTGTTGGGCCACCAGTTCCAGGTCGTGGCTGGCCAGCACCACGGCGGTGCCCTGGTTCGCCAGCGTGCGCATGTGCGCCATGAGGCGTTCGGCGTTGCGGGCGTCCTGCCCGAAGGTGGGCTCGTCCAGGTAGAGCACCTTGCGGGGCAGGGCCAGCGCGGCCGCGACCGACAGCCTGCGCTTCTCCCCGCCGGAGAGCGTGAACGGGTGGACTTCCGCGAGCTCGACCAGCCCGAACTCCGCCATGAGCGCTGCCACGCGCTCCTCGATCTCCGCCTCCGGGCGGCGGGCCAGGCGCAGGCTGTGGGCGAGCTCGGCGCGCACCGTGTGGCGCACGAACTGGTGCTCCGGGTTCTGGGTGACCAGGGTGGCCAGGGGGTGGACGCGCGGGCGGCGGATCGGCCTGCCCTCGAACGCGAAGGACTCCGCCTGGAAGCGCTGCAGTCCCACCAGCGCGCGCAGCAGCGTGGACTTGCCGGAGCCGTTGACCCCGAGCACCGCCAGGATTTCGCCGGGGTAGGCGGCAAAGTCCACGTCTGCCAGCACGGCCGCGCCGCCCAACGTGACCGACAGGCCGCGCGCCTCCACCGTCGCCACCCCCGGCGTGGACGACGTTGCGCCCACCTTCGGCTCGACGCCGCCAGCCGCTGGTGCGGCCAGTTGTGGGGTGGACGACGTTGCGCGGGCCGTCACCTTCGCCCCTGCCTGCAGCGGGGCGGCCCCGCCCGTACTGCCCTCCTCGAGGGGCGGCTGCTGGGCGGAGGGTGGGGCGGCGACGTCGGCCAATGTGAGCGGCAGGGGGGTAATGCCAAGGCGCAGGCCGACGCGGGTGGCGGTGGGCAGGCGAATCCCGGCCTCCTCCAGCAGGGCGGCGTGGGCGCCAAAGACCTGGGCCGGGGTGCCGGTGGCCAGCACCTGTCCGTTCTTGGCCAGGGCGATCACCTGGTCCACGGCTCCGATCAGGTGGTCCAGGTTGTGCTCCACGATCAGGATCGCGGTACCCGCCTCCTTCAGGGCCGGCAGGTGGGCGTAGAACTGCTGGGCGGCGGCGGGGTCAAGGTTCGCGGTGGGCTCGTCCAGCACCAGCAGCTGGGGCCGCTGCGCCAGGGCGGCGGCAAGCAAGACCCGCTGACGCTGCCCGCCGGAGAGCAGCCACGGGTCCGTGGTGGCCAGGTGGGTCAGGTCCAGGGCGTCGAGCGCCGCCTTGGCCCGTTCGACGATCTCCTCACGCGGTAGCCGCACGTTTTGCAGGGCGTAGCAGACCTCGCCCCACACGCTGTCGGTGACGATCTGGGTATCCGGGTCCTGCATCACCATGGCGGTGCGGGCCGCCAGCTCCGAGAGCGGGGCGTCAGCCACCTCGGCGCCGGCCACCAGCACGGAGCCCCGGTAGTCGGAGGGAACCGAGTGGGGAACCAGGCCGTTGAGCGTCAACGTGAGGGTGGACTTGCCGCAGCCGCTGGGGCCCACCAGGAGCGTGGTGCGTCCCGGCTGCAACTCCAGGCTCTGGGGGTGGCGCGGCACCCACTCCTTGCGGGCGTGATAGCGCACCTGCAGGCTGGCCGCCTCCACCAGGGCAGGGGAGCTCACTTGGCGATCCCGACCCCGGTCCGGGCCAGCGCCCGCCTAAGGCCAAAGCAGGCGGCCAAGCCGATGTAGGTGGAGGTCATCGCGGCCGCGACGGCGGCAGTGGCCTGGAGCGGGGTCATTGCCACGCCCATGGCGGTGGTGTAGGCCGTGGAGTTCAGGCCGCCGAAGATGGTGGCGCCGATGGCGTAGACCCACCAGTTCCACTTGCGGTAGAGGAGAACGAGGAAGGGGAACTCGACGAAGGCCGCGCCGACCAGGTTGCCCGGCAGGGCGCCAAAGCCGAGCGGGGTGGCAAAGGAAGAGATGATGCCCATGATCAGGCCGCCCACCATGAACGCGCCCGGCTTGCGCACGATCACCCCGGGCAGGGCGTAGGCGATGAACCAGGCGCCCATGAGGGAGCACAGCACGATGACGTTCTTGGGGCTGGTGGCTGCCGAGTGTCCCACCAGGGACAGGGGCACCACCAGCAGCGAGCCCACCACGCCGAGTGCGGCGACCGTCATCAGGTTGCGGGTGCCAAGCACGGAGTCTCGCAGGCCGCCCTGCTTCGAGGTGCGCACCACGGGCTCGTGCGCCGCGTCCTGGACGGTCTTTGCTGATGTTTCCGTGCTCATGGTCCCTCCACCCATCAATGACATAGGTCAGGCTTGCCTAACGAAGGGATACCTTAGTGATAGATGGCATTGAGGGGAAGCGCGGCCAGGTTCGCGGGCGCGCGGGTCTGCGGCGCTGCGGGTCTGCGGCGCCGAGGGTCGTAGGTTCGTAGGTTTGGGCACCGCAGGTCTGCGGGTCAGGGAGGCCGGGGCTAGGCTTTGGGTTACTGCGCGAATCGTCGAGGGCTTGGTGCACCAGTTGAGGGCTTGGTGCACCAGTTGAGGGCTTGGTGCACCTCCCGAGGGGTTACCCGACCGGGTAACCCCTCAATCGGTCGTATAACCCCTCAATCGGTCGGGTAAGCCCTCAATCGGTCGCGTATCCCCTCAATCGGTCGCGAGGTCAGAGGGGGAGCGAGTAGGTGCCCTCCGCAGGAGCATCGGGGACTGGCTTGAACCCAAAGGCGGTGTACAGGAGAACGGAGGGATTGCCGTCCTCCACAGAGAGGCTGATTTCCCGTATCCCCCGCGAGCGTGCCTCGTCGATAAGGGCCTGCAGCATCTGCCTGCCGATGCCCTTGCGGCGGTAGCCGGTCCACACCGTGATGCCGAGCTCGGGAATGCCGTCCGCCACGTAGCCATACCCGGGGTCGGAGGAGTCCAGGAAGAGCAGCCAGGCAACTCCAACGCAGTTGCCGCCCTGCTCCGCAACGACGCCAAAGTCGCCCCGTTCCGGCGCCAGCTGGACGTAGTGGGAGAGCCCGGGGTAGCCATCGAGATCGGCGAAGGTGAATCGTTCGCCGGGCCAGTTGATGTTGAAAACACACGCGGTGCGCAGGAGTTCGCGGTCCGCGGTGGTGAGGGGGCGCAGCGTCACGGCCATGGAGGCAACGATATAGCGGTCCAGGGCGGGGCAGGGGGCGGTGGGGCGACGTCGTCGCCCGCCGGGTGCAAGACGTTGCGGTCCTAAGCGGGCCGGGGCGGCGAGATCGCTCTCGCCGCCCCGTTCACCCGGTCCGTGAAACCCGCAGTTTCACGTCCTGCAGCTAATCCTGGTCGTTGACCGTGCGTTCGGCGTCCGCGCGCAGCACCTCCACCCGGGCCACTGAAGCGTCGGAGAGCCGGTCGCTCACCACCGCAGAGACGGTGCGCAGGTTCATCCACCACTGCTCCTTGGGGCGGCGCATGTCCAGGTCCACCACCCGGTCCATCTCCTCGATCTCCGCCGTGGACATCTTGGAGCCCACTAGGCCCACGTAGCGGACCTCCCCGCGCCCGGAGCGCAGCTGCTCCACCACGTCCTTGAGGGCGTAGTAGCTCAGGCGCGTGGCCAGCAGGCGGTCGAAGGGGGTGGGGTTGCCGCCCTGCTGGATGTGGCCCAGCACGTTCTGGCGCACGTCGTAGAGCCCCTTGCCTTCCTCAGCGAACAGGCGGGCCAGGAAGTCGGTGGTGTACAGCTCGCTGGCCTGCTCGTTGCGGATGGCCAGGAACAGGCGCCTGCCCTCCTTGAAGGAGGTGATCATCGCGTCGGTGTCCCGCTTCAGGTCCGCCAGCGTGATGCCCTCCTCTTGCAGGTAGACCTTCTCGGCGCCCGTGGCCAGGCCGGACATGTAGGCCAGGTAGCCGCAGCGCCTACCCATGGTCTCCACCACGAAGCAGCGCTTGGAGGCGGAGGCGGACTGGCGGATCATGTCCAGGGCCTCCACGGCCTTGTTCAGGGCCGTGTCGGCGCCGATGCACAGCTCGGAACCGGGCAGGTTGTTGTCGATGGAGGCCGGCACCACCACGATCGGCAGCCTGAAGGCCGGGTAGCGGGACTGCTCCTTAGAGATCAGGCGCGCGCTCAGGTAGGCGTTGAAACCGCCGATCAGGACGATCGCGTCGATCTGGTGCTGCTCGATGGCGCGTCCCAGGGAGTAGAGGTGCTCCTCGGGCGGCACGGGCCGGCGGGTGCCCAGCTCGGCACCGCCGTCGCCCACCCAGGCGTCCACCTCGCCCCAGCCGAGCTCGGAGATGCGCCCGTCGATCAGGCCCTTGAAGGAGCCGCGCACGCCCAGCATCTTCATGCCCCGGTGCAGGCCCAAGCGGGTGACGGCGCGGGCCGCGGAGTTCATGCCGGGGGCCAGGCCGCCCACGTGCAGGATCGCCACGCGCGGGGCGCGCTCTGTGCCGTCGGGGCCGGTGACGGTGACCGGGTCGGCGGGCCAGGCGTGGTCGGCGAACACGGCGGCATCCTGCGGCGTGCCCGGCGGGGTGGCCAGGGCGCTGAAGATCTTGACCATCTCGCCGAAGGAGCGGCCGCGGGCCGCGATCGCCTGGTCGTAGCGGCCCTCGTCCACCATGCCCTTGACGGCCCGGGTGGCGCCCACCGTGGCGGTCAACGGCAACAGGGCGATTCGGTTGCGGCGCACGCCCAGCACCTGGGTGGCGTGGCCGTCGCTGTCCTGGATCACCTCCTGCGCGGCGGCGTAGCCGAGCAGGGTGGACATCCAGCGGTCGTAGGCGGAGGGGGCACCACCGCGCTGCACGTGGCCCAGGATGGTGATGCGCGCGGACTCGCCCATGCGCTCCTTGATGGCCGTCTGGACCTGTTGGGAGGTGATCGGGTTGCCGCTGCGGTCCTTGGCGCCCTCGGCCACGATGATGAGGGAGTCGCGCCGCCCCTGGGCGCGGCCGTTGCGCAGCAGCTCCACCATGTGGTCCTCCCACCCGTCTGCGGGCGGGTTTTCGGGAATGAGCACGTAGTCGCAGCCGCCGGCCACGGCCGCCATCAGGGCCAGGTAGCCGCAGTGGCGGCCCATCACCTCGATGATGAAGGTGCGCTGGTGGGAGGCGGCGGTGGCGGAGATGTCGTCGATGGCGTCCACGATGCGGTGCAGCGCGGAGTCGGCGCCGATGGTCATGTCGGTGCCCACCATGTCGTTGTCGATGGAGCCCACCAGGCCGGCGATGGTCAGCTCGGGGTGGGCGTCGCGCACCTCGGGGGTGATCTCCCCGGCCTCCACCAGCTCCTCCAGCAGGGAGGGCCAGGCGCGGCGGAACTCCTCGGTGCCGGTGAGGGAGCCGTCGCCACCGATCACGACCAGGCGGTCGATGCCGTGCTCCAGGAAGTTCTTGGCCGCCGCCCGCATGCCCCAGCGCTCGCGGAAGTCGGCGCAGCGGGCGGTGCCGATGATGGTGCCGCCCTTGTGGAGGATGGAGCCGACGGATTCCCATTCGAGCTTCTGGATGCCGTCGCCGCCATCCACGGCTCCCTGCCAGCCTTCCCTGACCGCGTAGGGCTGGGCGCCCATGCGCAGCGCTGTGCGCACCACGGCGCGTACGGCGGCGTTCATGCCTTGGGCGTCGCCGCCGGAGGTGAGGATGCCGATGCGGGGCTGGGCGGGACTTGCCTCCCCGCCTGCGGGGGCGGCGTTCGGGGTGATGGGGGTGGATTCAGTGGTCATGGCGCACCTTTCCTTTCCTGCTGGCCCCATTTTGCCTGGCTTGTGCGACGGGCGTCACCTTGTTCGGGTGGCCCGGTGGGGGCAATTCACGGCCAGCGCAACGGGCGGCCCGCCTGCGGGGTGCTTTTTGGGGCCGACGTCCCGCCCGCGCCCCTTTGGGGTCTCGGCCGCCACGCGGGGCGGTGAAGCGTTGGGGGAGGCGGGCGGCAACGTCGTCCACGGGGCGAAGCTTTTGGGGCAAAAATGTTGCCCGCTAGGACTTGTGTCCCGGTAGCATGGTGGTCGCGCTCACAGGCGCACCGTGAGAAAGGCTCAGCGTGGATCTTTTCGAATACCAAGCCCGTGAACTGTTCGCCAAGCACCAGGTCCCGGTCCTGCCGGCGGTGGTGGTCACCGAACCGGAGCAGGCGCTAGAGGCGGTGGCGTCGCTGCCGCAGGGGCTGCTAGTGGTCAAGGCCCAGGTCAAGACGGGCGGACGCGGCAAGGCCGGCGGCGTGAAGCTGGCCCACAGCCCGCAGGAGGCGCTGGAGCACACCCGCGCCATCCACGGCATGGACATCAAGGGGCACAAGGTGCACCGCGTCATGATCGCGGCGGCGGCTGACATCGCGGAGGAGTACTACTTCTCCCTGCTGCTGGACCGCTCCAACCGCCAGTACCTGGCCATGTGTTCGCGTGAGGGCGGCATGGAGATCGAGACGCTGGCGGCGCAGCGCCCGGAGGCGCTGGCCAAGCTGGGGATCGACCCACTGGAGGGTTTCACCGAGCAGAAGGCGGCGGAGCTGCTGGCGGCTGCGGGCTTCAGCGGCGAGGAGGCGGAGGCGATCGTGCCGGTGCTGCTGCGGCTGGGGGAGGTGTTCGAGGCGGAGGACGCCACCCTGGTGGAGGTCAACCCGCTGGTGAAGACCCCGAGCGGGGAGATCATCGCCCTGGACGGCAAGGTGACGTTGGACGACAACGCCGCCTTCCGCCACCCCGAGCACGCCGAGCTGGTGGTCAAGGAGGACGCCGACCCGCTGGAGCTGCGCGCCAAGGAGGCCGGGCTCAACTACGTGCGCCTGGAGGGCGAGGTGGGGATCATCGGCAACGGCGCCGGCCTGGTCATGTCCACCTTGGACGTGGTGGCCTACGCCGGGCAGGAGCACGGGGTGCGCCCGGCGAACTTCCTGGACATCGGGGGCGGCGCGTCGGCTGAGGTGATGGCGGCGGGCCTGGAGATCATCCTGGGCGACCCGCAGGTGCGCAGCGTGTTTGTCAACGTCTTCGGTGGCATCACGGCCTGCGACGCGGTGGCGCAGGGCATCGTGCGCGCGCTGGAGCTGCTGGGGGAGGCGGCCACCAAGCCGCTGGTGGTGCGCCTGGACGGGAACAACGTGGAGGCCGGTCGGGCGATCCTGGCGCAGGCCAACCACCCGCTGGTGTCGGTAGTAGAGACGATGGACGGGGCCGCCGCGCTGGCCGCCGCCAAGGCTAAGTAAGGGGCAGCGCGATGGCGATTTTCCTGGACAAGAACTCCCGCGTGATCGTGCAGGGCATGACCGGCAGCGAGGGCCAGAAGCACACCCGCCGCATGCTCAGCGCCGGCACGGCCGTGGTGGCGGGCGTCAACCCGCGCAAGGCGGGCACTAGCGTGACTTTCGAGGTCGCCCCCCTGGGTTTTGGGGCGCACGACGTTACCGCCGGCGCCGTCGAGGTGCCGGTCTACGGCACGGTGGCCGCCGCGAAGGAGGCGACCGGAGCCAACGTGTCTGTGGTCTTCGTGCCGCCGGCCTTCGCCAAGGCGGCGGTGCTGGAGGCCGTGGAGGCGGGGGTGGAACTGATCGTGGTGATCACCGAGGGCATCCCGGTGCGCGACTCCACCGAGTTCGTGGCCGCCGCGCGGGCGGCCGGGGTGCGCCTGATCGGGCCGAACTGCCCGGGCATCATCAGCCCCGGCCAGTCCAACGTGGGCATCACCCCGCCCGACATCACCGGGCCGGGGCGGCTGGGCCTGGTGTCCAAGTCCGGCACCCTGACCTACCAGCTCATGCACGAGCTGCGCGACATCGGCTTCACCACCTGCATCGGCATCGGCGGCGACCCGGTGGTGGGCACCACGCACATCGACGCGCTGGCGGCGTTCCAGGCGGACCCGGACACGGACGCGATCGTGATGATCGGTGAGATCGGTGGCGACGCGGAGGAGCGGGCCGCGGCCTACATCGCCGAGCACGTCACCAAGCCCGTGGTGGCCTACGTTGCGGGCTTCACCGCCCCGGAGGGCAAGACGATGGGGCACGCGGGGGCGATCGTGACCGGCTCGTCCGGCACTGCGGAGGCCAAGAAGGTGGCCCTGGAGGCCGTGGGCGTGCAGGTGGGGCGCACCCCCTCCCAGACCGCCCTGCTGGCCCGCCAGGCGCTCGGGCTGTAGTGGCGGGCGGGTCCTCGCGGGGGCCGAACGCGGGTGGGGCGGCTGATTTCAGCCACCCCACCCGCTACCTTTGTGCCCGCTCCTCGGCGTGGAGGGGACGGGCGGGCCGGGTCATGCGGCACCATGGATAACGTGCCTGACTCTCAGCGTTCTTCAGACCCCGCAGTTCCCGCCGGTACCGACCGGGACCAGGCGGCCCACCCGAAGCGGGAACTCAGCGCCGACGAGATGGAGACCCCCGTCCTGGGCGCCCTGCCCGTGGAGGCGCTAGAGGCCATGGGGGCCTGCGGCGAGCCGTCCCTGGGCGCGCAGCCCCTAGAGAAGGACGGCCCGAGCAGCGGCGAGCGGGACGGGGCCGAAGCGGGCGACGCCGCGCCGGGAGCGAACGAGCGCGGGGAGGACGAAGGCGGTCAGGCCGAACGCGGTCGGGCCGAAGGTGTGCAGGGCCAGCAGATCGAAGCTGAGGAAGGCGCCGGTCGGGACGGGACCGGGCGGGAAGCCGCCGGCACCGCCGACGAGCCTGCCCGGTCGGGCGCAGCGCGAGCGCCCCAGGCGGGGCAGCCGGACGCGGCGGCCGACGAGGGCGCGGCGGTCGGCGAGGGCGCTGCAGCTGCGCAGGACACCGCCTCCGCCGAGGCGCCGGAGCTTCCCGAGCGAGCCGAGCTGCCCGAGGCGACCGAGGAGTTCGGCAGCGCCGGGGTGGGAGAGCAGGATGCCGCGCCGGTAGTAGAGGAGACGTCCACCCAGGAACCCGAGGCGAGTCAGGACGCCACCGCCCCCGACGAAGGCGGGGGCGAGCCCGCCGCCGAGGCCGGCGCGGACGCAGAGCGCGGCGGGGCCGCGCCGCTGCACGCGGTGGCCGGCAAGAAGAAGGCGCGCAAGGCGGCGTCGGACAGGAAAAAGACCGAGCGCGTCTACCTGCCGGCCTCGATCAGCCGATCCATCCTGGCCGGCATAGAGGCCGCAGTGCTGCCGTGGGCGCTGGTGGTGGCGATCGCCATCGGCATCTTCGCCAGCCAGCGTGAGCGAAGCGCCTTCGCGGCCCTGAACTGGACCGACGCGCTGGACGAGGGCACACGCTGGTGGGCCGCCGGATTCGGCGCCACCGTGCACGGGCTGACCCTGCCGGTCCCGCTGGGCCTGACCGCGCTGTTCGCGGCGATCGCCTACCTGGCGATCAGGCGGGCGCACGTGGCAACGCTGCCCACGCTGGGCGCGGCGGTGGCGGCGAACATCGGGTCCGTCGCCACCCTGACGGCCCTGGCGGCGGGCATGGCCGCGCGCCTGCAGGCGATCCGGGGCGCCGTGGCGGTGGCCGCCCTGGTGGCCCTGCTCTGCCTGCTGCGAGACAGCGAGCTGCGAAACAACCTGCGCCAGCGCGGCGCCAAGCGCCGGCAGGCGCGGCCCGCTGCGCGCGCCGGCGGCCGGGACGGCGCCGCCCGCCTCCGCCAGGTGGGGGCCAGCCTGCTGCGGCAACTGGCCCACCTGCTGACCGGCGCGAGCGCGGTGCTGGCGGCCCTCTGGGCGGCGGGAACCCTGGTGATGGTGGTGAGCGCGGCGGTGCGTTGGCGTTCCATCTGGGCCATGGGAGCCGAGGTGCAGCTGGGCGCGGTCGGCTGGCTGGCCGTGGGCGCGGTGTTCCTGTTCTGGCTGCCCACCCTCGGCCTGTGGGGCGTGGCCTGGCTGTTCGGCTCCGGTTTCCGCCTGGACCAGACCTCCCTGTACTCACTGGAGGGATTCATCCCCTCGGTGCAGCCCGCCATGCCCTTCCTCTCGGGCGTGCCGGTGGTGAGCCCGGGCTGGGCGCTGCTGCTCGCCCCCGGCGCGCTGCTCGCGGCGCTGGGCTGGTGGATGGCGCGGCGCAAGCCCATTACCTGGCGCAGCGGCGGCTGGGCGCTGGTGCTGCAACTGCTGCACGGTGCAGCCATCGCGGCGGTGGCCACCGTCGGTGTTAGCCTCCTGTTTGTCCTGGCCCGGGGCGCCCTCGGGACGGCCCCGGTCTTCGCATCCGCCGGTCCCGTCCCGGCCGGGCAGGCTGCCGGCATCTCCGTTTTCCTGCTGCTCGCGTTCGTGCCTGCCTACGCCGTCTCCCACCCGCAGGTTTGGCCGCTGGTGCGGCTGGCCCTGGTGGGCTCGGCCCGGGAGGCGGCCAACGTCGGGGCCAAGGCCATGGGGCACGCCCGCTCGGTCGGCAAGGTGACGGCCACCGTGGCCATGCAGGCGGCGCGGGACCTGTCGCGTTCCGACAAGACGGGCGCCGGGGCCGGCATGCCTGCGGCCGACAAGGCCGGGGCCGCCCCCGCTCCCGGGGCCGACAAGGCCGGGGCCGCCCCCGCCCCCGGGCGTCCGGGTAGCCCCACCGCGCCGGCGGGGACCGGGCGGGCCGGCGCACCGGGTAAGGTCAGTGCCGCTCGCGCACCCCTCCGCTCGCCCGGCCGGGCCTCCGGCCCGGTCCGCCCCAAGAACCCCGGTCGCCCCCGTCCTAGCCAGGAGAAGGAATGACGAACAACCTGCGCCCCACCGGCGGACCGCTGCGCATCGCCCTGCTGGCCTCCGGCGGCGGCTCCAACGCGCGCGACCTGATCGCCGCCGCAGCCACCGACCCGAACATGGAGGTGGTGGGCCTGGCCACGGATCGAGCCGGAGTGGGCGCCCTGGAGATCGCCGCGACCGCCGGCGTGCCCACCGCCGTGGTGCGGCTGGGGGACTACCCGCAGCGCGCCGACTGGGACGCCGCCCTCACCGAGGCGGTGGCCGAATGGGAGCCGGACCTGGTGGTGAGCGTCGGCTTCCTCAAGCTGCTGGGGCGGGCATTCCTGGCCCGCTTCGGCGGGGCCACCCTCAACACGCACAACTCGCTCCTGCCGGCCTTCCCCGGGGTGAGCGGGCCGGCCGACGCCCTTGCCTACGGCGTGAAGCTGGCCGGCGCCACCCTGTTCGTGGTGGACGAGGGCGTGGACACCGGCCGGATCCTGGCCCAGGTGGCCGTGCCGGTGCTGCCCGGAGACGACGTCGACCGCCTCACCGAACGGATCAAGGTGGCCGAGCGCGCCCAGCTGGTGCGCTGCGTGGCGGCCATCGCGGCCAGCGGGAGCCTGGACGAGTCCACCTGGCCCGCCGCGCACGAGCGGCACTAGCCGGGCGCGGGGCGGCGGCGTCGCCCAACCGGTCGGCCACGCAACGGCCGCCTGAGCCGGGCGCGGGGCGGCAGCGTCGTCCACCCGGCCGGGCCAATCCGCGCGGTGCCGTAACAGGGTGCGGCTAGTAGACTGGCGGCGGCTACAACTGGCGCAGGTAGGGCACTACCGGGGAGTGGCCAAGAGACTGCCGCAAGGGCGTCGCCCGCCTGGGCGCCCGGCTCTACACGCAAGGAGAGTCATGGAAGTTACTGCCCCCACCCGCCAACTGGACGTGCTGCCGCTGCGCCGCGCCCTCATCTCCGTCTACGACAAGACCGGCCTGGTAGAGCTGGGCCAGGCGCTGGCCGCCGCCGGGGTGGAGATCGTCTCCACCGGCTCCACCGCCGCCACGCTGGCCGGCGCCGGCGTTCCCGTCACGCCCGTGGAGCAGGTCACCGGCTTCCCCGAGTGCCTGGAGGGCCGCGTCAAGACCCTGCACCCGGCCGTCCACGCCGGCATCCTGGCCGACCGCCGCAAGGACGACCACGTCACCCAGCTCGCCGACCTCGGCATCGCGGCCTTCGACCTGGTGGTGGTAAACCTCTACCCCTTCACCCAGACCGTGGCCAGCGGCGCCGGCTACGACGCCTGCGTGGAGCAGATCGACATCGGCGGGCCCACCATGGTGCGCGCCGCCGCCAAGAACCACCCGTCCGTGGCGATCGTGGTGGACCCGGCCCGCTACGAGGAGGTGGCCGCTGCCGCCGCCGGCGAGGGCTTCACCTTCCTGCAGCGACGCGAGCTGGCCCTGGAGGCCTTCACCCACACCGCTACTTACGACGCCGCCGTCTCCGCCTACCTGGCCCAGCAGCTGGAGGAGGAGCTAGGCGAGGGCGTGGACGACGCTGCCGAGGCGGCCGGCGAGCTGGAGGAGCTGGTTCGCGTCATCACCGAGGACGGGGGAGAGGCCCGCGCTCTGCGCTACGGCGAGAACCCGCACCAGGCCGCGTGGGTGATCGTCGACGAGGACGGCACCGCAGGGGTCGGCGTGGCCGGTGCCAAGCAGCTCCAGGGCAAGGAGATGAGCTTCAACAACTACACCGACACCGACGCCGCGGTGCGGGCCGCCTACGACCACGAGCGCCCCTGCGTGGCGATCATCAAGCACGCCAACCCGTGCGGCCTGGCCGTGGGGGAGACCATCGAGGAGGCCTACGTCAAGGCCCACGCCTGCGACCCGGTCTCCGCGTTCGGCGGCGTTATCGCCACCAACCGGGTGGTCACCGCCCAGATGGCGCAGCAGGTGGTGGGCGTGTTCACCGAGGTGATCGCCGCCCCCGGCTTCGAGCCCGCCGCCCTGGAGGTGCTGTCCGCCAAGAAGAACCTGCGCCTGCTCGAGGTGGGCAACCCGGTGCGCGGCGGCGTGGAGGTCAAGCCGATCTCCGGTGGCCTGCTAGCCCAGGCCGTGGACGTGATCGACGCCGAGGGCGACGCGCCCGCCAACTGGACCCTGGCCGCAGGCGAGGCCGCCGACGCGGCCACGCTGGCGGACCTGGAGTTCGCGTGGCGCTCCGTGCGCGCGGTGCGCTCCAACGCGATCCTGCTGGCCAAGGACGGTGCCACCGTCGGGATCGGCATGGGCCAGGTCAACCGCGTGGACTCCTGCCGCCTGGCGGTGGAGCGCGCCAACACCCTGGGGGCCCGCACCACCGGGGACGCCGCCGCGGAGGCCGGCGTGGGGGGCGCGCGCGGCCAGGCCGACGCGGCCGCCCCGGAGCGGGCGCGCGGCGCCGTGGCCGCCTCCGACGCCTTCTTCCCCTTCGCCGACGGCCTGCAGATCCTCATCGACGCCGGCGTCACCGCCGTGGTGCAGCCCGGCGGCTCCGTGCGCGACGAGGAAGTGATCGACGCGGCCCGCGCCGCCGGCATCACGCTCTACCTGACCGGCACCCGCCACTTCGCGCACTGACATGGCAGGCCGCGGCGCGCACGAACGCAAGCCACCGGCGCTGGCGGGCCCCCTGGCCCTCGGCCTGGTGGTGGGCGTGGCGTGCGTGGCCGCGGCCGCCCTGCTCTCCGGCGCCCTGGCGGCGCTGCGGCTGCTGGCCGTGATCCTGGTCGGGGTGGCTGTGGCCCGCCTGGCCCCCGGCCACTCGCCGTGGCTCTCGGCGCGCCAGCGCCCCTGGCTGGACGCCATCGTGCTGTTCGGGGCCGCCCTGTCCATCTGGGTGCTCTCCAGCCTGAGCGCCTCCACCGGCGTCCTGTAAAGAAAAGCCGGGGCAATTGGTCCCTGATCTGGCCGGGCAAAGGCTTTAGGCTATGTTGTGGCCCGGCAGTGGAGCCGGGAAAACCTCATCGAAGGAGTTGCCAACATGGCAGAGGCTCGCAAGCCCGTTAACGTCACCGTCACTGGCGCAGCTGGCCAGATCGGTTACGCGCTGCTGTTCCGCATCGCCTCCGGCGCGCTGCTGGGCCCGGACACCCCGGTTCGCCTGCGCCTGCTGGAGATCACCCCCGCGCTGAAGGCCGCCGAGGGCACCGCCATGGAGCTCTTCGACGCCGCCTTCCCGCTGCTGGACGGCATCGACATCACCGACGACGCCAACGTGGCCTTCGACGGCGCCAACATCGGCCTGCTGGTGGGCGCCCGCCCCCGCACCAAGGGCATGGAGCGCGGCGACCTGCTCGAGGCCAACGGTGGCATCTTCGGCCCGCAGGGCAAGGCCATCAACGACCACGCCGCCGACGACATCCGCGTGCTGGTGGTCGGCAACCCGGCCAACACCAACGCCCTCATCGCGGCCTCCCACGCCCCCGACGTGCCGGCCTCCCGCTTCACCGCGATGACCCGCCTGGACCACAACCGCGCGCTGTCCCAGCTGGCCGCCAAGACCGGCGCCTCCGTCGCGGACATCGACAAGGTCACCATCTGGGGTAACCACTCCGCCACCCAGTACCCGGACATCACCAAGACCACCATCAAGGGTGAGCTGGTCTCCGACCTGCTGGCCGACCGCGCCTGGGTGGAGGACGACTTCATCCCGACCGTCGCCAAGCGCGGCGCCGCCATCATCGAGGCCCGTGGCGCCTCCTCCGCCGCCTCCGCCGCCTCCGCCGCCATCGACCACGTGCACGACTGGGTGCTGGGCAACACCGGCTCCTGGACCTCCGCCGCGATCGTCTCCGACGGCTCCTACGGCGTGCCCGAGGGCCTGGTCTCCTCCTTCCCCGTCGTCTCCAAGAACGGCGAGTGGGAGATCGTCCAGGGCCTGGAGATCGACGAGTTCTCCCGCGCCCGCATCGACGCCTCCGTGGCCGAGCTGGCCGAGGAGCGCGAGGCCGTTCGGGCTCTCGGCCTGATCTGAGGCTGAATAACCAACCCACGGGTGGGGTGCGGGCCAAAAGGCCCGCACCCCACCCGTATTTGTCTGTGAAATAGGCCACGCCGCAATTCGTTTCCTGATGCACTAGGCGGGAGAAACGTCGTCCATTTCCGGGCCGGGAGTAGACCGATAGACGGGGCAGTGCGACAATACTCGACAGTGTTTCGCCAACGCCGGCGTCACTCACGACTGGAGAATTGGTAAGCAATGACGCATACAAGCCGACGGTCGCGGATAGCAGCCCTCGCGGCTCTTTCGCTCGCCTTAACAGGAATCACAAGCGCTTTTGTGGGGGGCACCGCCCTGGCCGCGGAAGCGAAGAACCTAGCCCTCCCCGCCAACGGGGGCACGATCACGGCATCTGGAACCGAGGTCAGTGACGGTCGCTGGACCGTTGCCATGGGCGCCGATGGAGACAAGACCACCCGCTGGTCCTCCAACGCCGCCGACAATGCCTGGATCCAGGCTCAGCTGGCCAACCCGACGCGCGTTGACCACGTCAACATCTACTGGGAGCGCGCCTGCTCTCCCACCTTCCGCATCGACGTCTCCAACGACGGGACGGCCTGGACCCACGCCACCGACACGCTGCAGGCAGACTGCCCGACCACGACGGTTGCGAACGACACGCCCCAGAAGATCACCTTCAAGACGGACGTCGCCAGCCAGACGTGGAAGTACGTGCGCATGCAGGGTATGGGCCGCGTGCCCTTCGGAGGAATCAAGTACGGCATGAGCCTGTTTGAGTTCGAGGTGTGGGACGGCCCCGAGCCCGCCCCCGTGGTGCCGGGCATCGACAAGCCCGCCCTCATCCCGCTGCCCGTGAACGTCGCGTGGGGCGAGGGCGAAGGATTCGCCCTTTCCCACGACACCAAGATCGTCGCCCAGGGCGAGAAGGCCCGTGAGGTCGCCGACCTGCTGGCCGCCGAGCTGCGCGCCTCCACCGGCGCCGACCTCGAGGTGGCGGACTCCGCCACCGGCACCGGCCACATCACCCTGAAGGTGGCGGCCGACGCCAACACCGGCGGGCTGACCGGCGACGAGGCCTACGGCCTGACCGTCGCCAAGGCCGGCGTGACCATCGAGGCCCGCAACCGCCACGGCCTGTGGAACGGCACCCGTACCCTCAAGCAGCTCTTCCCGGCCGCGGTCTACTCCCGCACCCTGGTCTACACCGACTGGGTTGCCCCGGCCGTGACCATCACCGACGCCCCGCGCTTCGCCTACCGCTCCGCGATGCTGGACCCGGCGCGCTCCTTCGTGACCCCCGCTGAGGTCAAGAAGGTCATCGACTCCATGGCCGACGTGAAGATGAGCTACCTGCACCTGCACCTGGCCGACGACCAGGGCTGGCGCATCGAGATCACCAACGAGGGCCGCGTCGAGGGCGACACCATCGACTACACCCTGCTGACCAAGGTCTCCGGCCGCACCGCCATGGCCGGCCACCGCTTCGACAACGGCAGCATCATCAACTACCAGGACGAGATCGGCCGCACCGGCTTCTACACCCAGGCCGAGTACCGCGACCTGGTCAAGTACGCCAAGGACCGCGGCATCACCATCGTTCCCGAGATCGACGCCCCCGGTCACATGCAGGCCGCCCTGCACGCCATCCCGCAGCTGAACACCGAGGGCTCGTCCTTCAACGGTGGCGGGACCGTGACCGACGCCCAGCACAGCACCGGGGACGTCGGTAACTCCTACCTGGACCCGAACAGCGAGCACACCTGGCGCTTCCTCACCCACGTCTTCACGCAGCTCGCCGCCATGACCGACGGGCCGATCATGCACATGGGCGGTGACGAGCCGCACAAGATGGCCCAGCGTTTCGGTCACCCCGTCTACGCCGCCACGGTTCTGCGCATCGTCAACATCGTCAAGTCCACCGGCAAGAAGGCCATGGGTTGGAACGAGATCGCCGAGGCCGACCTGGGTGACGGCGACGTCGTGCAGTACTGGTACGGCTCCACCACCCACACCACCAAGGCCGTGCAGGCCGGTGCCAAGGTGGTCGTCTCCAAGTCCAACGCCGCCTACCTGGACATGAAGTACACCCCGGAGACCCCGATCGGCCTGACCTGGTCCGGCACCGGTGACTTCGACAAGTACTACAACTGGGACCCGGCCGTGACCGTCCCGGGCGTGGGCGAGGCCGGTGTTATCGGCGTGGAGGGCCCGATGTGGTCCGAGACCTTCCGCGGCGGCCGCAACGTCGAGTTCATGCTCATGCCGCGCGCTACCTCCCACGCCGAGATCGGCTGGACCCCGCAGGCCAAGCGTGACCTGCCCGGCTTCCGCGCCCGCATGGCCGCGCACATGCAGCGCCTGACCTACGGCGACCAGAACTACTACGACGGCCCCAAGGCCGCGTGGCAGTACTCCGCCGCCGGTGTGCCGACCGTCGCCAAGCCCGGCGAGGGCCGCACCCTCACCGTCGGTGTGGTTGCCGCCCCCGGCACCGTGCTGGACAACAACGGCATCCGCAAGGCCAACTCCTCTGACCCCGGCGGCGCCACCGTCGCCGCCGTGAACGGCAAGCTGACCTACACGATCAACTTCGGCGACAACACCCCGGAGGTGGCCGCCACGGTCACCACCAAGATGCCGCGTAACGTCACCTTTGGTTCCGGCCTCTACGAGCTGTCCGCCGAGCACACCTACGCCACTGCGGGCACCTACCTGGTCACCATCAAGGGCTCCGACGGCTCCACCGTCCAGTCCGCCGTGAAGGTTGCCGCAGACGTGCAGGTCCCGGTCGTCAAGGCCCCGATCGTGCGCTGTGGTGCCGAAGTGGTGATGGAGCTCGACGCTACCGAGGTCAAGCCGGACGCTTGGCCGCGCGTTACCGCCAGTGGCTTCATGAGCGATTCCCTGGTCACCGTCAAGATCGGCGACAAGGTCATCGGCAAGCTGATGACCAACGAGGATGGCGACCTGAGCCGCACCTTCCCGATCGAGCTGAACACCTACGGCGGTAACCACACCATCACCCTGGAGCAGGTGGACTCCACCGGCGCCAAGTGCACCGCGAGCGCCCCGCTGAAGGTCATCTCCGACCGCCTCCCGCTGGAGAACCCGATCGACCTGACCAAGCTGCCTGCGTCCGCGATCACCGCTGACTCTGAGGAGAACAGCGCCTCCGAGGTCGCCCTGGCCCGCTACGCCGTTGACGGCAACGCCGCCACCTTCTGGCACTCCCGCTGGAGCGGCGGCAACGTCCCCGGCCACCCGCACTGGATCGCCCTGGACCTGGGCAAGACCTACGACCTGACCGGTGTGTCGCTGCGCGCTCGCGCGGGCAACGCCAACGGCCGGATCAAGGACTTCAAGTTCCAGGTGTCCACCAACGGGCGTGACTGGGTTGACCACGTCTCCCTGCAGGGCCCGAACAACGCTGGCGAGAACATCTTCCAGTGTGTCTCCACGGCGCAGAACTGCACCACGTTCCCGAAGGTTGCCGCCCGCTACGTGCGCGTCCTGGCCACCAACTCCTGGAACAACGACCAGTTCACCACCCTCGGCGAGCTGCGCCTGGGCGGTGTGGAGAAGGCGACCGAGCCGACCGCGACCCCGGCTCCGTCTGCGACCCCGGCGCCGACTAACCCGGCTCCGTCCTCGACTCCGGCGCCGTCCTCGACCCCGGCTCCGTCCTCGACCCCGGCGCCGTCTGCGACCCCGGCTCCGTCCTCGACCCCGGCGCCGTCTACTCCGAGCGTTCCCGGCAACGTCGAGCGCATCGCCGGCGCCGACCGCGTCTCGACCGCGCTGGAGATGTACAAGGCCGGCGAGTTCGAGTCCACCGACGTGGTGCTGGCCTCCGCCCTCGGCTTCGCCGACGGCCTGGCCGCCACCCCGCTGGCGGACGCCCTGAACGCCCCGGTCCTGCTGACCAACCCGGGCAAGCTGGACCCGGCGGTTCTCGCCGAGCTCAAGGCCAACGGTGTCAAGCGCGTCGTGGTCGTCGGTGGCGTCAACTCGGTCAAGCCCTCCGTGGTCGCCGAGCTGAAGGCCGCTGGCATCGACACCCTGCGCCTGGCCGGTTCCTCCCGCTTCGACACCGCTGCGGCCGTCACCGGCCACATCAGCGAGCTGAAGGGCGGCCTGGACAAGCTGTTCCTGGTGGACGGCAACGAGTTCGCCGACGCCCTGGCGGTGGGTGCGGTCGCGTTCCGCAACGGTGGTGCCCTGCTGCTCACCGACGGTGCCACCCTGCCCAAGGCCACGGTGACCTACCTGAGCAACTCCTCCGCTGAGGTCGTTGCCGTCGGTGGCAAGGCCGCTACCGCGGTCAAGCGTTCCACCGTGGTGGGCCCGGTGTTCCAGCAGGTCATCGGCGGAGACCGTTACGAGACCGCCACCAAGGTGGCGCAGATGTTCGGTGCGAACGCCAAGCTCATCGGTGTGGCTTCCGGAGCCGTCTACGCCGACTCCCTGGCTGCCGGCGCCTACGTCGCGCAGAAGGACGGCGTGCTGGTGCTGACCCTGCGCAGCGCCCTGCCGAAGTCCACCTCCGCCTACATCGGCTCGGTGGACGGAGCCAAGGTTGTGATCGCTGGCGGTACCGCCTCGGTCACCCAGTCCGTGCAGCGCGCACTGGAGGCCCTGGTGAAGTGATGCCTTGAGGCATATCACCAAGAACTCCCTTGGTGTGAGCGGGTGTGATCCGGCTATCATTAGTCGAGTCACACCCGCTCACTTTTGTCTGGGCGGAATCGTGTAATCGCAGCGCGCAGTGAAGCGGGCAAAGAGAGGGTTGCAATGAAGCGATCTGTAACAGGGCACAGTGTGCCACCAGCCAGGTTGTCCTGGCGGAAGACATTTGCGGCAGTGGCAGCATCATCGCTGTTGGTGTCTGGCATGGCCTCGGTTGCGCAGGCCGCCGTGCCGATGCCGGCGGCGGAGGTGCCGGAAACCGCAGATTCCCAGGCTGGGGACAAGATCACGTTCCCGGGCAACGACGGCAAGAGCCACCGGGTCACGTGGGACAAGCAGTCCTTCTACGTGGACGGCGAGCGCCTGCACGTCTGGTCCGGCGAACTCCACCACTGGCGTCTGCCGTCGCCGGAGCACTGGCGTGACGTGTTCCAGAAGCTGCGTGCTTCCGGATTCAACGCCGTCTCGCTGTACTTCTTCCACGGCCTGCACCAGTCCGAGGAGAACGGCCCCTACGACTTCACCGGTATCAAGGACATCGACAAGCTCCTCACCATCGCGGAGGAGGAGGGCCTGTACGTCATCGTGCGTCCTGGCCCGTACGTCAACGCCGAGATCTCCATGGGTGGTCTGCCGGCCTACATGTCCAACTACACGCAGTCCTCGCTGCGTTCGGTGGAGAACCTGGACAAGGCCAAGGAATGGCTGGGCGAGTTCAACAAGATCGCCAAGCGCCACCAGATCACCGACGGTGGAGGCTCGATCATCCTCTACCAGGCGGAGAACGAGCTGTACTCCGACGTTGCCTGGCGCGGTAACTTCCTGCGCGAGCTGACCCGCTTCATCAAGTCCGACGGCATCACTGTCCCGGTGTTCCACAACGACTGGGGCATGGGTGGCCGGTTCGCCGACGTCGCCAACTACGGCACGGACTTCTACGCCTTCGACTGGTACCCCGCTGGCTTCAACTGTGGTAACCCGCGCGGTGGCTTCGCGGATCGGGAGAACGACTTCCGCCGCATGGCCCCCAACAGTCCGATGTTCATCACCGAGGCCCAGGGTGGTGCCTTCACCCCGTGGGGCGCGGCCTTCAACACCGACCAGTGTGCCGTCTACACCGACGGGGGCTTCACCCGCGAGTACGGTGTGGTCAACCTCGGTAACGGCGTGACCGCGTTCAACTACTACATGATCATCGGTGGCACCAACTGGGGCTGGACCGGCTCGCCGTCCTCCGGCTTCACCTCCTACGACTACGGCGCCGCCCTGAACGAGGACCGCATCATCACCCCGAAGCTGGGCGTCCAGAAAGAGCTGGGCTACTGGCAGAACGCCGTGCCGCAGTACGCCTCCATGGACCCGGTCACGGCCCCGCGCGTGGCAGTTGAGAGCGGCCGGTCCGTCAAGGCCTACGAGCGCGTCGCGACCGACAAGAGCTCGTCCGCCACCGGTGAGGGCACCCACCTGCTGGCCTTCCGCCACGCACAGGCCAACACCGAGCAGACCACCAGCTTCACCACCAAGCTGCACCTGTCCGCCGGCCAGGCGCAGGACACCGGCACCGTGATCCCGGCCAACGACTCTAGGGTCGCTTACACCGGCACCGTCACCGATGCCGCCGGCGGGGTCAAGGTGCTCTCCTCGAACGGCGCCACCGCGACCCTGCAGTTCACCGGTTCCGGCATCGAGGTCACGGCCAACCCGGCGGTCGGCGGCGGCTCCGCCACCGTCACCATCGACAGCGTGGCCGCAGGCAACCTCAACACGAACGTCCCGACGCTGCAGAACGCCGAGCCGGTGACGGTGAGGAAGTCCTTCGGCGCCTCCGGGACCCACACCGTGGTGGTGCGCTCCACCGGCACGGCCCCGGTCAACCTGGCCTCCTTCCGCGTGTTCGGCGCCGACGCCCCCGCCCCGACGCAGACGGTCAAGGAGACCATCAACGACAACAGTAACCGCATCACCTACTCGAACAACTGGGAGCACGCGAACAACCTGACCTGGACTCAGGGCGACATCGACAAGGACGAGCACTTCTCCAAGACCGTCGGCGCCTACTACGAGTTCACCTTCACCGGAACGGGTATCGAGATCATCGCGCCGTTCTCCGTGAACCACGGTTACGCCGACGTGTTCATTGACGAGGTCAAGGTGGGCCGCACGGAAGAGGAGGTCACCACCGAGGCCTCGGCCCAGCAGGTGGTCTTCTCCAAGAAGGACCTGGAGAACAAGGAGCACAAGCTCAAGGTTGTGGTGACCGGTGAGCGCTTCGCCGGTTCGTCTGACCACTACGTCTCCGTGGACGCCCTGCGCGTCTACGAGGGCGAGCCGTCCGCGCCGGCGCCGACTCCCGCTGACGCGATCGCGTGGGACCGCATCCCGCAGAAGGCCGGCACCTTCCTCACCCTGAACGGACGCGACGCCGTGCTCGTGACCGCTGACTTGAAGCTGGGCGAGCACAAGCTCTACTACTCCACCTCCCAGCTGTTCGTGAACCAGGACATGGGCGACCAGCAGCTGCTGGTGCTGGTGGGCAAGGACGGGCAGGCCGGTGAGGTGGTGCTCGCATACGACGCCGAGCCGACCGTGTCCGGCACCGTGGACAAGGACTGGAACGCCACCCGCAAGGAGCTGCGCCTGAATTTCAACCACGGCACCGCGCCGCAGGAGTTCAAGGTGACCGCCGCCAACGGCAAGCCGCTGGTCATCCGCGTCATTGACCGCGAGACCGCCGCCGACGCCTGGCTGCTGCACGGTGTCTCCGGCACCACCAACAAGCCGATCTACCTGGAGGGTGCCTACCTAGCCCGCTCGGTGAAGTTCGACGGCGCGAACGCCGCCATCTGGGGTTCGGCGGACAAGGCCCAGGACATGCACGTGGTGCTTCCCCAGGGCGTTACCGCAGCGACCTGGAACGGCGAGCCGCTGCAGGTGGCGAACGGAGTGGCCACCGGCCGCGCCGCCGCCCCGGTGGAGTTCACCGCCCCCACGCTGCAGTGGGTGAAGGCTGAGGAGACCCCGGAGGCCGCTGCGGACTTCGACGACGCCTCCTGGCGCGCGGTGGACAAGACGACCACCGTCAACCGCTGGCAGACCCCCGGCGCCAACTCCCGCAAGGTGATGAGCTCCAACGCCTACCACCAGTTCGAGGGTGACGTCTGGTACCGGGGTAAGTACACCCCCAACAACGCCACCGGCACGATCACGGTGAACGCCAACGGCTCCACCGGCCAGCCCGGCCACGGCCGCGCCCCGGCCTTCGCCCTGGTGTGGGTCAACGGCCAGTACGCCGGTTCGGTGAACGCCGACGGCCGCGACCGCCAGGTGCGCATCCCGGACGGTGCGGTCACCGCCGGCGAGGAGGCCACCATCTCCATCCTGGTCCACAACATGGGCCAGAACCTGGACTGGTCTGACGACGGCCTGTCCCGCCAGAGCCGTGGTCTTGCCGACGTCGCCGTCTCCAACGGCACCTCCTCTGCGGTGACCTGGAAGATCCAGGGCGCCCAGCACACCGTCCCGGTTGACGTGGCCCGCGGCCTGTACAACGTTGGTGGTCTGTACGGTGAGCGCGCCGGTTGGTACCTGCCCGGTTACCCGACCAGCGACTGGAAGCCCGCCGCAACGATGAACGCGAGCAAGCCGGGTGTTGCCTGGTACCGCTCCAGCTTCGACCTCGACGTTCCGGCCGGCCAGGACGTTGCCTTCCGCCTCGAGGTGCAGTCGCGCCGCTTCCAGGGCATGAACCGCAACGACAAGTCCCAGGTGCTCCTGTTCGTCAACGGCTGGAACACGGGCGTCTACGTGGGCGACATCGGCCCGCAGACCTCGTTCACGATTCCGTCCGGTTTCTTGAACATGAAGGGCAAGAACGAGATCGCTGTGGCCGTCACCGCCAAGGAGACCGGCCACGGCCCGGACAACGTGGTGCTGCGCGCCGTCGGTAACACCACCGGTGCTATCGCGTTCACCCAGAACGACGCCCCGGCCGTGGGTGCGTTCGCCGTCACCGCCACCCCGTCCAAGACCGACCCGAAGCGCCAGGAGGCTGTGCGCCTGACCGTCGGTAAGACGATCCCGCAGCTGGCTGCCGGCACGGTTGCCGCCATCCGCGTGGACTGGGGCGACGGCATGGTGGAGACCATCACCGGTGACAGCTACCGTCACGTCTACACCACGGCGGGCGCGAAGGCGATCCGCGTGGATCTGGTCGACAACGTCAGCGGTCAGGTGCTGGCCACCGCCAACACGACAGTGACCGTCTCCAACGAGATCTCTGACACCCCGGCCCTGCAGGAGGTGCGCGCGCTCGCCCCGACCAAGACCGACCTGTGTGGTACCGACTCCGACTCGATCACCATCCCGGAGGTCACCGGTGTGGAGTACCGCATCGACGGCACCAAGGTCACCGGCACGGTTGCCACCAACGGCTTCAACAAGACCGTTACCGCCGTGGCGACCGCCGGTTACGAGCTGATCGGCACCGCGTCTTGGGAGTTCACCTTCCCGCTGACCAACTGCGTGGCGGTGACCCCCGAGCCGGTCGAGCCGATCGACCTGTGCGGTCACGGCGCCGATGGTTACCTGCTGCCCGAGGTCGCCGGCCTGACCTACAAGGTGGCCGGCAGCGCGGTGGAGCCGGGCTACTACCCGGCCAACGGCCCTGTCACGGTGACCCTGGAGGCCAAGCACGGCTTCAAGCTTTCCGCCGGTGCCCAGACTTCGCTGGCGCTGAACTTCACCGACGCCGCGTGCCCGGCCACCAAGCAGGCCCTGGCGCAGTCCGGCATGACCGCCACCGCTGACTCCCAGCAGCCGCAGACCGGCCGCGAGGGTCCGGTCCGCTTCCTGCTGGACGGCGACCCGGCCACCTTCTGGCACACGCCGTGGGGCGCTGGCACCACCGAGCACCCGCACTGGGTGAAGATCAAGGTGTCCGACGCTCCCGTCAGCCTGGCCGAGTTCACTTGGCAGCAGCGTCCCAACGGCAACAACGGTGCCGTGAAGGACTACGCGGTGTTCGTTTCCACCACCGGTGACGCGGACGACGACTTCTCCTTCGTGAAGGCCGGTCAGCTCGCCCCGGGCACTGCGGTGCAGACCGTGGACATGGGTGGCGCGCAGGCCAAGTACGTCATGATCGTGGCGTTCAACGCCTGGACCGGTCCGTGGACCACGGGTGCCGAGTTCACCGCGAAGAAGTACGAGGGCGCGGTTCCCCCGCCGCCGACGCAGCAGCCGTCTCAGTCGAGTACTCCGACGCAACAGCCGTCTCAGTCCAGTACTCCGACGCAACAGCCGTCTCAGTCCAGTACTCCGACGCAGCAGCCGTCTCAGTCCAGTACTCCGACGCAGCAGCCGTCTCAGTCGAGTACTCCGACGCAGCAGCCGTCTCAGTCCAGTACTCCGACGCAGCAGCCGTCTCAGTCCAGTACTCCGACGCAGCAGCCGTCTCAGTCCAGTACTCCGACGCAGCAGCCGTCTCAGTCGAGCACTCCGACGCAGCAGCCGTCCGAGACGCCCAGCCAGCCGTCCGGTAAGCCGACCGTGACGCGCCTGGGCGGCATGGACCGATATCAGACGGCGGTCGAGGTGCTCAAGGCCAGCGGCGACAAGGCCGAGACCGTGGTCCTCGTCTCCGGCGAGGTCTACGCCGACGCCCTGGCCGCCGGTTCGCTGGCGGGCGCCCTGGAGGCCCCGCTGCTGCTGACCGGCAAGGCCAGCCTGCCCAAGGCCGTCAAGGACGGCCTGGTTCAGGCCGGCACCCGCAACGCCTACGTGCTGGGTGGCGAGGCTTCTGTCTCCCGCCGCGTGGTTAGCCAGCTGGAGGCAGAGGGCATTCGCGTGACGCGCATCGCCGGTGCTGACCGCTTCGAGACGGCCCGCAACGTGGCCCGTACCGCCCAGACCGAACTGATGGTGCGCGGCCACGCCGTCACCTCCGTCCTGGTCGCGGACGGCACGGACTTCGCCGACGGCCTGGCCGCCGGTGCGGCCGCCGCCTCGACGCACAACCTGCTGCTTCTCTCCAACGGCAAGGCACTGCCGAAGTCCTCGGCAGACTTCCTGCGGATCGAGGCGGCCACGCTCAAGGTCTACGGTGTTGGCGGCAAGGCCTCCAACTCCCTCGCCAACGCGGGCGTGCGCGCGGTCCCGGTGGTGGGCGCCAACCGCGCCGACACGGCGGCCAAGCTGGCCTCGGCGGTCAACCCGAAGGCTGAGCACGTGCTGCTGGTCAACGGCACCAGCCCGTGGGATGCCCTCACGGCCGGCGGTCTGGCGGGCAACCGCAATGCGGTGCTGCTCCTGACCAATGCCACCGAGCTGCCCAAGGAGACCGCGGAGACCCTGAAGAACAAGAACGTCTCCGTCACCATCCTGGGCCTGGAGCGCTCGGTGAGCGCCCGGGTGCACAACCAGGTGCGTCTGCTGCTGAAGTAACAGCTGCAGCGTTCCGACCCGAAGGGGCGGGGCAAGGCCGCAAGGTCTTGCCCCGCCCCTGCCCGTGTGCGCGGGCGCAAAAGAGCGGCTGGGCGGCCCCCGCCAACGCGAAGGCCGCCCAGCCGCTACAGCGAAACGCCGTCAGTCAGTCTTCTCGGAGCCCGCCTCCAGGTGGGGCTGGATGCGGGCGATGAACGCGCGGGCCAGGCTGCCCAGGCTGCCCCGGTCGCTGACCAGCTCGCCGGCGGCCACGGCGCCGCTGCCGGTCTCGATGGCAACCTCGGAGACGCCGGAGGAGACGTGGGGGACAATCGAGAGCAGCAGCTGCTGCCCGATGCCCTCGCCGCGCCGGTCCGGCGCGACGGCGAAGCGAGACAGGGTGGCGCGCGCGCCGTCGACCTCCACCTTGATGGTGCCAATGAGTCGGCCGGCGTCGCGGGCGCCGATCACCACCACGCCGGGGCGGGTGAAGTCCGCCTGGACGTCGGCCAGGCTCTCCATGAGCTCGGGGATGTAGGGGTCCCCGGTGTGCTGGGCTTGGGAGACGTAGGCTGCCCGGCGGAGGGTGAGCACCTCGCCGGCGTCGCTGACGGTGAGGGGAGCTGTCTGCATGTCCATGGGGAATATCTTTCCAGATGGCGGGGCACGGTGTCCTTGCCTGCCCGGGCGAGGATAGGCTTTTGCCATGACCGTTTCCCACCCCACCCTTGTTCTCACGCTCTCTTGCCCCGATGGCCCCGGCATCGTTCACGCCGTCACGGGCCTGATCGCCGGCTACGGCGGCAACATCGTGCAGTCGCAGCAGTTCGGCGACCCGGACACGGGCCGTTTCTTCATGCGCGTGGAGATCGAGAACACCTCCCGGGAGGCCATTGACGCCGGCATGCTGGGCCTGGTGGAGCGCTTCGGCATGGACTACAAGCTGGTGGCCCAGGGCCAGCCGGTTCGTACGATCCTCATGGTGTCCAAGGAGGGGCACTGCCTGACCGACCTGTTGTTCCGGCACCGCTCGCAGGGCCTGGACATCGACCCGGTGGCGGTGATCGGCAACCACACCGACCTGGCCCCGATCGCCGAGTTCTACGGCGTGCCCTTCCACCACATCCCGGTGAGCAAGGAGACGAAGGCCGCCGCCGAGGACCAGCTGCTTGCCCTGGTGAAGGAACTGGACGCGCAGCTGGTGGTGCTGGCCCGCTACATGCAGGTGCTGTCCGACCGCGTCTGCGAGGAGCTGGCCGGCAACGTCATCAACATCCACCACTCCTTCCTGCCGTCCTTCAAGGGCGCCCGCCCCTACGCGCAGGCCCACGACCGGGGCGTGAAGATCATCGGCGCCACCGCCCACTACGTCACCGCCGACCTCGACGAGGGCCCGATCATCGAGCAGGACGTCGCCCGCGTGACCCACGCCGACTCTGTGGCCGAGCTCGTTTCCATCGGCCAGGACGTCGAGCGCCGGGTGCTGGCCCAGGCCGTGAAGTGGCACTGCGAGTCCCGCGTGCTGCTCAACGGCAACCGCACCGTGGTCTTCGCCTAGCCGCCCGTTTGTCAGCCGCCCCGCCGGGTTTTACGCCCGGTGGGGCGGCCTTTTCGTGGCCGACGTCGGCCGCCCGCCGCCCCCGCGACCTCGCCGCGTACCTGACGCCCGCACGCCCCGCGCCGCCCAGCCGTGCCGCGCTCTTTCGTCCGCCACCGGGGCGCGGGCAAACGAAGCGGCCGACGTCCCTCGCAGCGAGCAGGAGGAACGTCGGCCGCTCAAAGACCGGCGGGGGAGGGGCTAGCCCTTCACCGAACCGGACATCAGACCACCCACGAAGTACTTGCCCAACAGGATGTAGACAATCAACGTCGGCAGAGAGGTGATGACCGCGCCAGCCATGGACGCACCGTAGTCCGCCAGGATGGAGGCGCGCGCCAAGTTGTTCAACGCCAGGGTGACCGGGCCGTTGCTGGACGAGCTGAAGAACAACGCGAAGAGGAAGTCGTTCCACGCGCTCGTGAACTGCCAGATCAGCACCACCACGAAGGACGGGATGGAGATCGGCAGCACCACACTGAAGTAGGTGCGCAGCATGCCGGCGCCGTCCACGCGAGCCGCCTCAATCAGCTCGGTCGGAACCGACTCGTAGTAGTTGCGGAAGATCAGCGTGGTGATCGGAATACCGTAAACCACGTGCAGCACGATCAGGGTGGGAATGCCCTGAATGGCGGACGGGTCGGGCAGGTTGGCCGCCAGGTCCAGAATCATCTGGAGCAGCGGGATCATCACGGCCTGGTACGGGATGAACATGCCGAACAGGATCAGCGTGAACACCACGTTCGCACCCGGGAAACGCCACTTGGAGAGCACGAAACCGTTCATCGAGCCCAGCATCGCCGAGATCAGCGAGGACGGGATCACCAGCATGAACGTGCGCAACAGCGGCTCGGCCAGGGAGTCCCAGGCCTTGGACCAGTTGCCGAACTCCCACGACTGCGGCAGGAACCACGTGCGGGACGGGTCGGCGTCACCAAGCCCCTTGAAGGACGTGATGATCAGGACATAGACCGGGATGAGGACCACGGCCAGGGAGAAGATGAGCAGGGCGTAGCGGATCGACTTAGAAACCACGGACTCCTGGTCCATGCTCTTCTTCTTCGCGATCTTGGCGAGCTTGGCCTGCTTGGTGGTCGCGGCGCTCATCGGTTCTCCTTGCTGCTCTTAGCGTCGTGGATCAGGTAGGGCACCACCAGGATCGCCACGATCGCCAGCAGGATCACACCCACGGCGGCGGCGTTGGCCCGGTCACCTGCGGTCAGGAAGTTGTACATGTCGATCGCAGGAACCTTGGTGGAGTAGTTGCGCTGGTCCGTGATGGACATGATCAAGTCGAAGGACTTCAGCGACATGTGCCCGATGATCACGACCGCAGACAGGGCCACGGGCGCCAGCTGCGGGAAGATGATGCGGCGGTAGAGCTGCCACTCCGAGGCGCCGTCCACGCGGGCGGCCTCACGCAGCTCGTCCGGGATGCCACGGAAACCGGCCAGGAACAAGGCCATCACGTAACCCGCCAGCTGCCAGATGGCGGGAATGGCGATGGCCAAAATGCCCCAGGTCAGGTTCCGGGTCCACCCGTTCTCCAGGAAGCCCAACCCGACCATTTGGAACAGACGGTTCAGGCCCGTGGCCTTCTCACCCGTGGCGGTGTTGAGCAGCCAGCGCCACACCACACCGGAGGCCACGAAGGAAACGGCCATCGGGAACAGGAAGATGGAACGGAAAATGGACTCACCGCGCAGCGGCTTGTCCAGCAGCCATGCCCACAGGAAGCCGAGCACCAGGGTGCCGACCAGGAACACGACGGTGAAAAGCATCAGGTTGATCAGCGAGTGCTGGAAGTCGTCGTCCTTGAACAGGGCAACGAAGTTGTCCAGGCCAACCGTCTTCCACGGCTTGACACCGTTCGCCTGAGCAACCGTGTGCTTGTCGGTCATGGAGGTGAAGATGTTGGTGCCGATCATGCCGTACACGAACACGCCCACCAGGAACAGGGAGGGGGAGATCAGGAGCAGGCCCGGTCCCCACTGGCGAATGTGAGTCCAAGTGAGCTTGGACTTCTTCACCTGTCGCGTCGCAGTCTTGGACGCATTTTCCTTACTCATTGGAAGAACCTTCCGTAAGCGGCGCTGGGGCGATCAAACGATCGCCCCAGCGCAGTCTCGAGATAGCAAGGGGCCGGGGGGCGGAGGTAACCGCCCCCCGGGATCCACATTACTTCTTCAGGCCCTTGGTGGCCTCGACAAGCTCGGCCTGGAAACCGGCAACGTCGGTGGCGCCCTCGGTGAACTTCTTCATCGCGTCGGAGATCGCGGAGGAGACGGTCACGGAGGCGGCGGCGCCGTGAGCCACGGAGGAGACGATGGTGTCGCTACCGAAGGACTTCATGGCGTTCTGCTGGTACTCGGAGAACATCGCGATCTGGTCAGCAGACAGGTCGGAGCGAGCCGGGATGGAGCCCTTGACGGTGTTGAACGCGACCTGGCCCTCGGGCGAGGAGATGGTCTTCATCCAAGCCTTGGCGCCAGCAACGTTCTTGGCGTCCACCGGCAGGGTGAAGGAGTCAGCCAGGAAGTCGAAGATGCCGTCGGTGCCCGGAACCGGGAAGTAGATGTAGTCGGTGCCGGCCTTCTTGCCAGCCTCGTCGTAGGCGGACAGGGCCCAGTCACCCATCACGTTGTAGGCGGCGGTGCCGTCGATGACGGGCTGCAGGGCCGGCTGCCAGTCCTCGTTGTGGAGGGAGGCGTCGGACAGGGACATGATCTTCTCGAAGTGCTGCAGAGCCTTGGTCACGTCAGCGGAGGCCCAGTCGGTGGTGCCGTCCCACAGGCCGTTGTAGCCCTCAACGCCCAGGTCGGCGATCAGGATGGTCTCCAGCAGGTGCAGCTGGGTCCAGGCCATACCAACCGTGATCGGGGTCTTGCCGGCGGCCTTGATCTTCTCCATGTCGGCGATCCAGGCGTCCAGGTCAGCCGGAGCCTTGGCCGGGTCCAGGCCAGCGGCGGTCAGCACGGCCGGGTTGGCCCACACAACGTTGGCGCGGTGCACGTTGGAGGGGATGGAGTAGATCTTGCCGTCAACGGTCAGGCGGTCCAGCAGGGTGGCCGGGAAGGCCTCGCGCAGACCGAACTCGTCGTACAGGTTGGAGACGTCGGCGATCTGGCCGGCCTCGATGTAGTCGTTCAGCTCGGCACCGGCGTGGGCCTGGAAGGTGTCGGGAGCGTTGTGCGCAGCGAGGTCAGCGGCGAGCTTCTGCTTGGCCTGAGAGCCACCACCACCGGCAACAGCGGCGTTCTTGAACTCGATGTCCGGGAACTGGGTGTTGAGCACACCGACCAGGGCGTCCAGGCCGAGCTTCTCGGAACCGGCCTCCCACCAGGTCATGACGTTGACCTCGGTCGCGGCGGTCTCGTCAACCTTGGCCACGTCCTCCTTGGGAGCAGCGTCCTTGGAACCGCCACCGGAGCAGGCGGCGAGGGTCATGCTGACGGCAGCAATGGTGGCAACTGCAGCGAGCTTGCGCATTGTTGAGTCTCCTTGAAACGTCGTTGTTTCTCCCGGTGATACCCCGAGAGGGAGTTACCGGTTGCCCGGTAGAACGTGCTTTAGTGTGCCCTACTTCTCCTTGGAGTCAATGGCGGTTGTCGTTTTCTGAGCTGAGTGTGGCCAAATCGTGATCTGAGCCTCTCTCGTTTGACGCCCGTGCACGCCGGTCCGGGCGCGGTTTGGGGCGGTTTCTGCGATAGGCTGGCGGCGTCGTGACTGGCGAAGGTGGGTTACCACCGGGGAGCGACACCTGAAGTAGCGTTTCGGTCGCCCGCCTGGGCCGCTGCGCGTTCAGTAGCCGCCCTTTTGGGCGCCGCCCGCAGGAGGATTCTCAGTGAGCAACAACGAACTCAACGCCCCCCTAGCAGAGCTTGACCCGGACATCGCCGCAGTCTTGACGGGCGAGCTGTCCCGTCAGCGCGGCACGCTGGAGATGATCGCCAGTGAGAACTTTGTTCCCCGCGCGGTGCTGGAGTGCCAGGGCAGCGTGCTGACCAACAAGTACGCGGAGGGCTACCCGGGCCGCCGCTACTACGGCGGCTGCGAGGAGGTGGACCGCGCCGAGTCGCTGGCGATCGAGCGCGCCAAGTCCCTGTTCGGCGCCGAGTACGCCAACGTCCAACCCCACTCCGGTGCCCAGGCGAACGCGGCCGTGCTGCACGCCCTGATCCGCCCGGGTGACCCGATTCTGGGCCTGTCCCTGGCCCACGGCGGCCACCTCACCCACGGCATGAAGATCAACTTCTCCGGCCGTTTGTACGACGTTCACGCCTACGGGGTGGAAGAGGACACGCACCTGATCGACATGGACAAGGTGCGCGAGCAGGCCCTGGCGGTGCGCCCCAAGGTGATCATCGCCGGCTGGTCCGCCTACCCGCGCCACCTGGACTTCGAGGCCTTCCGCTCCATCGCCGACGAGGTGGGCGCCTACCTGTGGACCGACATGGCCCACTTCGCGGGCCTGGTGGCCGCCGGCCTGCACCCCAACCCGGTGCCGCTGTCTGACGTCACCTCCTCTACGGTCCACAAGACCATAGGCGGCCCGCGCTCCGGCCTGATCCTGTCCCGCGACGCGGAGAAGTTCGGCAAGATGTTGGACTCTGCGGTGTTCCCGGGCCAGCAGGGCGGCCCGCTCATGCACGCCGTGGCGGCGAAGGCGGTCGCCTTCAAGATCGCTGCCGGCGAGGGCTTCAAGGACCGCCAGCGCCGCACCCTGGAGGGCGCCCAGCTGATCGCCCAGCGCCTGGTGGCCGACGACGTCAAGGCGGCCGGCATCACGGTCCTGACCGGTGGCACCGACGTGCACCTGGTGCTGGTTGACCTGCGCAACTCCGTGCTGGACGGCCAGCAGGCCGAGGACCTGCTGCACTCCGTGGGCATCACCGTCAACCGCAACGCGGTGCCGTTCGACCCGCGCCCGCCGCGCGTCACCTCCGGCCTGCGCATCGGTGCCCCGGCCCTGGCCACCCGCGGCTTCGGCGCCGCCGAGTTCACCGAGGTGGCTGACATCATCGCCACCGCCCTGGTGGCCGGCGCCTCCGGTGGCGACGTCGACGTGGCCGGTCTGCGCAAGCGCGTGGACGCCCTCACCGAGGCCTTCCCGCTGTACCCGGGGCTGTGATGGTGGCTCAGCTTCCCCACGAGTACTTCCCGGCCGGCGCCCTGCGGCTGGACGGCAAGGCCCTGGCGGGCATCGTCAAGGCGGAACTGGCCCAGCGCGTGGCGGTGCTGCGCGAGCGCGGCATCCAGCCTGGTCTGGGCACGGTCCTGGTGGGCCAGGACCCGGGCTCGGTGGCCTACGTGGCGGGCAAGCACCGCGACTGCGCGGAGGTGGGCATCGCCTCGATTCGCGAGGACCTGCCGGCGGACGCCACCCAGGCGGACGTTGAGGCGGCGATCGACCGCCTCAACGCCGACCCGGCCTGCACCGGCTACATCGTTCAGCTGCCGCTGCCCAAGGGCATCGACACGAACGCCGTGCTGGAGCGGATCGACCCGGCCAAGGACGCCGACGGCCTGCACCCGACCAACCTGGGGCGCCTGGTTTTGCGTGTGAACGAGCCGGTCACCTCCCCGCTGCCGTGCACCCCGCGCGCGGTGCTGGAGATCCTGGACCGCTACGACATCTCGCTGCGTGGCAAGGACGTGGTGGTGATCGGGCGCGGCACGACGGTGGGTCGCTCGATCGGCCTGCTGCTCACCCGCCGCGACTGCAACGCCACCCCGGTGCTCACCCACACGGGTACCGCCGACCTGGCGGCGCACGTGCGCGGCGCTGACGTGATCGTGGCTGCCGCCGGAGTGGCGGGCATCGTCACCCCGGAGATGGTCAAGCCCGGCGCGGTGGTGCTGGACGTGGGTGTCTCCCGCGTGGAGGACCCGGTCACGGGCAAGGCCAAGCTGAGCGGTGACGTGGCCCCCGGCGTGGACGCCGTGGCCAGCGCGCTCTCGCCCAACCCGGGCGGGGTGGGGCCCATGACCCGGGCGATGCTCCTGGCGAACGTGGTGGATGCCGCCGAGCGCGCCGCCAACTGATTGAACGCGGCCGGGGGCGGGGTGGTTTACCCCGCCCCCGGCACCCATTTTTGGAAGAACGGAAAGTAGACGGATGAAGATCACCACGGTGAACGTTAACGGGGTGCGCGCCGCGTACCGTCGCGGCATGGAGCAGTGGCTGGCCGCTTCCGCCCCGGACGTCCTGTTGCTGCAGGAGGTGCGCGCCCCGCAGGGCACGGCCGCTCAGCACCTGGGGGAGGGCTGGCATGTGGCGGAGTCCGTCTGCCAGATCAAGGGCCGCGCCGGCGTGGCCGTGGCAAGCCGGGTAGTGCCCCTGGCGGTGCGCGACGGCGCCTACCCCGACGAGCTTCCCGTTGACACCGGCCGCTGGCTGGAGGTGGATTTGCCGCTCCCCGGGCGCGACGTTCCGCTCACCGTTGTCAGCGCCTACCTGCACTCCGGGGAGGCCGGGACGGAGAAGATGGACGCGAAGTACCACCACCTGGATCGGGTCACCGAGCGGCTGGCCCAGCTGGTCGCCGACGTCGAGGCCGGTCGGCGCGAACTGCTGGTGGCCGGCGACTTCAACGTGGCCATGACCCCGCTGGACATCAAGAACTGGAAGCCCAACCACAACAAGACTGCGGGCGTGTTGGACCAGGAGATCGCCTACCTGGAGCGCTGGCTGTCCACCGGGCTGGTGGACGCGGTGCGTCAGCTGCACGGGCCCGAGCAAGGCCCCTATACCTGGTGGTCCTGGCGCGGGCGGGCCTTCGACAACAACGCCGGGTGGCGCATCGACTACCACTTCGTCAGCCCGGGCCTAGCGCAGGCCGCCACGGACTACGCGGTGGAGCGCGCGCAGACCAACGCCGAGCGCTTTTCTGACCACGCCCCCATGTCCGTCACCTACGCGCTCTAGCGGCCCGGGCGGCGGGTCTCCCATCTCGACGTTTGTGGCTTCATCTCGACGTTTGGGGGTGAATCTAGACGTTTTCCTGGTCTGGAACGTCGAGTTGGGGTCGCGAACGTCTAGTTGAGGGCGCGAACGTCGAGTTGAGGTGTCGAACGTCTAGTTGGGGTTTGGTGGGTGGGGGTGGTTGCGTGGGCATGGTGTCTTGAATTTCGACGTTTGTGGCTTCATCTCGACGTTTGGGGGTGAATCTAGACGTTTTCCCGGTCTGGAACGTCGAGTTGGGGTGCCGAACGTCGAGTTGGGGTGCCGAACGTCGAGTTGAGGTGTCGAACGTCTAGTTGGGGTTTGGTGGGTGGGGGTGGTTGCGTGGGCATGGTGTCTCGAATCTCGACGTTTGGGGGTGAATCTAGACGTTTTCCCGGTCTGGAACGTCGAGTTGGGGTGCCGAACGTCTAGTTGAGGGCGCGAACGTCGAGTTGAGGTGTCGAACGTCGAGTTGAGGTGTCGAACGTCTAGTTGGGGTGCCGAACGTCGAGTTGGGGACGCGAACGTCTAGTTGGGATAGCCCAAGTGCCCGCCCCTACCGCGCGGAGTTGTCTAGCTGCGGTCGGGCATGAAAGTGGCCGACGCTCCTCCCGGCCAGGAGGAACGTCGGCCACCACTATTGCCGACCGCTAGTAGCGGATCGCGTCAATCGGCTTGACCCGCACCGCGATCAGCGCCGGAATGATGCCCGCCAGAGCACCAATCGCGGTCGCACTGAGCAAGCCCACCATGGCGGCGTCCAGCGGGAAGGGCGGGACGTCCTGCACGTAGACCTCGAACCGGTCATAGGGAATGTGCGGGGCGGCGAGCACCGCCATCGTCACCCCCACCAGGCCCGCCACGAACGTGGCCACCACCGACTCCAGGAAGATCGCGATGAACACGCGAGTGCTAGTGGCACCCAAAGAGCGGCGGATTCCGATCTCGTGGATGCGGGCCCGCACGGTGACCACCGAGATGTTGATCAGCGACAGACCGCCGAGCACCAGGATCACCACGCCGATCGCGCCGACCACCTTGGTCAGGCCCTCCTTGGTGTTGAAGACACCGGAGGAGTCCATCGCGTAGGCCTGGGTCGAATCCTTGCCGAACTTGCCGTTCAGCGTCGCCTTGATCTGCGCCTGCGCCTGCGGCACCGTGGACGGGTCCACCCACACCTCGAAGCCGTACTGGCCGCCAGGCTCCTTGTTCGGCATGGCCTCATAAGACTGGCGCAGCATGAAAAGGCCCGGCATCTCGAAGTCGCGCTGCGGCAGGATACCCACCACCACCGCGCGCACGCGGTTGGTCTTGCCGAGGGACAGGGTGACCGGGCCGTCCTTCTTCAACGCCCCCAGCGCCTCGGCCAGACCGTGCGTGATCACCACGCGCGGAGCGAGCTTTTGGACGTCCGAAGCGTCGAACCAGCGGCCCTGATCCGTGACCAACCGGTGCATCTCAGCGTAGGGCTGGTCCACCACCTTCAGCTCCACCGGGAGCAGCCCGTCCTCGATCAGGACGTGGGAGTAGTTCTGCATCACTGCAGAGGCGTAGCGGATGTCGTAGCGCTTGACCAGCGCGTCCCACTCGGTCAGCAACTTCTGCGTGAACTTGCTGGCCTGCTCGCCATCGCCATCGCCATCGTCTCGCTGCCCGGGCATCGGCTCCATGAAGACGCCACCACCACCGTAGCCGTAGAAGAAACCGTCCGGTTCCAGGGCGGGATCGAACTCCGCCCCCGGGTCAGTCTGAGCGGAGGGGTCCTTCTCGGTGACGCTGATGTTGATGGTGCCCGGGCGGCCGGAGTAGTACTCCAGCTCCTCCACCTGGGCCTGTACCACCACGCGCCCGAAGGCGATGACGCTGGCCATCACGGCCACCGCCACGGCCACGTTCATCAGCGAGATGAACACGCGCACCTTGGAGAGGCGAACCTGGGTCCAGGCCTCATTCAGAGAACCAATCAGGGAGATCATCGCGCCTCCTCCTCGGTGCGTGCCGCAGCGCGGCGGTCGGCGGCGTAGGGGCTGGCGACGGGGGACGCCGCAGTGGCAACCGGGTCTGTCGTGGCGACAGTGGTAACAGTGGCAACCGGGTCTGCCGGGGAAACCGCACCGGCCGTGGCGGCCGTGTCGGCCGCCGGGGCAACCGCGCCGACCGTGTCGGCCGCATCGGCCGTGGCCCGGGCGTCGGTCGGGCCGCTCGCTGCAGCTGCTGCGTTGGCCGCAGCGTTGGTCGCGGCGGTCACCTCCGGCGCGGCCGAAGCGGGCCGGGCCCCGACGGAGGCCATCGGCACCTGGGAGAGCGAGGCCGCCACGGCGGCGCGCGCCTCTGAGTGCCCGTCGCTGATCTCCAGCGGGGTGAGTACGCCGTCGCCCAGACGGAAGGCCCGCCTGGCGCGGGCGGCGATGGCCGGGTCGTGGGTGATGACGATCAGCGCGGCGCCGCACTCGCGCGCCTCGCGCTCCAGGGTCTCCATGACGTGCTGGCCGGTCTCCACGTCCAGGGCGCCGGTGGGCTCGTCGGCCAGCAGCACCCGGGGGCGGCGCACCAGCGCGCGCGCCAGGGCGACGCGCTGCTGCTCGCCACCGGAGAGCTGGTCTAGCCGGGAGTCCAGGCGCTCGCCCAGCCCCATGTGCACCAGCAGGTCGCGGGCGCGGGACTCGCGGGTGAAGTAGCTGGCGTCGTTGGCGTAGAGCAGCGGGGCCGCCACGTTCTCCACCACGCCCAGTCCGGGCAGGAGGTTGAAGGACTGGAAGACGAAGCCGAAGTGCTTGCCGCGCGTGCGGGCCCGCTTGCCGTCTCCCCAGTTGCTGGTGTCCTGCCCGTCGAAGCGGTAGACGCCTGCGGTGGGCTTGTCCAGCAGCCCCAGGAGGTTGAGCAGCGTGGACTTTCCGGTGCCGGAGCGGCCCACGATGGCGATGTGATCACCCGCCTCGACCTGCAGGTTGATGTCCGTGAGGATGTCCAGGCGCTCACCCGTGGGGATGGTGAATGAGCGCGCCATGCCCTCGATTTCTAGCAGGGCCATGTCAGTTGCCGCCCACCGGCTTCTCTTCGGACGAGCCGGTCAGCTCCTTGGTGAGCCCGATCTCGTCCTTGATGACCTTGCCGTCCTTGTCGAACTCGGTCACCTTCCCGTCCGGGCTGGTGATGGTGGAGCTGCCGTCCTTGCGGAAGATGACGGTGTTGCCGTCGGGGTCGGTGAACTTCTCGGAGCCGTCCTCCAGGATCTCGATGTCTGGCTCGATGGCGCCCTGGTCCTTGCCGCCATCGCCCTCGCCGCCCTCAGGGGCGTCCTGCTGCTCCATCTGCTCCATGAACGGGTCGTGGATGTACTTGCTGGGGTCCAGCTCCTCCTCGGTGCCGGGCACGAATTCCAGCACCTCGTCGCCTGCGGCGAGGCCGGACTTGATCTCCACCAGGAAGCCGTCGGTCAGGCCCAGCTCCACCTCGGTGGGCTTGGCGCGCCCGTCGGGACCCATCTTCCACACGGTGCCGCGCTGGTAGTCGCCCTTGACGGCGGTGGTGGGGATGGTGATGACGCCGTCGGCGTCGCCGGTGTGGATAGCGACCTTGGCGCTCAGGCCGGGGTAGAGCGTGATGTCGCCCGGCACGGGGCAGGTGAGCTTGGCGCTGGAGGAGGTGGTGCCGCCCGCGCCGCCGGGGGCCTCCTGGCCGGGCTGCTGCTGGCCGCCCCCGGCGGGGGCGCTCTGCTCGGAGTTGACCAGCTTGATGTTGTGGCACTCGAAGGGGCCGGGGCCGGGGGTGACGGTGACTGTGGCGGAGTCCGGCACGGCGGTCAGGGAGTAACGCTGGGCCGGGCTGAGCGCAGCCTCGATGGAGAGAGTGCCGGGGGAGATGGAGGCGACCGCCGTGCCCACCGCCACTTCCTGGTTCTGCAGCACGCTGTACTTCACCTTGCCGTTGGCGTTGGCGTAGATGGTGCGGTAGACGGTGTAGGTGGTCGTGGTGGGAGCGCCGGGCACCTGCTGCCCGTTCTCGTCCGTGGTCGGGGTGCCCTCTTCGGTCTCGGTCACCTCAGCGGTGAGCGTGATGATGGGGGCGCCGGTCTCCACCAGCGAGCCCTCGGGGGCCTCAAACTTGGCCACGGTGCCGGTCACTGTGGACTTCACCTCCGCGGCGGGGTCTGAGACCACGGAGCCGTTGACCGTGAACTCGTTGGAGATGGAGCCCAGCGTGGCCACGACGGTGGAGGGCTTGAAGTCAACCCACGGCTTGGCGGCCGTCTCAGCGGCGGGGGTGGAGAAGAATGCGATCTTCACTAGCGCGCCCGCGATGACTATCCACACGACGAGCTTGGCGATCGGCAAGATTAGGCGTTTCATTTGAACCTCCCGGTTAGACCACCGGCCAGTCTAGAAGCGCCCGCCTAAGCAACCAATCACACCTCGGGCTTAGTTTCGCCTTCCTTGTTCGTCCGTTGGGATGAGCCGGTGGACATCCACGCGCAGGCGAACAGGTAGACGAGCGCGGCGAAGTTGATCCACAGCAGCATGGTTGCCAGCGCCTTGAAGGAGACCAGGAGCGGGTTGTTGGAGGAGGTGCGCAGGAACGTCGTGCCCGCTAGGCGCAGCGCGGTCAGGCCCACCACTCCGAAGGCGAGGCCGCCAAGTAGGGGGCGGCGGGGCACCTTGATGTCGGCCACCAGGCGTACCAGCACCCACAGGAGCAGGGCGTCGACGGCGGCGGCCACGAGGAGGGTGACCAGCTGGATCATGAGGCCCGCCACCGGGCCGTGCCAGTGCAGGAAGTCCAAGATCTTCTCGCTGAAGACCACGGCGAGGGTGGAGCCGACGGCGGTGAGTAGGGTGCCCACGCCCAGCGAGACGTAGCCCAGCAGGTCCCGCAGGCGCGCCACCAGCATGTTGCTGGGCGGCTGGTCTAGCTGGAACATGGCCCAGGTGGCGGTGCGCAGCGCGCTCATCACACCGAGGGCGGCCACCAGCAGCAGGGCGGCGGCGACCACGGAGGTGAGGTTCCAGCCCGTGTCCAGGATGAGCGAGGAGGGGGAGAGCAGCCCCTTCTTGCCGCCCTCGTCTAGTAGGCCGGGCAGGCTCTGGTTGATGGCGGCGATGGTGGAGGCGCGCAGGCGCTCGTCGCTGCCCAGGCTGGCCATGAAGAAGGTCCACCCCAGGGTGAGGGCCGCACCGAGCGAGAAGAGTGCGGTGTAGGTGATGCCGCCGCTGAGTAGGGTGGCGTGCCCGCCGTTGAAACGATCCAGTGCGCGGCCCAGGTGGGTGGACTGGTACCACTCGAGTAGGGCCGTGGCGCGCTCGGCCCAGGTGGGTTGCCTCAGCGCCGCGCGAAACCGCCCCCACAGCGTCTTGTCTGCTGGCACGGGACGGCGGGACTTGCGCCCGGCGGCCTGGGCAGAGGCGGGGGTTTCGTTGCGAATCGTCATGGCCCCCAAGCTACGGGAATCGCTCGGGGCGGGCAGGGCGGGCCCCCCATTCTGGGTCACGAATCACGCGGGAGCAGAGGGGAAATGGGCCGCGCCTCGCGCCTGGCCGGCCGCAGCGGGGTGGCCGACGTCGCTCCTAGCCGTGCAAGGAAAAGACCGCCATTTGTTGCGCCGAGGGCAGGAGGGCCGGCCGCCCGGTGCCTGCTGCCCCGCCCGCCGCTTGGTCGGGGTGGGTGGCCGACGTTCCGCCCGCCGCCCGCCCTGTGTGCGCGCCCGGCCTGTCCGGCCGGGGGGCCGACGTTCCGCCCGCCTGCCCGTCGACCGCGGCCCGCCCCTTCTTTAGCCGGTAGAGCCCAAACTCGCGGGCCTCGAAGTGGACCGCCGCGCTCGCGGCCCGGGCCAGGAAGCGTTCGAGCTGGTCGGGTTCGTGGGCCATCGCCAGGGTCACGTGCGGCACGAACGGGAAGCGGGAGGGCACGTCCAGCAGGCCGGTGCGCAGCGCGGCCTCCAGGGAGGTGAGGCGGGCGGCGGCAGCGTCGTCCACCCGCAGGTAGGCGACCGGGGAGACGGGCAGGAAGGTGGCCGCCCCGCTCAGGAACACGGGGAAGGGGGCGGTGGCGGCGGCGACGTCGGCCAGGTGGCGGCGCAGCAGGGGCAGGGCGTTCTCAGGCAGCGCAAATGGGCCAACCAGGGTGATGTGCGGGGAGAACGCCTGCCGCTGGGCGGGGCAGCGCAGCGGGTCAACCAGCGCGGCGGCCGGTGCGGGCAGCTCGATCGCCACCCCGAAGATCCCCTCGCCTTCGGCAGGAGTGGGTAGCCACATGATTCCCACTCCTTTACGCGTCGGCGGTGACGGTTTGGCGGGAGCGTAACACGCGCGCGGGCGGGCGCAGGTGGGGCCAAAGGGCCTGTGGATCGGCGGGCGGGTGGCGCGGCGCAAAGGGGGCGAGCCGGGTTCAGTTTTGGGCCCCAAGCTGAGCTAAATTTGTCCGGTAACCAGCGAAGGGAACTGTTCAATGACGACGGCTGCTGTGAGGCGTACCGCTACCAAGCTCGCGGATGGACGCGACTTCTTCTACTTTGACGACAACCCGGAGTACGTGAGCGGCGCCAAGACCCGCCGTCTCGACGACCCGCGCCCCCTGGGGGACCGATTCGTTGACGCCACCGGCGCCCCCGTGGCCGCCCCGCAGATGCGCCGCGACCCGCTCACGGGCGACTGGATCCCGATGGCCACCCACCGCATGAACCGCACCTTCCTGCCGCCGGCGGACGCCAACCCGCTGGCCCCGGCCCGTCCCGGCGCCTCCTACAGCGACGGCGAGATCCCGGACACCGACTACGACGTGGTGGTGTTCGAGAACCGTTTCCCGTCCCTCATGGCCACCCCCACCACGCCGCTGGGCAGCGAGCCGGAGCCCATCGAGGGCGAGGAGCTGTTCCTGGCCGCCCCGGCCGCCGGGCGCTGCGAGGTCATCTGCTTCTCCCCGACCCTGGAGCAGAACCTGGCGGGCGTGGGCGTTCAGCGCATGCGCACGGTGATCGAGGCGTGGGCCGACCGCACCCGCGAGCTTTCCGCCCTGCCGGGCATCAAGCAGGTGTTCTGCTTCGAGAACCACGGCGCCGACATCGGCGTGACCCTGCACCACCCGCACGGCCAGATCTACGCCTACCCCTACATCACCCCCAAGACCCGCTCCATGCTGGACCAGGCGGTGCCTTACCGCGAGCGCACCGGCCGCAACCTGCACGCCGACGTGCTGGAGGCCGAGTTGCGCAGTGGCCGGCGCATCATCGCGCAGAGTGAGCACTGGGTGCTGTACGTGCCGGTGGCTTCCCGCTGGCCGCTGGAGATGCACCTGGCCCCCAAGCGCACGGTGGCGGACCTGGCGCAGCTGACGGACGACGAGAAGGCCGACCTGGCCCCGCTGTACCTGAAGATGCTGCAGGCCGGTAACCGCTTCTTTGTGGACCCCGACGGTTCGCCGATCGAGGTCAACTACATCGCCGGCTGGCACCAGGCACCGGTGGGCGAGGGCCGCGAGGACCTGCGCCTGCACCTGCAGTACTTCTCCTTCCTGCGCTCGCCGGGCAAGCTGAAGTACCTGGCCGGCTCCGAGAGCTCCATGTGGGCGTGGGTGAGCGACACGGCCCCGGAGAAGATCGCAGACCGTCTGCGTGAGGTTTACAAGGATGAGGTGGAGTGATGAGTGAGCTGACCTGGCTGAAGGCGTTGAGCGACGCCGAGGGGGCGGAGGCTGCCTCTGCCCTGTTCACCGAGACGTTCGGTGGGCAGCCGGCGGGCGTGTGGGCCGCGCCGGGCCGCGTGAACGTGATCGGCGAGCACGTGGACTACAACGGCGGCATCTGCCTGCCGATCGCGCTGCCGCACCGGGCTTTCGTGGCCGTGGCGCCGCGCGAGGACCGCGTGGTGCGGCTGATCTCGCCGCAGGACGAGGGCGTGTTCGTGGAGCACGACCTGGACGCCGTGGGCCCCGTGGGTAGCGAGGGCGAGGTAAAGGGCTGGACCGCCTACCTGGTGGGCGTGGCCTGGGCGCTGGAGCAGGCCGGTTTTGGCCCGCTGCCGGGCTTCGACGTTGCCCTGACCTCGTGCGTGCCGCTGGGGGCGGGCCTGTCCTCCTCTGCGGCGCTGGAGTGCGCGATGGCGGTGGCGCTGGACGACCTGGCCGGCCTGGGGCTGGCGGGCAGCGACGAGGGCCGCGCCAAGCTGGTGGAGGTCTGCCGGGCGGCGGAGAACAAGGTGGCCGGCGCCAACACCGGCGGCCTGGATCAGTCCGCCTCCCTGCGCTGCACCGCCGGGCATGCCCTGGAGCTGGACGCGCGGGACAACACGGTGGCGCAGGTGCCCTTCGACCTGGCCGCAGACGGGCTGGCGCTGCTGGTGATCGACACGCGCGCCCCGCACCAGTTGGTGGACGGCCAGTACGCGCAGCGCCGCGCCACCTGCGAGGAGGCGGCCCGGAAGCTGGGCGTGGAGCTGCTGGTGGACGTGCGTGAGGTGCAGGACGCGATGGCGGCCCTGGAGGACGAGGTTTCCCGCAAGCGGGTGCGCCACGTGGTCACGGAGATCGGTCGGACCCGCGAGTTCATTGACACCCTGGCCAAGGGGGCGCTGGAGGGTGAGCGCCTGGCCTTGGTCGGCGACCTGATGAACCGCTCCCACGACTCGCTGCGGGACGACTACGAGGTGACCTGCCCGGAGCTGGACCTGGCGGTGGACACGGCGCGCGCCCACGGCGCCTTCGGTGCCCGCATGACCGGCGGCGGCTTTGGTGGCTCCTGCATCGCCCTGGTGGAGGCCGGCCGCGTGGAGGAGGTGGCTGCGGCGGTGCGCCAGGCGGCCCTGGACGCGGGACTGGCCGAGCCGGCCTTCATCCTGTCCGTGCCGAGTGCTCCGGCCGAGCGGGTGCGGTAAGGGGTTGCCATGACGCAGCGCGCTGAACTGGCGTTTCACGCGATCATCCCGGCCGGGGGCGCGGGCACGCGCCTGTGGCCGCTGTCCAGGCGCAGCCACCCGAAGTTCCTGCTGGACCTGACCGGGGCGGGGCGCACGATGCTGCAGCAGACGGTGGACCGCCTGGAGGCGCTGAGTACCTCGATCACGGTGGTGACGGGGCAGGTGCACCAGGACGCGGTGCGCGCCCAGCTGGGGCAGGGCGTGGAGGTGGTGGCCGAGCCCTCGCCGCGCGACTCGATGGCGGCGATCGGACTGGCCGCCGCGATCGTGCAGCAGCGCCACGGTGCCGTGGTGGTGGGCTCGTTCGCGGCCGACCACGTGATCGCGGATGTGCCGGCCTTCCAGGCGGCGGTGCGCGAGGCCTGCGTGGGCGCGGCGGCCGGGCAGATCGTCACGATCGGCCTGACCCCGGCATTCGCGTCCACCGGTTTCGGCTACATCAAGGTGGGGCAGCGCGCGCACCTGGAGGGGGCGCCGCACCTGTGCGCGGTGTCCTCGTTCACGGAGAAGCCGGGCCAGGAGCTGGCCCAGCGGTACGTGGATAGCGGCGAGTACTGCTGGAACGCAGGCATGTTCGCGGCCCGCACCGACGTGCTGCTGGGGGCGCTGGGGCGCGAGCTGCCGGAGCTGGCGGCCGGGCTGGAGCGCATCGCGGCGGCGTGGGATACCCCGCAGCGTCAGGAGGCGCTGGAGCAGAACTGGCCGCTGCTGACCAAGATCGCCATCGACCACGCCATCGCCGAGCCGTGCGCGGCGCGCGGGGAGGTGGCGTGCGTGCCGGCCGAGTTCGGTTGGTCCGATCTGGGCGGCTACGCCGCGTTGGCCGACGTTCTGCCCGCCACCCTGTGGGGGACGCCGGTGAGCGCAGGGGCCGAGGAGACCGAGGCGGGTACCGAGGGTGCCGAAGGCGCGGGTGCCGGTGCTGCGGGCGCAGGCGCGGGCGGTGCCGGTGCTGCGGGCGCAGGCGCGGGCGCAGGCGGCGCCGGTGACGAGCTGGCCGCGCTGCGGGAACTGGGCCTGAGCCCGGCCCACGTGCTGGGCGGGGCGCAGGTGCTGGCCGTGGACTCCCCGGGCAGCATGGTCACGGGCGAGGAGGGCCTGGTGGCGATCCTGGGGGTGCCGGGGGCCGTGGTGGTCCGCACGCCCGGGGCGCTGCTGGTCACCACCAGGGAGCGCGAGCAGGACGTCAAGCGCGTGGTCGCGGCGGTGGCTGCGCTCAGCGCGCAGCAGCTCTGATCCAGCGCGAGGGGGTGTGGGCGCCGGCGATGGCCGGCGCCCACACCCATGCCCGGCTTGGTCACGAACTGGTTGCTGTTGGCCGTGAGGGTCCCGGCGCGCTGACCCCCGGCGCTAGGATCGGGGGCAGACCGGACGTCTTTGGACGCGCTTTTCGCGTCACAACCGAGAGGAAGAATGTGAAGAACTCCGTGAAGTTCGGCGCTATTGCCGCCGTTGCTGCCCTGACCCTGGCCGGCTGTGGAGCCGCCCCGGAGAAGGCCGACTCCGACGCCTCCAAGGCCCCCGAGGCCGTGGCGAGCGAGTCCACCGAGGCCGAGAGCACCACCGCCGTTGACCCGGCCGACTTCAAGGCCTGCATGGTCTCCGACGAGGGCGGTTTTGACGACCAGTCCTTCAACCAGACCGCTCACGCCGGCCTCGAGCGCGCCGGCAAGGAGCTGGGCATCCAGACCAACGAGGTCGAGTCCGCCTCTGAGGCCGACTTCAACACCAACGTCGAGTCCCTGATCCACGACGACTGCGACTACATCATCGGTGTGGGCTTCAAGCTGGCCGAGACCCTGTCCGCCGCTGCCGCCAGCCACCCGGACGTGAAGTTCGCGCTGGTGGACTCCACCTTCGCCGAGGGCACCACCAACGGCAAGGCGCTGGTGTTCAACACCGCTGAGGCCGCCTTCCTGGCCGGCTACGCCGCCGCTGGTTCCACCAAGACCGGCACCGTTGCCACCTTCGGTGGTATGCCGATCCCGTCCGTGCAGATCTTCATGGACGGCTTTGTGCAGGGCGTTGACCGCTACAACACCGACCACGGCACGGCCGTGAAGGTGCTGGGCTGGGACTACGCCGCCCAGACCGGTTCCTTTGTCGGTAACTTCAGCGACGCCCCGGCCGGCAAGACCCTGACCGAGGGCTTCATCGCCCAGGGCGCTGACATCATCATGCCGGTGGCCGGCCCGGTTGGTGCGGGCACCATCACCGCCGCCAAGGAGGCCGCCGCCAAGGGTGTGAAGGTCATCTGGGTTGACACCGACGGCGTGGTCTCCGTGCCGGACTCCTCCTCCGTCGTGTTCACCTCCGTGGTCAAGGCCATGGACGTGGCCGTGTTCGACGGCATCAAGGAGGCCGTGGAGGGCAAGTTCACCGCCGACCCGTACGTGGGCACCCTGGCCAACCAGGGCGTTGACCTGGCGCCGTTCCACGACTTCGACGCCCAGGTCTCTGCCGACCTGAAGGCCGAGCTGGAGTCCCTGCGCACCGACATCGCTTCCGGCAACCTGGTCGTCGAGACCAAGAACGCTCCGAAGTGATCTAGGTAGATCCCGGGGTGGGGCAGCGGAGCAATCCGCTGCCCCACCCTTTTTCTTCCCCTCACCGAGTTGGCGCAAGAGGGCGCGAGGGGAGAAGCTATAGCGATAAGCTCTTGTGACCGTTGGGCAGGTCACGCCCACGCCCCTAGATCAAAGGAGACCAAGTGGAGCTGGAACTGAAGGGGATCACGAAGGTGTTCGGTTCCCTCGTGGCCAACGACTCCATTGACCTGATTGTGCGGGGAGGCCAGATTCACGCCCTGCTGGGTGAGAACGGAGCCGGGAAGTCCACGCTCATGAACGTGCTGTACGGGCTCTACCAGCCCGACGGCGGCGAGATCAGGATCGACGGCAAGCCGGTGCATTTTTCCGGCCCGGGTGACGCCGTGGCCGCAGGGATCGGCATGGTGCACCAGCACTTCATGCTGGTGCCGGTGTTCACGGTGGCGGAGTCCGTGGCCCTGGGGTACGAGCCCACGAAGCCCGGCGGCGTGCTGGACCTGCCGGCGGCGCGCGCCAAGGTGCGGGAGATCAGCGAACGCTTCGGTTTCGACATCGACCCGGACGCGCTGATCGAGGACCTGCCGGTGGGTGCCCAGCAGCGGGTGGAGATCATCAAGGCCCTGTCCCGGGACGCCTCCGTGCTGATCCTGGACGAGCCGACCGCCGTGCTCACGCCCCAGGAGACCGATGAGCTGATGGCGATCATGCGCCAGCTGCGAGACGCGGGCACCGCGATCGTGTTCATCACCCACAAGCTGCGCGAGGTGCGCGCGGTGGCGGACGAGATCACGGTGATCCGGCGCGGTGCCGTGGTGGGTACGGCCACCCCGACCTCCACGGAGAAGGAGCTGGCCTCCTTGATGGTGGGCCGCGCGGTGAACATGGTGGTGGAGAAGGAACCGGCCCAGGAGGGCCAGGTTGCCCTGCGCATCGAGGACCTGACGATCCTGAACCAGTCCGGCTCGCCGGCCGTGGAGCACGTGGACCTGGAGGTGCGCGCCGGGGAGATCCTGGGCATCGCGGGCGTGCAGGGCAACGGCCAGACCGAGCTGGCCCAGTGCCTGCTGGGCCTGGAGCGCCCGGCCGCCGGCAGGATCGAGCTGGGCGGGAAGAACCTGGCGGCGCTCAAGATTAAGGAGCGGCTGCAGCACGGGGTGGGCTACGTGCCGGAGGACCGCTCCACGGATGGTGCGGTGGCGGAGTTCTCCATCGCGGAGAACCTGATCCTGGACGTGTATGACACGAAGGCGTTCGCCTCCGCCGGCTCGATCTCCCCGACTAAGGTGCGTGCGAACGCGCAGAAGCTGGTCAAGGAGTTCGACGTGCGCTTGAGCGACGTGGACGACCCGATCCGCACCCTGTCCGGCGGTAACGCCCAGAAGGTGGTGCTGGCGCGCGAGCTGTCCCGCCCACTGCAGCTGCTGGTGATCTCCCAGCCCACGCGCGGCCTGGACGTGGGCTCGATCGAGTTCGTGCACAAGCGGATCGTGGCGGAGCGGGACACCGGGACCGCGGTGCTGCTGGTGTCCACCGAATTGGATGAGATCTACGCCCTGGCCGACCGGATCGCGGTGATGTATCGCGGCCGCGTGGTGGGCGTGGTGGGTCCGGACACGCCGCGTGACGTGCTGGGCCTGATGATGGCCGGCGCCTCCCTGGAGGAGGCCCGCGCAGCCGCAGCCGAGGCGGGCGAGGCCGGCGGCCGTTCTAGCGAGGAGGTAAGCGCGTGAGCGAGAAGCACGTGGACGACGCTGCGGTGGGACGAGCACCAGACGCGGCCGAGCGCGGCGAGGCCGTTGAAGAGAGAAAGCCGCAGGCCGGGGCGGCCAGCGGGGCGCAGCCGGCGGCGGGAGCGCAGGCTGCGGCGCAGCCGGATGCGCCGGCGGCCGGGCGCGGCAACGTGGCCAAGCAGGTGGACACCCAGGTGGGGGTGCTGCGCCAGATCATGTCCTCAACCACCCTGGTGACGGTGCTGGCGGTCCTGACCGCCTTCCTGGTCTCCGGCGTGCTGATCGCGGCGGTGGATAAGGACGTGCAGACCACGGCCGGCTACCTCCTGGCCCGCCCCTCAGACTTCTTCGCGGCGGTGTGGGATTCGCTCTCCAGCGCGTACTCGGCGCTGGCACGCGGCGCGCTCTTTGACTGGAACAAGGCGACCTTTGCGCAGGGCATCCGCCCGCTGACGGAGTCCCTGACCAACGCGGTGCCGCTGATCCTGGCCGGCCTGGGCCTGGCGGTGGGCTTCCGCTCCGGCCTGTTCAACATCGGCGCGCAGGGCCAGCTGATCCTGGGTGCCATCTTCGCCACCTGGGTGGCGCTGCACGTGCAGCTGCCCTACGGCCTGCACCTGCTGCTGGCCGCCGCCGCCGCGGTGGTGGGCGGCGCCCTGTGGGCCGCGATCGCGGGCGTGCTGAAGGCGCGCACCGGGGCCAACGAGGTGATCGTGACGATCATGCTCAACTCGATCGCGGGCTTCCTGGTGCTCTACCTGCTGAAGTTTGAGACGTTCATCGGGGCGGGTAACACCAACCCGAAGTCGCTGCCGGTGCCGGCCACGGCGCAGTACCCGCTGCTGGCGGGGTCCAGCTACCGCATCCACGTGGGCTTCCTGGTGGCCATCGTGGCAGCGATCTTCGTCTGGTGGCTGCTGGAGCGCTCCACGTGGGGCTTTGAGTTCCGCGCCACCGGTCTGAACCCGCACGCCGCCCGCACGGCGGGCATCTCGGTGGAGCGCGTCACGGTGCTGGCGATGCTGGTCTCCGGCGGCCTGGCCGGCCTGGCGGGCACCGCCCCGGTGTTGGCGACCGAGAAGGTGCTCACCAACGGCGTGGCCGGCAGCTTCGGTTTCGACGCGATCACGGTGGCGCTGCTGGGCCGCTCCCGCCCCCTGGGCACGGTGCTGGCGGGCCTGCTGTTCGGCGCGCTGCGCGCCGGCGGCGTGCTGATGCAGACCTCCACGCGCATCCCCATCGACATCGTGCTGGTGGTGCAGTCCGTGATCGTGCTGCTGATCGCCGCCCCGCCGTTGGTGCGGGCGATCTTTAGGCTGCCGGCCCCGGTGGCTTCCCGTCGTCGCAAGGAGGTGGCCGCGTGAGCCAGGTAAGCAAGGCAAAGGCGACCGGCGCGGAGACGGCGGCGCTGGAGGTGCTGCGCCCCGCGCAGTGGCGCAACCCCATTCTTTACGGCGTGCTGGCCCTGGTGGTCGGCTACCTGTGCCTGGGGGTGAGCGGGCAGACCAGCTTCAACCTGGCAGAGCCCACGGACTTCCTGAAGCTGCCCGTTTTGCGGGTGCCGGCCTTCGCCACGATGTTGACCCTGTTCGTGGTGGCGGCGGCGGGCGCCGCGGCGGCGTTCTACTTCGAGTCCAAGCGCCTGCGCACCCCGCTGCTGGTCCCCGTGCTGGTGGGGCTGGCCTTCGTGTTGGGCTTCCTGACCTGGGTGGGGGCGGGCAAGAGCGCGCTCATCCCGATGGTGGGTGTGCTGGCGGGCTCGCTGTCCCTGGCCGTCCCGCTCATCTTCGGTTCCATGAGCGGCATCCTGTGCGAGCGCTCCGGCACGATCAACATTGCGATTGAGGGCCAGCTGCTTACGGGCGCGTTCCTGGCGGCCGTGGTCTCCTCCGCCTCCAAGACCCCGTGGGCCGGCCTGCTGGCGGCCCCGCTGGGTGGCCTGCTGCTGGCCCTGCTGCTGGCGCTGTTCGCGATCAAGTACCGGGTGGACCAGATCATCGTGGGCGTGGTGCTCAACGTGCTGGCCGCCGGCCTGACGGGATTCCTGTTCTCCACGGTGCTCTCTGCGGACCGCGCGTTCTGGAACAGCCCGCAGCCGCTGCAGCGCGTGGCGATCCCGGTGCTGCACAAGATCCCGGTGATCGGACCGGTCCTGTTCAACCAGACTGTGCTGGTCTACATCATGTTCGTGATCATCGCGGCGCTGCAGTTCATGCTGTTCCGCTCCCGCTGGGGCCTGCGCATGCGGGCCTGCGGCGAGCACCCGAAGGCGGCGGACACGGTGGGCATCAAGGTCAACCGGACGCGTTTCAACAACGTGCTGCTGGGTGGCGCCCTGGCGGGCCTGGGCGGCGCTTTCTTCACGATCGGCTCCGGTCTGGCCTTCACCAAGGACATTTCCGCAGGCAACGGCTTCATCGCCCTGGCCGCGATGATCCTGGGCAAGTGGAACCCGCGCGGCGCCGTGGCGGCCGCGCTGCTGTTCGGCTTCTCCAAGTCCGTGGCCTACATGCTCTCCACGATCGGCGCCGGGGTGCCCAGCGAGATCCTGCTGATGGTGCCCTACGTGATCACGATCCTGGCGGTGGCCGGCTTCGTCGGCAAGGTGCGCGCACCGGCGGCGGAGGGCGTGGCCTACCCGTGATCGACTTCGACACCCTGCTGGAGCACGCCCGCGCCGCGATGGCCACGGCCTACGCCCCCTACTCCCGGTTCAAGGTGGGAGCGGCGGCGCTGGTGGACGACGGCCGGATCGTGACCGGCTGCAACGTGGAAAACGCGGCGCTGGGCGTGACCCTGTGCGCCGAGTGCGGGATGGTCAGCGAGCTGATCCGGGGCGGCGGGGGCAAGCTGGTGCGCTTTGCCTGCGTGGGCCCGGACGGTCAGCCGGTCACGCCGTGCGGGCGCTGCCGCCAGCTGCTGTTCGAGCACGCCGCCCCCGGCCTGGAGCTGCTCACCCCGCGCGGGGTGGAGCGGATGGAGGACGTGCTGCCTGGCGCGTTTGGGCCGGCCCAGCTGGAGGCCGAGTCGCTTCGCCTGGCGCAGCTGGAGGAGCGCGTGCGCGGCCTAGAGGAACGCGCGGCGGCCGGCCAGCGGGACGAATCGGTAGGGCAGGAGGAAGAAGGAAATGACTGAAGCATTTGACGCGGTGGACGTGATCGCCCGCAAGCGCGACGGGGGACGGCTCAGCGACGCACAGATCGCGTGGGTGATCGACGCCTACACGCGCGGGGTGGTGGCCGACGAGCAGATGGCCGCCCTGGCGATGGCGATCTACCTGCGCGGCATGGAGAAGGAGGAGATCGCGCGCTGGACGCAGGCGATGATCGACTCCGGTGAGCGCATGGACTTCTCCGGCCTGGGCAAGCCCACGGCGGACAAGCACTCCACCGGCGGCGTGGGGGACAAGATCACGCTGCCGCTGGCGCCGCTGGTGGCCGTCTTCGGGGTGGCGGTGCCGCAGCTGAGCGGGCGCGGCCTGGGCCACACCGGTGGCACCCTGGACAAGCTGGAGTCGATCCCCGGCTGGCGTGCCGCCCTCAGCAACGAGGAAATCTTTGACCTCCTGGGCCAGGACGGCCCGGGGGCCGTGATCTGCGCCGCCGGCAGCGGCCTGGCGCCGGCCGACCGCAAGCTCTACGCGCTGCGAGACATCACCGGCACGGTCAGCTGCATCCCGCTGATCGCCTCCTCCATCATGTCCAAGAAGATCGCGGAGGGCACCGGCTCCCTGGTGTTGGACGTCAAGGTGGGCAGCGGCGCCTTCATGAAGGAACTGGACAAGGCCCGCGAGCTGGCGCGCGTCATGGTGGAGCTGGGCAACGGCGCGGGCGTGAAGACCACGGCCCTGCTCACCGACATGTCCACCCCCCTGGGCTACACGGTCGGCAACGCGCTGGAGGTGCGCGAGTCCGTGGAGGTGCTGGCCGGTGGCGGCCCGGCCGACGTGGTGGAGCTGACCGTGGCCCTGGCCCGCGAGATGTGCGACGCTGCCGGCCTGCCCGACGCCGACGTGGAGGCCGCCCTAAAGGACGGCCGGGCCATGGACAAGTGGCGCCAGATGATCGCCGCCCAGGGCGGCGACGTGGACGCCCCCCTGCCGGTGGCCAAGCACCAAGAGGTGGTCTACGCCCCCGCCAGCGGAGTGCTCACCCAGCTCGACGCGCTGGCCGTGGGCGTGTCCGCGTGGCGCCTGGGCGCCGGGCGGGCCCGCAAGGAGGACGCCGTCCAGGCCGGGGCGGGCATCGAGCTGCACGCCAAGCAAGGCCAGTACGTCCAGGCCGGGCAGCCGCTGCTCACCCTGCACACCGACACCCCCGAGCGCTTGGAGCGCGCCCTGGCCGCCCTGGAGGGCGGCTGGCGCGTGGAGGAGACCGCCCCCACATGCGGCGCCGGGGCGGCTGCGGCAGCCGGCGCGGCCGGTGCGGCCGGGGTCGAAGCGGGCGTGGTTGGGCACGCAGCCGCCACGGCAGGCGGCCGCGCCGCCGAGACCACTGGCGGACACGCCTCGGTGATCCTGGAGAAGATCACCGCGTGAAGCTGCTTCGCTCCGGGCTGATGCGGCAGGTGGATCAAACCACCTGCGGCTCCGCCGTCCTCGTGGCGCTGCGCGCCGCCGGGGAGGGCAGGCTGGACCAGGCCCTGGCCCAGCCCAACGAGCTAGAACAGCTCGGCATGCACGCCGCCACCAGCTATCGCGGACTCGGGCCCCTCACCTGGCCCCAGCGCTTCGGGACACCCCCGTGGGCCGCGGCGCGCGAAGCGCGCTTCCCCGGGGCGCGCTACGTGGTGCGGTGGTTGACGCCGGTGGTGAGCGCGCCCCGGGCGGCCAGCGTGCTGGCCGCGGCCCACCACGCCACCCAGCTGGGTTTCCCGGTGCCGCTGTACTGCGGGGGAGCCCCGGGGTTGAGCGTTGAGGGGCTGCCGCGTCACGTGGTGTTGGCGCTCCCGGGTGGGGGCGGGCAGTGGCGTATCTACGACCCGGCGGTGGGGAGCGTGTTCGAGTTGGGGGAGCGGGAGCTGTTGACCAGCCCGGGTGAGAGCCTGGGGGGTTGGAGCCACCTGTGGGCGGCGCTGCTGCCGGTCCCGGTGTAGATGGCGCCGCTCCCGGTGCCGGTGGGGCCAGGTGGTTGGCCTGTCCGGTGGAGAGCGGCAGAGGTAGGAAAGTCATCCCCTGTGGGGGAGGTAAAGGAGAAAGATGAACCGCGCAGAGGTTGCTGAGCTGATCGACCACACCCTGCTCAAGCCGGAGGCGAGCGTCCAGGCGGTGGACGCCCTGGTGGCGGAGGCCCGCGAGCTGGGCTGCTACTCGGTGTGCGTGAGCCCGAACAAGCTGCCCTTGGACCGGCAGGCGTTGGGGGCGGTGAAGGTGGCGACGGTGTGTGGCTTCCCGTCGGGCGCCCACGACTCGCGGGTGAAGGCGCTGGAGGCGCAGCTTGCGTGCGAGGCGGGCGTGGACGAGGTGGACATGGTTATTGACGTCTCGCGCGCCGTGGCGGGCGACTACGACTACGTGCGCCAGGACATCGCGGCGGTGCGGGCGGCGTGCCCGGCACCGGTGGTGTTGAAGGTGATCATCGAGTCTGCGGCCCTGAGCGATGAGGCGATTGTGGAGTGCTGCAAGGCGGCGGAGGCTGCCGGCGCGGACTTCGTGAAGACTTCCACGGGCTTCCACCCGGCCGGCGGAGCGTCGGTGCACGCGGTGGAGCTGATGGCCGCCACGGTGGGGGGCCGCCTGGGGGTGAAGGCTTCCGGTGGTATCCGCACGGCCGAGGCGGCGCAGGCGATGATCGCTGCGGGCGCCACCCGGCTGGGGTTGAGCGCGTCTGCGGCGATCCTGGCGGAGCTGGACTGACCCGGACGCTGGGCGCGGGCGGCCACTGACCGGGCCGCCCGCGCACCTGAGGGGCGGCAGGTGAACCTGCCGCCCCTCAGTCAACCGGCGCCTAGAGTCCCAGCCGGGTGCCAAGGACGCCCGGCGCCGAGTCAGATGCCCAGCACCGCGCGCATCTCTTCCTTCAACCGCGCCAGGCGGGCCGCCGCGGCCTCCTTGGCCGGGGCCAGGGAGTCCTGGCCGTCCACGTCCTGGATCACCTCCAGGTAGCACTTCAGCTTGGGCTCGGTGCCGGAGGGGCGCACGATCACGCGGTCGTCGGCTGCGGTGAGTAGCACCATGCCGTTGGTGGGCGGCAGGTCGAAGCGCGCCCACCCGTCGGCCAGGTCAACCACCTCGACCACGGGGGAGCCGGCCAGCTGGGCCGGCGGGTTGGCGCGCAGGTTGGCCATGCCGGTGCGGATCAGGGCCAGGTCATCGACGCGGATGGAGAGGGGAGCGGTGGCGTGCAGGCCGTGGCGCAGCGCCAGTCCGTCTAGCAGCGCGCGCAGGTCGCTGCCGGCGGCCTTCTGGGAGGCGGCGAGCGCGGCCAGGCTGACGCAGGCGGACACGCCGTCCTTGTCGCGCACCTGGGCGGGGTCCACGCAGTAGCCCAGCGCCTCCTCGTAGCCAAAAGCCAGCCCGGGCACGCGGGAGATCCACTTGAAACCGGTCAGGGTGGTGGCGTGGCCCAGCCCGTGGGACGCGGCGATCTTGCCCAGCAGGCGGGAGCTGACCACGGAGCAGGCCAGCACGCTGCGCTCGGGCGCGGCGCCCACCTCGCCACCGGCGGCCGTGGCCTTGGCGACGTCGCCGGCCCCCAGGGACCGGGCGGCGCTGACCAGGCGGGCGGTCTGCTCACCCAACAGGCAACCTACCTCGTCGCCGGTGAGCTGCTCCCAGCCGCCGCCGGGCAGCGGCACGGCAGCGCTGCAGCGGTCCGCGTCCGGGTCGTTGGCCAGGATCAGGTCTGCCCCCACGCGCTCGGCCAGTGCGAACGCCAGGTCCAGGGCGCCCGGCTCCTCCGGGTTCGGGAAGGCGACGGTCGGGAAGTCGGGGTCCGGCTGGGCCTGCTCGGCCACCTCGTGCACGTCCGTGAAACCGGCCGCCGCCAGGGCCTGGCGGGCGGTCCACGAGCCCACCCCGTGCATGGAGGTCAGCACGATCCTCAGGTTGCCGGCCTGAGAGGGGCCCACCTTGGTGGTGGGAAGTGCGGCCACGCGGCTCAGGTAGCGCGCCACTACAGCGTCGTCCACCTCCTGCCAACCGGACTGCGCACGCGGCACGTCCACCGCAGCGGGGGCGGCCTCGATCTGCGCCGCGATCAGGGCGTCGTAGGGGGGCACGATCTGGGCGCCCTGCCCGGCGTCGGTGACGGCGCGCCCACCCAGGTAGACCTTGTAGCCGTTGTCCTGAGGCGGGTTGTGGGAGGCGGTGACCATCACGCCGGCGTCCGCGTCCAGGGCGGCGGTGGCGAACGCCAACACGGGGGTGGGCAGTACGCGCGGCATCAGCCAGGCCCGCCCGCCGGCCGCAGTGACCACCGCGGCGGTGTCGCGGGCGAAATCGCTGGAGCCGTGGCGGGCGTCGTACCCGATCACCACCACGGGCTCCTCACCCACCGCCTCGCGCAGGTAGGCCATCAGACCGGCGGCGGCGCGAATGACCACGGCCCGGTTCATGCGGTTGGGCCCGCCCCCGATCGCCCCGCGCAGGCCGGCCGTGCCGAACTGCAAGGTGCCGTCGAAGCGGCTGGCCAGGTCGGAAAGCGCGGCGGCGTCCCCGCCCTCTGCGGCGCTCAACAGTTCGGTGAGCTCCGCCTGCGTGGCGGGATCGACGTCCGCAGCGATCCAGTCCTTAACAACCTGAAAGTCCATCACTACCCCTCTTTTTGAAGCTCTGGCGATTCTAGGGCCGACGCGCCGCGTGGCGGGCAGGATCGGGCGCGCCCCGCTCCACCCTCTAGGGTGCCCTCTTTCGTTCAAACGCGCATCGCCGAGCGCGCCCTGGCGGCACAATGCGTGCATGAGCAACGTCGCCCCCGCCCCGGATTCTCCCCGCCCCTCCTCCACCCGACGTGGCTCGCGCGTCGTGATCGTGGGCGGTGGGCCCGGCGGCTACGAGGCCGCTTTGACCGCCGCCCGCCTGGGGGCCAGCGTCACCCTGATCGAGGAACGCGGCCTGGGAGGCGCGGCAGTCTTGACCGACGTGGTTCCCTCCAAGACCCTCATCGCCACCGCCGAGTGGCTCACCATCGCAGAACGCGCCGCCCACCTGGGCCTGCGGTTTGCGCACGCCGCTACTCCCGCCGCGCCCGGGATGGACGACGTTGCCGCGCGCGCCGCCGCGCCCAACGAGGCCGGCAAAGCGCAGGCCGGGTCGGCCCAACCGGTGGCGAATGTGGACCTGCGCGCGCTGAATGAGCGGGTGCGGGCGCTGGCGCTGGAGCAGTCTGCGGACATCGAGGCTACGCTGCAGCGAGCCGGGGTGCGGGTGCTGCACGGGCGCGGCGCGCTGCTGCCAGCGACGGGGGAGGGCGGGCTGCGCACGGTGCGCGCCACCCTGCCCGACGGCGGCTACCTGGACTGCGAGGCCGAGTTCGTGCTGCTGGCCGTGGGGGCCAGGCCCCGCGAGCTGCCCGCCGGGCGGCCCGACGGCAAGCGCATCCTGACCTGGGCGCAGCTCTACAACCTGGAGGAGATGCCCGAGCACCTGGTGGTGATCGGTTCCGGCGTGACCGGCGTGGAACTGGCCAGCGCCTACCAACTACTGGGGGCCCGCGTGACGCTGGTGAGCTCCCGGCCCGGCGTGCTGCCGGGGCAGGAACCGGAGGCCGCCGCGCTGATCGAGCAGGAGCTGCGCGAGCGCGGGATGCAGGTGGTCACCTCCGCCCGGGCGGTGGCGGTGGAACTGACCGAGGACGGGGAGGGCGTGGCCGTGCGGCTCGAGGATGGGCGGGTGCTGCCCGGCTCCCACTGCCTGGTGGCCGTGGGAGCCGTACCCAACACCTCCCGGCTGGGCCTGGAGAACGCCGGGGTGGAGCTGAGCCCGTCCGGGCACATCCAGGTGGATCGGGTATCGCGCACCACCGCCTTTCGCGTCTACGCCGCCGGGGACTGCACCGGGGTGCTGCCCTTGGCGTCGGTGGCGGCCATGCAGGGGCGCATCGCCATGTGGCACGCGCTGGGTGACGCGGTCGCCCCGCTGGACACCGGGGACGTTGCCGCCACCGTGTTCACCGCCCCGGAGATCGCCACCGTGGGCGTGCAGCCCCAGCAGGTCCACGAACAGGGGCTGGACTGCTTCATCTCCCGGCTGCCGCTGCCGCGCAATCCGCGTGCCAAGATGCTCGGCATCCAGACCGGCTTCCTGAAGCTGGTCATCTCTCGCCGCGATGGCCTGGTTGTGGGCGGGGTGATCGTGGGGCCGCGCGCCAGCGAACTGATCCTGCCCGTGGCACTCGCGGTAAAGCAGCACCTGACGGCCGCCGACTTGGCGGGCATGATCAACGTCTACCCGTCCCTGTCCGGCTCGATAGTGGAGGCCGCCCGCGTGGTGGAGGACTGATTTGGCAGTTGGGGCCCTGCCGGATTACCTGACCCATCGTGTATTAGAAATGCTGTGTTGCCAGTAAGTGTTCGCGTAGCTGGGATGAGATCTTCTCGCCTGTAATGAGCCGGTGGTCGTGCGCTTGAAATTGTGCGCTTAATAGTAGTGTGAGTCGCGGGCCAGGAATTCGTTGAAGAGCGGGCGGCCGTAGCGGTCCAGATAAGAGCTTATGACGTCTTCTATGGATTCGTTGACAATGTATGAGAAGGCGTTCAAATCGCCGAGGCTGACGGATGTTCTAATCTTGGCGGGAACGATTTCGCCATCTGGTGATATGAGCGACGAGTAATCGGCGTCGATTTGGCGGTAGTCGTATCCAGTTTTCCTGTTTCGTCTCATGTTGATTGAGTCGAATGGGGAGAGGTTGTGCCTAAATCTATGCCGTGCCCCTATGAGTGAAACTAGGTACTTTTCTGCTAGGTCCAGATTAGGTGTGAATAGTGTGTAGTCGGGGTCGCTACTTCTTTCAATCGTGCCGACCTGGTACTCGCCTTCATGCAATGTTATGCGCGTGGAGACGCCGAACCTGTGGGAAATTCCGTATCCGCTCTCATATTCCACAATGGTGGTGTCTGGAGTGAGTGATTGCAAAAAACGGAGGAAGGTGTTAGTCAGTGCGAATGTCACCATACTGTGCTCCTTGATTTGTCTAGGAGTTCTGCGAAGGATACCTCTCTTCCTTTCGAGATGAACTGAATCTGTAGGGCGCCGCCAGGTTGGCCGAAGCCTGGTGTGGCGACTGAAACTTCGATAGTCCAATCCTTGGGGGCCTCTACGAGGCGTATCTGATTGTATTCGTATTCCAGATGGTAGCGCGGTACGGCGCGCGCCTCAAAGCTAAATACTCTTCCCTTCTCTACTGGGGAAAACCATTTGCCGGTACCTCCTCCGATCCGGTCGATCGTGTCTCCGTAGCGTCTGATGTACTCGTCTACGTTGAATGAGCGCTTGCTGCCTTCTATGAAGCATGGGTTTGGCCAGGCAACATCGTTCAAGTCGGGGCCCGTTCTATAGAGTAGTTCCCACTCTTGCGAGTTCTTGATCCGTCTGCCGAACCGGCGTCCGTAGGGGGATTTTGATGCTAGGAGGTCTCGGCCCTTGGTTCCTGGTTGGAGGGTCTTGCCTTTGACGTAGAGGTTCTTCCTGTTGGCGGCGATGCGTAAGCGCTGCCCGAACTTCAGCAATGCGTCGCGCGCACCGGGTGGGATGGTGCTTTTGGCGAAGGTTAAGAACGCGCCCTTCAGTCCACCAGCAGTTTTGAGTGCCCCACCAAAGTTCTTCAGGGCCTTGAGTGAGGAGACTGCGCCGCGTAGTCCGCCTAGACCGATGCAGCCTAGGGCGGCGAAGCCCACGGAGAGGAGGGCTTCGCCCCAGCTCTTCTCACCGCCGATGGCTAGGCCGATGTTCGCTACGGCTTCTACGATGCCCGCGATTGCGGCGATGACTGCTAGTGCTGGGCCTAGTACGGGGATCCAGCACAGGGCCATGGCCAGGATCCCAGCGAACTGGGCGATTGCCTGAGCTAGGTCTGCGATCCAGCCCAGGATCTTGGCGCCGTAGTCCTCCCACCGGCCATCATTGAGCCCATCGGTGGTGGTTGCCCGCTGGATGGCGTCAATAGCTGTCTGGGCGGCTTGGTCACGCTCCTGGACGGCGTTTTGGGCCACCTGGACTTGGTTATCAATCCGCTCCTGTGCGGCCGCCGCCTCCTGTCCAGCACTATTAGCTAGCCGCGTGTAACGCACCTGCTGGTCATGCCCATAGCCGCTGTCGTCGTCGGTATTCGCGTAGTCGTCGGCCAGGTCTTGGTAGTAGTGCTGGTTGTCGCGGGCCTCATCGCGTTCCCACGTGGCCTGCCTGGCCGCATACAAAGCATTCAGCGTGTCGGTCTGTACCCGGTCCAGCGCCGCCGAATACGTCTCCAGTGCGTCCCCGGCCGCGCGATAACGCCCCTCTGCTCTACCAATCCCGTCCACCAGGGTGTCACGCTGCTCCAGCAGCGCCGTGACACTCTCAGCCCGCGAACTCGCCCCCGCCTCCAGCGCCCGCAGGCTGTCGGCGCAACGCTTGATCGCATCAGCCACACCCCGATACCGGGTAGCGCCATCACGCACCACCACCGGATCCCCCGAAGTCGGATCACCACCCAACCCCAGAGCACTCCAATCAGAGGGACGTGTACCCAACGAGAACCTCCAGTGGCTGACGTGCAGCCTCCCCGGTCGGCATATTCCGTCTAGAGGCCTTCGGCGAATCTATCGCAATGTGCGGGTGGGGGCCATGTGCACTGGTCACGCTGGGGATTGTGAGTGCCTGAGAGACCCCGCTAGGCGTTCGCGTCCCCGTTTGCCAGGTCGTGCACGCGGGAGACCACGAAGTCCACCGCCTCCTCGGGGGTGTCCACCAGTCGGATCAGGTCCAGGTCTGAGGCGGAGATGGTGCCGCGCCCCACCATCGTCTCCCGGATCCAGTCCAGCAGGCCGCCCCAGTAGCTGGAGTCGATCAACGCCAGGGGGAAGGAGCGCACCTTGTGGGTCTGCACCAGGGTGAGCGCCTCGAAGAGCTCGTCCAGGGTGCCAAACCCGCCCGGCAGGCACACGAAGCCCTGGGCGTATTTCACGAACATGGTCTTGCGGGCAAAGAAGTAGCGGAAGTTGATGCCCAGGTTGACGTAGTCGTTCAGACCCTGCTCGAAGGGAAGTTCGATTCCCAGGCCCACGGAGGTGCCACCGGCCTGGGCGGCGCCCTTGTTGCCGGCCTCCATGACGCCCGGCCCGCCGCCGGTAATCACCGCAAAGCCGCGCTCCACCAGCAGGGCGGCGGTTCGCTCGCCCATCTGATACTCGGGCGTGCCCGGGCCGGTGCGGGCCGAACCGAAGATGGAGATCGCCGGGCCCAGCTCCGCCAGCGCCCCGAAGCCTTCCACGAACTCGGCCTGGATCCGCATCACCCGCCACGGGTCCTTGTGGAGCCAATCGGTGTCGTCCGCAGAGGCAAGGAGGCGAGCATCCGTGGTCTCACTGGGAATGTGCGGGCCGCGCAGCAGCGTTGGGCCCTTGTGGTAGGTGGTCTTCTTGGACAACATCATGGTGCTACCTCCCTGTTCGGGGCCATCCTACGGGCGTTATCCGCAACGGGCCGCTGGTAAGCGGCGCTTTGGGGAATCACCAACTAGAATGGCTACAGCGTTTATTCAGCGCCGTAGCAAACGCAAGGAGAACCCATGGCAGCGATGAAGCCGCGCACCGGTGATGGTCCGCTTGAGGTAACCAAGGAAGGACGCAGCATCGTCATGCGTGTTCCGCTGGAAGGCGGAGGCCGCCTGGTGGTAGAGCTCTCCGCTGACGAGGCCAAGGAGCTGGCCACCTGCCTGCAGGGCGTCAACTGAGCTTCACCAAGAGACTGGGAGGGGCGGCCGCCGGCCGCCCCTCCCAGTCTTTTCGCCCGTGCAGCTAGCGCCGCACGGCCGCCAACAGGCCGTCGCCCACCGGCAGCAGGGTGGTCAGGAAGTCCTGGTCGTCCCGCAGGTGGCGCCCCAGCTCGCGGGCGGCCACGGTGGTCGCGTCGCGGCGCGCCGGGTCGGCCACCGCATCCCCGGCAAGGGCGTGCACAAAACACACCAGGCCGCCGGGGCGCAGCAGGCGCCTGGCGTGCTCCAGGTGCTCGGCGTGGTCACCCACGGAGGCGTCGATCACCACCGCGTCGTAGGCACGCGAGGCCATGCGCGGCAGCACGTCCAGCGGCTGCCCGCAGATCAGGCGCAGTCGCGTGGCCGGGTAGCCGGCGGTGGCCAGGACCTTCTTGGCGGCCTTGTGGAACTCCGCCTCCGGGTCGATGGAGGTGAGCACACCGTCGGCGGGCATGCCCGCCAGCAGCCACAGGGAACCCACGCCCGTGCCGGTGCCGATTTCTAGCACCGCCTTGGCGCCCCCGGCAGCCACCAGCAGGCGCAGGGCCGCGCCGGTGCCGGGGGAGATGGTCGGGGCGCCCAGCTCGTGGGCGCTCACGCGGCCCGCAGCGATCGCCTCGTCCTCCGTGACGAATTCTTCCGTGTAGGTCCACGACTGGGACTTATCCACTTTCGGCTGCCTTTCTACTAACGCAGCGGGGTAACGCCAAGCGGGCGGCCGGACAGTCCCCGCGCCCGCTTGCCCAGCGTTGCGGCCACGTCTCGCAGGGCGGCGGCGGCAGCGTCGTCGGCGTCCTGACCGGCCAGGGGGTCACCCAGGTCACCGGAGCGGCGCAAATCAACGGACAAAGGAATCTGCGCCAGCAGCGGCACTTCGTAGCCAAGCTGCTCGCTCAGGTGCTCGGAGACGGCCTGGCCGCCGCCGGCCCCGAAGATCTCCAGGCGCGTGCCGTCCTCCTGCTCCAGGTAGCTCATGTTCTCCACCACGCCCACCACGCGCTGGCGGGTCTGGGCGGCGATGGAGCCGGCGCGCTCGGCCACCTCGGCGGCCGCGAGCTGCGGGGTGGTCACCACCAGGATCTCCGCGTTGGGCAGGTACTGGGCGATAGAGATGGCCACGTCGCCGGTCCCCGGGGGCAGGTCCAGCAGCAGCACGTCCAGGTCACCCCAGTGCACGTCGCCCAGGAACTGCCCGATCGCGCGGTGCAGCATGGGGCCGCGCCACACCACCGGCTGGCCGTCCGGCACGAACATACCGATCGAGATGACCTTCACGTCCTTCGCCACCGGCGGGATGATCGCGGTGTCAACCTTGGTGGGCGGGTGGCCCACGCCCAGCATGCGCGGGATGGAAAACCCGTAGATGTCAGCGTCCACCACGCCCACCTTCAATCCCTGCTTGGCCATCGCGGCCGCCAGGTTGGAGGTGACGGTGGACTTGCCCACCCCGCCCTTGCCGGAGGTGACCGCGTAGATGCGCGTCAGGTTGCCCGGCTTGGTGAACGGGATCTCCGGCTCTGGTGCTCCGCCGGTCAGTTTGGAGCGCAGTTCGCTTTTCTGTTCGTCGTTCATGACGCCCATGCGCACGTCGACGGCCTCGATGCCCTCCACCGCGCCGACCGCAGCGGCGACGTCCTTGCTGATCTTGTCCCGCAACGGGCAGCCGGCGGTGGTCAGCAGGATGTGGACAGTCGCGATGCCCGCGCCGTCCACCTCCACGTTGTCCACCATGCCCAGTTCCGTGATTGGCCTGCGGATCTCGGGGTCGATGACCGTGGCCAGGGCGGCGTGGATTGCCTCCAGGAGGGCGTTTTCACTCATGGACAGCGATTTTACCCGGGCGGGTGGCCGACGTCGCCGCCAGCCGCCCGGCGCAAATCCCGCCCGCGCGAGCAGTGGCGCCACTGGGGCGGGGTGCGCGCGAGCAGTGGTGCCATCGGGGGCGCGCGAGCAGTGGCCCTGCCGGGGCGGGTTGTGAGGGAATAGCGCGCCGGACTCCAGCGACGTGCGTCGGTGCCGGACTCCAGTGACGCGCGCAGGTGCCGGGCTCAGGTGCGCGCACAGGACCCACGATGGGCTAAACCGGTCGACCTAGACCTTGTGCATTCGACCTAGACCTTAGAGCACTACGCATGGTCTAGGTCGAATGCACAAGGTCTAGGCCGTTCAAAACTGAAACACTGCGGGGCGCGGGCGCGCCGGTGGGGGCGGGTGGTTGCCTGGGCGGGGTTTAGTGGCTAAGCTGGCGCTAATGCAGCTAATGCGTTAGCAAAGGGCCGGCGGTTCACGCCCCTCCAAGTTGCCAGTTTCTGGTCCTTTCACGCCTGAGTAGTTTTGGTGGTGAAACGTGACTAAACGGCACGTGCGTTTTGTTTACGGTGCAGTCGGGGCCTGCCTGGCCCTGGCGGCCTGCGCTCCGATTGGTGGGCAGGATGAGTCCGGGCAGGCGCCGCCCGCACCGGTAGTGACACCGACGTCTGCACCATCAGTCATAGTCGCTTCGGCTCAGGCGGCTGAGGCTAACAGTGGTGGTACTGGTGCTGGTGGAGGAAGCGGGGGTGCTGTCGCAGGGGATGTGCAAAAGGACATCTCCACCCGGGCGCTGCCGTTAGACCGCTGGCTCTACCCGAGTAACCACGCAATGTCCCTGGAGATCTGGGAACGCATGGTGGTCAAGTGCATGTGGAGTAACGGAATCACAGAGCGAAAAGTGAATCGTGATTCCTCTGCGCCTTTCCCAGAAGATGCACCTACAGGCAAGCTGGCCGATCGGCTCTTCAACGTGAGAATCGCCCAGAAGTACGGTTATCGCCCCGCCCCCAATCCACAGAATCCCTGGACCGAGGAACAGCAGCGGGCAGGGGATGGCTTTGCAGGCAATTCCTCACTTCGGGATGAGTGGAAAAAGTGCATGGAACCAGCTAGCGAAGAATTTCTAGCCCGATATGGGGAATCACAGCTTGATGTCTCAAACCGGCTTTCCGGGATAGCTGACCTAAACCGTGTCGGGGTGAATCGGGACAGTATGCAGGCTGTGGCTGCGGCGCAGCGCTGGCGTGAGTGCATGGCGCCGCTGGGTATTCCTGATCTGCCCGAGCAGCCATTCGATAAAACTAGATACCACATTCCGGAAACGCTTCAGCAGCGCTTTGATTGGTATGCCGGTGGCCAGCCTGGTGCGGAGGAGATCGAGTACGCGGTGCACGATGCGCAGTGCCGTGTATCTTCTGGCTGGGACCAAACCCTTTATGAGGACGAGTGGGCCCAGCAGGAAGCGTTTGTCAACGCCCACCGCGCTGAACTGGACGCGGCAGCTCAGCAATCAGAACAGGATGCCATTAAGCTGCGTGCCTTGTTGGCAGAGGTGCAGGCAGAGAAGTAGTGAGGAGCAGTTTGAAGCGCTGGGTTTTGCCCCTGGGGGCGGTAGCGGTGGCGGTGTTGCTGGTGGTGGCCACGTGGATGCTGGCTACCCGCTTTCAATCGCCTGCGCAACGAGAGGCCAACGCGCAGGCCCCACTGGCCCAACCAGTCGTGGTGCCGGTCGCCAAGGGGGACTTGAAGGAACAGCTCACTGCACGCGCGGAGGTCACGGGAGCGGCCCAAAAGAAGCTCACCATCCCCATTCCCGCTGGCGCGGCTGTCATTACCGCTCAGGGAACGGGCGCTGGCCAGCAACTTCAAGCCGGTTCCGTTGTCACCTGGGTAAACGACCGTCCACTCATCGCGCTTCCGGGGGCTTTCCCGTTCTACCGCGACATGGCGGAGGGGGATGAGGGTGAGGACGTCCGCCAGCTGCAGCGCGCCTTGCAGGCCTTGGGCTACGACATCAGCGCGGAGGGAGAGTTTGGCCCCTACACCGCTGCCTGCGTGAAGGACATGTACCAGCAGCGCGGATCTGCCGCCGTGACCCGACCGGTGGCAGAGGCTCCCGCGCCCGCCCCTCAACCGGGCGTGGGAAATCCACCGTCAGGAGGGGAGAAGGCCAGTACCCATCCCGAGGGCGGGCAGGGGGAAACCACAGCTCCCCAAGTGGCTGCCCCGCCTGCGCCTGCGAGCACGAAGACGGAAGTGGTGGTGCGTGCCAGCGAACTGTTGGTGCTGCCGGAGCTACCACTCCAGGTCAGCGAGGCAATCGCCACCGGAACAACCTTGACTGCGGAGAACGCCTTCTTCATCGTCGGTGGTAGCGACGTTCATCTCAAGGTACAAATGCCTGCCGGCCAGGCCGCTCGCTTGAAAGTGGGAATGACGGGAAGCGCCGCAGTTGGCGAGCAGCAGCTGGCGGTGAAGATTGCTTCGATAAAGGAACAGGAGGCGGACGAGCAGTCCGCCGAGCAGGGGCCACCCGGTTCCAGCAACACCGTAGTGGAACTCGCCCCGCTCTCCGGGGCCGTGCCGGCAGAGTGGGCGCAGGGAGACCCGCCTCTGGTCACCATCGACTTCTTCGAGCCGCTTAAAGGCGCCCTGCTGGTGCCGCAACGCGCCATCGCGGTAGACGTGGCCGGGGGAACCTGGGTGCTCAAGCAGGTCCAGGGCGCCTTTGAGCAGACTGCCATTAGGGAGATCAGGTGCGTGGCGGGCCTGTGCGCGGTCGAGGGCGGCATCGCCCCCGGTGACAAGGTGCGGGTGGACTTCGAGTGACCCACCTAGAACTGCGCGGAGTCGGCCGCACATTTGCGGGCGAAGCCCCCGTGGTTGCGCTTGCCGATGTGGATTTGGTGATCGAGCAGGGTGACTACGTGGCCATAGAGGGCCCCTCGGGCTCCGGCAAGTCCACCCTACTCAACCAGATCGCTTTGCTGGACGTGCCCACGCAAGGCACCTATTTGGTGGACGACGTTGCCACCACAACCCTGCCTGATCACGTGCGCGCCCGGTTGCGCAGCCGGAACTTCGGCTTCATCTTCCAGTCTTTTCACCTGTTGCCCGGGCGAAGCGTACTGGCCAATGTTGCCCTTGGGAGCCTGTATCGCGGTATAGGCGCCAAGGAGCGGGAGTCGGCAGCGTTAGAGGCACTGGAGTTCGTTGGGCTATCCCACAAGAGCGCTCAGCGCGTAGACACCCTCTCCGGTGGTGAGCGTCAGCGCGTGGCGATCGCGCGCGCCATCGTTTCCGGGGCACCCGTGCTGGTTGCTGACGAGCCCACCGGAAACCTGGACCGCAAGAGCGGCCAGGTGGTGATCGAGACACTGGAGAGGCTAAACGCCACCGGGACCACGCTGATCGTGGTCACCCATGACCCGGCTTTGGCCGCCCGCGCCAAGCGGAGGGTACACGTCCTCGACGGACACGTCTCCGAGCAGCCCGCGTCTGCGCACGCGCTTGCGCCCGGTTCACCGCCAGTTGGTGAGGCAGCACAGACCGCCCCCGCGAGCGGGAAAGACTCGCAGGTTCGTCTGCTAGACGCGCTCATGGACGCCTGGCAGGGGTTGTGGTCCAAGGCCTCACGCACGTGGGGGTTGGTGGCGGCCGTGGCAATGGGAGTTGCGCTGGCCATCACCACAAACGGGCTCGCCCTGAGCGCCCGCTACCAGGTCTCGGATATATTCGACGCTGCCCAGAACAAGCGTGTGTCGATGCAGGCGGGACCATTCGACTACGAAGGCGCTCACTTTGACTGGGCGGGATCTGTGGATTCTTTGCACCGGCTGCGGGAACTGGCTGGAGTCACCTCCGCCATGACGTGGGTGGCGCGGGGAGGAGTAAGCGCCTCCACGCGGCCCGGTGTTCCTTCTCAGGCTGAACCCCCGTTGGTGGGTGTCACGGATGGGTCGCTGCCTGGTGACATCGTGACGGTGAGGGGTTTGAAACCGGGGCAGCAGCTTGGCCCCGGCGAGGTGGTGGTGGGTGCCAACCTGGCCAAGAGCATCCAGATGGGCCCGCTCCAGGCCTCGCCCGCACTCTGGGTAGACGGGACAGCCTGGCGAGTCGTGGGTGTCCTAGAGGACGCGGGATTGAACGTGCAGTTGCTTGAATCGGTGCTGATGCTGGAGTCTGAAGCTGCGACCATCGAAAAAGCCGATTCCGCTAACGCGGAGTTGCGGGTGCAGCCCGGCTCTGCCGCCTCGGTGGGCAGACAGGCTCCCGCAGCGTGGATTCCCACCGCCAAGAACGGCATAGCGGTGATGGTTCCCCCCGATCCGCGTAGCCTGCGCGGGGAGATCGAATCGAACCTCTCGGTAATGCTCTGGACCCTGACCGGGGTTGCGCTGCTAGCCGCAGTGCTTTCCCTTACCAACGCGATGACCAATGCCGTCTTCCAACGGATCGGGGAGTTCGGGTTACGCCGGGCTATCGGTGCGCGCCGCAGTCACATCCGTGCCCTGGTCATGGCCGAGTCCGTAGTGATCGGTGTGCTGGGCGGGGCAATCGGAGCCTACGTCTCCATCGTGGCGATCCTGGGAGTAACAATTGCACGCGGCTGGCAGCCGGTGCTGGACCCCAACTCGGTTGGTTTGGGTGTGCTGGGCGGGATCGTGGTGGGCTTCCTGGGGGGATTGCTGGCCACCTTCCGAGCATCGCGTATCCAGCCATCGGATGCCCTGCGGGCTTGACGTCCTCGATGCGCCCGCCTGCGCGGGCATCACGAGCCAGGCGACACCCAAACCACGTCCGGGGAGCGGCTACTTTTCCGCCTGGACCTCTGCCAGTAAGACGCGCAGCTTAATGGCATCCTGTTCCGATTGTTGAGCTGCCGCGTCCAGCTCGGCGCGGTGGGCGTTGACAAACGCTTCCTGCTTAGCCCACTCGTCCTCATAAAGGGTCTGGTCCCAGCCAGAAGAGACACGGCACTGCGCATCGTGCACCGCAAACTCAATCTCCTCCGCACCAGGCTGACCACCCGGATACCAATCAAAGCGCTGCTGAAGCGTCTCCGGAATGTGGTATCTAGTTTTAGCGAATGGCTGCTCGGGCAGATCAGGAATGCCCAGCGGCGCCATGCACTCACGCCACCGCTGCGCCGCAGCCACAGCCTCAGGACTATTCTCATCCGGCCCCATCCGATTCAGCTCTCCCCAGGCGGGAAAGTTATTTGAGGTATCGAATGGAGGCCCGCCAAATCGCTTTTCGAACTCCTGGTTGGCAGTTGGCATGCACTGATCCCACGCTTTGCGAACCTCCGGCTGGCCCACCAGGCCATCCCCGGCCCGGAGCTGCTCCTCCGTCCACGGATTTTGCGGGTCAGGGGCAGGACGATAACCATACTTCCTAGCAATGGATTCATTAAAAAGGCGATCTGCATAGATTCCACCAGGAGTATCCTCAGCGAAAGGAGCAGACGAGTTCCAGCGCGCAACATATGAAACGCCCCGAGCGTTAATGCACTTGGTCAGCATGCGCTCCCAGATTTCAGCGGCCATCACCTCATTGTGAGGGTACCGCCAGCGGTCTAACGGCAACGCCCAGGTAGAGATGTCCTTTTGCACATCCCCTGCGGCAGCACCCCCGCTTCCTCCACCAGCACCAGTACCACCACTGCTAGCCTCAGCCGCTTCACCCGAAGCGACCATGACTGATGGCGCAGACGTCGGTGTCACTACCGGCGCGGGCGGCGCCTGCCCGGACTCCTCCTTAGCACCAATCGGAGCGCAGGCCGCCAGGGCCAGGCAGGCCCCGACTGCACCGTAAACAAAACGCACCTGCCGTTTAGTCACGTTTCACCACCAAAACTACTCAGGCGTGAAAGGACCAGAAACTGGCAACTTGGAGGGGCGAAAACCGCCGGCCCTTTGCTAACGCATTAGCTGCATTAGCGCCAGCTTAGCCACTAAACCCCGCCCAGGCGACAACCCGCCCCCTCCGGCGCGTCCGCGCCGGTGCGGGCACAGGACCCACGATGGGCTGAACCGGTCGACCTAGACCTTATGCACTCGACCTAGACCTTAGAGCGCTACGCATGGTCTAGGTCGAGTGCATAAGGTCTAGGCCGTTCAAAACTGAAACACTGCGGGGTGCGGACGCGCCGGTTACCGACTCCAACGCCGCGCCCCCGCTCCGCTCAGGCGTGCGCGCCACCCGTCTCCGCTCAGGCGTGCACACCCGGCCCCGCTCCGCTCAGGCGTGCGCGCCACCCGTCTCCGCTCAGGCGTGCGCAGGTGCCTGGCTCAGGCGTTCACGCCTCCCGACGCCGCACCGCCCGCCGCCTCGGACTCTCCCGCTTGCCCTGCCGGCTCACCCTGCCCGGTCGGCTGGGCTAGACGGGCGCGCTCGGCCTCCAGGGCGGCCTCCGCCTTCTCCCGGGCCCGCTCCTCGGCGCGTGTTTCGATGATGTCCTCCAGCAGGTCGCGCAGCTCGCCGCGTACAAAGTCGCGGGTAGCCACGTCCTGCATGGCCATGCGCAGGGAGGCAATCTCCCGGGTCAGGTACTCGGTATCCGCCTGAGTGCGCTCGGCGCGCTGGCGGTCCTGCTCCGCGATCACGCGGTCGCGGTTGTCCTGGCGGTACTGGGCCAACAGGATCAGGGGAGCGGAGTAGGAGGCCTGCATGGACAGCATCAGCGTCAGGGCGGTGAAGCCCAGGTCCGCGCTGTCAAACCGCAGGTGCTGGGGCGCCCACGTGTTCCACGCCATCCAGGACAAGCAAAACACCGTCAGGTAGATCAGGAACTTCGGGGTACCGCTGAACTTGGCGATCGCCTCAGCACCGCGCCCGATCCCCTCGCTCTCCAGATCGATTCGGGGCAGGCGCAGCTTGCGGCGCGGCTTGGGGGTATCGAGTCGCTCAGCCATTCTCAGCCTGCCTCGTCATCGCCTCGTCGGTCTGCTCCTCGTCGGCCTCGCGCCAGTCGTCGGGCAGCAGGTGGTCCAAAACGTCGTCCACGGAGACCGCGCCAAGCAGGCGCTGGTCCCCGTCCACCACCGGCAGCGCGGTGAGGTTGTAGGTGGCCATCAGACGCGTCACGGTGCCGATGGCAACGTCGGGCGCCACCGCGTCGATGTCCGTATCCAGAATCGAGCCGAGCGCCAAGTGTGGTGCCTCGCGCAGCGCGCGCTGCAGGTGCACCACGCCCAGGAAACGGCCGGTGGGCGTCTCCAGCGGTGGGCGCACCACCATCACCATCGCCGCCAACGCCGGCGGGATGTCCTGGCGCCGCACGGAGGCCAGCATGTGTGCCACCGTGGACTCCGGCGGCAGGATCACCGGCTCGGTGGTCATCAAACCACCGGCCGTGTGCTCGCCGTACTCCAGCAGGCGGCGCACGTCCTCCGCCTCGGCCGGCTCCATCAGCTCCAGCAGCTCCTCGGCCATCTGGTCGGGCAGCTCGCCCACCAGGTCGGCGGCGTCGTCGGGCTGCATCACGTCCAGCACGTCGGCGGCGCGGGAGGCCTTCAGGTGGGTCAGGATGGCCACGCCCTCCTCGTCGCCCAGCTCCTCCAGGACGTCGGCCAGTCGCTCGTCGCTCAGCTGCGTGGCCACCTCCAAGCGGCGGGCCTCGGGCAGTTCGCGCAGCTCGTCGGCCAGGTCGGCCGCCTTCATGCCCTCGAATTGGCTCAGCAGCGCGGCGGCGGACTGCGGATGGGCAGACTGCGTGGTCAGCCCAGTCACTGCGGTCACCGGAACGGTCAGCGTCTCGCCGCGCCGAAAGCCCAGGGTGGAGGTGGAGGTGCGCTGCACGTAGAGCGTGGTGACCTCCCAGTCGCGGCCGCGCACCTTCTCTATCGCCAAGTCCTGGATCTCCGCGGTGCCGGAGCCGTCCTTCAGCGTCACCGTGCGGTCCATCAGCTGCCCCATCGCCAGGACCTCGATGGAGCGCTGGGAGAAGCGGCGCATGTTGAGCAGCCCGGTGGTCACCACGGCGCCCGGCTGGATCGCCGTGATGCGCGTGAAGGGCAGGAAAACGCGGCGCTTGCCGGTCACCTCGATGACCATGCCGACCGCGCGCAGCGTGGTGGCGCGTTGCAGCAGCACCAGGTCGTGAACACGCCCCACGGGATCGCCAATAGGGTCGAATACCGTGGTGCCGATGAGACGGGCAATGAAAACCCGCCCGCTGACCTTGGAAGCCATATCAATGCGCACGCCCATAGCCTAAAGGGCGCGCTGCGGATCGCGCTGCATGCGCAGGTAATGCACGATGGAGACATGGCACGCATGAACAACCCGTACCTGCCCACCCTGCCCAGCGGCACCGTGGTGGCCTCATACAAGAAGTACGAGGACGCCCAGGCCGCCGTGGACCTGCTGGCCGACTCCGGCTTCCCGGTGCAGACCACCGCGATCGTGGGCAGCGACCTCAGCATGGTCGAGCGCATCACCGGGCGCCTCACCCTGGGGCGCGTGGCGTTGTCCTCCGCCCTGAACGGGATCTGGTTGGGCGTGTTCATGGGGGCGTTTTACGGCATCTTCAACCCGGGCACGGCGCTGTCCACGATCATGCCGGTGGGCGTGATGATGGGTCTGCTGTTCGGCCTGCTCACGGGCGTGATTCCCTACCTGCTTTCCGGCGGCAAGCGTGACTTCACCTCAGCCAAGCAGGTGGTGGCCGCCCGCTACGACGTGCTGGCCTCCGAGCAGGTTGCCCGTGCCCGCGAGTTGCTGGCCCGCACACGCGGTTTCATGGCGCCAGCCGGCGGTTTGCTGGCGATGCCCGCGCAGTCGCCCGCCGCCTTTGGTGGGGATGCCGTGGTGTCCGACGCTGCCGTGGCGGCCCCCGCGCCCAGCGCGCCCAGCGAGCCGCTTGCCCCCACCCCGTTCGGGTCGCGGCCCGACGAGCAGCCGCGCTTTGGGGTGCGCGTTGACCCGGCCACGGGGCAGCCGATCGTGCCGGGTGCTAAGCCGGCGGCCGAGCAGGCGGCGGGCGGGGCCGCGCAGGTTACCGCGCAGCCCCAGCCCGACCAACCGGCCCAGCCCCCGGCGCCTCGCGGGGAGGAATTCGATCCCTTCCTGCCCCGCAAGTAGGCAGGAGCCAGGGGCGCTAGGAGCTAGGCGCCTGCGGCTCGCTAGGCGGAGGGCGCTAGGCGCCCGCGCCCGCCAGGCGCTGCACCCAGGCCTCCACGTCCTCCACCGTGCGCGGAATGTCCGCGCTCAGCCGCACCGGCTGGCCCGGGCCGTCCATGAAGATGTCGTCCTCGATGCGCACCGCGATGCCGCGCAGCTCCTCCGGCACCGCCAGGTCGTCGGCGCGGAAGTACAAGCCCGGCTCGATCGTGAAGCACATGCCCGGGGCCAGCTCCGCCTCCAGGTACATCTCCCGGCGCGCCAGCGCGCAGTCGTGCACGTCGATCCCCAGGTGGTGAGAGGTGCCGTGCGCCATCCAGCGGCGGTGCTGCTGGCCCTCCGGGGAGAGGGACTCCTCCGGGGTGCAGGGCAGCAGGCCCCACTCGTACAGACGGGCCGCCAGCACCTCCATCGCGGCGGCGTGCAGGTCCTTGAACTTAGCCCCGGGCTGCTTGGCCCGCTCAAAGGAGGCGTCGGCGGCGTCCAGCACCGCCTGGTAGATGCGGCGCTGCGGCTCGCTGAACTTGCCGTTGACCGGGATCGTGCGGGTCACGTCCGCCGTGTAGAGGGAATCCACCTCCACGCCGGCGTCGATCAGCACCAGGTCGCCCTGCCTGACCTGGCCGTCGTTGGAGATCCAGTGCAACGTGTTGGCGTGGTTACCGGCCGCCGCGATCGTGTCGTAGCCGCAGCCGTTGCCGTCCTCGCGGGCGCGGGCCCCAAAGGCCCCCTCGATCACGCGCTCTCCGCGCGGGTGGGCGATCGCGCGCGGCAGCTGACGCAGCACGTCGTCAAAACCACGGGCGGTGGCGTCCACCGCCAACTGCATCTGCTCGCGCTCCCAGGAGTCCTTGATCAGGCGCAGCTCGGACAGCTCGCGCGCCAGGCGCGCGTCCAGCTCCGCGCTCTGGGCACCGATCTCGATGCCGCCTGCCTGGCGGGCGGTGTTCACCAGCGCGTTGATCGCCTCGTCGGTCTCCGCCACCACGGCCAACTGCACCGCCCCGGCGTCCTTAGCCAGCGCGTCCGGCAGCGTGTTGATGTGCGCGCACTCGATCCCCGTCAGGGTGGCCACCTCCTCCAGGGACGGGCGCACCCCCACCCACAGCTCGCCGTAACGGGAGTCCGCGTAGAACTCCTCGCTGGAGCGCGAGGCGCGCGGGTGGAAGTAGAGCTTGGCGGTGTGCGTGGCCGCCCCGCCGTCGGCCTGCCCAGCGGGAGCATCGGCGGCAACGTCGGCCACCGGGTCCAGCACCAAGACGGCGTCCGGCATGAAGTCCTGGCCGGTGCCCGTCAGGTGGGAGAAAGCGGAATGCGGGCGGAAGCGGTAATCGCAGTCGTTGTTACGCACCTTCAGCGGGCCGGCCGGAATCACCAGGCGCACCCCCGGCAGGAGGCGGCCGATCGCCTCGCGGCGCGCGGCCGCAAAGGGGGCGGACTCGTTGGCGGCGCTCGGGCCGGCCGGGCGCGGCCCCCACTGCGAACCAATGAAGTCACGGAACGCCTGGTTGGACGGGCGCTGCGAACGAGCGTCGCCCGGCTTTTCTTCGATACGAGACTCTTCACTCATGCCCCCTATGGTCCCACGTCCCGCCCGCGCGGGGCGCCAGCGGCGGGGCCCAACCGCCAACGCGGATGCCCGCCGCGCCCGCTCCTGTGCGAGTACCCGCCGCTCCGCCGCGCCCGCTCCGGCACGAGCGGGCGCCGCTAGGCTGGGAAGGTGAGAATCGACCCCCACGCCCACACCAACCGCTCCGACGGGACGGACACCCCCGCCGGGCTGATGCGCGCCGCGGCCGCAGCGGGCCTGGACGTGGTGGGGATCGCGGACCACGACACCACCGCCGGGTGGGAGGAGGCCGCCGCCCACGTGGACGCCACCGGGGTGGCCCTGCTGCGCGGCACGGAGGTCTCATGCACCTTCGACGGCATCCCCGTCCACCTGCTCGCCTACCTGCAAGACCCCGCTGACCCGGCGCTCACCGAGGTATTCGCCGCCACCCGCGACTCGCGCCACCTGCGCGCCCGCAAGATGGTGGACCTCATCGCCCCCGACTACCCCCTCACCTGGCAGCAGGTCCAGGCGCAGGTGGGCCCAGGCGCCTCCGTGGGCCGCCCCCACATCGCCGACGCCCTGGTGGCGGCGGGTTATTTTCCTCACCGCGACGCCTGCTTCGAGCGCGTGCTCCACCCGCACGGCCCCTACTACGTGCGCCATTTCTCGCCCCACCCGGTGGAGGCGGTGGAGCTGGTGCGCGCCGCCGGGGGAGTGCCGGTCATGGCCCACCCCCGCGCCCAAGCCAGAGGGCGTATAGTGCCCTCTGACGTCATCAAAGACATGGCGCGCGCCGGCCTGTTCGGGCTGGAGGCGCACCACAGAGACCACACGCCCCTAGCCCGGCGGCAGGTGGAGGAGATGGCCGCAGAGCTGGGCCTGGAAATCACGGGAGCCAGTGACTATCACGGCACCGGTAAGCCGAACCGGCTGGGTGAGAACCTGACGGATGAGGCCGTGCTGGCCCGACTCGAAGAGCAAGGAAAGCTGGAGGTAATACGCCCGTGCTGGAGCAGTACGTAGACGTCACCCTCTTCCTGACGACGTTCGCCACCCTGTTCGTCATCCAGGACCCCGCCGGCACCCTGCCGGTGTTCATCGCCCTGACCGCCAAGCGCCCCGCCAAGGAACGCCACCGCGCCGCGCGGGTCGCGGCCATCACCTCCTTCATGGTGATCACGGTCTTCGTGCTCTTTGGCCGCTACATCCTCACCTTCCTCGGGATCACCGTCCCGGCGCTGCAGCTCTCCGGTGGCCTGGTGCTGCTCTTGATCGCCCTGGACCTGCTGGCCGGCAAGACCGGCGAGCAGGAGGACTCCGGCGACAGCGCCGTTAACGTCGCCCTGGTGCCGCTGGGCACGCCGCTGCTGGCCGGCCCCGGTGCCATCGTGGCCTCCATGGTGGCGATCGAGCAGTCCGGCAGCCGCACCGCCGGCTGGCTGGCCGTGGGCGCCGCCATCATCCTGGTGCACATCCTGATCTACCTGGCCCTGCGCTTTGCGGGCGTGGTGCACCGCATCCTGGGCGTGGCCGGCACGCTGCTGATCACCCGCATCGCCGGCCTGCTGCTGGCCGCCATCGCCGTGCAGATGGTGGCCGCCGCGATCTTCGGCTTCCTGGAGGCCCGCGAGATCCTGGCGCCGCTGGACCCGCGCATCTCCTGACTAACCCTTCCCTTGGGCGGCCAGGGCACCTAGCGCTCCAGCGTTAGGACGCCCTGGCCGTCGCTTGTCACCACCACCAGTTGGTTGCGGCTGACCGGCGGCACGCGCACCACCACGGTCTTGCGCGCGCCCTGCGGGGTGACCGTCATGGCCGACGCTGCCGCCCCGGCCGGCCCCCACTGCGCGGCCTGCGCCTGACCGGCCCGCTCTGCCTCGATCTGCGCGGCCAGCTCCTGCAGCGCCGGGACCACTACCTCCTCGATGCGGTCGCATTCGGCCCCGGAGAGCTTGCCGGCTGAGTCGTCCAGCAGCACCACTTCGGCGCCGGCGGCCCGCAGTCGCCGCGCGGCCCCGGGCACGCGCGAGCCCTTGAAGCAGGCCCCGCGCAGCTCGTCGCGCAGCTCGGCCTCCAGCAAGGCTGCCTCCATGCGCACATCCGGCAGCTCGCCCTGGCCCGCCTCGATGCGGGTGAGCAGGGGAGAGATCCGCCTAGAGATGGCCTCCCGGGTTTTCTGTAGCTTTTCTTGACTGCGCCGCTCGATCTCCAGCCACATCTCCAGTTCGTTGTGCTGCCTGATGCGCGCGTCGATCTGGTGGGCCGTGTGCTCGGTGACCGCGGCCAGCAGCGTCCAGATCGCCAGCTGGGAGATGTGCCCCACCTCGAAGTTCGCGTATCGGGCCCAACTGGCCCCGCTCGTGTGGGTACCCCAGGCCAACGCCAGGGAATTGATCGCCATCGCCATCCACGCCACCCGCCTGTGTCCCCACAGCACCAGGAGGCACAGCATCAGGGTCACGGCGTTGGAGGCCCAGTGGTCCCAGTCGGGGGAGTTGGGCAGCGCCACCATGGTCAGGCTCTGCAGCACGTCGGTGGCCACCAGGAGCGCGGCGAAGTAGCGGGCCTCCTGCCGTCCCATCGGTCCCTCGCGCCTGCGTGCGGCCACGGCCACCGCGCCCGCCAGCAGGGTCAGACACAGGTGAGAGATGGCGGGGACGGAGAAGCCGTCCCAGTAGATGAACAGACAGAAGGCGCTGTGGGCAAGCACCACCAGGCCGCCAATCAGCAGCTCGCGGCGGCCCAGCGCGCCCCACAGTGGCATGTCCACCTTCCCGATCGGGGCGGGCACCTCCAGGCTCACGCGGGTGCCGCGTCCGGGGGCGGCGGTCAGCTTGACCTCGATGGCCACGTCCCGGGCGCGGCGCAGGATGGAGTTGTTCAGGCCGTGCCGGTGGGAAGCCTGGGCGGGGTCGAAGCCGATGCCGTCGTCCCACACCACCACGCGCATGCCCTTGGAGTCGGCCTCCAGGCTCACGTGCCGGCGCACGGGGCGCCCCGGCGTGCCGGCGTGCTCCACCGAGTTGCGAATAGCCTGCTGGGCGGCGGCGATGAATGCCTGCGCCACCCCAAAGGTCAGCTCCTGCTGGGTGCGCACGGAACTCGTCAGGTTGATCGGCACGTCGTGCTGCCCGATCTCAGCCTGCAGCGCGGCCAGCACCTGGGAGACGGTGTAGATCGAGTGGCGCTGCTCGCTACGCTCGAGTTGGGAGCGGGCGCGGGTGGCCAGGGGCGCCGCCTCGTTTGCGCCCAGCTGTCCTTTACCCACCAGAGAGAGCACGGACAGGATCTCGTCGTGCACAAAGTCCTCGCCCTTCCGCTTGGCCACGGTCTCAGCCTGCGCGGCCGCCAGCTTTCGGGTGGTGCGAGACAACGCTGCGGCCGCCGCGTCCAACCGGCGCGCCCGGTAAACCACCCAGGCCAGCAGGTAAGAGGTCAGCAGCCCGAACAGGATCATCATCAGCGTGCTCTGCCACGGCTGCAGGCCGTAGGCGTCCTGACGGGCGTAAGTGGCCACCAGGATGATGGGTGCGGCGGCAGGCAGCCAGTAGAGGCTGCGCGGCTCCATACAGGCCGCAGTGAGCATCACCAGCGGCGCGAAGGTACTAGAGAAGAACTCGGGCAGCAGGGTGACCGAGGGGTCCCAGCCCGCCAGGAGCTGCACGGCCAACAGCGTGCCCAGCCCGGCCCACGCGTAGATCGCCGCCCGGCCCAGCTTGCGCCAGTGCGAATCCAGCCTGCGGGTTTTGTCCAGCCTGCCGGAGCGGCGAAACAGCGTGGCGGAAATGGCGAGCACCCCCGCCACCACGGGGAGCGACTTAAAGAGGCCGATCACCAGCCACGTCCCCCAGCCCAGCCAGGACGGGTCGGGCACGGAGAAGCGGGGCTGCCCGTTATCTAGCAGGCCCAGCAGTAGCGCCAGCAGGCTGGCCACCAGCATGTAGGAGCGCCGAATGGCGTTCTCGTTCATGCCCGCCCACTCGGGCGGCCCGGCAGCCTGCCCCACCGCGCTACCTGCTAACTGGCGGAGCTACCTGCGCCAGCACCGCCCGAGCCGCGGTGGCGCCTGCGGGCACGCCGCTGCCCACCGGCCTGACCACCACCGGCCTGACCGTTACTGGCCGCGCTGGCGGAGGCGCCGGCGGAACGTCGGCCACCACCACTGCCACGCGGGGCGCCACCGTCACGACCGCCACTGCGGCCACCACGGCCCCCGGCGGAGCGGCCGCCCTTCTTCCCGGTCTCGCCCAGGTCCTCGATCTCCTCCGCCGCCAGGCCGGCGCGGGTGCGCTGCGTGCGCGGCAGACGGCCCGTGGTCCCCTCCGGGATCCGCAGGTCGGAGTACAGGTGGGCGCTGGTGTGGTAGGTCTCCACCGGCTCGGGGAAGCCCAGGTTGAGCGCCTTGTCGATCAGGCGCCAGCGCGGCACGTCGTCCCAGTCCACGAACGTCACCGCGGTGCCGTCGTTACCGGCGCGGCCCGTGCGGCCGATGCGGTGCAGGTAGGTCTTCTCATCCTCCGGGCACTGGTAGTTGATCACGTGCGTCACGTCGTCCACGTCGATACCGCGCGCGGCCACGTCCGTGGCCACCAGCACGTCAACCTTGCCGGAGCGGAAGGCGCGCAGGGCCTGCTCACGCGCGCCCTGCCCCAGGTCGCCGTGCAAGGCGGCGGCAGCGAAACCGCGCTCCGTGAGCTCATCGGTGACGCGGGCGGCGGTGCGCTTGGTGCGCGCAAAGATGATGGCCAGGCCGCGCTCCTCGGCCTGCAGGATCCGGGAGAGCACCTCCACCTTGTTCAGGGCGTGGGCGCGGTAGACCACCTGGGTGACCGTCTTGACGGTGGCCCCCTGGTCGGTGGGGTCCTGGGCGCGGATGTGCGTGGGGCGCGTCATGTAGCGGCGCGCCAGGGCCACCACAGCGCCCGGCATCGTGGCGCTGAACAGCATCATGTGCTTCGTGGCCGGCATCGTGGCCAGCAGGCGCTCCACGTCCGGCAGGAAGCCCAGGTCCAGCATCTCGTCGGCCTCGTCCAGCACCACGGTCTTGATCTGGGACAGGTCCAGGTGGCGGCGCTGGTAGAGGTCGATCAGGCGGCCCGGCGTGCCCACGATCACCTCCACGCCCCGCTCCAGGTCAGCGATCTGCGGCTCGAACGCGCGGCCACCGTAGATGCAGGCGATGCGCAGGCTGCGCTTGCGGGCGGCGGTGGAAAGGTCGTCCGCCACCTGCTTGGCCAGCTCGCGGGTCGGAACGATCACGGCGGCCTGCGGCACGCCCTGGTAGCGGTAGTCATCCCAGCCGTCTTCGCCCGGGCCCACCGCGTTCTGCAGCAGCGGGATACCAAAACCCAGGGTCTTGCCGGTGCCGGTCTTGGCCTGACCAATGATGTCTCGCCGCCCCAGCGCCACCGGCAGGGTGAGTGCCTGGATCGGGAAGGGGTGCGTAATGCCCACGCCGGCCAGGGCCTCCACGATCGGGGCAGAGACGCCGTAGTCCGCGAAGGACTTGCTGGCCGCCTCCTCCGCAGCGGACTCGATGTCAGCCTTCACCTCCAGGACGGGGGCGGGGCCCTCCACCTTGGACAGGTCGACGATGCCGGACTTCTCGGTTGCGCCAGGGTTCTCGGTCACGGTTCCTCAATTCGCTTCAATTCGCAGCGGGGAAGCCGATCGCGCAAAAAGCCGGCGCGCACACGCGGGCAGAAAGGTCAGCAAAAAATGCGACCGGGCATCCACAAATATCCGGGCCAGCCTATCGCACCCGCCCCGAAATCCACGGATGGGGGCGCAAACGCGGCGGGCGGAGGGCGGCCGGCGCTGCAGCGTCGTCCATCCCCCGCCCGCGTCGCAATCAGGCGATGCCGAAACCGACCTTGCGGGTGCCGGGCTCGCCGATCTCCACGTAGGCGATGGAGTCGCCGTCCACTACGACGCTGCCGCCGTGGACGTCCTGCAGCTCCAGCAGCTCGCCGTCGCGGATGGCGGCGCGGGCCAGGGAGCGCACCTCCTCCGGGGTGGCGTTGGTGCGCAGGTTCACGGTGGTCGCTACGTGCTTAATGCCAATTACGACGTTCACATTGGCCTCCTTCACTCGGTGCTAGGGCTGATGTTAGCCGGGACGGTGAGACGAAATGTTGGCAGGTGGTGGTTGCATTAGGGGTATGACCCCGCTGGAGCTTGAACTTCTGCCCGCCCCCGCCCGCCCGCTGCCCGCCCCGGATCCCGTGCAGGCGCGCGTGGCGGCGCACGTGCTGGCGGGGGGAGCGGCGGTGGTGCCAGGCGCGCCCGGCACCGGCAAGAGCACGCTGGCGCTCATGGTGGCCGGGCAAGTGGCCGGCGCCGGGCGGCAAGTGGTGGTGCTGGCCGCCTCCAGGCAGCGGGCGGCGGCGCTGCGGGACCTGCTGGCCCAGCAGCAGTGGCCCGCGCAGCTGCTGGCGCGCATCGAGGTGCGCACGCCCCCGGCGCTGGCGCTCGGCTACGTGCGCCGCTGGGCGGTGGAGCGGGACGTGCCGCTGCCCGCGCCCGTGCTGCTGACCGGCGCGGCGGCCGATGCGCGCCTGGAGCGGCTCTTGGCGGCCGACGACGCGACGGGCGGTGCCTGGCCGGAGCACGTGCCGGAGGCGACGCGCCGGATGCGACAGTTCCGCGCGGAGCTGCGCAACCTGTTCGACGCGGTGGGGAGCGTCGGGTGGGGCGCGGCGCAGCTGGAGGAACAGGGGCGGGCGCGCGGGGATGACGCCTGGGTGGCGTGCGCGCGCATCCTGGCGGGATACGAGTCGCAGCAGCGCCTGGACGCTGAGCCGGAGCGGGTAATCGAGATCGACCACCTGCGCGTGTGCGTGCAGGCCGCCCGCCTGCTCGCCCGCTGGGAGGTGGACGCCCCCGCCCACGGCGTGAGCGCCACGCGCCCGGCCCCGGACCTGGTGGTGGTGGACGACGCCCAGGACCTCACGGTCGCCGCCACCCACCTGGTGGACGCGCTGGAGGCCGGCGGGGCGCGCCTGGTGCTGCTGGGGGACCCCGACGCGGCGGTGGAGACCTTCCGAGGCGGCGACCCGCTGTGGTTTGCGCAGCGGGTGCGCGCCGCGCGGAATGGGAGGGGACAGGGGGACGACGCCCCGCCCGGCGCCCCCCTGATGGCGGTGCTCCCGACCCGGCACCGGGCCGGGGGAGCGGTGGCCCTGGCGTTGCGCGCGCTCAGCTCCCTGGTGCCGCCGCTGGGGGAGATAACCAGGCGCGCCGCCTCCCACCGCTCCGACTCCCCGTGGGGAGAGGTCAGGGCCGTGGAGGCGCGCGGCGTGGACGAGGCCGCAGCGGTGGCCGACCTGCTGCGCTCCGAGCACGTGCGGGCCGGGGTGGCGTGGGACCAGATGGCGGTCCTGGTGCGCTCCGGCGGCAAGGAAGAAGAGCTTTCCCAGGAGCTGGCCGCGCTGGGGGTGCCGGTGGCCCCGCCGCGCGAGCGCCTGCCGCTGAGCGACAACCCCGTGGTGCGCTCGATGCTGGACGTGTGCCAGTGGGCCGTTTCCGGGCAGGAACTGGAGGAAGCTGCGGCCTGGCGGCTGGTGCGCGGCCCCCTGGTGGGGTTGGACGGGCTGGCTGAGCGCCAGCTGCGCCGGCTGTTGGCGGCCGGGCGGGGCGAGGTTGGTCCGGGCGAGGTTGGTCCGGGTGGTGCCGCTCTGGCTGCGGCGAGCGCGGGGACGGGCCCGGCGGCGGGAGCAACGGAGGCGGACCCGGTGGCGGCCGCGCTGGCGGCGCAGGAGCGTCAGCCGCTGGGGCTGGCACGGCTCTTGCAAGCAGAGCAGGCGGACTGCGGCGGACTGTCCGGGATCGAGCGGGCCCGGCGCATCGTGCGGGCCGCGCGCGCGGCGGCCGGCCCGGGCGCGCGGCCGGGGCAGCTGCTGTGGGCGGTGTGGGAGGCCGCCGACCAGGGCAGTGCCTGGCAGGCGAAGGTGATCGCCGCAGCGGGCAAGGACGTGCCCGAACGCCTTAGCGTGGCTGCGCTGGAACGCAACCTGGACTCGGTGGTGGAGCTGGCCCGCCGGGCCGACCTGTGGGAGCAGGCCAACCCGGGCGGCCGCTTTGCTGCCTTCCTGGCCTCAGTGGAGGCGGGCGTGGTCCGCAGCGACTCGATCGCGGCGAGCGCCCAGCGCCCGCCCGTGGTGGAGGTGCTCACCCCGGCCGGCGCGGCCGGGAGGCAGTGGCACACCGTGGTGATCGCGGGCCTGGACGAGGGCCGCTGGCCCAACACGACGCTGCGAGACTCCTTCCTGGGGGCCGGGGTTGTGCGGGCGCTGGCGCGCGCGCAGCGACTGGGGGAGGAGTGGGTGGACGACCCGCTGGTGGCGGTGCAGGAGGTCGTGGCCGACGAGGCCCGGCTGCTCATCAGCGCCGCCGGCCGGGCCGGCAGCCACCTGTTCCTGCTCTCAGACCCCGAGGTGGGCCAATCTCGGTTCCTCCCGCTGCTGGAGGCCACGCTGGAGGCCGCAGCCCAGCCGGGCGGGATCGACGTCGCGGGTAAGGCGAGCGGGGCCGCTGGTGCAGGCCACCCGCGCGGGGCCGAGGGCCGCGAGCCGGGAGAGAGCGGGGCACCGGATAGTGGCACGCCGGGGAGCGGTGAGGTCTGGGCGGCGCTGCCCCGTCAGTCCACGCTGCCCGCATACGTGGCCACCCTGCGCAGGCTCCTGCTAGACGAGGCCGCTGCGGGACGTCGGCCAGATCCCACCGACCCGCGCGTGCGCCTGCTGGCGGTGCTGGCCCAGGTGGGGGTGGCCGGGGCTGACCCGTCCCAGTGGCGGGCCCTGGCGGCGCTCACCCCGGGCGAGAAACTGGTGCCCGATGGGCAAAAGGCCCGCATCTCACCCTCCGGCGTCGACTACGCCCTCAAGTGCCCCGCCCGGTGGGCACTGCAGCGCTTCGGCGGGCAGTCGCTGGACACCGAGCGCATGGAGCTGGGCACGCTGGTGCACGCCTTCGCCGAGGCCTACCCGTTGGCAGAGCAGGCCACAGAGCTGAGCGACGCGCTGGAGCGCTGGTGCGCCAGCCAGGCACAGGGCACCCTGCAGGAGCGCAGGTACATCGAGACGGTCAGGGCCATGGTGCAAGCCCTGGCCAGCTACACCCAAGCGATCGCCTGCCAGGGAATCGAGACCGAGGTGAAGCTGAGCGTGGAGGAGCCCACCCGGGTGATCAGCGGGCGGATCGACCGCCTGGAGCTGGTCGCCCAATCGGACGGCTCGAAGCTGGCCAGGATCGTGGACTTCAAGACCGGTAGCCCGGACACCGATCACACGGTGATGGGAGACAACGGCAGGCGGCAGAGCAAGCTGCTGGCCGGTCACCCCCAGCTCGGTATCTACCAGTACCTGCTGGAGCGAGGCGAGCTGCGCGAGCGCGGCGTGGCAGGCGCCCAGACCGGCCGCCTGGTCAACCTGAAGAAGGTCACCCGGGGCGAGCCGCTGGTCCAGGAACAAGCAGAGTTGCGCGGGGACCACGCCTGGGTGGAGGCCATCTTGGACCAGGCGGAGGCGATGCAGCGCGGCCAGTCCTTCGCGGCCCTGCCCGGTACGCATTGCAACTCCTGCCCGGTGCAGACCTCCTGCCCGGCCCAACGAAAGGGAAAGCGCACGCGATGAGCACTATCACGCCGGCGCAGATCGCCCAAGCCATCGACACCCACCCGCCCACCCCGGAGCAGGAGGCCGTCATCACCGCCCCCATGGGCAGCCCCCTGCTGGTGGTGGCCGGTGCCGGCTCTGGCAAGACGGAGACCATGGCCTTCCGGGTGCTCTACCTGCTCGCCAACGGGCTGGTGCGCCCCGAGCGGGTGCTGGGCCTGACCTTCACCAGGAAGGCCGCCGGGGAGCTGCGCGAGCGCATGACCAACCGGCTAGGCCAGCTGGTCCAAAGCGGCCTGCTCTCGGCGGAAGCCAAGGAGATGCTGGGACTGACGCCGAAGCTGGACCCCGATGCCGCTGCTCCGCTCGACACGCTGGCCCCGACCGTTGAGGCCGCTGCGGCTGGCGCGCCCGCCGGCAAGCCACAAATGGCCCCGGTGGACGTGGCCACTTACGACTCCTTCGCGCAGCGGGTGGTGCGGGAATTCGGCCTCAGCCTGGGCATCCCGGGTGACTCGACGCTGGTGGCCAACGCCACCGAGATCGAACTCGCCTTCGAGATCGTCAACAACTGGCCGGAGGACATAGACGCCAACGCGCTGAGTAGCAGGGCCCTGGCGGTGGTGGCGCTCTCCAACGAGATCGACAGCAACGGTCTGAGCCTGGAGGAGGTGCGCCAGGGGCTAGCGGACCTCGAGGAAGACTTCGATGTCTCCAGCGAAAAGAAGAAGACCAAGGTGGCGGACATCTTGAAGGCGCGGCAGCTGATCGCCAGGCGCGATGCTCTGCTGGACCTCGTGGAGCAGTTCAGGCAAGCCAAGGCCAAGGCCGGGTTGGTCAGCTTCTCCCAGCTCTCCGCCGCCGCGCTGCGCATCGTGACCGAGCTGGAGCACGCCCGCGCCCAGATCAGCTCCCGGTACGACCTGGTGCTGTTGGACGAGTTCCAGGACACCTCCGCCACCCAGGTGCGCACCTTCGCCCAGCTCTTTGCCGGCAGGGGAGTGACCGCAGTGGGAGACCCGAACCAGGCCATCTACGGCTGGCGCGGGGCCTCCACCGGCACCCTGGAACAGTTCGTGGTCCAATTCGGCGTCGACCTCACCTTGGAGGACGGGCGCCCGCGCGGCGTGCGCACGCTCTCCACCGCCTGGCGAAACGGGCTGTCCATCCTGGCCGCCGCCAACCGGGTGGCCCAACCCCTCAACGACGCCGCCCAGTCCAATAACTCCGGTCAGAGTGACGATTCTGGTCAGCAGGGCGTCAAGGCGAGCGCCGCTGCCGCCGTGCGGTTGAGAGAGCTCACCCCCAGCCCTGCGGCGGAGCAAGGCGAGGTGCTGGTGGCCCGCGCCGGCCACGAGGACGACGAGCCGGCGCTGGTGGCGAGCCTCATCGCGAAGCACTGGAAGAAGGACCGCACCATGGCGGTGCTCTCCCGCGCCCGCGCGCCCCTGGGCCCCATCCGCGACGAGCTGGAAAAGCTAGGCATCCCCGCCCAGATCGCGGGCGAGGACGGGCTGATCAACACCCAGGACGTGGCCGACGTTCGGGCGGCCCTGCAGCTGGTGGCGGACCCGCTCCACGGGCCGGCCGCGGTGCGCCTGCTCAGCGCGGCCCGGCTCAGCGCCCAGGACATGGACGCCGTGCAGCAGATCGGGCGGGCGCTGGCCGAGGTCCAGGGCGGTGAGCCGCTACCCGTCAGCCTGGCGGAGGCCATCGAGTACGTGCGCGCCCCGGGCGCGACCGGCGCGGCCGGCGCGGCTGACGCGGCCGGTGGGGCTGGTGCCCGCGCGCAGTCCGCTCTGGGCCGACTCAGCGACCATGCCAGGGCCGTGGTCGCTGACCTGGGCGAGCGCCTAGCCAGGCTGCGGGAACTGACCCACCTGGCCCTGCCGGAGCTGGTGCGCGCCGCCTTCGGCGTGCTGGGGCTGGAGACGGACATCGCGGCGCGCCCCCAGCAGGCCCGCGAGCGCGCCCGGGGTATCCAACGCACCTTCATCGCCACGGCCCACGACTACTCGGTGGCCTCCCCGCGCACCAGCCTGGGTGGATTCCTCACCTGGTTGGAGCAGGTGGACCAGGCGGACTCCGGCCTTAGGATCGAGGCGCCCCCGGCCCAGCCCGGCGTGGTGCAGATCCTGACCATGCACGCCTCCAAGGGGCTCGAGTGGGACGTGGTGGCCGTCTGCGGCCTGGCCGCCGACCGCTTCCCCAAGGCCGAGTTGCAGTGCAAGAAGGGACGCTGGACCAGCCAGGTCGACTGCCTGCCCTACCCCCTGCGGCCGGACAGCGACTACCTGCCCAAGCTGTCCCTCAGCCAGGGCATGGACGCTGACATCGCTGCAGAGCTCTTTGCCCAGTACACCGAGGAGGAGATCACCCAGGCGTGGGCCGAGGAGCGCCGCATCGCCTACGTGGCCTTCACCCGAGCGCGCCACCTGCTCATCCTGACCAGCTACGCGGCCGCCGGGGAGGGTAAGGGCTACGAACCCTCGCCGTTCCTGGCTGGGATCCTCCCCACCGAACTGGAGCGGCAGGCGCAAGGGGAGACGCTGCAAAACATCGACGTTCCGACCGACTCGGGCAGCGGTGCAGAGGTGGGCCAGGGCATCGCCCGCGTGGCTGTGTGGGAGGACTCGGCCGGTTTCGCTCCCCGCTGCCGGCCCGTCCCCGCCACCCCAGAGCAGGGCTCCGGTGGCGCGCTGGCCCCGGACAGCGGGGCGGACTCTGGCGGCGGGTCGGGCTCCGATGGCGCGCCGGCCCCGGACAGCGGGGCGGGCGGGGCGGACGCCCCGGTGCTGGGGCCCGGCGACCCGCTCTGGCTGGGCCAGGCACTGCCTCACGACCTGGCCGGCCGGGTGCTGTGGCCGGATCACCTGTACGTAGACACTGAACTGGAGGCCAACCAGTTGCTGGCCCAGGCGGTGCGCCAAGCGCAGCGCGGTACCCGCCCGGCCCAGGTGCTGCGGGAGCTGGCCGACGATCCACACGTGGGCCCAGGCGCCCAGGACGTGGCCGTGCTCCTAGAGCAGGCCCGGGCGGGCGAGCGCACCACCGTGCGCTTGCCCGCCCGCCTGGCCGCCACCGCCACGGCCAGCCTTTTGGAGGACCCGCAGGCATTCGCGCGCCAACTGCGCCGGCCCCTGCCGCGCCCACCGCACACGGCGGCCAACGTTGGCACCGCCTTCCACCAGCTCATCGAGCAGGAACTGAAAAAGGCAAACCTGTTGGACCTGGACGACGCCCCACCGCCCGCAGCGCTAGACCAAGCCGCCCAGAAGCGAGTCGACGCCTGGCTGGAGTGGGCGATGGCACAGCCGATCGTGCAGGAAAACCAGGTGGTCTGCGTGGAAGAAGAAATCCAGCTTCCCGTGGGGCCAGTCCAGCTGGTCGGCCGCATCGACGCCGTGTTCAAGCACACCACCCCGGACGGGGAGCGCTACCTGGTGGTCGACTGGAAGACCGGGCGGGTGCCCAAGGACCCGCAGGACAGGCTGCGCAAGGCATACCAGCTGGCCGTCTACCGCGACGCCTACGCGGCGACCAACTCCCTGGACCCGCAGCAGGTGGAGGCCATCTTCGTGTACGTCTCGGCCCAGCAGTGCATCCGGCTCCAGGACCTCGCCCCGGGCGCCACCACCGAGCACCTGGCCAGCCAGATCAAGGAAAGCCTCTCCCGGTAGGAGCCAAGCCTGCCCCTGTCATCACCCCTCACGTCGCCTGCACACACCGGCACGTTAGGAGGCGGAGGCAGGCAACGTGATACGAGACCGCCCCGTGTCAGGAAGCCGCGCCGTCCGGGCGGGAACCGCCCGGCCACTCCTCGGAGCCGTCCCACTCCTGCCCGTCCCAGTCGGCGTCGTCCTGCCAATCCTCGGCGGGGCCGGCGGCAGCGTCGTCCCTACCGAAAATGATGCCGGTAAAGGTCGGTTCCTCATCGGCGGGGCCGGCGGCAACGTCGTCCACAAAATCCCCATCCAGCGCAGCACCCTCGGCAGAATCCTCGTCAGCCAGGAACGACATCTGGGCAGGCGCTACGGCAGGCGGGGGAGAGACCTCGTCGGCGAACTCCTGCAGCATGTCCTGAGCCTCTGCCATCAGGTCGCCGTCCCCGGAGTGCAGGCCCTGCATCAGCCAGCGCGCCAGCTCCAACTCGCTCAACAGGCCCGCGCGCTCAGCCAGGTTCGACGGCAGGCCGGTGGGCAGCCCGGAGGCGTAGGCCACCAAGAAGGCGTCCTCCACCGAATCGGCCACCCCGGCGGTAAACGGGCGCACGTCCTCAGCCGGGTCACCGATGTGCAGACCACCAAACTCGTCCAGGGCCACGATGCGCGAATCGACCTGCCTGAACGCGGCGGGGCTGAGCGCGCCATGCACCACGGACGGGCTGAACTGCCACAGGGCAACGTTCTCCAGGGCCTTCTCCCACCGCTCCAGCAGCACCGACGGGATCCGGCCGGTCTGCGCCGCAGCGTCGAGCTCGGCCAGGCGGCGCTCGCGCATCTGCAGGGAGGAATAGCTAGGCACATTCGAAGCCACCCACGCCGGGTCCAGCGCGTGAATCGCCGCCACGGCCCGGCCCAGCTTGCGAGCCCACTCCACCGTGCCCGCCTCGAACTCCTCCACGGTCTCGCCCGGGGTCTGCGAAAACACGGCGGTCAGCGTGTCGTAGCCGGTGTGAGTGCCCAGCAAAGACGGCACTGCATACGGCAAGGCCGTGGAGGGCAGCGAGGAAAACAGATCCACCTCGCTGCAGCGCCGGGCCAGGTCCGTCGCCCCCACCGAGGTCCAGGAGGTATAGACAGTCAGGTCGCCCCGGTCCGTCTCGATACCGGTGAACGAAACGTCCTCGTCGGAGTACTGAGGCTCCACGAGCGCGTGCACAACCAAACCGGGCACGGCCGCCACGGCGCGCGCCGCCACAGACATCAGCTTCAGGGCATCCACCCCTCCACCGTAAACGGCCCGGCAGCCGCGCCGCAGAACACGCGCCGAAACAGGGCAATCTTGGCAAGGAAAACGCGCCCCGAATACCGGTGAGTGGGCCGGCCAGGCCGAAATGCGGCGGCGATTCCCACAGAAACGTGCGCACGCGTTTCCCAAGCACCAAGGCGCGCACTATCTTGTTCTTTGGCTGTGAGTCCGTGCACATCGAGAGGGGGCCAGGTGGAGCCCACTGCCGTGCTGGAGACGCGACTGCGAGAGGAGATCCGCGCTCGCGGCATCGACCCGCTACACGAGCCGCGCGCCCTGGAGCGCCTGGTGGACGAGATCCTGGAGCAATACACCCAGGAGGTGGACCGAGGCGTGCGCCCGCCGCTGGCAGACATGGAGGCGATGGCCCGCCACCTCATCGACAGGACCGCCGGGCTCGGGCCCCTGCAGCGATTCCTGGACGACCCTGAGGTGGAGGAAGTCTGGCTCAACAGCCCCTCCAAAGTGTTCATCGCGCGCGGAGGCAGGTCAGAGCTCACCAATGTGGTGCTCACCGATACCGACGTGCGGGATCTGGTGGAGCGGATGCTGCGGGTCTCTGGGCGGCGCCTGGACCTCTCCAACCCCTTCGTGGACGCCACCCTGGCCGGGGGCGAGCGCCTCCACGTGGTCATCCCGCCGATCACGCAGAAGCACTGGTCCATCAACATCCGCAAGTACGTGGTCAAGGCGCGTCGCACCGCAGACCTGGTGCCGCTGGGCTCGCTCACGCCCGCCGCCGCGCGCTTCCTGGACGCCTGCGTGGTGGCCGGGCTCAACATCCTGGTCTCCGGGGCCACCCAGGCCGGCAAGACCACGATGGTGCGGGCCCTGGCCGGTGCCATCCCGCCCTCGGCGCGCGTCATCACGGTAGAGGAAGTCTTCGAGCTGGCCCTGGCCAACCGCGACGTGGTGGCCCTGCAATCTAGGCAGGCCAACTACGAGGGCGCCGGGGAGGTGGACCTGCGCCGTCTGGTGAAAGAGGCGCTGCGCATGCGCCCGGACCGCATCATCATCGGAGAGGTCCGCGAGGCGGAGTCATTCGACATGCTGATCGGCCTGAACGCCGGCGTACCAGGCGCCTGCACCATCCACGCCAACAGCGCCCGCGAGGCCATCACCAAGATGTGCACGCTGCCGCTCCTGGCGGGAGAGAACGTCTCAGCCGCCTTCGTGGTTCCCACCGTGGCCAGCGCGATCGACATCGTGGTTCACCTTGACCTCAACGCCAGCGGCAAGCGCGAGGTGCGGGAGATCGTGGGGGTGTCGGGCCGCACCGAGAACGGCGTGGTGGAGACGGCAGAACTATTCATCCGCCGCGACGGCGAGCTGGTGCGCGGCAACGGCTTCCCGCCGGCGCTGCACAAGTTCGAGCGCGCCGGCATAGACCCGGCCTTCCTGCTGGCCGATGCCGAGTCTCCCGACCTGTCCGGGGAACACGCCACCGCCCCCATCAACGTGGTATCCCCGGTGGTCTCCCGGCGCGAGCGCAGGGGGCAGGCTTGGGCGTAGTGATCGGCCTGCTGGGCGGAGTTGGCCTGCTGCTCATCTTCTGGTGGGTGGTGGAGCCGGAGCAGCCCAAGCGCACCAGCACCTCGGCGTTGGGGCGCAAGGTCCAAGACGTCATGATCCAGGCCGGGCTGCCGCAGGTGCGGCTGGGGCACGCGGTGGCCCTGAGCGCGCTGGCCGGGCTGATCGGCCTGCTGGCCGGGTGGATCCTCACCGCCGCCCTGCCCATCGGCGTGGCCTTTGGGGCGCTGGCCAGCCTGCTGCCCGGCATCGTGATCAGCGGGCGGGCACGCAAGCGGCGCGAGGAGCTGCGCTCCCTGTGGCCGGACGTGGTTGACGACCTGCTCAGCTCGGTGCGCGCAGGAAACGGCCTGCCGGAGACGCTGCTGGAGCAGGCGGAGCGCGCCCCGGCGGTGCTGCGCCCCGCGTTCGCCCAGTACTCGGCGCACTACCGCGCCACCGGCAAGTTCGACGCCTCCCTGGACGTGCTCAAGGAGGCCGTGGCAGACCCGGTGGCTGACCGGATCGTGGAGGCCCTGCGCCTGGCCCGCTCGGTGGGTGGCGCGGACCTGGGCAACCTGTTGCGGGCGGTGGCGCAGATGCTGCGAGACGACATGCGCACGCGTGGCGAGCTGCAGGCGCGCCAGTCCTGGACCGTCAACGGCGCCCGCGTGGCCGCCGTGGCCCCCTGGGCGGTGCTGCTGTTGCTCTCCTCCCGCCCCGAGGCCACCGAGGCGTTTCGCACCTCGGAGGGCGCGATGGTGCTGCTGGGCGGGGCTGTTGCCACCGTGCTCGCCTACTTCCTGATGAACCGCCTGGGCCGCCTGCCGGAGGAAGAGCGGGTGCTGCGATGAGCCTGGCGGGTTTGAGCTGGCAGTGGTCCTGGCTGGGCGCCGGCCTGGGGGCGATGTTCGCGGTCGGGGTGGGGCTGCTGGGCCTGTTCTGGTCGTCGCGGCGCCCTACCCTGGAGCAGCGCGTGGCCCCGTACGTGGGCGGTCCCACCCGGCCGGTGGTGGCCTCCGGGCCGTGGGGGAGCGCGGTGCGCGCGCTGGGTTCGCCGGTGCTGGATCGCAGCGCCAGCCTGATGGAGCACCTGGGCTCCACGCGCCAGTCCGTGAACGCGCGCCTGCGCCAGTTGGGTGGCAAGCGCAGCGTGGACCAGTTCCGTATCGAGCAGGTGATCTGGGCATCCGTTGCCCTGCTGGTGGGCACGCTCGTGGCCCTGGGCGCGGTGTTGTGGTCCGGGTTTTCGTGGGTGGCCGCAGCGATTGCGGTGGTGTTGGCCGGTCTTGGTGGCGCGCTGGCCCGCGACGCCTGGCTCACCCGAGAGGCCAAGGCCCGCCTGGAGCAGATCGGCGCCGAGCTGCCCGACTTCGCCGAGCTGGTGGCCCTGGCCGTGGCTGCGGGCGAGTCGCTGCCGGGGGCCCTCAACCGGGTGGCGATGGTGGGCAGCGGCCCCCTGGCGGAGGAGTTGCGTGACGTGGTGAGTCAGGCCCGCGCGGGCGTGCCTCTGGCCACGACCATGCGCGAATTCTCTGACCGCATCAACCTGCCGTCCCTAACGAGGTTCATCGAGACGGCCCTGGTGGCGATGGAACGCGGCACCCCGCTGGCGGAGGTTTTACGGGCCCAGGCGCAGGACTCCCGCGAGGAATCAAGGCGAGCCTTAATGGAATCCGGTGGAAAGAGGGAAATCGCGATGATGGTCCCTGTTGTCTTCCTGATTTTGCCTGTTACGGTAATTTTTGTTCTGTTCCCGGGCCTATCGGTGATGAGCCTGGGGCTCTAGGAAGGATTCGCAATGCGTCATCTAGCTCGAGCACATATCGCCATGCGCAACCTGGTTGGTCGCGTCGCCAACTGGGTGTCGCAGGAGCGCGGGGACGTGCCAGGCTGGGTTCTCATCACGCTGATGACCGCCGGCCTGGTGGTGCTGATCTGGGCTGCGGCCGGCCCGAAGCTGGTGGCGCTGTTCCAGAACGCTGTCGACTCCGTCACCGGTCCCGCCGGGCCGTGACCAACGTGAGCCTGCGCGGCCTCCGAGTGGGGGGTAGCCGCAGGCGCGAGGAGGCGGACCGGGAGGCGGGTAACGCGCCGGCCGGTTTCGCGCTCGTGTCCGGGCTGGTGGTGGCGGCGATTTTGGCGCTGCTGCAGCTCGGCTTTGCCCTGCACGTTCGTAACCTGGCCACCGACGCCGCCGGCGAGGGGGCCAGGCGGGCGGCGCTTTTTGGCGCCTCCGAGGCCGACGGCGTGGCCCGCACGACCGACCTGCTGCAGCAGTCCGGGATCAACGGTCGGGTGACCCCGGGCGTTGGCAACTATGCCGGGCGGGACGTGGTGACGATGACCGTGACCACCTCGCTGCCGATCCTGGGGCCGTGGGGCCCCTCGGGGTCGCTGGTGGTAGTGGGCCGGGCGGTGAAGGAGATCGGTGACTAGCCAGCCGCGCGGCGTGTTTTTGGCGGATGAGGGGCCGGGCGGCCAGACGAGGCGCTGCGGCCGGTGGGTCGACGTCGTCCGTACCCGCCTGCGTGAGGGCGGCGAGCGTGGCGAGGCGATCATCGAATTCATTGCGGTGACGATGGTGGTGGTCGCCCTCCTGGCCCAGTTGATCGTCGCACTGGCGCGCATGGAGGCCGCCGCCTTTGCTACGGAGGCCGCCGCCCGTGAGGTCACGCGCCTGGCGGTGGGCGGGGCCGACGCTGCCCAGGCGGTCGCCCCCTTTGCCGTCGAGCTCGCTTTTGCCGACCAGGGATTGGACCCGAGCCGCGCCGAACTGGCTCTGCGGTGCCTGGAGCGGTGCGGACAGCTGGGGGAGCGGGTGCAGGTGCAGGTGCGCTACCGGTTGGACCTGCCGGGTATCGGCGCCTTCCTGCCGCCGCGTGCCGACGTACCATTCGAGGCCACCTACGAGGTCACGCTCGGTGAGCTGGTGGCGCCGTGAGCCGTTGGATGTGCCGCCCCGACGCGGGTCGCGAGCACGGCGGACTGGGGTCTGCCGCGAGTGGTGAGCACGGTCGGATTGGGTTGCTGTCGGTCGCCCTGGCCGGCCTGGTGCTGGTGCTGGTGTTGGGGACGACGGTGCTCACCAACCTGCACCTGGAACGCAAGCGTCTGCTCACCCTGGCGGACCTGACCGCCGGGCATGCCGCCACCGTGGGAATCTGCCCAGATAGCCACACCATTCCCAGTGGGGCCAGCCCGCGCCTCTGCCTGGACCCCACCAAGGTGGAGGCTGCGGCCAAGAACTACCTGACCGTCAACGCCGCCGGGTATATGGGCGAACGGGCAGTGGAACTTGTAGATGTCCAAGTAGTGAACGATTCGGTTGTTGTGACTCTCCGAACGGAAGTTGGGTTGCGTTGGGTTGGGGGCGATTTATCCGCCCTACCCGCCAAAGTGACCATTTCGGTTCGGTCAGCCGCTGGATCGAGCGCAAAGTAGCAACTAGATTGGGCCCGCCGGCCCGCCGGCTTACATTCCTGCGACGAAGCACGGAGACGAAGTCGATGAAGACACTGTTATCCCGAACCTTGACGGCGGTGACAGCAACGGCAGCCATAGTGCTTGCCCCCGCAGTGACGGGCGCTGCTACCGCGTATGCCAATGGAACAGGTGGGCCAGCCCCCACCTTCTATGACACCTGCCGAGGCCCGGCACAGCTGAAGATTCCCGCGCAGGGCAGCTTCACAAAGGACAGCCAGGCGATCGCTGCCGGGCTGCACGACGTGGCCGAGGGCGTCACGGTGAACATTTCCGACGGCTCCCGCAACTGGTCCTTCACCAACGACGCCGGGGACTGCCCCAGTGCCGCGACGGTCACCCCGAGTGGCCTCGAGGAGCAGACCGGAACGATCCTCGACGGAATCAGTCTTCACGACTACTCCAGCCACGTCACCCCCGGCTCCGGAGGCAGTGACCGTGGTAATTCCGCTCACATGTTTGATGGGAGGGTCGCGACTTTCTGGCACACGCCCTATAGCGGCCTGACCGACCGTGACCGCCGCCTGCCGCACTGGATCACTGCGGACCTGGGAGCAGTAAAGCAGGTCGACTTCATCGAGGTCACGGCCCGTCAAACTACGGTTGGCCACCCCAAGCAGGTGACGATCTTTTCTTCCGACGACGGGCAACAGTTCGAGGCAATTGCCGATGCGGTGCTGCCCGACGGAAGCCGTACGGAGCAGAAGGTAGCCACAATCGAGATTCCGCAAACAAACACGCGGTACCTCGGAATGGTGGTGCACAGCACGTACTCAAACAGGAACCACGTGAACGTTGCGGAGATGCGTTTCGGAGCCAAGGTCACCACTACCGTGACTCCGGGTATTCCGAAGTTCAGCAACCTGGCCGGCAGCAATTCTGTCCACATTCCCAACACTCCCGGCGTCGTATACAGCATCGGCAGCGAGGTGAAGGCACCCGGCCTGCACACTGTCACCGGTAACCCTGTCGTCACCGCAGCGGCCAAGCCCAACCGTCAGCTGGCTGCTGGAGCACCGGCCAGCTGGACTCCTCAGTTCACCAATGCAACTACCTGCACGGTGGGCCAGACCCAGCAGGGAACCGGAGCCAAGCTCAACCTGAGCGCGACCGTGCGGGACTGGGACACCGAGTCCTTCGGTGGTCGCGGTGGCGAGACCGACTCCAAGGCCATCTACGCCCTGGACGGTAACTACAACACCCTGTGGCACACCCCGTGGAGCAGAGACGGTGGTGTCACGAGCGCCGAAATGAACATGCCCCACGCCCTGGAGATAGACCTGGGCGAGGGACACGAGGCCGTTCGCGCGATTAACTACGTTCACCGCGGAGTCCAGCCCGCCAACCGAGATGGCTACAACGGCCAGATGAAGACCGTGGAGCTGCTGTCCTCCACTGACGGACAGAACTTCAACTCCATCGCCTGCTACTCGGTGCCGGACGTGCGCAACGTGGCACACCCCGCCAAGGTGATGCTGAACCTGCCGCAGAACCTCACCGACCGTTACCTGCGTCTGCACATCACCGAGGCGTGGGTGGGAAGCACCGCCCCCGCCACCGGAACCAACTACGTCACCATCAACGAGCTGGAGTTCTTTGGCGAGAACCAGGCACCTGCAATCGTTGCCGACGGCGTCTCTGTGGGCGCCGGCGGTGACGTGAACATCCCTGTGACCGTCACTGACCCCGAACAGCACACTGTCACGGTGACCCTGCAGGGTGCCCCGGAGGGTCTGCAGTACGCCGACGGTGCCATCACCGGTCGCGCACCGGTGGAAGCGCGCGCTTACACGTTCACCATCGTGGCGCGCGACCAGCACGGTAAGGAGACCACCAAGCAGATCACGCTCACGGTCACCGCTAACCGCGCCCCGACCGTGACGCTCGCCCCCACCTCCGTGACCGGTCAAGTAGGCGAGGAAGTATCCGTGACCGTCACCACCGCCGACGAGGACGGGCACACCGTCACCGTCGAGCTGGAGGGCGCGCCCACCTGGCTGACTTACTCGGACACCACCAAGAAGATCACCGGTACCGCAGAGGCCGGCACCCACACCGTGCGGGTGAAGGCCACCGACGCCCTGGGCACCTCCACCACCGTTGACCTGCCCGTCACCATCACCCCGCCCCCGACCCCGGTGGCACCGGCGGCCCCCGTCTTCGCCGACCTGGCCGGTGCGGGCGGCAAGGTGACCATCCCGGCCGTCGAGGGCCTGCAGTACAAGATCGGCGGGAGCAACGTCCAGGCCGGTGAGAACACCGTCCAGGACGGGGAGGCCGTGGTCACCGTGGAAGCCAAGCAGGGCTTCGTGCTCTCGCCCGGCACCGCCCAGTGGAGCCACACCTTCGTCAGCACCGCCTGCGTGGCCGGTAGCATTAACGGCGGCCGCGGCGAGGCCTACACCTCTGGCACCGTGGTCGCATTCGACACCGAGTCCATCAACGGCATCGGCGGCGAGCAACGTGGAAACGCCAGCAACGTGGTGGACGGCGACCCTGCCACCTACTGGCACACCCCCTGGAAGGCGCACAACAGCCTGCCGGCCTCCGCCAGGCAGTTCCCGCACTTCGTGACCGTGGACCTGGGCCAGGCCCGCAACCTGGGTGCCGTGGAGCTGACCCACCGGGTGAAGGACTCCAACGCCACGATCGGTTACGCCGGCCAGCCCAAGCAGGTCGAGCTGCTTACCTCCACCGACGGTGCCGTGTTCTCCAGCGCCGGCTGCTTTACGCTGCCGGACGTCAAGACCTCCGATAACCCGGTGGTCACGATGACCCTGGCCAACGCGGTGAACGCCAAGTACGTCCGCGTGCAGGTCTCCAGCGCCCACGCCTCTGACTCCTACACGCTCATCAACGAGCTGAAGTTCTTTGGCCCCAACCGCGCCCCGGAGCTCACGGTGGACGGCACCTCCGTGCGTGCCGGTGGCGACGTGAACATCCCGGTGGTCACCAGCGACCCCGAGCAGCACACCGTCACCGTGACCCTGCAGGACGCCCCGCAGGGCCTGCAGTACGCCAACGGCGCCATCACCGGTAAGGCCCCGCTCGAGGCCCGCGAGTACCCCTTCACCGTGGTCGCGCGCGACCAGCACGGCAAGGAGACCTCCAAGCAGATCACCCTGACCGTCACCCCGAACGCTGTGCCGACTCTGTCTTTGGCTGTGGAGTCTGTGACTGTGGTTGAGGGGCAGCCGGTGTCTGTGTTGGCCACGGTTGGTGACACTGATGGTGATGAGGTGACCTTGTCGCTGGAGGACAACCCGACGTGGTTGAGGCTGAACGACAAGACCGTTACTGGTACGCCTACTGTGGCTTTGTCTTCCCCGGTTGTGGTCAAGGTCAAGGCCTCTGATGGCCGTGGCGGCGAGGCGGTCAAGGCGCTGACGATCACGGTCAACGCAAACCGGGCTCCGGTTGTTGCGGCGGAGAGTGCTTCGGTTCGTTTTGGTTCCGAGGTTAACGTTCCGGTTCAGGTGACCGATGCTGATGGCCACACCTTCGAGGTGGTTGTTGAGGGGCTGCCGGCTGGTTTGACCTACGGGGCGAACAAGATTTCTGGTACGGCTCCGGCTAATGCTGGTCAGCACGAGGTGACCATTCGGGCTACCGACCAGTACGGCAAGGTGGGCACCAAGCAGATCACGCTGACCGTGGTCGGCAACGCCGCCCCGACCGTGACGCTGACCCCGGCCGAGGTCGAGGTCTTCCAGGGCGGCGCGGTGCAGGTTCGCGCTGTTGCAGCCGACACCGATGGCACTGTTGCCGCTGGCGCGCAGCTGGCTGACGGTTCCCCCGACTGGCTGAGCATCGCAGGTGAGCAGATCACTGGTACGGTCCCGGCCGAGACCCAGGCCGGCCCGATCCAGGTCACGGTGAAGGCCGTTGACAACGACGGCGCTACCGGCACCGCCACCCTGACCATCACGGTCAAGGAGAACCACGCCCCGGTGATCGAGGCCGCTGACCTCTCCGCCCGCCAGGGCGCAGCCGTGAACATCCCGGTCGTCGTTACCGACCAGGACCAGCACAACGTGACCGTCACCCTGGTGGGGGCACCCTCCGGCTTCGAGTACGCTGACCGTGCCATCACCGGTACCGTCCCGGCCGGTCAGCCCACCGTCCAGTTCACGATCCGTGCCGAGGACGAGCTGGGCAAGGTGACCACCAAGGAGCTCACCATCACGGTGGTTGCTAACGTCAACCCGACCGTGACCCTTGCCCCGGCCGCAGTGGATGCGTTCCAGGGTGCGGTGGTTGAGTCCACTATCACCTCCGCTGACAGCGACGGCAACGTGGTGGGCGACCCGGTGCTTCTCACCGGTGCCCCCAACTGGCTGAGCATCGCTGGTGGCATGGTCACCGGTACTGTTCCGGCCGACCAGGCCGCCGGCCCGGTCACCGTGACCGTCCAGGTCACCGACAACGACGGCGCCACCGGCACCGCAGAGCTGACCATCACGGTCAAGGAGAACCACGCCCCGGTGATCGAGGCACAGGACGCCTCGGCCCGCCTGGGCGGACAGCTCGACATCCCGGTGACCGTCACCGACGCGGACTCCCACACGTTCGACGTGACCGTGACCGGTGCTGAGGGCCTGACCTGGGCAAACAACGCCGTGACCGGCCCTGTGCCGGCCGAGGCGCGCGCCTACCAGCTCACCATCACGGCGCGTGACGAGCTGGGCAAGGTGACCACCAAGCTGATCACCCTCACCGTCGCCGCCAACGCGAACCCGACCGTGACTGTCACCCCGAGCACCCTGGAGGTATTCCAGGGCGCCAAGGTGGAGGCGACCATCGCCGCCAACGACACCGACGGTCAGATCGACGGCGAGCCCATGCTGGTCGAGGGCGCGCCCACCTGGTTGAACATCGATGGTGACAAGGTCACCGGTACCGTCCCGGCTGGCGAGCCCGCAGGTCAGGTGGAGGTGACCGTCCAGGTCACCGACAACGACGGCGGCATTGGTACGGCCGTCCTGACCATCACGGTCAAGGAGAACCACGCCCCGTCCTTCGGGCAGCTCACCGGCCTGAACCCGATCCGCGAGGGCGACTCGCTGGACGTCACGGTCCCGGTCCTGGACGTTGACAACCACACCGTGAAGGTCACCCTCAAGACGGGCGCGCCGGACTGGTTGAGCATCAACGAGCAGGGCCACCTGGTCGGCACCGCCCCCGTCGGCAGCGCCGGCACCATCCCGGTCTCCCTCATCGCCACCGACGAGCTCGGCCTGGCCGCAGAGAAGCAGATTAACGTCGAGGTCCGCGCCAACGCTGTGCCGACTCTGTCTTTGGCTGTGGAGTCTGTGACTGTGGTTGAGGGGCAGCCGGTGTCTGTGTTGGCCACGGTTGGTGACACTGATGGTGATGAGGTGACCTTGTCGCTGGAGGACAACCCGACGTGGTTGAGCCTGAACGACAAGACCGTTACTGGTACGCCTACTGCGGCTTTGTCTTCCCCGGTTGTGGTCAAGGTCAAGGCCTCTGATGGCCGTGGCGGCGAGGCGGTCAAGACGCTGACGATCACGGTCAACGCAAACCAGGCTCCGGTTGTTGCGGCGGAGAGTGCTTCGGTTCGTTTTGGTTCCGAGGTTAACGTTCCGGTTCAGGTGACCGATGCTGATGGCCACACCTTCGATGTGGTTGTTGAGGGGCTGCCGGCTGGTTTGACCTACGGGGCGAACAAGATTTCTGGTACGGCTCCGGCTAATGCTGGTCAGCACGAGGTGACCATTCGGGCTACCGACCAGTACGGCAAGGTGGGCACCAAGCAGATCACGCTGACCGTGGTCGGCAACGCCGCCCCGACCGTGACGCTGACCCCGGCCGAGGTCGAGGTCTTCCAGGGCGGCGCGGTGCAGGTTCGCGCTGTTGCAGCCGACACCGATGGCACTGTTGCCGCTGGCGCGCAGCTGGCTGACGGTTCCCCCGACTGGCTGAGCATCGCAGGTGAGCAGATCACTGGTACGGTCCCGGCCGAGACCCAGGCCGGCCCGATCCAGGTCACGGTGAAGGCCGTTGACAACGACGGCGCTACCGGCACCGCCACCCTGACCATCACGGTCAAGGAGAACCACGCCCCGACCGTCACGCTGGAGCCCACCGCGGTCAACGCCAACGTGGGTGCGCAGGTCTCCGTCACCGTCACCACCGGTGACGAGGACGGCCACGCCGTCACCGTCGAGCTGCAGGACGCGCCGTCCTGGCTGACCTACTCGGCCGCTACCAAGAAGATCACCGGTACGGCAGTGCTCGGCACCCACACGGTGCGCGTGAAGGCCACCGACGCGCTGGGCAAGGTCACCACCGTTGACCTGCCCGTCACCATCACCACCGCATCCGTGCCCGCCACCGCCCAGGCCCCCGTGTTCGTGGACCTGGCCGGTGAGGGCGGCAAGGTGATCATCCCGGCCGTCGAGGGCGTCCAGTACAAGATCGGCGGCCAGAACGTGGAGGCCGGCGAAAACACTGTGGCCGACGGCAACGTCGTCGTCACCGTGGTCGCCAAGGACGGCTTCACCCTGGCCGAAGGTACCAGCGAGTGGACCTACGCCTTCGTCGGCACCGCCTGCGTGGCAGGTGGCGTCAACGGCGGTCGCGGCGAGCTCTACACCTCCGGCAGCGTGGTGGACTTCGACACGCAGTCCATCAACGGCATCGGCGGTGAGAGCGCCGGCTACGCCCGCCACGTGGTGGACGGCAACACCGCCACCTTCTGGCACACGCCGTGGCGTGCACACAACACGCTGCCGGCCTCCAGCCTGCGCTTCCCGCACCACGTCACGATCGACCTCGGCCAGGCCCGTAACCTGGGCGCAGTCGAGCTGACGCACCGCGTCAAGACCGACGAGGCGCGCGTGGGTTACGCCGGCCAGCCGAAGAACGTGGAGCTGCTGACCTCCGTGGACGGGGCCGCCTTCACCAGCGCCGGCTGCTTCACGCTGCCGGACGTCAAGACCTCCGACAACCCGGTGGTCACGATGACCCTGCCCAACGCGGTCAACGCCAAGTTCGTGCGCGTCCAGATCACTGGCGCCCACTACTCCAGCGGCTTCACCCTGATCAACGAGCTGAAGTTCTTTGGCCCCAACCGGGCCCCGGTCTTCGGCGACATCGCTGCCGAGGTGAACGCCACCGTTGGCGGCGCCGTTGACCTGGCCCTGCCCGTCACCGACGCGGACAACGACACCGTGACGCTGACCCTGGCTGAGGGCGCTCCCGCCTGGCTGCGCATCAACGAGGGCAAGCTGACCGGTACCGCCCCGGCGGACGCCGTCGGTGACCACGCGGTGACAATCACCGCCACGGACGCCCACGGCGCCACCGCCACGAAGCAGGTGACGGTGAAGGTGGCCCAGGCCCCCAACACCGCCCCGACCGTGACGCTCTCCACCAACACCGTGAACGTCATGGACGCGCACAAGGTGCCGGACGTCACCGTCACCACGGCCGACCCCGACCAGGGCGACCAGGTGACGCTGACGCTGGAGAACGCCCCGGCATGGCTGAAGCTGACCGGCAACAAGATCTCGGGTGACGTGCCCGCCGGCACGAACGGCAACTTCGTTGTCACCGTCAAGGGCACCGACAAGGCCGGCGCCACGGGTACCGCGACCCTCACGGTGCGCGTGACCCTGGAGCCGAACACGCCGCCCACGATCAGCGTCAACCCGGCCAAGGTTGAGATTCGCGAGAAGGGCAAGGTGGAGGTGGCCATCACGGCCGCAGACGCCGACGCCCGCGACACCGTCACCCTCAGCATGCAGGGCGCTCCGGCGTGGCTGAAGCTGCAGGGCACCAAGCTGGTCGGCACGGCCCCGGCGGGCGGCGGCAACCACACTGTCACCGTCAAGGCCACCGACACTCGCGGCGCGCACGCCACCGCCCAGGTGCAGATCAGTGTGGACGCCAACGACGCCCCGGTCCTCACTGTGACGCCGGCCTCGGCCACGGTCGTTGAGGGCAAGGACGTCTCCTTTACCGTCTCCGCCACCGACGCTGAGAACGACGCCGTCACCTTCGCCCTGCAGGGTGCGCCTTCCTGGCTGTCCCTGAAGGACGGCAAGGTGAGCGGCACCGCTCCGGAGCTGAGCGCCGGTGAGCTGCGCTTCACCGTCGTGGCCACCGATGCCCTGGGTGCTCGCACCACCAAGGACGTCAACCTGACCGTGAAGGAAGCCAAGAAGCTGGACCGCTACTCCGGCGCTGACCGTGTCGCCACCTCCGTGGACGTGTGGCAGCGCGGCGGCTTCACCTCCAAGACTGTGCTGCTGGCCAACGCGACCAACTTCGCTGACGCCGTGGCCGCCGGTCCGCTGGCTGGTGCGCTGAAGGCCCCGGTTGTCCTCACGGGCGGCAAGGTGCTCGAGCCCAAGACGGTTCAGGCGCTGAAGGCGGCCAGCATCACCAAGGTGATCCTGGTTGGTGGCGAGAACTCGGTCTCCGCTCAGGTGGAGCGCTCCCTGCGCAACCAGGGCATCGCGGTGCAGCGCCTGGGTGGAACCAGCCGCTTCGCCACCGCGATCAGCCTGGCGACCGAGGTGGGCAAGCTGACCGCCACCCGTTCCGTCATGGTGGTGGACGGCACCAACTTCGCCGACGGTCTGACCGCCGGCGCGGTGGCCCCGCAGGCCGGTGCCGTGGTGGTCTACTCCAACGGCAAGAACATGCCGGGCGAGACCCGCGTGTTCCTCCAGCGGATGCAGGACAAGGAGATCTACGGTGTGGGTGGCGCTGCGGTCACCGCGCTGAACTCCTCCGGTTGGACCACCGGTGTCAGCGCGACCGCCGTGACGGGCGCGGACCGCTACGCCACCGCCCTGGCCGTGGCCAAGACGTTCGCCCCGAACACCCGCGAGTTCGTGGTTGCTAGCGGTGCGAGCTTCGCCGACGCCCTGCCCGCCGGGGCCCTGGCGGCTCACCGTGGCGGCGTGCTGCTGCTGACCAGCTCGAGCCTGATACCGCCGGCCATGGAGCAGTACCTGCGCAAGCAGGACATGCGCCGCGTGGCCATCGTGGGTGGCACCTCGTCGGTGTCGGTCGCGGTGGAGCGCACCCTGCGCGCCCTGCTCGGCTAGGGGCGCAAGGCGCTAAACCCGGGGGCTCGGTTCGTCTAGGCGAACCGGGCCCCCGGGCCTTTTGCTGCCGGGAGTTAGTTGTTTGTGGGAGTGAGTTGTTTGTGGGCTAGGCGCGGGCGCCGGAGTCCTGGGGGAGCGCGGCGGCGGTGACCTTGCGGGTGGCGCGGGCGAGCTTGGCGCGCAGGTAGGCGCGCTTGGTGGTGAACACCAGGTGGAGCCCGATGCCGATGAAGACGGCGTTGGCGACCATGGAGGGCCAGGCGCCGGTGACGGTGCAGGCGGCGGCCAGCAGGAAGGCCCCGGAGATGTTGAGGGCGTGGTAGCGCAGCGAGTCCGGCGCGATCCGCTTGGAGGCGACCAGGAAGTAGGCGCCCATGGTGGCGGCTGCTCCCACCCAGCCCAGGGCGGCGATCACGGAGGTGACTGCTTGGCTCATGGCGGCACCTTGCCCCCACCCCGGCAGTTAGTGCAAGTTAACAACTATACATTGATGGTTTAGAGTTGCTGGATGGCTATTGATCCGAGGCGCCTTTCCGTTCTCCTGGCCGTGCAGCGCGCGGGCGGGGTGGTGTTGGCCGCCGACCTCCTGGGAATCACCGCGTCGGCAATCTCACAGCAGATCGCCCGCCTGGAGAGCGAGGTGGGCCAGCGCGTGCTGGACCGCAATCCCGGCGGGGCGGTGCTCACGCCCGCCGGGCAGACCCTGGCCCGGGCCGCCGAGCGCATCGAGGCGGAACTCGAGGCCGCCCACCTGGAGCTGCTGCGCCACGAGGGCCAGGTGGTCGGCACGGTGGTGGTCGGTGCCTTCCAGTCCGCGATCCGCGCCCTGCTACTGCCGCTGCTCGCCCAACTGCCCACGGCCCTGCCTGGCGTAAAGATGGTGATCCGGGAGGTGTGGGAGGACCAGGGGCGCAAGGACCTGCGGCGCGGTGCCCTGGACCTGCTGATCCTGGAGCGCGACTCGCTGGCGCCCCCGCCCACCCCCTCCGGCGCGGTGGACGTGCCGCTCATGGACGAGCCCTGGTACGTGGTCAGTCCGCGCGTGGTCGGCGAACCCACCTCCCTGGCCGACCTGGCCGACCATCGCTGGCTGGCGGCCGGCACAGGCACGGCGGCCGGGCGGGCCATGCAGCGCCTGCAGGCGTCCCTGGAGATGAGCGTGGCGCACACCCACGGTTTCTTCGATTACGACGTCGCCCTGGCGATGGTGAGCGCGGGCCTGGGCAGCGCCCTCCTGCCGGGCCTGGCCCTGCCCGCGCAGCTGCCGCCCTCCGTGCTGGCCACCCACCTGCCCGGCCTGGGGGTACGTCGCCTGGCCGCCCGCTACCGCTCCACCGCCGGAGGTTTGACCCCGGCCCAGTCCGCGCTGCTGGAGCTACTTATCGCCCGCGCCGCTTCCTTAAGTGGCGGCCGCGCGGAGGACGCGCAGTAGGAGGATGGACGACGTTCCGCCGGCCCGCTGCAGGCAGCGGCCGCCCACCGCTGGGCCGCTACGTCCGGGCGGCGGGAGGGACGTCGGCCAGCGGCGGTGAGGCGCGCGGGGGCGTCGCTAAACCGGGCGGCGGGAGGAACGTCGGCCAGCAGAAAAACCCGGAGGGTGGCGGGTACTACGCCACGTCCGCCGCGCGCACAACCCGGCGCGGGGGCACAATTGCTTGGTGACAAGTAGCCCACCCTCCCCGTCCCACTCGCCGAGCTCCACCGCCCGACCCGGCTGGAAGTTCGTCACCTTCGTGGGCGTCCTGACGGCACTGGGCGCGATCACAACGGACATCTACCTGCCCAGCCTGCCCGAGGTCGCCGCAGACCTGCACACCACCGAGGCGCTGGCCGGCTCCACCATCTCCATCGTCCTCATGGGGGCCGCAGTGGGCACTCTGCTGGTCGGCGCGCTGAGCGACCGGCTCGGCAGGCGACGCGCCGCCCTGATGGGAATCAGCCTCCACGTGCTCGCCTCGATCGGCGCCGGATTCGCCGGCTCCATCGAGATGCTGCTGGCGCTGCGCTTCCTGCAGGGATTCGGCAACGCCACCGCCAACGTCTCCGCCATGGCCATCGTGCGCGACCGCTTCACCGGCGCCGCCGCCGCAGCCGTGCTGAGCCGCCTCATGCTGGTAATCGGCGTGGTGCCGCTGCTGGCGCCCTCGCTCGGCGCCATCATCGCCGCCGCCGGGGGCTGGCGCCTGGTCTTCTTCTTCATCGCAGCCTACGGCGCGCTCCTGCTGGTCGCGGTCGGCTTCGTGCTGCCCGAAACCCTGGCGCCCGAGCACCGCTCCCGCAACGTGAAGGAAACCTGGGACGGGTACCGCATCCTGCTGCGCGACTCCCAATTCAGGCTGCTCGCGCTGCTGCCCGGCCTGTCCTTCGGCGCCATGCTGGCCTACGTGGTGGCCTCCACCTTCGTGGTCCAGGTGGAACTCGGACTGGACAAGGCCCAGTTCTCCATCTTCTTCGCCGCCATGGGCACCGGCATGATCCTCTTCGCCCAGTTCAACGCCTACCTGGTGCGGCGCGTGGACTCCCTCAACCTGCTGCGCGGCGGCACCACCTTCGCCTTCGCCTCCAGCCTCGTGCTGCTCACCGTGGTGCTCAGCGGCAACCGCAACCTGTGGGTGCTGGGGGCGTGCATCTGGCTAGTGCTGGCCGGCTTCGCCTTCATCGGCCCCAACGCCACCACGCTCGCGCTGGCCAACCACGGCGAGCGCGCCGGGCGCGGCGCGGCCCTCATCCACTCCCTGCAGGCGCTCGTGGCCGCCCCGATCTCGGCCTCCGTGGGCTTCCTGGGCGGAGACAGCCGGGCCATGGCCCTGGTAATGGCCGCCTCCTTCGGGCTGGCGCTCGCGGTGGTCCTGCTGGGGGTGCGGCGTTGCCCGCCCCGCGCCGTCCTGCCGTAAGGTTAGGGCCGTGGCTATCGACTTTCCTGCTGAAATCGCGCAACTGCGCCGCACCCACGCCTCCATCAGTGCCGTGGTTGACCCCGACGCCCTGCGCGCCCAAATCGCCGAGCTCTCCGAGAAGGCGGCCGCCCCCGACCTGTGGGACGACGCCGCAGCGGCGCAGGCCGTCACCTCCAAGCTCTCCCACGCCCAGAGCGAGCTGGAGCGCCTGAACAACCTGGCCGCCCAGATCGACGACGTCGAGGCGATGGTGGAGCTGGCAGAGGAAGCCGGGGGAGACGCCGACGTCCTGGCCGAGGCCGAGTCGATGCTCGGCGTCGTCTCCAAGGCCCTGGAGGAGCTGGAGGTCCGCACGCTCCTGAGCGGCGAGTACGACGAGCGCAACGCCGTGGTCACCATCCGCGCCGGCGCCGGCGGCGTGGACGCCGCCGACTTCGCCGAGATGCTGCTGCGCATGTACCTGCGCTGGTGCGAGCGCCACGACTACCCGGTCAAGGTGCTCGACACCTCCTACGCCGAAGAAGCCGGCCTGAAGTCCGTCACCTTCGAGGTCACCGCCCCCTACGCCTACGGCACCCTTTCCGTGGAGGGCGGCACGCACCGCCTGGTGCGCATCAGCCCCTTCGACAATCAGGGCCGCCGCCAGACCTCCTTCGCGGCAGTCGAGGTGATCCCGCTGATCGAGTCCACCGACCACATCGAGATCCCCGAGTCCGAGCTGAAGGTAGACGTGTTCCGCTCCTCCGGTCCGGGCGGCCAGTCAGTCAACACCACGGACTCCGCGGTCCGCATGACGCACATCCCCACCGGCATCGTCGTCTCCATGCAGGACGAAAAGTCCCAGATCCAAAACCGGGCGGCGGCGCTGCGAGTGCTGCAGTCCCGCCTGCTGCTGCTGCGCAAGGCAGAAGAGGACGCCAAGAAGAAGGAACTCGCCGGCGAGATCAAGGCCTCCTGGGGAGACCAGATGCGCTCCTACGTGCTCCACCCCTACCAGATGGTCAAGGACCTGCGCACAGAGCACGAAGTTGGAAACACCTCCGGCGTCTTCGACGGCGACATCGACGGCTTCATCGAGGCCGGCATCCGCTGGCGCAAGAACCAGGAAACCGAGCAGGAGTAATTGATCCCACCCGGCCAAAGGGCCGCGTTGCGCGTGTTGAAACTGCGGTGAACCGCAAGCCTGCCTACAGTGGCCACAGCCAGGCAGGAGGGGATCCCGTGATCCGTTTTGAGAACGTAACCAAGGTCTATAAACCGGGGGCCGCCCCGGCGCTCAACGGCGTGAACATCGAAATCGAGCGCGGGGACTTCGTCTTCCTGGTCGGTGCCTCCGGCTCCGGCAAGTCCACCTTCATGCGCCTAGTGCTGCGCGACGAACTGGCCAGCGCGGGCAAGGTATACGTGCAGGGCAAGGACGTGGCCAGCTTGTCCGTTTGGCGGCTACCCCATCTGCGCCGCACCGTGGGCACCGTGTTCCAGGACTTCAAGCTGCTGGAGAAGAAGAGCGTCTTCGACAACGTCGCCATCGCCCTGCAGGTGGTGGGCGCGCCCCGCCACGAGGTGCTGACGCGCGTGCCCGAGGTGCTGGAAACCGTGGGCCTGGAGGGCAAACAAAACCGCCTGCCCCACGAGCTCTCCGGTGGTGAACAGCAGCGCGTGGCCATCGCGCGCGCCATCATCAACCGTCCCGCCGTGCTGCTGGCCGACGAGCCCACCGGCAACCTGGACCACGCCACCTCCGTTGGCATCATGCGCCTGCTGGACAAGATCAACCGCGCCAACACCACCGTGGTGATGGCAACCCACGACGGCAAGATGGTGGACCAGTTCCGCAAGCGCGTCATCGAGTTGGAGCAGGGCAAGGTTGTGCGCGACCAGGCCCGCGGCGTCTTCGGCTCGAAGCACTAGGAGGAACCGATATGCGACTGCGCGTAATCATCGCCCACACCTTCCAGGGCCTGTGGGCCAACAAGGCCATGGCCGTTGGCCTCATGCTGGTCACCCTGGTCTCCTCGCTCTTCGCCGGCGCCGCCCTGCTGCTCAACCTGCAGACCGGCTACATGCGCGACTCCTGGTTCGACAAGGTGGAGATCACCGCGTTCATGTGCGCCCCGGGCGATCAGGCCGACACCTGCACCCACGGCGAGGCCACCCAGGAACAGATCGACGCCGTGGCCGCCTTCCTGGCCTCCGACGCGATGAAGCCCTACGTGGCGAACGTGGAATTCGAGGACAAGGACGAGGCCTTCGCGAACTTCCAGCGCATGTTCAAGGGCACCGACCTGGCCCAGTTCGGCGACAAGGAGGCCCTGCCCGTCAGCTTCCGCATCTCCCTGATCGACCCGCGCGAATACCGCGTGGTGGCAGAGGAGCTGGTGGGGCGCGACGGCGTGTTCCAGGTGCGCGACCAAAAGGCCGTGGTTGACCCCCTCCTCAACGTGCTCTCCCGCGCCCAGGGCGTCTCCATCGCCCTGGCCGCCGCGATGGGCCTGGCCGCCGCCATCCTGATCGCCACCACCATCAAGCTTTCCTCAATCTCCCGCCAAAAGGACGTCGAAATCCTGCGCCTAGTGGGCGCCTCGCGCTGGTTTATCCAAGTGCCATTCCTGCTGGAGGTGGCGTTCTCTGTGCTGATCGGTGCCGCCGTCTCGGTAGGGACGCTCTGGGTGACGGTGCGGTTCTACGTCAACTCCTGGCTGGGCGGGTCCTTCACCACCATGCGTTTTGTAGACGCACGCGACGTGGCCATGATGGCCCCGTGGCTGCTGGGCGGGGCGCTGCTGCTGGCCGTTGGGGTGTCCATGATCTCCCTCAACCGTGAAGTGAAGGCCTGAGCCATGCGCTCGTGGGGAACTAGGCGGTGGGCGGCACTAATCGCGGTGCTGGTCCTGGCGCTCGGTGCCCTCTTCACTGTCACATGGCCGGCAGTCTCTGACGAACGTGACGACCTCGCCGCTGCTCAGGACCAGGCGGACAAGGACCGCGCGGCCCTGCGCAACTCCTTGAGCGGAATCGACGCAGAGATAGCCGATGCGATTGTGCGCCTCAGCGACCTCAACGCCCAACTGCCGGTCCTGCGCAAGGAACTAGAGGACGCCCAAAACGCGGCCGAGGCCGCCCGGCGCGACCACGCGCAGCTCACCGACCGCCTCACCCAAGCGAGGGCAGAGAAGGACTCCATCACCCAAGAGATCGCGGCGGGCCAGGAACGCATCGAGCAGGACCGTGCCGTGCTGGCCGACCTGGCCAAGCGTGCCTACCGAGGAGAGCTGAGCACCAGCCCACTCGAGATCGCCCTGACTGCCACCACCCCGCAGGAATTCGCTGACAAAGCCGTGGCCGCGGACGTGATCACCCGCTCCCGGCTGCGCAGCGTGGACGCGATGTCCGCCGAGGTCACCCAGAACGAGAGCCGTGAAAGCCGCCAAGAACTGGTGAGCGGCCAGGTGGAAGACCTAGAACAACAGGCGGCGGCCGCCCTGGCCGACGCCGAGGACAAGGAGGCCGTGGCCGCCCAGAAGCTGCAGGAGGTGGAAACGGCACAGTCCGAACAGGCCGCCCTGACCACTCAGCTCAACGGGCAAAAATCCACCATCGAAGCCCAACTGGCAGAGATGGATCAGGCGTACGACCAGCGTGCAGCTCGAATCGCCCAGCTAGACGCGGAAGAAGCCGCAGCTGCAGCAGCCGCTGCGGCGGCGCAGAACAACGCCGCCCCGTCCGGCTCCGGCGGCGGGGGATCGGGCGGCGGGTCCGGGGGCTCCGGCGGTTACGGCGGGGGCGGGCTGTTCCGCTACCCGGTGGACGGCAACCCGGAGGTGACCTCCGGCTACGGCTGGCGCATCCACCCCATCCTGGGCTACCCGAAGTTCCACGACGGCGTGGACCTGGGCTCTCCATGCGGCCAGCCCGTGTACGCCATCGAGGCCGGAGTCACCTTCGACGTTTACTACGACGCCGGTGGCGGCAACATGGTTTACATCCACCACGGCAATATCGGCGGCAACAACTACAACTCCGGCTACCTGCACCTGGAGTCCTCCACCGTTGGGGGCGGCCAGTATGTCAACCGGGGTGACCTGATCGGTTACGTCGGCACCACCGGCCGCTCCAGCGGTTGTCACCTCCACTTTGAGATCTGGCGCAACGGGGCAACCACCGACCCGCTCGGTTACTACTAGGCGGCCCTCAAGGTCGGTTCGGAGCGGGAAGCTCTGTTTGGGAGCCGCATCTCACGGCCGGGAGAACCGGTTGACGAGGCGGTTTGAAGCCATAGCTGGGCAGGCTGCCCGTTTCGCGGGCAGGCACCTGCCTATATGCTGGGAGGTCGATTTAGGAGAAGAGACGTGAACAGCAAGAAGATGACGGCCGCCGAGCGCGCCAAGGCGGAGGCCGTGGCCAAGAAGGTGATCGCGCGCAACAAGAAGGCCACCCACGAGTACCACATCGAGGACCGCTACGAGGCGGGCCTGAGCCTGACCGGCACCGAGGTGAAGGCGCTGCGCGCCGGTCGCGCCTCCCTGGTGGACGGCTGGGTGGAGATCGACCGGGGAGAGGCCTGGCTGCAGGGCGCCCACATCTCCGAATACGCCCAGGGCACGTGGACCAACCACGCCCCGCGCCGCAAGCGCAAGCTGCTGCTGCACAAGGACGAGATCCGCAAGCTCGGCCAGGCCGTGCAGGCCAAGGGCTACACGGTGGTGCCACTAGAGCTCTACTTCATTGGCGGCCGCGCGAAGGTGGAGATCGCCCTGGCGCGCGGTAAGCAGGACTGGGACAAGCGCCAGGCGCTGCGGGAGAAGCAGGATGAGCGCGAGGCCCGGCGCGCGATGGCGCAGTTCCGCAAGCGCTGAGGGCCGGCGGCGTCACAAGCGGGGTGACCGGCGGAGCGTCGTCCATGGTGGCGCGGCCGCGCGACCGGCATTCCAGCCGGGCGGCTGGCGGAGCGTCGTCCATGACGGGACTGCCAGGGGCTGGTCTGGACGGGCGGCGGGAGGCCAGCTAGAATTGAGTGCCCGGTTCCGGCCGGGAAAAACTACATAGGGGCTGATCGGTTTCGACGACGGTTGTCGTACCAGGGGAAGCGGGTAGAGGATGCACGGTCATCTCTTCAACGCTCCGTGTAAACCAATAGGTGCCGATAACACTCGCACCGACTTCGCCCTCGCCGCCTGAGCGAGCCTCGAAGTCCGTCAGTCCGGGCGTGCTCCCGTCCCGGATCCTGGCGTCGTCTAGGGAGCCACTGCTGCTCGCCCTCGTTACTGGGGCGGGCGGGACTTTTAGGTAACTGAGCCCGTCGGTGTCCTTGTTCGCGTGAGACACCGGGGCTGAGAAACTCGCTAGCGAACTGCACCCGGAGAAGTCCTGGGCGCGCACCGTCGGACCGGGGTTCGATTCCCCGCAGCTCCACCAACAACGCAGGCGAGCGGAGAGCATTCATGCTCTCCGCTCGTTTGTTTGTGTGTACCGCCCCGGGCGAGCTCGCTCGCGCCGGGGAGAGGACACACAAACAAACCGGGGTAGCGCGTGCGCGCTATCCCGAGCCTAGGCAGTTGGTTGAAAGGCGACCGTCAGGGCGCCTGAACACAAGCTGCGCTCACCCGAGGCAATTGCAGCTTGTTGAAAGTCGTCCCGTAGGGGCGGCTGAACACCAGCGGGGCTTCCGGCGCTATCCCGAGAGCATCCCCGCCCCCCAAGCTCGCAAATGCTGCATTGGGGTACATCCGACCGCTTGGTGCCGCGTCCCCGATCGGTCGGATGTACCCCGACCGCACGCTTGTACGCTCGGTGCCATTCCGAGCGTCGTAGCGGATCCTGGCGCCGAGTTCCCGTTTCCTGGGACCCGGCTCGGGCGCGGCTGGTCAATCCCCGGGCGTTATCCTCGGGTCTAACTCCGATCCCGAGCCCATCCTCGCGCCCCCAAGCTCGCATTTGCTGCATTGGGGTACATACGACCGCTTGGTGCCGCGCCCCCGATCGGTCGGATGTACCCCGACCGCACGCTTGTACGCTCGGTGCCATCCAACGCGGCTGCGCCTCCCGCGTGAGCTCCTTGCGGGGCGTACTGGTCAAGCCGCAGCTCGGGCAAGAAGGCCACCTTTGATCGCGGCTGTTCCCCCTGCGGCTAGCGCAGCCAGCAGAAGCATCTCACCTGTGATTACAAGTCCGGCACGTGCCCATTGAGCTCCGCTAGTCCCATATGGCCCGGGCTACTGATGTGGTATTGGCCGTCTTGTCGCTGATGGATGAGGGGCGATACGTGTGGCGGGGGCACCGAGTCCTTTGACGTCGATATTGAAGTCGCCTACGATGACTTCAATATCAACGTCAAGCCTCGTGTGGTTAACAACAGCGAGATGGGGGGCTGGATGCAGTACCAGGGCAAGGTCACGGGGCCGGAGTCGCTTGGGCGCATGTTGCAGCAGGCTCGTTTGGTGGCTGGGCTGACGCAGCGCGAGCTGGCAAACCAGCTGGGTACTACTCAGAAGTACGTCTGGGAGCTGGAGGCTGGCAAGCCGTCTATCATCATGGACCGTTTGTTTGCGGCCATGCAGGCAACCGGCATGGAGCTGACTGCTACCATCAACGTCCCCTCTGATGTGGGAGCTGTTCAAGGCGAGGTTGACCATCGTGGGTGACCTCGTCGTTGAGCTTTATGGTCAGCGGATCGGTGTGCTGCGCGGAGACTGGCGCACCTTCGACTTGGTTCCTGATCCTGCTGCTGCCACCCGCTTCGGGCTTGATTCGACGGTGATGTCCCTGTCCGTTCCCCTGCAGGTTCGGTCGACTCGTTCGCGGGCATCCATCCGTCGCAACTTCTTCGCTGAGCTGCTGCCCGAGGGGCGGATGCGAACGCGACTGGCGCAGATCAGCGGTGTGCAGGAGCACGACGTTATTGGCCTGCTCCGCCAGTTCGGGCGCGACGTGGCAGGAGCTTTGCAGATCTGGGACCCGCAGGTGCCCGGCGAGCCCAAGAGTCCTCGGTATGAGCCCGTGGATCAAGGCGGTGTGGCTCGCATGCTGGCAGCAGTATCGGAGGAGCCGCTAGGGAACAAACCCATCGGAGGAAAGACGTCGCTGGCCGGCGTCCAGGACAAGATCGTCTTGGCTCGCAGGAATGATGGCGGGTGGAGTCGAGTGGTCGACGGGGCGCCGTCAACCCATATTCTAAAGCCCTTCCACGCCCGCTATCCGACGCTCATCTACGACGAGGAATATGGAGCCAGGCTGGCGCGAGCCGTTGGATTGACTAGTTACGCCACATGGGTCGAGGAATTCGAGGGGATCCCGGCCGTGGTGATCGAACGTTACGACCGCGACCCGCTGGCCCCTCAAGGTCGTGTGCACCAGGAGGACGGCAACCAGGTGCTGGGGGCTTCCGGCGTGCAGAAGTACCAGCGAGAGGGTGGGGTGGTTTCCCTGGAGCGTCTGGCTCGAGCCTTTCGCGGTGCGGGTGGCACCCAGATGGTGGAGACCCTATACAGACAGCTTGTGGTGGCGGTTGCCGTCGGGAACCTTGATATGCATGCCAAGAACGTGTCAGTCCTTCATCCGCCGGACGGCACCTGTCGGCTGGCTCCCGCCTACGATATGGTCCCTCAGGCTCACCTGCCCACCGATGGGGAACTGGCGTTGGCGGTGAACGGCGTGTACCGGCATGAGTCGGTGACGGGCTCTGACCTGATAGCTGAGGGTGAGCGGTGGGGGATCCCCAACGCGGCTGTGCTTGTCGAGGTGGTGCTCGCCGCACTGTCCGAGGCGATCAACGCCGAAGTTCCATTGTCGGGAGCTCGCCCTGGCCTGGTGGAGGATATCGGCGGCTTCATAGATCGACTTCGCCAGGGATGATCCGGAACAGGGGGGGCGCCCTCAAGGGCGTCGTGCCTCGATAGCGGACTCTGCGCGGGTGTCGCACTCTAGGCCACCGCTTTTTCACGCCGCTTTCGAAACGGCAACTCGACTCTCGCAGAACGAGGAGTCGCCCGCCGGCCCGTACCGTCGCCCAGTCTGAGATGCACGGTGCCGGATGTGCAGTGCAGGATTCGGGTTGGCCAGAGCGGGCGGGCGCCAGAGCCGTCGTGTGCCTGCAGGCCTGCGCGTCGCCGTCCAACGCGGGCGTCTTATCCCGGCCTCCGCAACCCCTTATCCGAAAGCTGAGGGATCAAACTGGCGAAAGTTACTGGATCGAATCTCCGCAAGTTGCTGGACGAGTGGTAGCTTGCTCCCCAGCTTTGGAACGAGGTCCGGTTCCAGGTGGACAATCGTTCCCCGGGAAAGGGTCAGTTCATTCTGACGGGAAGCTCCACTCCGGACGACGATCCTCGTCGCCATTCCGGGCCTGGGCGTTTTGTGCGTTTGAGGATGCGCCCGCTTTCGGTCTTTGAGCTGGAGCGCTCCTCGGGGCAGTTTCTTTTGCGTCTCTCATGTCTGGCCAGGAAGTTGCGGGCGTGGGCGCGGCTTTGCCGGTTCCGGAGCTTGCGAGCGTGATTGCGGTTGGTGGCTGGCCGGGTTCGCTGGAACTAGCCGATGAAGCCGCTCAGGTCGTCAACCAGGGGTACGTGGATCAGATCGTTGAAACTGATCTGCCCCGTTTGATCGGGCGCCGGCGCGACCCGGTGAAGCTAAGGAATCTGCTCTCTGCATTGGCGCGCAGCGTCGGCAATCAGGGCTTCGTCCCATAGTTGGCGCAGGAGGCAGGCGGGGCGGGGTGAGCCTCGGTGCACTCCACTGGTGGTCCATCCGTTCCCGAGAGATGAGCGGGACCCACGCAGAACGGCAACTCGACCCTCGTAGAACGGCAAGTCAACTGTCGTAGAACGGCAACTCGTACTAACATGGCGGTGTGGAAAATGGCTTGATCAAGCGGAATCTGCTTCCTGTGGCGCAGGAAGTGATCGAGCATGCTCCCGTCGTGGTCATCAGTGGTGCGAGACAGGTTGGAAAGAGCACCTTGATGCAGATGCTGCTCGAGCACCAGCAACACAGACTGGTGAATCTGGACAGTATGGTTGCTCGCGAATCTGCGATTTCTGATCCGGAAGGTTTCGTCGATCAGTTCCCTGAGGGTGTGCTCGCTATCGATGAGGCCCAGCGGGCACCGGACCTGCTCCTTTCGATCAAGCTGTCCGTAGACCGCAAGCGGAGCGCGGGGAGGTTCATCCTCACAGGCTCGGCGAATCTGCTCACCGCCAGCGGAAGCCAGGAGAGCTTGGCTGGACGAGCGCAGACGATTCGGTTGCATGGCCTGAGCCAGGGCGAGCTCAGAGGGCGAGTGGAGGACTTCGCTGCGTTCGCTTGGGCATTGCCCGCTCTGGGGCCCTCGCTCCACGCAGAGGAGTTGTCCCGTGCCGAATACCTAGAGTTGGCAATGTCGAGCTGCTATCCCGAGTTGCAGGGCATGCAGCCGCGAGCTGGGCGACGTTGGATTGACGCCTACCTAGAGAGGGTACTTTCCAAGGACGTCGGCGACGTCAGTGGGATTCGCTTCCATGACAGGCTGCGACCGTTGATGAGTTTGATTGCTGCCGAGAACGCCTCGGAGTTCGTCAATCAGAGGTATGGCCAGGCGCTGGACCTGCCTGCTCGCAGTGTCCCGTCGTACGTTCAGGCGTTGGAAGACGTGTTCCTGATCCATCGGATTCCTGCCTGGGGGCACAACCTTTCCAAACGGGCGGTGGCAAAGCCGAAGGTTTATGTAGCCGACCCGGGTGTTGCTGCCCATCTGGCGGGCGTAGACCTGCGTGGCCTTGAGCATGACATTTCGAGTTCACTCACCGGAGGGCTTGTCGAGGCATTCGTTGTAGGGGAACTGCTTAAGCAGCGGGGCTGGTCAGAGGTGGACTTCACGGTGAACCACTGGCGCGACAGTGGCAACGGGGACCACGAGGTTGACATCGTTCTAGAAAACCGTGCTCGTGAGATCGTCGGCGTAGAAGTTAAAGCACAGGCCACTCTTGGCGCAAAGCACTTCAAGGGACTCAAACAGTTGCGCGGTCTTGCCGGCAAGCGCTTCATCGCCGGGATCGTGCTCTACACAGGTAGCGAGGTCATGCCTTTCGGGGAGCGCTTGTGGGCGATGCCTATTAACGCCCTGTGGGAGGCAAGTTTCGCCCGACAATAGGCTGCTCCTGGCGGTCCGCCACGATTAAAGGAGACGACGCCCCGCCTGGCGTCCCTCCCCGCCGCGCGCCTTGCCGGCCAGCGCAGCCCTACTGCGCCCCCAATAGAATGCGTCCGTGTCTGTTGAGTTCGCCCCGATCATTCGTCGCACCAAGCCGGAGGTGCTTGTCCCTGCTCGGGAGCTGGGCACCTTGAAGGTCGCGATTGGCTTCGGGGTCGACGTGGACTAGGTGCTCATTGTGGTTGCTGCCGTCCTTTGCCATAACAACTATCACCTCTGGTACGAGAATGGTGTCGAACCTTGGCGGAGAGAATGGGTGAAGTAATCGTCGTCTGGGAGGAAGAGCTTCCCTATACTCCGAAGCAGGTTTGGCAGGTGGTTACCGACCTGAAGCGTTGGCAATGGCGCAGTGATCTATCAGAATGCAAGGTTGTTGACGAACAGCGATTTATCGAGACCCCCAAGAAGGGGAAGGTCATACGGTTTTGTGCCACACGCCTCGAAGAACTTCGAATCTGGGAGTTTCAAATGGATTCGCCAACTCTGACTGGTGTGTGGCGTGGAACCTTTGAATCAAAGGGAAAAGGCGGCTGTCATGTCACCTCCGTAGAAACCGTGAAGTTTCGCCGCAGGCTATTTCCGAGGTGGGTTGCTAAACGATTCCTAGTGACCTATCAAGCCCGCTATTTCCGCGATCTCCGAGCTGAGCTTCAATCACGCTATGGCTGACTGCCGGTGCCGGTGCCGGTGCCGGTGCCGGTGTTGGGGCGCGAAGAACTCTTCATGCGCGAACGGCGGGCAGCGGAGAGTCTGGCTCGTCATCCACCTTTTTGTCGTCCTGTGGTGTCAGCGCGGCAAGGGAGTCGCGGAGATAGGTTCGCGGGAAAGCAGCGCCCGGCGGTCGGAAATTGCGCAGAATCAAGCAGAAAACACGCTCCCGCAAAATGCGCGATGTGCGAGTGCTTGTGTCTTCCTTGTAAGTCGCCCCGTAGGGGCGGCTGAACACCAACGGGGCTTGCGGCGCTATCCCGAGCCCATCCTCGCGCCCCCAAGCTCGCAAATGCTGCAACGGGGTACGTGCGACCGCTTGGTGCCGCGCCCCCGATCGGTCGGATGTACCCCGACCGTACGCTTGTGCGCTCGGTGCCACTCCGGCCCGCCCGGTTTTCCTACGGGAGTCCCCGCTCGAAGCGCACAATGGTCCCTAAACGGTGTCGCTCCTTCAAGGCGGCCGACGAGGGAGGCCCAAAGTGTCGTCTACCAAGGAATACCTGGACTACGTGCTGGACCTGCTCAGGGGTCTGGACGGCGTCGCTCACCGCAGGATGATGGGGGAGTACGTCATCTACCTGCGCGGGAAGGTGGTCGGTGGCATCTACGACGACCGCTTTATGCTCAAGCCCACGAAAACCGCCCTGGAGTTGCTGCCGGATGCGCGAATGGAGCTGCCCTACGAGGGCGGAAAGCCGATGATCTTGGTGGACGTCGAGGATTCAGCCGTGGTGGCCAGGCTGGTGGCCGCAGTGCACGACGATCTTCCCTCCCCCAAGAAGACCGCGCGCCCGCGCGCATGAGTAAGCGCGCGCGGTAGCGCACCTCGCGCCGCTCCATTCCGCGCACTGCCCCGCCCGGTCCGCGCACCGCCCCGCCAGGTCCGCTAGCACCCGCCCCACCCGGTCCGCGCGCCGCTCCCACCGGCCGCGCTAGCACGCCCTCCCGCTCCCGTTAGCGCTCCCTCCCGCTCCCGCTCCCGGGCCAACGGTCGATTCCCCGCCCCCGCCCCCTCGACACCCGATAGGCTGCGCACATAGGAGAGAGGGGGGAGCCGTGGCCTTCGATTTCAAGCAGGAATTCCCGGAGCTCTATTCGCCCAAGACCACGCCCGGCGTCGTCACCGTGCCGCCCATGAACTTCGCGGCGGTGCGCGGGCACGGCGCCCCGATGGACCCGAGCGGACGCTTTCAGTTGGCGATCGAGCTGCTCTACCACGTGGTTTTCGCGATCAAGATGTCGAGGCAGGGCCCGCGCCAGATTGATTGGTTCTTCGACTTCGTGGTCCCTCCGCTGGAGGGGTTTTGGTGGCAGGACGGCGTGGCGGAGCTGGACCTGACCCGCAAGGACGCCCTCAAGTGGATCCTGGCGATCCGCCTGCCGGACTTTGTCACCGACGCGGACTTCGACTGGGCGGTCCGGGAGGCCGCGAGCAAGAAGGACCGGGACTTCTCCACCGTGGAGTTCTTCCGCTACGACGAGGGCCTGTGTGTCCAGTGCATGCACACCGGCGCCTTCGACGACGAGCCCGCCACGGTCGCCGCCATGCGCGCCTTCGCGCTCGAGCAGGGTTTCGCGCTTGACTACTCGCCCACCCGCCTGCACCACGAGATTTACCTGAGCGACGCCAGGAGCGCGGGGCCCGATCGCCTCAGGACCGTGCTACGCCTGCCGATCCGCCACAATTAGGGACGACGCCCCGCCCGCCGCCCCGAGCGGTGGGTCGCCCGGCTAGGCGCCTGTTGCGAGGGACGACGCCCCGCCCGCCGCCCCCAGCAGCGCGCCCGCCCGCAATACGCCAATGTTCGAGCCCCTGCCGCAGGAAGGAGTCGCCCCGATGGCCTGGCTTCCGGTCCGCGCGATGCTGAATCGGGCCGACGCGCTCGCGGCCGCCACCGCCTGGTTCGAGGTGGCGGCCCGGCACAAGCTGCGCTTTGATCCGGCGCTGCTGGAGCGCCTGTCTTCGGCCCGGGGGACGCGCGAGTACGTGCGCGCCTGGAAGGCGCTGCGCTTCACGGTGCACGGGATCCCGGCTCGGGGCCTGGACTCTTACGCCTTCGAGCGCGGCGCGCACCCGGACCCGTACGAGGGCGCGGGGGAGTTCTTCGCCGCCTACGATCGCGCCTACCGCTACTTTTAGAGGCGCACGGCCACCGTCCGCCCACCACCGTCCGCCCACCGCCGCCCGCCCGCCCATCAGCGTCCGCCCACCGCCGGCGGCAAGCCCAGAAGGGAAGACCCACATGGAGAGTGTCGAGATCCGCGACGGCCAGTCCGCTCGCGCCTACGGGAGCGCCCTGATGCAGGCGGGCCACGTGCGACTGGTGCCCAGCACGGAGGAGCACTTCGTGACCTTGGCGCAGTGGTGGCAGCGCCCGGATTGGGCGGTGTTGCAGCAGGACGTGGTTAAGCCGCGCCCGCTGTCCGCGATCGTGGAGCAGTTTCGGCAGTGGAGCTCGAATGCCACTACCTCGAGCGTCGGCTTTTCGGTGATGGTGGGCGACACCCTGGTGGGGCACGTGACCATGTGGGGGATCGGGCCGGTGACGCGCACGGGCACGTTTGCGATCATCATTGGCCCGGAGCACGTGGGGCTGGGCTACGGCTCGGCGGCCACGCGCCTGATGCTGGCCTACGGGTTTGAGGAGCTGGGTCTGCACAAGATCGAGCTGACCGCCTGGGCCTACAACGATGCCGCCCTGCGCGCCTACGAGCGCTGCGGCTTTGTGCGCGAGGGCGTGCGCCGTGAGGCGGTTTTCCACGCGGGCGCCTACCACGACCAGGTGCAGATGGGCATTCTGGAGCGCGAGTACTGGGCGGCCAAGAGCTAGGTCGGCGGTGCGGGTGGGGTGTGGGTGGCCGACGTCGTCCCCATGGCCGCCCTGAATGTGCGGCCGCAGCGTGGGGGCGTGGGTGGCCGACGTCGTCCCCATGGCCGCTCTGAATGTGCGGCCGCAGCGTGGAGGGGTGGGTGGCCGACGTCGTCCTACTGGCCGCCCGGAGTGTGCGGCCGCAGTGAGGGTGGGCGATCCCACGGGCCCCGGTCGGTTGCGGGTCGCGAACGCGGCAAGGCGGGCAGCGTAGGCTAGGCGCAGTTCGTCGGTCGGATCCGAGTGGCCGGGCAGTGCGGCCCGCCAGGGAGTCGGCCCACCAGGGAAAGGACCCCCATGATTAGGCTTGGGATCATAAACGCGGCGGCGTCGGCGCGCAGGCACGGCGACCCGATCGCGGACTGGATCGAGGCGGTGGCCAGGCGCTGCGGCGCCTTCCAGGTGGAGCGGATCAACCTGAAGGAGGTTAACCTCCCGCTGTTCGACGAGCCGGAGCTGCCCCGCCTGCGCCGCTACGTCAACCCGCACACCGTGGAGTGGTCCAAGCGGATCGACGCGCTGGACGCCTTCATCGTGGTCATGCCGGAGTACAACCGTGGCTACCCGGCGATCTTGAAGAACGCCATCGACTACCTGGCACGGGAGTGGGCGTTCAAGCCGGTCAGTGTTGTCTCCTACGGCGCCACCATGTCCGGGGGCGTGCGGGCGGCCGAGTCCCTCACGCCGGTGCTGGTGGCCATGCAGATGATGGTGGTGCGCGAGCAGGTGATGATTCCCTTCGCTCCCACCCATCTGCACGACGGCGTTTTTGTCCCCACCGAGGGCATGCAGGAGGGCGCGGAGGCGATGTGCGAGGCGCTGGTGCGCGCCGACGCCGCCATGCACCTGCTGCGCACGGACCTGGACGAGGTGGGCGACCAGCAGGGCGTTGCTCCCTTCGGGGCTGACGAGGTGGTGACCGGGCGGGACCCGAACCAGCCGCGCGACGACCGGGAGGCGTGGCGTCGCGCCGGCGGGGTGGGCCCGGAGCTGGGCACGTCCACGGAGATCTTCCGCCCCGAGCGGTGAGGCAAGGGTGCCCTGTCTTTTCGCTGGCAGGGTGCGGAAAAGTCCGAGCGCCAGGGACGCAATACCCACATCGTTCTGACGTCTGAGGTGTGCGGTGTCAGAATGAGGGCTTGGGGGTGTTACTTTTCCCGCTTAGATGCCGGAAATTCCCCTCAAATCGTGGTCTCCACGCGCTTCATTGCGTAGTGTCAAGCCACAACGGGCCGCGACGCTTCGCGGTAATTACCGAACCACAGACGAGAGGATTGACATGTCCGTCAACCGCACTGAGCTGATTGCCGCCATCGCCGAGCGCACCGACCTGACCAAGGCCCAGGCTGACGCCGCCATCGCCGCCTTCCAGGAGGTCGTCATCGAGTCCCTGTCCAAGGGCGAGCCGGTCAAGATCACCGGTCTGCTGTCCATCGAGCGCGTGGCCCGCGCCGCCCGCACCGGCCGCAACCCGCGCACCGGCGAGGAGATCAAGATCCCCGCTGGCTTCGGCGTGAAGGTCTCCGCTGGCTCCACCCTGAAGAAGGCCATCGCCAAGTGACCTCTCCCCGCAAGGGGAGCATCTGCAGGGGCGCGACACTGAGGTAGCGCTGAAGCAGGAAGAGCAGGTGGGCACCGGGTTCAACCCGGTGCCCACCTGCTCTATTCGTCCGCGGGGAGGACCGGGCCGCCGCTGGCGTTTCCGCCCCTGGAAGGAAGCGCGGCTAGCGCGGCTAACCATATGGTTTTGAGCATGAGTTCTGGTATCCCTCAGCCCTCCAACCAGCCCCCAGTCGCCCCGCAAGGAGCGCCCGCCCAGGCGATGGCGGCACAAGGTGGCGCTCAGTTCGCCCCGCAGTTCGCCCCGCAGTTCGCCCCGCAGGCCGCTCCAGGTTCCCCGCAGCTGCCGCCCCCGGTGGCCATCCCCGCCCAGGCGGTGCCCCCGAGCCAGCTGCCCCCGGTGGACCCGCAGGCTGCGCTGAGCATGCGGGGCCTGGTGAAGATCTTTGGTCAGAACGTCGCCGTGGCGGGCCTGAGCCTGGACATCCCCGCCGGCTCCTTCTACGGCGTAGTTGGCCCCAACGGCGCCGGCAAGACCACCACCCTGAACATGGCCACCGGGCTGCTGCAGCCCGACGGTGGCGTGGTGACCGTGCACGGCGTGGACGTGTGGGGCCGCCCCGAGGAGGCCAAGCGCAAGCTGGGCGTGCTGCCCGACGGCATGCGCCTGTTCGACCGCCTGAGCGGCCGCGACCTGATCACCTACGTGGGGCGCTTGCGCGGCATGCCCCCTCACCTCATCGCTGAGCGCACCGAGCAGCTGCTGCGCGTACTCGGGCTGGAAGAGGCCGCAGGCAAGCAGGTGGGCGACTACAGCGCCGGCATGACCAAGAAGGTCTCCCTGGCCTGCGCCCTGGTGCACTCGCCCGACGTGCTGGTGCTCGACGAGCCCTTCGAGGCGGTAGACCCCGTCTCCGCCGCCGGCATTCGCACCATGCTGCAGCACTTCACCGCCCAGGGCGGCACCGTCGTGCTCTCCAGCCACGTCATGGCCACCGTGGAGGCGCTGTGCACCCACGTGGCAATCGTCCACCGCGGCCAGATCATGGCCGCCGGTACCACGGCCGACGTTGCCGCCGGCATGTCCCTAGATGACCGCTTCGCCTCCTTGGTGGGCGGAAACGGCAAGCAGGAGGAGCTGACGTGGTTGCGACCCTCGTCAAACTGAGGTTCCGCCTGCTGGCAGGCATGCTCTCCCAGAGCACCATGCGCCTGGTCCTGGCGATCCTGGGCGGGCTGTACGGGCTGTTCTGGCTCGTATTAATGTTCATGGCGGCGTTCTTCGTCGGCGATGAGTCCGTCCACGTTGCCCACACCGCGCTGACGTTGGTGGGCGGGGCGATCGTGCTCGGCTGGGCCACCGTCCCGCTGCTGGCCTCGGGCGTGGACAACACGCTTGACCCGCGTAACTTTGCCCCCTACACCTCCGCCACCCCCAGGTTCGCCCTGGGGCTCCTGCTGGCCGGCGGCATGGGCATCCCCGGCCTGATCACCGCTCTGATCCTGGGCCTGCCCATCCTGACCTGGGCCCGGGCCGCTCAGCCGGAGGCGATCGTCCTGGCGGCAGTCATTTGGCCACTGGCGACGCTGACCAGCTGGCTGCTGGCCCGCGTCAGCACGACCTTCTTCGCCGGGGCCGGGCGCTCCCGCAAGGGACGCGACCGCAACACGATGGTGCTAATGGTCCTGCTGGTCCCGCTCATGGGCATCGGCTTCGTGCTGCCCGGGCTGATGGAGAACATCTCTGGCGGGCTGCTGATCAAGGTCGCCACAGTCCTGGCCTGGACCCCGTTCGGGGCCGGCTTGGCCGCTCCCGGCTCCCTGGCCACGGGCGCCATAGGCGCGGCCGTGGCCCAGGTGGCCATCGCTGCGGTCACCACCGCGCTGCTGTGGTGGGCCTGGCTGCGCCTGCTGCCCTCCGCCATGCTCGGTGCCCCGCTCGGGCGTGCACAGGCGGACCTCGCCGCAGTCCAGCGCCACCTGGACACCCCGGTGGACCAGGCGCCCGCCACGCCGCAGGCCGGTCAGAACGCTGCGGTGGGTGGGGCGTCGTCCAGCACGGCCAAGCGGAGCTGGGCGCTAGCCGACGCGCTGGCCAAGCTGCCCGGCATCGACCCCGTCACCGCCGTCATCGCCGAACGCTCCCTGCGCTACAAGTACCGCGACCCGCGCTGGCTCTCCCTGCCGGTCCTGATGGTCGGATTCAGCGCCCTCATGATCGCGGCCGCCCCCGTGATCATCGAGAGCGGATCGAAGTCCTTTGGGGACGGCGGGGGAGTGGGCCTCGCCTTCAGCTCGTTGCCCACCTTCCTGACCTTCTTCATCGCGTTCGTGCTGCAGTCCGTGCATGCAGACATCGCCTACGACTCCACCGCCTACTGGAGCCACATCTCTGCGGGAGTCAGCCCGCGCGCGGAGATCCGGGGCCGCTTCCTGGCCTCCGTCATCGGCTACCTGCCGCTGGTCCTGGTCATCTCCCTGCTGGGGGCGTGGCGGCTGGGCCTCGGGGTGGACGGAGCCGCATTCGTGGGCGGAAACGTCGGGATCTCGCTGGCCATGATGGGCATGGCATACGGCGTGGCCGGCCACTTCATCTACCCCGTCCCGCCGCCCGGGGCCTCGCCCTTCAACAACGCCGGCATGGGCGCGGGCGGCCTGACCCTGGTGGTGCAACTGGTGGTCTTTGCCCTGATGGGCGTCTTGTCCATCCCCATCGTGATCGCCTCCCTGTTCACCCCAGACACACTGGTGGGGCAGAGCCTGCTGGGCGCCGGGACCGTGGTCTACGGGATCCTGGTGGCGCTGGCCGGCGCGGCCATCGGCACCGCCGGCCTGGCCAAGAACCAGGTCGCCTTCCTGACCAAGATGCGCTCCTGGCCCAAGCACTAGGCGGCGCCGCGCAGGCCCGACCGGGGACAGGAGCGGGACCCTGGTCGGGCCGAATCGGGCCCGCAATGGCCTAAAGTTGACCGGGGCGGCCACGGAGGCCGCAAGGAGGAGTACGCCATGGACGTCGTAATTGTTCCCGACGATGCAACGATCGGTGCGCTGGCCGCCGACCAGTACCAGAAGCTGCTGGAGGCCAAGCCCAACGCAGTGATCGGCCTGGCCACGGGCTCTAGCCCGCTGTCCACCTACGCGGAGCTGATCAAGCGCTACCAGGCCGGCCAGATCTCCTTCGCCCAGGCCACCGCGTTCATGCTGGACGAGTACGTGGGAATCGACCCGGACCACCCGGAGCGCTACCGCAACGTGATCCACAACGAGATCGCCTCCAAGGTGGACCTGCGCCCGGAGGCCGTGCACGGCCCGGACGGCAACGCCGAGGACCTGGAGGCGGCCTGCGCAGACTACGAGGCCAAGATCGCGGCCGCCGGCGGCGTGGACCTGCAGATCCTGGGCATCGGCTCCGACGGCCACATCGCCTTCAACGAGCCCGGCGGCTCCCTGGCCTCCCGCACCCACCTGGGTGTGCTGACCGCCCAGACCCGCCAGGACAACGCCCGCTTCTTCGACGGCGACCTGGACAAGGTGCCCACCCACTGCCTCACCCAAGGCCTGGCCACCATCATGAGCGCCAAGAAGCTCGTGCTGGTCGCCCAGGGTGCCGGCAAGGCGGAGGCGATCCGTCAGCTGGTCGAGGGCGGCGTGAGCGCCAAGTGGCCGGCCACGATCATGCAGCACCACCCCGACGCCCTGGTCATCGTGGACGAGGCCGCCGGCTCCAAGCTGGAGCTGGCCGACTACTACCGCGAGGTCGCCAAGGCCTCCGGGCTGGTCTGATCCAGGCCGCTTAGCGCCGTCCCCCAGCGCGCGGGGACTAAGCAGGCCGGTGTTGTGCCCCCGCTAGGGAATCTCCCCAGCGGGGGCACACCCGTTCCCGGCGCGGGAAGAATCTCACGCCCGCCCGCCGCGCCGCCGCTTCCAGCGCGGCATAGACTGGTGGGCATGCGAACTCCTGTGCTAGCAACCGAGACCGAGGGCGAGACCTCTGTAGGCGTGCTCGAGCGCGAGGAGACGGCCACCCAGCCGGAGTCCTCAGACGGCGACGGCGACCGCTTTGCCCACTACGTCCGCAAGGACAAGGTGGCCGCCTCCGCGATCAGCGGCGCCCCCGTAGTCGCCCTGTGCGGCAAGGTGTGGGTGCCCGGTCGCGACCCCAAGAACTACCCGGTCTGCCCCACCTGCAAGCAGATCATGCAGGAGCTCACCGGTGGCGGTGGGGGAGCGCGCTGGCCCTTCAACTGGGGCGGCAAGCGCTAGTGAGCACCGCCCCCGCCGGGGCCGAGGACCAGCTCGCTTTGTTCGGGCCGGGGTCCGCGCTGCCCGCAACCGCCCCGCCAACAGCCCAACCCGCCTGGCCGCGCCCCACCACCTCCCCGGGCGAGGAAACGCACCCGTCCGCTGATCGGGGCGGCGCGGCGGCAACGTCGGCCACCTCCAGCAGCAACGCGGCGGGCGCCACCCCAGGCGGGGCGCCGGCACGCACGCCCGCCTCCCGCAGCGGCGCCCCCAACCCGGCCAGCGCCTCGGTGCACGCCGCCTCCCAACTCTCCCCGTCCTTCCCGGCGCGCGCCGCGTGGGGAACGGCCGGCTCCCTGCGCGCCTGGCAGGCCGCCGCCCTAGAGAAGTACCTGGCCGCCGACCCGCAGGACTTCCTGGCCGTGGCCACCCCGGGCGCGGGCAAGACCACCTTCGCGCTGCGCGTGGCTGTGGAACAACTGGCGCGCGGCACCGTCAAGCGCGTCGTGGTGGTCTGCCCCACCGAGCACCTGAAGGTGCAGTGGGCCGACGCCGCCGCCCGCGTGGGCATCCGCCTGGACCCCGCCTTCGCCAACGCGCAAGAGGAAGAGGGCAGCCACTACCACGGCGTGGCCGTCACCTACGCCCAGGTGGCCTCCAACCCCGCCGTCCACCGCCGCCGCACCGCCTCCGCCCCCACCATGGTGATCCTGGACGAGATCCACCACGGCGGCGACGCCCGCTCCTGGGGAGACGGCATCGGCGAGGCCTTCGGCAAGGCCACCCGCCGCCTGTCCCTGACCGGCACCCCCTTCCGTTCGGACGAGTCCAAGATCCCCTTCGTGCGCTACGTCGAGGACGAGCACGGCGTGCTGCGCTCGCGGGCGGACCACTCCTACGGCTACGGCGACGCGCTGCGCGACGGCGTGGTGCGCCCAGTGCTCTTCCTGGCCTACTCCGGCACGATGGCCTGGCGCACCCGCGCCGGGGAGGAATACGCCGCCCGCCTGGGCGAACCCCTCACCAAGGACCTCACCAAGCAGGCCTGGCGCACCGCCCTGGACCCCAGCGGCGAGTGGATCACCGCCGTGCTGGAGGCCGCAGACAAGCGCCTGACCGAGGTGCGCCGCTCCGTGCCCGACGCCGGCGCCCTGGTGATCGCCACCGACCAGAAGGCCGCGCGCGCCTACGCCGCCCTGCTGCGCCAGATCAGCGGTGAGGCGCCCACCGTGGTGCTCTCAGACGACTCCGGCGCCTCCGAGCAGATCGACAAGTACTCCGCCTCCCGCAGCCGCTGGCTAGTGGCAGTGCGCATGGTCAGCGAGGGCGTGGACATCCCGCGCCTCGCGGTGGGCGTGTACGCCACCAACACCGCCACCCCCCTGTTCTTCGCGCAGGCCGTGGGCCGGTTCGTGCGCGCCCGCCGGCGCGGCGAGACCGCCTCCATCTTCCTGCCCTCCGTGGCGCCGCTGCTGGAGCTGGCCGGCGAGCTAGAGGTGGAACGCGACCACGCGCTCGGCAAGCCCGCCGGGAGCGCGGAAGAGGGCGACTTCCACCCCGAGGAGGCGCTGATCGCCCAGGCCAACCGGGTGGAAAACGCCAGCGACGACCTGTTCGGCCAGTTCGAGGCCCTGGACGCCGACGCCTCCTTTGACCGCGTGCTCTTTGCCGGCGGCGAGTTCGGCACCGAGGCGGCCGTGGGATCGGTGGCCGAGCAGTCCTACCTGGAGCTGCCTGGCTTCATGGAGATGGACGAGTTCACCTCCGCGCTGCGCGACCGCCAGGCCTCCCAGCTGGCCCAGCAGGAGCGCGAGCGCGCCGCCGCGGCGCTGCGCGACTCCAACGCCGGGGTGAGCGACCACCGCCAGCGCGCCCAGCGCCGCAAGGAGCTGCAGCGCCTGGTCAGCGCGTGGGCGCAACGCTCCGGGGAGCCGCACGCCAACGTGCACGCCGACCTGCGCCGCCGCTGCGGCGGGCCGGAGGTGGCCAAGGCGACCACCGAGCAGATCGAGGCGCGAATAGAGCAGCTGCGCCGGTGGTTCGTGGGCAAGAAGTAGCGCCCCGCCCCGGCAGGAGTGGGCAAGAAGTAGCGCCCCGCCCCGGGACGAACCCGGCCGCGAGGCGCCGCTTTCTCATAGGCGGGCGTTTTGCCTAGCCCACCCGGAAGCCCTCTGCGGCGATGCGCTCCTTGTTTGCCGCGTAGGCGCGTTCGATGTAGGCGTCGAGCTCGGAGTCCTCGATGCGCCAAACGTTCTTGCCACCCACCTGGATGCCAAGGAGTTCCCCGCTGTGGAGCATGGCGCGTACTGCGGAGACGGAAACCCCCAGCTGCTCGGCTACGTCAGCTACCGTGAAGAACCTGCGTGTCATGCCCCAATCATGTCATTTCGTGCCAGTTGGTGCACACACGCGCAAGGCAATGTGGATAAACACGACACTGTGGATTGGCCCCGTTTTGCCCGCAAAGAGGGCAATATGTGTGGGTGCGGAACAAAGCTAACCCGGCCCGCTTGCGGCGCTCCCGTCTGACCGACCCCCGCCTGATCATCGGGATCCTCCTGGTGTGCGCGTCCGTGGCGCTCGGGGCGGTGGTGGTGGGTAAGGCCACCAGCAAGACCTCCTTCCTGATGCTCACCCAGACCGTGGAGCAGGGCAAGGTGATCACGCAGGACATGGTCAGGTCCGTCCCGGTCAACCTGGGCGAGGCCGAGGACAGCTACGTGCGCACCCTCGAGGAGGGCACCATCGCCAGCCGTTCCATCAAGGCCGGTGAGCTCCTTTCCGTCAACGCGATCGCGGCCGCAGGGGAGTTGCAGCTGCGCCGCGTCATGGTGCCGGTGCGCGGCGAGCTGCCCCAGACCGCAGTGGTGGGTAGCCAGGTGGAGCTGTGGAAGCTGCCCGATACGGGCACCTCGAGCCTGCGCGAGCGGCAGACGGAGCCGGAGAAGGTGGCCGACGGCCTAGTGATCGCCCGCCTGCCGGAGGCCAGCGGCGGGCTGGGGCGCCTGCCCTCGGCAAACAGTGTGGAACTGGTGGTGCCCGAGGCAAGCCTGCAGACCGTGCTGGCCGCGATCTCCGCCCCCGGCGGCCTGACCCTGGTCCCGACCGGGGTGGGAGAGTAGGCGCCGTGACTGAGAGCTTCGGGGTGCTCCTGTGCCTGGAGGGTGCGCTGGAGGAGGAACTGGTCCGCAAGCTAGCTAGCGGACCCATCTACGTCGAGCGCCGCTGCGCCGACGTGGTGGAGCTGCTGGCCTGCTCGTCGGCCGGCCTGGGCGAGCTCGCCCTGATCAGTCTGGAGATGGAGAATGTGGACCGCGCCACCGTCACCGCCCTGCACCGGGCCGGCGTGAAGGTGGTGCTGGCCTGCGCGCCGGGGGATGAGGCCCGGGCCGCAGACCTAGCCGATGCCTTCGTGCCGCTCGATGCGAGCGCCGGCGCCTGCGTGGAGGTGTTGGAACACCTGGTCAGGGGGGACGACGTTGCCCCGCTGGCCGCCCTCCTCACCGCGCCGGTACCTGCCGGACCGGAGGGGCTGCTGGACTCCACCGACCCGATGGACCCCGGCCCGGGCGGGCCGGCGCAGGGCGAGCGGGGCCAGCGGGGCCAGGCGCCCCTGAGCGGGCCCGGGCAGGCCGTGCCCGCAGCGCAGGGTGGCACGCTGGCCGCCCTCCCGCAGTCAGACGCCACGGCAACGGCCGTGCTGCCCTCCCCGCTGGAGGCGGCCGCCCCGGCCGCGAGCGCGGAGGCGCTGGCGGCGCCGGTGGCGAGTGCCCCGGTGCCGGGTACGGCCCCCGCCTTCGGGGCCAGTCCCTTTGGTGCCCCCGGGCAGGCCGCCTTGGACACCGGTTACCTGGAGACCGAAGGGGGCGGCGGCAGCGACCTGATCGCAGTGTGGTCCGGTCCCGGCTCCCCCGGACGCACCGTGCTGGCGGTGGAGGTGGCCGCCGAGTGCGCCGCCCAGGGCTGGAACACGCTGCTGGTGGACGCCGACACCCTGGGGCCCTGCCTGAGCCAGTCCCTGGGCTTCTTGGAGGAAACGAGCGCCCTGGCGGTGGCCTGCCGCTACGCCGCCCACGGGCGCCTGGACGCCAAGACCCTCACGGAGCTGGCCGCCAACGTCTCCACCCGCCTGGACCTGCTGGCGGGGCTGACCCGGGCCGATCGGTGGCGCGAGCTGCCCTCCTCTGCGCTGGAGGAGGTGTGGCAGGCCGCCCGCGAGGCCTACGACGTCGTAGTGGTAGACCTCAGTGGGGCGCTGCTGGACCCGGGCGCCACCAACTCCTACGGGCCGGTGCGCGACGACGCCACCATCAGCGCCCTAGAGGCGGCGTCCGCGGTGCTCCTGGTGGGGGCCGCTGACCCGGTCTCGATGCGCCGCCTAGTGGGCGCCTCCGGGGAATTGGAGGAACTGCACCTGACCAGCGGGCGAGTGGTGCTGGCCGTCAACCGGGCCCCGGCGCAGCGGCGCGCGGTGGATGAGGCCCTGGCGGTGGCCGCGCGCTACACCGGCCGATCCGTGATCGTGCCCGTGCCGCGCGCCGACGACCAGCTGGCCACCGCCCTGCTGCACGGCAGGCCGGCCCGTTCCCCCAAGACAGAGTTCTCCGGCGCGGTCGCCAAGCTCACCGCCCTGCTCCTGGAGGAGCGGGTGCGGGAAAAGAAGCGCCTAGCTCACCGCAAGGCTCAGCAGGAGCGGGCGAAGTAGTTCACCCGCCAGCGCAGCCCGTCGCTCTCGGTGCGCCAGTCCTGATCGGAGACCGCCAGCCTCTCCCAGCCCTGCTCCAGGGACGGCGCGTAGACCAGGTGCGGCGAGTGCGCCACCTCTAGGTCCAGCTGGGAGACCACGCAGAGCTGCACGCGCTCCAGGCAGGCCCGGTAGATCTGGCCGCCACCGGAGACCCACAGGCGGCCGCCACGGGCGGCCGCCCTCTGCTGCGCCACCTCCCAGCCCTCCTCCAGGCTCGTGACCACCGTGAGCGTCGCATCCAGGCCGCGCTCCGCCACCCGCTGATCGAAATGGGCCCGGTCCACCTGGCTGCTGCGAGAAACCACCACCATGTCCCTGCCGGCCAACACGCCCGGCAGGCTCTCAAACGTCAACCGTCCCAGCAGCAGCGCCCCGCCCCACGTGGTGCGCTTGAAGTGGGCGAAGTCGCCCGGCACGTTCCACGCCATGTTGGGGCCGTCCCCGATCACGCCGTTCACGTCCTGCGCCCAGATCGCTCCAGGGCCGGCGATGTCAGCAATCGGGTCGGAGGTAACGTCGTCCATCGGCTCAAATCCCTCCACGCTCACACCGCCACCGGTGCCTTGATCGGGGCGTGGTGCTCATAGCCCACCACCTCCACGTCCTCAAACCGGTAGGAATCGATGCTCTGCGCGCGGTGCAGCCGCAGCTGCGGGAAGGCGAAGGGGCGGCGGGAAATCTGCTCCCGCACCTGGTCGAAGTGGTTGCGGTAGACGTGGCAGTCCCCGCCAGTCCACACCAGCTCTCCCACCTCCAGGTCCGCCTGCTGCGCCAGCATGTGCGTCAGCAGCGCGTAGGAAGCGATGTTGAACGGCACCCCCAGGAAAAGGTCCGCGCTGCGCTGATAGACCTGCAGGGACAGGCGGCCCTTGGCCACGTAAACCTGGAAAAAGGCGTGGCACGGCGCCAACGCCATCTTGCTCAACTCGCCCACGTTCCAGGCACTCACCAGCAGGCGGCGCGAATCGGGATCGCGGCGCAAGGTCTCCAACAGCGTGGCGATCTGGTCCACGGTGGCGCCGTCGCGCGTGGGCCATGACCGCCACTGCACCCCGTAAATCGGGCCCAGCTCGCCGTCCTGCCCGGCCCACTCGTCCCAGATGTGAACGTCCTTCTCCCGCAGCGAGTTGTTGTTCGACTCCCCGCGCAGGAACCACAACAGCTCCTCCACCAGGCCGCGCAAAAACACCCGCTTGGTGGTGATGAGCGGGAAGGACTCAGACAGGTCGTAGCGCAGCTGGCGCGCGAACACGGAGCGGGTCCCCACCCCGGTGCGGTCCTCCTTCTCCACGCCGTGCTCAAGCACGTCAGCTAGGAGCGCCTCGTAGGCCCCCAAGCCGCTGCCGGTGCCGCTCATTGCGCGCTAGCCTCGTCAACTACAGCGAAGTTGTAGGTGGCGCCGTTGGCCAGGGTGTGGCCGATCGTGCAGTTGCGCTCGATCGCGCCCTCAACCCGCTCCATCAGGGTGGCGCGGGCCGCGTCGTCCAACGCGGACAAGTCAGTCAGGAACTCCATCTCAAAGTGGGAGTAACGGTTCTCGCCCTCCGGCTTGACCACGTCCACGCCCACGTGGGCGGAAAACGCCTCCCCCAGCGCGGCAGCCAGGCGCTTGTCCGCACTCAGCGTGTGGCACGTCGCCAACGCCAGTCGCAACAACTCCCCGGGGCTGAACATGCCCGGCTCGTCGCCGATCAGCACCTCTGCTCCGTTCGCGTTACGCCCCACGTAGGAACGGTTGCCGGTACGGGTTGCCCACAATGCGTTACTGCTCATTGCCCCATCTTCGCACGAGCACACCGGCCCAGGTAGCGGGCGTGAACCACGCCAAAGCGCACTAGAGCAGGGCGCGCACCACGGCAGCGTCGGCCAAACAAAGACCGCCCACGTGCTCGGTCGCCTTGCCCGCCAACATCCCGCCCAGCAGCGGCACGTTCACGGTGACGTCCCCGCTCAACCGGCGCTGGCAGCCGTCCGCAGTGGGGTAGAGGGAGGCCTGCGCGCTCACCACCACCTGCGGGTTGTCCAGGCGGACCTCCACCCTGCCCGTGCGAGAACCGTCCGGGGCCGGCGCCCCCCACTCCTCGGTGACGTGCGCCCGCAGGTCGCCGCTCAGGAACGCCTTCACCATTGAGGCCGCATCCCCCAACGCCTGCGGGTGAACCGTCATGGTGAACTCCAGCCGGCTGGCGCCGTTCGGGTAGGCGAGCACGCTGGTGCCCTCCAGCTGCCGCATCAAGTCCGGCAGCGCCCCCAGCTCACTAGGCCTCAGCCCGGTTGCCCACCTGGCCAGGGCATCCTGGCGGGCCCGCCACAGCTCCTGCGAGGACAGCAGCGCGCCCACCCGGGCGGCCGGGGCGGCAAAGGAATCGACGTGGGTGAACTGGGCCATGGGGCACCTCCGGGGTGAGAACCTGACAGCTAGGCTAATCGCGTGCCCCACCTCAATGACATCCTTGGCCCCGCGATCGGTGAACAACTGACCAGCGAGGACGCCGTCTGGCTGCACAAACTCGTCTCAGACTGGCAGGTGATCGCCGACCTCTCCAGCGCAGACCTGCTCATGTGGGTGCCGGTGCAGGCCGGGCGCTTCGTGGCCGCCGCGCACTGCCGCCCGGCCACCGGCGCCACCGTGCACATCGACGACGTGATCGGCCGCCACCTGCCCGGCACGCGGGCCGGTGCACTGCTAGAGGCGATGGAGACCGGCGCGATCGTCACCCCCCTGGACACGCGGTGGGCGGGCACCTACGCCATCTCCGAGCGACTGATCCCGGTGGTGCACAACGGGCGCACCATCGCCGTCCTGGCCCTCCAGTCCGCCTCCGGGGCCGCCAACGCCATGTCCCCCCTGCAGCGCTGGCAGATGGCCGCCGCCGAGATCCTGTGCAACATGGTTGCGGCCGGCACCTTCCCTGCGGAGGACAGCCCCGGCTCCAAGCGCGGCGGCCCGCGCGTGCCCGACGGCGCCGTCCACATCGACGCCGACGGCGTGGTGCTGCACGCCAGCCCCAACGCGATCTCCGCCTTCACCCGCCTAGGCCTGCCCGGCAACCTGGTAGGGGAGACCCTGGCAGAGAAGGTCACCGAGGCGCTCGAGGAGCACACCACCGTCGAGGAGACCCTGGCGGTGGTACTGATGGGACGCGCCTCCTGGCGCACCGAGGTCGAGGTGCACGGCACCCACCTGGCCATGCGGGCCATCCCGCTCTCCCGTAACAAGGAGCGCCTGGGCGCGATCATCCTGGTGCGCGACATCACCGAGATTCGCTACCGCGAACTGGAATTGATGACCAAGGACGCCACCATCCGGGAGATCCACCACCGCGTGAAGAACAACCTCCAGACGGTCTCCGCGCTGCTGCGCCTGCAGGCGCGCCGCTCCCAGTTCCCGGAGGTCAAGGAGGCCCTGGAGGAGGCCGAGCGGCGAGTCTCCATGATCGCCATGGTCCACGAGGCCCTGTCCCAGAGCGCCGACTCCTCCCTCAACTTCGACGAGGTGGCCGGCAAGGTGGTGCGCATGGCCAGCGCCGTCGCCTCCAGCCACAACTACGTGCGCGCCACGGTGGAAGGCACGTTCGGCGAGGTGGACTCCGACGTGGCATCCACCCTGGCCGTAGCGCTCTCAGAGCTCGTGTCCAACTCCGTGGAGCACGGCTTTGGCGAGGTGGACGGGGAAATCCTGGTCACCAGCGAGCGCAGCGGCGACGACCTGGTGATCCACGTGCTCGACAACGGGGTAGGGATCGCGGACGGTGCCGCCCTCAGCGGCCTGGGGACCCGGATCGTGAAGACCCTGGTGCGCGGGGAACTGCGCGGAACCATCGACTGGGGGGCCCGCCCCGGTGGAGGGACCGACGTGACCATCCGGGCCCACGCCCGCGGCGCCAACGTGAAGCGGGAGCGCTACGAGTAAAGGCCTGGCGCCGTTCTGCGCGCGCGGGGGAGCGCCGAGGTGGCGGTGTAGTGCCGTGTCGGCCGCCCGGCTTGGCCGGTAGAGGCCGCCCGGCTTGGCCGGTAGAGGCCGCCCGGTTTGGCCGGTAGAGGTCGCCCGGCTTGGCCGGTAGAGGTCGCCCGGCCCTTTCACCCGTGGTGGCCGACGTTCCGCCCGCCGTCGGGTATCCGTGCTGATCCCCGTGGTGGCTGCCTGTGGTGGCCGACGTTCCGCCCACCGTCGGGTATCCGTGCTGATCCCCGTGGTGGCCGCCTGTGGTGGCCGACGCTCCACCCACCGTCGGGTATCCGTGCTGATCCCCGTGGTGGCCGCCTGTGGTGGCCGACGTTCCGCCCACCGTCGGGTATCCGTGCTGATCCCCGTGGTGGCTGCTGCGGGTTGCCCCCGAGCTCACAAGCGTGCGGTCGGGGTACATGCGACCGCTCGGGGGCGTGGCACCGGTCGGTCGGATGTACCCCGTTGCAGCATTTGCGAGCTTGGGGGCCGGGGATGGGTGCTGTGGGCCTCGATGGGGCGCCGGTGCTCGCCGTAGGTGCCGGGTGTGCGCAAGCGATTGAGGGCTTAGTGCACCTCTCGTAGGGTTGGTGTACCTCTCGTGGGCTTAGTGAACCAGTCGTAGGCTTAGTGAACCAGTCGTAGGCTTACCCGGCCGGGTAACCCCTCAATCGGTGCACCAAAAGCTCAACAGCTGCACCAAGAGCTCAAAAGGTCGGGAAACCCTACAACCGTTTGCGCAATGCCGGCCGGGAGCGTCGGGCGTCGGGGCGGGCGTTGGGTGGAAGGGGAGCGGAACGTCGTGCCGGGGTGGTGGCCGGTGGTGGAGTGGTGCTCTGGATGCGGTGGGCGTTGGGCAGGGGCCTGCCACGGGAGGGGTGGCTTGCTCCCTCAAGCGCGCGAACGCGTGGCCGAGGGAGTGGCGGCGGGCGGTCGTGGCGGCCAGGGCAGACTGCGTCGACGCCGGTCGGTCGCATCGACGCCAAGCGGTCGCGTTGACTCGGGCCGAGCGCATTAGCCCCGAGCGCGGGCGGATGATGGTGCAGGTGACCGGGGTCTTGGGGCGGGGCTAGCGGCAGGGAGCACGCAAAGGGGGCGGGGTGCGCAAAAGCGCACCCCACCCCCTTGTGTTGCAGACGGGTCAGCTGGCCCTGCGGGCTCGCGCTGCGCGTCGCTTGATAGAGCGACGCTCGTCCTCACTCTTGCCGCCCCAGACACCGAAGTCCTGGCCGTTGCTCAGTGCCCAGTCGAGGCAGGTGCTCTGCACCTTGCACTGGGCGCACACGGACTTCGCAGCCTCGATCTGGGCGATCGCCGAACCGGTATTCCCCACCGGGAAGAACAGCTCGGGGTCCAGATCTAGGCAGGCGGCGCTACTACGCCAGTCCATTGCGGCTCCTTTAACTAAATCCAGGGCTTGTAACTTCCCCCAGAAATCAACGTCCCATAGCTTCACATGTTGCTAGGAGAGGGACAAGAGTTGACCGACTACTTCACAACACAACTAGCGGTGGTGATGGTCACAAGGCCGGCGTGGCCCATAGGATTGCTCCTTGTGACTGAAAACCCCACCTCCTTTCGTGGCCGGTTGGCGGCGATGCCGCGCGCTACCCTCACCGGCTGGTCCCTGGCCTGCACAGAGGTCTTTTGGGTCACGGGCCTGGCGGTGATCTTGCTGCTGAGTGGACAGACGGACGGGATGCTGGCAGCGGCGCTCTGGCTGCTCCTGGCGGTGGGGATCGCCTTCGGCGTGACTGGCTTGCCCAAGCAGGCCAGTCACGCCCGCCCGTTGCTGATCGTCTCCAGCCTGGTCATCCCGATCACCCTCATGTCCTCATACCCGCTCAGCGCGCTGACGATCGCGCTCAGTGCGCTAGCCCTGGGCGTGCTGGGGTCGATGCTCCACCCCGACACCGCTGAGTTCCTGGCATAGCCGCACCTCCTGCACGGAGCGGTAGACGACGATCGCCCCGTCCGGGTGGAGCGAGGACTGCCCCAAATCCACCGGTGCCAGCGCCCGCGCCGCGCGGCTGAGCCGGCCCACGAACACCAGTGCACCGCGCGCCTTTGCCTCAGCCAGCGGGCCACGCAGCGCCCCCAGCGCCTCCTCCGGGGAAGCCGCCACCACCGGGCAGTCCGCCTCCCCACCCGCCGGCTCGCCGGCTGCCGGACTCGTGGCGGGCCGCAGCTGCATGCGCAGCCCGGCCTCCACCTGATCCCGCAGCGCGCCGGGAGCACCGATCACCGCCACGTTGCTGGGCACCCAGACGGGCCCGGCCGGGCTCATGCCCACCCCCAGCCAGTCCAGTTGACCGCCCGGTCCGCCACGCCCTCGCGGCCCGCCCGTCCCACTCGGTCCGCCCGTGCTGCCCGGACCACGCCAGCCGCCCTGGTCGGCGGGCGCCGGGAGGGTGGTTGGTGCGGGAGCACCGGCCACGCCGGGCAGGGCACGTGCCGCGCCCGGCGCGGCCCCCACGGGCGGCGCAGGTGGCGCGGGCGGTGGGAGCTGCGCCAGCCTGCAGGGGCCCGGCAGCGCGGGGTTTTGGGCCGTCCATGCCGCAGCCCGTTGATGGAGTACACCCGGCGCCCCCAGATCGACCGACATCGCCACCTGATCGCGCTGGACCGCCGCCGCTGCCGCGCTAGGCACCCCCGGACGAACCGGCTGCGCTATCCGCTCGCGCGCGGCCTCCCTCTCGGCTGCCTGGCCACGCGCGATACCGGCGGCAGCCCCAGAGGGCAGCGTGACCTGGCAAGCCACCCACGCCTCCGCCAGCCACAAGCCCCGCCCCGGGGCACTCGGAGCCGGCGGAGGCGCAGCACCGGGGGTGGCGGGCCCCGGGCCGCCCTGGGCGGCCCGGGGCATGAGCTCTGCGGGAGCCCCGGCCAGCAGGAGCCGCCCAGGGGCCAGGCGGGCCAGGCCCCGAGTTTGCGAGCAGGCCAGGATGCACGCGCCGCCCAGCGAGTGGAAGCTACGCACCAGCGAATCGACCACGCTCGAGCCCGGGGCGTCCAGCTGATCGGCGTCGTCGATCACCAAAACGGCGCCCTCCAACGCGCCGGGAGCCAGGGACCCCCACCACGCCAGCAGCCGTTCGATGTGTCGGGAGTCGCGACCATCCACGGCCGCGAAACCAGGCAAATCCCACCACGGCTCCCACGCCGGATTGCCCGGGTGCGCCAGCACGCACACCCGCCCGCCTGCCGCCCAAGCGCTCGCGGCGAGCTGCGCGCACGCGATCGACTTGCCGCTCCCGGACCCTCCCGCCACCAGGACGCTTCGCACGGGGGCGGCAATCGGGGTCCAGGCCTGGGCGGCAACGTCGTCCACCACTAGGGCCGGGTAGGGACAGGCCGCGGTCGCCACGCGCTCCACTGGGATAGCGGCGGGAAGGGGCGGGGCCCACAGCGGCCGCGCGGGACTCCCACCCAGCTCGGCGCACGCCCGGGCGGATTGCTCGCGCCACGACTGCCGTCCAGTCCCAAGCGCGGGAGTGCGAATCTCCACCTCCGCGTCCGTTTGCACCAACGCGCCGCCGGGGGAGGGCAGCAGGCAGGCGCCGGCGTGGCCAAGCACGTCGCGCGAGTCCACCTCTGTGGATACCCGCAGGCAGATCCGCACCGACGTGTTCGCCGCGATCTCCGGGCTGATCGCTCCCGCAGGCCGCTGCGTGGCCAGCACCAGGTGCATCCCCAACGACCTGCCCTGCGCCGCCAGGCGCAGTAGCGTGGCCAGGAGGTGCGGGTGGGAGTCTCGCAGCACCCGGAATTCGTCCACCGCCACCACCAGCGCCGCCGGGCGCTGGCCGGGCGGCAGCTGGCCCACCTCTCGCCGCCCGAACTCTGTGAGCAGCCGTTCCCGGCGGGCCAGCTCCACCTGCAAAGCCTGCAAGGCGCGCTCGCCCGCCGCGCCGTCCAGATCCGTCAGGACCGCGACAGTGTGGGGCAGGACGCGCAGCGGGTTGAAGGTGGCGCCGCCCTTGTAGTCGAACAGGAGTAGGTTGAGATCGGCCGGCGAATTGCGCAGGGCCAGGCCGGTGAGGAAGAAGGTCAGCAGCTCCGACTTGCCCGACCCCGTCCGGCCGGCCACCAGGGCGTGCGGGCCGTCCCGCTCCAGGTCCAGGTAGACGGGACCGCCCTGGCCCACCCCGATGGGGGCGCGCAGGCTCGGGTGGGAGCGGGCGAAGGTGAGCTCCGCGCGGCCCAGCGGGCACAGGGAGAACGGGTCTGGTGCCGTTCCCCATGCCGGGAGCCGCTGCGGATGGGTACCCGCCGGCGGGACCAGCTCGCCCCGCCCCGGCCTGGCCGGGCCCGGTTGAGCGCGGTCGCGGCCGGTGAGAGCACGTTGGGTGCTGGCCCAGCCGGACTCAGCCCGGCCGGGCCAGGGCAACAGCACCCGCGCCGCCCAGAAGCGCTGGGCGCTGGAACGCCAGTTGGCGCCGGGCAGCGGGCCTGCGGGGGCGAGCAGTCTGCAGTGGGGAAGCTGGGCCTCGGTGGGCGCCCAGGCCAGGTAAAGCCGGGCGGGCCGGGACGAATCGCCCGCCGGGCCCCCTACGCCGGGCGCTGGGAAGGTGCCGGGCGCTGGGACGGTGCCGGGCGCTGGGAAGGTGCCGGCCTGCGTCTCGGTGACGGCGGTGCTTCCCCCGGCAGCGGGGGAGTGCCTGGCACTGACCCACTCCACCCGCCACCCCAGGCACAGGGCCTGGACAGAGAGCCAGAGAGCTAGGGCAAAGCCGTCCTCCCCCACGGTGCCGATCACCGTGCCCTCGCCCACCCGCGCCCAGGCTCTCCCCACCCGTGCACCTCCCGACCGAACGCCTCCCGGTCGGGCGCCTGCCGGCCGCGCGATCCGCCCGACGCTCCCCGCACCTCCCGCCGCGAATCCGGTGGCGTCCAGGCTCAGGCTGAGCTGCCGGGCCACCCCGGGTGCCGTCCTCGCGCTACCCGCCGCAGGGGCGGGGAACTGGGCGGCCAGGCGCGGCAGGACGGAGTAGAGCAGCCGGGCCGGGTCCGATCTCACTAGGCGGCGGGTGCGGTACTCGCGCACCCGCGCGGAGAGCCTGCGCCAAAGTGGCGCTCCCACCCAGCGCAGGAGCGCCCACGCCACCACGGCCGCGCCGATCACCAGCGCGGCCCGCCGCCACCCGCCGGTGCGCAGGAGCGGCCAGGCGAGCATGAACACCACCGGCATCGCCAGCCGCGCCACCCAGGTGCCGAGACCTGCCTTTCCCCGCGCGCCACCACCGGCATACCGTCCGTAGCCGCTCAGCCCCGAGTCCTGCCCGCCGCTTCCGCCTAGGGCGTGCTCGCGCTCGTCGTCCAGGGACCAGCCTGCAGCCCCGACTGTATCCGCCGCGCCCGGCACGCTTGTGCCCGCCCTGCTCCCCGCGCCCACCGCAGGCAAGGGAGCGCTCAGCGGCGAGGCGGTCAGGCCGGACAAGCTCGGCCCGTCGTGCCCGCCCGGCTGCCCGATTTGCCCTGTTTTGTCCGACGTTCCGCCCTCCGCCCCGCCGTGCCCGCCCGCTGCGTCTGGGACCGTGCTGCCGACGGTGAGCGGCCGCAGCGCCAGGGCGGTCTGCCCCAGCCTGACCACCTCGCCGGGGCGCCAGTGCCGCCAGCCCGCGCGCCCCGTCCGACCGGCCACCCCGGTGGCGGCGGGCCGGACCCCGGGCGCGTAGCGCCAGGTCACTCCGCCCCGACCCGCGCGGACCTCCAGGTGGAACCTGGACACCCGGGGATCGCTGAGGGAGTCCGGGCCCCTGCCGAGCCGACTGGTGCCGGTAGGCAGCAGGAACCTGGCCCCCAGGTCCGCGCCCTCAATCACGTCTATCGCCCACACCCCTTCAGTGTTGGTGGGCGCTCTCCTCGGGCAAAACCGGGGCGGCGCCGGGACGCGACTAGCGATTTCCACAGGGAGGGCCGCCGCCGGGCCGCCGCAGCCCTACCTAGCTGCTTTGCCTGGCCTGCTTGCCGAATGGGAGGGAGGCCGCCAGCACGGCGGCGCATACCCCGGCCGCCAGCGCTGCGGCCATCGTTATTCCAACCATGTCCCAGGGAACGTCGGGCACAAAGACCCGCGTGCGCGACAGCACGGTGTAGCTCCCCAGTAGGCCAAGCGGGATCCCGCCCAGGACGCCCACGCTCACGCCCACCCCGGCCAGAACCAGGCCCTCGATGGCGAGCATGAGGCGGACCTGGCGCCGGCTCATGCCAAGGGCGCGCAGGGTGGCGAGCTCGTCTCGCCTCTCCACCACGGACAACATCAGGGCGTTGGTAACGCCCACGAAGGCGATGACGACGGCGATGGACAGCAGCCCCACCAGCAGGGTCAGCACCCGGTCGATAAGTATGTGGTAGGCCTGCATCTTGGCCACCGGTCCCTCGATCTGGGGCATCTGGCCGTTGGTGCGTTCGGCGATCTTGGGGCCCACCTGCGGCAGCAGGTCCTGGGCACGGTCCTGGTCAACCTGAACCAGGATCCGGCTGTTTTGCAGCGGGGTGCGCTGGTTGGTCAGGGTGGGCAGCGAGGTGGATTCGCCCGCCCCCAGCGTGGCCGGCACGGGCGCAGCGTCGAGGCTGAATCGCTCCTGCGTGTGCAGGCTATCCACGTCCACGTTGATCACGGGCGTGTAGTAGACCGTGCGCACCACCAGCGTCGGGGCGCGGCCCCAGTCGAGGGACAGGATGTGGGCTCGCGTTGCCTGGAGCATTGCCGCGATCTCCCGGTTCAAGCTCGCCAGCTGTGCCTCGCTCGCTGCGGCTTCGGCGGCCAGCACCTCGAGCCCTGCCTCGGTCCCCGCCTCGACTCCTACCTCGAGCCCTGCCTCAGCCCCCGCCTCAAGGACAGATTCCTCCAGGAGGGGGGCCGTCGCGTCGGACTGGCCAGCGCCGTATTGGCCACCGCCGTACTGGTCACCGTCGGACTGGCCAGCGCCGGCGTGTCCCCCGTCGCCGGGACCGAGCTGGTCGGCAACGTACTCGAGGGCGGTGAGGTAGAAGGAGGGCCCGCTGACCGGGAAGTAGAGGTCGGCGGGGGAGACAAGCACCCCGTCGACGATCTTCGGCTCGCCTGGCGGCGCGGCCAGTGGGGCCACCATGATGGCCTCGCCGTCGCTGAGGCCCAGGGTCTCGGCGTGGTCGACGGAGAGCAGCAATTCCCCGGGCAGGGGGAGGGCCAGGTAGGCGTCGGAGGACACCTGGGCGATCTGCTCGGACCGCCCGACGCTCAGCGTCCCGTATCCCACCTGCTCGCCGTGCGTGAGGCGGAGCGCGATTGGTGCTTCGTGGGTGGCCGCCACGGCCTCCACGCCGGGCAGGTTGGCTATGGCGGCGAGGTCGGCGTCGTCCACCGCGTCAACGTGGTAGGCCTCGATGTCGAACGGGTTGGAAGCAGTGAATAGGTAGGTGAGGGAGCTGTGGGCGGTGCGCGCGCCGGTGGCCACGCTCACCGCCAGGGACACGCCCACCACGACTGCTCCGATGGTGGTGCCCGCACGGGCAGAGGAGCGGGTGATGCTGAGTAGCGCGATCCGCGTGCTGGCCCGCAGTCTGCTCCCCCCGGCGTGCTCCAGTAGGGGCTTGGCCGCCCGGATCGCCCACACGAGTGCGGGGTGGGAGGCGATGATCAGGCCCGCCATGAGGGGGACCGCCCCGCCGATTCCCATCAGGGAGAGCGTCACGAATCCCTCGCTGCCCAGGTTCAGGTAGCTGTTTGCCGCCTGCGCAACGATGAGCAGCATGCTCACCCCGGCTGCCACCAGGGCGCCGCCAAAGAGCAGGGTCTTGCTGGACGACGTTTCCTGGGACTGTGTGCGCATCGCGGCCAGCGGCGAGGTGCGGGAGGCCCGCCGCGCGGCGGGCAGTGCGGCCCCCACGGTGATGGCGATTCCAGCCAGGAGGGGAACCAGCACGGAGGTGGGGGTGACCAGCAGGCCGGGGGCCGATAGCCTGATCCGCTCGTGGCCCTGGGCCACCATGGCCGCCAGCTGCCCAATCAGGTGGCCAGCGGTGACGCCGATCGCGCTGGCGGTGCCGCCCAGCAGGAGGGCTTGGCGCAGCACCTGGTTGCGCAGCTGCCTGCGGGTGGCCCCCATGCAACGCTGGATGGCCAGCTCCCAGGTGCGGCGGGTGATCAGCACGTGGAAGGTGGTGGCCACCACCAGCCCGGCCACGGCGACGCCGAGGGCGGCGAAGCTGAGGGTGAGGGCGTCGGTGAATCTGTCCGTGCCGGTGTAGGCCAGCAGCCGGTTCTCCGCCCAGGACTGGGCGGTGTAGACCACCGTGTCCGCCCCGAGGCGTTCGCGCAGTCCCTGGGCCACGTTCTCGGGGTGGGAGCCGGAGACGGCGACGAGGATCGTGGCCCACTGGGAGATGGAGACGTCCTCGCTGGTGAACTGTTCGATGTGGGCAAAGTCCTGTGGGTTTACCAGCGCGGGGATCTGGTTGGTGGCGAACGAGGACGGCGGGGCCAGCGTGGTCCGGTAGGTCAGGTTCAGGTAGCGGGTCTGGCCCGAGAGGTCCTGCAAGTGCAGGCTCACCGGCTCACCCAGCTCCAGGTCCAGCTCTGCGGCCGTCACGGCGGTTAAACCGATCTCGCCCGGCAGGGGGCTGTGCCCGTGCTGGATGGCAACGGTCTCCAGCTCCGGGACCGGGGCGTTGGCCTGCAACTCCACGGAGGCGAGCGTCTCAACCAGCTCGTCCTGCCGCACCTGGGCGGGGGGCTGCTCGCCCGGCTTGCTCAGCGCACACCAGATGGTGTGGACCCGGTGGGCGGCGCTCACGCCCGGTTGGGTGGTGATGACCGAAAGGTCGGGGATTGGGTGGGCGGGCTCCACCACCACGGCGGCCTCGCCCAGGCCCGCCGTCATCACGTTGTTCAGGCTGCGCCCCACCTGGCCCATGCCGAGTAACAGGGTGGACAGGAAGGTGGTTGCCAGCGCGACCGCCAGCGCCGCCCCCCAGAGCGAGGAGAGCTGCCTGCGCAGCGGGGAGGGGCCCATTAGTTGTAGGCCCCCTGCCCAAGGGCCTCCAGGCCGGCCAGCACTGAGGTGGTGGTCGGGTTGACTATGCGGCCCACCAGGAGACCGTCGGCCAGCAGCAGCACCTCGTCGGCGTAGGCGGCGGCGGCCGGGTCGTGCGTCACCATCACCACGGTCTGCCCCAACTCACGCACCAGCGTGCGCAACAGCGCCAGCACCTCGCTGGAGGAACGCTGGTCCAGGGCGCCGGTGGGCTCGTCGGCAAACACCACCTCGGGCTGGTTGACGATGGCACGGGCGATAGCAACGCGCTGCGCCTGGCCGCCCGCCAGCTGCTCTGGCAGGTGCTCCAGCCGCTCGGCCAGGTTGAGCGTCGCCACCACCCGCTCCCACCAGGCCTCGGTGGGGGCGGTGCCCGCCAGGTCGCAGGGCAGGAGAATGTTTTGCCGCGCGGTCAGGTTGGGCAGCAGGTTGAACTGCTGAAACACGAACCCGACCCGGCGGCGGGCCATGGCCAGGGCGTCGTCGTCCATGTCGGTGAGGCGCTGCCCGCCCAGCTCCACCTCGCCGGAGGTGGGCTGCGCGATCCCGGCCAGGATCTGCAGCAGGGTGGACTTGCCGGAGCCCGAGGGGCCCATGATGCAGGTGAACTTGCCGGCCGGGATCTCCACGTCCACCCCGCGCAGGGCGTGCACGGGGACCGCAGAGTTGAATTGCTTGGTCAACCCCTTGCCAGAAACAGCCGATCGCATGCTTGCACCTCCTGACAAGACGCTAACTCTTGCGGGGCCGCCGCCCCATCCGACCAGGGTGGGACGCCCGCGTCGCGCAGTTACGCCCCAGGGTGCACCAGGCCCAGCTCGTAGGCCGCGACCACTGCCTGCACCCGGTCGCGGGCCCCCAGCTTGGCCAGCACCCGCCCCACGTGGGTCTTCACCGTCGCCTCGGCGACGAACAGGTCAGCGGCGATCTCGGAGTTGGACTTGCCCCGGGCCATCAGCACCAGCACCTCGCGCTCGCGGTCCGTCAGGCTGTCCAGCAGCGGGGAGGGCTCTTGGGGCGTGGGCAGGTGGTTGGCCACGTGAGCCAGCAGGCGGCGGGTGGAGGACGGCGCGATCACTGCATCGCCGGCGTGGACGGTGCGGATCGCCTCCAGCATGTCCTCCGGCGGGGCGTCCTTGAGGAGAAAACCGGAGGCCCCGGCACGCACGGCCGCCAGCACGTACTCGTCCAGGTCAAAGGTGGTCAGGATGATGATGCGCGGGCTGTCGCCGCGCTCGGTGATGAGCTGGGTGGCCTCCAGGCCGTCCATCTCCGGCATGCGCACGTCCATGAGGACCACGTCAACGGGGTGGTCCTTGAGGAGCCGCACTGCGGAGGCGCCGTTGCCCGCCTCGATCACCACCTCCATGTCCGGCTGGGAGGAGATCACCAGCGAGAATCCCGCCCGCACCAGCTGCTGGTCGTCCACGATCGCTACCCGGATGGGTTCCACTGCTAGTCCTCCCTTGGGGCCGGCTGGTCGGCTCGGTCTTGGGCAATGCTACCGAGCGGGTCGGGGGTCTTCCCCGCCCCTTCGGTCCCGCCCGCCGGTACGTCTGCCGCAGCCGGTGCTTCTGCCGCAGCCGGGGTTTTGGCCGTGGCGGCCCCTGCGGGGGGCGTTCCCGTGGGGACGGGCCGGGGCGGCAGCGTCGTCCCTGCACCGTCCGCTCCCTGGCCGGAAGTCAGCGCGGCGTGGGACAGGGGGATGTGGGCGCGCACGCGAAAACCGCCGCCGGGCTTGGCCCCCGCGTGCAGCGAACCACCAAAGGCCGCCACGCGCTCGCGCATGCCCACCAGGCCGTGTCCCTTGCCGTCGTTCTCCACACCGGCGCCGCGGCCGTCGTCGTCCACAGTCACCTCCAGGGCGGAGTCGGTCCAGTTGACCACCACGGTGGCACTGGCCGCCGGGCCGGCGTACTTCAACGAGTTAGTCAGCGCCTCCTGGACTAGGCGGTGCACGGTCAGGCCCAGCCCGGGGGCGAGCACCTGGGAGGTTCCCACGCGCACGATGGAGGTGGGCAGGCCCGCGTCCACCACGGTGGCCACCAGGCTGTCCAAGTCGTCTTCCATGGGCTGGGGCAGGCGCTGCAGGGCGTCCTCGTCCGGGCCGCGCAGCACTCCCAGGATCGCCCGCATGTCCTTTAGCGCGGCACGGGAGATCTCCGCGATGGTGGTCAGCGCGCGCTCTGCGGCCTGCGGGTTGGTGGCGGCGGCGTAACGTCCCCCGTCCGCCTGGGCGATCACCACGGAAAGGGAGTGGGCCACGATGTCGTGCATCTCCCGGGCGATGCGGGTGCGCTCGGTGGCACTGGCGGCGAGCGCGGCCTGCCCGGCGGCCTCCTGCACCAGGAGCTGCTCCTGCCTGGCCCGCTGGGCCGCTGCGGTCCCGACGCGTCGCCGCATGCCGAGCAGCACCGCAGTGGTCAGGATCAGGGCGTTGTAAAGGGCGAAGAAAAGGGCAGAAGCGTCAGACGTCCCGTAAGCCAACAGCAGGGTGGCCGCAGCGGCCAGGGCCCCGCTAAGGACGAATCCGGTCAGGGCCAGCGCGGTCCCTAAACGGTAGGCCGCCTGGTAGAGCACCAGGGGCAGCAGCACGGCCGCCGGCACGAACCAGTTTGTGGATACCAGCCCCAGCGCGGTCACCCCCAGCACGGCAGTCAGCGGCACGGCGGGCAGCTTGCGCACGAGCGCGCAAGAGAACGCCGCCAGCAAGGAGAGCACCACCATCGGTAGGTCGATGGGCATCTCCCAGGGGACGGAGACCAGCAGCCTCTGCTCGTAAGCGAGCAACGCCAGGGCGGTGGCGGTCAGCGCCGCGACGGCTATTGCCCCATCGCGCGATTCCAGTGGGAGCAGCGAGGGGCGGGAGGGAGCGGCCGGCTTGTGCACGGGCTCAGCCTAAAGGGGGCCGTGGCGCCGGGACATGCACCCTGGGGTGCAGTTGCTGGCTCGTTTTGTCAGACCACGGCCTGACCCGGCGGCGCCCCGACCCCGGCGTGCCCCGCCCCCGGCGGGTGTTCACCCCAGCGTGTCCCTGGGGTCGGCGCGGCAGGGCCGGGTGCGCGATGATTGGGGAGGCTCGCGGTTGGCGCTCAGCGCTAATCGCATGGGGGCCGCAGGCGAGGGGCCCCTTGGTGCCGCTCTCGCCGATGGGTTGAGTGGAGAGGCAGGGGAAGTGGACCACCTGGTTGACGCCGAGAAGCGGGCGGGCGAGCTGCGCCAGATGATCGCGCAGGCGCGCGGGGTCTACTACCGGCCCGAGGGGGACGCGGCCGAGCCGCTCTACTCCGACGCCCAGTACGACGCCGCCGTGCGCGAGCTGCGTGACCTGGAGGCGCGCTTTCCGCAGCTGATAAGCCCGGACTCGCCCACGCAGACCGTGGAGGAGCCGCTTGCCGACCGCGGCGAGGTGGCCGCCACTGAGAGCGGCGGCGGGGTGGGGGAGGCGGGCGGAGCGTCGGCCTTCGCCCCGGTGGTGCACGGGGAGAGGATGCTCTCGCTGGAGGACGTGTTCGACTTCGACGAGGTCGCCGCCTGGGGCGAGCGCGTCGGCGCCACCACGCTGACTGCGGAGCCCAAGATCGACGGCCTGGCCGTCTCCATCACCTACGAAAACGGCGTGCTGGTGCAGGCCGCCACGCGTGGGGATGGCCGCGTGGGGGAGGACGTCACGGCCCAGGCTCGCACCATCGCCAACCTGCCGGCCTCACTGGCGGGCGGTCCGCATCCGGCGCACGTGGAGGTGCGCGGCGAGGTCTACATCCCCGTGGCGGAGTTCGAGCAGTTCAACGCCGCGCGCGCCGCAGCCGGGGAAAAGACCTTCATGAACCCGCGCAACGCGGCGGCCGGTTCGCTGCGCCAGAAGGACGCGGCGCAGACCGCCAAGCGGCCGCTGCGATTCCTGGCCCACGGGGTGGGCGCCCTGCGCCTGGAGACGGCAGGGGACGACGCTGCCTTCGCGCCGCCCCCAACGCAGAGCGGTTGGTATGCGCTCCTGGCGGCCTGGGGGCTGCCCACCATCCCGGGCACGCGGGTGGTGAGCGGCAGCGCGGGTGCCCTGGACTACATCAGGGAGCTGGGGGAGGAGCGCGCCCTCCTGCCCTTCCTGATCGACGGGGTGGTGTTGAAGGTGGACGGCCTGGCCGAGCAGGAGGAGCTGGGCTTGACCTCGCGCACCCCGCGCTGGGCGGTGGCCTACAAGTACCCGCCCCAGGAGGTGCACACGCGGCTGCTGGACATCGCCGTGGACGTGGGGCGCACGGGGCGGGTGACCCCCTACGGGGTGATGGAACCGGTGCTGGTGGACGGTTCGATGGTTGCCCGCGCCACGCTGCACAACGGTTTCGAGGTGGCCCGCAAGGACGTGCGCATCGGTGACACGGTGGTGCTGCGCAAGGCCGGGGACGTGATCCCGGAGATCCTGGGCCCGGTGGAGCGGGCGCGCACGGGCCACGAGGTCGTCTTCGTGATGCCCACCAATTGCCCGGCCTGCGGGGCGGTGCTGGCGCCCACGAATGAGGGGGAGAAAGACCTGCGCTGCCCCAACGTGGCCCTGTGCCCGGCGCAGCTGCGCGGGCGGGTGGAGCACCTGGCCTCGCGCGGCGCCCTGGACGTGGAGGGCCTGGGGGAGGAGGGAGCGCGGGCCCTGACCAACCCGGACGCCAACCGACAGGACGCCGTAGACGCGCTGCTGCGCGGGGGAGCGCTCTGGATCGACCGCGAGGCCCACTATCTGCGCGCGCCAGAGGGCGTGGACCCGGCGGACTGGGACGTGGCCGAGCGCACCGCCGCCGCCCACGCCCTGCTCGACCGCCTGGCACCGGTGCAGGCTGCGCCCCTGACCAGCGAGGCGGGGATCTTCCACCTCACCCCGGAGGACCTACGCCAGGTGCGCATCTTCCGTCCCGCCGTCGGCAAGGGGGCCGGGGAGAACGACGTGGCCTGGGTGCGCGCCTTTTGGACCACCCCGTCCGCGCCGCGCAAGGACGGCAGCGTGGCCAAGCCCTCCGAGCTGTCCAAGTCCGCCGCCGCCCTGCTGGCCAACCTGGCGGCCGCCCGCACCAAGGAGCTGTGGCGCTTCCTGGTGGCCTTGTCCATCCGGCACGTGGGCCCGGTGGCGGCGCGCGCGCTCGCGGCCCGCTTTGGTTCCCTGGCGGCCATCGAGGAGTCGATTGCGCTCCACGACCTGGTCGAGCTGGCCGACGTCGAGGGCGTCGGGCCGATCATCGCGGCCTCCCTGCGGGACTGGCTGGCCACCGAGCGCGGCCAGCAGATCATCGCGGCCTGGCGCGAAGCCGGGGTGGAGTTGGCCGACGCTCCGCTCGCCGAGTCTGAAGAAGCGGCGCCCCAAACTCTGGCCGGGTTGACGATCGTCGCCACCGGGGCGCTGCAGGGCTACACGCGCGACTCAATCGGGGCCACGATCGCACTCCACGGCGGGAAGGCAGCGTCGTCCGTGTCTAAGAAGACCGACTACGTGCTGGCGGGCGAGAAGGCGGGCTCCAAGCTCACCAAGGCGCAGACGCTGGGGGTGCGGGTGATCGACGAGGACGAGTTCGAGGTGCTGCGCAGCGGGGGCACGCTGGACTAGCTGCCCAGGTTGGGCGTGGGCACCGGGCGAAGGTGCGCGGTACTGGGCTGCTGGTCGGGTGGGCGGCTGGGCGAAGGTGCGAGGTACTGGGCTGCTGGTCGGGTGGGCGGCTGGGCGGCGGTGCGCGGTAGGGCGGGGATTTGCTCACCTGTTGGACTGGCCGCGAAGGGCCGGAAAAATGCGCCTTAGCAGACGGTGACGCTTGTCATGGAGCGTGTGAATCTCGCAACCAGACCCCGGAAACGGCCTATTTTGTGCAAGTATTCGTTAGGCATCTACCTCGTTTGAAAGGGATCCGATATGTCTTTCCCCGCTCCCGGCCAGGGGCCGCAGCAGCCGATGGTTCCTCAGCAGCCGCAGGCTCCCGCCCCGGCTTTCAACTTCGGCGCCGTGATGGCTGACGCCAAGCAGCGCTGGCTCCTCCTCGCTGGTGCCGCCGGCGTATTCGTCGCGCTGGGCTCCTTCCTCCCCTGGGCGTCCGCGAAGGTTTTTGGTGAGACGATCAACGTCAACGGCGTCAGCGGCGAGGGCAAGTTCACCCTGATCCTGGGCTTGATGCTGGCCGTCTACGCCGGCCTGAAGGTCTTCAAGCCGGAGATCCTGAAGGAGCAGTGGGGCGCCCCGGCTTTCATCGCTGTCGCGGCTGTTTCTCTGCTGATCACCATCGCCTCCATGATGTCCATCAAGAGCGAGGACACCTTCGGTGTCATCTCCTACGGCTACGGTCTGTGGCTGACCTTCTTCGCCGCGATTGCCGCCGTGGCCTTCTCGGTCCTGAACTTCTTGGCCAACCGTGGCGCCGCTCCGGCCGCAGGCCCGGTGCCGCAGGTTCCCACCACCCCCTTCACCGCTCAGCAGCCGCAGGCCCCGGGCTACCCGATGCCGGGTCAGCCCGTACCCGGCCAGCCTATGCCGGGAGTCGCCCCGCAGCAGGGCTTCCCGCAGGCCCCGCAGCAGCCCCAGCCCCCGGTTAACCCGCAGGGCTGATCCCAACTAACCGCGCTTCCGAGTCCCCGCCCAGTAGGACGGAAAGAGCGGAAGTCGAAGTGAGGTGGGGGCGAGCAGAAGATGCTCGCCCCCACCTCGCTCATTTGCGCGCCAAGCGGCGAAAGCGCGTTCTGCCGGTCTTGTTGGCATGTGTGCAAGCGGCGAAAGCGAGTTCAGCCGGCCTTGGTGGCGCGTGTGCAAGCGGCGAAAGCGAGTTCAGCCGGTCTTGGTGGCATGAGCGCAAACGTGGGAGCATATTCGGGCTTTAACTGAATCGAAAGGTGCGTCGAATGACCTTCCCCGCTCCCGGCCAGGGTCCCCAGCAACCGCAGGCCCCGATGGTGCCGCAGCAGCCGCAGGCTGCCGCCGCTTCCTTTAACCTCTCCGCCGTGATGGCCGACCCGAGGTCCAAGTGGGTCTTCCTGACCGGCGCAGCGAGCGTCGTACTCGCCCTTGCGGCGTTTATGCCGTGGGCCAATGCCAGCTTCCTGGGCACCACCATTCAGGTGAGCGGTACCTCCGGTGATGGGATGCTGACCCTCATCCTTGGTACTGCCATGGCGGTGCTGGCGGGCCTGAAGACGTTCAAGCCGGAAGTCCTGAAGGGCTCGTGGGTCGGCTACACCCTGATCGGCCTCTCTGCGGTGTCCCTGCTGATCCCGGTGGTCTCCTTTTCCAACTTCGCTTCCAAGGACACTCGCGGGATGGTCTCGATCGGCTTCGGCCTGTGGCTCACCTTCCTGGCCGCAGCAGCTGCCGTGGCCTTCTCCATCCTGAACTTCCTGGCGACCCGTGGCGCGGCGGCGCAGGTTCCGGCGCGGGGCTTCGCCCAGCCTGCGGGCTACCCGCTGCCGGGGCAGCCGGTCGCGGGCGTTGCCCCGCAAGCCCAGGTGCCGGGTGTTGCCCCGCAGCAGGGCTTCCCGCAGGCTCCCGCTCAGAGCGTCCCGCAGGTTCCCGCGCAGGGTTTCCCGTCGGTGCCGGGCACCGTGCCGCAGGCTCCGCAGCAGCCCCAGCCCCCGGTGAACCCGCAGGGCTGATCCCCGGCGTGCGGAAGCGGTGGCGGGGTGAGTGTCAAACACTCACCCCGCCACTTCTTGCGTTTCTGGGCGGGCCGTTTCGAGCGGTCGTTTCTCGCCCGCCCTAACGGCCGGGGCTGCCGGGGCCTGGAGGAATCGGGAGAGGGCTGGTGCCTGAGCCACTTGTATGAGCGCTGCGCTGATGCCCGGGCGTCGTCGTGCTGCCCGGGTGGCGCGCTGCCCGGATGACGGCGAGCGTGAATCTCGACGTTCGCCCTTTCAACTCGACGTTTGGCCTTTCAACTCGACGATCCCGACCTGGTTTACGTCGAGATTCGGCACCAAACGTCGAGACGGGCCCCCGAACGTCGAGATTCGCCCCCAAACGTCTAGATTCGAGCACAGGAGCAGCGCCTTGCTCGGTGCCGAGCACCTCCGCCCGGCGGTTCCAACCCCGACACGCCGAGCCTGCACACACATTTCTGCAGCTAACCCGCGCTTCGGGTCGGCCTAGATCAGGGGCGCGAAAGGCCGCAGCAGCCGCTCGCCGACGCGGTGGATGAGCGGGCGGTTGTCCCATTCCTCCAGGGTGAGGCGGCGTGACTGGCTGAGGTCCCGCAGAAAGACCGCCTCCATGTTTTGCGCCTGGCCGTAGTCGAAGAACTCCAGGTTGACCTCGTAGTTGCCGCGCAGGCTGAGACGGTCGATGTTGGCGGTGCCGATGGTGGACCAGCGGCCGTCCACGGTGGCGGTCTTTGCGTGGATCATTGCGCCCCGGTAGAGCCACAGCTCCACGCCGGCCTCCAGGAGGCGGGAGTAGTGGGAGCGGGCCACCCAGTCGGCGACCACGTGGTTGGAGATCTCCGGCACCAGCACCTTCACGTCCACCCCGCGCCTGGCGGCCGCGATGAGGGCGTCCAGGATTTCCTGGTCGGGGATGAAGTAGGCCTGGGTGATCCAGACGCGGTCGGTGGCCCGCTCGCACGCGTCGATGTACAGGCCGCGGACGGGGAAGAGCCATTTAGTGGGGGTGTTCTGGGCGGCGCGGATGCGGGCGTTCCAGGATCGGGCTCCTGCGTCGGGCAGGGCGGGCAGCTTGCCGCGCCGGTGCTCGTTCCAGAAGTCAACGAAGGCGTTTTCGAGCTCCCAGGCCCCCTCGCCCTGCACGCGCACGTGGGTGTCGCGCCACTCGGCGTGGTACAGGCTGCCGATGTTGTAGCCGCCGGTGTAGCCGTCCACGCCGTCCACCACCAGGATTTTGCGGTGGTCGCGGCCAAAGTGGCGCAGGGAGAGGGAGAGCATTCCCCAGTTGAAGGTGGGGAAGCGCAGCACGTGCAGGTTGGCCATCTTGGGGAAGGCGAACAGGCGGGGGTCCACCACCCAGTTGCCGAAGGCGTCGTAGATGATCCGAACGTCAACGCCGCGCTTGGCGGCCTGGATGAGCTCGTGCTTGAACTGCTCGCCCCATTCGTCGCTCTTCCAGATGTAGGTCTCGAAGTAGATGTGGTGCTTGGCCGCGCGAATGGAGGCGAGCATGGCCTCGTACAAGGCCCGGGCATCGGTGTAGGTGGTGACGCAGTTGCCGGCCACGGAGGTGGCCTCGGGCGGGCCGGTGAGGAACGAATCAGCGGTGACCTTGCGGCGCTTTCGCAGGTGATCGTTGATCATCACGGTGGCAAGGGTGACCGCCTGGGCGGCGGCGATGCTGCCGATCCACCACTTGGCTGCGCGGGTGATGGTGCGCGGGCTGGGTGGGGTTAAGAGTTTGCGTGCAAGGCGGTAGCGCCACGATGTCATGGTGGTAACTCTATGCAATGGCTGGCTGACACTAGAATCGAGCCCATGACCACGTTCACCACCGGCGAGGTGCACCGCTTGGCGGGCCTCGCGCGCATTGCAATGACAGACCAGGAGGCGGCCAAGCTGGCCAGCGAGCTGGAGGTGATCGCCAACTCTGTGGCGCGAATCAACCAGTTTGTGGGGCCGGACGTGCCGGCCACGTCTCACCCGATTCCGCTGACGAACGTCATGCGTGAGGACGTCGTAGTGCCGACGCTGTCCCAGGAGGAGTCCTTGGCGATGGCGCCCGCCAGCGAGGATGGGCGTTTCTTGGTGCCGCAGATTCTGGGGGAGGACGCGTGAACGAGCTGATCAAGCACAGTGCGGCCAAGCAGGCCGCGATGCTGGCCGCCGGTGAGGTGAGCTCGGTTGAGCTGACCCAGGCGCACCTGGACCGTATCGCTGCGGTGGATGGGGAGGTGCACGCGTTCCTGAACGTGAGTGGGGAGGATGCCCTGGCGACGGCGGCGGACGTGGACGCTCGCCGCGCTGCGGGCGAGGAGCTGCACCCGTTGGCTGGTGTGCCGGTGGCGGTGAAGGACGTGGTGGTCACGAAGGGCCAGGTGACTACGGCGGCATCGAAGATGCTGGAGGGTTGGATTCCCCCGTACGACGCGACGCTGGTGAAGAAGCTGCGCGCTGCGGGCATGCCGATCTTGGGCAAGACGAACATGGACGAGTTCGCGATGGGCTCGTCCACGGAGCACTCCGCGTTCGGCCCCACTCGCAACCCGTGGGACCTGGAGCGCATTCCTGGCGGTAGTGGTGGTGGATCGGCCGCTGCGGTGGGCGCGTTTGAGGCGCCGCTGGCGGTGGGCACGGACACGGGTGGTTCGATCCGTCAGCCGGCGGCGGTGACGGGCACGGTGGGCGTGAAGCCCACGTATGGCTCGATTTCCCGCTATGGCCTCATTGCGATGGCTTCCTCGTTGGACCAGGCCGGTCCGTGCACGCGCACCGTGGAGGACGCCGCGTTGTTCCACGAGGTGATGGGCGGTCACGACCCGCTGGATTCCACCTCGCTGCCGATGCCGTGCACGGGTTACGTGGCGGCGGCGCGTGACACCTCCTCCTTGGAGGGCGTGCGCGTGGCGGTGGTCAAGCAGCTGACGGGCGAGGGCTACGAGGAGGGCGTGCGCGCCTCCTTCGAGGAGTCCCTGGACCTGCTGCGTGAGGCGGGTGCGCAGATCGTGGAGGTGGACTGCCCTTCGTTTGAGATCGCGCTGGACGCCTACTACCTGTTGATGCCGGCGGAGGTTTCTTCCAACCTGGCGAAGTTTGATGGCATGCGTTATGGCTTGCGTGTGGAGCCCGACAATGGTCCGGTGACGGCAGAGCGCGTGATGGCCGCTACGCGTGCGGCCGGTTTTGGTGACGAGGTTAAGCGCCGCATCATCTTGGGCACCTACGCGTTGAGCGCCGGCAACATTGACCACTATTACGGGGCGGCGCTGCGGGCTCGTACGTTGGTGCAGCGTGATTTCGCGAAGGCCTTTGAGCAGGCCGACGTTCTGGTCTCGCCTACGGCGCCGACGGTGGCGTTTAAGTTCGGCGCCAAGGTGGATGACCCGATGGCGATGTATTTGAACGACGTCGCCACTATCCCCGCCAACCTGGCCGGCGTGCCGGGCATGTCCTTGCCGTCGGGCCTGTCTGAGGGCCTGCCGGTTGGTTTCCAGATCCTGGCGCCGGCGTTTGAGGACGCCCGCCTGTACCGCGTCGGTGGCGTGCTGGAGCGCGCCCTGGAGTCCAAGTGGGGCGGCCCGCTGCTGGCCAGCGCCCCGGCCCTGAAGGAGAACTGAGATGACGGACCTGCTGGACTACGACGAGGTCACCGCCCGCTTCGACCCGGTGCTGGGCATCGAGGTGCACGTGGAGCTGGGGACGGCCACGAAGATGTTTGATGGCGCCCCGAACGCGTTTGGTGGCGAGCCGAACGAGTACGTCACTCCGGTGTCGCTGGGTCTGCCGGGCACTCTGCCGGTGGTGAACGCGACGGCGGTGCGTTACGCGGTGATGATCGGCCTGGCGCTGAACTGCAAGATCCGCGAGTCTTGCCGTTTTGCCCGGAAGAACTACTTCTACCCGGACGTGCCGAAGAACTTCCAGACCTCCCAGTACGACGAGCCGATCGCCTACGACGGCTACCTGGACGTGGAGCTGGAGGACGGCGCGGTGTTCCGCGTGGAGATCGAGCGGGCGCACATGGAGGAGGATGCCGGCAAGAACACCCACGTGGGTGGTTCGGCCGGTCGCATCCAGGGGGCGGACTACTCGCTGGTGGACTACAACCGCGCCGGCGTGCCGCTGGTGGAGATCGTGACTCGTCCCGTTGCCGGGGCGGGGGAGCGGGCCCCCGAGGTGGCGCGCGCGTACGTGCAGGCGTTGCGGGACATCTTCCGCGCGTTGGGCGTGAGCGAGGCCCGCATGGAGCGCGGCAACGTGCGTGCGGACATTAACGTCTCGCTACGCGAGGGAGTGGACGCGCCGCTGGGCACTCGCACGGAGACCAAGAACGTCAACTCCTTCCGCGCGATCGAGCGGGCGGTGCGTTTTGAGATGCAGCGCCAGGGCGCGATCCTGGCGGGTGGCGGCAAGGTGGTGCAGGAGACGCGCCACTGGCATGAGGATACGGGTACCACTTCTGCTGGCCGCGAGAAGTCTGACGCGGACGACTACCGCTACTTCCCCGAGCCGGACCTGGTGCCGGTGGTGTGCACGCCGGAGTGGGTGGAGGAGGTGCGCGCCTGCCTGCCGGAGATGCCGGCGGTGCGCCGCCGCCGCCTGCAGGAGGAGTGGGCTTGCACCGACCTGGAGATGCGCGACGTTCTGAACGCCGGCGCCCTGGACATCATCGAGGCGACCGTGGCGGCTGGTGCCGGCGCTGCGGCCGCCCGGAAGTGGTGGCTGGGTGAGCTCTCCCGCGAGGCCAAGGAGCGCGGCGTGGCGCTGGAGGAGTTACCGGTTGGTCCGGCCGACGTTGCAGAGCTGGCCGCCTTGGTGGACAAGGGCGAGTTGAATGACAAGCTGGCGCGCCAGGCGCTGGCCGGCATGCTCGCCGGCGAGGGCAGCGCCGCTGAGGTCGTGGCAAAGCGCGGCCTGGCGGTGGTGAGCGACGACGGCGCCCTGCGGACCGCAGTCGAGGAGGCGCTGGCCGCGCAGCCCGACGTGGCGGACAAGATCCGCTCCGGCAAGGTCGCGGCCGCCGGTGCGATCGTCGGCGCGGTCATGAGGGCCACCAAGGGGCAGGCCGACGCCGCCCGCGTGCGCGAGCTGATCATGGAGGTCTGCGGCGCCTGAGCCGTTCCGCACTAGGCGGGAGCGTCCAGTAACTGGACGCTCCCGCCTAGTGATTTTCGCCTGGCTGTGGGCGGTGACTGCTTGGGGGCGGGCGGGAAAACGTCGTCCACAAATGACACGCGCGAAATTGTGGGCCTTAGGTACTAGCCAATCGGGGGGTGGGCGCGCCAATATCGGGGCGAACATCACGTCTTCATGTGAGGAGCGAGCATGGCTCAGCCATCCCCCAGTTACACCGTTGTACTGCGACTGGAGGCCAACGCCTCGCAGGCCGACGCCAGCAAGATCGTTGACCTGGTGGCCGCCACGGGCGCCGTCATCACTGGCCTGGACGTCACCGACGCGGAGGGCGGGCGCATCTCCTACGACCTGACGTGCGACGCGCGCGACTCGGTGCACCGCCTGGAGATCGTCTCCATCCTGGAGGGCGTGGACGGGGTGGAGGTCACCTCGGTGGAGGACTCCACCTTCCTGGCCCACCTGGGCGGCAAGGTGGCCATCCACTCCAAGATTCCGTTGCGCAACCGCCGCGACCTGTCGCGCGCGTACACGCCTGGTGTGGCGCGCGTGTGCAAGGCCATCTACGACACTCCCTCGCGTGCCCGCGAGCTGACCATCAAGCGCAACACGGTCGCCGTGGTCACCGACGGCACCGCGGTGCTGGGCATGGGTGACATCGGGCCGGAGGCCTCCCTGCCGGTGATGGAGGGCAAGGCGCTGCTGTTCAAGGAGTTCGGTGGCGTGGACGCCTGGCCGGTGCCGCTGGCCACCAAGGACGTGGACGAGATCGTGGCGATCGTCAAGGCGATCGCGCCGGCCTACGGCGGCATCAACCTCGAGGACATCTCCGCGCCGCGCTGCTTCGAGATCGAGGAGCGCCTGCGCGCCGAGCTGGACATCCCGGTGTTCCACGACGACCAGCACGGCACGGCCATCGTGACCCTGGCGGCGCTGATCAACGCGCTGAAGGTGGTCGGCAAGCGCATCGAGGACGTTCGCATCGTTATCTCCGGTGTGGGCGCGGCCGGTTCCGCCATCGCCAAGCTGCTGATGGCGCAGGGCGCGCGCGACATCGTGGGCTACGGCCGCTCCGGGGCGCTGAGCGCGTCCGACACCGAGGGCATGAACCCGCACCGCAAGTGGCTGGCGGAGAACACCAACCCGCGCGGCGTGACCGGTTCCCTGGAGGAGGGCCTGAAGGACGCCGACGTGTTCATCGGTGTCTCCTCCGGCAACCTGTTCCCGGCCGAGCTGGTGGGCACCATGGCCAAGGACGCGATCGTGTTCGCGATGGCCAACCCGACCCCGGAGACCGACCCGATCGAGGCGGCCAAGTACGCGGCCGTGGTGGCGACGGGCCGCTCCGACTACCCGAACCAGATCAACAACGTGCTGGCCTTCCCAGGCCTGTTCCGGGGTCTGCTGGACGCGGGCGTCTCTGACATCACCATGGAGCTGCTGCGCGTGGCGGCCGTGGCGATCGCGGAGGTGCTGGACGACAGCGAGCTCAGCCCGGCCTACATCATCCCGGGTGTGTTCGACACCCGCGTGGCCAAGGCCGTGGCCGGGGCGGTGCGTCGCTCGGTCGAGGCCTGAGCCGGAAGGGCGAAGGCCCGGCGGTTGAAGCCTGGTGGGCGGGGTGGCAAGCCACCCCGCCCACCAATTTTCGTTGCGATTCCGGGGAAAATGGGGCGTGTGTTGCGTGCCACGTGGATCGGAGTTGACACGGCTGCGGAAACTGCGTAAATTATTCACTCGCTGCCGGGGAGCACGGCTTCCGGGAAGCGAGCAGTGAATCTGAGGCCTGCGGGCCACGGAGGAGCGATCAACAAGCCATCTTGTTGGGGTGCTGGTTCTGTTTGGGGCTGGTGTTCTGGTGGGTGTGGGTGTTGTTTGGGAACTCAATAGTGTGTGGTTTGTTTTTTGTTTAGTGTTTGTTTTTTGGGCTGACTGTTTTGGTTGGTCTGTTTTGTTTGCCTGGCCTTTTTGGTTGGGTGTTGTTTTTGTCAGGGTTTCTGGCAGGGGCTTTGGCTGGCTGGCTCGTTTGTGGGTTGGTTGGTTTTGGTTTTTGTTGGAGAGTTTGATCCTGGCTCAGGACGAACGCTGGCGGCGTGCTTAACACATGCAAGTCGAACGGGATCCAAGCGAGCTTGCTTGTTTGGTGAGAGTGGCGAACGGGTGAGTAACACGTGAGTAACCTGCCCCCTTCTTTGGGATAACGACCAGAAATGGTTGCTAATACTGAATATTCACGCATGATCGCATGGTTGTGTGTGGAAAGGTTTTTCTGGTGGGGGATGGGCTCGCGGCCTATCAGCTTGTTGGTGGGGTGATGGCCTACCAAGGCTTTGACGGGTAGCCGGCCTGAGAGGGTGACCGGTCACACTGGGACTGAGATACGGCCCAGACTCCTACGGGAGGCAGCAGTGGGGAATATTGCACAATGGGCGAAAGCCTGATGCAGCGACGCCGCGTGAGGGATGACGGCCTTCGGGTTGTAAACCTCTTTCAGTAAGGACGCAGGCCTAGGCTTTTGTTTGGGTTGACTTTACTTACAGAAGAAGCGCCGGCTAACTACGTGCCAGCAGCCGCGGTAATACGTAGGGCGCAAGCGTTGTCCGGAATTATTGGGCGTAAAGAGCTCGTAGGCGGTTTGTCGCGTCTGTCGTGAAAACCCACAGCTTAACTGTGGGCTTGCGGTGGGTACGGGCAGGCTTGAGTGCGGTAGGGGAGACTGGAATTCCTGGTGTAGCGGTGGAATGCGCAGATATCAGGAGGAACACCGGTGGCGAAGGCGGGTCTCTGGGCCGTTACTGACGCTGAGGAGCGAAAGCATGGGGAGCGAACAGGATTAGATACCCTGGTAGTCCATGCCGTAAACGTTGGGCACTAGGTGTGGGGGCTGTTTCCATGGTTCCTGCGCCGTAGCTAACGCATTAAGTGCCCCGCCTGGGGAGTACGGTCGCAAGGCTAAAACTCAAAGGAATTGACGGGGGCCCGCACAAGCGGCGGAGCATGCGGATTAATTCGATGCAACGCGAAGAACCTTACCAAGGCTTGACATACATCCAGAGTCTGCAGAGATGTGGGCGCATTTAGTTGGGGGTGTACAGGTGGTGCATGGTTGTCGTCAGCTCGTGTCGTGAGATGTTGGGTTAAGTCCCGCAACGAGCGCAACCCTTGTCTCATGTTGCCAGCACGTTATGGTGGGGACTCGTGAGAGACTGCCGGGGTTAACTCGGAGGAAGGTGGGGATGACGTCAAATCATCATGCCCCTTATGTCTTGGGCTTCACGCATGCTACAATGGCCAGTACAGAGGGTTGCGATATCGTAAGGTTGAGCGAATCCCTTAAAGCTGGTCTCAGTTCGGATTGGGGTCTGCAACTCGACCCCATGAAGTCGGAGTCGCTAGTAATCGCAGATCAGCAACGCTGCGGTGAATACGTTCTCGGGCCTTGTACACACCGCCCGTCACGTCACGAAAGTTGGTAACACCCGAAGCCCATGGCCTAACCGTTTGGGGGGAGTGGTCGAAGGTGGGACTGGCGATTGGGACGAAGTCGTAACAAGGTAGCCGTACCGGAAGGTGCGGCTGGATCACCTCCTTTCTAAGGAGCAACTTTTTCCACCTGCCGGGCTGGGACGCGTTTTTGTGTGTTGGTTTGGTGTTTGTGGGTTTCCTGGTTGTTTGTTTCAGGCGCGTGTTGTGTCTGGCTTCTGGGGGGCTTGGTGGGTTGCTTTTAGTGGAAAAGACACTAGACACACTTTCCTCGTGTCTGCTTGGTCCTTGGGGCTTTTGGGTTCCCGGGGCTGGGTTCGGGGTTGGTGTAGTGGAGAACAGGCCGCATGCTATTGGGTTTCCAGGCCACACTTGTGGTTTGGGTGTTTTGACTACTTGCTGCTGAGCAGGCCTTGGGTTTTTTTGGTTTGGTTTGGTGGTTTGTTGGTTGGTTGGTTTGTAACTGTATAGTGGGTGTGAGCATGATACGTAGTGTTGTGTTCATGGTTTATTGTTTTCTGTATTAGTGTTTTGTTTGTAGTTTCTAAGAGCATTCGGTGGATGCCTTGGCACTAGGAGCCGATGAAGGACGTGGTAGTCCGCGATAGGCCTCGGGGAGTTGACAAACGAGCTTTGATCCGAGGGTGTCCGAATGGGGAAACCTGGCCAGAGTCATGTCTGGTTACCCGCGCTTGAATATATAGGGCGTGTGGGGGGAACGCGGGGAAGTGAAACATCTCAGTACCCGCAGGAAAAGATATTCCGTGAGTAGTGGCGAGCGAAAGCGGATGATGGCTAAACCATGTTCGTGTGATACCCGGCAGGGGTTGCGGATGTGGGGTTGTGGGACGCGTGCGTGTCTGGTCTGCCGGCCAGTGGTTCCAAGCGTGGTTGTAGGTGAATGGTTTGGGAAAGCCAGCCGTAGACGGTGAGAGCCCGGTAACTGAAACGATCATTGCTTGTGTTCGGTGCGTGTTCCCGAGTAGGACGGGGCCCGTGAAATCCCGTGTGAATCTGGCAAGACCACTTGCTAAGCCTGAATACTACCTAGTGACCGATAGCGGATCAGTACCGTGAGGGAATGGTGAAAAGTACCCCGTGAGGGGAGTGAAATAGTACCTGAAACCGGATGCTTACAAACCGTAGGAGCCCTCTTTTGTTGGGGTGACTGCGTGCCTTTTGAAGAATGAGCCTGCGAGTTACTGGTATGTGGCGAGGTTAACCCGGGTGGGGAAGCCGTAGCGAAAGCGAGTCTGAATAGGGCGCTTGAGTCGCATGCCGTAGACCCGAAGCGGAGTGATCTACCCATGGTCAGGTTGAAGCACGTGTAAGAGCGTGTGGAGGACCGAACCCACTTCAGTTGAAAATGGAGGGGATGAACTGTGGGTAGGGGTGAAAGGCCAATCAAACTCCGTGATAGCTGGTTCTCCCCGAAATGCATTTAGGTGCAGCGTCGCGTGTTGCTTGCTGGAGGTAGAGCTACTGGATGGCTGATGGGCCCTACAAGGTTACTGAGGTCAACCAAACTCCGAATGCCAGTAATGTTAGCGCGGCAGTGAGACTGCGGGGGATAAGCTTCGTAGTCGAGAGGGAAACAGCCCAGATCACCGGCTAAGGCCCCTAAGCGTGTGCTCAGTGGGAAAGGATGTGGAGTTGCAGTGACAACCAGGAGGTTGGCTTAGAAGCAGCCACCCTTGAAAGAGTGCGTAATAGCTCACTGGTCAAGTGATTCCGCGCCGACAATGTAGCGGGGCTCAAGCACACCGCCGAAGCCGTGGCAACAACACAAAACCCACACACCACATAGTGGGTGTGCAGGGGTGTTGTTGGGTAGGGGAGCGTCCCACGTGGGGTGAAGCTCATCTGGAAGGATGGGTGGACTGCGTGGGAGTGAGAATGCAGGCATGAGTAGCGAAACTAGGGTGAGAATCCCTAGCGCCGATTGACCAAGGGTTCCAGGGCCAGGATCATCCGCCCTGGGTAAGTCGGGACCTAAGGCGAGGCCGACAGGCGTAGTCGATGGACAACCAGTTGATATTCTGGTACCGGCGAAGGACCGTCCATGGTGAGCCTGGTAGTACTAACCACCAACCCAAACCATCCACACCTTCGGGTGTGGGTGGGGCGGGCTCGTGGGACCGATACCAGTAGTAGCCAAGCGTATTAACAGGGGTGACGCAGAAAGGTAGCCACCGCGGGTCTTATGGCATGGCCCGTCTAAACACGCAGCCCGTTACCCAGGCAAATCCGGGTAACACCAGGGTGAGGTGTGATGGTGACCCACACTCGTGGGAAAGCAGGGTGATCCTATACTGCCAAGAAAAGCCTCGACGCGAGGGACTAGCCGCCCGTACCCCAAACCGACACAGGTGGTCAAGTAGAAAATACTAAGGCGACGAGATAATCATGGTTAAGGAACTCGGCAAAATGCCCCCGTAACTTCGGGAGAAGGGGGACCTGGAACGTGAAGCCCCTCGCGGGCTAGCGCGAAAGGTCGCAGAGAATAGGGAGAAGCGACTGTTTACCAAAAACACAGGTCCGTGCGAAGTTGCAAAACGATGTATACGGACTGACGCCTGCCCGGTGCTGGAAGGTTAAGAGGAAAGGTCAACCCTCGGGTGAAGCTTTGAATCCAAGCCCCAGTAAACGGCGGTGGTAACTATAACCATCCTAAGGTAGCGAAATTCCTTGTCGGGTAAGTTCCGACCTGCACGAATGGCGTAACGACTTCTCTACTGTCTCAACCATGAACTCGGCGAAATTGCACTACGAGTAAAGATGCTCGTTACGCGCAGCAGGACGGAAAGACCCCGGGACCTTTACTATAGCTTGGTATTGGTGCCCGCTTCAGCTTGTGTAGGATAGGTGGGAGACTATGAAACCAACACGCCAGTGTTGGCGGAGTCATTGTTGAAATACCACTCTGGTTGAAGCGGTCATCTAACCTCGGTCCGTAATCCGGACCAGGGACAGTGCCTGGTGGGTAGTTTAACTGGGGCGGTTGCCTCCCAAAAAGTAACGGAGGCGCTCAAAGGTTCCCTCAGTCTGGTCGGCAACCAGATGTCGAGTGTAAGTGCACAAGGGAGCTTGACTGTGAGACTGACAAGTCAAACAGGTACGAAAGTAGGAACTAGTGATCCGGCACCACCTTGTGGAAGGGGTGTCGCTCAACGGATAAAAGGTACCCCGGGGATAACAGGCTGATCTTGCCCAAGAGTTCATATCGACGGCATGGTTTGGCACCTCGATGTCGGCTCGTCGCATCCTGGGGCTGGAGTAGGTCCCAAGGGTTGGGCTGTTCGCCCATTAAAGCGGTACGCGAGCTGGGTTCAGAACGTCGTGAGACAGTTCGGTCCCTATCCGCTGCGCGCGTAGGAAACTTGAGAAGACCTGTCCCTAGTACGAGAGGACCGGGACGGACGAACCTCTAGTGTGCCAGTTGTACCGCCAGGTGCACCGCTGGTTAGCCACGTTCGGAAAGGATAACCGCTGAAAGCATCTAAGCGGGAAGCCTGCTTCAAGACCAGGTCTCCAAACACACAAGTGTTGAAGGTCCCCCGCAGACCACGGGGTAGATAGGCCAGACGTGGAAGCGTGGTAACACGTGAAGCTGACTGGTACTAATCGACCAAACAACTACAAACACACAAACAACACACGAAACAACAAACCCGAACACAACACCACACGCTCACACCCCCTATACGGTTACAAACCCACCAAGGGTTAAAACACGTGCGGCGGTCACAGCAGCAGGGAAACGCCCGGCCCCATACCGAACCCGGAAGCTAAGCCTGCCAGCGCCAATGGTACTGCACCCGCCAGGGTGTGGGAGAGTAGGACACCGCCGCCACCAACCACAACACAACGGCCCCCGTAGCGCGAACCAAACCGCAGCAACGGGGGCCGTCCCCACACCCACCCAAACCAGCCCAACACCACACCCGCACCAACCACGGCAACACACCCCCGGTGTTGAAACTAGACGAAACCCGGCCCTAACTAGACGTTCGATGCTCCATCTCGACGTTCGAAACCCCAACACGACGTTCGAAACCCCAACACGACGTTCGATGCCTCAACTCGACGAAAGACCAGCCCAAACGTCGAGCCGAAGACCCAAACGTCGAGACGAAGGGGCAAACGTCTAGTTGACTGGGGGACCTGCGCAGCGTCGGTGGGGCGTCATCAACCAAGCCAGCCAGGACCACCCCACCCGGAACGTGAAACTCGACGTTCGACACCCCAACTAGACGTTCGAAGCTTCAACTCGACGAAAACCCGGCCCAAACGTCGAGTTGACGGGCTGAACGTCGAGCTGAAAAGCCGAACGTCGAGCTGAAGAGCCGAACGTCTAGTTGACCGGGGGACCGGCGCAGCGCCGGTGGGAGGTCATCAACTAAGCCAGCCAGGGCCACTCCACCCGGAGCGTGAAACTCGACGGTCGAAACCCCAACTCGACGGTCGAAACCCCAACTCGACGTTCGATGCCGCAACTCGACGAAAACCCGGCCCAAGCGTCTAGCTGAAGGGCCAAACGTCGAGTCGAAGACCCAAACGTCGAGCTGAAGACGCAAACGTCGAGACGAAGGGGCAAACGTCTAGTTGACTTGGGGGACCCGCGCAGCGGCCGGGAGCGCGTCAGTGAATAACCCAGACAGGGGCCACTCCACCCGGAACGTGAAACTCGACGAATGTAGCTTCAACTAGACGTTCGAAACCCGAACTAGACGTTCGAAGCTTCAACTCGACGAAAACCAGGGCCAAACGTCGAGTCGACGGGCCAAACGTCTGGTTGAGGAGCCAAACGTCTGGTTGAGGAGCTCAACGTCGAGTTGAAGGGCTGAACGTCGAGTTGGCCGTAGGACCGGGGCACCAAGCTGGGAGCCCAACCCAAGCGGCCCAACCCGGCGGCCCAACCAACCCGAGCGGCCCGGCGCGTCGACGCCGAATATGTGACCCATGTCCGCCCGTAAATTGCCTCCCGGCACCACCCGCACACGGACTACGGCAGTTGCATGTTTGGCGCAGTTTGGCCCATGCGGGCCACGGGTTGAGCACCGCAACGTGGGGGAGAGGCTCGAGGCATAGAATCACGCGCATGGGTACCAACGAGATTGACATCAAGCCGCGCAGTCGGCAGGTGACCGATGGTCTGAAGGCCACGGCGTCGCGCGGAATGCTCCGCGCCGTCGGCATGGGGGACGCCGACTTCGTTAAGCCCCAGATCGGTGTCGCTTCATCCTGGAACGAGATCACGCCCTGCAACCTCTCCCTCCAGCGCCTGGCGCAGGCGGCGAAGGAAGGCGTGCACGCCGCCGGTGGTTACCCGTTGGAGTTCGGCACGATCTCCGTCTCCGACGGCATCTCCATGGGGCACGAGGGAATGCACTTCTCGCTCGTCTCCCGTGACGTGATCGCGGACTCCGTGGAAACCGTTATGCAGGCCGAGCGCCTGGACGGCTCGGTGCTGCTGGCCGGTTGTGACAAGTCGCTGCCGGGCATGCTCATGGCGGCGGCCCGCCTGAACCTGGCCTCAGTCTTCCTCTACGCCGGCTCGATCATGCCCGGCCACGTCAAGCTCTCCGACGGTACGGAGAAGGACGTCACCATCATCGACGCCTACGAGGCCGTGGGTGCCCACCAGCGTGGCCTGATGAGCCACGAGGACGTGATGGCTATCGAGCGTGCCATCTGCCCCGGCGAGGGCGCCTGCGGTGGCATGTACACCGCCAACACCATGGCATCCGTTGCGGAGGCGATCGGCATGTCGGTGCCCGGCTCGGCCGCGCCGCCGTCCGTGGACCGTCGACGGGACGCGGCGGCGCGGCGCTCCGGCGCTGCGGTAGTTGAGCTCCTGCGCAGGGGCATCACCGCCCGCGACATCATGACCAAGGAAGCCTTCGAGAACGCCATCGCCGTGGTGATGGCCTTCGGTGGCTCCACCAACGCCGTCCTGCACCTGCTCGCGATCGCGCGCGAAGCCGAGGTCGACCTCACCCTGGACGACTTCTCCCGAGTCGCTGCCCGGACCCCGCACCTGGGAGATCTCAAGCCGTTCGGCCAGTTTGTGATGAACGACGTTGACCGCGTAGGCGGAGTCCCCGTGCTGATGAAGACCCTGCTGGACGCCGGCCTGCTGCACGGAGACTGCCTCACCGTCACTGGTAAGACCGTGGCCGAAAACCTGGCAGACATCGCCCCGCCTGCCGCCGACGGCGAGATCCTGCGCCAGCTGGACAACCCGATCCACGCCACCGGCGGCATCACCATCCTCAAGGGCACCCTGGCCCCCGAGGGTGCCGTGGTGAAGTCCGCCGGCTTCGACACCGAGGTGTTCGAAGGCACCGCCCGCGTCTTCGAGCGCGAACAAGGCGCCCTGGACGCGCTCGCCGACGGCACCATCACCGACGGCGACGTCGTGGTGATCCGCTACGAAGGCCCCAAGGGCGGCCCCGGCATGCGCGAGATGCTGGCCATCACCGGCGCCATCAAGGGAGCCAACCTCGGCAAGACCGTCCTGCTGCTCACCGACGGGCGCTTTTCTGGCGGCACCACCGGCCTGTGCGTCGGCCACGTCGCCCCCGAGGCCGTGGACGGCGGCCCCATCGCCCTGGTGCGCGACGGAGACAAGATCCGCCTGGACGTGGCCAACGCCCGCCTGGACCTGCTGGTGGACGAGGCCGAACTGGCCGAGCGTGCCAAGACCTTCGAGCCGCTGCCCCCGCGCTACACCCGTGGCGTGCTCGGCAAGTACATCAAGCTGGTGCACTCCGCGTCCGAGGGCGCAGTGCTCTACTAAAGCGCACCCGCACACCGGGGAGGGGATGGTCGCAGACTCGCTGCGGCCATCCCCTCCCGCAGTGTGAAACGCGTAACGCGCAAATCCGGCAGAAAGCGACAAAAGGGCAAATAGGCGGCAAAACCGGGCGGCCGGGCGGCAACGTCGTCCATCCAAGCGGGACCAAGGCACCGGAAAGCCACCGTGGGCGGCCCGGATAATTGAGGGCGAAGACCTACACGAGGAATCCACATGGACACGTTTTTCTACGCGCTGCAGGAGAATGACGTCCTGCTGCTGTTCTTGCTACTTGGCGTTGGCATGGTATTCGGAAGCGTCAAGGTAAAGGGCATCAAGCTGGGCGCCGCCGCCGTGCTATTCACGGCAATGGCACTGACGGCGTGGGCGCTCACCTACGGCTACGAACTCCAGGTAGCGCACGACATCGGCATCCTGGGCCTGGCCCTGTTCGCGTTCGCGATCGGTATCAACGCCGGCCCTACCTTCTTCAACACCCTCAAGACGGCGGTCGGTCCGATCATCGCAATGGTAGTGGTGGTGGCGGCCGCCGGTGTGCTTGCCTGGGGCGTCGGTAACGCGCTCGGCATGTCCCCAGCCCTAATCGGTGGAACGTACGCCGGTGCAATCACTAACACCCCGGCGCTCTCTGCGGCCGGTCAGGCCAGTGGCGACACTGCCACCGCGACCGTCGGCTACTCCATCACTTACCTGTGGGGTGTGTTCGGCATGCTGATCGCCGCCGGCTTCGCCCTGTCCAAGGCCCGCCACGACAAGGACGCCCCCTCCCCGCTGGTCAACCGCACCATCCGCGTCGAGCGCGACGACAACCCCCGCGTGGGCGACCTATTTGATCGCGCCGGTGGTCAGGTCACCTTCTCCCGCCTCCGCCGCGGTGAGACTGGCCCAATCCTGCGTCCGAAGATGGAAGACACCCTTGACCGTGACGACCTGGTAACCGTGGTCGGCAACGAGAAGGCCGTGGCGGCCATCATCTCCCAGCTGGGACACTCCTCCACGCACTCCCTGATCTCTGACCGCTCCTACCTGGACTTCCGCCGCATCACGGTTTCCGACCCCAAGCTGGCGGGTCGCACCATCGCCTCTCTGGACCTGAGCGGCAAATTCGAGGCAACCATTTCTCGAGTCCGCCGCGGTGACATCGACATGATTGGCGCCCCCAACCTGGTGCTCCAGCAGGGCGACCGCGTCCGCGTCGTTGCCCCCACCGGCACGATGACCAAGATCTCCAAGTTCTTCGGAGACTCCGCGCACGGCCTATCCGACATCAACCCGGTGGCGCTCGGCCTGGGCATGGCCCTGGGCATCCTCATCGGTAACCTGCCGATACCCACCCCCGGTGGCGCCTCCTTCACCATCGGTTCGGCCGCCGGCACGCTGCTGGTGGGCCTCGTGCTGGGGCGCATCGGCCGCGTGGGCCGCGTGGTCACCTCCGTGCCCTACACCACCTGTATGGTCCTCGCCGAGCTCGGCCTCCTGGTCTTCCTGGCCTACGCCGGCACCAAGGCAGGCTCTCAGATCCTGAACGCCTTCACGTCCGGCGCCTGGACCAACATCCTGCTGCTCGGATTCCTCATCACCACGTTCGTGGCCGTGGGCCTGTACGTGACGATGCGCTTCATGTTCAAGATGGGTGGCACCCGCCTGGCCGGTGTACTGGGCGGTACCCAAACCCAGCCGGCAGTGCTGGCCTTTGCCAACAGCCGCACCCAGAACGACCCGCGCGTGGCCCTCGGCTACGCCATGGTCTACCCGGTGGCCATGGTCGCCAAGATCCTGGTAGCCCAGGTCCTCGGCATGCTGTAAGCCCAGCGGCTCACTCTGGCGGCCTGGAGAGCGCGTAAGCGCCCTCCAGGCCGCTTTCGTGTGTCCGAGCCGCTGGGGCCGTGTAGGAGCCTGGGAGCCGGGGCACGCGACTTAGCGAGAATGATGCACACCGGCGTGCAAAAGCCAATAGAAGAAGTAGTACAGGTTTTCATACAGGCCAAAACCTTAAACACGGGCGTCGGAATCCATACGTTTAGGGGAGGTATCCCCTCCGGTCCTTGGCGACCCCGGAATCGTGACGGAAGGACTCAAAGATGACTCCGCAGCGAAAGCCCCGCTTGGTTGAAAAACTGGCTGTTCTAGCCCTGCCCCTAGCTCTTGTACTGGCCGGACTAACCTCCGCCTCGGGGCTGGGCGCAGGAACGGCATGGGCAGCGCCCGACGGCGGGCTGCCGGGCGAGCAGCACTCCAAAGCCCTCACAGACCCGCAGCCGGTACCGGAGCCGTCGTCTACGGGTGGGCCGGTGCCGCTGCCTTCGAGCGAACCGGAGCCGTCGTCTACGGGTGGGACGGAGCCGCCGTCTACGGGTGGGCCGGTGCCGCCGTCATCGGGTGAGCCGGTGCCGGGAGGCGGCGAGGAACTCAATGAGCAGAACGCCGGCCGCTTTTCAATTCAGATAAATTTTGTTGATCCACCCGATGGACTTAGCCCGATAGCGTTCGGGTACACCTGCTACGTGCCGGAGCGCGATCAGATTCAGGGGACAATCTCCATTGAGAGGTTTAACGAGACGTTTCCCTCTCCGCTGATTCCGGCGGAAAGCACCTGCTATGTCAGGTCGCAGTCTGCGGATGAGATTAGATTGGAAGAGACGTATTGGGATTTTGGCGTACAAGTTGGCGGCTTACATCAGATACAGGTCTCTGCGCGTTTGAGGCCGACGGAGGGTGCGTTATTCATTTCGAGTGAGGTAAATGAGATTGAGGGACTCGACCTATCTCAGGTGGCATACAATTATGAGTGTGCCAAGGAAGGGGTAAACCCGTATATCAAGCGAGGTGTTGCGATAGTACCAACGAATGGACGGCCAATAAGCGTCGAAAATGCCATCCCGTTTGGAGCAAACTGCAAAGTGACTGAAGTAGCTGCTTCAACTGAGGTTGAGGGATTCTCCAGAACTGTGGGGGACGCTTCCGTCACTGTGCACATAGGTGAGTGGGCTGATAGCACTGCACGTTTCGACTATAGGTACATCCCAACAGGCAAGGGCGAGTTGATCATTCTATATCGTGAGTCCGGGAGGAAAGATGAAGCCAGTAGTGACGATATACTCATCGACATTAGTTGTGGAAGTGAGTATCGAAAGGTAAAGGTTGATCGACAAACCCATGAAGCCCAATCGGTAGGATGGTTTGAAGCGGGACAAACCTGCATCGTGGCTATAGATACAAATAGCCTAGCGGTCCCCAATCATTCGTTCGACGCTCCCGTACAGAAACAAGTCGAGATTGTTGACGGCCAGGCAGCGGAAATCGAAATAGAGACAACCTACATCCCAGATCCTGTGCCGGTGAGAATTGGTATTGAGATTGAGGGACTTCCGGCGGGTCAGGAAAATCGCCAGTTCAGAGTAAATTATTCCTGTGGAGACGTGTCAGGCAGTGTCGAGGTCCGGCCCGGGCAGGCTCCAGTCGAGTTGGAAGAGCTGTTTCATGTAGGTGGCAATTGTAGGGCGCAGTTTGCTCCAGAGTCCATAAGAATCCCTGGGTACTACTTTCATGGCAGTGAGCACGAGTTCTATGTGACATACGGTCGCGATCAGGTGTTAACGTTGCGGGGGCTGTATAAAAAGGGTGAAGGAGCGATACGGGTTCAATACTCGCAGAATCCGGATGTCTATTCAGGTTACTTGGATTATCGAGTTAGGTGCGATAAGTCGCTAGGTGACGGATCTGCCCCATATGACGTGGTGCACGGAGGGATGGCTTACCGCAATGGAGAGTCTGATACGATTGATGGCTTAGCTGCTGGCGCAGTATGCACCATTGAATTGCAGAGGCTGCATGATTCAAAATATCTAATGCTGATGCCGTCACCGGTAATCGTCACCGTTCCCAATGGTGAAGTCGTCGAGGTAAATCTTCATGCCGAGTGGATTTTGAAAACATGGGAGGAGCGATACCTTAAGGTCGTTCCAGAAAGTATCGGCTATGATAGTGATTGGCTTGGGGGATATTTTCGCTACAGTTGCCGTTTTGAAGGCGAGATGCCTGTCGAGGGTGAATTTCAACGGGTCGAGGGTGGATTCGAATCAGATCATTATTATCAAAGCAAATCGGGGATTCGAGTTGGTAGCGTTTGTCAGATCTCGCCCAGCCGGGATTTGTACGTCCCACGCGGTTACGAGCTAGTTCGAGCTGAGCCGTATACCTTGACCGTAGAGGAGGGTAGCGAAATCGCGATTGCGCGCCCCAAGGTAGAATACCGGCAGCGGGTTAGCACGGTGAATATTCTCTGGAGGGAGAGGAATCATAACTGGGCCTTGGTGGATCATCTTGAGCCTGTACTCAGCTACCGTTGTGGTGATGACGAGGGGCGGGTGAGAGTAAACTACGGTGGGTTTGAGTTGCCTCGGGAGTATCCGGTCGGTACAACCTGCTCAGTGAGCGCCGATTTCAGCACAGCGCAGCTTGAAGGGTATCGAGTAGTGGGGCCCGAGCCGAAGACTGTTACAGTAACCGAATTTGGGCAGATTTTAGATGTAACCCTTGAGGTTGAGTATGTGTCCGAGCCTGTCTTGGACCCAGCGCGAGTCGGCACTCTAAGTGTCTCTTTCGCGTTAACAGATTATAGTTATTCGCCGAACGGATTGCGTAGAGGTAGGTTCAATATAAATTGGTCCTGCGGCTCATATAGTGGGGTTTCCTTCGTTGAGGGCATAGAGAAGGTCGTCGAGGTCGATCGAGAATTTCCTATTGGTACGACATGTAGGGTTGAGATCGACCCAGAGAGCCCGGCATTTAAGGGCTATTCTGTAAAGGACGTCCGGGATGGCACTGTTCGGATAGGTGCAGGTCGAAACTACTACGCAGCGGAGCTGTTTCTTTCCCCAAAGTTCGGCAGATTCTCTGTTGTGTCAAGTGTTCGAGGAGCGGGAGTCGATTTTCTAAGGGGTATGCCCTTAACCTTTGACTACGCGTGTTTGTCCTTCGGTGGGGTAAAGGAGGAGGGGCGTGTTCATGCCAATGTTGGCCAAGCGACAGATCCTTTTCCAGTAAGGGAGGGGATTTGTTCGATTAAGCCCCAAGGATTCCCAAATAGTTCTAGTCTAAGCTGGGGCGTCAAATATAATGGCCAAGACCTCGCTGCGCCAGGGAAGATGTTCGAAGTGTCCGGCGCCGAGGTGAATCGTGTCGAAGTAATCTTCGAAAGCGTAGGCGAGTTCCCGTCAATGTCGATTGCGGCTGTGGGCGATGCCACCAGTCCTACAACCTATAAATGGTCCTGTGGACACCAGCGGGGCACGATGGATGTTCTTGGCAGTGGTATTCCAGTTACGGTTGCGGAAAGGATTCTTCACGGCAGTACCTGTGTAGTTTGGGTGGTTCCAGAGTCGGTGCCGGATGGTTGGCGTTTGGTCGGCGCGCCGTTCCAAATTAAACGGGTTGGATTGTCGGAAACGGAAACTTCGTTCTCGTTCGAGTATGAGCAGTTGCTCGGCGAACTGGAATTCTGGGCAGACTGGGCTGGCGGATGGCGTCCTGTCGATGAGCCAGGTGTAGTTGTTTCATACTCCTGTCTGTCCTCGTCAGGTGAGGAGACCCAGGGAGCCGTTAATATTGGTGAGAGCAATCCGGCGGCAAGCGTGTTGGTCGCCGGCGGGAGCTGTGATCTAACACTCTCCAGAAAGCCGTTCCCTGGCCAAACGTTTGAAGGCATGTTTGATTCTAGCTCTACGCTTTCGAAGCGCGTGGTGGTTCGCCCCGGTGAACGTACATACGTGCATGTAGTATATTCATACCGGGTTGAGTTAGGAGCATTGGCTGTTACTGTTAATGGCAACGGCGCGGATGTTGCATCTAATCTATTCCGATACAAATATGAGTGTAGCGACACGTACGGGTCTGGCAGCGTTGTAGGCGACGGAACAATGGGCGCATTGCACGAGGTGCCTATTGGTGCTAGATGCAGGGTCTGGATTGGAGATGACTCCGCATACGTTCCCTTCTACGATGTTTCGCTGCCGGAACCAAAGACGGTATCCATAGAATCCACTGAGCCTGTGGTGGTGCCGTTTGAGGTTGTCTACAAGCCCCGGCCGACTTCATTCTCTGTGAAGAAGACTGTTGAGAATGGTCCATGGGGTGCCGACCGGGCATACCACGACTTCCACTACATCTGTAGCAATGAAGGTGGTGTAATCGCAGAGGCAGATCTTTCGGTTGAGGCGAATGGTCAAGCGGTTACCGCCCCTGAGAGCATGCCAGCGGGGACGAGCTGCGTCATCAACGAGATTCTCCCGGTCGAGCCTCCGAACGGCTATACACTGACGTCGACGCCGCCTCAAACCATTCAGATCGTGGCGGGGCGCAACACCGAGGTGTCCTTTGTGGACCGTTACACGCGCACCGGTGGCTCGCTGCTTGTTACCAAGGCTGTGCAGGGAGACGCAGCCTACAAGGCGTATAACCAAGAGTTCGAGTTTTCATACGCCTGTAACGTGGGCCAAGACAACGCGGAGAACGGAACCTTCACTGTGCGTCACGCGACGCCAAAAGAGATTAGCGGGCTGCCCGAAGGATCCTGACTTTTGACACCGTTAGTGACCCATTTTGTTGGTGAGGCTGGCCAGGATGTTGGCGGCTTGGCCTTGGGGTTGGCTGGTGGCTGTGAGTTCGTGTCCGTTGATGTTGATGGTGACGTCAATGACGGGCCTGAGGGCCTGGATGATCTTCTTGATGGACAGGCCGGTTCGGGTCTGTAGGTGGCGGGCTATGGCCAGGGCAGCGGTTACCACGGTCAGGTGAGCCTGGATGGATTGGTGGGTGTGGTGGAAGACCGGGCGGGCGCGTAGATCGTGTTTGGACATGCGAAAGGACTGTTCCACCTTCCACAGATCGTGGTAGTCAGCCACAATTTCGGCCGCGCTCATGGCCTGGGCTGGGATGTTGGTGACATAGCCCTTAAGCCCGACTAGACGCCGCGCCCTGGCCAGGGCCTTTTCATCCAGGCCCCTTCCTTGGGAGCTAGTGGTGACGAACCTGGCTGAGCGCATAGCTTTTTCCCCAGCAACGATGGCTCTAGCCCGGTTCTCCTGGAGAGTAAGGGTCTTGTTGTCCCTGGCGGCACGCTTTGATGAGTAGACCCAGATCGCCCGCCACGAGCCCGGGTGTGTTTGTGGGTGCCAGACCGGTTCGGCCTTGAGGCGCTGATCGCGTTCTTGTTTGCCGGCGTGGCGTGGGGTGATGGTCTCAATGATCTGCCCATCAGTGAAGTAGTCCCCGTGCCAGAAGAAATGCGCTTGGAGGTCCAGGGGCGCTTTGGTCTGCCTGGCCCCGACAATGAAGCCGTAGCCAGCCTCGTTGAGGGCTTGCAAGTTAGCCCGAGAGAGCATGCCAGCATCAGCTACCACCACCAGGTTTTCCACCCCAGCGCGTTGCTTGAAGGCCTCGATGGTAGGGATGAGGGTATGGGTTTCGCACTTGTTGCCCTCCCAACAGGAGGCCTCTAGGGGAAAACCGTTGCGGTCTACCAGCAGGCCGACCAGGATCTGGGGATCGACGCGGCGTTCCTTGGAGTAACCGACCTTGCGTAGCGCGTCTTCTTCCTCGACTTCGAAGTACAAGGTAGTCACGTCGTACAACACCAAGGACACATCCCCATACGCCAGGCAATGCGCCAAAGCCGCGCGAGCCAAAGCGCAGCGGTAATCACGCTCCACACAACGGGCCAGGGCACGAAAGTGGGTGCGTGAGTCAAAGGATTCCAGCCCCAGGCTGGTCAACATTGCTGCTATAGCGCTCTTGCTGGTGGGTTCGATCAGCCGGGCCAGGACAATCTGTTTGAAGGCCTCATCGCCTACCGCTTGGTCAAAGCCAAGATCCCGCCAAGCATCGCAAAGGATCTGCCACAACAAGCCGCTACGGTGGCCAACCACGCGCGCTGCGCTACTGGCCGCCTGCCGGTAGTCCTCCAGGCCACCCGGCGCGGAGTCTGCCCACCCCGATGAAAGGTCCAGGTCTAGCTCGAGCTGGCCAGGATGGAGCTTTTCCCGTGCGATCTGGACCAAGGCAGCAAGCTCGCCAGGCGTACGAGCCGAACCAATGTGCTCAACAATCCTGTTACGCCGGCCTTCCTTGATCACGATCTGCACAGCCGTGGCCCCCGAGGCAGTACGCACTTGACGGATGAACGGGCTCACAAACCCTCATCATAGCCACCCCCTTAGTGACCCAAACCAACCCCCACACCCGCAGAAAATCAACGAAAACCCGACCCAAACCACCCAGCTCCATACCAAGTGTCAAAAGTCAGGTCTCCCGGTCGAGCCTCCAAACGGCTACACACTGACGTCGACGCCGCCTCAAACCATTCAGATCGTGGCGGGGCGCAACGCCGAGGTGTCCTTTGTGGACCGTTACACGCGCACCGGTGGCTCGCTGCTTGTTACCAAGGCTGTGCAGGGAGACGCAGCCTACAAGGCGTATAACCAAGAGTTCGAGTTTTCATACGCCTGTAACGTGGGCCAAGAGAACGCGCAGAACGGAACCTTCACTGTGCGTCACGCGACGCCAAAGGAGATTAGCGGGCTGCCCGAAGGATCGTGCGTCATCACCGAAACCAGCCCTGCACCTCAATACGTTGATATCACAACTACTGCAACACTTAACGACGCACTAGTTGAGGGACCTTCCTACTCGGTCTCGGTGCAAGCTGGGCAGTTGGCACGTCTCGACATAAGCTCTCACTACGCCGCGCAGTACGGGACGCTAGCAATTGCTAAGACCGTTCAAGGCGTGGACCCGGCAGACCGCACCTTCGAGGTGCGTTGGCAGTGCTACGGAGACGGGTACGGATTCGGATACGGAAGCGCACATGGGTACCAGTACGGAGTAGTTCAAGTAGACGGGCGCGGCACTCCCGTAGTGGTTGATCGTCGCATCCAGGCCGGGTCGAGGTGCGTCGCTTCTTCGACCAGTAGCGGTATCCCAGGGTACTCCATAGCCGGCACCTCAGAAGTAACGGTAAACATCGGAAAAGGCACCCAGAGTCTGGCGCACGTAATCGACGAGTACGAGCTTGACCGGGGCAGTCTTGAGGTCGATGTGCGCGTATTCAGCGCTGTGGAAGGGACAGAATCGCTCACCTTCGACTTCAGCTACTCCTGCAAGGGACAAGACGAATCCGTCACAACTGGTCAGTTCCAGGTAACAGGGCCACAAAATCATGTGGTACCGAACCTCCCAGTAGGTGAATGCACCGTCACCCAGCAGAACCCGACACTTGAAGGCTTCGACATCGAAACAACCTTCCGGTATCAGTCGAGCGCGCACCCGGGGCCATCGATAACGGTATGGATATCCAAGGATCAATCCGCCTACTTGGGATCAGTAAACGAGTTAGCAACGGAGTTTGTGCCTCTCTTAGTGAAGAACCGGGTAGAGGGCGTAGAAACCAACGGCTCGGAATTCCGGTTCGACTGGTCGTGTGACGGCCTGAGTAGACGGGGCAGCTTCTACCTTCCGGACAACGTTTCGGAGTACCGAATCCCCTTCAGGTTCCCAGTTGGTGCCAAGTGCACAGTGAAGCAGACAACTAGTCCCCATTACTCGGGCTTCAAACTGACGCCGCCTGCCGACGTAACTGTCACCTTGGAAGGAGGCGGTTCGCCCGCGAGTGCTTCCTTCGTCAGCCAGTATGCGCCCAGGCTGGGGGCATTCGAACTCTCCACAGTTGCGTCCGGAACCGATGCGGACATGCTTACGGGGAAACAGTTCACCTTTGCCTACACCTGCCAAGGACAGTCGGGAGTGAGCAAGGACGGCACGGTGAGTGTTGATGGCACCACACCCGTCCGGGTGGACGGCCTGCCGATCGGTACTTGTACGATCCGGGAGACCAGCGAGGCGATCACAAACGCGGATATTCACAGCACTTTTGCGATTCATGGGTCACCGGTGTACTCCTCAGAATGGACCTTTGGCATCGGCGAAGACGTGGTGGTACCGCTCAGCGTCAACAAGTCGGTCACCGCTCACGTGGGGTCCTTCTCAGTCGCTAAGGCGGTCAATGGTGTCGAAGTAGCTGACCGAGAGTTTGAGTTCGCCTACGACTGTGGGGGCGTGACCGGCAGCTTACGAGCACGGGCGAACGGCGTCGCCGTTCCGGCAGGGCTTGTATTCAGAGCCGCTACCTCCTGCACGGTTCGGGAGGAGACTGCCGGCGCCGTCATTGACGGGTACAACCTGTCGGCGCCGCCGCCGCAAACCTTCACGATCGTGAAGGACCAGACCACCGAGGTTAGGTTTACCAACCAGTACACGCTTCGCAGCGGGACGTTCTCCGTGGCCAAGAGCGTGACCGGCGCCCCCGACTCGGCGAGCCAGAAGGACTACACGTTCAACTACAACTGCGGCGGCGAGGAAGGCACCGTGGTCGCCAAGGGCGACGGTGTGGCAGTACCCGCCAACAAGCAGTTCCGGATGGGCACCAGCTGCGTAATCACCGAGGACCAGCAGACGGCGCAGATCCCCGGCTACCAGCTCACGCCGCCTGAGGCCCAAACGGTCGTGATCCAGGAAGACGCCACCGCCGCACTCGCGTTCACCAACGCCTATACGCGCAAGCTGGGCTCCTTCACGGTCACCAAGACCGTCACCGGCGCCCCCGAGACGCAAGTGGAGAAGGAATACTCCTTCAGCTACGACTGCGCCGGTGAAACGGGCACGTTAATCGCCAAGGGAGACGGTCTCGCGGTGGCCGCAGATAAGGACTTCCCGGTTGGGACGTCGTGCACCATCACCGAAAACACAGAGGCGGCGGCGATAGAGGGATACAACCTGAGTGCCACCGGCCCGCAAACCGTCGAAATTACCGATGCCGTGACGGTGAACGCGTCCTTCACCAACTCCTACGCGCAAAAGGTGGGCACCTTCAAAGTCGCCAAGACGCTCGAGGGCGCACCCGCCGCAGCGAGCAGCAAGGACTACACGTTCAACTACGACTGTGCCGGCACCACCGGCCGGGTCACCGCCAAGGGCGACGGCGTCGCGGTGGCCGCAGACAAGAACTACCCGGTGGGAACGTCGTGCACCATCACCGAAGACGCAGCGACGGCGGCGATCGAGGGCTACACGCTCACGCAGCCGCAGGCGCAGACCGTGCAAATCGTGGAGGCCGCCCCGGTGGTCGCCACCTTCCAAAACACATACGCGCGCAAGACGGGCTCCTTCACGGTGGCCGTCACCAGCAGCGGCGCCCCGGCAACCGCCGCTACCAAGGACTACCCCTTCAACTACGACTGCGCCGGCCAGACCGGCCAGGTCACCGCCAAGGGCGACGGGATCGCGGTGGCGGTGGAAAAGACGTTCCCGACCGGGACGTCGTGCACCATCACCCCGGATGCGCAGGCTGCCCAGATCGCGGGCTACAGCCTGCAGGCCGACCAGCCTCGCACCATCGAGATTAGGGAAGGGGAGCCGCAGCCAGTAACGTTCGCCCACGCCTACCAGCGGGAGCTGGGCAGCCTGTCCCTGACCAAGCAGGTCACCGGTACCGGCGCCGCGATGGCGGCGGGCAAGGAATTCACCATCCACTACCTGTGCCAGGGCCTGGACGGCACCGCGCCCAGCGGAAAGCTCAACCTGCGCGCTGGAGAGACGCAAACCATCCGGGAGATCCCCGTTGGCAGTTGCGCAATTCGCGAGGCGGCCGCCCCCATCCAGGACACCGACCTGACGGTGAACGCCACAGTGGACGACGTTGCCGCCGGCCAGCAGCCCTTCACCGCCCAGATCGCGCCGAACAAGACGACCAACGTGGCCGTCACCAACGAATACACCCAGCACCGGGGCTCCTTCTCTGTTGCGAAGACGGTTGATGGTGTTGAGGGCGCGGCTAGGGAGTTCCAGTTCCAGTACGTGTGTGGTGAGCAGGCCGGTGACCTCACTGTGAAGGGTGATGGTGTTGCGGTGGCTGTGGGGCAGGACTTCCCGGTTGGGACGTCGTGCGAGATTAGTGAGGATGTGGAGTCCGCTGAGATTGAGGGTTACAACTTGATGGTGCCTGAGCCGCAGCAGGTTGTGATCGGTAAGGATGTGGTTGCTCCACTGGTCTTTGCCAATAGCTATGTGCGCAAGACCGGCACGTTCGAGGTGGTCAAGACTGTGGCTGGTGGGCCGCAGGCGGCTGCTGATAAGGAGTACACGTTCAACTACGACTGTGGTGGTGTCACTGGTCAGGTCAAGGCCACGGGTGACGGTATCGCGGTTGCTGCGGACAAGGAGTTCCCGACCGGGACTACTTGTACGGTTAGCGAGGATGCTGCCAGTGCGCAGGTGGCGGGTTACACGTTGGTGGTGCCGCAGGCGCGGGTGGTTGAGATTGTGGAGAGTGAGCCGGTGGTGGCTGCTTTCCGTAATGAGTATTCGCGTGATTTGGGTTCGTTCTCGGTTGCCAAGGTTGTGGCTGGGGACGGGGCCGATTTGGCGGCGGGCAAGGAGTTTGCCTTCTCTTACAGTTGCACTGGTTTGGATGGGACTGTGACGAGTGGCAGCTTTGAGCTTGCTGCGGGTGGTGTGCGTGAGGTGTCCGACGTTGCGGTGGGACGTTGCACGCTGACTGAGGCCGATGCTGGTGTGGCTGGGGCTGATGTGGCTGGTGTGTTCACGGTGGCTGGGGCTGATAGCCCGGGCGCTAGTGTCCAGTTCGATGTGGTCAAGGGCGCCAAGAGCGAGGTTGCGGCAACAAGCACCTACACCGCCCACGTGGGCTCCTTCTCCATCACCAAAACCGTCAACGGCGTTGAGGTAGCGGATCGGGAGTTCGAGTTCTCCTACGACTGTGGGGGAGTGACCGGTAGCCTGCGGGCGCGGGCTAATGGCGTTGCCGTCCCGGCGGGACGCGACTTCCGAGTCGGGACTTCTTGCACCGTTAGGGAGGAGAGCGCTGGCGCGGTGATCGACGGGTACAACCTGTCGGCTCCTGCTCCGCAGACCTTCGCGATCGTGAAGGACCAAACCACCGAGTTGCGCTTCACCAATGCCTACACGTTGAAGGTGGGCTCCTTCCAGGTTGCTAAGACCGTGACGGGCGCCCCGGCTGCGGCGAGCGGCAAGGACTACACCTTCGCCTACGACTGCGCTGGCCAGACCGGCCAGGTTGTGGCCAAGGGCGACGGCAAGGCAGTGCCCGTGGGCGTCGACTTCCGGGCCGGGACCAGCTGCTCGGTGCGGGAGGTCGAATCCTCGGCAAACATCGACGGCTACGACCTGACAGTGCCGCCCGCCCAGACGGTGGCCATCGTTGAGGGACAAACCCCCACCGCTTCGTTCGAAAACGCCTACAAGCAGAAGGTCGGATCGTTCCAGGTCACCAAGGCGGTAACTGGCGCTCCCGAGGCGCAAGCGGAGAAGGAGTACTCCTTCAGCTACGACTGCGGCGGCGAAACGGGCACGTTGACCGCTAAGGGCGACGGCGTGGCGGTTGCGGCGGGCAAGGACTTCCCGGTTGGGACGTCGTGCACCATCTCCGAAAACGTAGAGGCGGCCGCGATCGAGGGCTACAACCTCAGCGCGACCGGCCCGCAAACCGTAGAAATCACCGACGGTGTCACAGCCAACGTGAGCTTCACCAATGCGTATGTGCGCAAGACCGGCACGTTCGAGGTGGTCAAGACTGTGGCTGGTGGGCCGCAGGCGGCTGCTGATAAGGAGTACACGTTCAACTACGACTGTGGTGGTGTCACTGGTCAGGTCAAGGCCACGGGTGACGGTATCGCGGTTGCTGCGGACAAGGAGTTCCCGACCGGGACTACTTGTACGGTTAGCGAGGATGCTGCCAGTGCGCAGGTGGCGGGTTACACGTTGGTGGTGCCGCAGGCGCGGGTGGTTGAGATTGTGGAGAGTGAGCCGGTGGTGGCTGCTTTCCGTAATGAGTATTCGCGTGATTTGGGTTCGTTCTCGGTTGCCAAGGTTGTGGCTGGGGACGGGGCCGATTTGGCGGCGGGCAAGGAGTTTGCCTTCTCTTACAGTTGCACTGGTTTGGATGGGACTGTGACGAGTGGCAGCTTTGAGCTTGCTGCGGGTGGTGTGCGTGAGGTGTCCGACGTTGCGGTGGGACGTTGCACGCTGACTGAGGCCGATGCTGGTGTGGCTGGGGCTGATGTGGCTGGTGTGTTCACGGTGGCTGGGGCTGATAGCCCGGGCGCTAGTGTCCAGTTCGATGTGGTCAAGGGCGCCAAGAGCGAGGTTGCGGCAACAAGCACCTACACCGCCCACGTGGGCTCCTTCTCCATCACCAAAACCGTCAACGGCCTGGACGCGGCCGGAAAGAACTACAAGTTCAACTGGGCTTGTGGCCCCGAGAAGGGCTCTATGACGGTCACGCCGGGCGCTCCGGCGGTGCCGGCGGGACGCAGCTTCCGCGTCGGCACCTCCTGCACCATCAGCGAGGACGCCCAGGCGGCGGCGGTCACGGGATACAACCTGGAGCTGCCGGCATCCCAGCAGATCGTCATCGCCAAGGACACCTCGACGGAACTGGCCTTCGTTAACCGCTACGAACGCAAGACCGGCACGTTCAAGGTGGCCAAGACTGTGGCCGGCGGGCCGGATAGCGCCACGGCCAAGGAATTCACCTTCAACTACAACTGCGGTGGAGACACCGGGCAGCTGAAGGCAAAGGGCGACGGCGTCGCAGCGGCCGCAGGGAAGAACTGGCCGGTCGGAACGTCGTGCACCATTACCGAACAAACGAGCACGGCCCAGATTGCTGGCTACACGCTCAACCCGCCACAGGCGCAGGTGATAAGCATCGTGGAGGGCACCCCGGTGATCGCCGCGTTCCAGAACACCTACACGCAGGACACGGGCTCGCTCGTCGTGGACGCGCGCGTCACCGGCACCGGCGCCGACCTCGCCAGCGCGGCCCAGATCGACGTCTCCTACTCCTGCACCAACGCGCAGGGCGAGAAGACCGACGGTGCCTTCAAGCTCGCCGCAGGCGGCTCCAAGCGGATCGCCGACGTGCCCACCGGCACCTGCAACATCAAGTGGCAGGCACCCGCCGTGGCAAATGCGGACCTGGCCACCCAGGTCAGCGTCACCTCTGGTGAGAGCGGATCCAGTCGGTTCGAGCTCGCCAAGGGGCAAGAACGCGTGGTCTCCATCGAGGCCCGCTACACGGCACACGTCGGCACGTTCGCAGTCGCGCACAAGGTGGCCGGAGCGCCGGCGCAAGCCACCAACAAGGACTACAAGTTCAACTGGGCCTGTGGTGACCAAACCGGAGTGCTAACCACCAAGGGAGATGGCGTGGCCGTGCCCGTGGACAAGAAGTTCCGGGTCGGCACCTCCTGCACCATTACGCAGGAGCTCGCCGGAACCGCAATTCCTGGGTACACATTCACTCCGGGAGCGAAGGTGGTTTTGATCGTCGGCAAGGACACCACGGCAGAGGCAGCCTTCCGGGGCACCTACACCAGAAACATGGGGTCCTTCTCGGTCGCCAAGACCGTCAGCGGCGCCAACGCGGCAGGGAAGGTCTACGAATTCGACTACAACTGTGGCGGTGACACCGGCAGTCTGGAAGTCCGCGCGGACGGAAAGGCCGTTTCGGTCGGCAAGGACTTCCCCACGGGCACCAGGTGTGAGATCAGCGAGGACGTTCAGTCAGCTGGGATTCCCGGCTACGACCTTGCTGCCCCTGCGGCCCAGTCCGTCACGATCACCAAGGGAGAGGCAGCCCGAGTCAGCTTCGTGAACAAGTACACGAAGAAGGCCCAGCCGACGCCGACCCCAACCGCGTCGGTCGAGCCGAGCGCGAGTACGAGCGCTTCGGCCAGTGCGTCGGCGTCTGCGAGTGCGAGTGCTTCGGCCAGTGCGAGTGTGTCTGCGTCTGCGAGCACGAGTGCGAGTGCATCTGCCAGCGCCAGCGCCAGCGCGTCGGCGTCGGTCGAGCCGAGCACGTCGGCAAGTGCGAGCACGTCGCCAAGTGCGAGCTCGAGCGCGAGTGCGAGTGTGAGCGCGAGTGCATCTGCCAGCGCCAGCGCGTCGGCCCAGCCTTCCGGCGGTCCTTCGATGCCGGCCCCGGGAACGGTGGTGCGGTTGGCCGGAGAGTCGAGGTACGGCACATCTGCGACAGTCATGGAGCAGGGGACCTGGGGCGAGGCAATTGTGTTGGCGTCCGGTACTAACGCGGCTGACGCGCTGGCGGCAACGCCACTTGCGGGCGCACTAGACGCACCTGTTTTGCTCACCGGCAGGAACGCGCTGGACGCTGAGACTCGACGCGTGCTGGTCGCTGCGAGGGCGGCTGGCGCTTCTAGGGTTCTCATCGCGGGTGGCACGGGTTCGATTAGCGTTGCGGTGGAGAACCAGCTCAAGGCCTTGGGCTTCGAAGTGGGCCGCCTGGCAGGCGAGGACCGATTCTCTACAGCGTCCAAGATTGCGCAAGAGACAGGCAGAGTGCTGGAGAGTAACGGCTCCGCTGTGGGAGCGGTCGTCTTCGTGGATGGTCATTCCTTCGCGGATGGGCTGACGGCCGGTCCCGCTGCTGCCGCAAAGAACGGAGTCATTCTCCTGACCAACGGCAAGCATCTACCTGCGGGTGCAGCAGCCCAGGCAGCCGGATTCAATGCACCGGTCTTCGGAGTGGGCGGAAACGCGGCGGTGGCCACGCGCGGTTTGAACGCAACGGGCGTAGTCGGGCGCGATAGGTTCGAAACGGCTGTTGCGGTGGCCAATGCCTTCCTCCCGGAGGCCAAGTACGCCGTGATTGCAAGTGGTCAGGACTTTGCCGATGCCCTCTCGGGTGGTGCCCTGGCCGCCAACAAGGGGGGCGTACTGCTCCTTACCAGGTCGGCTGTCGCTCCCACCGCTTTGCTCTCTCACCTACGTGCCGGTAAGTACACGAGTCTGCACGTAGCAGGTGGGCAGCGCTCGGTTTCTGAGCGGGTGCTCAGCCAGCTCAGGGCAGCGCTGGTCAGATAGCGGAACTCTCCCCAAGGACAGTGGGGTCGGCGTTTATAGAAACGCCGACCCCACTGCATCGCTTTTGGACTCGGCCGGGTGCCCCGGGTACTCCCGAACGAGGGTGTCGGCGATGGCGTTATGGCCGGCCCGGGTTGTATCCCTGGGGGCCGCCCGCACGGGCCACTCTCCTGGGTGCCGCCCGCACGGGCCACTCGGGTTTCTCCCCTGGGGCCCCGCCGGACCCGATTCGCAAAGCCGGGGCAAGGGCGCCGGTGGTTGCGCAAACGGTTGTGGGGTTGGTCGACCTATTGAGCTGTTGGTGCAGCCATTGCGGTCTTGGTGCACCGATTGAGGGGTTACCCGGTCGGGTAGGCCCTCGAGAGGTGCATCAACCGTACGACTGGTGCGCCAACCCTACGACTGGTGCACTATCCCTACGAGAGGTGCACTATCCCCTCAATCGCTTGCGCACTCCCGCACGGCGATGCGCACCCTTTCGCCAGGCAACGAGTTGGCTTCCCGCCGGACGTGATTAGTGCCAATCTCCTGCCCCTGGATACGCGCCCGGCCCTGGCCTAGGCTCGCTGTTAGGCGGGTTGTGTGGCGCCGGCATGGTGGCTTCCGACAACCCGCCAATCCGATCGTTCATTTTGTGGACCGTTATCCCAGGATGTGGACGCAGCGGGGGGTTGCGTGACTACTCGCCACCCAACGAGATAGTGTTTCCCCATGTTGTTCCCCGTATCGCTCTGACGCAGTCAACCTGCGTCGGCCGGCATGCGGGGCTTTGTATGTTTGCGGAGCCAAACCCGAGGGAGGGAGGAAAGCATGACGAGCAATGCGGAAGAGACCGCAGCGCCCGCCACCGCGGAATCGATGGAGGGCGGCAACGTCGTGCAGCCCCAGCGCATGAACGGGGCGCGGGCGGTAGTAGCCACCCTTGAGGCTCTAGGCGTCACCGACGTCTTCGGCATGCCGGGCGGGGCCATCCTCCCCATCTACGACGAGCTCTACTCCGCCAAGCTGCGCCACATCTTGGTGCGCCACGAGCAGGGGGCGGGCCACGCCGCAGAGGGCTACGCCCACGCCACCGGTAAGGTGGGCGTCTGCATGGCCACCTCTGGCCCCGGCGCCACCAACCTCATCACCGCGCTGGCCGACGCCAACATGGACTCCGTGCCCGTCCTGGCCATCACCGGCCAGGTGGGCCGCGCCGCGATGGGAACGGACGCGTTCCAGGAGGCTGACATCGTCGGCGCCACCATGCCGATGACCAAGCACTCCTACCTGGTCACGGAGGCAGCCGACATCCCGCGCGTCATCGCCGAGGCCTACCACCTGGCGGGCTCGGGTCGGCCCGGCCCGGTCCTGGTCGACATCCCCAAGAGCGTCCAGGTGGCGGAGATGGACTTCACCTGGCCGGTCCAGATGGACCTGCCCGGCTACCATCCGCCCACCACTCCGCGCGAATCTCGCGTTGCGGCCGCAGCGGAACTGATCGCCCGGGCGAAGCGGCCGGTGGCCTACGTCGGCGGTGGTGTTTCCCGCGCGGGTGCCAGCGAGGAACTGGCCGCGTTCATCGAGGCGACCGGCATGCCCGTCGTCACCACTCTGAACGCTCGCGGCGCCTTCCCCGACTCCCACCCCCTCCACTACGGCATGCCCGGCATGCACGGCACCGTGGCCGCGGTGGGCGCGCTGCAGCGGGCCGACCTGATCGTCGCCCTGGGCGCGCGCTTCGACGACCGCGTCACCGGCCTGCCCTCCTCCTTCGCCCCCAAGGCGCAGGTGGTGCACGTCGACATCGACGCCGCCGAGCTGCACAAGATCCGCAAGGCCGACGTCGCCATCGTGGCCGACGTCAAGCTCACGCTGCCCGCCCTGACCCGCGCCGCCACCCAGGCCTACGCCACCATGGGCCGCCCGGACCTGAGCGCGTGGGTCTACAAGCTCTCCGAGATGCGCTCCACCTACCCGCTGGGCTGGAGCGAGCCGGAGGACGGCCTGCTCTCCCCGCAGTATGTCATCTCCCAGATCGGCGAGCTGGCGGGTGAGAACGGCGTGTTCGTCACCGGCGTGGGCCAGCACCAGATGTGGTCCAGCCAGTTCATCAAGTACGAGCGCCCGCGCACCTACATCTCCTCCGGTGGCCTGGGCACCATGGGATTTGGCGTCCCGGCCGCGATGGGCGCCAAGGTGGCCCGCCCGGACGCGAACGTGTGGTGCATCGACGGGGACGGCTGCTTCCAGATGACCAACCAGGAGTTGGCCACCTGCTCCCTGAACGGCATCCCGATCAAGGTGGCGATCATCAACAACTCCTCCCTGGGCATGGTGCGCCAGTGGCAGACGCTCTTCTTCGAGCAGCGCTACTCCAACACCGACCTGCACACCGGGTACGAGGACGTGGTGATCCCCGACTTCGTGAAGCTGGCCGAGGCCCTGGGGTGCGAGGCCCGCCGCGTCCACACCAAGGAAGAGGTGGCAGAGGCGATCCAGTGGGCCAACTCCATCAACGACCGCCCTGTGGTGATTGACTTCCGCGTGGGCCGCGACGCCATGGTCTGGCCGATGGTCGCCGCCGGCGTGTCTAATGACGAGATCAAGTACGCGCGTGACATCGCGCCGGCTTGGGACGACGAGGAGGAAATGCTGTGACCGGCCTGAAGACCCTTTCCATCCTGGTTGAGAACAAGCCGGGCGTGCTCACCCGCATCTCGGCGCTCTTCGCGCGCCGCGCCTTCAACATCCACTCCCTGGCCGTGGGCCCCACCGAGGTTCCCACCATCTCCCGCGTGACCGCGCTGGTGGACCCGGACCCGGAGGCGCTCAAGCAGATCCGCAAGCAGCTGGACAAGCTGGTCAACGTGCTTGAGGTGCACCTGCTGGACGCCGAGAACTCGGTGCAGCGCGAGCTCATGCTGGTGAAGGTGGCCGCTAACGCCACCAACCGGACCTCAGTTTTGGAGATCGTGGACTTGTTCCGGGCCCACGTGGTGGACGTGCACACGGACTCGATCGTGGTCGAGACCCTGGGCTCGCGCTCCAAGATCGCAGCGCTCCTGGAGGCGCTGTCCCCCTACGGAATTACCGAAATTGCAAAGTCTGGCGCCGTTGCAATCACGCGCGGCCCCGCCTCTCTCACCCAACAGTTCAAGGAGAACAACCGTGGCTGAAATGTTCTACGACGCCGACGCCGACCTCGCCGTCATCCAGTCCAAGAAGGTAGCCATCATCGGCTACGGCTCCCAGGGCCACGCCCACGCGCTCAACCTGCGCGACTCCGGCGTGGACGTGGTGGTCGGTCTGCGCGAGGGCTCCAAGTCCCGCGAGCAGGCTGCCGAGGCCGGTTTGGCCGTGGCTACCGTTGCCGAGGCGGTCGCCTCCGCCGACGTGGTGATGATCCTGACCCCGGACCAGTTCCAGGCGGAGATCTACAAGCAGGACATCGAGCCGAACCTGAAGGACGGTGCCGCCCTGTTCTTTGCCCACGGCTTCAACATTCGCTTCGGCTACATCGCCCCGAAGGACACCGTGGACGTGTGCATGGTCGCCCCGAAGGGCCCGGGTCACACCGTTCGCCGCCAGTACGAGGAGGGCCGCGGCGTGCCCGCGATCGTGGCCGTGGAGCAGGACGCCACCGGCAACGCCTGGGCGCTGGCTCTCTCCTACGCCAAGGCGATGGGTAACCTGCGCGCCGGCGGCATCAAGACCACCTTCACCGAGGAGACCGAGACGGACCTGTTCGGCGAGCAGGCCGTCCTGTGCGGTGGTGTTTCCCAGCTGATCCAGTACGGTTTCGAGACCCTGGTCGAGGCCGGTTACCAGCCGGAGATCGCCTACTTCGAGGTGCTGCACGAGCTGAAGCTGATCGTCGACCTGATCAACGAGGGTGGCATCACCAAGCAGCGTTGGTCTTGCTCCGACACCGCCGAGTACGGCGACTACGTCTCCGGCCCGCGCGTTGTCACCCCGGACGTGAAGGAGCACATGAAGGACGTCCTGACCGACATCCAGACCGGCGTTTTCGCCAAGCGTTTCATGGACGACCAGGCCGCCGGCGCCCCCGAGTTCCTGGCCCTGCGCGCCGCTGGCGAGAAGCACCCGGTGGAGGAGACCGGCCGCAAGCTGCGTTCCCTCTTCTCCTGGTCCGCCTCTCAGCGCGACGCCGACTACGTGGACGGCTCTGCCGGCCGCTGATTTAGCACGGCGTTTCTTCGGACCGGCGGGTGGCCTTTTAGCCTCTCGCCGGTCCGGCCTTTTGTGGACGACGTTGCCGCCGTGCCGCTGCGAGAGCCCGGCCGCGCGGCACCCACCCCGCCTTCATCCGACATGCGAGACGGGCTAATCCGCTATCTGGACCGGGGCTAAGCTTTGCCCATGACGATCAAGCTCGCGCTCATTCCAGGTGATGGCATCGGCCAGGAGGTTGTTCCCCAGGCCCTGAACGTGCTGCGGGCCGCCCTGCCCGTGGAGGTGGAGGCAACCGAGTTCGATCTCGGTGCGCGCCGCTACCTGGCCACCGGCCAGGTGCTCACCGAGCAGGACCTGGCGGACATCGACTCCCACGACGCGATCCTGCTAGGCGCCATCGGCGACCCGCGCGTGCGCTCCGGCGTGCTTGAGCGCGAGCTGCTGTTGAAGATGCGCTTCGCCCTGGACCACGGCGTGAACCTGCGCCCGTCGCGCACCTACCCGGGCTCCGCCTCCATCCTTGCCGCCAACCCGCAGATCGACATGGTGGTGGTGCGCGAGGGCACGGAGGGCCTCTACTGCGGCAACGGCGGCGTGGTGCGCGCGGGCACCGATCAGGAGATCGCCACCGAGGTCAGCGTCAACACCGCCTTCGGGGTAAAGCGCGTGGTCCGCGACGCCTTCGAACGCGCTGCGGCCCGCCGCGGCAAGCTCACCCTGGTCCACAAGCACAACGTGCTGGTCAACGCCGGGCGCCTGTGGGCCCGCTGCGTGGAGGAGATCGGGCAGGAGTTCCCGCAGGTTGCCACCAGCTACCTCCACATCGACGCCGCCATGATCGCGTTGGCCGTGGACCCGGCGCAGTTTGACGTGGTGGTCACCGACAACCTGTTCGGCGACATCTTCACGGACCTCGCCGCTGCCGTCACCGGCGGCATCGGGCTGGCCGCCAGCGCCAACATCAACACTGAGCGCGTGCACCCCTCCATGTTCGAGCCGGTGCACGGCAGCGCCCCGGATATCGCGGGGCAGGGGATCGCCGACCCGATCGCGGCCATCCTCTCCGGCGCGATGCTTGCCGAGCACCTGGGCCACGCCGATTCCGCCCGCGCGATCGAGGCTGCCGTGACCGCCCACCTTTCCGAGCGCACCGGCCGCCTTTCCACGCAGGAAGTGGGGGCCGACGTTCTGGCGCGCCTGTCTTAGGGCGCGCCGGGTCTAGGCTAGGACTGCCAAAGCAGGAGGAACTGGAATGACGCTTACGCCGATCGAGCAGATCGCAGCTCAGGGCGGGCCCGCCGCCGACGAGGTTTCGGGCCGTTTCCCGGTCGTTGTCGGGGTGGAGACCAAGCCGGCCGCCGAGCGCGACCACCTCATGGCGGACCTGCGCTTCGGTGAGGTCTTCTCTGACCACATGGCCCGCGCGGTCTGGCGTGCGGACTCCGGCTGGGGCGAGCGGCGCCTGGAGGCATACGGCCCCAAGGCCATGGCCCCCGGCGCGAGCGTGCTCCACTACGGCCAGGAGGTATTCGAGGGCCTGAAGGCGTACCGGCACGCCGATGGGAGCGTGTGGACCTTCCGCCCCACCTGGAACGCCGCCCGCCTGAACGCCTCCGCGCGTCGCCTGGCCCTGCCGGAGCTTTCGGTGGAGGACTTCCTGGCCTCGCTGGTGGACCTGGTGCGCGCCGACGTGGAGTGGGTGCCCAGCGAGGAGGGCTCCACGCTCTACCTGCGGCCCTTCCTGTACGCCTCGGAGTCCTTCCTGGGGGTGCGGGCCGCCAGGACCGTCACCTACGACCTGATTGCCTCCCCGTGCGGTCCCTACTTCAAGGGCGGATTCCACCCCGTGTCCATCTGGGTGACAGACGAGTACCACCGGGCCGCAGTCGGCGGCACCGGGGCGGCCAAGACCAGCGGCAACTACGCCGCCTCGCTGCTGCCCCAGCTCGAGGCCGCCGAGCGCGGCTTTGACCAGGTCTGCTACCTGGACTCCACCAACACGCACCTGGAGGAACTGGGTGGCATGAACGTGTTCGTGGTGGCCCGAGACGGCGTGGTGCGCACCCCGGCCCTGACCGGCACGATCCTGGAGGGCTGCACCCGCAACTCCATCATCCAGCTGCTGCGCGACCGTGGCGTGGACGTGCGCGAGGAGCACATCGCCCTGGACTGGCTGGTGGAGGCCCTGCGCAGCGGCGAGGTCACCGAGATGTTCGCCTGCGGCACCGCCGCCGTGGTCACCGCCATCGGGCGCCTGGCCGGGCGCGGCTTCGACGAGCAAGTCGGTGCAGGCGAACCCGGTGCGGTCACCCAGTCCATCTACGACGAGCTCACCTCTATTCAGCTGGGCAAGCTGCCAGACAGGCACGGCTGGCTCTACAGGCTCGCCTAGTGGCTACCGTGCCAAGGAAACAGCGCGGCGCCGCAGCCCCCACCGGGAGGACTGCGGCGCTCGCGCTACTCTCCGCGCTGGCGCTCGCTTTCCTGGGCGGGTGCGCCATCGACGACACCGACGCCGCCAGGGCGTGGATGGAGCGCCACTACCCGGGCGCACGGCACCAGTTTCGTCCCGGCATGACCGGCCCAGAGCGCTTCCTGGCCAGCGTCGAGGCCCGCAACGCCGAGGAGGGCTACGCGGCGGCACTGGACATCTTGGCCAACGCCACGCGGCTGCCCACAGTGGTGTGCGTGTCCTGGCCCCAGGACGGGGGCTACTCCCGCCTGAACGTCACGGAGGCCACCTCAGCAGGGGAGTGGGAGCGGGCCCGGGCCGCCCTGCCCGCAGGCGCATCCGAACGGATCATCGCCACCACCGGCGACGGCTTCGACGCCTGCCAGCTGCCCCTCGGGGTCGCCTCCTACCGGGACGGCAAACGGGAGTACGGGCGCGTCTACACCGCCTACGTCACCACCAGCCCGGAGCTGGTGGCCGGGGACCCGCAGACCGAAGCCGAGGGCTGGGTCACCGAGCCCTTCCGCCACCTCGCGGACGCGCTGCCCGACGTCGCCCGAGTGGCCGACTTTCCGCTGATCCGGGAGCTGGGCGCCACGGACTACCGGGGCAGGTTCCTGCTCTTCGACTCCCCGGCAAAGGGCTGGGCGGCCCTCGACCGCCTGGGGGAGGGCTGGGAGGTCCACGCGGGCCAGGTGGGCCTGGGGGCGGAGCTGGCCACCGGGCAGGAGGCGGCCGAGCTGAGCCAGCTGCTGGGCGACTCGGTCCTGGTGTCTCGCCGGGAGGATGGAACCACGCTCACCGTGAAGGACGGCACCGACCTGCCGGCAGTCTTCACGCGGGTACGCGCCCTGCAACTCCCCGGTCCGATCGTGGTCAGCTTGGGCAGGCCCAACGACGGCGTGGACTTAGACGAGCCCACCGCTGAGGAGGCGGCAGATCCGCTCCTGGCCCCCATCTTGGCCGCCTGGAAGGAATCAGCGGGCTCCTAGTGCCGCCCCGGGCAGAGCCGAAACCGCTGCCCGCGCAACGCGCAGCGGCCGCGCTCACGGGGCGGCGGGTGGGACGTCGGCCACGAAGGAAATTGCCAGCCAGCTGTCCTAGTCAGCGCGGTCCAAAGTAAACCGCCTCCAGTGCGAGCGGCAGGCGAGTCTGAGGCCGGGCGGTTCCTGCTTTGTCGGTGCCGCCAGCGGCGAGAGAACCGGCGTCGTAGGCCTCCCGGGCGCGCTGATCGGTTTCTGCCAGGTCCACCAGCACCACCAGGCGCCAGTCGCGCTCGCCGGCCTCATCATCCAGCGTCTGGATTGCCAGCCAACGCCCCGGGCCCGCCAGTTGCTCCAGGCGCTCGCCACCCAGGTCTGCCAATCCGGCAGCTAGCAGCGCCTCAACGTCAACCCGCTCGACGATCTCAACGAAGTCCCCGCCGCGCGCCGCAGCGTCCGTGCCGATCCACTCGTGTTCCTCCCAATAGGCGCCCAGTGCCTGGTCCCACTGGTCAAAGCTCCACCCGGTGCCGCCCTCGTAACGGGACAAGCCCTCCACATCGTCGCGCGCCATGAACTCCACGCGCCTGAACATGGCGGTACGCACAGCTGCCCGCACGCGGGCGGGCACCCGCGATGGCCGCACAAAACCGTCCGCCTCCGCGCCAAACGGCAGCTCGGCCGGCGCCTGCTCGCCGCCCGGCAGCCGGTCGGTTTCACCATCGCCATCCTCGTCTAGCCCCAGCGCCACCCACTCGTCCAGTAGCGAGGTATCCACCGCCCGCACCAGCGAGCCCAGCCAGGCCACCATCGCATCCAACTCGGGCGTGCGCGCCTCCGGCGGCACCCCGCGCCGCAGCGCCCGGTAAGCGTCCGTCAAGTAGCGCAACACCACGCCCTCGCTGCGGGCCAAGTCGTAGCGGCTAATCAGATCCGCGAACGTCATGGCGTGCTCGATCATGTGGCGCACCACCGACTTCGGGGCCAGCTCATTGCCACCCACCCACGGGTGCGTGCGGCGATACATCTCAAAGGCAGGGGAAAGCAAAGCCGCCAGTGGGCGCGGCCAGGTGACGTCCTCCAACGCCTCCATGCGCGCGTCGTAATCCACCCCGTCCGCCTTCAAGGCGGCCACCACCCGGCCCTTCTCCTCGTTCTCCTGCGCCCACAACACCGGGCGCGGGTCCTCCAAAGTCGCCTCGAACACGCTGATCACGTCCAGGGCGTAGTCCGGGCTCTGCGGGTTGAGCAGGTCCAGGGCCGCCAGCGCGAACGGCGCCAGCGGGGCATCCAACGCGAAACGCTCCGGCAGGTCCGCCGCCAGGCGCAGGCGCGGCAGACCATCGGCCGCCGCCTGCGCACTCGAGACGTGCTGCACGATCTGCCCATCGCGCAGGGAGGCGTAGATCCGCACCGCTTGGCGCACCAGCTCGTTGCGGTCGCTGCGCGGCTCGTGGTTGTCCGTCAGCAGCTCCGCCAGCACCCGCACCGGGTCGGCGCCCCTGCGCTGCAACACGGACAGGATCATCGCCGCCGTGATCTGCAGCTGGGAACTCAACTTCTCCGGGGCGGCATCCCGCAGCCGCTCGAAGGTCTTGTCCGTCCAGTTGACGAATCCCTCTGGGGCCTTCTTGCGCACGATCTTGCGGCGCTTCTTCTCATCGTCCCCGGCCTTGGCCAGCGCCTTGGCGTTTTCGATGACGTGCTCGGGAGCCTGGACCACCACGTAACCCACCGTGTCGAAGCCGGCGCGCCCGGCCCGCCCGGCGATCTGGTGGAACTCCCGGGCGGTGAGGTGGCGGGAGGACTGCCCATCGAACTTCGTCAGGCCCGTGAAGACCACCGTGCGGATGGGCACGTTAATTCCCACCCCCAGCGTGTCCGTGCCGCAGATGACCGGCAGCAGGCCCTGCTGGGTCAGGCGCTCCACCAGGCGGCGGTAGCGCGGCAGCAGGCCCGCGTGGTGCACGCCGATCCCCAGGCGCAAGAGCTTGGACAACACCCGACCGAAGGCGGTGTTGAAGCGGTAGCCCTCCAGCTCGGCGGCGATCCTGGCCCGCTGCTCCTTGCTGGTGACCTGGATGGAGGTGAGCGCCTGGGCACGCTCCATCGCCTCCTTCTGGGAAAAGTGCACCACGTAGACGGGGGAGCGGCCCGTTCCCACCAGCCGCTCCAAAAGGTCCTGGATCGGCTCCAGCGAGTACTCGAACTCCAGCGGGACCGGCCGCTGTGCCCCCTCCACCAGCGCCACGGGCCGGCCCGTGCGCCGCTCCAGGTCCTGGCGCAGCCAGTCCACCTCACCCAGGGTGGCGCTCAGCAGCACGAACTGAGCCTGCGGCAGGCACAGCAGCGGCACCTGCCAGGCCCAGCCGCGCTGCGGGTCGGCGTAGAAGTGGAACTCGTCCATCACCACGGTGCCCACGTCCAGCTGCGGGCCCTCGCGCAGCGCCGCCAACGCCAAGATCTCTGCGGTGCAGCAGATGATCGGGGCGTCAGCGTTGATCGCAGTGTCGCCGGTCAGCATGCCCACGTTCGCCGCCCCGAACAGGTTGACCAGCTCGAAGAACTTCTCACTCACCAGCGCCTTCAGCGGGGCGGTGTAGTAGGTGCGGTCGTCGCGGGCCAGGCTGTAGAGGTGAGTAGAGGCCGCGATAAGCGACTTGCCGGAGCCAGTAGGTGTGGCTGCGATGACGTGGCTGCCCGCCAGCACCTCGAAGAACGCCTCCTCCTGGTGCGGGTAGAGCGGGCGACCGGTGGAGGCGGCCCAGCTCGCAAAGGCATCGGCCAACGCCTCTTCGCTTACCAGCATCCCGGTCGAGGGCGCCGGCTGGGCAGCGTCGTCCCCGCCGGCGGCCTCCGCCCGGTCGATCAGCTCATCCAACAATTCATTCAGTGCCGCAGCCATAAGACCATTTTCCCATTAGCGTTCACTAGCTGAACGTCCCATCCCAAAAGCGGGTAAAAGGGGAGAAAATCCCTTATCCCTCACGCCCTGGGCAGGCAGGCCGGGGCAAGGCCCTTCTAGGAGCAAGCATGGAAGCGGAAAACAGCGGCCTCACCGCAGTCCTGGGCGCCATCAACGACTACCTGTACGGCTATGTGCTGGTGGGACTACTGGTGCTGGTGGGCATCTTCTTCACCGTCCTGATGCGCGGCGGCCAGTTCACCTTAATGCCCGACGCTCTGCGCGCGCTGATGCGAAGCAGGCGCGCCTCCCACGGCATCTCCTCCTTCCAGGCCTTCGCGGTCGGCATCGCCTCCCGCGTCGGCATCGGCAACATCGCCGGCGTGGCCCTCGCGCTGGTCTACGGCGGCCCGGGCGCGCTGTTCTGGATGTGGATGGTGGCGCTGCTGGGCATGGCCACCTCCCTGGCGGAGTCCGCCCTGGCGCAGGTGTTCAAGGTGCGCCACCGCGACGGCTCCTACCGGGGCGGCCCGGCCTACTACATGGAGCACGGCCTGGGCTCGAAGGCACTAGGTGGCGTGTTCGCGTCCCTGTTCATCTTCGCCGTGGGCCTGTGCGTCACCATGGTGCAGGCCAACACGGTGGCAGAGATCTTCTCCGCCACCCACGGCGTGCCCATGTGGGCCACCGGCATCGGCCTGATGGTGCTGGTGGCGCCCGTGGTGATCGGCGGCGTGAAGTCCGTTGCCCGCGTCACCGAGTGGCTGGCCCCCGCCATGGCAGTGGTCTACATGATCGCCGTGGCCGTGATCGTGGCCCTCAACATCACCGCCGTCCCGGGCGTGTTCTCTGACATCTTCCGGGGCGCCTTCGGGCTGGACCCGGCCCTGGGCGGCATCGCCGGCGGCGTGCTCGCCACCGTCCTCAACGGCGCCCGCCGCGGCGTGTTCAGCAACGAGGCCGGTCTGGGCACGGCCGCCAACGCGGCCGGCACCGCCACCGTGGCCCACCCGGTCAGCCAGGGCCTTATCCAGTCCCTGGGTGTCTTCATCGACACGATCCTGGTGTGCACCACCACCGGCATCGCCATCCTGTTGGCGGGCCCGGAGATCTACGCCCCCGGCGTGGACCTGGCCTCCCGGGGCGCGGTGCTCACCCAGGAGGCGATCGGGGCCGGTCTGGGCGCCTGGACCGCCACCCCGATGGCGATCATCATCCTGATCTTCGCCTACTCCACGCTGCTGGGCATCTACTCCTACTCCCAGGTCAACATCGACTTCCTCTCCCGCAAGCGCGACCTGCACGTGGTCAACGGCGTGATCGTCACCGCCGCCGCCGGCCTGGGCACCGTGTTCAGCCTGAAGACCGTGTGGGCCATGAGCGACGTGGCCCTGGGCCTGCTCGGCATCCTCAACCTGCTCACCATCATCGTGCTCTCCCCCTGGGTGCTGGCCGTGGTGCGCAACTACCGCGCCCAGCGTGCCCGGGGAATCGAGGAGCCGGTGTTCGACGAGGCCGCCCGCGAGAGCCTGCCCCGCCTGCTGCCCACCGACGCCTGGGTGACCCACGCCGAGAAGGAATAGACCCACCCGGCCCCGCCAACCGGGGCGCGGAACTAGGAAGTCCCGGGACATCTACGGCGATGTCCCGGGACTTCCCCCGTTTTGGCAGCGCGGCTAGTCCCGGCCGCGGCTGCGCGGCAGCGAGGAGCCGCGATCGGCCCAGGAGGCCATGGCCTGCTCCAGCGGCCCGCGCTGGAAGAACCACGCCCAGACCAGCGCGAATACGCTCAGGCCGACCGCCTGCCAGATCAGGGGCGCGTTGGAGCTGTTGTAGCCAGTGCTGGTGAGCACCGCCGTGGTTACCACGTGGATGGTGTAGGCGGTCAGGGACATGGAGCCGACCGCGGCCAGCGGGGCCAGCGCGTACTTCAGGCGCCGCCCGATCGCCACACACCCGGCGATCACGGCCATGGCGAAACCACCGGAGGAAAGGGCCTCAAACGGGGAACCCGTGTGGGGGTCCATCGTGAAGACGTGGGAGACGTAGCGCTGCCAGAAGGAAGAATCCTCCCCGGGGGCAAACTCCTGCGGCCCCATCAGGCCGTCGTAGTAGCGCCAGTCCTCCTCGGTCCAGGTGGTGGTGATCCGGCCGAACTCCTCGCCGGTGCAGGGGTAGAGCTCGCCGTCCTCCATGCACATGAAGTCGCTGGGGGCGGTGATGTCGTTTCCGGTCACGCCCTCCTCGAGCCCGGGGGGCGGGGTGGTGGCGGCCGCCAGGCCCCGGATGTCCGGCCCGAGTGGCTCGGGCGAGGGCTGCGGCGGGATCGGGACGCTGATGCCCGGGTAGCTGCCGAAGGGGTCAACAATGCCGTTGTCGACGTCGATGCGCAGCAGCGGGTTGACGCCGTCCTTGGCAACGAACGGGGCGGCGAAGGCGGCGAACAGGAGCAGGCCGCTGACGCCGTAGGCCAGCAGCACCCTGGGCTTGGTCAGGTCGCTGCGCCCGATCGCCATGCCGATCAGGACGAAGCCCATCCAGACCACCGCCGGGTAGACGGAGACGAAGAGCATGGACAGGAAGCCGTTGCCGGGCGAGCCGCCGGGATAGTAGCCGAACCTGACCGAGGCCTCCTCGACCAGGAAGATGGCGGTGCTACCAAGGGCGGCGAACGAGAACCCCCAGGCCAAGAGGGCGCGCACGCTGCACCGCACGAACGGCAGGGCGAGCACGAACCAGAGGGCGTAGGCCCCCAGGATCACGGCGATGGGGGTGGCCAGGGTCTCCAGCACGGAGGCGAGCACCAGCAGCACCACGGCGCGGGTGAAGATCCGCAGGCGGTCGCGCAGCAAGTATTCGCCCTCGCGCGGCCTGGTGCCGCCGGTGATGATGGCCAGGGAGATGCCCGCCACCATCGCGAAGAGGATGGAGGCGCGCCCGTGCGCAAAACCCAGCCAGCGTGGCGTGTTGCCCACCGCGTCGATGGCGCCGGCGTGGGCGATGACCATGCCCAGCAGTGCGATTCCGCGCGCCGCGTCCAGGCCGGTCACGCGGCCCGCGCCGCCCAGGTAGGGGCCCTTGCGCAGCTGGGGCCACCACGGGCGCGGTTTCTGCGTCCACGGCGACTTGCTCTCCGGGGCATTAGCGTGGGCTGGCAGGGCGGCCTGGTCCACCGGGAGGGCGGCCTGCGTGGGCGGGGCGGTGGGGGCGGCAGCGTCGTCCACCAAGGAAGTCCCAATCTGCGCGGCGGCCCGTGGGGGGACCGGGCCGGGGGCGGGAATCGAATCTGTCATGGTGGGAGCCTAAATGGGCGCGGCCGGTTTGCAGGTCATGCGTCGGTATGAACGCGCCGCCCGTATCCTCATACCATGCGCATTGCTCGTTTTTCCCTTGCAGACGTTCCCGCCTACGGCGTGCTGGAGCCGGACTCCGACCGGATCGTGGTGCTGGACGGCGACCCCCTTTTCGGCGGCACCAAGCCGCGCGGTGAGATCACCAGCGTGGACGAGGTCCGCCTGCTCTCGCCCGTGATCCCGCGCTCGAAGGTGATCGGCGTGGCCGGCAATTTCCCGGTGGACGACGCTGCCGCCCCGGCCGCCCCCTTCCTGTACGCCAAGCCGAACACCGCCGTGATCGGGCCCGACGTGCCGGTAAACCCGCCGGCGTGGGCGGGCGAGCTGCACGTGGAGACGCACCTGGCTGTGGTGATCAAGTCGCTGTGCAAGAACGTGGCGCAGGCCGACGCGGCCGCCGTGATCCTGGGCTACACGGCGGCTGCGGACTTCACCAGCGCCACCGCCCAGGACGCCGACGGGCAGTGGACCCGCGCCAAGAGCTGGGACACCTCCTGCCCGCTCGGGCCGTGGATCGCGTTGGCCGACGAGTTCGACCCGGCCGCGGCCGTGCTGCGCACCTACGTGGACGGCCAGGTGGTCAGCGAGGCCAAGATGGCCGACGCCGCCTGGGACGCCGCCCGCGTCGTTGCGGAGGTCTCTGCCGTCATGACCCTGCTGCCCGGGGACGTGCTGCTGTGCGGCGCGCCCGCCCCGGCCGCCCGCGTCAAGGCCGGGCAGCGCGTGGACGTGGAGGTCTCCGGGATCGGTTCCTTCTCCAACCCCGTGATCGCGCTGTAACGGCGCGGGAAGGGAAGGGGCGGCGGCGGGCTGGTGGGCCCGCTTGGGGCAGACGGGCGCAGGGCAGCGGCCGGCGGCTGGCGGGCGGGGGAGATCAGCCCGCTTGGGCGTAGGCGTTGGCCGCAGCGGCGATCTGGCGGGCCAGCTGCGTGACCAGCTCCCGCGAGGTGGCCAGGTTGACGCGGAAGTAATCGGCGTACGCGCTACCGCAGGCCCCGCCGTTGTTCACGTCCACCAGGGCCTCCTTGACCACCACGTCGTGGACGCTTCTGCCCTCGGGCAGCAGCTGGGCCAGCGCGGTGGCGTCCACCCACGCCAGGTAGGTGCCCTCGATGGGGAAGGTGCGCAGCAGGGGGCAGGCCCCCAGCTCGCGGGCAAAGACACGGGCGTTTCCCGCCAGGTAGTCGTTCAGGGAGGCCAGCCAGCCGCGAGCGCGGCTGTAGCCGGCCGCGCTCGCGGCCGCCCCCACCGGGGAGTGCTGCGAGGCGAGCAGGTGCAGCGAGGTCGCAAACCGCCCGGCCAGGTTCGCGTCCGTGACGATCAGCTGGGCGCAGCGCAGCGACGGGATGTTGAACGCCTTGGTAGCCGCCAGCGCGGTGACCGTGTGCGCGGCCGCCCCCGGCAGGCTGGCGTAGGGCACGTGGCCCGCCCCGGCACTGGGGGAGTGGACCAGCGGGGCGTGGATCTCGTCGGCAAAGACCAGCGCGTCGTAGCGGCTGACCACGTCGCGCAACGCCTCCAACTCGGTGCGGGACAGCACCCGCCCCACCGGATTCCACGGGTTACACAGCACCACCAGGCCCGCCCCCGCCTTAAGCGCGTCCTCGATTCCCTCCAGGTCCAGCCGGTACACGCCAGACTCATCCGGGGAGCAGGGCACCTCGATCACCTCGCGGCCCTCCGTGGCCGGCAGCGTCAGGAACGGCATGTACGCCGGCGTGGGGACCACCACCGCGCTACCCGGGCGGGTCAGGCGCCGAATCATCTCCACCAGACCGGACAGGACGTCGGCCGCCAAGTAGACGTTCGAGCACTCGATCTGCCAACCGAAGGTGTCCCGCACAAAATCGCACGTCGCGGAGCGCAGCTCGGCGGTCTCAGCGGGCGTGGGGTAGCCCAGGTGGGCGCTAGTCACGCGGGCGGCCGCCGCCGCTAGCACCGGCGGCGGGGCAGGGAAGTCCATCTCCGCCACCCACGCCCCAATCGCGCCCGGGGTGCGCGACCACTTCAAGGAAGCATCCCGCTCCCGCTCCTGGCGCGTCACATCATCGAACACGCTCATAGCCCGCCAGCCTCGCCACCAGCAACGCGAAGGCCACCCACGAAGTCCTTCCACTCCGTGGGAGCAAAATCCATGGCGTCGCACACCGCCAGCCCCACCAGCATCGAACCGGACTCCACGTCCACGCGCGCCGCGATCGCCCCGTAAGACTTCGACGTGAGCCGGGGCCGGTTCATGAACTCCACCGCCATGAACTCGGTGCCATCCGCGCCCCTCATCGCGCGCGGCTCGCTGCGCTCCTTCAGCTCCGCCTGCTGATTGATCCGCTCCAGCTGCTTGTCCAGGTAGGCGAGCGTGGCGGACTCATCAGAGTCCGCAGGCAGATCAGTGTCCAACTTGAACGCGGTGCCCACGTAGTGGCAGGAGGACGGCCCCGAGAGCTCGAAGGACGCGTTGTTCTCCTGCAACGTGTTCCAGCCCTCCAACTCCGGCCGCACCAGCGTCAGCGGCGGCGCCTCCACCTGGGCCGCCTGCTGAGAACCGGCAGAGCCGGCAGACCCGGCGGACGGAAAAGCACAAGCCCCAAGCAAGGCGGTACACGCGGCGGCACTGGCAAGGAGGGCGGCATGACGGCGGCGTCGTGCAACTGGCGCAAAACTCATGCCCACAAGACTAGAGGCTCAGGCGACGCAAAAAGGCGGACGGCGCGGCCGTGCAAGAACACAACCGCGCCGTCCAGGCAACTAGCCAGGCGCACGCCCGGCAGTCAGAATCAGAGAGAACCGGGGTTGCCGGACTCCAAGCGCAGGGAAGAAATAAAGGTAGTCGCCTCGGTGACGTCGAAGGCGGACTTGTCCTGGCACGCGCCCAGGAAGTGGATCGCCTTGTTCGACTCCACGTCGATGCGGATACCAATAACCATCGGAACCTGGAGGCCGTCCTTCTCCAGGGTCACGGAGCGCATGAGCATCTGGGTGCCATCAGCCATCTTCACCTCCTGGATCGCGTCCTTGGACACCACAGTGCCGCCACCGATGGCCTCAGCGATGTGCTCCAACGCGTGCTCGGAGGCGGCCCGGTCGGTGGCACCCTCGAACGGCGGCGGGGCATCCACACCGGTCGCCACCAGGCAACCCGACGGGGTGTTGAAAGAGATCTTCTTGGGCGGCTCGATAGCCAGCGGGGTGAAACCGTCCACCTCCGGGACGGCCAGGGCCAGCTCGCCGGCAGCGGCAGCGCCTTGCGTGGCCTCAGCGGAAGCGGACTCGGACGCCGCCTCCGTGGTAGAGACCTCGGGGGCAGCAGAGGCGGACTCGGAGGCGGCCTCAGAAGCGGCGGCGGACGGGGCAGCCGCAGTCGCATCAGGCGTGTTGTCCCCCTGGCTGGAGCAGGCAGACAGGAGCAGGACGGCGCTCGCCGCCAGGGCAATCAGAGAACGTTTCATGCTTCCAGGCTACTGGGGGTGCGATTTTGGGGACTAGGAATATCCACAGAGACCTGGTGTGAAATCGCACAGCGGGGTTGGGCGTGTCCGGGGCCGCTGGGGCTGGTAGGCGCGGGCGTGCGGGCGTGCGGTTGGGTGCGGGTGTGGCCGCTGCGGGAGTGCGGTTGGGGTGGGTGCGGCCGCGGCGGGTGTGACGGCGGCGGCGGGTGTGACGGCGGCGGCGGGGTGCCCCCGAGCTCACAAGCGTGCGGTCGGGGTACATGCGACCGCTCGGGGCGTGGCACCGGTCGGTCGGATGTACCCCGTTGCAGCATTTGCGAGCTTGGGGGCCGGGGATGGGTGCTGTGGGCCTCGATGGGGCGCCGGTGCTCGCCGTAGGTGCCGGGTGTGCGCAAGCGATTGAGGGCTTAGTGCACCTCTCGTAGGGTTGGTGCACCTCTCGTGGGCTTAGTGAACCAGTCGTAGGCTTACCCGGCCGGGTAACCCCTCAATCGGTGCACCAAAAGCTCAACAGCTGCACCAAGAGCTCAAGAGGTCGGGAAACCCTACAACCGTTTGCGCAACGATCACTGGCCCGGCGTCGAAGTCCTTCGCCCCCAGGCCCGGGTTGGCTGGGTCGCTTCACCGAGCAGTCCGGCCAGGGCGGCCCCTTCGCCCCCAGGCCCGGGTTGGCGGGCCCCGCGAGGCGCGAGATTTGAACTGAGCCGCTGACCGGCGCCTGTATCCCACCTGGGCGGCAGCGGTCATAGACTTATCCCCATCATGACTACTGCAGCAGTTTCTCCGGTTCGCGTTCGTTTCTGCCCATCTCCCACTGGCACCCCGCACGTGGGCATGGTGCGCACCTGCCTCTTCAACTGGGCCTACGCCAGGCACGTTGGGGGCACCTTTGTTTTCCGCATCGAGGACACGGACGCAGCGCGCGACAGCGAGGAAAGCTACGCGGCCATCCTGGACTCCCTGCGTTGGCTGGGCCTGACCTGGGATGAGGGCATCGACGTGGGCGGCCCGCACGGTCCCTACCGTCAGTCGCAGCGCATGGACATTTACAAGGACGTGGCAGCCAAGCTGCTGGAGGGCGGCTACGCGTATGAGTCCTTCTCCACCCCGGATGAGATCGAGGCTCGTCACCGCGCCGCCGGGCGCGACCCGAAGCTGGGTTACGACGGTTTTGACCGCGACCTGAGCGAGGAGCAGAAGGCCGCCTACCGTGCCGAGGGCCGCGAGGCGGTGTTGCGTATCCGCATGCCCGATGAGGACATCACGTTCACCGACCTGGTGCGCGGCGAGATCACGTTTAAGGCGGGCAGCGTGCCGGACTACGCGATCGTGCGCGGTAACGGCCAGCCGCTCTACACGCTGGTCAACCCGATTGACGACGCGCTGATGGAGATCACCCACGTGCTGCGCGGCGAGGATCTGCTTTCTTCCACGCCTCGCCAGATCGTGCTGCACCGCGCTCTGGTGGAGTTGGGCATCTCGAAGGGGGTGCCGGAGTTTGGTCACTTGCCCTACGTGATGGGCGAGGGCAATAAGAAGCTCTCCAAGCGGGACCCGGAGTCGAACCTGCTGCTGCACCGCGAGCGCGGCATGATCCCGGAGGGCTTGACCAACTACCTGGCGCTGCTGGGCTGGTCCATCTCCCCGGACAACGACGTGTTCTCGATGGAGGAGATGGTGGCGGCGTTTGACGTGCACGACGTCAACCCGAACCCGGCCCGCTTTGACCCCAAGAAGTGCATCGCGATCAACGCCGAGCACCTGCGCCGCCTGGATGAGGATGATTTCCGCGACCGTTGCGTGCCTTACTTGCACGACGCTGGCCTCGTGGCCGCCCCCTGCTTCGCCGACCTGAGTGAGCGTGAGCGGGAGATCCTGTCTGCCGTGTCTCCGTTGGTGCAGTCCCGGGTCCAGCTGCTCGGTGAGGTGCCCGGCATGGTGGGCTTCCTGTTCACCGACGGCCCGGTGAGTGTGGAGGACGACGCTCGCGCCAAGCTGCGCCCGGAGGCGGCCGAGGTGCTGGCGGCCTCCCTGCGTGCGCTCGGTGAGTTGGGCGAGGGCGAGTTCGTTGCCGCCCGCCTGGAGGAGTCTCTGCGGGCCGTGCTGGTGGACGAGATGGGCATCAAGCCGCGCTTTGCGTTCGGTCCGCTGCGCGTGGCGATCACGGGCCGTCAGGTCTCCCCGCCGCTGTTTGAGTGCATGGAGGTCCTGGGCAAGGATGTCTGCGTTTCCCGTCTGGAGGCGCTGGCTGCATCTCTCTGATGCGTGAGCTGAGGGGCGGGAGGAGAGCTGTTGCTCTCCTCCCGCCCCCTTGCTTCACCTACGCGGATTAGCGGATAGCTTGGCGCACCGTGTTCTCCACGTGGTTGGACAGGGAGTTCTCCCCGCCCACCAGGTAGGCGTGGACCGGTCGCTTCAGGCTGCGCAGGAAGCGGTCGGCGTGCCCGTCGAGGGTGGGAGCGGCGCTGAGCAGCAGCACGCCACCGCTGCGGGCCGTGAGGGCAGAGGCCGCCAGGGCGTCGGCGAAGTTGTTGCCGTTTGCGATCACCACCCGGGCCGGGTGCGAGGCGGAGACCTGCGCAGGCGGGAACGCGGTGGCCAGCAGGTAGGCGGTCTCATACCTGGAGGAGCCCACGAAGTGCTGGGACATCGGGATGCGTGCGTTGCGTAGCGCGGTCTGCGCGCCCCCACCCAGGACCGCAATCGCTCGCTGGCTGCTCTGCTGCCGCAGGAACGCCGCCGTCCCGGCCGGGAGGGTGGTGCCGCGCGAGAGCACGGTGATCGCCCGGGCGTTGTGAGAGGCCGCGCCCGTTGCCAGGCCGTCGGGGAAGTTGTTGCCGTCGGTGACGAAGATCCGCTCGATGCTAGAACCGCTCACCGCCAGGGCCTGCTGAGCGATTTGGATTGAGGTGTCGAACCGGTCAGAGCCCGCGATGCGCTGCACGCCCATCCCGGCGCGGCGCAGGCTGGCCTCCACCCCGGCAGGCACAGAACCGTTGCCGCCCAGGATGACCACGCGCCGTGTCCCCTGCGTGCGCATCGAGTTCAGCACGCTCGGCTCGAGCGCGTAGCGGTTGACCGTCAGGTAGATCGGCGCGTCCAGTACCCGCGACAGGCCCGCAGCGCTCAGCGCGTCCGCGTAGCTGTTACCCGTTGCCAGGAGGGCGACCTCCGAGCTTTCCTGTGCCTGCGCGATCGAGACTGCCGTGGCGACGCGGTCGGAGCCCGAGAGCCGGACTACCTGGCTTTCCACCTTCGGCGGCGGAGGCGGCGCCACCGGGGGCTTGGCGGTGGCGGTCGGCTTCGCGGTGGCGGAGGCCGACGGCTTTGCGGTGGCGCTCGGGGTGGCCGAGGGCTTGACCGGCGGGGTCGCCGAGGCCGAGGTCGAGGCGGAAGCACTCGGCTTGGCGGTGGCGGTCGGCTTCGCGGTGGCGGTCGGCTTCGCGGTGGCGGAGGCCGACGGCTTCGGGGTTGCGGTGGCGCTCGGGGCGGCCGAGGGCTTGACCGGGGGCTTGGCCGTGGCGGAGACCGATGGCTTCGCGGTGGCGGAGGCCGACGGCTTCGCGGTGGCGGTTGCGCTCGGGGTGGCCGAGGGCTTGGCGGTGGCGGTCGGCTTCGCAGTGGCGGAGGCCGACGGCTTTGCGGTGGCGGTCGGCTTCGCAGTGGCGGAGGCCGAGGGCTTCGCGGTGGCGGTTGCGCTCGGGGTGTGCGAGGGCTTGACCGGCGGGGTCGCCGAGGCCGAGGTCGAGGCGGAAGCACTCGGCTTGGCGGTGGCGGACGTCTTTGCGGTAGCGGAGGCCGACGGTTTCGCGGTTGCGGAGGCCGACGGCTTCGGGGTTGCGGTGGCGCTCGGGGTGGCCGAGGGCTTGACCGGCGGGGCCACGGGCGTAGTCGCCGGCGCAGACACCGACGCGGTCGCCGACGCCGACGCGGTCGCCGACGCGGTCGGCTCAGAACCCGGCAGCGCGGGCAGCACGGTGATCTCCTCTTCGATCCAGTAGTGGAACGAGGAGAGCTTCACGCGCGCGACGCCGGGTGCTAGACCGCGCGCCTGGTTCGAGTTCTCGATCCGCAGCAGGTCTGGGGTGAGGGATTCCAGGGTGGCGAAGGGGGTGTCGTCGTCGCTGCCGAACGTGCGCACCAGGTTGATGACCTCACCGACGCGGACGGTCCTGGGGCCGCGCAGCTCAAGGCCGGGGCGGATCTGGACGGTTAGGGTGCGGAAGAACATGGTGCCCGGGATGGAGAAGAAGAGCTTGGCCTTGCCGGGCTTGACGAAGTGGAACTCGCCGGTTTCGCGGTCCACGGTGAGCAGATCGAGGGAGTCGGTGCCGAGGCTGAACTCGCCGGAGAGCTGCTCGGTGATGTCCCCGGAGCTGCCGTAGACGGTGAAGACACCGGTGGAGCCCACCACACTGTCGCCCCAGCTCCATCGAACGGTTCTGATCTTGTGGACGTTCACGGTCGCTTCGGCGATGCGCCCGGAGGGGCTGGCGGTGAAGATGATTCGTGCCCGGCCGGGGGAGACGGCCTGGAAGCGGCCGGTGTTCGCGTCGATCGAGATGACGTTGGGCGCGTCGGTGCTGAAGCGGCCCGTCACCGAGGCCTCCTGTCCGTCCACGAGCGCCGTGACGACGGGCGTCTCGAACGATCCCTCCAGCAGGTCGCTGCGGACGGCCAGTGAGAGCTGCGGGACGGGGGCGGCGGATACCTGCACCACCTGGGTCACCGTGTTGCTGGAGTTGGTGGGGGTGAAGGAGATCGTTGCCTGCCCGCCGGTCAGCGCGGTGATCTCGCCGGTGGTCTCGTCCACCTGGGCCACGTCGGGGCGGGAGGAGGTGTAGCGCCCGGCGAGGGCAACGGTGCGGGTGCTGAAGGAGGAGGTGACGGTGGCGAACGCCTTTTCCCCGACCCCCAGGGTGCTGATCGGCTCGAACTGGACGGAGCTGTCGCCGGGGATCGGCACATCGATGGCGTAGCAGCCGTTGCCCACGGGCGCGGCCGGGGTGTTGCCCCCGCTGCGCACCGAGTGGTTTACGTAGTGGGTCTGGTCGCTCTGCGCAAAGGCGTGGTGGGTGTAGGCCGGGTTGAGCAGGGTGTGCAGGTGGCCGGTGCGGAAGTTGAACGCGCCGTTGTCGTCCTGCAGGTAGATCAGCTCGTCCTCCCACAGGGTCAAGCCCGCGAACGGCGTCATCGTGCCGACGCTGCAGGCCAGGTTCTCCGTGTAGAGGGACTGCCCGCCCAGCACCTTGAGCCCGAACAGGTTGGTGCGCACCGGTCGGGTGTGGGTGATTCCGCTCAGCACCTGCTCGGCGGCGCGCTGCAGGGAGATGCGCTCGGCGTCGTTGTCCCAAGACACCATGCTGGCGTACTGCTCGGCGCTGGTGATGCCCTTCTCCCGCAGCACGGTCTGCAACGGGCGCCCGTTGTAGGGCGGGTTGGTCTGCCACATCCTGCGGCGCAGGTTGCGGAAGTCGTCCATTGCCCGCGCGCGAACGTCGTCCTGGTGTAGCTGGACGGGGACGCGCGCAAGCAGTCCCGTGCCCAGATCCGTGCCGAGGTCCACGTAGGTGGACTGCCGCAGGGTGCAGCTGGGGATAGTGGGCTGGTAGCACGGGTGGGTGAGGTTCTGCGGCGTGGCCTGCCCGCCTGGCCCGGGGGCGGTGTTCGACTGGTGGTTGCCCGCGCCGTCCCGGTCTGCCTCGGTGTCGGCATCGAGGAGCGGCTCGGTGAGCAGGGGCGCCTGGTGGGCAGCGTCGTCCACCTGTTCAAAACTGTTCGCGGCGGCGTCTGGGGTGGGGGGCTCCTGGGCGAAGGCGGCGGCGCTGCCGAGTGCGGCCGGGAGGCTGAGACATACCGCTATGGAAGCGGCGAGTAGGGATGGCAATTTCTTGTTGCGCATCGTTACTCCTTTCGATTTTGTAGTTATTTCTTGGCGGGTGAGGGGGCGGCCTACCGCTGGGCTCGGCCTGGGGTCGCGTCGGCTCGTCGTGAGCCGATTGGCGGCGTGGCTCGGCCCGCAGGAGGGGCGTGGTGGGGGCGCCCCCAAGCTCTTTCTGGCGCGCTGTCAGCTTGTATTTGGCATGGCTGCGCCCAAACCCGCACGAGACTGGGGTTTTGAACGCAGGCCCTCCGCCAGGGCGGGAGATCAGTCCACGGCTAGGCGAACCGAGTTCTCCACCCGGGTGGAAAGGGAGTTTTCACCCCCTGCCAGGTAGGCGTGCACGGGGCCGGAGAGCTGCATCAGGTAGGACGCGGCATAGCCCTCCAGCGTCGACGCCGTGCTCAACAGCAGCACCCCTCCCTCACGGGCCGTCAGCGCCGAGGCCGCCAACGCGTCAGCGAAATGGTTGCCGTTGGCGATCACCACGCGGATGGCCCGATTGGGGGCGGCGGGGGAGGCAAACGCCTTTGCCACCCGGTAGGCCGTCTCGTAGCGCGACGCCCCCAGGAACCGCTTCGCCGGCTGCACAGAGGCCTGCTGCAGGGCCGTGTTGGCCTTGCCGCCCAGCACGTCCACCGCCCGGAACCGGGACTGCTCCCGCAGGAACGCGGCAGTGGCGGCGGGCAGGCTGGACCCATTGGTTAGCACCGTGATTGCCTGCGCATTGGCCGACGCTGCCCCCGCGGCCAGACCATCAGGGAAGTTGGTTCCATCCGTGACGAAGACTCGTTTCACGGCCGCGCCGTTCACGCTGATCGCGCGCTGGGCCACCCGCAGCGAGGTGTCCGTGCGGCTGGCGCCCGCGATGCGCTCAACGGTCATGCCGGAGTTCAGCACGGTGCGCTCCACCGCGAGCGGCACCGAGCCGTGCCCTCCCAGGATCACCACGTGGCGCACGCCCTGCCGGCGCATCGAGGCCACCACCTGGCTCTCCAGGCCGGAGGAACTCGCCGTCAGGTAGATCGGCGCGTCCAGCACCCGGGAGAGCCCGGCGGCGCTCAGCGCGTCGGCGTAGCTGTTACCCGTGGCCAGGATGGCGGTGCTGGCGGGGGCCTGGGCCTGAGCGACGGCGATGGCCGTGTCCACCCTGTTGTTGCCTGCCAGGCGCACCACCCGGCTCGTCACTGTGGGCGGCGTCGGGGTGGCCGGCGCGCTGGCGGTAGGGGTGGTGCTGGGGGTGGCCGGCGCGCCGGTGGGGGCCGGCGGTTTTGGCGAGGCGGTAGGGGCGGTGCTGGGGTTGGCCGGTGCGTCGGTGGGCGCCGGCGGTTTTGGCGAGGCGGACGGTGTGGCGGATGGCGTGGAGGGCGCCGAGGGAACGGACGGGTTAGAGGGCGACGTCGTAGGCGAAACCGAAACCGAAGGCTGCGCGGAAGGCGTGGCCGGACCATTCGACGGCGTGGGCAATACAGGATTGCCGCCCGGGCCGGGCTCCACGCGGATGTCGAAATCCACCCACCACGACGAATAGGACAAGCGCACCCGGCCGCTACCCGGAGCCAAGCCCCGCACCTGGTCGGTGTTGTGCACCTCAAGCAGCTGAGGCGTCAAAGAGGTAAGCTCCCCGACCTCGTAACCCGGCCCCTGATTCAGGGCGCGCTTGAGCTTGATACTCTGGCCCACCTTCACCACGTTCGGGCCGGTCAGCTCCAGGCCAGGCTGCACGTCGATAGCGATGCGCTTGAAGATGTCCGTGCCCGGAACGGAATACTCGAACCAGACCTTGCCGGTGTTGTTCAGGTGGAAGGAACCCGTGTCGAGATCAATCGTCGCCTTACCGAAAGACTCCGGGGCAACCACGAACTTGCCCGGCACCACCTCGTTCAGGTTGGCCGAAGCCAAGCGCACCACCAGGGTGCCGGACGAGCCGGCGTTGCTGGCAGACCACGTCCACGAATAACGCTTGACCTGCTCAACCCGCACCTCCATGGAGGTGACCCTGCCGCTCGGGACGGCCGTGAAGATCACGCGCGCCTTGCCCGGGGTCAAGCCACGGTAGACGCCCGAAACCGGGTCGACCGCGATGATCTCCGGCGCGTCCGTGGAAAAACGGCCGGTCACCTGAGTCTCGGCGCCGTTCACGGTGGCGCTCACCACGGCAACGTCGTCCAAGCCGGGCAACAGGGCGCGCCGGCCGGCCAGCTTCAGCGTCGGCACGGTGCCGGCGGAAACCGTGATCGTCCGAGTGTGCACGCTGTCCGCACCCGCCGTGCGGAAGGTGATCACCGCAGACCCGGGCGCCTTGGCCCGCATCTCGCCCGTCTGCTGGTCCACCTGGACGACGTCAGGAGCCGAGGAAGAGAACGTGCCCACCATGACCAGCTCGCGCTTGTTGAAGACCCCGGTAGGCAGCAGCGTTGCGGTGTCGCCCACGCCCAGCACACCCGGGTCAGAGAGCTTGACCGCAGTGCCCGAGGGCAGCGGGACGTCGAAGGAATAGCAGCCATCCCCGACCGGGGCCGGCGAGGTGTTGCCCTGCGCGCGCACGCTGTGGTTCGTGAAATGGGTCTGGTCGGTCAGCGAGAAGGCGTGGCGGACCTTAGTCGGGTTGAGCAGCGTATGCAGGTGACCGGTCGCGGTGTTGAAGCTGCCGTTGTGGCGAATCAGGTCAGCCAGCTCCGCCTCGAACTGGCTCATGCCCTGCGCGCTGGTCATGAACCCCTCCGCGCACGCGAGGTTCTCAGAACCCAAGCCCTGCCCGCCGCTCACCCCGAGAGCAAAGATGCTGTGCCCGGAGGGGCGGTCGTGGGTGATGCCGCTAATGCTCTGCTCTGCGGCGCGCTGGATGGAGATTCGCTCCGCGTCGTTGTCCCACTGGGGCTGGTTGGCGAACGCCTGGGCGGAAGTGATGCCATGCTCGGCAAGAACTGTGCGCAGTGGGCGGCCGTTGTAGGGCGGGTTGGCGGCCCACATCCTGGTGCGCATCGCGCGCATCTCATTCATCGCCTGCGCGCGGACCTGGTTCTGGACCAGCCGCACCGGCACGCGGGCGCGGGGGCCGGGGCCCAACTCCAGGCCCAGATCCACGTAAGTGGACTCCTGCAAGGAACACGTGGGGACGATCGCCCGATTGCACGGGTGAACGAACTCGTTGGGACCGAGCGGGTCGGGGGCCTGCGGCGGTAGGGAGGGGGCCGGCTCATCCGGGTCGGGGGCCTGCGGCGGTAGGGAGGGGGCAGGCTCATCCGGGGAGCCGGAGCCGGGAAGTGGGTCTTGCGGGGGAAGCGCCGGAATCAGCAGGCTGCGCAGTTCGCCGTCCTCGTCCTCGTCCGCGCTCCCGGTGTCGGTCCAAAGGGGCGGGGAGGAAGTGGCGGGCTCTCCCGCCAGTGGGAGGGGGGACTCGGTAGCCAAGGAAGGACTGGCCAATGTCGCTGGCAGAATCAAGCCGATTGAGAGCGAAATGGGGGCCAGCAGGGACCGGCGAGGGCGGCGCATGATTACTCCTTTCGTGAGCGGCAGCCGTGCGCTAGTTAACCGGTAAAGCTGTCCGTTTACCGAGATTTCTCGGAATATGTGACAGATGTCTGACGACTGTGGCGCGTCTCGCGCAAATCGGGGCGCTCGCGGCGGCGTGTCGGTTGCCACGCGGTGATTTGCGCTATCTATCGCTGGGCGTGCGGGGGTGGGGTGGGGCGCGAGCGCCCCTGTCGTAGGGGCGCTGGGTGGTGGCCGGGGCTCGTGGCGCGGGGTAAAGGGGCGTTTGGGGTCGGGTGCGGGTCGAGAGCTGCTGGTGGCGGGTGGGGCGAGGTTCGGGGGCGAGGGCGCGGGGTGGGGTGGGAAGGTGCGTCCGGCTGGGTGTGTTGTTGGGGCCGGTCTGCGCCCGCCGTGGTGGCGTGGCGGGCTTGGGTGTTTGGTGGCTGCGGCGGGAGGGACGTCGGCCATAGTGGCGGGCCGTGCTCTGGCGGGCGGCGTTACCGGTTGCGGTGAATGGTGTCGCGTGGCGAGCAGCGTGCGCGGGAAGGTGGCGCGGATTACTCCCCGGGGATTTGCCGGGATCGGCACCCCTCGTGTAACGTTCACATCCGGCGCTCGCAGCCGGGCTTATGTCGGGCTGGGAGAGTCAAAACCCTTGGGGTATGGTGTAATTGGCAGCACGACTGATTCTGGTTCAGTTAGTCTAGGTTCGAGTCCTGGTACCCCAGCTCGCGAGTTAAATCGCGCGGCTCGAAAGAGCCAAGTGGCCCCGTCGTCTAGCGGCCTAGGACACCGCCCTCTCAAGGCGGCGGCGCCGGTTCGAATCCGGTCGGGGCTACAAATCGAAGCGGCTCGGAGGTTTTCCTCCGGGCCGCTTTCACGTTCGGTAGCGGGCCTGTCCCGCCGTCTCCAACGGTAGGGGAAATGGGAATAGGCCGGGCGCTAAGGGCTGGGAGCGCGGCCGCCCGGCTTGGCCGCCCGTGGTGGCCGACGTTCCGCCTGCCGTCGGGTTTTCGCGCCGGCGTTCTGGGTGGCCGACGTTCCACTCGCCGCCCGGTAACACGCCGATCCCCGTGGGGGCCGCCCGTGGTGGCCGACGTTCCGCCCACCGTCGGGTTGTCGTGCCGGCGTTCCTTGGTGGCCGCTGCGGGTTGCCCCCGAGCGTACAAGCGTGCGGTCGGGGTACATCCGACCGCTTGGGGGCGTGGCACCGGTCGGTCGGATGTACCCCGTTGCAGCATTTGCGAGCTTGGGGGGCCGGGGATGGGCGCTGTGGTCGCGTTAGGCGGCGTCGATGCTCGCCGTTGGTGCGGGTGTGCGCAAGCGATCGAGGGCTTAGCGCACCTCTCGTAGGGTTGGTGCACCTCTCGTGGGCTTAGTGAACCAGTCGTAGGCTTACCCGGCCGGGTAACCCCTCAATCGGTGCACCAAAAGCTCAACAGCTGCACCAAGAGCTCAAAAGGTCGGGAAACCCTACAACCGTTTGCGCAACAGTGCCCGGCCCAGTCCCCGGGGTGGTCGGTTCAGCTCGCGAGGTGGTCGTTCCAGTCCGCCAGGAGCTCCGGTACCCGGGGCGGGCCGGCGTGGTCCCCGGAGTGTGCCGGGCCGGGCGAGACTGACGGGATTCAGGGGCGACGCTGACGCCCGTCAGTAAGGTGCCCACACCAATGCTCCGGCTGCGGTGGGCGTGTCCTGAGCGGTGTGGCGGCGCCCGCCTCCGGGAGGCGGGCGCTGGAGTAGGTTGCGCAAACAGTTGCGTCTTTCTTGTACCTCTTGAGCCGTTCGTGCAGCGGATGCGTCTTTGTTGCAGCTCCTGAGCCCTTAGGACGTGTCGTAGCGCATCAAGAGGTCACATTAGGGCTCAGGAGGAGCCACAAAGGCTCAACTGGTCGGGCAAAGGCGCGATCGTTTGCGCAAGCCCGATGGCTGCGCCTCGCACGAGCAGCGAGCGCGTTACGCGAGTCTCCGCCCGCGTGGATTACCCGCCGCCCCGCATCCCCGCCGCCCCGCAGCCCCGCCCCCACCCGCTGGGCCTGTGTGTCATTTCACGGGCGTTCGATTGGCGCTGGCCCCGTGCGGGTCGCTAATGTTTCACCTGTTCGCGCAAGCGAGTGGCCCCGTCGTCTAGCGGCCTAGGACACCGCCCTCTCAAGGCGGCGGCGCCGGTTCGAATCCGGTCGGGGCTACAAATTGAGGCGGCCCGGAGTTTTCTCCGGGCCGCTTTCGTCTCCGGGCCACTAACCCTGTTTCCGGCCAGCTCCCGTGGCGCGTGTGCAACACTTCGACTCATGCGGATTGTGCACATTAGCGACTGCTACACGCCCCGGTTGGGCGGCATCGAGACGCTGGTGCGGGAGCTAGCCACCGCCCAGCACGCGTCCGGACACGAGGTGACGGTGCTGACCGCGACTCCCGACCGCGATGGTGTGGCCGGCGCGCGCTGGCCCGATCCGTTCGAGGTGGTGCGCGTAACGTCGCCCCTGCCGAGGCGCTTTCCGGCGGCGGCGTTTGCGTTCCGGCGCCTGAGGGCGCAGCTGGGCGCTCTGCGGCCGGACGTCGTCCACGTGCACGCCGGCGTGATCAGCGTGTTTGCTTGGCCGGGCATCGAGGCCGCTCTTTGCTTGGGGATCCCCGTGCTGGTGACGTGGCACAGCACGGTGCCGATGCGGGTGGCCGGCGTGGCTGCTCGCTTGGGGTGGGTGCGTAGGTGGCAGGAGCGCGGCGCCGAGCTGACGGCGGTTTCCGGCCTGGCCGCTGGGCGGGTTGAGCTGTGCGGCGCGAAGTCTGTTGGCGTGCTGCCGAACGCGATCGATTTATCGGCCTGGATTGGGGCGAGTGAGGGGGACGACGTTGCCGCGCCGCCGCCCGGTGCTTCCGCCGGCGAGCGGGTGGTGACGGTGGTTAGCGCCGTGCGGATCGTGAAGGCGAAGCGTCCCGAGGTGATGGCTGCGGCTTTCCTGGAGGCGGCCAGGCGCGTGCCTGGCGCGCGGGCGCGGTTCATTCTCTGCGGCGACGGCCCCGAGCTGGGGGCGTTGCGTGCTCGGCTTGCCCGTCACGACGAGCGGGGGTTGATTGAGCTGCGTGGGCGGGTGGACCGCGGCGACCTGGCCGCGCTTTACCGCGACTGCGATGTCTACCTCACCGCCCGGTTGGACGAGGCCTTTGGTCTTTCTCCGTTGGAGGCGCGCGCTGCGGGCCTGGCGGTGGTGGGCCGCGCGGGCACCGGGATGGACGATTTCATCACGCATGGCGAGCACGGCCTGCTGGCCGGGAGCGACGCGGAGCTGGCGGATCACCTGGCCGCGCTCTTGGCGCGGCCGGAGCTTTTGGACAGGCTGAAGCGGAACAACCGGCAAAGCCCCATCCCGTATTCGCAGGATGAGGCTTTGCGGTGGGTCATGGACGCTTACGGGCGCGCCGTCGCGCGCCGGCGAAAACTCAGGTGGGCGTAGCGGCTAGGCGCGCCGATCAGTGCCCGGCCTGGACCAGTAGCTCTGAGAGCCGGTTGGCGGCGGCGGCCACCATCTCGCCGTAGATGCGCCCGGGCTGGCGGCCCATGCGCTCGATGGGTCCAGATATCGAGACGGCGGCGATGACGCGTCCGCCCTTGCCTCGCACTGGGGCGGAGACGGAGCAGACGCCGGCCTCGCGCTCCGAGACGGACTGGGCCCAGCCGCGCCGGCGCACCCCGGACAGGGTGGTGGCGGTGAACGATGCTCCCTTGAGTCCGGCGTGCAGGCGGTCGGGGTCCTCCCAGGCCAGCAGTACCTGGGCGCCGGAGCCGGCCAGCATGGACAGGGTGACACCCACGGGCACGGAGTCTCGCAGGCCGGAGGGGCGTTCCGCTGCGGCCACGCAGATGCGGTGGTCTCCCTGCCGGCGGTAGAGCTGTGCGGACTCGTCGGTGTGGTCGCGCAGCATGGCCAGGACGGGGCCGGCGCAGGCCAGGAGGCGATCCTCTCCAGCGGCTGCGGCAAGCTCCGCCAGGCGGGGACCCAGTACAAAGCGGCCGTGGGAGTCCCGCGACACTAGGCGGTGGTGTTCAAGTCCCACCGCGAGGCGGTGGGCGGTGGGTCGGGTGAGGTGGGTTGCTGCAACAAGCTGAGCTAGCGTGGCGGGGCCGCCCTCAAGGGCGTCCAGCAAGGCCACGGCCTTGTCCAGCACTCCGATTCCACTTGAAGAGTTCGTCTCGTCCATGAGATGATATTGCCATCTCAGTAACTGAGATGCAAGCAATCGGTGGAGTGAATTTCTATTCACGGACCTGTGGAGGTGTTCGGTGGGCAAGACGCTCGCAGAAAAGGTGTGGCAGCAACACGTGGTGCGCGCTGGTGCGCAGGGCCAGCCCGACCTGCTCTACATCGACCTGCACCTGGTTCACGAGGTCACCTCCCCGCAGGCTTTCGATGGCCTGCGCATGGAGGGGCGGCCGGTGCGCCGTCCCGACCTGACCATCGCTACGGAGGACCACAACACCCCGACGCAGAACATCGACCAGCCCATCGCTGACCCGATCTCCCGCTTGCAGATTGAGACGCTGCGGAAGAACTGCGCCGAGTTTGGCGTGCGCATCCACTCCCTGGGGGACGCGCAGCAGGGAATCGTGCACGTGGTGGGCCCCCAGCTTGGCCTGACCCAGCCCGGCATGACCGTGGTGTGCGGCGACTCCCACACCTCCACGCACGGTGCGTTCGGCGCCCTGGCGATGGGAATCGGCACCTCCGAGGTCGAGCACGTGCTAGCCACCCAGACGCTGCCCCTGAAGCGCTTTAAGACCATGAGCGTGACGGTCAACGGGTCCCTGCCGGAGGGCACCACGGCCAAGGACGTCATCCTTGCCGTGATCGCCAAGATCGGCACGGGTGGCGGTGCGGGCCACGTGATCGAGTACCGGGGGCAGGCCTTTGAGGAGATGACGATGGAGCAGCGGATGACCGTCTGCAACATGTCCATCGAGGCCGGTGCCCGCGCCGGCATGGTGGCCCCCGACGAGACCACCTTCGCCTACCTCAAGGGGCGCCCGCACGCCCCGCAGGGGGAGGACTGGGACGCCGCCGTGGCGGCGTGGCGCGAGCTGCGCACGGATGACGACGCCGTCTTCGACACCGAAGTGGTGCTCGAGGCCGCAAACATCACGCCCTTTGCGACCTGGGGAACCAACCCCGGGCAGGGCGTGCCGCTGCACCAGACGGTGCCGGACCCCGAGTCCTTCGAAGACGAGACGGACCGCGCCGCCGCCCGCCGCGCGCTGGAGTACATGGACCTGCGCCCGGGCATGCGGATGAAGGACATCAAGGTAGACACGGTCTTCCTGGGTTCCTGCACCAACGGCCGCTTGGAGGACCTGCGGGCCGCCGCCGCGATCCTGGACGGTAAGCGGATCAAGGAGGGGCTGCGCATGCTGGTAGTGCCCGGGTCGGCCAAGGTACGCCTGGCCGCAGAGGCTGAGGGCCTGGACAAGATCTTCATCAGGGCCGGAGCGGAGTGGCGCAACGCCGGCTGCTCGATGTGCCTGGGCATGAACCCGGACCAGCTCACGGCGGGGGAGCGCTGCGCCTCCACCTCCAACCGCAACTTCGAGGGACGTCAGGGCCCGGGCGGCCGCACCCACCTGGTCTCGCCCCCCGTTGCCGCCGCCACCGCCCTGCTGGGGCACCTGGCCGCCCCGTCCGACCTGCCCGCCTGAGCCCGAGGAGAATAAGAAATGGAAAAGTTCACCGTTCACACGGGCATCGGTGTGCCGCTGCGCCGCTCCAACGTGGACACCGACCAGATCATCCCGGCCGTGTTCCTGAAGCGCATTACCCGCACGGGGTTCGACGACGCCCTCTTTGCCGCCTGGCGCAAGGAGCCGGATTTCGTGCTGAACCAGGAGCCCTACCGGGCCGGTTCGGTGCTGGTGGCTGACACGGACTTCGGCACCGGTTCCTCGCGCGAGCACGCGGTGTGGGCGCTGCGCGACTACGGCTTCAAGGCGGTGCTGGCACCGCGCTTTGCGGACATCTTCCGCTCCAACGCCGGCAAGCAGGGCCTACTGGTGGCGCTGATCGACGAGGCCACCCGCGACGCCCTGTGGGCGTACATGGAGGCCAGTCCCGGTGCCGAGGTGACTGTGGACCTGGTGGAGCGACAGGTGCGCTTTGGTGACCAGGCCGCGCCCATCGAGGTGGACGACCACACGCGCGAGCGCTTGCTGGCGGGCGCAGACGACATCGCCATCACGCTGCAGAACGAAGCGGACATCTCCGCCTTCGAGGCCACCCGGCCCTCATTCAAGCCCAAGACGCTGCCCGCCCGCTGGTAGGGGGTGGTGGGGGTGCCGTGTTTGAGCGGTGCGCCCGGGCTGTTGCTCGCCCGCTGGTAGGGGGTGGTGGGGGTGCCGTGTTTGAGCGGTGCGCCCGGGCTGTTGCCCGCCCGCTGGTAGGGGGTGGTGGGGGTGCCGCGTTTGAGCGGTGCGCCCGGGCTGTTGCCCGCCCGCTGGTAGGGGGTGGTGGGGGTGCCGCGTTTGAGCGGTGCGACCGGGCTGTTGCCCGCCCGCTGGTAGGGGCTTCTTGCCCCACGCCTCAGTTAGTCGGCCACCCGGCCAGCTGGCCCAGCTAGCGGGCCGGGGTGGCGAAGCTGTCCAGCGCCGCCTGCACGGCGGCGGCGTAGACGTCGCCGCCCTCCTCGCTGGGGTGGATCAGGTCGTCCGCCAGCAGGTCGGTGCGTGCGGCGATCGCGGTGTCCCAGTCCGCGATACGGACGCGGTCCTTGTGGGCGGCGGCGAACTGGCGGGCCACCTGGTTGTTGGGCGCCATCCACTCCACCGTCTCCGGGCCGTAGGCGGTGACCAGCACCAGGCGGCGGCCGGGAGCCAGCGAGGCCAGGAACTCCTCCATCTCCTCCAGGGAAACCGGGCCGTTAGAGAGCAGGGAGACCACCACGAACGGGCGCTGCCCGTAGGTGGCGTCCAGCCCGGCCAGGATCTCCTGCGCGGAGAGGAAGTGGCGCGAGACCTCGGCGTCGATGGCGCTGTCCACCAGCTGCTCGGCCAGCGAGGGCGCGGAGGCCAAGGTGACGGAGTCTCCCACCACGGCGACGTCGGCCCCCTGCACCGGCACGGAGATCGGCGGCACCGGCGTGGGCGTCGGTTCGACGGGCGAGGGGGAGGGGGCCGGCTCGCTGGGCGCCTCGGGACTCGCGGAGGCGGGGGCGGCAGCGTCGTCGCTGGGAGAAGCGGACGCGGCGGCCGGCGGGGAGGCAGGTGCGGCTGGGGTGGCGGTGGCGAGCGCGCGCCTGCCCGCCTCGATGCTCGCCTGCGCCTGCGACATGGCGGGCTGGTGGGCCAGCGCCCACACGAACGCGCTGCACACGATCACAATGGCCAGGCCGGAGGCCAAGAACGCCTTGTGCGGCATGGTGAATAGCCGCCTGGCCGCGCCGCGCCAACCCGAGTTGCGCACCGGTTCCTCCACGTATTTGTAAGAAAGGGCCGCCAGGGCAACCGACGCCAGGCTGACTGCCAGTGCCCCCCAAAGCGAAGGCACCCTGCGGGCGGCGTAAAAAAGCAACACGTACAGCGGCCAGTGCCACAGGTAGATCCCGTAGGAGCGTTCGCCGATCCACGTCAACGCGCGCGCACCCACCACCTTTTGCAGCCAGCGGGCCGGGCCCGGGTGACTGGAGGCGGAAGGCAAAAGCGCCTGCACCACTCCAACGGAGAGAACGGAGGCCACCAGCAGGGCGCCCATGCCGCGCGTGTCCGCCACCAGCCACGCCAGACCAGGCACTCCCGCCAGCACGCCGGCGCTGAGCGCGACCAGCAGCACCACCGAGACCCAGCCGGCCACGCCACGCCACGTGGCGCGCACGCTGGAAGTTCTGGCCGTAGAACTCAGCCCGGAGCGGTTGAGCAGCGCCAACGCCGCCCCCAGCATCAGGCCAAAGGAGTGCGTGTCGGTGCCGAAGTAGGCGCGCGACGCTGCCGCCCCGGCCGAAGTCAGTGCCACCCCGGCCCCAAACGAGGCCGCAGCTATCAGTACGCACAGGACCGCAGCCACCCTGCGGGCCTGCCAGTGAGCGGCCCACGGGAAGGCCCGAATGAGGCGGTCGGCCAGCCAGACGATGCCCAGCAGCAACAAAGGCCAGACCAGGTAGAACTGGGCCTCGATCGCCAGCGACCAGGTGTTCGTCAGCAGCAGCGGCTGGGTGTGGTCGTAGTAGGAACCCCCGGCAAAGATCTCCACCCAGTTGGAGACAAAGAAGAGCGAACCCAGGGTCTGGCGGCGCACCGCCAGCAGCGCATCGCCGCCCACCACGGCCGCCATGCCCACCACGGTCACCACCGCCAACACGAGCGCGGGCACCAATCGGCGCCAGCGCCGCAGGAAGAAGCCCCGCAGGTTGACCCGGCCGCTGCGCTGGGTCTCGGCCAGCAGTAGCGAGGTGATCAGGAAGCCGGACAGTACAAAGAACAGGTCCACCCCCAGGCGCCCCTGGGGAGCGAGCTTGGGGAAGAAGTGGTAGCCAAGCACAAAGACGATGGCCAGGGCCCGCAGGCCGTCCAGCGGCGCAAGGTGGCGCTTGCCGGGGCTTCGCGGCACACCTGCGGAGGTGGAGGGCTTGCCGTTTCGAGCAGCGCCAATCGGCTTAGCTTGCAATACCCTTCCCTCCGATAGACCAAGGGCGAGCCTAGCTCGAATGACCATGCCAGGCACCATCCAATGACTGACGTATGGATAACACCTCGCGGTTGCCCACGGCCCGCCGGTATGTGTGACGAGTGCGGGGGCAAGGGACGTAAACTCTTTTCGAGAACTTGCGGGAGGAGAGCCATGGCAGTCATGCGCGTTGAGGGCGGCAAGCCCCTGGTTGGCGAGATCTTTGTGCGCGGCGCAAAGAACCTCGTCTCCAAGGCCATGGTGGCGGCGCTCCTGGCTGAGAGCCCCTCCGTGCTGCGAAACGTGCCGCTGATCCGGGACGTGGACGTGGTCAGCGACCTGCTGCGCCTGCACGGGGTGGAGGTGGACTTCGACGAGGAAGCCGGCGTCCTGCGGATGGACCCGGGCCACGTCAAGGAAGCCGCCGTGGCCCAGGTGGGTGAACTGGTGGGTGCCTCCCGCATCCCGATCCTGTTCTGTGGCCCGCTGCTGCACCGGCTGGGCCGCGCCTTCATCCCCGACCTGGGTGGTTGCCGGATCGGGGACCGGCCGATCGACTTCCACCTGCGCATCCTGCGCGAGTTCGGTGCGGTGATCGACAAGGTGCCCGACGGCATCGAGATCTCCGCCCCCAACGGCCTGCGCGGCGCGATCATCGAGCTGGAGTACCCCTCCGTGGGGGCCACCGAGCAGATGCTGCTCACCGCCGTGCGCGCCCAGGGGCGCACCGTGCTGAAGAACGCGGCGGTGGAGCCGGAGATCATGGACCTGTGCGCGGTGCTGCAGAAGATGGGCGCCCGCATCTCCGTGGCCGCCGAGCGGGTCATCACCGTGGACGGCGTGGAGGAACTCAAGGGCTACCAGCACACCGCGCTCGCGGACCGCATCGAGGCGGCCTCCTGGGGCGCGGCAGCCCTGGCCACCGGCGGCGACATCATGGTGCGCGGCGCCACCCAGCCGGAGATGATGACCTACCTGAACGTGTTTCGGAACATCGGTGGCGCCTTCGACGTCACCGAGGAGGGCATCCGCTTCTCCCACCCGGGTGGCGACCTGCAGGCGGTGGCCATCGAGACCGACGTGCACCCCGGCTTCATGACCGACTGGCAGCAGCCCCTGGTGGTGGCGCTGACCCAGGCCAGCGGGCTGTCCATCATCCACGAGACGGTCTACGAAAACCGCTTCGGTTTCACCTCCGCGCTGGTGGACATGGGCGCCAAGATCCAGGTCTACCCCAACTGCCTGGGCCCGCTCACCTGCCGGTTCGGGGAGCGCTCCTTCCAGCACAGCGCCGTGGTCTCCGGCCCCACCCCGCTGCACGGCGCCGACATCGAGGTGCCCGACCTGCGCGGCGGCTTCAGTCACCTGATCGCGGCCCTGACCGCCTCCGGCACCTCCCGCGTGCACGGCATCGAGCTGATCAACCGCGGCTACGAGCATTTCAACGCCAAGCTGCGCGCCCTGGGCGCGCGCGCCACCATGGAGCGTTGAGTCAAACCAGTGAACAAATCGAGGCAGTCTGTGGGTAGAAGTTATCCGTTGTTCTATCGCGTCTCCGGCGCCGTTGCGCGCCTGCTGATGCGTTCGGTGGCCCGTCTGCGCTGGCAGCGCGTAGACAACTTCCCGAAGGAGGGCGCGTTCCTGGCGGTGGGCAACCACGTCTCCAACGCGGACGGCCTGACGCTTCTCCACCTGCTGCTGGACCAGAAGATCCCGGCGCGCATCCTGGCCAAGCACGAGCTGTGGCGCATCCCCGTGCTGAGCTTCTTCCTGCGGCGCAGCGGCCAGGTGCCGGTGGTGCGCGGCTCTGCCCGGGCGGTGGAGGCGCTGTCGGCGGCATTCAACGCGTTGGAGAAGGGGGAGGTGATCGCCCTCTTCCCGGAGGGCACGCTGACCTCTAACCCCGACCTGTGGCCGATGACCGCGAAGCTGGGCGCCGCCCGCCTGGCGCTGGCCTCCCGCGTGCCGGTTATCCCGGTGGGGCAGTGGGGCGCGCACGCCCTCTACCGCCGCGAGGGCGGGGTGCCGCGCTTCTGGCGCCGCCCGCGCATCGTGGCCCGCGTGGGCAAGCCGGTGGAGCTGAGCGACCTGTACGGCCGCACCGACGCCGCCGCCTACAAGGAGGCAACGCACCGCATCATCCTGGCGCTCACTTCGCTGGTGGAGGAGCTGCGCGGCGAGCAGGCCCCCATGCCGATGTGGGATTCGCGCCGCGACGGCCGCACCTATGACACCTCACCGCGTGTGCACGACGTCCAGTGGAACCCGCTCCTGAGCGTGCCTGCCGAGCAGTCGCGTGGCGGCGACATCACCGAACTCCTGGAACGCGAGGCCGCCGCGCCGGCCGGTGGTGGCTACGACTCCGCCCCCTACACGTGGGGCAAGCGGGCCGACGACGCTGCCCGGCCGCGCCCCGAACTGGCCGGCCCGTCCGTGCCCGCCTCCTCCCCGGAGGCCGTGGCCTCCAAGCAGGCCGGTGAAAAGCGGGCCGAGCAGGAGGGGGCGACCGGCGGAGCGTCGGGCATCAAGGCGGATCGAATCGTTGCGCCCGAAAAGCCGGGCAGCCAGCAACCCGGGCAGGGAGCATGAACGGTCACATCGCCGTAATCGGCACGGGCGCGTGGGGCACCACGTTCGCGCAGGTGTGCGCGCACGCAGGTAACCAGGTGGTCATGTGGGGGCGCGACGCGCAGGTGGTCGCCTCCATCAACGCCCACTGCAACGAGCGCTACCTGCCGGCGCTGAGGCTGGATCCCAAGATCGGTGCCACCACGGACATGCTCGGTGCCGTGGAGGGCGCCCAGCTGGTGGTAGTGGCGATCCCGTCGCAGATCGCCCGCGAGGCGCTGGCCCCCATTCGCGGCAAGCTGGGGCCCACGACCGTGGTGCTCTCCCTGATGAAGGGAATCGAGCTGGGCACGGACCTGCGCATGAGCGAGGTCTTGGCCCAGGCGCTCGCGGTGGACCTGGCACAGGTGGCGGTGCTCTCCGGGCCCAACCTGGCCAGTGAGATCGCCGAGCAGCAGCCCACCGCCACCGTGATCGCCGCCAAGGACGAGGCCGTGGCAAACCGGGTGGCGCAGCTGTGCGCCGCGCCCTACTTCCGCCCCTACACGAACACCGACGTGGTGGGAGTGGAGCTGGGCGGCGCCGTGAAGAACGTGATCGCCCTGGCCGCCGGGATGGCGCTCGGACTGGGGTACGGGCAAAACACCGCCGCCACGATCATCACCCGCGGCCTGGTGGAAACCACCCGCCTGGGCGAGGCCATGGGGGCGGAGCGAGAGACCTTCGCGGGCCTGGCCGGCATGGGTGACCTGGTGGCCACCTGTGCCTCGCCGTTGTCTCGCAACCAGCGATTTGGGCGCGCGATCGCGGAGGGCTGCAACCTCGAAGAGGCCCAGCGGCGCACGGGTGGAACGGCAGAGGGCGTGAAGTCATGCCAGTCGGTCAGCCACTTGGCCAAGAAGCTTGGGGTGGACATGCCCATCACCTTCGGCGTGCTGGCGATCCTCCACGGCGGAATCGACCCCAAGGAAATCACACGCGTGCTGCTGTCCCGCCCCCGCAAGGCCGAGGGCGTCAGCGGCGCCACCCAGGAATGACCCTGAACAGGGCGCAATTATCAAGGTAGTGAGGTCATCTTGACTGAGGCACAGTCCGGCGCAGCGAAGCCCCGGGTGGCGGTAGTTTTCGGTGGACGCTCCGGCGAGCACGGCATCTCCTGCGCCACCGCGTCCAACGTGCTGGCGGCGATCGACAGGTCCCGGTACGACGTGGTGCCCGTGGGCATCACCCGCGAGGGACAGTGGGTCCTGGTGGCTGACGACCCCGAGCGCTACGCCCTGCGCGACGGCGAGCTGGCGCAGGTGGTGGCGCAGTCCCCGGCACTCCAGGTGGTTCTGGAGGACCGCGGTGTGCTGCAGCTAGTTGCCGGCGCGCAGCGCATCGACGTGGACGTGGTGCTGCCGCTACTGCACGGCCCCTACGGCGAGGACGGCACCATCCAGGGCCTGCTGGAGCTCACCGGCGTGCGCTACGTGGGCTGCGGCGTGCTGGCCTCCGCCGCCGCGATGGACAAGCACACCACCAAGCTGGTCCTGGCGGGCGAGGGCCTGCCCATCGGCCGCTCCGTGTCCATCACCGACTCCCTGTGGCGCCGCGACCGCGCCCTCTGCCTGGAGACCGTGGCGGCCCTGGGGCTGCCCGTGTTCGTCAAGCCCGCCCGCGCCGGCTCCTCCCTGGGCATCAGTAAGGTGGAGAGCGCCGACCAGCTGGTGGAGGCGATCGAGGAGGCGCGCCGCCACGACCCGAAGGTCGTCGTGGAGGCCGCAGAGGTCGGGCGAGAGGTCGAGGTGGCCGTGCTGGGCGGGCGCGACGGCGCCGCCCCGCGCACCGCGCCCCCCGGCGAGATCGTCATGAACGGGCAGAGCGAGTTCTACGACTTCGACACCAAGTACGTGGCCGGCGCGGACCTCAACCAGATCCCCGCCCAGTTGCCCGCGCCCGTGACCAAGCGGCTGCAGGACCTGGCCGCGCGCGCCTTCGAGGCGCTTGGCTGTGAGGGCCTGGCCCGCGTGGACTTCTTTGTCCGCCCCGGTGGCGACGTGGTGATCAACGAGGTCAACACGCTGCCCGGCTTCACCCAGTTCTCGATGTATCCGCAAGCCTGGGTGGCGGCCGGGATGAGCTACTCAGAGCTCGTCACCGAGCTGATCGAGCTGGCGCTGGAGCGGCGCGTGGGACTGCGCTGAGCGGGGGTTTGAGGCGGTAACACCGGTTGCTGCAAACGGTGCGCCGATCCCTACGGGGGCCGGCGCGCTGCGTTTCCGGGGCCGGGTCGGGGTTGGCGCGTGGCCGAGCCGGGGGCGGGGGATGGCCGGGGGTGCCGAGCCGTCACTGCGCGGATGCGGCCTTTCCCCCCTTGCGCGCTCGTATTGAAGGGTGAGACTACGGAGTTCACCTCTTGGAGGAGACCTTGTTGACATGTACGCTAAATTGAATCAATCAAGTTTAGCCAGTGGGGTGATGGTGGTGACTCACCAGCAGGAAATGCAGGAATCTGAGGCGAAACAGATCTCCCTGGACAAGGTGCCGCAGGGGTGCTGGGCAACGGTCATCGCCATCGAGACGGGGCTACCCACGCACCTGAGCAGGCGCCTGCTGGGCTTAGGTCTAGTGCCCGGCACGCGGGTGCAACTGGTCCGCCCGGCCGCCTACGGTGGGCCGGCCATCTTCCGGGTCGCCAATCACGACGTTTGCCTGCGCCCGGACGACGCCTCCGCCATCACCGTGGTGGCAGCGTAGTTGCGCCCCGTGCGCGGGGAGCTGCCGGGCCTCGACAGGTTGCAGCGGTGGTCGGGAGCATGCTCCCAAAGCCAATCCGGCTGCCGGGCCAGGGCGCTTGAGTTAGCGGGTCAGGGGCAGCACGTGGGAGCGGGCCGGGCGTTTTGCTCGGCCCGCCGCGCATTCGCGAGAGTTAGTCCTTCTGCTGGCTGCGGCGTGCGGCCTCGACCTGGGCCCGCTGCCGCGCGGCCTTCTTGGACAGTCCGGCCGTCGAGGGTCGAGCCTGCTTCTGCTCCTCCCTGGCGACGGGAGCCTTGCTGGCGCGCCACGTGGGGCGAGCAATGCCCGCGTCGCGGTCGCGGTTCCACGCGGCCGACACGTCACCAAACAAGGTCTTACGCACGCCACGGTGAACGTCGCGCATCCGGTAGAACAGAATCAGGCCCACTAGGAAGCAAGAGACGATGACGACGGCGCCCCAGAACTCGTCGTACAGAGCAACGTATCCGCCGCCAAATGCCGCCACCAGGGCGCAAACAGTGATCGTGAGGCCGACCGCCCAGCGGTAGTTGCGGCGCTGAGAGAAATCCATTACTCCGTCCTTGGCAGTAGATAACGGTGCAAAGTCTAGCCGCAGCGCGATACGGTTAGAGAATGAGCAAGCCTGTGGTGACCTTTGCAACCAGCGCAGATCAACCGAACCTAGACGGCGAGGAGCACCCGCTCCTGGACGCAGTTGCCGAGCGCGGCATGGACCCGCGTGTGGCAGTGTGGGACGACCCTAGCGTCAACTGGGGCGACGCGGGCGTCGTAGTGGTGCGCGGAGTGCGTGACTACGCGCAAAAACGCTCCCAGTTCATCGAGTGGGCCGGCTCCATCCCGCGCCTGCTCAACCAGGCACCCGTGCTCGCGTGGAACACGGACAAGCACTATCTACAGGAGCTGGAGGCGCGCGGGCTGCCCACCATCCCCACCACCTGGCTGGAGCCCGACGCCGGGCTGACCAAGCACCAGGTGCACTGCCGCTTCCCCGCCCAGGGCGACTTCGTGGTCAAGCCCGCCATCTCCTCCGGCGGTCGCGGTACGGGCCGCTACACCTCCACCGACGCCAAGAGCCGCATGGAAGCGATCACGCACGCCGTGCGCCAGCTTCGCAAGGGCCGCACCGTCATGGTGCAGCGCTACCTGGAGACCATCGACACCGCCGGTGAGATCTCCCTGGTCTTCTTCAACGGCCTCATCTCCCACGCCGTCTCCAAGCAGGCCATGCTCCACCCCTCCTTCCGCTCCGTGGAAGAGGTGCAGCGGGAGACTGCCGTGCAGGTGCGGGAGGTAACCGAGGCCGAGCGCAACTTCGGTGAGCGCGTGCGCAGCGTGCTGCACGGTTACATCAAGGAAACCGTGGGCCGAGACATGCAGCTGCTGTTCAACCGCATCGACCTGGTGCCCGACGGCAAGGGCTCCTTCTACGTCATGGAGGTCTCCCTGATCGACGGCTCCCTCTACCTGGGCGCCGTGCCGGAGGCCGTGGGCAACTTCGCCGACGCCATCGCCCAGCGCGTGTTCTGGTAGAACGCCAAAGATGGGCTGAGGGGGCCGCCGGGGCTGTAAAGCCGCTGGCGGCCCCTCAAGTCGCTAATGCGTGCTGAGTGCGGGGCGGGCGCGCGGCCAAGCGATGCCGGCCGCGCGCGGGGCGCGGCCAGGAGGTAGTGGCCGTGCTGGCACGCGATCAGTCCACCCAGACCTCGGTATAGTCGGCGCAGGAGTACCGGAAGGTGGAGTACTTTGCCTCGCGGATGAAGCTCATCTTGCCCACCAGGGTCTTGTCCGCCGGGGACCACTGGGACTCGATAGTCACCTGCGGGTTGTAGGTGCCCGCGTATGCCTCGATGCAGCTGGTCTCGGGGGAAGGCAGATCGGAACGACCATGGGCCGCGAAGAACAGGTCGGTGTAGTCGTAACCGAGCACCACCGCGTAGTAATCCTCGCTAAAGCGGCTCACCCCGACGGACGGGACGGTTACGGTGCCGATCTCCGCCGCGGAGTAGTCGGTTCGGCAGGAGTAGAGGAAGGTGTACCTCCCGGAGATTAGGGCCGGGAAGGTCAAGGTGCCCTCGAAGTGACCGGTCGTGTCCGTCGTGAGGGCGCTGTCGGCGAGGCGGGCCGTGTAGGACTGCCCGTCGTCGCCCGCAATCATCAGGCAGGAAGTCTCCGGCCGGCGCAGGTCGCTCGGGCCCGTGGCCGTGAAGTCCACGTTCAGGCTCAGACCGTCCTGGGAAACGCCCGTCACTTGTGCGGCGTAACTCTCCGAGTACCTGCTTTCTGCCCCAGCCTGCAGTTGCGCCGATGGCGCCTCCGGCAGGCGCAGGTTGGTCCGCGAGGGTGAGGGGGTGGGCGTGGCTACCTGCGTGGTGGTCGCGGGTGTTGCGGACGCAGCCTGAGTTGTTTCGCGTGCGGCGGGGGAGGAGGAAGCGGTAGGGGCTGCAGCCCCCTGCGGCTCGGGAGCCGAGCGGCCCTTGACGAGCCAAACTACCGCTCCGGTAGCCACGGCGGCCAGCGTGACCGTGGCGATGATGGCGGCCATCAGGCCGCGCTTCTTGCCCGGTTCGCGGGCCGAGACCGGGGAAGTGATCGGGGCCGAGACCGGGGCCGGGACCGGGGAAGTGATCGGGGCCTGGGGCGGGAGTGCAGGCGCGGCCGGGGCAGGTTGCGGGGCTGCGGGCGGCGCAGCCGCAGCTGCCACCGGCGGGGGCGGCACAGGAGTAGCCGCCGAGGCTGGGCCCAACGGGGCCGGGCTGACCGCAGGCTGTGTGGGAGGCGGGAAGTTCAGCGGGGCCTCCTGCTGCTGACACCACGGGCACTGACTGTAAGTCTCCGGATAGACGTGCTGGGGATTGAGACGGCAGACCAACATCGGCAGGGCCCTTCCGAGAATGAGTGAGGCCGGGAACGCGCACGCAATGTTGGCGTTCGCGGCAGCGGAGGTGACGGGATGCGGCGCGGGGCGTCGTCCAGGACGGGGCTCGCCGCAGGGGCTCAATCCCGCCGCAGAACCCGGCGGCGCCGGGGCAGGTACCTGCCCCGGCGAGAGCATACTGAGCGCACACCGGGCCGACGGGAAACCGCAGTGTGAGGGAGCCGATCTAGGGGCGCTGCGAGAACGCAACCGGGGAAGGTGCGCCTAGCGCCGCTGGCCGTAGGCCCCGGGCCCGGGCGGCACGGACCGCACTTTTGCGACATTGGGGTACATGCGACCGATCGGGGGCACGGCACCGGGCGGTCGCATGTACCCCGCACTAGCATTTGCGTCGCGCCCCTTGGCGATAAGGCCCCGAGCCCGCGCCGACTCCGCCCAGCCCCGGCGCGTGCGTGGCCCGGTCCTCGTGCGCTTGCCGCCCAGCACACGGCACCCGGTGGGCATGAAAAAGCCCAGTCCGCACGGACTGGGCCACCACGCATTTAGCTGCCTGGACTCACCACATGAAAAAACCCAGTCCGCACGGACTGGGCCTTACCTGGGGTGAGTGACGGGTCTCGAACCCGCGACCTTCTGGACCACAACCAGACGCTCTACCGACTGAGCTACACCCACCAGGGTTGCATGGCGCAACGAATGAAGATGTTATCGCCCCGGGGTCGGAAAAGGGAAATCCTGGCGGTGTATTCCCTGCCACACGGGTGGGCGGGGCCCGGGCCAGGGCGCTGGCCCGGGAGCGGGCCGCCGGCGTACGGGCAGTGACTGGACAGGGTGAGCGCGTCCGCTCCCGGGGGCGCGGGCCGCCAGCGCACGGGCAGTGCCGAACGCGGCGGTCCCACGACCCACTGATTCACTGGCGGGCCGGCGCACGGGCAGTACCCCGCGCCGGTGCCCGGGCCGCGCCGGTTCCCCGGCCCTGCCGAACACACCGGCCCCGAGCAGAGCTGCCCCGCCCCGGCCGCCTACCGTAGGCCGTGCTTAACGCAGCGGCCGGGCGGAACGTCGTCCACCCGGCCACCACCTAAAACAGGCACCTCGCCTTTAGACCTACTCGCCAGCCCCCGCCGGCTTTCCGGCCTCGTACCCGCAGGCCGGCGCCTCAGCCCCCTCGGCAGCCTCGATCGCTTCGCCAGCCTTGACGAAAACCACGCCGGCAGCGGCGGCGCGCTGGTCGCGCTCGGCCAGCAAGCGCCGGGCGGCCCGCTTGCAGGTGGTCATGGAGGGCCCGGGCGGGGCGGGCAGCAGCACGTCGCGGTAGTAGGCAAGCTCCTGGATCGACTCCAGGATGTCCGCCATCGCGCGGTGGCCGCCCTCCTTCTTGGGGGCGTTGTAGTAGGCGCGCGGGTACCAGCGGCGGGCCAGTTCCTTCAGAGAAGAGACGTCCACGATCCGGTAGTGCAGGTGGCTCATCAGCTCCGGCATGTCGCGGTCCAGGAAGGACTTATCCGTGTGCACGGAGTTGCCGGCCAGGATTGCCTTGCGCTCGGTGGGGCAGAACTGCTTGACGTACGCCAGCACGCGGGCCTCCGCCTCCGCCAGGGGAATGCCGCCGTCCAGCTCCTCCAGCAGCCCGGAGGTGGTGTGCATGCTGCGGACGAAGTCGTTCATGCCCTCCAGCGCCGCAGCCGGCGGCTTGATGATGAGGTCGATCCCCTCACCCAGCGGGTTCAGGTCAGAATCGGTGACGATCACCGCGATCTCAACCAGGGCGTCCTGCTGCAGGTCCAGGCCCGTCATCTCGCAGTCGATCCACACCAACGGGTCGTTTTCGCTACTACTCACGGCCCCTAGCTTATGCCCGCCGCCCGGGAAGCCGGGAATACCAGGCGCGCCGGGAGGCCGGGTGCGCCCCGAGACCGCGCCGGGACGCCTGCAGACACCGGCCGCCCGCGAGACACTGCAGGGCGTGGCGGGGCGGGCGCACTATTCTGTAGAGCGGGATAGACACGAAAGGGCTGGTATGACGGCGCTTGATTTTGCGGGCGCGCGCGAGCGCCTGGACGGGGTACTCAAAGAGACGCCGCTGGAGCGCAGCGACCGCCTGAGCGAGGCGGCAGGCTTCCCGGTGCTGCTCAAGCGCGAGGACGTGCAGCGCTGCCGCTCGTTCAAGGTGCGCGGCGCCTACAACGCGATCGCGGCGATGAGCGAAAAGCAGCGGGCGCGCGGCGTCGTGGCGGCCTCCGCCGGTAACCACGCGCAGGGAGTGGCATTCGCCTGCAACGACCTCGGGGTGGAGGGGCAGATCTTCCTGCCGTCCAACACGCCGCGTCAGAAGCGCAACCGGATCGCGGAGATCGGCGGTCCGTGGGTGGAGCAGGTGATCGTGGACGGCAACTTTGACCTCGCCTCCGCGCGCGCCCAGCTGCACGCGATGGAGACTCGCGCGAACTTTGTGCACCCCTTCGACGACCCGCACGTGATCGCGGGCCAGGGCACCACGGCGCAGGAGATCTTCGAGGCCGCCGGGCCGGAGGGGATCGACACCGTGCTGGTGCCGGTGGGCGGAGGTGGCCTGCTGGCCGGCATCGCCGCCTGGTTTGTGCAAAACGCCCCGCAGACGCGCGTGGTGGGCGTGGAGCCGGCCGGGGCTGCCTCGATGCAGGCGGCGCTCGCGGCGGGCCGCCCGGTGGAGCTGGACCGCGTGGACAACTTCGTGGACGGCACCGCAGTGGCCCGCGTGGGTAACCGCTCCTACGAGATCGTGGCGGGGCTGGACATCCCGTTCGTGACGGTGCCGGAGGGCGCGGTCTGCTCCGAGCTGTTGGACCTGTACCACGCCGACGGCGTGATCGCGGAGCCGGCCGGCGCGTTGGCGTCCGCCGCGCTGCGCATCGGCCTGCCGTTCGAGCCCAAGGGCCCGGTGGTGTGCGTGGTCTCGGGCGGCAACAACGACCTTTCCCGCTACGACGAGATCGCCGAGCGCTCGGCCCGCTACCAGGGCCTGCGCCACTACTTCATGGTGCGGTTCCAGCAGCAGCCGGGCGCGCTGCGCTACTTCCTGGACGAGGTGCTTGGCCCCGACGACGACATCGTCCTCTTCGAGTACACCAAGAAGAACAACCGCGAGACCGGCCCTGCCCTGGTGGGCATCGAACTGGCCGACCCGCGCGACATCACCGCCCTGCGCAAGCGCATCGACGCCTCTCCGGTGCACGTGGAGGAGATCCCCAGCGAGTCAGACCTCTTCCGCCTCCTCATCTAGCCTGCCGCCCGGCCTGTGGCCAGTGAGGCCGGTTCGTGACGTAGGTGGGTGGCCGACGTCGTCCCCGCCCGGCCTGTGGCCAGTGAGGCCGGTTCGTGGTGTAGGTGGGTGGCCGACGTCGCCCACCTACCGCCCCTAGCACTCGGCCCGGACGCGGGGCGGCACCCTAGGGGAGGGCGCTGCGGCCCTGGTTCGACTCGAAGTAGGCCGCGAGATCGGCGGGCAGGGCGGCGACGTCGTACGGCTGGCCGTCCTGGCGCAGCGAGAGCGTGGCCGCGATGCCCGTAGCGACCGCGTGGTAGGCGGCCACCGGAGAGGTGTCCGTGGGCGTGCCAAAGCGCAGGAAGCGAAGGAACTCGGCCACGGTGAGGGCGTCGGCCTCCCCGTGCCCCTCGGCTTCCTCCGCAATGGGGAAAACCTGGTCGCCGGCCTCGTTGTAGTTGGTGCGGTGGTTGTAGAGCACCACGCGCCCACCGGCGCCGTCCCCAAAGTTCTCCAGGCGCCCGTGCGTGCCGATAACCGTGTAATTGCGCCAATAATCCGGGGTGTAGTGGCACTGCTGGTAGGAAGCGAACATGCCGCCGGGCAGGCGCATCAGGACCTGAGAGAGGTCCTCCACGTCGATCACCGGGTTCAGTCCGGTCTGCTGCGTGGCAGGGTAGGCGGTGCGGTCGAACCAGTCGGTCATGAGCCGGTCGGAGTTGTCCGCGCGGGAAGGCACGTCCCCGTACACCGTCAGGCCGCCCAAGGCCGTGACCCGCTGCGTGTAGGCGCCGGCCAGCCAGTGCATCACGTCGATGTCGTGAGCCGCCTTCTGCAGCAGCAGCGAGGTGGTGTAGCGGCGCTCTGCGTGCCAGTCCTTGAAGTAGAAGTCGCCGCCGTGGCCAACAAAGTGGCGGCACCAGATCGCCTTGACCTGCCCCACCAGGCCCTCCTGGATCAGGCGGCGCAGCGTGCGCACCACCGCCATGTGGCGCATGTTGTGGCCCACGTACAGGGCGGTGCCGGACTCGCGGGCCGCCTGCAGGATCGCCAGGGCACCGGGCAGCGTGATCGCCAGCGGCTTTTCCAGATAGACCGCCACGCCCGCGCGCAGCAGGGCCGGGGCGATCTCCTCGTGAGTGTGGTCCGGGGAGGTGACGAAGGCCAGATCCAGATCGAAGGACAGGAAGTCCTGCAACGTAGAGGCCACCGGGACCGGTTGGCGCAGGCGGTCCTGCGCGCGGCGGGCGGCCTGCGGGTGCGGGTCCAGCGCCGCCACCAGGTCCACCCCGTGCGGGCAGTCCAGCGCGTGCAGCGCCAGGGGAGCGCGCGCCCCGACGCCCACCACGCCCATGCGCAGGCGGCGCGTGCCCAGCGGGAGGGCGGGGGAGGTGGTGGTGGGGGTGGTGGCGTTGGCGGGGTGTGGCGCGGCGGGAGCCTGTGTCGGAGCGGCGGGAGAGGCGTCGGCGGTAGAGGTGTTGGAAGGGTGCGGCGCGGCGGGGGTGCAGGTGGGTGGGGCCGGGTTCGTCGTGGCCGAGGTGGAGTCCGGTGAGGCGGGCTGGAGAGGCGAGGTCATGAGCAGAATTCTGATCCCTCGGGCCGGCGAGGGTGCGTGCCACGCGGGAAAGGGGCCATAATGGGCCGCGACGCGCGCTCGCTCTAAACGGGCGCCAGCCTCCATAGCTCAGTGGATAGAGCAAGGGCCTTCTAATCCCTTGGTCGCAGGTTCGAATCCTGCTGGGGGCGCGCTTTGGAAAGGGCCGGGTGACCGGCAGAGCGACCGCCGCAGACAGCGTTGGCTCGCCCTTTTCTTTTCCTCCGATGCCTGGGCGTGGGGCGAAAGGCGGGGTGGCGAGGGGCGCAGGGCGGGGTGGCGTCCTGGCCGACAAGTGCCGGGGCTCAGTTCAAAAGAAAACAGTCCTTACCGTGCGCGCATTCCTGCCGCTCGCCCCCAAGACTCGTCCAAACGGTGCGTGCCAGGTTCGTGTGAGCTGGTTGGGAATTCCAGACTGAGCGCCGGAACGTCGGGCTGAGGGGCGCATACGTCGAGTTGAACAGGCGAACGTCGAGTCGAAAGGACGAACGTCGAGTTGAGGGGTGGAATGTCGGGCTGGGAGTGCGAGGGAGTGAGGCCGTGCTGCGAGGGCCCGGTATCCGGTCTCGACGTTTGGTGGTGAATCTAGACGTTTGGTGGTGAATCTAGACGTTGGCTTGGGTGGAAACGTCGAGTTGAACAGTCAAACGTCGAGTTGAACAGTCAAACGTCGAGTTGAGAAGGCGAACGTCGAGTTGAACAGGCAAACGTCGAGTTGAGGGGTGGAATGTCGGGCTGGGAGTGCGAGAGAGTGAGGCCGCGCTGCGAGGGCCCGGTATCCGGTCTCGACGTTTGGTGGTGAATCTAGACGTTTGGTGGTGAATCTAGACGTTAGCTTGGGTGGCAACGTCGAGTTGAACAGGCGAACGTCGAGTTGAACTGGCGAACGTCGAGTTGAACAGTCAAACGTCGAGTCGGGGCCCGCTTCTTCGAGATGAGCCACCGAGCCCCGGCGCCGCACCGCCCACTTATCCACCGGTGCGGGCGGGGCTGCGGCGGCGCCCGACCTGGGGATAACCGGCTCCAGCGCGCTTTACGCACGCGCCGTTGGTTTGGCTCCGCCGACCTAACAGGCTGGAGGTGCGGCGCTCGCCGCCAGTTCGAAAGGAGCCACCATGTCAAACCCGATAGAGATCACCGTCCACGGCTATGCCGCGACGAACGCGTCCCTGCTGCGCAGCGAGGGCAGGCCGGACCTGGCCGAGTTCCGCATCGCCGCCACCCCGCGCTACCGCACCGCCGAGGGGTGGAAGGACCTGGACACGGAGTTCATCACCGTCAAGGCGTGGCGGGAGGCCGCGCAGGACGTCGCCTCCTCGGTGCGCAAGGGCATGCCGCTGGTTGTCATCGGCCGGCTTGCCACCGAGCGGTGGGAGCGGGCGGGAAGCACGCAGACCTCGGTGGTGATCCACGCCTCCAGCATCTCGGTGGAGGTCAAGCGTGGCGTGGTTACATACGCGCGCGTGGTGGACCGCAACTCCGGCCGCCCGCAGGAGGAGAACGCGCAGTCCTCTCAGATGGACGACGCTGCCGCGCCCACCCCTCCCTCCCAGTCTGCCGACGGCGCGCCCACCTGGGCCACGGGCGCGGGGCCCCGGGAGGGCAGCGCGGGGCCCGGGGAGGGGAACGCCGGCCCTCAGGATGGGAGCAGCGTGCCGCAGGACGGGGCGACTGCCGCTCCTCGGGTCGACGGGGAGCCTGCCACTGCGGGGGGAGCCTTGCGCGAGTCCGGCGTGGGCGGGGACAGCGGCTCGCAGGCGGGGACGGACTTGACTCCGCTGGCCGGCGTGGGCGGGTTCCCGCAGGGCGGGGCGGAAGCGGCCCCGGCCGCAGCGGACCGCGCACAGGCCCCCTCCCAGGCGCTGGAGGACGCCGGGGGAGGCGGGGCTGAGTTCACCTCCGCCGAGCTGGAGTACGAGCTGCAGTCCGTTTGAGGGACGTGGGCCGAGCGTGACTAAAGGCTCGGCCCACGTACCGCTTGGCGCAGGTGCTTCCCGGCTAGGATTTAGCCGGATATGAACACACCTGGGAGGGTAAGTGGCTGAGTACATCTACTCGATGATTAAGGCGCGCAAGGCGCACGGGGACAAGGTGATCCTCGATGACGTGACGATGATGTTCCTGCCTGGTGCCAAGATCGGCATGGTGGGCCCCAACGGCGCCGGTAAGTCCACGATCCTGAAGATCATGGCCGGCCTGGAGACCCCGTCTAACGGTGAGGCCCGCCTCACCCCGGGCTACACCGTCGGCATCCTGCTGCAGGAGCCGCCGCTGAACGAGGAAAAGACCGTGCTGGGTAACGTCCAGGAGGGCGTGGCCGAGCTCAAGGGCGCTCTGGACCGTTACAACGAGATCTCCGAGCAGATGGCGGACCCGGACGCGGACTTCGACGCCCTCATGGAAGAGATGGGAAAGCTGCAGGAGTTCATCGACGCCAACGACGGTTGGGAGCTGGACTCGCGCCTCGAGCAGGCGATGGACGCGCTGCGCTGCCCGCCGCCGGACGCGGACGTGAAGGTGCTCTCCGGTGGTGAGCGCCGTCGCGTCGCCCTGTGCAAGCTGCTGTTGGAAGCCCCGGACCTGCTGCTGCTGGATGAGCCCACCAACCACCTGGACGCTGAGAGCGTGCTGTGGCTGGAGCAGCACCTGGCCTCCTACCCGGGTGCCGTCATCGCCGTGACCCACGACCGCTACTTCCTGGACCACGTCGCCGGCTGGATCGCCGAGGTCGACCGCGGCCGCCTCTACCCCTACGAGGGCAACTACACCACCTACCTGGAGAAGAAAGCAGCCCGCCTGGAGGTCCAGGGCAAGAAGGACGCCAAGCTCGCCAAGCGCCTGGCCGAGGAGCTGGAGTGGGTGCGCCAGTCCGCCAAGGGCCGCCAGGCCAAGTCCAAGGCGCGTCTGGCCCGCTACGAGGAGATGGCTGCGGAGGCCGAGCGCACCCGCAAGCTCGACTTCGAGGAGATCCAGATCCCGCCGGGCCCGCGCCTGGGCAACGTGGTCCTCGAGGCCACCGACCTGACCAAGGGCTTTGGCGACCGGGTCCTGATCGACAAGCTCTCCTTTACGCTGCCGCGCAACGGCATCGTCGGTGTGATCGGCCCCAACGGCGTCGGTAAGACCACCCTGTTCAAGACCATGGTGGGCCTGGAGCCGCTGGACTCCGGTGACCTGAAGATCGGCGAGACCGTCAAGATCTCCTACGTGGACCAGACCCGTGGCGGCATCGACCCGGACAAGACCCTGTGGGAGGTCGTCTCCGACGGCCTGGACTTTATCCAGGTCGGCAACGTGGAGATGCCCTCGCGCGCCTACGTCTCCGCCTTCGGTTTCAAGGGTGCGGACCAGCAGAAGCCGGCCGGGGTGCTCTCCGGCGGTGAGCGCAACCGCCTCAACCTGGCCCTGACCCTAAAGCAGGGTGGCAACCTGCTGCTGCTGGACGAGCCCACCAACGACCTGGACGTGGAGACCCTGGGCTCCCTGGAGAACGCCCTGCTGGAGTTCCCGGGTTGCGCCGTGGTGGTCACCCACGACCGCTGGTTCCTGGACCGCGTGGCCACCCACATCCTGGCCTGGGAGGGCACCGAGGAGAACCCGGCCTCCTGGTACTGGTTCGAGGGCAACTTCGAGGCCTACGAGGCCAACAAGATCGAGCGACTGGGCCCGGAGGCGGCCCGCCCGCACCGGGTCACCCACCGCCGCCTGACCCGCGACTAAGCCGGGGTTTCCCAGCGAAGAGGGCGGGTGGCTGCCGCGCAACGCGGCAGCCACCCGCCCTCGCCTTTGCCCCGCGCGAACCTATTTGCTGGGGCCCGCAGGTGGGGTGTCCAGGAAGGATTCCCGTCCGGCCTGGGCCGGGTCATCGCCCGGTACCCGCACCATTCCCTCCTGGCTCGCGGAGGCCACCAGGCGGCCGTCCGGGGCGTAAATGCTGGCGCGCGCCAGGCCCCGCCCGCCGCTAGCCGCCGGTGTGTCCTGCTGATAGAGGTGCCAACTGGCCGCGTCGACGTCCCCGTGGAACCACATCGAATGATCCAGCGTGGCCAGGGACAACCCCGGCTCCAGCCAGTGAATCCCGTGCCCTCGCAGCACCGGCTCCAGCATCACCTGGTCGCACGTGTAAAGCAGCAACGCCCGGGCCACTGTCTGACAAACCCCGGCCGGCACGTCCCCGCGGGTACGCATCCACAACAGCTGGCTGCTCCCGCGCTCCTGCGGGCGCGAGACGTAGAGCGGACTATCCACGTGCCGCACGTCCATCGCCAGCGTCTTGCCCAGGAACTTCGCCACCGGGTGCTCCACCGTGCGAAACAACTCGATGGCGCTCTTCAACTCGCCCGGGCCCGGCACCCCGGCGGGCATGGAATCGGCGAACTCCAGCCCGATCTGCTCCACCTGAAACGACGAAACCAGCGTCATGATCGCCTCGCCGCCCTGGTAGACGGCCGTGCGGCGCCGGGAGAACGAACGCCCGTCGTGCAGCCGCTCCACCCGAAACTCCAACGGCACGTCCAGGGCGCCTGGCCGCAAAAAGACCGCGTGTACTGAGTGCGGTAAGCGGGCAGCGTCGTCCACCCCACTGGTAGCGCCGCAAACTGCCGCACCGGGCACTGTGGCCGCCGCAGCAAGCAACGCCTGCGCCATCACCTGGCCGCCGTAAACACGGCCTCCCAGCTGCGGCAAAGAAGTCCCCACAAAACAATCCGGCCCCTCGCCTCCGTCCAGTTGCAAAATGCGCAGGACGGAGGCGAGCGGCTCGGATGAAGCGGAGGGAACCCTTAACGGAGCGTTCCCTGCGCGGCTCACAGACCCAGTTCCTCCAGGATCGGCAAGCGGCTGCGCACGGCCTCGCGCGCGGAGTTGGCGTCCACGGCCGTGAGCGCCAAAGCGGCTAGCTCCTGGCACTCCTCCAACGTCACCGAGGCGAGCACCTCGGCAACGTCGGCCAGAGCGCGGGAGGTCATAGAGAGGCTCTTGACTCCCAGGCCAGTCAGGACCACCGCCAGCGCGGGGTCGGCGGCCGCCTCGCCACAAACGCCCACGGGAGCGTCGTTCGCGGCGCCACCCTTGCAGGTGACGTCGATCAGAGCGAGCACGCCAGGCTGCCAGACCGTGGAGAGCTGAGCCAGCGAACCGAGCATGCGGTCGGCGGCCATCGCGTACTGGGTCAGGTCGTTGGTGCCGATGGAGGCGAACTTGGCGCGCGAGAGCAGGCGGTCCGCAGTCAGGGCCGCAGAAGGCACCTCGACCATGATGCCCGCAGTCTTCAGCCCCAGCTCCTCGCACTGGCTCACGAAGGAATCCGCCTCCGGCATGGTCGCGATCATCGGCGCCATCACCCAGACGTCGGCCGTCTCCATCTCAGCGGCGGCGGCCAGGGCCTTGAGCTGGTTGGTCAGCACCTGCGGGAACTTCCACGAGGTGCGGAAACCGCGCACGCCCAGCGCCGGGTTCTCCTCGCTCATGTCCGTTACGAACGGGAGCGGCTTGTCCGCGCCCGCGTCGAGGGTACGCACAACCACCTTCTTGCCCGGGAACGCGGCCAAAACCGCGCGGTAGGCCTCCACCTGCTTCTCGTGGCTCGGCTCCACGGCCTCGTCCAGGAACGCGAACTCGGTACGGAACAGGCCAACACCCTCCGCGCCGGCCGCAGCCGCAGCCATCGCGCTGGTGGCGTCACCCACGTTGCCGAGCAGCTGCACGCGGTGACCACACTTGGTCTGACCGGTGCCGTTGAACACCGCCTTGCGGCGCGACAGGGCGGCCACGCGCTCCATGTCCTCCACCGACGGGTTGACGCTCACGCGCCCCTTGGCGCCGTCCAGCAGCACGAAGGAGTTTGCCTTCAGGTTCCGCAGCACGCCGTTGCCGGCGCCGACGATCGCCGGGATGCCCAGGTCGCGGGCCAGGATCGCGGTGTGGGAGGTGGGGCCACCCTCTGCGGTGATGATGCCGATAACCTTGGCCGGGTCCAGCAGCGCCGTGTCAGCCGGGGCCAGGTCGCGGGCGACCAGGATGAAAGGCTCCGGGCGCTCGGGAATGCCCGGCAGGTCCTGGCCCGTCAGGCGGGCCACGATGCGGTCGCGCACGTCAGCAACATCGCGCGTGCGCTCGGCCATATAGCCGCCCAGGGACTCCAGCTGGGCGGCGATGGTCCCGGCGGCCACCCAGACCGCGCGGGCGGCGGAGACGCCCTCGTTCACAACCAGCTTGGCTGCCTGCTTCACCAGGGTCTTGTCTGCGGCCATCTGGGCCGTCATGGTCAGAACCTCGCGGCCCTCACCCTGAGCGGAGGCGGCCTTGAACTCCAGGTCAGCCTTGGTAGCAGCCGCAGCAGCCTGGATCAGCTCCTTGGCGCTGGCGGGGTCCCCAGCGAAGCGTTCATCCGGGCTCGGCTCCTCAATGCCAGCACCCATGTGGGCAATAGGGCCAGCCACCAGTCCAGGGCTGACGGGGATACCTTCGAAGCTGAGATCGTTCTCGGTCACGGGACCCTCCTTATGTCTGCTTGGCGCAATTGTCCCCGATTAAGTGCCCTCTTGGAGGCGGAACGCCCTGCGCGAACAAGGCGATTTTTCGATTCGCTCCCGGCGGGTGTCTCCCGGGGTGGTTCTGGGGTGGGGGAGCGGGGGAAATCGGGGCGGAGCGCGGGCGCGGTGGAGCGGTGGCGCGGCTGCCTGGCCCCGTCGGCTGGCCGGCACTCCGCGAAGGCCCGAGCGCCCCTACCGTAGGGGTCCAAATGTGACGCCGGACACCTATTGGTGCTATGGTTGTGCTGATTCTGGCCCTGTGTGCAGGAGAGAGGTGACGCCGTGTTGGAGCGCGCGAAGGCGATTCTTATTGCCCTGGGCGGAGCAGAAAACGTCATCAACGTGGAGTCCTGCATCACCCGAATGCGGGTGGAGGTCCGCGATGTTCGGCGCGTCTCCGTCCCCGACCTGCGGGGTGCCGGGGCGCTCGCCGCGATCATCTCTGGCACGGGCAATGTTGTTCAGGTGGTGCTGGGGCAAGAGACTGACGACGTGGTAGATAGCGTCGAGCGACTTGGGGTTGCCCGCCGCGTCGTGTGAGTTCAGCTGGGGCCTACTTAGCCACCAATGCCTGAGATTTCCTGCAACGCATTGCAAAAATTGCGGCTCTGTGCTGGTAGATTTGGCTTGAATCCGACTGAAACACTCTGCAAGTCGGTCCACCCAATGGAGGATGGCGACCCATGTCTGGCACGGTTCCCGGCAACGTCGGCGCTTTGCGCGAATTGGCAAACAAGTGTGGGGTTGCAACGGAGTACTGGGATTTCTCCGGCAACCATCGGCAGGTGCAAGAGCGAGTCTTGGTTGCCGTTCTTGAGGCCTTGGGCAGGCAAGCCGCCACAGATGAGGAGGTAGCGCGCTCCCTTGCAGAGGTTGAACTGGAGCCGTGGCGTGACGCCCTGCCTCCCAGCGTGGTCATGCGTTCAGGCTTCAGCTACGAGCTACCGGTGCACGTCCATCACGGCGAGCGAGTTTCGGTTCGGGTGGAGCTGGAACTGGGCGGGCACTGGCAGCTTTCCCAGATGGATGTTTACGTTCCGCCGCGTGACGTGGACGGTGACCTGATTGGTAGGGCGACCTTCTATTTGCCAGAAAACCTCCCCCTGGGGTGGCACGAGTTGGTGGCAGAAATAGGCGAGGGGGAGTACTGGCGCGAGGTACGTTGCCCGCTAGCGGTTACCCCCTTCCGTCTGGAGAGCCTCCCTAGCCGGGACTGGCGCGGCTGGGGCGTGATGGCCCAGGTCTACTCCACGCTCTCTAACGAGTCGTGGGGCATGGGCGACTACGGGGACCTGGCTGACCTGGCGCAGATCTCCGGCGAGCAGGGAGCTGACTTCCTGCTCATCAACCCGACCCACGCCGGGGAGCCGATCCCGCCGATCACTGCCTCGCCGTACCTGCCGGTGACGCGCCAGTTCGTCAGCCCCCTCTACGTGCGGCCTCAGTTGATCGAGGAGTACGGCAAGCTCACGGCCCCGGCGCGGGCACGCCTGGAGGACGCCCAGCGTCGCTGGCAGGCCGCAGCTCGTTCGATCGAGCGGGTGGAGCGTGACGCGGCGTGGGCCAGCAAGCTGGAGGCGCTGGAGGAGGTCTTCCTCGTGCAGCGCCGCTTTGGCCGACAGGCTGCCTTCGACCGCTTCCGCCGCCGGGGCGGGCAGAGCCTGGAGAACTGGGGCCTGTGGTGCGCGCTGGTGGAGGAGCTCTCCCCGGAGCGCGGCTGCGCCAAGGACGGCATCGACTGGCCCGTGGGCCTGGAGAACGTGCACGGAAAGGACGTGGAGGCCGCGCGCGAGCGCCTGGCCGCCCGGATCGACTTCTACGTGTGGTTGCAGTGGGTGGCCGACGAGCAGCTTGCCGCCGCCCAGAACACCGCCCGCGACGCCGGTATGCGCTTGGGTGTGATGGCTGACCTGGCCGTGGGCGTCTCCAAGCACGGCGCGGACATGTGGACTATGCCGGAGAACTTCGCCAAGGGTATTGGCGTGGGTGCGCCGCCGGACATGTACAACCAGCAGGGCCAGAACTGGGACCAGCCGCCGTGGCGCCCGGACGCGTTGGCCCGCGCGGCCTACCGCCCGCTGCGTGACATGGCACGCACGGTGCTGGCCCACTCCGGTGCGCTGCGAATTGACCACATCCTGGGTATGTTCCGCCTGTGGTGGGTGCCTGCGGGGGAGTCCGCGGCAGATGGCACCTACGTGCGCTACAACCACGAGGCGATGCTGGGCGTGCTGCTGCTGGAGGCCCACCGCGCCGGCGCCGTGGTGATCGGCGAGGATCTGGGCACGGTGGAGCCGTGGGTGCGGGACTACCTGGCAGACCGTGGCGTGCTGGGCACCTCCATCATGTGGTTCGAGAAGAACGAGGAGGGCGGCTTCCTGGCCCCGCAGGACTACCGCACCCTGGCGTTGTCTACCGTGAACACGCACGACCTGCCGCCCACCGCCGGTTACCTGGACGGCGAGCACGTGGAGTTGCGCCACCGCCTGGGGCTGCTGGAGGACGACGTTGAGCAGGTCCGCGCCGAGGCCCGCGCCGAGCGCGCACAGATGGTTGGCGAGTTGATCGAGCGGGGATATTTGGTGGACGACGCTGCCTCCGAGCCGCAGATTATTGCCGGCATGCACCGCTTTGTGGCGGACACGCCCTCCCAGCTCGTAGGGGTGGCCCTGGTGGACGCCGTGGGGGAGAAGCGCGCGCAGAACCAGCCCGGTACGGATGAGGAGTACGCCAACTGGCGTATCCCGCTGGGCGACGGGACCGGCACGCCCGTGCTGGTGGAGGACGTGGCGGGGAGCGAGCGCGCGCACTCGCTGTTCGCGGTGATGCGCCAGGCGATGGGGACGCGCCCGCGTTCCTGAACGGTGCGCCCTGCTGAAGCGGGTGGGTGAGGCGGCCGCAGCCGCCTCACCCACCCGCTTCGCGTTGCCCGTGCGCGCTCTTGTCGTGTGCGAAGCGAGCCTTCCCCGCCCGGGGCGTCTGGGGTCCCGCCCGGGGCGTTTGCGTGCCCGGCGGGTGGTTGCCGCGCGAACGCGTGGGGGCCGCGAGTAGCTAACCGGAGTCCGGTCGGCTCGAGCCGCGCAAATGCTGCGACGGGGTACATCCGACCGCTTGGTGCCATGGCACCAAGCGGTCGGATGTACCCCGCACTCACTCTTGTGCGCTCGGGGGCGCACGTTAACACCGCCGCGCCCGCGTATGGGACGGCTCGAAAAACCTTGGGCGGATCTGGCCGGAAAGCCAAAGGGTGGGGGCCGAGCGTTTGCTCGGCCCCCACCCCGGGAGCAAGTTTGCTTAGAAACTCGCTAGCGCGTCAGCGCTTGCGGGCCTCCTCGGCAACCTTACCGGTGCGAACGGCAGCCTCGGCCTGAGCGGCCTCGAAGCCGTCGCCCTCGTCCTCGCGACCCGGCGTCGGGAAGTTGAACGCGGGGATCATGAAGCGGAAGACGAAGAAGTAGATCACCGCGTAGGCCAGGCCGACCAGGACGATCATGATCGGGCCCTGGAACACGCCACCGGACAGTTCAGCAGACTTGCCGAAGTTGATCAGGTAGTCGATAGCACCAGCGGAGAAGGTGAAGCCGTCCTTGGCGCCCAGCAGGTTGGTCACGGCCAGAGCGGAACCGGTCAGGACCGCGTGCACGGCGTACAGCGGGAAGGCAACGTAGGCGAAGGCGTACTCGAGCGGCTCGGTGATACCGGTCAGGAACGCGGTCAGGGCCACGGAGAACATGAGGGCACCGGTGGCCTTCTTGCGCTCGGGCTTGGCGGTCTGCCAGATGGCGAAGGCGGCGGCCGGGAGGGCGAACATCATGATCGGGAAGAAGCCGGTCATGTAGGAGCCGGACCAGGCGTTGGTGCCGTCAACACCGTTGAAGAAGCAGGTCAGGTCGCCGTGCAGGGTGGCGCCTTCCTTGTCGGTGCAAGCACCCAGGGTGAACCACGGGATGGAGTTGATCAGGTGGTGCAGACCGAAGGGGATGAGCAGACGGTTAACGGTACCGAAGACGAAGCCACCGAGGACGGCGTTGCTCTCGTTCATCAGCCAGCCACCGAGCTTCTGGTTCACCAGCCAGTCGAAGGCGGGGTAGATGTAGGACATCACGACGGCGAGCACCACGGCCACACCGGAGGTGATGATCGGAACGAAGCGGCGACCACCGAAGAAGGCCAGCCAGTCCGGCAGCTTCACGCGGTAGTACTTCTGCCACAGCAGAGCGGCGATGATACCCATGAGGATACCGCCGAGCACGCCGTAGTTGACGGTCTTGAGCGCGGCACCGGCCTCGTCGACGCCCATGACGAACTTGGACATCGGCTTGAGGGTCTCGGAGAACACCAGGTAGCCGATCAGACCGGCCACACCGGTGGAGCCGTCAGACTTCTTGGCGAAACCGACGGCCACACCGACGGCGAAGATCAGGGGGAGGTTGCCGAAGACGGCACCACCAGCGGCGCCGAGAACGTCGGCAACCTTGTTCATGAATTCGACGTGCTTGCCGAGGCCGTCAGCGCCCAGCATGTCCGCCTGGCCGAAGCGCAGGAGCAGACCAGCTGCAGGCAGGGTGGCGATCGGAAGCATCAGAGAACGACCAAGGCGCTGCGCAACGGCCATGAAGCCGCCGGAGCGAGTCGGGGTTGAAGTACTCAATTGAGCTCCTGTTTGACGTGCGGCGCCATCGCCGCAATGCCGTCCACCCTCGGGCTGAGGGTGGGCCCGTCCATTGGTGCACGCTATGCGCAGGTCTGGACCAGCTGCGTACAACTCAACCGCGCCTTCAATCTCGTGTCAAGTTTCTTCCCAGGGTTTTCGCAGATTCAGGTTAGCTTTTGCTGCAATTGAGCTTTGGTTGATCGCAATTCGGGCGCGAGCGGGGTGGTGCGGGCCAGCTTCGTCCCGCTATGCCGTGTTGGAGCGCGCCCGGGGTGGAAGGAATTTGGGCAGCACATTTGGGCCACGTGGGCGCAGAAGGCGGTAGCCTGTTGGGCAAGTGGCGAGCTATCTGGGGGATGCGGTGGTAGTTGTCAAGCACAAGGCAGTGCGTGACTACCTGAGCTCTTTGATATCCACGGAGTTGTCCCCGGGGGACGCCATTCCCTCCGAGCGGGTGCTGTGTTCACTGTTCGGCGTGTCCCGGATGACGGTCCGGCAGGCCGTGGACTCCCTGGTGAACGAGGGCCGGCTGGAGCGGGTGCAGGGTTCCGGCACCTTCGTGGCGCAGCCGAACCGGCGCGCCCAGGTGCGCCTGACCTCCTTCACCGCAGAGATGCAGCGTCGGGGACTGAAGCCCTCCAAGCGCGTGCTGGCGTTCGAGACCGTCAAGGCCCCGCCGCTGCTGGCACAGGACCTGGAGGTGCCTACGGGAACCGAGACGTTCTATGTGCGCAGGCTGCTGCTGGCCGACGGGAAGAGCATCGCGCTGGAGGACATCTGGCTGCCGTGCTCCCTGGTCGCCCTGGAGGAGGCGCACGTGGAGGACGGCTCTCTCTACGACTCCCTCACGCGGGCCGGCTTCGAACCCACCTGGGGCGAGGACACGGTGGAGGGCGCGATCTTCACGCACTCGGAGTGCCGGGTGTTGCAGGTGGACTGGCCCCACCCGGCGCTGCGCATCACCCGCCGCGTGTTCGCCGGCTCGCTCAGCGTGGCCAAGACGATCACGACGTTCCGCGCCGACCGCTACGCCGTCACGGTCCCCGTGGTCGCCTTCGCGCGCAAGGCCGCGTCCCCCGGCGGTGGGATCTAGCCGCCCGCGCCTCCCACGGAATCCAAATGACGGCCGCTAATCATTTGACTACGGGCCGCAATGGGAGAAAAATATTGGTCTGGACCACCGAATTGGTCCAGAGAGATCACGAAGGAGTGTGTCTACATGTCTCAGGCCGAGCAGATTCTCGCCGCCCTCGGTGGCAGCGACAACATCATTGAGCTGGAGCCCTGCATCACCCGCCTGCGCGTTGAGGTTGAGGACGCGTCCGTGGTGGACGAGGCCGCGCTGAAGGGCGCGGGTGCTCACGGCGTCATGCGCATGGGCAACGTTGTGCAGGTCATCGTCGGTCCGAACGCCGACACCATCGCGGAGGACATCGAGGACATCCGGTGACCTTGCAGATTTCAGCCCCGCTGGCGGGCAAGGTTGTGTCCCTGGACGAGGTTCCGGACGCAGTCTTCTCCCAGCGCATCGTCGGACCTGGAATTGCAATCCAGCCGGCAATTGACGGTTCTGAAAGCCGCGTAGTTGCTCCCGTGGCCGGCAAGATCGTCAAGTTCCACCCCCACGCTTTTGTCATCATGACCGCCGAAGGCAAGGGAGTCCTGGTGCACCTGGGCCTGGACACCGTCCAGCTCAAGGGCGAGGGATTCACCCTGCACGCGGCCGAGAAGTCCGAGGTCGAGGAGGGCCAGCTGCTGGTCACCTGGAACCCGAAGGACATTGAGGAGGGTGGTCGGCGCACCGTTTGCCCGATCATCGCCCTGGACGGCAAGGACGCGATCAGCGTCGTTGCCGACGAGGGGGCCGACGTCAACGTTGGCGATCCGCTGGTGAGCTGGGAGTGATCCATTTAGGGTTGAGGGGCGCGGGCGCAAGCCCGCGCCCCTCGCTCGTTTTGTGAAGGAGTCAGCATGCCGGCTAGCGACGAGTGGATCAGCCCCGCGCCCGCCCAGGATGCCTCCGGCCCGGCCGAACCCGTCACGCCGGCCGCCGCGAGCCCTGCGGTGATCGACTTCGCGGCCCGCTCCGCCCGCGCCGGCGGCCTGCTGATCGACATGGACGGCACCCTGGTGAACTCCGAACCGGCCAACCAGGCCGCATATCGCGCACTCTATGCCGCGCACGGCTGGCACCTGGACGAGGCCGTGCTGCCCCTGTTCACCGGGCGCACCAGCCGGGACTCATTCCGGGACATCCCCGGGCCGTGGCACGCCGAGGGCCTTGACATCGACGCCCTCATCATCGAGGTCAACAGCCTGGTGGACATGCGCGCCTACCCGCCGGTGCCGATCCGTGGGGCCGCCCAGTTTGTGCGCCTGTTCGAGCGGGCCTGCGTGGTCACCTCCGCTATGCGCGAGTGGGCCCGCGAGGGCGTGGAACTGGCCGGGCTGAGCTGGGACGGCCTGCACCTGGTCAGCGCGGAGGACGTCTCGCGAGGCAAGCCCCACCCGGAGCCATACGTGCGCGGCGCGCAGGTGGCCGGCGTGGATCCCGCCTCGTGCCTGGTGGTCGAGGACACCCCCGCCGGGGTGCGCTCCGCCCTGGCCGCCGGGGTGGGGATGGTGCTGGGCGTGACCACCGGCTACCGGGACGCCGCCCTGCTGGAGGCCGGCGCTCACGCCACCATGCCGGACTTCACCGCCCTGCACGACGCCCTGCGCCCGGTCATCGCCTAGCCTGCCCGCCCCCAGCGCTTCTGCGCAGACAGGCGAGCCCGCCTGGGCGGGCGCCCCCAGCTGCTAGAGGGACGACGCTGCCGCCCCTACCTACAAAAGCGCGGTGGCGGGAGTTATCCTCCCGCCACCGCGCTGCCGTCGGCCCCCGAACCGGCCGGGGCACGGCCCTATCGGGTCAGGTCAGCCTGCTGGGCCTTGCGGGCGCGCTTGGCCACGTCCAGCCCCTCGGAGACCAGGCGGCGCAGCGCAGCCGGCGCCTGCGGGTTGGCCTCCAGCCACGCCTCGCCCTGGGCCACCGCGTCGAAGCCCAGCTCCTCCTCCAGGCCCACCAGGGCAGAGGGGTAGAGGGCCGGGATCAGCGTCTGAGCCACCTGGCCGCCACGCTCCTCCCACCAGGACAGCAGGCGCCCGAAGTACTGCTGCGCGCCCGGCAACAGCAGGGCGCGGTCGCGGCTGCGCTGGTAGCCGTAGATCAGGCGGAAGATCATGCCGTTGGGCAGCGAGACGTCGTCGGCCAGCGCCGCGAAGGTGGCGTCCTTGGCGGCCGCAGTCGGGAAGGCCGCGCGTGCCTCTGCGGCGCTCTCGCGTCCCGTCACCGTCTGGTCCTCTGCCTCGAAGGCCGCGATCTCCTGCTCGGTGGCCGCGCCGGCCGCCGCCAAACCAATCAGCAGCCCCCACTTGCGGTCCACGTCCAGCACCAGGCCGTTCAGGGTCTCGGTGCCATCCAGCAGGGCGCGGATCGCCGCAGCCTGCTCCGGGGAGGCCACGTGGCGGGCCGCCGCTGAGACGAACTGCAGCTGGGCGTCCGAACCGGCCGGGGCCGTGCGGGCCAGGCGCAGCAGGCGCTCGCCCACCTCGACCTCCACCTCCGCGCGGTGGGAGGGGTGCACGTAGCTCTCCAGCGCCGTGCGCACGCAACGCAACAGCATCGCCAACACCGAGGAGTGCGTCTCCGTGCCCAGCGCCGCCAGGCTCAGGTCCAGGAAGTCCCGGGCGCTCCACTCGCCGTCGCGCGTCATGTCCCACGCACCCGCCAGGATCAGCGCGCGCGCCATCGAGTCACTCAGGCTCGCCACGTGCTTGCGGGCCACCTCCAGGCTGGCCGGGTCCAGGCGCACCTTGGCGTAGGCCAGGTCCTCGTCGTTGACCAAGACCAGCGCCGGGCGGGCCTTGCCCACCAGCTCGCCCACCTCGGTCACCTCGCCACTCACGTCCAGCTCAATGCGGCTGGTGCGCTTCAACTCGCCGTCGGCAACGTCGTACCCGCCCACAACCAGGCGGTGCGGACGGAGCGTTGAACCGGGGGAGAAGCTCTCCTGCCGGATGATCGCGGAGGTAACCAGGCCAGCGTCGTCCACCTCGATCTCCGGGCGCAGCAGCGTGATACCGGACTCCTCCAGCCACACCTTGCTCCACTCGGTCAGGTCGCGGCCGCTGGTGGCCTCCAACTCCGTGAGCAGGTCCGTCAGCACCGTGTTGCCCCACTGGTGCTTCTTGAAGTAGGCGCGCACGCCCGCCATGAACTCCTCGCGGCCCACGTAGGCAACCAGCTGGCGCAGCACCGAGGCGCCCTTGGCGTAGGTGATGCCGTCGAAGTTGACCTCCACGTCCTCCAAGTCGTTCATCTGCGCCACGATCGGGTGCGTGGAGGACAGCTGGTCCTGGCTGTAGGCCCACGCCTTCTCAGCCATCGCGAACGTGGTCCATGCCTCATCCCAGCGCGTCGCCTCAGCGGTGGCCAGCGTGGAGGCGAACTCCGCGAAGGACTCGTTCAACCACAGGTCGTTCCACCACTTCATCGTCACCAGGTCGCCAAACCACATGTGGGCCAGCTCGTGCAGGATCGTCACCGCGCGGCGCTCCACCTGCGCCCCGGTGGGCACCGACCGGAACACGTACTCGTCGCGGAACGTCACGCAGCCGGCGTTCTCCATCGCGCCCGCGTTGAACTCCGGCACAAAGATCTGGTCGTACTTGTCGAACGGGTAGGGGAAGTCGAACTCCCGCTCGAAGAAGGCGAAACCGGCGCGGGTGATGTCCATGATCTCCTCGGCGTCCAGGTGCTCGCGCAGCGAGGCGCGCGCCCACACGCCCAACGGGATCTCCCGGCCGTCAGCGCTGGTCAGGCTGCCCGTGGCGCCCGCGAACGGGCCGCCCACGATCGCCGTGATGTAGCTGGACATCTTGGCCGTGGGGGCAAACTCCCAGCGCAGCGCGTCCCCGCCCCGGCCACGCGACTCTGCGGCGGTGGGGGTGTGGGCGTTGGAGAACACGGTCCAGCCCAGCGGGGAAATCACCGTGAACTGGTAGGTGGCCTTCAGGTCCGGCTGCTCAAAGACCGCGAACACGCGGCGGGAGTCCGCCACCTCGAACTGGGAGTAGACGTACGCCTGGCCGTCGGCCGGGTCCACAAAGCGGTGCAGGCCCTCGCCGGTGTGGGAGTAGGCGCACTCGGCCTCCACCACCAGCTCGTTGAACTCCGCCAAGCCCTCCAGCTCGATGCGCGAGTCCCGGTGCGCGGAGTTGTCCACCACCGCGCCGTTCAGGGAGATGAAATAGACGTGCGGGGAAATCAAGTCAACGAAGGTGCTGGCCCCCTCCTGCGCCGCAAAAGAAACAATGGTGCGGGAAAAGAAGGTCTCCCCGGGCCTGGACAGGTCCAGCTCCACGCGGTAGGAACAGTCACTCACCAGTGCCGCGCGCGCGGCAGCCTCGACCTGGGTCAGGTTCTCTCCGGGCATTTCCAAACTCCTCTATCGGCTTCGCGGCCGTCATAACGTCCCGATTCTGCCAGGAACCGCGCGATACCGCCCAAATTAGCGCAAGTGTGTCCCAGGTAATACAAGAATTAGTGTTTCGAAAATGAAGGTGGTGGGGGCCCGGCCCGCTACCGCAGACCGAGCCCCCACCACCGGCTCGACTCCAAGCCCCTAGGCGCTCACCAGATGCTCACGCGCTCCTGCGGATCGCGCCACAGGCCGTCGCCCGGCTGCACCCCGAAGGCCTCAGCGAACTCGCCGATGTTCGCCACGATCCCGTTGGCGCGGAACTCCTCCGGGGAGTGCGGGTCGGTAGCGACCTGCTGGATGATCGCCTCGTCGCGAGACTTAGAGCCCCACACGCGGGCGTAGGACAGGAAGAAACGCTGCGTGCCGGTGAAACCATCCACCACCGGGGCGTTCTCCAGGCCGTCGATGCCCGCCTTGCGCAGCGCCAGCCGGTAGGCCTTCAGCGCGATCGTGGCACCACCCAGATCGCCGATGTTCTCACCGATCGTCAGGGCGCCGTTGACGTGGTGGGTGTCCCCGTACTCCTCCACCAGCTGCGCCGGCACGAAAGCGTCGTACTGGGCGATCAGCGCGCGCGTGCGCTCCTCGAAGGCCTCGCGGTCTGCGGCGGTCCACCAGTCGCTCAGCGAACCGTCGCCAGCGAACTTGGAACCCTGGTCGTCAAAACCGTGCCCGATCTCGTGACCGATCACCGCGCCAATGGCGCCGTAGTTCACCGCGTCGTCAGCGTCCGGGGCAAAGAACGGCGGGCGCAGGATCGCGGCCGGGAACACGATCTCGTTGCGCAGCGGGTGGTAGTAGGCGTTGACCGTCTGCGGGGTCATCAGCCACTCCGTCTTGTCGATCGGGGTGCCGGGCTTGGCCAGCATGTAGTCCGTCTCGAAAGCTGCGGCCGCGCGCACGTTCGGCAGCAGGGCGGAGCCGAACTCCAGGCCCGAATAGTCCCGCCACTTGTCCGGGTAACCGATCTTCGGCACGAACGCGTCCAGCTTCTGCAGCGCCTTGGCGCGCGTCTCCTCACCCATCCACTCCAGGGAGGTGATGGACTCCCGGTAGGCCTCGATCAGGTTGGCCACCAGCTCCTGCATGGCGGCCTTGTAGTGCGGCGGGAAGTGCTTGGCCACGTAAACCTGACCAACGTCCTCACCGATCGAGTCCTCCACCAGGGCCACGCCGCGCTTCCAGCGCTCCCGCAGCTCCTCCGTGCCCGTCAGCTTCCTGCCGTAGAAGTCGAAGTTCTCATCCACGAACTTAGCGCTCAGGAACGGGGAGCGCGCCCGCACCACGTGCCAGGTGGCGTAGTCCAGCAGCAGGCTCAGCTTCGCCTCCTGCCACACCTTGCCCAGGTGAGAGAAGAACTCCGGCTCAGCCACGATCAGATCCGGCGCGTCCTTGCCGTCCGCGAAGGCCCGGTAGTAGGCGGCCCAGTCGAAGCCCGCCCCCAGCTCCGCCAGCTGCTCGAAGGTCATCGGGTTGTTCATCAGCTCGGCCTCGCGGGACTTCACCGCGTCACGGTGCCCCTTGGCCAGCTCCACCTCGAAGTCCACCACCCGGTTGGCGCGGCGCTGCGCGTCCTCGTCGCTCTCAGCCAGGCCGCAGTTGCGCAGCTGGCGGGCCACGTGCTCGCGGTAGGCGGCCAGCGTCTCGGCGTGCTTCTCCTCGCGGTAGTACGCCTCATCCGGCAGGCCGATACCGCCCTGGCCCACGAACAGCGTGTAGTGAGTGGGGCGGTCAAAAGCGGCCTCGGCGGCCAGGTAGGCCACGCTAGCGGCGCCAGTGCGGTGCAGCGCACCAAGAGCGCGCGCCAGGTCAGAGTGGCTGCGCGCGGCGCACAGCAGGTCGAGGTCAGCGGCCAGCGCCTTACCGCCAACCTGCTCCACCTTCTCCTCGTCCATGAACGAGGCGTACAGGCGGCCCACGCGAGCCTGAGTAGGATCGGCCTGCCCGGACTCGACCAGGGCGGCGCACCCCTCTACGATCTCACGCACCTCCTCCTCAGACTGGTCCCGCAGCGCCAAGAACACGCCGTCCCTGCCGCGGTCGGCGGGAATCTGGTGCTCGCGCAGCCACGTGCCGTGGACGTAACGGAAAAGGTCATCTTGCGGCCGGACCGCCTCATCCATACGGGCCGGGTCCAGCACTCCGGCAATCAGTTCGCTCATGCCAGGCAGTCTAGGGCCGCCCACGGGCAGGCGCCGAACAACCCGGGAACGCAAATCACTCCTGGGAGATGGCACCATAGTGGCCATGCGTATTCACATTGCGGCGGACCACGCCGGATTCGAGGCCAAGGAATTCGTGAGCGAGCACCTGCGCGCGCAGGGCCACGAGGTGGTTGACCACGGCGCCCACGAGTACGACGCCCTGGACGACTACCCGCCGTTCTGCGCCGACGCCGGCCGGGCAGTCGTGGCGGACCCCGGCAGCCTGGGCATCGTGCTGGGTGGCTCCGGAAACGGAGAGCAGATCGCCGCCAACAAGGTGGCCGGCGTGCGCGCCGCACTGGCCTGGAACGTGGCCACCGCCCTGCTGGCCCGCCAGCACAACGACGCCAACGTGGTCGGCATCGGTGCCCGCCAGCACAACCGCGAAGAGGTGCTGGCCATCGTGGACGCCTTTGTGTCCGAGCCCTTCAGTGGCGACGAGCGCCACTCCCGCCGCATCGCCCTGCTCACCGAGCTGGAGAAGTAGGGCGCGGGGTGGGTGCGGGAATCTCGATTCCCGCACCCACCCCTGCTTCACCCCGGGGCACAGCTACCTCTCCGTGCCCGCCTGACCCGGGGCCGCCCGTGAGCGTTCTCTAGTCGCCCTCCTCCGGGGCCACCACCTGGAAACCGAGCCACTCGTAGAGCCGCACCGCCGGGGCCGCACTCTTCATGGACACCCGCAGGCTGATGTCCTTCAGCCCCTGGTTGTGGCAGTGCGCCGCAGCCGCGCCCAACAGGGCGGTGGCCACGCCGCGTCCCCTAAACTCCGGGTGCACGAACAGCTCGATGATGAACGGGCCCGGCGGGATGTCGTCCCACGGCGGGTCAGAGACGGTCTGGATAGCGCCCACCAGGGTGCCGTCCACCTCCGCGCCCAGCGTGGCCCCCGTGATGACCTGCCCGAACGCCCCCTGGAACGCCATCTCCATCTCTTCGCGGGCCTCGGTGAGCGAATCCACCGCCACGCCCGGGTCGTAGGAATCCAGGTAGAGCTGGGCAAGCTCCTCCACGTCCGACTTACCCAGCCGGCGCAGCTTGAACTCCTTGCCGTTGGCGGGATCCTTCAGCTCGGCCAGATGCTCGGCGCCGATGCTCATCGTTAACGTGCCCATGCCCAATTGTTGCATGGGTCACGTTGTCGGCGGTGCCTGCCGGGCCGAAAACGGGGGAGCGGAGGGTGCGGCGGCCCCGGTGCGGGGCGGTGCGGCGGCAGCGTCGTCCACCCGGCCGGCCCTCCGGTGGCCGTGGTGTGAAAACTAGCGCGGCGGCAACGTCGTCCACCCGCCACCGCCCGGCCGGGCGGCTAGATGTAAAGCGCCGGGTCCAGGTGCTGGGGCGAATCCGCCCGCTGCCGGTTGTCCAGCGGAATGTTGCGGGCCGGCACGCCCACCGCCGAATGCGCCGACGGCACCGGCTTGACCACGATCGCGTTGGCGCCCACGCGAGCGTCGTCGCCCACGGTGATCGGACCCAGGATCTTCGCCCCCGCCCCGATCACCACCCGGTTGCCGATGGTGGGGTGGCGCTTGCCCTTATTCATGGACACCCCGCCCAGGGTCACGCCGTGGAAGATCACCACATCCTCGCCCACCTCGGCGGTCTCCCCGATCACCACGCCCATGCCGTGGTCGATGAACATGCGCCGCCCCAGCGACGCCCCCGGGTGAATCTCCACGCCCGTGAACCGGCGGGCGATCTGCGACAACGCCAATGCCCAGAACTTGCCCCACCTGCCGTGCCACCAGCGGTGCGCCAGCCGGTGCGCCCAGATCGCGTGCACGCCCGGGTAAAGCAGCGCCACCTCGAAGCGCGAGCGGGCCGCCGGGTCGGCGCCCACGGCTGCGTCCAGGTCCTCGCGCATGAGCGTGCGCAGGGAGACCTTGGAGTTGTGCATGGCGAATCCTCTCGGCCCGGGGTGGGGTGCTTGGTCGGTGGGCGCTCGGTGCGCCCAGGTAGTTAACGACGAAAGCAGGTGGTCTATTCCCGCCCGCCTGAAAACGATCGCCGCGCCGGCGGGGCGGGGGCGGTTGGACGACGTTGCCGCCCACCGCCCCCAGCCAGCTCGGCCCAGCCGCGTGGCGGCCTTAGTCCACCAGCTCCGACCACAACGGGGTGGACACGTAGCGCTCGCCGGTGTCGGGCAGCACGGTCACGATGGTCTTGCCCTGGCTCTCCGGGCGAGCGGCCACCTGCAGCGCGGCCCACACGTTCGCGCCGGCGGAGATGCCCACCAAGATGCCCTCCTGGGCGGCAAGCGCGCGCGAGGTGGCAAACGCGTCCTCGTTGGTCACCTGCAAAACCTCGGTGTAGACCTCGCGGTCCAGCACCTCCGGCACGAAGTTCGCCCCGATGCCCTGAATCTTGTGCGGGCCGGCCTTGCCGGTGGACAGCAGCGGCGAATCGGTGGGCTCCACCGCCACCACCTGCGCCTGCGGCTTGCGCTCGCGCAGCACCTGGCCCACGCCCGAGAGCGTGCCGCCCGTGCCCACGCCCGCCACGAACACGTCCACCTCACCGTTCGTGTCAGCCCAGATCTCCTCAGCGGTCGTGGCGCGGTGGGTGGCCAGGTTCGCCGGGTTGGCGAACTGGCGGGCCTTGACCACGCCCGGGTGCTTCTCCGCGTAGGCGTCAATGGCCGCCACGGCGCCGGACATGCCCTGGGCCGGGTCGGTCAGCAGCAGCTCCGCGCCGTAGGCTCGGGCCAGGGCGCGGCGCTCGATCGACATCGACTTCGGCATGGCCAGGACCACCTTGTAGCCGTGCGCCGCGCCGATCATCGCCAGGGCGACGCCCGTGTTGCCGGAGGTGGCCTCCACGATCGTGCCGCCCGGCTGCAGCTCGCCGCTGGCCTCCGCTGCCTCCACGATGCCCTTGGCGATGCGGTCCTTCACGGAAAAGGCCGGGTTGCGCGACTCCAGCTTCACCAGCACGGTCACCCCCTGCGGGGCCAGGCGGTTCAGGCGAACCAGCGGGGTGGAGCCAACCAGGTCGGTGATGTTCTCGACGATAGCCACGACTGTCCTAACTTCCATAACGGATGATTCAAGTGTGAACTACTGTAGGGCAAAGTAGTTCAGGGTTCAACTATCGGGTGTGTGAGCTGGGGCGCGGCGGTGGGGGGAGATGGGAGCGCGCGCGGTGATGGGCGGCGGTGCGGCGCTGGGGGTTGGGTGTCGGTGGGAGCGCGCGCGGTGATGGGCGGCGGTGCGGTGCTGGAGGGGAGGGGCTAGTCCAGGCGCACCCAGTCGGTCTCGCCCCAGGTGGGGGAGAGCTCGCCGGCGCTGAGGGAGGCGACTAGGTCGGTGAAGAAGCTCGCCCGCTCCGGGGCGACCGCCACGTGCAGCGTGGCCTGTGCGCCGTACTCGGTGCCCGTCACCTCGATGCCGCGCGCCCGCAGGTCGGCCTCGAGGCGACCGGCCACCGCGTGCGGCACGGCCAGGCTCGCCCGGCGGAGCTGCCCCCAGGTCACCACCGGGGTCTGGGCAAGCGCGGCCTCTACCGCCTCCGCGTAGGCGCGCACCAAACCGCCCCGACCCAGCAGGGTGCCGCCAAAGTAGCGGGTCACCACCGCCGCCACGTTCGTCAGGCCCGCGCCCCGCAACGTGCCCAACATGGGGATGCCGGCGGTGCCGGCGGGCTCGCCGTCGTCCGAGGAGCGCTCGATACTCACCGCGCCCTGCCCTGGCAGGATGAACGCGCTGCAGTGGTGGCGCGCATCCGGGTAGATACTCCGGGCAGCGGCGACCAGCGAGCGGGCGGCGGACTCATCCGAGACGTAAGCCAGCGCCGTGATGAAACGTGAACGCTTCTCCTCGATCTCCGCAGACACCAGGCAGCCGGGCACGGGCGTCAGTCGCGTCGCGCAGGCGGCGGGAGAGGTCGGCAAGGTCACGAGCGCAATCCTCCCACAGTGCGAGATGGGCACGTAGAGTGCGGCAGTGCTCGCACCGGTGGCGGTGAGTGGGGCGGCGGCGGAACGTCGTCCCCACAGAGCCAAAGCGTGGGGCAAACCACGCCAGGCGCGCTCGCCACGAGGGCTGCGCCTGATAAAATGCTCTGGTTTGCCGCGCAGGGTGCGACTCGCCCCCTAGCCCAACCTGGGCAGTGGCTTAAGAAGTCCCCCGAACACGGAAGGAGCGGCAGGGCTCATGGCAGTTCCGAAGCGCAAGATGTCCCGTAGCAACACCCGCTCTCGTCGGTCCCAGTGGAAGGCCGAGCTCACCACGCTCGACGCCGTTCGCGTCCAGGGCCGCGAGGTGCGTATCCCGCGTCGCCTGCACAAGGCGTACCAGGCTGGTCTGATCTCTGTCGACTGACCTAACGCAGGGTAAACCAGGCCGGGCCGTCCCACGAGGGGCGGCCCGGCCTTTTGTTGCCGTGGGGTGGCCCCAGGTCTCGCAAATGTGACAACGGGGTACGTGCGACCGCTTGGGGGCGTGCCCCCGGTCGGTCGGATGTACCCCGAGTGCACGCTTGTACGGTCGGGGGCACCGCGCCGGCCCCGACCTGGCCTGGCCAAGGTGAGCTCGACAGCAGCTGGCGTGTGCACGCCGTGGCCGGGTGTGCGCAGTGGCTCGGCGGCGCAGTGCGCGCCCGGACCCCGACGCCCCCACCGCCCCCACGCTCGCAAGTGCTGCAACGGGGTACAGCCGACCGCTTGGGGGCGTGCCCCCGGTCGGTCGGATGTACCCCGAGCTCGCGCTTGTACGGTCGGGGGCACCGCGCCGGCCCCGACCTGGCCCGGCCAAGGTGAGCCCGACAGCAGCTGGCGTGTGCACGCCGTGGCCGGGTGTGCGCAGTGGCCCGGCGGCGCAGTGCGCGCCCGGACCCCGACGCCCCCACCGCCCCCACGCTCGCAAATGTGACAACGGGGTACATGCGACCGCTTGGGGGCGTGCCCCCGGTCGGTCGGATGTACCCCGAGCTCGCGCTTGTACGCTCGGTGCCGCCTCGTGGCGGGTGTTGGGGTGGTGCGCGCGGGAGTTCTGCCCGGGGGCCCCAGGTCTCGCAAATGTGACAACGGGGTACATGCGACCGCTTGGGGGCGTGCCCCCGGTCGGTCGGATGTACCCCGAGCTCGTGCTTGTACGCTCGGTGCCGCCCAAGGCCCACGTGGAGGCCCACTCGATTGCCCGACCCGCACATAAGCGAGGATCCCACCGGTGTTCCCGGTGGGATCCTCCCTAAGAGCGGGTATGAGCCGCAGCTTTGCTGCTCTCATACCCTCCTCGTTCGCCTTGAGCATTCGAGCAAGCTCGACGCTCAATGCTCACTTCGAGCGGGTGACGGGATCCCCACTGACGCTGTGCGTCAGCGTGGGCCCACTCGATTGCCCGACCCGCACATAAGCGAGGATCCCACCGGTGTTCCCGGTGGGATCCTCCCTAAGAGCGGGTATGAGCCGCAGCTTTGCTGCTCTCATACCCTCCTCGTTCGCCTTGAGCATTCGAGCAAGCTCGACGCTCAATGCTCACTTCGAGCGGGTGACGGGAATCGAACCCGCGCAATCTGCTTGGAAGGCAGAGGCTCTACCATTGAGCTACACCCGCGTGCCGCCGTTAGGCTGCCGCGCCAGTATAGCCCCACCCCAACCACACGGCCAAAGCAAGCGCCGCGCTACCACCCAACGGCCCGGGGCGCGCGCATTCCACCGCCTCCGCGCCAGCCGTCCCCCACCCGTTGCCCGGATTCTGACGCCCCGGGCTGCCCGCGCCGCATTCCCTTTTATCCCGCTCACACCCGCGCGAGATGAGCAGAAGCCGCCTGTAAATTAGCGACGTGACTGACAACCCCGCGCCCGTCGAGCCCACCCGCACCCCGCGCACCCAGGCCGACGCGGCCACCGCCTCGACCGGCACCGCCACCGCCTCGACCGGCACCGCCACCGCCTCGACCGGCACCACCCCCACCACCCCCACCGCCTCGACCGGCACCGCCACCGCGCCGGCCACCCCGGGCCCCACCCCCGCCACTCAGCCCCCGGCGGCAGCGAACCAGGTGTCAGTGGTCCTGGCCGTCGTGATGCTGGCGATGGTCGGTCAGTCCATCCTGGGTCCCGTGGTGGCCCCGCTCGCCCGGGCCGTGGACCTGCAGGAGTGGCAGATCGGCCTGACGATCTCAGCCGCCGCCCTCATGGTGGTCACCACGGCGCAGTTCTGGGGCCGCCGCTCGCAGGCGTGGGGCCGGCGCGTGGTGCTGCGCTTGGCGGTGGTCGGCGCGTTCTTCGCCTCCACCGGCTTCGCGCTCGCGGCCAACGCGGGCATGGCCGGCGCGGTGGGCGTGACCACCCTATTCATCCTCTTCTTGGCGCTGCGCGGCGTGGGCTTCGGGGCATTCCTGTCCGCCCTGGTGCCCACGGCGCAGGCCTACATCGTGGACGTCACCAGTCCGGGCCCGGAGCGCGTGAAGGGCCTGGCCGGCCTGGGCGCGGTGCAGGGCAGCTCGATGGTGGTTGGCGCGCTGATCGGTGGCGTGCTGGCGGGCACGATGGGCCTGCGTGCCCCGCTGTTCGCCCTGCCGGTGATGCTGGTGGTGGGCTTCGTGCTCACCCAATTCGTGCTGCGCCCAGAGCCTCGCCACGAGCTGGTGGCCACGCCCAAGCGGGTCTCGTGGCGCGACGAGCGCGTCTTCCCCTTCCTGGCCGCCGGTTTCGGCATGTTCACGGGCCTGGGCTTCATCCAGCTCATCTCGGGCTTCATTGTGCAAGACCGCCTGCACGTGGCCGGCGACGTCGCCTCCATGTACACCGGCGGCGTCCTGCTGGCGGCCGGCCTGGGGATCGTGGCGGCGCAGATGGTGGTGGTGCCGCGCTCCGGCTGGACCCCGCCGCAGCTGCTGCGCAACGGATTGAGCATCGCCCTGGTGGGCATGGTGAGCTACCTGCCCGACTGGGGCCTGACCGGCCTGGTGGTCAGCTCTGTGCTGATGGGTTTCGGCATGGGCATCGCGATGCCCGGCTACAGTTCCGGCCCGACGATGCTGGTGCGCCGCGACGAGCAGGGCGGCCTGGCCGGCCTGGTGAGCGCCACCAACGGGCTTACCTTCGTGATCTCCCCGGCGCTGTCCACCTCCCTGTACGGCCTGTGGCGCCCGCTGCCGCTGATCGTCGGCGCGGTGGTACTGGCTGCCTCGCTCGCCCTGGTGGTCTTCCACCCGCGCATCCGCTCCTTCCGGCCGGTTTTGACCGACTAGTTGGCCGACGCTGCCGCGCCCGCGCCCCTCACCACCCGGCCGCTGCGTGCGGGGCCGGCAAGAAGGGCGGTGCGTGGCTGGGGGCTAGCGGCGGGAGCGTCGGACCCTAATGGTCTCCCCGCGCTTTGGTACCACGGCCATCCGGCCTAGTTCGCTGCCCAGCCGGTCGGCCAGGGCGGTGGCGGACTCCTGCTCGCCGTGGACGCAAAAGACCTGCTGGGGCGGCGGCTGCAGGGCGGCCACCCAGTCCACCAGCTCGGAGCCGTCGGCGTGCACGGAGAACTCCTCATCGCGCACCACCTCGGCCAGCACCGCGACGTAGGCGCCGTGCATCTTCAGCTGCCGCGCCCCCTCCGCCAGCGCCCGCCCGCGCGTGCCCACCGCCTGGTAGCCGGTCAGGACCACGCAGTTGCGCTCGTCGGGCAGCATGTGCTCCAGGTGGTGCAGCACGCGCCCGCCCGTGGCCATCCCGGAGGCCGAGATGACGATGCAGGGCTTGGCGGGGCGGTTGAGACGCTCGGACTCCTCCGGGGTGCGCACCTCGCGCAAGTCCAGCTCCGGCAGGCGCAGCCCACGCGCCTCGGCGCACAGCTCGTCGGCGTAGGCCGAATCCTGGTAGACGCGCAGCGAGGCCAGGGCCATGGGGGAGTCCACGAACACCGGCACCGCCGGGATGCGGCCCTCGTTTTGCAGGTCCGCCAGGGTGCGCAGCACCACCTCGGTACGGTCCACCGCGAACGCCGGGATCAACACGGTGCCGCCGCGCTGGATGGTGCGCCGGATCGCGTCGGCCAGGCGCTCGTGGGGTGGGTCCTCGCTCTCGAAATGCTCGCGGTCCCCGTAGGTCGATTCGATCAGGACCACGTCAGCGCCCGGCGGGATCTGCCGGGGCCGGAGCATCGGGTGGGTGGGCCGGCCCAGGTCCCCGGAAAACAGGACGGTCCCGGAGGGCGTGGTGACGTGGATGGAGGCCGAGCCCAGGATGTGCCCGGCGGGAATCCACCGCGCGGTCACTCCCCGGCCCAGGTCCAGCGGTGTATCGAAGTCGACCGGCTTAAGCAGCGGCAGGGTGCGGGCCACGTCCTGCGAGTCGTAGAGCGGCTGGGGGCGGGCGTGCTTGGAGTAGCCGCGCGTGCGCGCCAGCTCCGCGTCGCGCTCCTGGATGTAGGAGGCGTCCCGCAGCACGATCGCGGTCAGCTCCAGCGTGGCCGGCGTGCCCCAGATCCGCCCGGTAAAGCCCTGGCGCACCAGGCGCGGCAGCATGCCCGTGTGGTCCATGTGGGCGTGGGTGAGCAGCACGTCCGTGATTGCCTTGGGGGAGAAGGGGAACTCCGCCCAGTTGCGCAGGCGCAGGTTCTTCTCGCCCTGATACATGCCGCAGTCGATGAGAAGCTGGCGTGGCTTGTCAGTCCCCGCGTCCACGGTCAGCAGGTGCTTGGATCCCGTGACCGTGCCGGCGGCCCCGATGAACGTCAACGTGGTGGCTCCCATGACACAAGTGTGCCCTGGGTCACTGCGGTGCGGGGTGGCTTTGGTGGCCCGGCGTTGCGCCAAGGCCGCAGGGGCGGGGCTGCCGCCGGGCTTCTCGTGGTGCTTGGTCCATTCGTTGCGCCAACGCCGCAGGGGCGGCGCGCCTCGCTACTCCAGGGCTGCCGGTATTGCCTGCGGCCGCCCTACTCCAGGGCCGCCTGGATCGCCTCGCTCACCGTGGGGTGGGTGAACGCGAAGCCGGAGTCCAGCAGGGCTCGCGGCCGCACGTTCGCGTCCGCCAGCAGCAGGGCGTCGGCAGCCTCCCGCCCCAGCGCCATGCGCAAGCCGAACGCCGGGGCCGGCAGCCAGAAGGGGCGGCGCAGCAGCCGGGCGACTGCGCGGCCAACGTCGTTCGCCGTGGCCGGGGTGGGGCCGCACAGGTTCACCGGGCCGGTCAGGCGGTGGTCGATCACGTGCAGGATCGCGCCGACCTCGTCGGCCAGGGAGATCCACGGCCACACCTGGCGCCCGCCGGCCAGCGGGCCGGCCAACCCCAGCCGGGTGATGGCGATGAGCGGGCGCAGGAAGGACTCGCGGTGCACCACGGGCGCCGTGCGCAGCAGTGCCACGTCGGTGCCCGGGGCGGCGGCGAGCGCCTGGGCCTCCCAGCGCTGGCACAGCCCGGCCAGGAAGGTAGCCCCGGGCGCGCCAGACTCCGTCAACTCCGCCCCCGGCTGGCTGCCGTAGAAGCCGACCGCGGACGCGCTCACCAGCAGCGGCTGGCCCGCACCGCCCGCCGTACCGCCCGAGCCGTCCGCCGCACCGACCGCCGTACCGCCCGTACCGCCCGCACCGCCCGCACCGCCCGCCGCACCGCCCGGCAGCTCGGCGAGTGCCCGCACCACGGTGCGCACAGGGGTCAGCCGGGAGGCCACCAGCTCGCGCCGGTACTTGGCGGTCCACGGCAGGCGGGCGATGCTGGCGCCGTTGAGCACCACCACCGCGTCCGCGCCGGCCAGCACCCCCGCATCCAGCACGCCCCTAGAAGGCTCCCACCTGGCCTCGAACGGCCCGCGCGGCTCGCGCCGCACCAGGCAGGTCACGGCGTCGCCGCGCCCGCGCAGGGCGGCCACCAGCTCGCCGCCGATCAGCCCGGAGGCCCCGGCCACCACGATCCTCTTGCTCACGTTCGCTCCCACGGCTCTGGGCCTCCCCCGATGACGCTAAAGAGCGGATGGGCGCTCGGGCTAGCAGTCTCCCAGCGCTCGCGGTCTGCGGGGGAGCGCTGGGCCAGCTTGGCGCCCAGGTGGGCCCACTCGTAGTCCAGCTGCCCCCTGGTCACCGGGATCGGTGCCACCCGCGCGCCCGGGTGGATGATCTTGGAGGCGTCGAAGCGGTAGCCGCGCGCGCTGGCCTCCGCGTGCAGGGCGCTCAGGAACGCCCCCATCGCCTCCAGCGGCGCCTCCGCCCGGCGGAAGCGCTCCAGCTGCGGGTGGTGCTGGTAGCCCTTCGTCTTGCCGGCCAGCACCGCCTGCGCCAGCAGCGCCTCGCGCCACCCGGCCACCAGCCCGGCCCGATCCAGATGGGCGGGGTGCAGGGACCACAGCCGCATCTACTTACCCCCGGAGCTCTGCCGCTTGGACGACGCTCCGCCCGTCGCCCTCTTGGAGCCGCCCGCCGCCCCACCGGCCGGGTCGCCGGCCTCCGACCCGGCCAGGCGCGCGGTGGCGCCGGCGGGAGCAGGGGGCGTGGGCGCGGCAGCGTCGTGCATCAACTTAGATGGCCACCAGATGCGCGGCCCGATGTCCAGGCCGAGGGCCGGCACCAGCAAGGTGCGCACCACGAAGGTGTCCAGCAGCACGCCGAAGGCCACGATGAAAGCCAACTGCGCCAGGAACAGGATCGGGATGACGAACAGGGCGGCAAACGTGGCCGCCAGCACCAGGCCGGCGGAGGTGATGACCCCGCCGGTGATGGCCAGGCCGCGCGTGATGCCGGCGCGGGTGCCGTGCTGCAGGGTTTCCTCGCGCACGCGGGCCATCAGGAAGATGTTGTAGTCGATGCCCAGCGCCACCAGGAACACGAAGCCGAACAGCGGCACGGAGGCGTCCGCGCCCGGGAAGTCCAGCAGGTAGTTGAAGATCCACGCGGAGATGCCCATCGCGGTGGCGAAGGACAGGGCGGTGGTGGCGATCAGGACGATCGGGGCCAGCACCGAGCGCAGCAGCAGGATCAGGATCACCCAGATCACGAACAGCACCACTGGCAGGATCAGGTTGCGGTCGTGGATGGAGGCGGCCGTGGTGTCCACGGCGGTAGCGGTCACGCCGCCCACCAGCGCGCCGGGGACCTCGCGGTGCAGCGTGGCGCGTAGGTCGTCGATGGTGGCCGCCGCCGCGTCGGAGTCCGGGGCGTCGGTGAGCGTGGCCTGCAACAGCACGTCCCCGCCCGCGACCGTGGGGGTGGCCGGCGGGGTGCCGGGCGGGCCCAGCGGCACTATGCCCTCGGAGGTGATCGGGGCGGCCCCGGCCGGGGAGTCGGCGCTGACCACGGAGATTCCCTCGATGCCGGAGAAGGACTCCAGGATCAGCACGGCGGTCTCCAGCTCTGCCTGCGGCACGATGACCTGGGCCGGGCTGCCGGAGCCGCCGGGGAAGTGCTTGCCCAGCGCCACCTGGCCGTCGCGGGCCTGGGAGGTGCCCAGCACCAGCTCGGACTGCGGCACGCCGCCCACCTTCAGCTGAGGCACGCCCAGCGCGCCGATCAGCAGCACCACGGTGGTGACCACCCAGATGGTGCGCGGGCGGCGCTGCACCCAGCGGGCCAGGCGGGTCCACAGGCCGCCGGTGGGCATGCCGCCCTCGGCGGCCACCACCTCCGGTTCGAAGCGCGGGGCGCTGGGCCAGAACGCCACCCTGCCCAGCAGGTAGAGGGCCGCGGGCAGCATGGTCAGGGCCGCCAGCATGGCGAAGGCGATACCGATGGAGGCCACCGGCCCCAGCGCCGCGTTGGACTTCAGGTCGCTCAGTAGCAGGCACATCAGGCCGGCGATGACCGTGGAACCGGAGGCCAGGATCGGCTCCACGGAGCCCTTCCAGGCCGCGCGCGTGGCCTGCCACTTGTCGCGGGTCACCCGCAGCTCCTCGCGGTAGCGCGAGACGTAGAGCAGCGAGTAATCGGTGGCCGCGCCGATGACCAGGATGAACAAGATTCCCTGCGTCTGGCCGTTGAGCAGCAGCACCTCCCACTTGGCCAGCCACCACACGGTCAGCAGCGCGGCGCACAGCGCGAACAGGCTGGTGGCCAGCACGGCGATGGGCAGCAGGAAGGAGCGGTAGACCAGCACCAGGATCACCAGCACCGCCACCAGGGCCACGATCAGCAGCAGCCCGTCGATGCCGCCGAACGCGGTGACCAGGTCTGAGGTGAAGCCGGCCGGGCCGGTGACGTAGACGGTGAAGCCGTCTGGGGCATCCTGGCGCAGCGTGGAGAGCAGGGCGGTGACGGAGTCGTTGATGTCCGCGCCCTCCTCGATGGCCATGAAGGCCTGCGCCGCCAGGGTGTCCTCTGAGACGAGCACGGGGGAGTAGGCGTCGCTCACTCCCTCCACCTGCGCGGCCTTACCCAGCAGCTCCATCAGCTGGCCCTGGGTCTGCTTGTCGATGGGGGAGTCGGTGGTGAAGACGACGATGGCCGGGATGTCGTTTGAGCTGCGGAATTCGCCCAGGCGCTCTTGCACCTGCGTGGCCTCCGCCGACGACGGTAGGAACGCCGCCAGGCTGTTGGACGCCACCTCCCCCACGCGTCCGAAGTAGGGGCCGCCGATCGCGGCGACCGCCAGCCACGCCAGCAGCAGCACTACCGAGACGATGGCGCGGCCGGCGCTCTTGCTCCTGGTGGACGACGCTGCCTCCCGGCCGCCCCCACCAGCTGGCGTCCTGCGTGGGTCTGGGCGCCTGGCGGGCGCGGTGGAGGGGGAGCTGGACGAGGACCGGGGAGAGCTCATGCCTGCGTTCCGTTTCAATCGGGCGAGACCAGGGCGCGGCTAGGTGGCCGGGCCGGCACTCGCTAACTGGCAACATTCTGGCAGCGTGTCAGCTTCGCAACAATCGGATGCGACGGCTTGGGGCGAACTGTCGTCCAGCCGCCTGTTGCCCAGGCGGCGCGGGGGCAAGCCGGGTCAAGCTGAGTCAAGCCGGGGCACGCCCGCGGGCTAGGCCGAAGTCGGGCGGGGCGCGGCACCTATGACAAATGTCAGTGCTGGCCGCGCTACGCCTGCCACTTCTGGCGTCGCGCCGGCCGGGCCACACTGGTGGCATGGAAGATTCCCGCATTCCCACCGCAATCGAGGTCGCCGCCGTCACCAAGCGATTTGGTGCCACCACCGCCGTGGACGACGTCTCCGTGTCCGTGCCCTCCGGCCAGATCCTGGCCCTGCTGGGCAAGAACGGCGCAGGCAAGACCACGCTGATCGACATGATCCTGGGGCTCCAGGCCCCCGACTCCGGCCGGGTTTCCCTGTGGGGAGGCCCGCCGCGTCAGGCGATCAAGCGCTCGGCCGTGGGGGTGGTGCACCAGACGGGCGCGCTGCTGCTGGACCACACGGTGGGGCAGATGCTGCACCTGTTCGCCTCCACCCACGCCACCGCCCTGCCCCTGGAGCAGGTGCTGGCCGAGACGCACCTGACCGAGCTGCGCGGCAGGCGGATCGGCAAGCTCTCCGGCGGCGAGCAGCAGCGGGTGCGCCTGGCGTTGGCGCTGCTGCCGGACCCGCTGCTGCTGATCCTGGACGAGCCCACCGCCGGCATGGACGCCACGGCCCGCCGCGAGTTCTGGGACATGATGGCCACCCAGGCCGAGCGCGGTCGCACCATCGTGTTCGCCACGCACTACCTGGCCGAAGCCGAGCAGTTCGCCCAGCGCACAGTCATCATGAAGGACGGCGCGATCGTGGCCGACGCCCCCACCGACGAGCTGCGTCGCCTGTCCCGCCTGCGCACCCTGCGCGCCCTGGTGCCCGCCGCTCGGCGCGGGCAGACCGAGTCCGCCCTGGCCGGCTGCGGACTGGGCGGGGCCGATTTCGAGTGGCGCCTGGCCGACGTTCCTGCCGGCGAGGCGGAGCTGGTGGCGCGCTGCGCCCAGACCGACCAGGTGGCCCGCGCCCTGCTGGACCTGGACGGGGTACACGACCTGGAGATCACCTCCCCGTCCCTGGAGGACGCCTTCGCCCGCCTGACCTCCTGACCGCTGCCCCATCAGAACCGCTCCACCCTCACCTCTCCTCGGAAGAAACAGAGAAATGATCAGCACCGCCTCGAACCCAACCAGCCCCGCCACCATCCCAGACCTGCGCTCGCGCCCGCTCACCCCGGGCTGGCGCGGAATCGGCTGGGTGTTTTGGTACAGCTTCGTCAAGCTGGTGACCAATCCCTACTCCGTCGGTTTCGCCGTGCTCATGCCCACCTTCATGTACCTCATGTTCGGCGCCGGCCAGGCCTACTCCCAGCAGTGGACGGTCAACTCAAACGTGGCCGCAGTGGTGCTGGTGAACATGGCCCTGTACGGCACCATCATGACCACCTCCTCGATGGGCTCGGTGGTGGCGCTGGAGCGCACCAGCGGCATCTCCCGGCTCTACGCCATGACCCCGCTGAGCTCGATGGGCGCCATCCTGGCCCGCATCGGCGCGGCCATGCTCACCGCGGCCGTCGTGACCGGGATCGTCTTCACGGTGGGAGCCCTGACCGGGGCACGCATGTACGCCGGCGCCTGGGTGCAGGCCGCCCTCCTCATCGTCGCCCTCTCCGCCCTGCCCGCCGCCGTGGGCCTGGCCTGCGCCTTCCTGGTGCGCAGCGACGGCGCCTTCGCCCTCACCAGCGGCATCACCGTGGTGGGCTCCTTCGCGGCCGGGCTGTTCATCCCACTGTCCCAGATGGGCTCCTTCTGGGCCGCCGTGGCCCCCTGGACCCCGTTCTACGGCATGACCAACATCGTCCAGCTCTCCTCCTACGGCTGGGCGGCCTTCAAGTGGAGCTGGCTGCTCAACTACCTGGCCTGGACCGTGCTGTTCGCGCTCGCGGCAGCGTGGGGCAACCACCGCAACACCGGGCGTTAACGCCCAGAGGGCGGCGGGCGGAGCGTCGGACACCCGCAGGCCACCGCGAGGGCGGCAACCGGGTCAGGCGGCGGGCGCGGCGTTGGACAATGCGGACAACCGCGCCGTCGGGCGGGCAAACTAGCAACAAACGGCGAGGAGGAAGACGGTGAAGCAAGCTGAGGCGGGTGCACGCTTCTGGGGCGTGCCGCTGGAGCGGTGGACGGCGCTGAAGTGGTCCTCGCCGTCCCTGCTCTTCATGGGCTTCGGCTTCCACGCCGCCTTCGGCTACGGCCTGACCACCCTGGAGGGCGCCGTCTACTTCGCGGGAATGGTGGCCATGCTGGTCACCTACGTGGCCTCCTGGCTCATCAACGACCCCGCCCCGCGCACCACCGCCGGCTGGCGCGCATTCCTGCTCACCACCGCGCTCATGGCGCTCTTGCAGGTGGGGCTGGCGGGGTGGTCGGCGAGCAACGGCGGCGCGGGCATGCTCTTCATGCTCTGCTACGTGGCCGCCCAGGTGGCTCTCCAGTCCCCGCGCCGCTGGGTGTGGCCCGGCGTGCTGGCCGTGCTGGTGCTAGCCATGGCCGAATACTGGCTCTTCCCGCTGGAGACGGTGTTCGCGCTCATGGTCATCGGCGTCACCCTGGCCTCCTGCCTGTTCTCCCGCTACGCCGTGGAGGCCGAATACCGCAAGGAACTCGAGGCCGCCCAGGCCCTGGAGATCGCCCAGGAGCGCGAGCGCAACCGCATGAGCGCCGACCTGCACGACATCCTGGGCCACACCCTCACCGGCATCACCATCAAGGCAGACCTGGCCGGGCGCCTCCTGGACGCCGGCCGCGCGGAGGAGGCCCGCGCCCACATCGACGAGCTCACCGAACTCTCCCGCACCGCCCTGACCGAAATCCGCCAGGTAGTCAGCGCCAACCGAGTGCTGCTGCCGGAGGCGGAACTCGACAGCGCCCGCCGGCTGATAGAGGGCGCCGGGGCGCAGTTCGAGGTCACCGTGGAGGGCATGCCCGCCCCGGGCGTCGACTCCACCCTGGTGGCCCACACGATCCGCGAGGCCGCCACCAACGCCGTGCGTCACTCCGTGTGCTCCTACGTCAAGGTCAGGGTGCACCCCGCCGGCGTTACCGTGGTGAACGACGTCGCCGCCCGCCTGCCCCTATTTCGGGCCACCGGCGCTGCAGACAAGAGCGCGGGCACCGGGCTGAGCGGGCTGCGCGCCCGCGTGGGGGAGCGCGGGCACCTCACCTGGGGGCAGCGCGACGGGCAATGGAAGGTAGAACTGGAGCTGAACCATGAGTGAACCCATCCGCCTGCTGGTAGCGGACGACCAGTCCATGGTGCGCGGCGCCATCGCCACCCTGCTGAGCCTGGAAGCCGACCTGGAGGTGGTGGGCCAGGCCGGGGACGGGCGCCAGGCGCTCGCTGCGTTGGCGGAGCTGGCCGCCCGGTCCGGGCGGCCCGGGGCGCCGGTGGACGTGGTGCTCATGGACGTGGAGATGCCCGGCGGGGACGGGATCACCGCCTGCGCGCAGATCCGCCAGCGCTATCCCGGCACGCGCGTGCTCATGCTGACCACCTTCGGGCGGCCCGGCTACGTGCAGCGCTCCCTGGACGCCGGGGCCGCCGGGTTTGTGGTGAAGGACGCCCCCTCGGAGCAGCTGGCCGAGGCCGTGCGGCGGGTCCATGCCGGCCTGCGCGTGATCGACCCGAGCCTGGCCGTGGAGACCCTCTCGCGCGGCACCTCGCCCCTCACCGAGCGGGAGGAGGAGGTGCTGCGCGCGGTGGCCGAGGGCGGCACGATCGCGGACGTGGCCGCCCAGCTTGGGGTCGGCCAGGGCACCGTGCGCAACCACGTCAGCGCGGCCATGCTGAAGACGCACGCCCGCACCCGGGCCGAGGCCGCCCGCATCGCCACCGAGGCCGGCTGGCTCTAGGGCGGGAAGACGGCAGAGACGGGCGCGGCGCCGCTAGCGCGCGGCGTTGGCCGCCTCCAGCAGCTCCACGCTCCGGGTGGCAGAGGTGGCGCACTCGGTGCGAACCCGGGCGGCCACCTCGGCGCAGCGGGCGCGCAGGGCAGCGTCGTCCACCATCTCCCGCAGCTCCTCGGCAAGGGCCTCGGCGTGGTAGAAGCGCGGCAGCAACTCGCGGGCCACGCCCAGGCGGACGGCGGACTCGGAATTGTCGAACTGGTCGTAGCCCACCGGGCGGATCAGCTGCGGCACGCCCGCGCGCAACGCCTGCGCCATCGTGCCGATCCCGCCATGGTGCACAAACACCGCCGCCCGGCTCATCAGCACCGAGTAGGGGGCGTAGCGCACCGTGATCACGTTCTCGGGCAGGTTGGCCGGCACCAGCTCCGGGTACTGGCACATCAGGATGCCGCGCAGGCCCGTGCGCCGGCACGCCTCCACCGACTCCGCGAAGAACGGGCGCGCCTTCATGTTCGGCGTGCCGGCCGTGAACACCACCGGCGCAGGCCCGGCCGCCAGGAACTCCTCCACCTCGGCGGGCAGGGACTTGCCGCCCTGCTCGTCGTTCAGCACGAAGCTGGTCTGCACCAGCTGCGAGGGCCAATCCGGGGCGTGGGAGAACCACTCGGGGAACAAACCCAACATCATGTGAGCCTGGTTGTGCCAAGCCATCACCCCTCCACGAATCGGGGCCAGCCCGTAGGAGGAGCGAATCTGGTTCAACGGGTGAGTGAAGTGGCGCTTGAAGAACATGCGGTCCGCGCCCCGCCAGATCAGTCGGTTGACCCGCCGGGAACGGATCAGCTTGCGGCCCAGGTCCAGCTGCGTGGCGTAGCGCGGCGGCTGCGCAAAGGAACCGATGGAGGCCGCCGCCAGGTGCAGCGTCACGTCCAGCGTGTCCGTGATCTCCGCCAGCACCCGGTGGGCCGGCATGAACAGGCCACCCAGGGCCATGGTGTCACCGGGCACCACGTCCGCCCGCATCGCCTCCACGAACGGGCCCACGCCTTCCACCTGGCGCTCCAGGGCCACCTTCAAGGACTGCAGCGGATTGGTCTTTTGCACCTCGCGCACAACCGAGTCGTAGACCTCGTCGGAAGAAAGCGGCACGTAGCGGGCGCCAGTGGACTGCGCCCACTCCTGAAACTTGGGAAAGCCGTAGACCACCACCTCGTGGCCGCGCGCCACCGCCTCCTTCGCGATCGCCAGATAAGGCAGCATGTCGCCGTAACTACCCATGGGGCTAAGCAAGAGTCGCATAGATATAGCCTCTCCTTCCGGGTCAATTGTGGCCCATCGTTCCGGCGGGGACATCCGCCACAAGGCCTAGCTGTGGGTGGGCGCCCAGGCGTCGACGAGGGGACATGTATTCTGTAGGCTGCCCCGCAAGGGCAGCGGCCTAAACGCCGCATGAACGGGCTGTGGCGCAGGTGGTAGCGCGTCCGCTTTGGGAGCGGAAGGCCGCGAGTTCGAGTCTCGCCAGCCCGACCAGCCGAGTAGGTGGGCGGTGAACCCGCCACCGGCCCAGGCGGGCGGCCAACCCGCCACCGGCCCAGGTGGGCGGCCAACCCGCCACCAGCCGAGTAGGCGGTGTTGCCGGCCAACTCCCCGCCTACGGCGAAAACCACAGTTCTAGCGGTACAGGCGCATGCCTCCAGCCCCTAGACTGGTCAAGTTGACCTGGGCGCATTGCCCGTAAAGTCCCCAGTCATTGGAGAACCAGAAGTGAAGTCCGAAATCGAGAAGCTCTCTTCCACGCGCGTCAAGCTGACGGTGACCGTTCCGGAGGCCGAGCTGGCCCCGCACCTGAAGGCCGCCTACGCGGAGATCAGCTCCCAGATCTCGGTGCCCGGCTTCCGCAAGGGCAAGGTGCCCACCCGCATCGTGGACCAGCGCGTGGGCCGCGGCTACGTGATCCAGGAGGCCGTCAACGCCGCCCTGCCGGAGGCCTACGACGCCGCCGTGGTGGAGAACGAGCTCTTCCCGATGTCCCGCCCCGAGGTTGAGGTCACCTCCGTCCCCGGCGTCGAGGACAGCACCGACCTGGTGTTCACCGCCGAGCTGGACGTGCGCCCCGAGATCGAGCTGCCCGAGCTGGGCGACATCGAGGTCACCGTCGACGCCGTCAAGGTGGACGACGAGGCCGTGGAGAACGAGCTCACCGAGCTGCGCAAGCGCTTCGGCTCCCTCAAGCCCGTCAAGCGCAAGGCCAAGAAGGGCGACTTCGTTGAGATCGACCTGAAGGCCGTGATCGACGGTGAGACCATCGACGAGGTTGCCGGCACCTCCTACGAGATCGGCTCCGGCGCCCTGCTGGAGGGCCTGGACAAGGCCGTCACCGGCATCAAGGCCGAGGAGTCCGTCACCTTCACCACCAAGCTGGCCGGTGGCGAGCACGCTGGTGAGGAGGCAGAGGTCACCGTCACCGCCCAGAGCGTCAAGCAGCGCGACCTGCCGGAGGCCGACGACGACTTCGCCCAGCTGGCCTCCGAGTTCGACACCATCGCCGAGCTGCGCGAGAACCTGGCCGAGGTCGCCAAGGAGCGCGCCGCCTCCCTGCAGGCCATCTCCGCCCGCGACAAGCTGATCGAGACCCTGGTGGAGCGCGTCGAGTTCGACCTGCCGGCCGCCCCGGTCGAGGAGGAGCTGGCCCGCGTGCTGGAGCGCGAGGGCAAGGCCGACGACAAGAAGCGCGCCAAGGAGGCCCGCAAGGACATCGAGTCCGCCCTGCGTGTGCAGATCCTGCTGGACGTGCTGGCTGAGAAGCGCGACGTCCAGGTGGAGCAGGGCGAGCTGATCGAGTTCCTGCTGCAGACCGCCCAGACCTACCGCGTCGACCCGCGCGAGTTCATCTCCGGTGCCGACCGCGCCGGCCAGATCCCGGCCTTCGCCTCCGAGGTGCGCCGCAACAAGGCCATCGCCCTGTCCCTGCGCGACGTCAAGGTGAAGGACTCCGAGGGTGGCGACGTTGACCTGACCAAGTTCGTTGGCTCCGACGAGGCCGACGCCCAGGCCCAGGTCGAGGCCCTGGCCGCCCAGGCCGCCGCCATGGTGGAGAACGGCGAGGACGGCGGCGTTGACGCCGAGATCGAGCGCCTGGCCGCCCAGGCCGCTGCGGACATCGAGGCCGGCGACGTCGCGGACGCCGAGGCCGAGCAAGCCTGAGCCTGAGTCCTGTAGGCAAGGGGCGGGGTCGACCGGAAGGTTGGCCCCGCCCCTGCTTCGTGCCCGACTAGGCGGGGAAACGCGGCGGGGCAAGGCATGCTGGGCGCCGCCGCTGGACGGGGCGTGGGGCGCGCTGCGGCGGGCGCTCTAGGGGAGGCGGGGCGGCAACGTCGTCCAAACGGGGCCCAAGGCGCGGGCCATGCGCCTACCGCGAAACCGGGCCGGTGGAAGGGGCCGTTGCCCGGCGGAGGCGATAACCTCAGTGAAGCGAAAGGGGTTTGAATATGAACATGCCCGTGGCAGAAGCCCGGACCGGGGGCCTGGCCCTGAACGACCACATCTACAACCGCCTGCTCAAGGAGCGCATCATCTGGCTCGGCTCCGAGGTGCGCGACGAGAACGCCAACGCCATCTGCGCCCAGATGCTGCTGCTGGCGGCGGAGGACCCCACGCGGGACATCTACCTGTACATCAACTCCCCGGGCGGCTCCATCACCGCCGGCATGGCCATCTACGACACCATGCAGTACGTCACCCCGGACGTGGCCACCGTCGCCACCGGCATGGCGGCCTCCATGGGCCAATTCCTGCTCTCCTCCGGCGCGCCCGGCAAGCGCTTTGCCACCCCGCACGCCCGCGTCATGATGCACCAGCCCTCCGGCGGCATCGGCGGCACCGCCACCGACATCCGCATCAACGCCCAGCTGATCCTCCACATGAAGCGCGTCCTGGCCGAGCTCACCGCCGCCCAGACCGGCAAGACCGTGGAGCAGATCAACTCCGACGCCGACCGCGACCGCTGGTTCACCGCCCAGGAGGCGCTGGAGTACGGCTTCATCGACCACGTGGTTTCCTCCTCTGCCGCCGTGCAGAGCGCGGGCCAGCAGCACTGATCCAGGAAGGAAACTGTTATGACCACTCCGTTCATGGGTCTGGCCGGCGCGCAGGCCGCCGGGATTGCTCTGCCCCCGCGTTCCCGCTACGTGGTGCCCCAGTTCGAGGAGCGCACCGCCTACGGGCACAAGCGCCAGGACCCCTACGCCAAGCTGTTCGAGGACCGCATCATCTTCCTGGGCGTCCAGGTGGACGACACCAGCGCCGACGACGTCATGGCCCAGCTGCTCGTGCTGGAGTCCATGGACCCCGACGGCCTGATCACCATGTACATCAACTCCCCGGGCGGCTCCTTCACGGCGCTGACCGCGATCTACGACACGATGCAGTACATCAAGCCGCAGATCCAGACCGTGTGCCTGGGCCAGGCCGCCTCCGCCGCCGCCGTGCTGCTGGCCGCCGGTTCGCCCGGTAAGCGCCTGGCGCTGCCCAACGCGCGCGTGATGATCCACCAGCCCTCCATGGAGGGCGGCGGCTACGCGCAGGCCTCCGACATCGAGATCCAGGCCAACGAGGTGCTGCGCATGCGCGAGTGGCTGGAGGAGACCATCGCCGCCCACACCGGGCAGGACGTGGAGCGCGTGCGCCAGGACATCGAGCGCGACAAGATCCTCACCGCCGAGCAGGCGCGCGAGTACGGCCTGGTGGACCAGGTGCTGACCTCCCGCAAGTCCCCGACGCGGGTGAACTGACGCGATCGCGCGCGGGGCCGGGATGAGGCCCGGCGGCGCGAGCGAATAGCGTGAGTGGCGTGGGCCGGGTTCTGCGGGAATCCGGCCCACACCCGTGTTTGGGGCGCGGATGGACGACGCTGCGCCGGCCGCCCCGCGCAAGCCGGCGAGCGTGAGTTGCGGCGAGTTCCCGGTGGACGACGCTCCGCCGGCCGCTCCGCGCACTCCGGCGGGCCGCGCTGCGGCGAGTTCCCGGGCGCAATCGGCCCCAAGGGGATAGGCTGGCGCAAGTTGTGTCATGCCAGTTCAGGAGGGACCACGATGGCGCGCACCCCAGAGGGCGTGGATCTGCTCAAGTGCTCGTTTTGTGGCAAGAGCCAGAAGCAGGTCGTGAAGCTGATTGCTGGCCCCTCTGTTTACATCTGCGACGAGTGCATCGAGCTGTGCAACGAGATCATGGAAGAGGAGCGCGCCGCCAAGGCCGGGCCGGAGGAGATCGACCTGCCCAAGCCGCGCGAGATCTTTGAGATCCTGCAGGCGCACGTGATCGGGCAGGAGTCTGCCAAGCGGGCGCTGGCGATCGCGGTCTACAACCACTACAAGCGCGTCAAGGTGCGCGAGACGATGGGCGTGGGCGGCTCCGAGGTGGAGATCGCCAAGTCCAACATCCTGTTGCTTGGCCCCACCGGCACGGGCAAGACCCACCTGGCGCGCTCGCTGGCGCGGCTGCTGGACGTGCCCTTCGTGATCGTGGACGCCACCGCGCTGACCGAGGCCGGCTACGTGGGCGAGGACGTGGAAAACATCCTGGTCAAGCTGATCCAGGCGGCCGACGGGGACGTGGAGCGCGCCCAGCGCGGCATCATCTACGTGGACGAGATCGACAAGATCTCCCGTAAGAGCGAAAACCCCTCCATCACGCGCGACGTCTCCGGTGAGGGCGTGCAGCAGGCGCTGCTGAAGATCATCGAGGGCACGGTGGCCTCCGTACCGCCCACGGGTGGGCGCAAGCACCCCCACCAGGAGTTCATGCAGATCGACACCAGCGACATCCTGTTCATCGCGGCCGGCGCGTTCGCGGGACTGGACGAGATCGTCAAGCACCGCCTGGGTCACCGCTCCACCGGATTCGGTTCCGACCTGAAAAGCAAGGAGGAGATGGGCGACCTCTTTGCGCAGGTCACCCCGGAGGACCTGCACAAGTTCGGCCTGATCCCCGAGTTCATCGGGCGCCTGCCGGTGCTGGCCACCGTGGCGGAGCTGGACACCAACGACCTGGTGCGCGTGCTGACCGAACCCAAGAACGCCCTGGTGGAGCAGTACAAGTACATGTTCTCCATCGACGGGGTGGAGCTGACGTTCGACGATGACGCCATCCGCGCGATCGCGGAGAGGGCGCAGGAGCTGGGCACGGGCGCGCGCGGCCTGGCGTCCATCATGGAAAAGACCCTGGCGGGCGCGATGTTCGATGTGCCAAGCTTCCCTGACGTGACCAAGGTGGTCATCACCCGCGAGGTCGTTGAGGGCGGCGCGCAGCCGCTGCTGGTGCGCGAGGGCGAGGCCCGCCGCGCCTGATCGGGCGGTAAGTCGCGGACGGTAGGCGCCGGCAGAGTGCGCGCGGCGTGGGTGCCGGGGTGTGGGCCGTGCGGCGCCGACGCCGGGGTCTAGGCCGTTCGGTGCGGGCCGCGCGGTGTTTGAAGCAGAGGGGGAGAAGTGGCTGGTTTGGTTGAACCACAGGGCGAGCACGCCGAGCAGGGCGGTGCCGGCGCTATCCCCGCCGAGCTGGCGGAGGCCAGGCGCGCGATCGACAACATCGACGCCGCGCTGATCCACATCCTGGCCGAGCGCTTCCGCTACACGCAGCGCGTGGGTTACATCAAGGCGACGGCGGGCCTGCCGCCGTCCGACCCGGCGCGGGAGGCCGTGCAGGTGGAGCGGCTGCGCAGGCTGGCCACGGAGGCGGGGCTGGACCCGGTGTTCGCGGCGAAGTTCCTGGCCTTCGTGGTTGCCGAGGTGATCCACCACCACGAGCGCATCCGCGAGGAGCACGCCGCGAGCGGCGAGGCCGGGGACGACGTTGCCGCGCCTACGGGCAGCACAGAAACCGACGGGACTGAGCGGTAGTGGAATTCCTGGGTGTCTCTGGCACGGAGTTTGCGTTCCTGGCGCTGGTGGCACTGGTGATCTTCGGGCCCACGGGGATGCCCAAGGTGGCCCGCGCGGTGTTGCGCGGCTGGGGAAAGGTGGCCGCGGTGCGGGCCCAGCTGGCCTCGGCGGCGGCCTCCCTGCAGCAGCAGGCGGCGCTCGACCCGCTGGTGGCCCAGCTGCGGGCGGAGGCCGCCCAGGCCCGGGCGGAACTGGAGCGCGTGACGGCGCTTGGCGCCGGCGCAGCCGGCGGGGGAGCGGCAAGCACCGGTGGGGCAGCCACGGCGAGCGGCGGGGCCGGCAGGGGCGGGGCTTACGCGCGGGAGATCGAAACGCTGGTGGCACCGGTGCAGGAGGTCGCGCGCAGCGTGGCCGCCGACCTGGGCAAGCTCCCCGACTAGCGGTTCGCGCGGACTTTGCGGGCGCGGCAAAGGAGCCTCGGTACCCGCGCTATGCGCTAGCTGGGAGTCTTGCGCTGCGTGCCCCGCCTGGTGCGCTGACGCCAGCGTCGAATCGGGCGCCACTCGCGCAGCGCACACACCCCCACGGCCGCGTAGTACAGGGCGATGAGGGCGGCTCCCTGCAGGATCATCGACCACAGGTCCGGGAGCGGGTTGGTGATGGCAGCGAAGGTGTAGGCCGCCAGCACCGCCCACCGCCACGCCCCCACCAGGCGCCGTACCGTGACCAGACCGAGCGCGTGCGCGCTCACCACCGCGACGGGGAACAGGAAGGAAATGCCGATCACCAAGGTGAGGATGGAGACGAAGCGCAGGTAGCTGTCGGCGTCCAGCAGGGCGCGGGCGCCCTCGGGCACCTGGGTGAGCAGGATGCCCACCGCGCGGGGCAGGAACCAGAGCGCGGCCGCGACCCCTGCCAGGAAGAGCGCGGCCGACGGAACCACGATCGCCGCCGCCACCTTCTTCTCCCGCTTGCGCAACGCGGGGGCCAGGAACAGCCAGCCCTGGGCCAGCCACCACGGGCTGGAGAGGATCAGGCCGGCCCAGAGCGAAAAGCTCAGGCGCACCGTGAACGGGGCCAGCACGGTGCGGAAGTTAAGGCCGGCCTCCGGCATGGCGTCGGTGACGAATGAGAAGAGCCACCTGGTGGCCGGGGGGAAAAGGAACCAGCCGCCCACGGCGGCGGCCAGCAGCCCGAGCGCGGCCAGGAGCAGGCGCTTGCGCAACTCCAGGAGGTGGGCCGTCAGGCTGAGTAGCTGCGCGTCATCGCCCCCGGCGGCCCGCTTCGGGGCGGCAGGGGGCGTGGCGGCAGGGGCGGCGGTGCTTGCCACGACGGGCGGCGGTGCGGCCGGGATTCGTGGCGGCTACTGGGGCAGCGTCGTCCCGGTGGCGGGAGCCGAGGGCGGCGGGGCCGTGGGGGGTGCCGCGTGAGGGGAGGCCGGGGCGGCGGGCTCTGCCAGGCCGGCAGGCGAGGAACCGGGGACCGGCTCGCCGGGACCGCCGGGGGAGGGCTGAGCTGCCACCGGCGCGGCGGGAGCCGGCGTCCCGGTGGCCGGCGCACTGGCGGCGGGAGCGGCATCGTCCTTGGAGAGCTCGCGCACCTCTTCCTTCAGGATTCGCGCGGATTTGCCCAGGTTGCGGGCCACCTCCGGCAGGCGGGGCGCGCCGAAGACGATCAGGACGATGACGATCAGGAGAATTACGTGTGAGGGTCGCAACTTAGCTCCGTTATCGAATGTTGGAGGTAGACGCACCTTGGCTTGGCAGGTTAGCCTAACCAGGCCCTTAAACCATAAGGGCGGTGTTTCTAAAATGGAGTAGCGGTGCTATTTTACGCGAACTTCCTGATCGCACTGCGTGAAGGAGTGGAGGCCGCCCTCATCGTTGGCGTGGTTATCGCCTACCTAGTGAAGGTCGATCGACGCGAGCTGATCGGCAAGGTCTGGCTGGGTGTGGCCATCGCCGCCGCCATCCCGCTCGCCATGGGTGCCTACATGACCTGGGGCCCCTACACGCTGTCCTTCACCGCGCAGGAGGTGATCGGCGGGACGCTCTCGCTGGTCGCCGTCGCGATGGTGACCTGGATGATCCTGTGGATGGGCAAGAACTCCCGCAAGTTCGCCGCAGAGTTGCAGACCAAGACGGCCGCGGCCCTGGAGTCCGGTTCCCGCTGGGGAGTGGTCTGGATCGCGCTGATCGCGGTGGCCCGCGAGGGTATCGAGACCGCGGTGTTCGTGTGGGCCACGGTGAAGTCCAGCACGGAGACCTCCGTGGCCTCCCCGGCCCTGGGTGTGGTTGCCGGCCTGGCGGTGTCAGCGGTGATCGGCTGGCTGGTCTACACGGGCGCGGCGCGGATCAACCTGAAGGTTTTCTTCCGCGTCACCGGCCTGCTGCTGATCTTCGTGGCCGCCGGCATCGTCTCTTACGGCCTGGGCGACCTGCAGGAAGCCAACGTCATCTCCGGCTGGGGAGTGCCGGCCTACGACTTCTCCGCCTACGTCAACGGCTCCGTGTTCTCCTGGCTGGATTCGCGCTCCTGGTGGTGGGTGCTGCTGGAGGCCATGTTCAACCTGAACGCCGCCCCCACCCACCTGCAGGTGATTGGTTACCTGAGCTACCTGGCGATCGTGCTGCCCATCTTCCTGGTGGGCTCCGGCATGGTCACCCGCCGCGCCGCGAAGGATTCCTCCAAGTCCGACGCTGCCCTGCCCGCCGCCCCCACGGCCGGCCCCGCTGCCCCCGGCGCCACCTCCAAGACTTCCGCCGACGCCACCTCCAACGGCGCGGCCGAAGACGGCGCCCCTTCCGGCAACGCCACCGGCGCTGCCAACCAGACCCTGTCCGCCCCTCTTACCCCCTCCACGACCCCCGCCGAGCCGGCCGGCAGCCACGCCTCCAACGCTGCGCCCGCCGCAGATTCGGCCTGACCTCACTACGACACGCAAGTGTCAAAGCGGCCGGCGGCAACGTCGGCCATCCAACTCCAACTCAATAAGGAGAAAAATGCGCAACCTCACTCGCATTGGCGCGCTCAGCGCCGTCGTCGCACTGGCCCTGTCCGGCTGCGTCGCCAACGACCCCGCCGGCGGCTCCGGCAACGCCGCCTCCGGCTCCAACACCCTCACCGTTGAGATCACGGACGACGCCTGCAACGTCTCCGCCAACACCGCCCCCTCCGGTGTGACCAGCTTCAAGCTCACCAACAACGGCACCGTCCGCAACGAGTTCGAGATCCTGGCCTCCGACAAGCTGCGCATCGTGGGCGAGCGCGAGAACGTTGGCCCCGGCACCACCGTGGACTACACCATCACCCTGGAGCCGGGCACCTACTACACGGCCTGCAAGACCAACATGATCGGCAACCTGGTGGACGTGCGCGAGTTCACCGTCACCGACTCCGGCAAGACCATCGAGCTGGCCGCCGACGAGAAGGCCGTCGTGGAGGAGGCCGTCACCAACTACACCGCCTACGTGCGCGACCAGGCCGGCCAGCTGCTGACCGCCACCCAGGCGTTCGCCGACACCTACAAGGCCGGCGACTTCGACGCCGCCCGCGCCTCCTACGCGCCCACTCGCATGTACTACGAGCGCATCGAGCCGACCGCCGAGGCTTTCGGCGACATCGACCCGGCGCTGGACCTGCGCGAGGTGGACTGGCAGGCCATGGGCTCCGAGGGCGGCACCTGGCAGGGCTGGCACCCGATCGAGAAGGACCTGTGGCGCCCGGCCGGCTACGCGGGCCTGAACGAAGCCGAGCGCGTGGCCATGGCCGACCAGCTGGTGGCCGACACCCAGAAGCTCTACGACCTGGTCTACTCCGAGGACTTCTCCGTCAGCCTGGACGAGATCTCCAACGGCGCCATCACCCTGCTGGAAGAGGTCGCCACCACCAAGATCACCGGTGAGGAAGAGGCCTTCAGCCACACCGACCTGTGGGACTTCCAGGCCAACGTCGAGGGCGCCAAGGTGGCCTACGGCAACGTGCAGGCCCTGGCCAAGAAGAAGGACGCCGACCTGGCCAAGGACATCGAGGACCAGTTCGCCGCCCTGGAGGCCGAGCTGGCCAAGTACAAGGAAGGCGACGGTTACGTCTTCTACGACAAGGTGGACGAGGCCGCCCGCAAGGAGCTCTCTGACGCCGTCAACGCCCTGCGCCTGCCGCTGGCCAAGCTGACCGAGACGCTGCTGGGCTGAAGGGCGTAGCCGTGAACCAGGAGCTCAACTCCGAGCACGGCGCCGGGGCCACCCACGCGGGTGGCCCCGGCGCGGGGTGTCCGTTCCACGCGACGGGCGGACAGGGCGATGCGGCCGGCGCGAGCGCTGGCCACGAAGGCGGCGGGGCCGGCGGGAACGTCGGCCACGGCGGCAATCCCCACCTCGGTGGGCGCGACGCTGCGGCTGGCGGCGGTGAGGCCGGTAACGCCGGCGGGCTCACGCGGCGCCAATTCCTGGGCCTGGCCGGGTGGGGAGCGCTCACCCTTGGCCTGGCCGGGGGCGGATTCGCGCTGGGGCGCGGCGCAGGCACCGGCGGTGCGGCCGCCAGCGGGGGCGCGGCAAGGGACATCGGCCAGCTGCGCTACCCGTTCAGGGGCGTGCACCAGCAAGGGGTGCTCACCCCCGCGCAGCAACAGATGCACACGGCCGCGTTCGACCTGACCACGAAGGACCGCAAGAAGGTCATCCAGCTGCTGCAGGACTGGACGCTGGCCGCCGAACGCATGACGAACGGCGACCTAGTGGGGGACTACACCACCTCCCTGCACGGGCCGCCGGCCGACACCGGCGAGACCACCGACCTGGGCCCGGCCGGGCTCACCATCACATTCGGGGTGGGCGCCACGCTGTTCGAGAAGGACGGGGTGGACCGGTACGGGCTGGCCGGAAAGATGCCCAAGGCGCTGCGCGACGGCATCCCGCCGATGGCGGCGGAGAAGATCGACCCGAAGCTGGGCGGCGGCGACCTGGTGATCCAGGCGTGCAGCGAGGACCCGATGGTCAACCTGCACGCGCTGCACAACCTCACCCGCATCGCCTTCGGGCGGGCCACCATGAGGTGGACGCAGCTGGGGTACGGCAGGACCTCGTCCACCTCCACGGCGCAAGCCACCCCGCGCAACCTGTTCGGCTTCAAGGACGGCACCGCCAACATCAAGGCCGAGGAAGCCAAGAGCGAGCTGGACTCCCACCTGTGGATCCAGCCCGGCGACGACCAGGGCGACTGGGCGGCCGGCGGCACATACCTGTGCGCCCGCAAGATCAAGATGATGATGGAGGTGTGGGACGAGCTCTCGCTAGGCGAGCAGGAGCGGATCGTGGGTCGAGACAAGATCTACGGTGCGCCCCTGAGCGGCGGGGGAGAGTTCGACACGCCCGACTTCAAGGCCGAGGGGACCGAGCGGACCACCTCACCGGCCGGGCTGGCGATCGACCCGAACTCCCACGTGGCCCAGATGCACCCGGACAACAACGCCGGGGCGCGCATGCTGCGGCGCGGATACAACTACCTGGAAGGCGTGGACTACCTGGGTCGCCTGGACGCGGGCCTGTTCTTCATCGCATTCGTGCGTAACCCTGCGGAGAGCTTCATCCCGGTCCTCGCGCGCATGAAGGACGACCTGCTCACCGAGTACATCCAGCACCTGTCCTCTGCCGTCTACCTGGTCCTGCCCGGGCTGCGGGACGGCGAGGACTACCTGGGGCAAAAGCTCTTCGCCTAAGGCGGGGGCTTGTCCCGGGGCCCGGCTGTGGCGGGGGCTGCGTTCGAAGGAACGCAGCCCCCGTTCGGGTTTTCGGGGGTGTGGGTGTGGGCGTGCGGAGTGAGGTGGCGTTGGGCGGGAGGATTTGTAGGAGTGGGGCTGCAATGCTGCGTCGAATCGCCAGAATTCGCAGGCTGCCTCACCTATCGTTTAATTGGCGCGTTGCTTGCAAGGCGCGGATAGTTTGCCGCCCATTTCCTCCAGTGGGAGACATACCATGCTCAAGCGCCTCAGGCTGTCCTTTTCTAGCTTCTCAGGCTGGCTAATCTGGCTCATGCTGCTTATTTCGACGGCGACGGTGGGAACGTCGGGCGTGCTATGGCTGACCGTGGGGCGGCGCGGGGACGCGTCCTCCCCGTGGTGGGAGACCTGGAACTGGTTCAACGTGGGAGGCGAATACAACCTCTCGAGCTGGTGGGCGGCCTCGCAGTGGATCATTTTGGCGGTCGCGGCAGTGTTCGTGGCATTCCTGTCCCGCCGATTTCGGTTCATGTGGCTACTGGTAGCGGCGGTAGCGCTGTACGGCTCCGCGGACGAGGCCACGGAAATCCACGAAGAATTCTGGTCCTACGGCGACGCGATCACGCCGTATCTGGCATATGACTTTTTCTCCTACCGGTGGGCCGTATTCGGGACCGTAGTGGTGATAGCCGTGCCGGTGCTGCTGGCGCCGCTGCTATACAGGCTCCCGCTGGACGTGCTGAAGCGTCTGGTGATTGCGGGACTGATCTTTGTGGGCGGCGCGGTAGGAGTCGAGACGCTCTCCGGGCACCTGGACCCGATCCTGGGGCCGATGACCTCCAAGATGCTCGCCATCATCCACATCGAGGAATACCTGGAGCTGCTCGGCGTGATCGCGGCGGTGTGGGCGGTGCTCTCTATGTGCGAGTGGAAGCGGACGGAGACGGGGCTGCAGGTGAGGTGCCGGGAGTATCGGGGTGAGGCTAAGGCGGGGTAGGGCGTGAGGGATTGAGACGTCCATCATTGCGCTGCAATTGCACTCATAGGGAGAGCAGAACCTAGGGGCCAAACTCAGGGCAATTCACCTTGGATCACACCGCCACTACAACCTCATTTGGGAAGAGCCTGTAATGTCGAGTCCGCTTCCTGTATGATCAGGTCCGGCAAGCAAAATCTCACTATAGTCTAGGGGTTCCTATGGCACCGGATCAACATGGCATTAAGAGTGTTAGGCAGGAGCAAATTGCCCTTTTCTGGGCCCCGGGTGTAGCAATTGCTATTCTCGGCGGGCTAATTGTTGTGTCTCTGGTCTTCGATTTAAATTTGGCGAAACCTTTCTATGCTAATTTAGCTGTAATTATCATTGGTGCATTGCTGATGATATATTCGGGTGCCGTGTCCAAGGAGCGCTCGAAAATTGTAGAGGTGGTACTTTCGGGATTTGGCGTTCCGGCCATTGCAGCTGCGATTGCAACGGGCGCCAATGCAATTTTCAGTGAATGGGGCGGGGGTGGTGCTCCAGGAAAATTAGCAGAGTTGTTGTTTGCTCTCGTGACGACTCTTGCTGTGGCTACTCTTGCGTCCGGCATCAGGTGTGTCGTAGCGAGTCGCAACGAGTAGACAGTGGGAATCTGTAAGTGGCTCTTCACAGTTGAGGGTGTAGGTGCTCTTTGAGTCCTCCGGCGTGAAGGAGGGCTTAGGGCGTTGTAGTTGGTTGGATTGCGAAAGTCCGGCGCGATGCCGCGTAGGTGTTCCAGGCGGCCGTTGATTGCTTTGGTGGGGCCGTTGCTGGTCCTGGTGTGGTCGAAATAGCCCAGGATATAACCGGCTCGTTTCATTAACGTCCGGCCCAGGATGATGACATCGCTCAGGGCTGTAGGTGCGCCGCTGGATATTGGGTGTGTCTCTTAACGTGGTGTCACTGTGAACCGTCCTGGGTTTGGTTTCGGTGGTCAGCCTGAATGGATTTGCCTCAGCCGAAGCGTTTGGCCCCAGAGTTCAAGTCGCGTGCTGTTCGTCTTGTCAGCGACCCTCTGGCATCGCAGCAGACAGTCTCCCTCACCAGTGTTCTACGTGAGGAAGGGCGTCAATCTCGGGGTGGGGTATGAGACGATGCGCCGCTGGTATCGCGATCCCAGCCTGAGACAGGATCTTGAACAAGCCCCATCAAGGAGTGCGAGGTGGCCCGCCTGCGGCGAGAAAACGCTCAGCTCCGCCAGGTCAACGAGATCCTGAAGGCAGCCACAGGCTTTCCGTAATAGAACACGGGCCCTCGGTACCCGAAATGATCGCTTTCATCGACGCGGGCCGGGCCAGGTTCGGCGCTGAACGCATCCGCACAGCTCTCACCGAACACCGCCAAAGCGCCTTCATCACGGGTGCGAGGGTATCGCAAGGCCAAGAACCCTACGCCCTGGCAGCGCTGCTTGCGAGATGCCGCTTTGATCCCCGTCATCGAGCATATCCAGCCAGAGAACACTTACGTGTACGGGTGGCTAGATGTGGCATGCCCTCAAACGCGAAGGCTAGGCCGTGGGGCGCGAACAATACCGAGCCTGGCTGTCGAGGGAGATTTGCCGGGCTCAGGGGCGTTGTACGTGGACGCAAGGCAGTAACAACGAGGAGCGCTCCTGGGACCGATTACGCGCCCAGATCTGGTTGGACCCGCTCTTCGCGCGCAGTTCCCCTAACCAGTTGTGGATTGCCGACACTACTCACGTACGCGCGGCGGGTTTGTTTACACCGCCTTCGTAACAGGTTGGGTTCAGCCGCAAGATCGCTGGCTGGGCAGTGAGTAACACACTCAACGCCCAGGCCCTACCCAGCCTGCAGGCCCTGGAACGAGCTATCGCTACTGCCAAGGGGAGTGTCGAGGGATTGGTCCACCACAGCGATCACGCCAACCAGATACGTCTGTGTCGGCCGATCCATGGGCGCCTGGTCGAAGCAGGAATTGATGCCTCTACCGGCACCGAAGGAGAATACTTGCGACAACGCACTGGCCGAAACTGTCAACGGCTTATGCGCGAGCGAGTTGACCTAGCTTCCTAGCACTGGGCCGGACTGACCGAAGTTGAATGAGCAGGCCCTATGCTGGGTGAACTGGTGGAACAACACCTGCCTGCACAGCCACCTGGGCTATGCCACACCCCAAGAAACCCAAGACCGCTACTACCAACACCACACCCACCAAATGAGCACCGCCTAGGAACCAAACCCAGAACGGTTCAGCCTGACACACCACATAGGGTCACCCCACCTAGTGTCATAAGTCAGAACTGCGGTACCCCTTTGTCGACAACACCGAAGTCAACTTCGACAGCACAATCGCTTTCACGCCCAGCGACGGAGCAGCATTTTCGGGCTGCGCCCACATGTCCAACGCATAATCCCCACTCGACGGTATCCGTCTAACGAGTCTGGCCGGATGCCGCTATCCAGAGCGGGGGTGCCACTACTACATAAAGGAACGAGCTCACTATCCCGATGAGTGCTTGGCCAGCCCTCTTCAACCCTTTGCTGCTGGGAAGGATCTTTTTTCCAGCCTCCATGTAGGCGATTAGAACGAGCGACACGCCGATGACAATTGTCGCATAGTTAACGATCGATCTCGGTGAGACAAGGTCAACCCACAAGGCCCAGAAGAAAGCTGACGCAATCGCTGAGTTAGGCGCCACGTTCGTCGGTGCCTCACCTTTGTAATCGACACAAAGGGGCTCTTCCCAATTGAGGGTGTATTGGTGGTGTGATCCAGGGGAGGGTGTGTTGGTGTGTGGGTAGGGGTTGAGGTCTTCCGATGATGGGAGTCATCACACCGCCCACACGAAAGACCTCAACGTGTCCAACGCTACCTTCGTCGCGCCTGATCTGACTACTTTTGCTGGCTTGGACGAGCTTGGTCTTGTCGTTACTGGCCAGCGTGTCGAGCCTGAGCGGGCGATACTGGAATGCCGCCTGGTCGAGCCTGATGACTGGTGTGGGCGGTGTGGATGTCAAGGCCTGGCACGTGACACGGTCAAGCGCCGGCTGGCTCACGAGCCCTTTGGGTGGCGTCCCACCACACTGGAAGTGCGAGTGCGTCGTTACCGCTGCCAGGAATGCGCACACGTATGGCGTCAGAACATGGACCTGGCAGCTGAGCCCAGGGCACGCCTATCGAGGCGTGCGGTGCGTTGGGCGTTGGAAGCCTTGGTGTGTCAACACCTGAGCGTATCCCGCATCGCTCAGGGCCTGTCCGTGGCTTGGGACACCGCCAACGATGCTGTGCTGGCCGAAGGACAGCGCCTCTTGATCAACGACCCCGTCCGGCTTGAAGGAGTCAGAGTTATCGGCGTGGATGAGCATGTTTGGCGCCATACTCGCGCAGGTGACAAGTACGTAACCGTGGTCATCGACTTAACCCCCGTCAAGGATGGCACTGGCCCTGCCCGGCTACTCGCCATGGTCCAGGGCCGCTCCAAGCAGGCTTTCAAGGGCTGGCTGGCCCAGCAGCCCCGAGCATGGAGAGATGGCGTGGAAGTGGTCGCGATGGACGGTTTTAGCGGGTTTAAAACCGCCACCACCGAGGAAATGCCCCAGGCCAGGGCCGTGCTCGATCCCTTCCACGTAGTACGCCTGGCAGGCCAGGCGCTTGATGAGTGTCGTCGGCGTGTTCAGCAAGAACTACATGGACGGCGGGGACGGGCTGATGATCCCCTGTACAAGGCCCGCCGTACTCTGCACACCGGTAGCGACCTGCTCACCCCTGCCCAGCGCAAGCGTTTAGACGCGCTCTTCGCCAACGATGACCATGCCCAAGTCGAGGTCACCTGGGGTGTGTACCAGAAGATGGTGGCCGCTTACCGTCAGCCCGAGCGGGCCAAGGGCAAAAGACTCATGCAAGAACTGATCACCGCGATCTCTAGCGGCGTACCTGCCGCCCTGAGCGAGGTCATCACCCTGGGACGAACGCTGAAGAAACGCGCCGGTGACATCCTGGCCTACTTCGACCATCCCAGGACCAGCAACGGCCCCACCGAAGCACTCAACGGACGCCTGGAACACCTACGCGGCTCAGCACTCGGCTTTCGCAACCTGACCAACTACATCACCCGCAGCCTGCTCGAAGCAGGCGGATTCAAACCCCAACTACACCCTTAAATGGGAAGAGCCAGAAAACGGCCCGGCAAGCCCTCAGAGTTATCGGCGTGGATGAGCATATCTGGCGTCATACTCGCAAAGGAGACAAGTACGTCACTGTAATCATCGATTTGACCCCCATCAGGGACGGTACTGGCCCGGCCCGGCTGCTGGACATGGTCCAGGGACGCTCCAAACAAGCTTTCAAGAATTGGCTAAGCGAACGCGATCAAGCCTGGCGTCGGGGCGTTGAAGTGGTGGCCATGGACGGTTTCACCGGGTTTAAAACTGCCGCGAGTGAGGAATTACCCCAGGCCAGACCTGTGCTAGATCCCTTCCATGTCGTCAAACTAGCAGGAGATGCGCTTGACCAGTGCCGGCGGCGTGTTCAACAAGAACTCCACGCACGCCGTGGGCGATCAACTGATCCCTTGTATAAGGCCCGCCGCATCCTGCACACCGGCATCGATCTGCTCACCCCCGGCCAGCACCAGCGCCTAGAGACGCTGTTCTCCAACGATGACCATGCCCAAGTTGAGGTGACCTGGGGTGTGTACCAAAAAATGGTGGCCGCCTACCGCCAGCCCGAGCGGGCCAAAGGCAAAAGACTCATGCAAGAACTGATCACCGCAATCTCTAGCGGCCTACCTCGCTCCCGGAGCGAGGTCATCACCCTGGGACGAACACTAAAGAAACGCGCCACTGACATCCTGGCCTACTTCGACCACCCCAAGACCAGCAACGGCCCAACCGAAGCCATCAACGGCCGTCTCGAACACCTACGCGGCACCGCTCTGGGCTTTCGCAACCTGGCCAACTACATCACCCGCAGCCTGCTAGAAACAGGCGGCTTCAAACCCCACCTACACCCTTAAATCGGAAGAGCCCACAAAGGCTCAGACACACCAAGAGGAGCCAGATAGCAAGCACGATGTATAGGTACCCAATCGACATAATCGATTTGAGCGTGCAATGAGCACTCTGAATCCATTCACCTAACGAATGGAGTTTGATGGAATTTGCAGCCTGGGCAAGATTCATGAACCCTGAATCTCCCACTCCGAAGTATGGCAGGAGAGCGGCGAGAGCGTAGCCCGAAGCCGCGAGGTTCACAAGGCTTCGGAATTTGAAACCAAATCCCGTGAACAAGTTTAGCCAGTCCATCATTTCTATCCTCTCCGAATCACACTGCCTTGAAACGAGCCGCTCGCGCAGCTAGCGCGCGTGCGCCACGATTCTATTATGGGCCTTTCCTAATTGAGGGTGTAGTGCTGGTATGAACTGGGTGTGGCGTGTTGGTGGTGTTATCTCGCGTCATACTTAGTGGCATGGCCGTTATGTAGGTCTTGAAGGAGAGCTGGACATGGGAAGACCACCAGTGATTCCGTTGAAGTAGGCCAGGATTGTGTTTAGTGCCCTGGCCGTTGAGATGACTATTTGTCGAGGCAGCAAGACGTGAGAAGGCCTGTGAGCAGTGCCTTGGTCGGTGGAAGCTGGCTTTCTTCAGGCGGGCAAGGCTGGCCTTGCGATGGGCAGGTCCAAGCCCTCGACACGCGAGCAGCAGTTGGAGGCCTGATAGTCTGGAGCTAACCCAGGCGCTTGGCGAGGCTGCGGTCGAGATCCGGGTGTGGAAGATGTCTGCACAGTCCAAGCTGATCGCCGGTCGAGGACCTCGAGGTAATCCGCATCGAAGCAGGCACCTGCCGACCGTGGGGGTTCGTCAAGCTGATCGGCATGCCCTTTTCTTACTTGGGAGACTGTCAGGGCCCGGCAAGAGAAAAGACCCAGGGGGCCATGGCCTCAGCCCGCACGTACGGCTGCGCGGAAGTTGGTGACCAAACACGCGCTGCCCGATGCCAGCGAGGGCGGCGCCGCAAGATCTGGGCCCTGACCCCTCAATGACGGGCACAACGTTTCCCAAACAACCGTGCTGCGTATCCTGCGTGATGACGGGCTGATCCTGGCCTCTGGGTACCAAAAACAGCGCCGGGAGCTGGCAAAAACCGCAAGGTCGCCTTCGCCAGGAACCCGACCGGCCCGAACCAGGTCTTGCAGCTGGACTTCAGCGAGTTTTCAGACCATGTCGGGGCGGGACTTGGCGCATTGCCGGATGCCGCCACTGGTTCTCCCAAGGTGCGAACACCCCTTTTGCACGTCTCGCCGAGTGCGAACCAATACGACGCTTTTCAACGCGATCGAGCTCGCCCTGGCTGACCATGAAGCCATGTTCGCACGCAGGCTTCTCGAGGCTGTAGACCCCGACACCGCCGAGCTGGGCCCAGCGGTGAGGATTGTGACCGACAACGGTGGCCCGTTCAGGTCGCTGAACTCCGAGTTGTTCATCATGCAACACCCCGAACTACGCCACGTCCATGCGCGAGTGAAGTCGCCCGGCCAGAACGGATCTCGCGAACGTGCCCTTTTTGGCACGTTGAAGTAGGAAAGGATTTTCCTAGACGAGCATCTGCGACGCACAGACCTATGGTTGAACGAGCCGAGGACTACCGAGTCGAGTACAACACCCAACGCCCGCGCGAAGCTATCGCTTTCAACCGCCCTCTGGATATCCATCTCGGCCGAGCCAGCGCGACCATCCCCACCCTTGAACAAGAAGAAAACCTGCCAACGCCTTGACGCGGGACAGCCCTACACTACCCAGAACGCTTCCCCAGCAATTAACCCGTCAACCCGCTTACACGCAACTCTTGAGAGGTTTAGGCGGTTTCTAAACACTTGCAAACACGGCACCCCTTCTCACCCAAAGCGTTCCTGAATCATTGTCCACCAAAATCAGAACTTGGAGGCCTCAGGTCATCTTGCATCGATGATCAGGAAGAAGGACTCATTCTGCAGAGCAGATCCCCCGATACCAAAGCGGCTGAAGAGTCGCCTCAACAAATACCTTACTACAAGCAGTCACGAAAACTAGGGCTGCCGCCATTAGAATAGCAGACAGTGACGATCCGAAGACCCTTTCTACAATCTCACCAGCGGAAAAGTTCTCCGACAAAACTAATACGAGCGTAAAGCTGATTGAGACTACGAGGGGGGTCAATAATCCACCAATTAACATTTTCATAAACCTGTAAAATTCGCGAACGTGCAGGCTTGGTGGAACCAATAGAATGCCACCAAGTATAAGTGCCGATCCAATAATGCGATATGGTTCGCCAATTCGGCCATTAATAAGTATGCCAGCTAGTATTACGGCTAATGGGAAAAGGGTGTGCCCCCATTTCGCAGGCGTGTCGCCCTTCGATTCGCGCGGGACCTGGGATTCCAAAGCATTGCTCACGATAAGTGCCCTCTCTGAACGTCTCCCCCTCAAGCGTCGAGGGGCATGTAGATAATTTTGGTCACCATTCGCTGTGAGTCTACTGCCTCATCGCGCATACGGGAAGCTGTTGCTCTTCCTAAATTTGCTCCGACGGTTTACGGGGCTCTTCCCAATCATTGGTGGAATAGGGGTCTGAATCCTCCGGTGATTGGGAGGAGCCCGCTTGTCGACGACGGTCGAAAAGGGGACCACCGGTTGGTGTTGTGTAGTCTGCCTGTTTCTGGATGCGAGCGGAAGGTAGGGAGGTCATGTTGGTGTTGCGTAGCCGGTAGGAAGCGCCAGTTGAGTCCCGCATAGTGGTGTAACCACTTGGTGGTCGGCCCGGCTTGTGGATGTAGGCGCGGTCACCGTGTGATCCTTCGAGGAATCTCCTACAACCCGCTCGAAAGGACTCGTTACGATGACCGCTCCTCATATTGTCGACCCTGCCGGCCTTCTGAGTGAAGCTCTGGCCGTAGCCTGCCCGTTACTTTGTTTGTGGCTCGGTTGTTCCGGGCTCGGCCAGCTGTTGTGGGCATGATGGTTTGCCCCTGTCTAGCCAATGATCCGGGGGGTGTTGTCACCCACGACAGTTGGGCGCAGGGGAGGCGCTGATTAGGGGAACGACCCGCTTGTAGCGAGGTCTAACGCACACGTGGGTGTCGGTGCTGGTGACCGTGGTGCTGGCCGTGGCTTACAAGCAAGGAAACGGCCGTAGAAATTGACCAGATCTCAGTCTTTGTCGGCATTGATGTAGGCAAAAGCGAACACTGGGCTCACGCCCTAGACCGCGCGGGCAAGAAACTCCTAGACAAGCCTTTGCCCAACGACGAGACCAAACTGCGCTTGCTCTACCAAGACCTAGCCAAGCACGGCACGGTCTTGGTGGTGGTGGACCAGGTAAGCCACCATTGGTGCCCTGGCCGTGGCAGTAGCCCAGGACATGGAAATCACCGTGGCCTACCTGCCAGGTCTGTCCATGCGTCGTATTGCGGATCTAAGCCCGGGCAATGCCAAGACCGACGCCAAGGACGCAGCTGTGATAGCTGAGGCCGCCAGGACGATGCCTCACACCCTGCGGGCTATCAACATATCTGATGAGGACAGCGCCGCATTATCGATGCTCACCGGCTTTGATCTGGACCTAGCCCGTCAGGTCAACCAGACAGCCAACCGGATCCGGGGCCTGTACACACAGACCCCGCCCCGCTCTGGAGGCTGTTCTGGGGCCTTGGCTGGAACATGACGCCGTCCTGGAAGTAATTGCGGCTTGGCCCACCCCAGCTGAAATGAAACGGGCAGGTAAGGCAAGGATTGACGCCAAGCTAAAGAAACACGGCTCTCGGCGGCACACCGTCTGGGCAACCCAGATCGTCTCGGCTCTAAGCCAGCAAAGCGTCACCGTCGCGGGAACCGACGCTGCTGCAATCGTGCTTCCTCATCTGGCCCGCCAGCTCCTCAACCTGCACGCCCAACGCCTGCGATGCAGATAGCCAAGAGCAAGCCTTGGTCCGGGACCCACCCTCTTTTCCTGGTCCTGACCTCCATGCCCGGGATCGGGAGCCTGGGCCGCAGCCGTTTTCCTGGCCGAGACCCTGGGCAAGACCTTCAACACTGGCGCACAGCTAGCCTCCTATGCCCCACTAGCCCCTGTCACACGCCGCTCAGGCTCATCAATCCGCGGCGAGCATGTCTCCCACGCCGGAAACAAAAGACTCAAACGAGCCATGTTCCTGTCGGCCTTCGCTTCCCTGCGCTCTGATCCGGTCTCTCAGGCCTACTACCAGCGTAAACGGGACCAGACAAAACGCCACAACCAAGCACTCCTCGCATTAGCCCACCGCCGCATCCTGACCCTCCACGCCATGATCCGCACCGGCACCCTCTACGACCCACAACCAGCCGCGAAACTACCCCTGGCTGCTTGACACACCACATAGGGGCACCCCCCGACCTGATGCGTGATCTGCTGCAGACGGTGATCAGCGCGCTGCTGTCTGCCCACGCGGTTGCCGTGTGTGGCGCCCAGTGGGGCCAACCCAGCCCTGAGAGAGTGACGCAGCGCAACGTTTAGCGCCACCGCCCCTTGGACACCCGTCTTGGCTCCATCGACATCGCTGCGCCCAAACTGCGTAGAGGCACCTACTTTCCCGACTGGCTCATGGAACGCCGCAAGCGCTGCGAGGCGGCCCTGATCACCGTGGTCGCCGACTGCTACCCCGCCGCCTTCTCCACCCGGGGCATGGACAAGCTCATCAAAACCCTCGGTATCGACTCGCTGTCGAAGTCGCAGGTCTCCAGGATGGCAACCGACCTCGACGAGCACGTCACACAGTTGCGCCACCGTCCCCTGGATGTCCACCTCGGCCGAGCCAGAGCGACCATCCCCACCTTTGAACAAGAAGAAATCCTGCCAACTACTTGACGTGGGACACAACGAACCAGGGTTCGGTGCATTCCGTGCCGAACTCAGTGCCCTGACCGTTTACAGCCCCGCCTCTGCTGCCATGAGGACTAGCTGCACCCTGTCTCTCGCCTCCAGCTTCAGAAGCAAATGACCGATGTGCGCCTTCAGGGTGCCCCTGGAGATGAACAGCTCCCGCTCAATCTCCGCGTTCGTGTAGCCCCGCCCGATCAGCGCCAGAACCTCCCGCTCCCTGGGCGTGATTCGTTCTATCCAAGCCGGGGTGGCGGGGGTGGGAAAACCGCCCCCGCCACCCGCCCCGGTCTCTGGAACCTGCCCAATCCCGGGGCGGTCGCTTTCTGGTGCGCCCGAACCCGGGGCCCGGGGAGCCTCGGCCAACTGGGACGCAAGGGCCCGCTGCACCACCGAGGCCAGCACACTGGGGGAGAGGATCTGTTCCCCGCGGGCCAAGCACCGCACCGCCCGCGCCAGCTCCTCCGGTTGCGCGTCCTTCAGGAGGAAACCCGCCGCCCCGGCCCGCAGTGCACCGTATATGTAGTCGTCCAGCTCGAACATCGTCAGCGCGCACACCCGCACCCCCGCCAGCTCCGGATCACCGGCGATCCGTCGCGTCGCCTCCAGCCCGTCCATCACCGGCATACGGATGTCCAGCAACGCCACATCCGGCACCAACTCCCGGCACAACTCCAGCGCCTCCCGGCCGTCCGCAGCCAGCCCCACCACCTCGATACCGTCCTGCGCCGCCAGCAGGTGCGCCAGGCTCTCTCGCACCAGCCTTTGATCGTCCGCGATCAGGACCCTAACCACGCGCGCCTCCACCCGGGATCACCGCCTCTACCATGAACCCGCGCCCGCGCGGCCCGCACTTCAACTCGCCACCTGCCGCCGCCACCAGCTGAGCCAGCAGGCCCAAGCCGTGCCCGCTCCCGGCCCCGCGAACGCCGTCGGCCATGCGCATGCCGTCCGCCATGCGCACGCCCTCAGCCCTGTGGTCGACGCTCCCACCGTCGCCGGCCCCGCGCACGCCGCCAGCCCTGTGGCCGACGCCAGCACCACCGCCACCGGCGCCCCCTTCGCCAACTCCAGCGCTATCCCCACTGCTCCCGGCTCGCCCGTATCCGCGCGGCCCTTCGTCGGCCACCACCACGTGCACCTGCCCGCCGGCGCTCTCGATCCGACACCGCACCGTGGTAGGCCCCGCGTGCTTGAGCGTGTTCTTCAACGCCTCGCGCACCACCTGGTAGACCAGCAGCTCGGCCCCGGCCTCGGCTCGCACCTCCAGGCCCAAAACCTCCACCGCGAGCCCGGCCCCGCGCATCTGCGCGGCCAACTCGCCCACAGCTGCGATACCCACGGCCGGGCGCAGCGGGCTGGCCGCCTCCGGGTCGCGCAGCACCAGCAGCAGTCGGCGCAGCTCGCTCGTGGCGGCACTACTCAAAGCGGCAATCTCATTCAGGGCGTCGGCGGCAACGTCGCCCATCACCCCAATCGCCCCCGCCCGTGCGCGCAAGGTGATCGCACCCAGGCCGTGGGAGAGAACGTCGTGCAACTCGCTAGCAATCAACAGGCGCTCTCTCAACACAGCCGCCCGCTCCTGCGCCGACGACACCTCGCGCGCGGCCTGCCTGCGCACCCGCACCGCCTGCCACGCGAACCACGCCGCGAGACTCGCTAGTCCCACCACGCACGCCCCGAGCACCCACATTGCGCCCGGCGAATACGGGGCCACGCCCGTCAAAGACGCCAGTGCGGCCACCACGAACACCGTTGCGGCGCTGAGAGAAAACCAGAATGACTGCGGACGCGACTCGGGCACAGGCAAATCCTAGAAGCGCCGCCCGGCCCGCCACATCGGACCACGGTCCGATGCCCACCGTCCGATGCGCCCGCGCCGAGCCACGGCCAACACTTCCCCCATGATCACTTTCGACAACGTCAGCAAGCATCGCGGGGGAGTAGGCATCCTTGACGCGGTCAGCTTCACCGCCGCCCCCGGGCGCGTCACCGGCTTCCTGGGCAAGAACGGGGCGGGCAAATCCTCGGCCATGCGCATCCTGCTCGGCATGGACAAAGCCACCAGCGGCGCCGCCCTCATCGACGGGCGCCCCTACGCCAAGCTGAAGAACCCGCTGCGCAAGGTGGGCTCCAGCCTGGGCGGCGCCAGCGCCCACCCCGCCCGCAGCGCACGCTCCCACCTGCGATGGCTGGCGGCCAGCAACCAGATCCCGCGCGCCGAGGTCGATCGCGTGCTCGCCGCCGTCGAGCTGACCCGGCACGCGCGCCGCCCCGCCGGCAAATTCAGCCTGGGCATGGCCCAGCGCCTCGGGCTCGCCGCCGCGCTACTGGGCTCCCCGGCCGTCCTGGTGCTGGACGAGCCGCTCAACGGGCTAGATCCCGACGGCATCGCCTGGCTGCGCGCCACCATCCGCTCCCACGCAGATAGGGGCGGGACCGTGCTGCTCTCCAGCCACGTCATTAGCGAACTGGCCGCCGTGGCCGACGACATCGTGGTGATCGACCACGGTCGCATCCTGGCCGCCGGCACCGCCACGGACCTGGCGCGCGGGCACGCCAGCCTCGAAAGCGCCTACTTCTCCCTGGTGGCAGGAGCGCAGCGATGAAGCACCTGCACGCAGAGATCCTGAAGGTGGCCGGGTTGCGTTCGGTGTGGGTGGCCGCCCTGGCCGGCGCGCTGGCCGCCCCCGCGCTGGCCGCCCTCAACGCCAGGGCGCTGGCGGCGCGCGGGGAGCTTTTCAGCCTGGGGCAGATGCAGGAGGCGCTCATCGCCGTGGCAGCCGTCGCCTTCATAGCCGCCACGATCATGGGGCAGGAGTGGCAGCCCATGCCCGCAGAGGCCGGGGGAGGGCGCCAGTCCCTCGCCACCCGCAGCGCCACCCCGCGCGCGTCGAGCTGGCTGGCCGCCAAATTCGTGGTCATCCTGGCCCTGAGCGCCGCAGTCATGGCCGCCGCCCTGGGGGGAGTGGTGGCCGCTAGCGGGGCGATACACCCCGCCGTCTTGGCGGGCGTGGATGCCCGCACCCTGGCCAGCATCTTCGTCTACGGACTGCTCACCGCCCAGTTCTGCGCCGGCCTGACCCTGCTGCTTCGGGGCGGCCTCATCCCCACCGTGTGGATGGTCGCCAACTCCACGGTCATCTCCGTCGGCTACCTGGTGGCAATACACTTCGCCCCCGCCTGGTTCCTGCCCGACGCCATCGGCACCGCCATCATCCGCTTCACCCCGGAACCCGGCATGCCATCTCCCGCCGTGGCCACCGCTGCCTACGTCGGTTGGGTGCTCCTGGTGTGGGTAGCCGGACTGGTGCGCGAGTGGAGGGGGGACGAATGAGAGCTATTCTCCACGCCAACCTAATCAAGCTAACCACCCTGCCGCTGAACTGGGCGGCCGGTACGGGCGCGCTCCTGTGGGGCGGCCTGCTGGGGTGGGTGGCCGCCGCCAACGCCCGCGCGAGCGCCGCCGGTTCGCTGGCCGCCGCGCCTGCCGCCGATCCTGCCGCCCTGCTGGCCATCCTGCTTCCCCTTTTGCCCGCCGGCGTGGTGGTGGCCACCGCGACGATCCTGGGTGCAGAGTTCGGGCCGGTGCTGCGCTCCACCCTGGCGGCCACCCCCGATCGGCGTGTCCTGACCGCCGCCCGCGCTCTGAGCACCGGGGCGGTGGCCGGCGTGCTGTCAGCCGGGAGCGCTGTGGCCGCCTGGGGAGCGGCCCGCCTGGCCGGACACGCGCTCGGCGGTGGAATCGCGTTGCGCCTGGCGCTCTACCTGCTCGCCTGCGCCGCGCTGGCCGCCCTGCTCACCGACGCCACCCGCTCCCTGCCGCGAGGCGCTCTGATCACCCTGGCCGCGCTGTGGATCGCGCCGGTGGCCATAAACGCGATCCGGCCCGCCTGGCGGATTTATCTCCCCATGCACGACGTTGCCGCCCGCCTGTTTTCCCCCGCCGCCGCCCTGCCGTGGACCAGCCTGGCCTGCCTGGTTCTTGCCGGGGCGTGGGCGGTGCTGTCCTGGCGGCGCGACCTGTAGTGCGGGCGCGGAGGTGGCCTTTGGAAGAGACCGGAGGGTGGGAAGCGCTGCGCAATCCCCTTCTCCGCAGCGGTACGCCTCCAGTATGATCCCAGTATGGCCGTCAAGATCAGCATCAGCCTCGCCGACGAGTCCCTGGCCGCCCTGGACAAATACATCCAGGAGAAGCAGATCCCGTCGCGCTCCGCGGCCATCCAGTTGTCGATCCAGCAGCTGACCGCTCCCGACCTGCGTGCCGCGTATGCGGCCGCAGCGGAGGAGTGGGAGGACTCCGCGGATGCTGCACTGTGGGAGGCCACCTCGGGGGAGGGGCTGCAGTGAGGCGCGGTGACGTCTACTGGGTCAACTTTGAGCCTACGCAGGGCAGTGAAGCCAACAAGCGGCGCCCGGCTGCAATCGTCAGCCGCAACGACGCCAACTTCGTCGCGCAGGAAACCGGGCGCGGCACGATCACCGTCGTACCGCTAACCAGCAGCGCGAAACGGGTGGCGCCGTTTCAAGTGCTTGTCCCGGCGGAAGAGTGCGGGCTACGCCAGGACTCCAAACTCCAAGCCGAGCAGGTCAGAACCGTTTCCGTCACCCACGTCGGTGACTACATAGGGACGCTCAGCTACCAGTCGATGCTCAAACTAAACGACGCCCTGCGCCTCCATTTGGACCTCTAGCTGCGAGCGGGGGCGGGGAGCACTTCGAAGTGAAGTGCTCCCCGCCCCCGGACCGGATTTGGGGCTGACTCGCCTAGTCGAGGAGCTCCAGCCCGTCGGCGTCGCGGTGCCACTCTGTGCCGGGCTTAGAAGTCAGGATCAGGATCCCCTCGATGAAACCCCAGATAGCGGAGACGAAGGACAGGAAGCCGAGCGAGAGCACGGAAATGAGCAGCTGCGCCAGGGCCTTGCCGGTGTTGCCCAGGTAGAAGTTGTGCACACCGAGTGCACCAAGGAAGATGCCCAGCAGGCCGGCAGCCAGCTTCGACTTCGAGGACATCCCCCGGAAACCGGGGAAGGCGGCGTACGCGGCAGGGCCGGGCTGTCCGAAACCAGCCTGCCCGTAACCAGGCTGCCCATAGCCCGCCTGGCCGTAAGCCTGCTGCCCGTTGGGCGCGCCCTGCGGCTGGGAATAGTTGGGCTGACCGGGCGTGCCACTCTGTGCGGGATTCTGCGGGAAGTTTGCGGACATGGTCCCTCCTAAGAAAGAGCGGGATGAGTGGGCCAGACTCTGGCCGAGCCCGCCGGAACGCACCCGACCACGACTGTCTTGAATCCAGTATCGCAACCAGAAGCAGGGCTGTGATCGTGCGGAGGAAGGACTTGCTACCTCCGCTGCGCTAGACCGCCAGAACGATTGAGGGGCGGGGTGTGCGCCGCACACCCCGCCCCGACACTTCGCCCGGGAACGCCCGCCCCCCAGGGCCTAACCTCAGCCCTCGGCCGGGCCCGTGGTCACGCCCGCGTACAGCTCCTCGATGTCCGCCGTAAAGCGTATTCATTGCCGACAGTGAAAAGCGCCTAAATTCCAGGCGCCTATAGAAACAGAACCGTCCAGAATGGGATTAAGACAAGCCCCCGCTACATCAAGAGCAGCAACCAGTTCCCGAAGCTCGGGAGGATACTCTTCAAATGTCGCGGCGTTTCTTTTGAACTCTGTAGTCCAAAGCGGCCCTGGTGAGACCATCTGTTTGGGAAGGCAAATCCCCCGCCTGCTGGACTCGTGCTTGAGCATTTGTGACAGGCGAGCGCCATCCAACGGCAGCATGGTAACGATTCGAACGATGTCCGCAAGATCTCGGTAGCGTGTCGAAGGCAGCTTGGCGGCACCGTGACACTCGTACATTGCGCACACCTTGTCAGCCAGATGGTTCTCGATGGGAACGGTTGGAACTAGTGGCAGATCTGAGATTAGCTCGTGTTCAATGATTGGGGAGATTCGCACGCGGTCCACGGGGCCATATATATGGCGTTGTTCGGTGATATCTGCTTGGATCGTGTGAAACGGGAGAGCGCCCAATAATGTGTCAATTGTGGCTTTGATGGTAGTGGTTCCGTAGCCAAAGGCGTCCGCGCGCCTGGTTTCGAATAGTTTATTCAGGCGAAACACAAATGGGTCGCCTGGTATGGGGAGAGAAAGATAGTGCTCTAGTTCTGCCCGGAGATCTTCGATAGCTCGTTCCGAACCGGCTAGAGCCAAGTCGATGTCTTGGGTGAAGCCCCCACCGCCAGTTCGGATTAGTAGGGCATTTCCCCCAAGGAGTATCCAGTCGCTTTGGCCTGCAGAGAACAGTCGCTTGTAAAGCAGTGCAAACGCAAATTGGTGTCTAATTTTGGTCGCATGCGTATTTCTGGCTCTCGCCTCATTGCGGATGAGCGAGTCCAGGGACGCCTTGAGTCTTTGAAGGTCGCGCGACGAATCTGCTCTCATGATTAACTTTCGCTACCCAGATAGTCTTCTGTCTCAGTGCGGAGAGAGCTACTTGGCGAGAGATCGCCGTAGTTAACTGTGTTCAGCGCACTTATCCTTTGCTGTAATTCCTGGACAGGGGATGTCTGATGGATAGCTCTCTGGACCAGCCGATTTGCTGCGTCAAGGTGGTGCTTTGTGGCCTGGTGAGAACGCATTACGCCTTAAAGGATCGCCGCGATTTGCTCGGCGCCAGGGAATGTGGATGATAATTTTGCTAGGCGCAATTGCTTAACGAGCGTTTCGGAGGCCGAGCTCATCGCCCTAATCTTCGCGGCGAGCGGATTAGGTAGGGTAGTCGAGCGCAGTGCTAATGTGCGTGCCTGTGTAACGGCCGGGTTTTTCTCAATGGCGGGTATGCGGATAATCGACTGAATCGTGTCTAGTATCGGCTGGGGAAGGCCTGTGATCTGTATGCACGCACTGAGAAGCGATTCGCCGGAGGAATGGCCAAACCTGTGGGAGGTCGCGTGAAGCGCTGAGGCGAGGGCCTCGGGGGAAGTAAGTGATTTTCCAAGCGCGTCGTGCACCAGCTCCGCAACGTGCGCAATATCCGTGTTCCCTGCAGAGAGGTCTCCAATAGTGCGGGATGCGCTCGTAACGTTGAGGCCAGCCACCACGTCAACGTCTGTGTCGGAGAGCGGGGCAATTACGTAACGTATGTCCGTCTGTCGAGATTGCTTGCGAGCCCGTGTTGTAAGCGTGTGTCGGTTCGGCAGCAGGCTGCCAATGCCGTGGATTGCTGCCGCAGAGGAGTGGGAGAGTACTGGAGTCTCGCTGGAACCGACTCGTTGGTCGGCAAAGAGCGAAGGGGCACTGGCGAGCCATGCGGCACGTGCATCAGAGAACGGGTCGGCGCTGGCTGACGGGAGGGCATACACGCCGCGGCGCACGACAACTACGTCGCCACTGGAGGCAAGACGCGAGAGTGTGGTGCGGTCAATGCCAAGTTGAACCGCTTGGTTAGAGGTGATCAGCCCTCGTTGGCTGACGGTGGCTGCCTCAAGGGTGCGTAGTGCATCTACGGTCCTCATGCTCACCTCCGGCTGCATTTGTTACATCTAGGTGTAGTAAACGTAGCATCCAACTAGAGGTGGTGCGAGAGATCGCGAGAGAGGGCGGGGTGTGCGCCGCACACCCCGCCCCGACACTTCGCCCGGGAACGCCTGCTCCCAGAGCCTAACGTCAGCCTTCGGCCGGGCCCGTGGTCACGCCCGCGTACAGCTCCTCGATGTCCGCCGCGAAGCGCTGCGTCACGATCGCCCGGCGCACCTTCAGCGACGGGGTCAGCAGCCCGTTGGCCTCCGTGAAGTCCGTGGTCAGCACCTTGATCTTGCGGATCGACTCCGCCCTAGAGACCGCCTTGTTGGCGCGCGCCACCGCGCGGTCCAGCGCCTCCAGCACCTTGGGGTGCTTGGCGGCCTCGTCCACGCCCATGCCCGGCAGCCCGTGGTTGGACAGCCAACCGGGCAGCATCTCCTTGTCCAGCGTCACCAGCGCGGCGATGAACGGGCGGTTGTCGCCCACCACCACCACCTGGCTGACCAGCGGGTGACCGCGCAGGCGGTCCTCCAGCACGGCCGGGGCCACGTTCTTGCCGCCCGCAGTCACGATGATCTCCTTGGCGCGGCCCGTGATGCGCAGGTAGCCGTCGGCGTCCAGCTGCCCGATGTCACCCGTGTTGAACCACCCGTCGGCGTCGATCACCTCAGCGGTGGCCTCCGGGTTGTTGTGGTAGTACTCGAACACCTGGTCGCCCTTGACCAGGATCTCGCCGCCGTCCCCGATGCGGATGGAGGCGCCCGGCACCGGCGGGCCCACCGTGCCCAGCTTGTTCAGCTGCGGGCTGTTCACCGAGATCGGCGCCGTGGTCTCCGTCAGTCCGTAGCCCTCCAGGATGGACAGGCCCATGCCACGGTAGAAGTGGCCCAGGCGGTCACCCAGCGGCCCGCCACCGGAGATCGCGTACTTCGCGTTCGGGCCCAGCAGGCGGGTGAGCTTGTTCAGCACCAGGCGGCTGGCCAGGCGGTGCTGCGCCTTCAACACCGCAGACGGTCCGCCCGGCTTGTCCAGCGCACGCGAGTACGTGATCGCCACCTTCGCCGCCCACCTGAACAGCTTCAGCTTCACGCCGCTGCCGGCCTTCGCGTCGGCCGAGTTGTAGATCTTCTCAAACACGCGCGGCACCGCCAGCACGTAGGACGGCGCGAACGCCGCCAGGTCATCCAGCAGCGTGGCCGGGCCGGGGGCGTGACCCAGCACGCCGGGGCCCAGCAGGCTGAGCACGTTCAGCAGCCGCGCGTAGGAGTGCGCCAGCGGCAGGAACAACAGCAGGCGCGTCTGCGGGGTGTTGATGACCTCCGCCAGCCACGGCAGACCGTTCTGAACCAGCGTGGAGAACTGGCGGTGCTTGAGCACCACGCCCTTGGGCCGCCCGGTGGTGCCGGAGGTGTAGATGATCGTCATCACGTCATCCAGGCTCACCGCCGCCGTGCGCGCCTCCAGCTCCTCGTCACTGACGGCCGCGCCGCGCTCGGCCAGCGTGCCCAGCGCGTCCTGGCTGATCGAGAGCACCTCCTCCAGGCAGGCAATAGCGGGCCTGGCCTGCGCCACGATGGCGGCGGTGGCAGCGTCGGACGTCACCATCAGCTTGATGGCCGCATCCATCCCCATCCACTCGACCTGCTCCGCCGACGACGTCTCATACACCGGCACCAGCACCGCGCCCGCGTACCACGTGGCCGCGTCGAGCACGCTCCATTCGTACGACGTCGCCGCCATCACGCCCACCGATTCGCCGTGGCCGATCCCCGAGGCGATCAGTCCCTTGGCAACCGCGCGTGCCTGCCGGCGAAATTCCTGCGCGCTGATTTTCTGCCACGCGCCGCCGACGTCGCTCTTGCGCTCCAGCATTGTTGCGGCCGGATTGCGCTCCACGCGGCGGTCCAGCAGACGCGCCAGCGTGTCGTCGTCGGCGGGGACCACCTGGATCGGGGTGGAGTACTCGCGCAGAGTGCCAATTTGCTCAGTCATGGCGCCAATTCTCCCAGGAAACATGCAGGTAGCTGCTTCCCGTCGGGCACCAAGACGAAGTGGCCGGTTTGGAGGAAGCCTCCAAACCGGCCACGCGTATCGCCGCAAATGTTGGGCCGATGCTACTTCGCCGGGCTCTCCTCGAGCTCGAAGTCCACCACGACGGCGCGCTCGGCAGCGTCGTCCTCCTCAACAATCAACTGGCCACGCAGCTTGCCGGCCTCACGCAGATCAGCCAGGCACGCCTCCACCGCGCCCGCCATGCCGGCAGGCACAGCCAGAGTGGCGTGGGCGTAAGGAGTGCGCTGAGACACCTTCGCCTCACTCTTGACCTTCCGCAAAGCGGCCAGAGCCTGCCCGGCGGCAGGAAGCAGGGCGACATCGCCGTCCACGCCGGCCAGAGCGTCGGCCACCGGCCACGCGGCGCGGTGCACCGAACCGGTGCGGTACCAAGACCACACCTCCTCCGTGGCGTACGGCAGCACGGGGGCCAGCAGGCGCAGCACCGTGTCCACCACGACCGCCAGGGTGGTGCGCGCAGAAACCGCGCCCGCGCTCGCCTCCTCGGCGCCCTCCACGCCGTAGGCGCGCTCCTTGACCAGCTCCAAGTAGTCGTCGCAGAACGTCCAGAAGAACGTCTCCGTCAACTCCAGGGCGCGCGTGTGGTCAAAACGCTCAAACGCCGCAGTGGCGTCCGCGACCACGCCGCGCAACGTGGCCAGGATCGAGGCGTCGATCGGCTCCGTCACGTTGGCCAGGTCCAGGCTCAGGCCCGCATCCCCACCCATCGTCAGGGCGAACTTCGAGGCGTTGAGCAGCTTGATCGCCAGGCGGCGGCCCACCTTCATCTGGCCCTCGTCGAAGGCCGCGTCCGTGCCCAGGCGGGCCGAGGCCGCCCAGTAGCGCACCGCGTCAGAACCGTACTGCTCCAGCAGACCCATCGGGGTGACCACGTTGCCCTTGGACTTGCTCATCTTCTTGCGGTCCGGGTCCAGGATCCAGCCCGAGATCGCGGCGTTGCGCCACGGCGAGCAGTCAAACTCCAGGTGCGAACGCACCATCGTGGAGAACAACCACGTGCGAATAATGTCCTGGCCCTGCGGACGCACGTCCATCGGGAAGGTGCGCTGGAACAGGTCCTCGTCAGTCAGCCAGCCGCACGCGATCTGCGGGGTCAGGGACGACGTCGCCCACGTGTCCATGATGTCCACCTCGCCGACGAAACCGCCGGCCACGCCCCGCTGGCCCTCGGTGAAACCGGCCGGCACGTCGATGGACGGGTCCACCGGCAGCGCCTCCAGCGACGGCGTGATCACGTCCTCGTAGTTGACCTCGCCGTCCTCACCCACGCGGTACCACACCGGGATCGGCACACCGAAGAAACGCTGGCGGGAAATCAGCCAGTCAGAGTTCAGGCCGCCCACCCAGTTCTCGTAGCGCACCTTCATGAAGTCCGGGTGGAAAGCCAGGTCATCGGCGCGGGAAAGCAGCTCGTCGCGCAGCTGCGGGCCACCCTCGGTGCGAGCGAACTCGCGGCCGCCGTTGCGGATGTACCACTGGCGGGAGGTGACGATCTCCAGCGGCTTGTCGCCCTTCTCAAAGAAGTTAGTGTTGCGCACCGTGGCCACCGGCTCGCCCAGCATCTCGCCGCTAGCCTTGGCCGCCTCCACCACCGTCTTGCGGGCCGTGAACGTCGTGGTGCCCGTGATCGCGGCAACCAGCTCGCGGCCACGCTGCGAAGTGACCCACTCCTGCTCGCCCGTGATGCGGCCGTCGTGACCGATGATCGAACGGATCGGCAAGTCCAGCTCGCGCCACCACTGAACGTCCGTCAAGTCACCGAAGGTGCAGCACATCGCGATACCCGCACCCTTGTCCATCTCCGCCGCGGCGTGGGCCAGCACCGGCACCTCCACGTCAAACAGCGGAGAGGTCACCGTGGTGCCAAACAGGTGCTGGTAGCGCTCATCATCCGGGTGAGCGATCAGCGCCACACACGCGCCCAGCAGCTCCGGGCGGGTGGTCTCGATGACCACGTCGCGCTCCTCCGCCGGGGCGTCAGCCGCAACATCCGTGCGGTGGAAAGCCAGCTTGTGGTAGTGGCCCGGGTACTCGCGGGCCTCCAGCTCCGCCTGCGCCACCGCCGTGCGGAACGTGACATCCCACAGGCCCGGAGCCTGCGCCTGGTAGGCCTCGCCGCGCTCAAGGTTGCGCAAGAACGCCGCCTGGGCCACCTTCTGCGCCTTACCACCGATCGTCTGATAGTGCTGGCTCCAGTCCACCGACAGGCCCAGGTAGCGCCACAGCGCCTCGAACTGCTTCTCGTCCTCCTCGGTGAGGCGCTCGCACAGCTCGATGAAGTTACGGCGCGAGATCGGCTGCTGGTCGGCCGCCTTGATCGACTTGCCCTCGCCGCCCTCGTGCGGCGGCACAAAGTTCTCCACGTACGGCAGTGACGGGTCACAACGCACCCCGTAGTAGTTCTGCACGCGACGCTCCGTGGGCAGGCCGTTGTCATCCCAACCCATCGGGTAGAACACCTGCTTACCCGTCATGCGCTGGTAGCGCGCCAGCACGTCCGTGTGCGTGTAGCTGAACACGTGGCCCACGTGCAGCGAACCAGAGACCGTGGGCGGCGGGGTGTCGATAGAGAAAACCTGCTCGCGCGAGGCACTGCGGTCAAACGCGTACGTACCCTGCTCGGCCCACGCGGCGCCCCACCGCGTCTCCAGGCCATCAGTGCTGACCCGCTCCGGTGCCTGGGCGGGGGGCAGAGAAGTGCTGTCACTCTGGCTAGTCATGGGGGCAATTCTCCCACGCCCGACCAACGGGCTCCCGGGCCGTGCGGGCCGTGGCGCTATGGCACCCATCACCAGGAAGGGGCTGTGTCTGGGTGCGTTCGGCCGGGGGAACATCAGCGAGTCTGGCCCGGCGCTTCCTTATTGACGAGTGCGACTACGTCCCATGCGTCGCCACTGAAGAGTAAGCGAACAGCAAACTGGTGGGTCTCGGGAGGTACTGAAGTCGTCTTATTCCCATCGCGATCTAACGTGAAAATAGCGCCGAGGTCCGCTTGGAGAGTCACCACAAACTCGCTGTGGTTATCGGGATTCATTCGTGAATCAACTATGCGGGGAGTGAATGCAGATAGCTCGTTTGTCACGCCCTTTTCGATTTTATCTACGGCCGTGTCCCGCATTTGCTGTTTCCACTCGCAATCGGGGAAGTTTTCATCCCACCATTCGATGTTGTGGGTGTTGATGAGGTACCACCAGGCTTGGAAGAGGAAGTGGGCGTAGGCCTCGGCACCGTCGAAACTGTTTTCCAGCGCTACGTCCGAGGGGACGGGCGGCTGGATCGTTGTTGAGGGGTGCGGCGAGGTTGCAGCCGTTGGGCTAGACGAGGATGGCGCTTGGGATGGAGTGGGGCTTGCCTTCATCGCTGAAGGCGCCTGTTCGTTGGTCAGCGCCGTGGCTTGGGTAGTGGACGGGGAAGCGGGCTCTGAGTTGGGGTCGGCTGAACACGCGGCCAGCAGGAGCGGGATCGCAGCCAAGAGTGTCAGGAATGTCCCGGGGGAAGGCTTGCGGTGGCTAGACCCGCCCGTTGGCGCCAGCGGGCTTGTCCTGGTGGAAGTGAGTTTGTGGTGCATGAATCTAACCTCACTTTGGCGTGCGACAGTGGCAACTGCCGTTTCTTGCTTTATTCCCATAAACAACCATTCAGGTTCTCAAACTCACACAAATGATGCGGAGTAGACGGAACTGCAGACGGCACCGGAAGTGCCGCGATCTGGGTGTCGTTTGATGGATTGTCTATAATGCTAGGGATAGCCTGCCAAACGGGGGAGGGTGATACTTCAACCCCATTGTCTGTTGTCGCGACTTTCCAAATGTCTGAATTGTCGACATGAGGCAAAAGCGCTAGTATGAACGCGAGGGCTAGGGTAATCACTTGGGATCATCTGCCCCTCGGGTCACAATGGCTATTGCGTCCCATGAATCGCCGTTGTGCAGGAGATGTGCGATTAATTCGTATGTCTCCCCCGGAGATGCTACACTCCTGGTGCCGTCCTTAGTCACGCTGTATATGTCGCTAACGTCGGCGTGTAGGGTTATTTCAAACTCGCTTGTGTTCTCAAGGTTTACTTTTCGGCTGATCACTTGTGGGGTAATCGCAGCTGTCTCGCTGAGAGTCTCGCTTTCGATTAGGTATAGCGCAGAGTCGCGTATCTTCGTCTTCCATTCGCAGTTGGGGATGTTGGTGTCCCACCAGTGGATGTCGTGGGTGTTGATGAGGTACCACCAGGCTTGGAAGAGGAAGTAGGCGTAGGCCTCGGCACCGTCGGCGCTGTCCTCCAGCGCTACGTCCGAGGGGACGGGCGCCTGTATCTGTTCCGGCAAGAGCGGTGTCTGGCTAGGGCCGCTGGGGACCGGTGTTGCCTGGGTGGATTGGTCGGAGGGCTGGCTGCTCGCCGGCGCCGTGGTGTTCACGCTGGGCATGGGCGGCGGGGCTGGGGGATGGTCGGTTTGGGTCGAGCACGCGGCCAGGGTGAGGGGAAGGGGCACCAGGGTGGCAAGGAAAAGCCCGCGTGCCACCCACCTGCGCGCGATCGAGCACGCCGAGACTTGGGTACTGGTTTGGTTGGCCTGCATGATTTCCTGCCTCCATCAACGCCCCGCCATCGCTGTGGGCGACTAGAGCTTCACCACGGCAGGGGGCGAGAACAACAAGGGGTGGGGGTGGGGTTAGTGGCCGGCTAGTTTTTCGGCTTCGTCGGTCAGGAAGGGCACGGCCATTTTCTGGGTGAACCAGCGCGAGTAGCTGACGGTTTGCACGCTGCCTTCGATGGGGATCCAGGCCCCGGTGCGGGGGTGGAGGAACTCGGCGCGCCAGGAAGTGGTCAGGGTGATGCGGTTCTTGGCTGCCCGGGTGAGGTATTGGTGTTTGTAGGTGGCCTGGGGGTCGGGCAGGCCTGGGTGGTCCACGGTCTCTACCGTGCCGTCGCCAAAGTCCCAGGTGTATTCGAACGGGGTGGCGCGTACTTGGATGTCGGCGGTGGTGAACTGCAGGGTGTAGATCCGCTCACCCGCGTCGGTCATTACCGGGGTGGGTAGGTTTATGAGTACGTCGCCGGTGTTGGGCCACATGATCACTGCGGGTGGGGCGAAGTTGATGGACTCGACCTCCCGGATGGTCACCGCTCTGGTCCAGTCCACCTCGGGTGCCTGGCTGGGGGACGGGCGGGGCAGGCGGCGTTTTTCCCCGTAGTCCCACATGCACTCGGTCGGGTCCTCAAACTCACACAAGTAATGCGGCCTAGTAGGAACCACAGACGGCACAGGCAAAGCCGCGATCGGGGCAGAACCTGGAAAATCCCCAGGGAGATCTGGTTTCACGCCCCAGTCTGTTGAAACCTCGACAGAAACGCCCTCGGAGTCTGCTGTTCCGTCCCACTGGTCAACTCCCAGCGAAATCGGGAGCATGAAAGTGAGCAAGATCGGGAGGCTCGCCTTCATCATTCGTGTCCCGCTTCGTGGTTTACGACTGCTACTGTGCGCCATTCGCCTTGGTCAAACAGGAGCCGGGCAACGAGTTCGTGGGTCTCAGCCTCTACTGACACCGTCCGCGTTCCTTGAGCGTCAATCGAGTAAATCTCGGCGATGTCAGCCCGCATCGTCACCATGAACTCGTTCGGGTCGTCTGGGTTGACTCGAGAATCGAAGACGTACGGCGTGAACTGGGCTAGCTCGTCTGTGATTGCCTCATCTATCTGATTAGCTGCTTTGGCGCGCATCTCGCTCTTCCAGCCACATTCGGGGATGTTGGTGTCCCACCAGTCGATGTCGTGGGTGTTGATGAGGTACCACCAGGCTTGGAAGAGGAAGTAGGCGTAGGCCTCGGCGCCGTCGAAACTGTTTTCTTGGGCGACGTCGGAGGGGACTGGTGGTTCTATCTCCTGTGGCTGCGGCGTCGTGGGGGTCGGGCTGGCCTCGGCTGCGGACTCTGAGGCAGCGGCGGACGGTGTGGCGGTGTTGACGCTGGGCATGGGCAGCGGGGCTGGCGGTGGCTTGGTTTGGGTAGAGCAGGCGGCCAGGGTGAGGGGAAGGGCCACCAGGGTGGCAAGGAACAACCTGCGTGCTGCCCGCCGGGCCGGGCCCGTGGCGGCCATTGCCGGTTGCTGGGTCGGGTTGATCTCCATGAATCGAACCTAGACCAGGGCTCGTTGCCGTATCTACCACTTGTGGAAAACACCCACCGCCCTCACGATCTCCACCGCCGGTCACCTGAAGGACCAGGTGAAGAACAAGGGACGAGCGCCCCACCCCAACGCCAACACGCCGAGGGCCGGTTTAGAGAGGGTGCGGGCGGAACGTCGTTCGTGCTCTGGGCTTCCACGCGGAGGGGGCGGTTGTGCAGGGTATCCCGGTAAGCCAGTTCCAGGTGTCTGGGCCTCCACGCGGAGGGGCCTGTTCAGAGCAGGGGGTGGGTGCGGCGTCGTTCATGCTCAGGGGTCCACGCGGAGGCACCGGCCCAGGGGCAGGGCTGGGTGAGGAAGTCATCCATGCCACGGGAGTAGAAGTGGGCCGGGTACGACTAGCAGGGGTGGTTTAGTGGCCGTCTAGTTTTTCGGCTTCGTCGGTCAGGAAGGGCACGGCCATTTTCTGGGTGAACCAGCGCGAGTAGCTGAGGGTTTGCACGCTGCCTTCGATGGGGATCCAGGCCCCGGTGCGGGGGTGGAGGAACTCAGCACTCCAGGTGGTGGTCAGGGTGATGCGGTTCTTGGCGGCGCGGGTGAGGTATTGGTGTTTGTAGGTGGCCTGGGGGTCGGGCAGGCCGGGGTGGTCCACGGTCTCGATCGTGCCGTCGCCAAAGTCCCAGGTGTACTCGAACGGGGTGGCGCGTACTTGGATGTCGGCGGTGGTGAACTGCAGGGTGTAGATGCGCTCACCCGCGTCGGTCATCACGGGGGTGGGTAGGTTGATGAGTACGTCGCCAGTGTTGGGCCACATGATCACTGCGGGTGGGGCGAAGTTGATGGACTCGACCTCCCGGATGGTCACCGCTCTGGTCCAGTCCACCTCGGGTGCCTGGCTGGGGGTCGGGCGGGGCAAGCGGCGTTTTTCCCCGTAGTCCCACATGCACTCGGCCGGGTCCTCAAACTCACACAAGTAATGCGGAGTCGTAGGAATCGCAGACGGCACAGGAAGCGCCACGATCGGATTATCGGTTGCCCCCGAGGTTGATACGTCTTCGATCTTCCATTCAATCGAAATACCGTCTGATTCTTGCTGGCCGGAGACCTCGTCGATCCAGTCTAAGGGCAACATGATGCCGGGGAGCATAGTTGCCAGTCCAATGAAGCGCTTCATCGTTCTCCCACCCTTACGATGGAAGCTCTGACTAAACGCCAACTCTCGGAGTCATAGAGCAAGTGGGCCGTAAGCTCTAGTGTCCCTTTGTCTTCGAGGACTTCTAGCTCACCGTCAGGCAAGGTGCGCTCAAGCGGACCAAACGGGCTCCGCATCCTGATTTGGTACTCGGATGCGTTTAACTCGTTGACAGCTCTCTCGGTGGTCTCTGGAAGAAGTGGCGGAAGATGGTCAATTACATCTGCTTGGAGGGCATCAGCGGCCTCGTCCCGTTTCTGGGTTTTCCATTCGCAGTCGGGGATGTTGGTGTCCCACCAGTCGATGTCGTGGGTGTTGATGAGGTACCACCAGGCTTGGAAGAGGAAGTAGGCGTAGGCCTCGGCGCCGTCGAAACTGTTTTCTTGGGCGACGTCGGAGGGGACTGGTGGTTCTATCTCCTGTGGCTGCGGCGTCGTGGGGGCCGGGCTGACCTCGGCTGCGGACTCTGAGGCAGCGGCGGACGGTGTGGCGGTGTTGACCGTGGGCATGGGCAGCGGGGCTGGAGGCGGCTCGGTTTGGGTCGAGCAGGCGGCCAGGGTGAGAGGAAGGGCCACCAGGGTGGCAAGGAGAAGCCGTGGTGCCACCCGCCGGGCCGGGCCCGTGGCGGCCTCTGCCGGTTGCTGGGTCGGGTTGATCTCCATAAACCGAACCTAGACCAGGGCTCGTTGCCGTATCTACCCCTTGTGGAAAACGCCCGCCGCCCTCGCGATCTCCACGGTCGGCCAGCAGGAAGACCAGGCGGAGCACAAGGGACGAGTGCCCCACCCAGGCCAACACGCCGAGGGTCGGTTTAGAGAAGGTGCGGGGGGAACGTCGACCACGTTCTGGGCCTCCACGCGGAGGGACTATCCCCAGCGACGGGACGGGTGGAACGTCGGCCATCACTGGCAAGCAACGACGCCACCACTTCCACACGCCGACAGGAAAACCCAGCCGGGAGAACGCTTCTAGCACCACTGGGCAATACATGTACCCCTCAAGCGGCGCGGTGGGCTGTGGAAAACAGCCGGTGCGCACCGCGCGCACGAGCACAGGCACGAAGGGGAAAAGCGGCATAAACAAGGTCAATGGACATCACCAAAGCCGACATCGTCCGCATGAAAACAGAGCAGCAAAAGCCGGGCCGGCCCCACGGCATAGCGCGAATCAGACGCGGGTACGGGCTCCGGCTCCGGCCCGAAGACGAACACGGCACGCCCTGGGACCTGCGCCGGCAGGTAACCCTGGCACGAATACTGGCCACAGATATGGCAGCGAAACGTCGGCCGGTGTTCGCCGCACAGTCCGCGATGGCAGTGTGGGGCGTGGATGGGTGGACGGAAAACCCGGACGTCGTGACACGGCGGGCAACCCCGGGACGGCTCGTAGAACTGCCAGCCGTGCAAGTAATGGAAACCTGCGTCTCGGCAGCCCGGGCCACACAAATCTACCTAGAAGCCCCATTCAAGCCGGTCGAGCGCCGAGGCGTGCTGGTCGACACCCCCGCCACCGTCGCCCTCCACATGGCGCTCCAAGCACACCCGCTCGAAGCGGTGGTCGCCGTCAGCGGGCTAATGCGTCTCATGGTCCAGTCAGGGCCAGGCAGCGCCGACACCCGAGAACAGCTCGCCGAGCGGTCAACAGCGGCACGCACCTACCTCCTGCAACACCTCGAAACCTATGCCGGCATGCGAGGAGCGCGCAGAGCCGCCCGAGTAATCGCGGCGTCCTCGGCTGAATGTGAAAACGTGGGCGAGCGCGCTGCCCTCTACCTGCTCGCCGGGCTCACCACAAGCGAAGTAACTCCCCAGCACCCCGTGCACCTCGACGGGCGCAAGTACTACCTAGACCTCGCCGTGCCAGACCAGCACGTAGCCGTCGAATTCGACGGGCTCGGCAAACTCGGGGCCACCGGGCGCGAGCTCCAAGCCGCCAAGCAACAATGGGTGGACCGCCAAGCGGCACTGGTCTCCGCAGGCTGGCGCGTCGTGCGCCTCAGCTGGCGAGACCTAGATGACCTCACCAGAACCCGGTCCCTGCTCGGTGCCCAGACCGGGTTAGGGGACCACACGGACAGCAACCACTCCGGGCTGTGGGTTCCACCCCCTGCCAGCACGCGCACCTGGAGGCTCCACGGGCTGCGATAACGCGGGGGCTTGGGGAGGGGCGGATGCTGGGGGTGGGGGAGTGGTGGGTGCGGGGCTTCGTCTGGGTGCTGGGGTGCGGGAGTGGTGGGGAGTTGGCTGGGGGCGGTGTGGTGGGCTCCGGCGCGGTTCTGGGTGCCGGGGGCTGGGGTGCGGGGCTGAGCGCTGACGGTTGGGCGTGGGACTCGACGTTTGGTTCTTCATCTCGACGTTGGGAGGTGAATTTAGACGTTTCGGGGGGTGTAAACGTCGAGTTGAGGTGGCGAACGTCGAGTTGAGGTGGCGAACGTCGAGTTGAGGTGGCGAACGTCGAGCTGGGGTGGGTGTGGGGCTTCGTCTGGGGGCTGGGGTGCGGGGCTGAGCGCTGACGGTTGGGCGTGGGACTCGACGTTTGGTTCTTCATCTCGACGTTGGGAGGTGAATTTAGACGTTTCGGGGGGTGCAAACGTCGAGTTGAGCTGGCAAACGTCGAGTTGAGCTCGCGAACGTCGAGCTGGGGTGCCGAACGTCGAGTTGAGGTGGCGAACGTCGAGCTGGGGTGGGTGTGGGGCTTCGTCTGGGGGCTGGGGTGCGGGGCTGAGCGCTGACGGTTGGGCGTGGGACTCGACGTTTGGTTCTTCATCTCGACGTTGGGAGGTGAATTTAGACGTTTCGGGGGGTGTAAACGTCGAGTTGAGGTGGCGAACGTCGAGTTGAGACCGCGAACGTCGAGCTGGGGTGCCGAACGTCGAGTTGAGGTGGCAAACGTCGAGTTGAGACCGCGAACGTCGAGTTGGGACCGCGAACGTCGAGCTGAGGCGCAAAAGTCGAGTGGGGCATCGGGCACCGGCCCAACTCGCCCCGTAGACTGGCCGGCATGGCCGACGCAGACTTTGTGCACCTCCACGTCCACACCGACTATTCGCTGCTGGACGGTGCGGCCAAGACCCACAAGGCGGTGGCGGAGGCCAAGCGGCTGGGGCAGCAGGCGATCGCGATCACGGACCACGGCTACCTGTTCGGGGCTTACGAGTTCTATCGGGCGGCGAAGAAGGCCGGGATCAAGCCGATTATCGGCTTGGAGGCGTACGTGACCCCGGGCACCTCGCGCTTTGACAACAAGCGCGTGCTGTGGGGCACGGAGGACCAGCGTAAGGACGACGTTTCCGCCCGCGGTACCTACACACACATGACCCTGTTGGCGCGCAACAACGAGGGCATGCACAACCTGTTCCGCATGGGCACGCTGGCCAGCCTGGAGGGCCAGATGGGCAAGTACCCGCGCATCGACCGGGAGCTGCTGCAGACCTACGCGCCGGGCCTGATTGGCACCACGGGCTGCCCGTCGGGGGAGGTGCAGACTCGCCTGCGCCTGGGCCACTGGGATGAGGCCTTGCGCGCGGCGGCAGAAACGCAGGAGATCTTCGGCAAGGAGAACTTCTTCGTGGAGGTGATGGACCACGGCCTGGAGATCGAGCGGCGCGTGCAGCGGGAGCTGTTGAAGATCGCCAAGCTGCTGGACGCCCCGCTGCTGGCCACGAACGACTCCCACTACGTCACTAAGGAAGACCGGGATGTGCAGGACGCGATGCTGTGCATCAACTCCGGCTCGGTGATCAGCGACCCGGATCGTTTCAAGTTTGACGGCGATGGCTATTTCATTCGCTCCAGCCAGGAGATGCGCACCATTTGGCGCGAGTTGCCGGAGGCCTGCGACAACACGCTTCTGGTGGCGGAGATGTGCGATGTCTCCTTCCGCACCACCTCTGACGGCGCCAACTACATGCCGCGCTTCCCGGTCCCGGAGGGCGAGGACGAGCACTCGTGGTTCGTGAAGGAAGTGGAGCGGGGCATGCACCGCCGCTTCCCGGCCGGCGTCCCGGACGACTGCCGCAAGCAGCAGCAGTACGAGGTTGAGGTCATCACGAAGATGGGCTTTCCGGGCTACTTCCTGGTGGTGGCGGACTACATTCAGTGGGCCAAGAAGCAGGGCATCCGGGTGGGCCCGGGCCGTGGCTCGGGCGCGGGCTCGATGGTGGCCTACGCGCTGGGGATCACGGACCTGAACCCGCTGGAGCACGGCCTGATCTTTGAGCGCTTCTTGAACCCGGAGCGCGTCTCCATGCCGGACTTCGACGTGGACTTCGACGAGCGCCGGCGTGAGGAAGTGATCGAGTACGTCAAGCGCCGCTACGGCCACGACTACGTGGCCCAGGTGGTCACCTACGGCGTGATCAAGACGAAGCAGGCCCTGAAGGACGCCGCCCGCGTGATGGGCCACCCCTTCAGCGTGGGCGACCAGCTCACTAAGGCCATGCCGCCCACCATCCAGGGTAAGGATGTGCCGATCGCGGGCATGCTGGACGAGGGAGCGCACGAGCGCTACGGCGAGGCGCTGGGCTTCCGCGAGTTTCTGGCCGCGAACTCGGGTGAGGGCACGATGCGCCTGGATGAGGTGGTCAAGCTGGCGCGCGGCCTGGAGGGTATGACGCGCCAGTGGGGCGTGCACGCCTGCGCGGTCATCATGTCCAGCATCCCGTTGGCTGAGGTGGTGCCGCTGATGAAGCGCCCGGCTGACGGCGCGATCATCACTCAGTTCGACTATCCGCAGTGCGAGGAGCTGGGCCTGCTGAAGATGGACTTCTTGGGCCTGAAGAACCTCACCACGATCTCTGACGCCCTGGAGCTGATCGCGCTGAATGGCAAGGAGGTGCCCGACGTCGACCACCTGCCGCTGGACGACACGGAGACCTACGATCTGCTGGGCCGGGGCGAGTCGCTGGGCTTGTTCCAGCTGGACGGCTCGGGCATGCGCACGCTGCTGAAGCAGATGAAGCCGGACTGTTTTGCGGACATTTCTGCCGTGGGTGCCCTGTACCGCCCGGGCCCGATGGGCGCGAACTCTCACACGAACTACGCGCTGCGTAAGAACGGCAAGCAGAAGATCGAGCAGATCCACCCGGATCTGGCCGAGGCGCTGGAGCCGCTGCTGGCTGAGACGTTCGGGCTGATCGTCTACCAAGAGCAGGTCATGGAGATCGCCCGGAAGCTGGCCGGCTTCACGATGGGCGAGGCGGACGTGCTGCGCAAGGCGATGGGTAAGAAGAAGCCTGAGGTCATTGCCGAGCAGTTTGTGCACTTCAAGGCCGGCATGATGCGAAACGGCTTCAAGGAAGAGGCGATCGACAAGCTGTGGGACGTGCTGGTGCCGTTTAGCGCCTACGCGTTCAACAAGGCGCACTCGGCGGCATACGGCCTGGTCACCTACATCACTGCCTACCTGAAGGCGCACTTCCCGGCGGAGTACATGGCGGCCTTGTTGACCGCGAACAAGGACAACAAGGACAAGCTGGCCGGCTACCTGGCCGAGTGCCGCCACATGGGCTTGCGCGTGCTGCCCCCGGACGTCAACTTCTCCGGCGTGAACTTCACGGCGGTGGGGGATGACATCCGCTTTGGCCTGTCCGCGATCCGCAACGTGGGCCTGAACGTCGTCGAGGCGATCGTGGCGGCGCGCCAGGAGAAGGGGGAGTACACCTCGTTCTCCGACTTCATGGCGAAGGTGCCGGCGGTGGTGTGCACTAAGCGCGCGATTTCTTCGCTGATCAAGGCCGGTGCTTTCGACGAGCTGGGGGCATCGCGCCGCTCGCTGACGGTGTGCCACGAGGACTTCGTTGACGAGGTCATCTCGGTTAAGCGCAACGAGGCGATGGGACAGTTTGACCTGTTTGGCGACCTGGGCGGGGAGGAGATGGGCGGGCCCACGTTCTCCACCTCGGTGCCGAGCCTGCCGGAGTGGGACAAGAAGGAGAAGCTCACCTTCGAGCGCGAGATGCTGGGCCTGTACGTGTCCGACCACCCGCTGTTCGGCATGGAGGCGGTGATCCGCGCCAACTCGGGCACCTCGGTCTCGGAGCTGCACGAGGAGGAGGCCGGTAGCGACGGCAGCCAGGTGACGGTGGCGGGCCTGATCACGGGCAAGACGGTGAAGACGAACAAGAAGGGCAACCAGTGGGCGATCGTGCAGATCGAGGACCTCACCGGTTCGATTGACGTGCTGTTCTTCCCGCGCACCTATGAGACGGTCTCGACGATGTTGACGGAGGACACGATCATCACGGTGCGTGGCCGCCTGTCGGTGCGTGACGAGGAGCGCTCCGTCCACGCCAACGAGATGAAGATCTTGGAGGCCACTGCCGACGGCGGCGCCCCCCTGCTGCTGACCCTGCCGGCCAATCGTTGCACCCAGGACATCGCCGAGCGCCTTTCTGCCATCCTGCGCCAGCACCCGGGCGCCTCCCCGGTGCGGTTGGAGATCACGCAGCCGGGCCGCTCCTTCTTGGTGCAGTGCGGGCCGGATTTGAAGGTGAATAACTCCACGCCGTTGATTGCTGACCTGAAGGCGCTGCTGGGCGGCCAGGTGATTGCCGGCTAGTGGCCCAGGTAGGCGCGGCGGTTGGGCGGCCTTTGGTTGGCCGACGTTCCGCCCGCCCCGCAGCCAGAGTCGCCCGGTGCGCGGTGAGGTTTTCTGGTGGCCGACGTTCCGCCCTGCCTCCCCTCCAGCTGCGCGCCCGGCGGCGCGGCGGGCACGCAAAGCGGCGGGGGTGGCGGTTCATTTCAATGAACCGCCACCCCCGCCAGTGCTATGGGGCAGACCCGCCGTTCAGCGCGGGCCCCCGGTCACCGGGCGACCCGGTTGCGGCGGTGCAGCGCCAGCAGCGCCAAGCCGCCAGCAGTCAGCGCCGCAGCCAGCGCCGGGGAGGCGCCCAGACCGGTCTTGGCCAGCTGCTTGCCGCCCTTCTTGGCCTGCGCGGCCGGGGCCGCCTGGGTGGCGGCAGGGGTGGGAGCGGTCGGCTTCGCGGTCGGCTTCACCGTGGGCTGAGGCGTCGCCCCGCCCTCGGAGCCACCCGACTGGCCCGGCGTCTGCGGGTCGGGCGCCGGGGCCGGCTGCTTGACCTTCACGGCCATCACGTGGGCCGCGTGGGCCCAGCCCTCGTCGCCGCCCAGGTCGTCGTGGATCACGCCATCGCCACCCACGGCCAGGGTCGGGCCGCCCAGCAGCGAGCCCACGAAGGCCACGCTGCGGCCCGAGCGGGACTTAGCGCCGGGGGACTCCAACACCGTCGCCTCCGCGCCCAGGTCCGCGATCCCGCGCACCGGGGCGTTGAACGCGCTCAGCGGGAACACGTAGCTGCGGCCATTGCCGCCCTCGGCGCCCTGCGCACCCACGGCCACCAGGCCCGTGCCCTTCGCGCCCGGCAGCACGTCCACCGCGTAACCGAAGCCATCACCGGCCGCCGCGCCGCGCACGATATTCACACGCAGGGCGGAGGCAACGTCGTCCAACTGGCCCTCCGGGGAAATGCGCACCTGCGCCGACACGCTGGCGTTGCCGTGCACCAGCGCCACGCCACCGCGCCCCACGTTCATCAGGTTGCCGCCGTCGAAACCGATCACGAAGTCACCGAAGCCGTCACCGTCCACGTCGCCGGCCGGCGCCACCGAGTTACCGATGCCCAGGCGCAGCGAGGTAGTGCCAACCGCCTCGATCACCGCGCCCTCGAAAGCCTGGCCCAGGTCGATCCGCGCGCCCGGCTTCACGCCCGTGAGCAGCCAAGCACGGCCGTGCACAAAGTTCTCCTGGCGGGAGTGGCTGTAGTCCGTCAGCACGAAGTCCGTGCGGCCGTCCTTGTTCACATCACCCACCGCCGTGAAAGAGGTGGCCAGGTGATCCAGCGGCGTCACCACGCGGGCGATCACGCGGGCGTTCTCAGCCAGCGGGTCAGTCAGGTCCACATCCTGGCCGGCGCGAGCGCCCGCCACCACGAAAGCCACGCCCTGGTCCTTCGCCGCACCCGTAATCGGGCGCAGGTTGGAGTGCACCACGGCCAGGTCAGCCAGGCCGTCGCCGTTCACGTCACCAGCCGGCGCCAAGTGCGCCGCCGGGGCACCAAACGCAGGCAGCTTCACCGTGAAGCCCTGCGCCGGGGTGAGCGCGGACAGGTCCACGCTCGCCAGGCCGGGGCCGCCGTTAAGCACCCAGGCGCGCCCCATCGTGTGCGAGCCGACCGCCAGGTCATCCACCCCGTCGCCGTTCGTGTCACCCAGGCAGGCCACCGACAGGCCGATCGTGGCGTCCACGCCTTCCTCGCCCGTGTCTCGCGGGCCGACGATCGTGATCGAGTTGTCCTTAGTCAGCGCCGCACCCGGGGTACCGCCCGGGACGATCTGCACCGCGCCGGTGACGTTGCTGACCCAACCCTTGTTCGGGGAGTCCCAGTAGTACGGGTCGTACTTCCACTCCGAGCGCGTCAGGTTGCCGCTGATCACGTCCGGCTTGCCGTCACCCGTCACGTCGCACGCGCCGCGCGCCAGCACCGTGCCGAAGCTGGAGCTGAACTCACCCAGCCAGACCTTGCGCTCCGCCGAGTCCACGGTCTCCACGCCCGCCGGGATGTCCGGGGCCGCCGGCGGGGGAGTGGTGGGCTTGTCCGGGCCGATGGTGGACTCCTCCTCATCGCTGCCCGAGGTGGAGCCGGTGTCGCTGCCCGTGCCGTTGTCTCCGCCCGTGCCGGTGCCGGACTCGGTGCCGGAGGTGTTGCCTGAGCCGCCCAGGTCCTCGTCGTCCAAAAGGTGGCCGGTCTGTTCGCCGGAGGTGCGAGGAACGTCGGCCACGCCGGGGGCGTCCGGCTGGTCGGCCGGAGCGGCCAGGGCGGCCTGCGGCAGCAGAAGCCCGGCGCACAGCAGCGGGGCGCTCAGGAGTGCCGTGAGCGGCAAGCGGTGAGAGATGCGAGGTCGAGTCATGTCGAGCGCAACCATCCTTCAATTAAGTGTTAGAAGTTAGGGACGCCTCACCTTAGTGCAGGTAAATAGGGGTGTCCAAGTTGTGAGCCGCTAAGAAGACGCGGCGTAAGAAAAGCGGCTTTTCCCCGGTCCGGGCGTGGGGTTTCCGGGAGCGGTGGAGGGTCGTGGACCGGCGATGGCGGGCGCTGGCGGGCGCCGGCCCACTCAGACGTCGGGGTGCATGGTCGTGGACCGGCGATGGCGGGCGCCGGCCCGCTGAGGCGTCGGGGTGGCGGTGGTGTGCGCCGTGAACCAGCGCTGGCCCTCTCTGATTTCGACGTTTGGGTCTTCAACTAGACGTTTGGCTGTTCAACTCGACGATGGAGCCCCGGCAAACGTCGAGATTGGGGGCCATTCGTCTAGTTGAGGCCGCGAACGTCGAAATTGGGGGCGATTCGTCTAGTTGAGGCCGCAAACGTCGAGATTGGGGGCCATTCGTCTAGTTGAAGCCACAAACGTCGAGATTGGGCACGGCTAGTTGGGGTGAGACCAGCTTGCCGGGCCGAAAGGCCAAGGCCCCGACCTTGCGCCGCGTTACGCCCGTGCGCATGGCGCGTTGAAGAGTCGCCGTCGGGAGCGCCATCCAGCCGGGGGCCAACGCGCTACCCGGAGCGGCCCGGGAGGCTAGCGGCCCTGGAGCCGCTCGGCCTCGTCGGTCAGGAACGCCTGGGCCATCTTGCGAGCAAACCAGCGCGAGTGGCTGGTGGTCTTCACCGTGCCACTGACCGGGTGCCACGCCCCGGTCCCCGGGTGCTGAAACTCGGCCTTCCAGGTGGTCGTCAGGGTGATGCGGGTCTTGGGGGAGCGCGTCAGGTACTGGTGCGAGATCGAGGCATTCGGGAAGGGAGTGCCCGGGTCGGTGGTGGTGAACTCGGTGCCGTCGCCGAAGTCCCAGGTGAACTCGATCGGAGTGGCGCGCACGTTGATCTGCTCCCCGCGCAGCATCACGGAATGGATCTGCGGGTTGCCGCTGGTCATCACCGGAGTGCGCAGGTTGATCAGCACGTCCCCGGATGAGGGCCACATCGTGATGACAGACGGCGTGATCCGCACCGTGGCCATCTCCGTTACGGAGACGCCCGGAGTGGCCGCAGGGCTGGGAGTGCCCGGGGCCGCAGCCGGCGGCGCGGCGGCATTCGGGCAGCCGCACGAGCCACCGGAGGCCGGCGGCTTGGTCGGCTTCGGGCTGGGGCAAGACTTGGGCGCCTCGTGCTCGGGCTTGGGCGCCTCTGGCTTGGGCTCCGGCTTGGGGGTCCAAGCCGGCTTCGGTGCCGGCTGGGCGGGCGGCCTGGGAGCCTTGGGCGGCTCCACCCGCGAATGCCCGCCGGACCCCGGGCGAGGTGCCTGCTGCGGTGCGTGGTGCGCCGGCGGCGCCGGCGGCTGGAAAACCGGAGGCGGGGGCGGGGCGGGGTCGGCCCAAATGTCCGTGGAAGAAATGGTGACTTCGCCGTTGTTGCCGCCGGACTCGCCGTGATACTTACCCGTTGCGACGGGAGCGGAAAGCGCAAGCGATAGTGCAATAAGCCAATGAATCACTGCTGCCCCTGGGCTTGCATCATTTCGGCGTCCTTAATGAGCCACCTGCCGTCAGTGTAAGAGAGAATCACTGCGAACTCCGTCAGCATAGCTGGCGTGTCAACAGCTTGCGCACCGTCCCTTGACACCTCGTAAATCGTGTCCACCTGTGCCTGGAGTACGACGACGTGTTCGTCCGGGTTGTCCGGGTTGGTGCCGCGCCGAACCGTGTAGGGCTGGAAGTCGGCCACCTTAGCCGCCGTCCCGGCGTGGGCGCCCTCCACCAGCACGTGCGCGATGCTCTCCAGCCAGGGGGCAGAGCCCTGCGCGTTGGCGCGCCACCAGTCCACGTCGTTGGACTGAATCGCGTAGGCCCAGCCGTGGAAAAGGAAGTAGGCGTAGGCCTCGGCGCCATCGACGCTAGGTTCGGCGGCGACGTCGCTCAGTCGGGGCGCCTCGAGGTCCACCGCTTGGTAGGTGTCCCCGCCGGGCGCGGCCTGTGACTCACTGCTCGCCGCAGCGCTCGCGGAGGGCACCGGTTGCGGGGAAATCGCCAGCGCGCTCTTATTCGGGTCCACCGGCTCCGGCGCATCCTGGCCGGTTGAGCCGCAGGCCGCAATCCCCAGCGTAATTCCAACCGCTAAAGCGATTAACCCAAAGCGGGGCGTCCACCCGACGGTGCTAGCGCTCCCGCGCCGACCACCGTCGCTCTGCCTCTCCCGCATGGACTTCATAAAAGAGAAAATAGCGTTTCTGGGCGGCGAGCAAGCGGAGAAAAAGTCCCGGACTACGCCACATTGAGGCAATCTCAACAGCGGTGAAGGCACGACCAAGGGCGCGGGGAGTGGCTGCCCTGCGACGCCTGATCGGCGTCCTCGCGCCCGGCCTGCAGCACTGCGCCCGACCTGGAGCCCCGCCCCGGCCTGCAGTACCCCGCCCGGGCCTAGATGCCCTCGCCCACCACGGCGCCCTCGCGGCCGGTGGGCAGGTCGATCTCCACCACGTCGCCGGCGGCCAGCTGGGCACCGCGCCGCTGCTCCACGGCACCGTTGACTAGCACGTCGCCGGACTGGATGGCGATGGTGGCGGTGGCGCCGTCCTCCACCAGGCCGGTGAGCTTGAGGAATTGGCCTAGGCGGATCACGCCGCGTACCGGGATCGTCTCGTATGTGGGCATTGCTCAATTGTGGCAGAGCCGGGCCCTATCCTTTTGCCCATGACTACCCCGGTTGCCCTGAGTGTGCTGGACCTGCGTGGCGAGGAGCTGGACGCGGCGAGCGTCGCGGCGCGCCTGCCGCGTGCGGAGATGAAGGTGGAGGACGCCCTGGAGCGGGTGCGCCCGGTACTGGACGACGTCCGCCAGCGCGGCGCGGCCGCCCTGCGCGCCGCGGCCGAGCGTTTCGACGGGGTGCGTCCGCTGCACCTGCGGGTGCCGGCGCACGAGCTGGAGCGCGCCGCCCGGGAGCTGGACCCGCAGGTGCGCGCGGCCCTGGAGGTGGCCATCGCCAACGCCCGCAAGGCGCACGCGGTGCAGGTGCCCCCGGCCACGTCCACGGAGGTGGTGCCGGGCGGGTTCGTGCACCAGCGCTGGGTGCCGGTGCGCCGCGTGGGCTTGTACGCGCCGGGTGGCCTGGCGGTCTACCCGTCTTCGGTGGTGATGAACGCCGTGGCGGCGCAGGCCGCGGGCGTGCCGCAGGTGGCGTTGGCCTCCCCGCCGCAAAAGGAGTTCGGGGGCCTGCCGCACCCGACGATCCTGGCCGCCGCCCACCTCACCGGTGTCACCGAGGTCTACGCGGCCGGTGGCGCGCAGGCGATCGCCATGTTCGCCTACGGCGCCCGCCCGGAGACGGCTGAGGACGCGGCCGCCTGCACGGGGGAGTGGCTGTGCGCCCCGGTGGACGTGGTGACGGGTCCGGGCAACGCCTACGTGGCGGCCGCCAAGCGGGCGGTGCGCTCCGAGTGCGGCATCGACGCCGAGGCCGGCACCACGGAGATCGCCGTGATCGCCGACGCCACCGCCAACCCCGCCTACGTGGCCGCCGACCTGATCAGCCAGGCCGAGCACGACCCTGCCGCCGCCAGCGTGCTGATCACCGACAGCCCCGAGCTGGCCGACGCCGTGCAGCGGGAGATCGCCGCCCAGGCCGCCCTCACCAAGCACACCGAGCGCGTGGCCACCGCCCTGACCGGCCCGCAGTCCGGGATCGTGCTGGTGGACAGCATCGACGCCGCCGTGCTGGTGGCCAACGCCTACGCGGCCGAGCACCTGGAGATCCAGGTGGACGACGCTGCCGCCGTGGCCGAGCGGATTTACAACGCCGGAGCGATCTTTGTGGGCTCCTACTCCCCGGTCCCGCTGGGTGACTACATGGCCGGCTCCAACCACGTGCTGCCCACCGGGGGCACGGCCCGCTACGACGCGGGCCTGTCTGCGATGGCCTACCTCAAGCCCATGCAGGTGGTGGAGTACTCGCGCCAGGCGCTGGCCAGCCTCACCCCGGCCCTGTCCGCCCTGGCGGTGGCCGAGGACCTGCCGGCCCACGCCCACGCCGCCCAGGTGCGCGGCCAGTAGGGCTGAGGCGGCCCGGGGAGCGGACGGCCAGTAGGGCTTAGTCGGCCCGGGGAGCGGACGGCCAGTAGGGCTTAGTCGGCCCGGGGCGCGCGGCCCGTAGCAGGCGCGGCCCCCGGCTCAGCCCACCTTCACCAGGCGCACCTGCCAGCCCGGCTGCAGCAGGCGCAGCAGCTCGCGGTACTCCGGCAGCACGTGCCCGATCACGTTCACGCGCGGGTCGGCCGGCAGATCCTGGCGGGCCACCTGCACCTCGCCCGTGTAGCGCGGGTAGTTCTCGTTGTGGACGGTGATCGTGCCGGCCGGGCGGGCCCAGGGGCGCAACTGGGCAACGTCGTCCCCCTTGGTCGCGTACTCGCGCGACTCCACCACGCGGAAAACGGACTGCGGCGAATCCAACCGCAGGGTGAGCGGAACGTCGTACCACTGACTGCCCTCCGCGTACAGGTGGGCGGGCACGGGCAGCACGCCGGTGGAGCGCGCCTGCTCAATCAGGCCGACCTGCTCGTCGCTCAGCCACGGATCGCCCACGAACACGGCGTCCTGCTCGCACACCGTGGCCAGCTCCACGTAGCCCACGTAAGGGGGCAGGGCGCGGTGCGACTCCACGGTGGGCAGGCCCTCCCCGACGGGGTGGCGCAGGCGCGAATCGCCCGGGATGAAGGCGTAGACCTCCACGCCGCAGTCGTGCAGGATCCGGGTGGGCGGCAACAGGAACTGCGCGCTCACGCCGCTGCCCGCCAGCGGGTAATAGTTGTGGGTGGAGAGGAACTCCGATCGCAGCAGCGGGCGGTGCTCCTCAGCCACGAACGCCGCGTTCACCGCCAAGATGCAGTGCTCGGCCAGCTCCACCATCTCCTCGCGGCTCACCCCGTAGTCCACGCGGGCGCTCTCGATGCCCAGCTCGGTGACCAGCTCGATCAGCGACGAGCAACCGTAGTACTCCAGGGTGCGGCCGGCGACGTCGGCCATGATGCGCGCGCCCCACGAATGCAACTCGGCGCAAACCTCCTGCACGCGCTCGCGGTAGCCAGGCTGCTCCGCCTCCTCGCCCATGTGCAGGCAGATGAACACCCAGTCCCCGGGGCGGATTCGCTCCCTGAGCGCGTCGCGGTACTCGGCGAAGGAAGAGATGTAGGCGGAGTAAAACAACGGGGGCAGAGTCAAGCCTTGAGCCATAGATTCAAATTAGCGCACCGGCCCATAGACTGGGCGCGTGAACCTCCCTCTGCGCCCCGAATTGATTGGCGTTGCCCCCTACGGCGCCCCGCACCCGGACGTGCCCGTGGTGCTGAACGTCAACGAGAACCCCTACCCGCTCTCGCAGCGGGTGGTTGAGACCATCGCGGCGCGCGTGGCGCAGGCGGCGGTGCGGCTAAACCGCTACCCGGACCGCGACTTCGTGGAGCTGCGCACCGCGCTGGCCGCCTACCTGGCGCGCGAGTCCGGCGTGAGCCTGCCGCCCATGCAGGTGTGGGCAGCCAACGGCTCCAACGAGGTGATGACTCACCTGTTCCTGGCCTTCGGCGGGCCGGGGCGCTGCGCGCTCACCTTCACCCCGTCCTATTCCATGTACCCGGAGTACGCGCGAGACACCCACACCGAGTTCGTGGCCGCCCCGCGCGGGGCGGACTACGGCGTGGACGTGGCGGCCGCCGCGCAGCTGCTGGAGCGCCACCGCCCCGCCCTGCTGGTGCTGGCCTCCCCGAACAACCCCACCGGCACCGCCCTGCCCCTTTCCACCACCAAGGCACTGCTGGAGCTGACCCGCACCTCTGGGCCGGTCGGGCCGGGCGGCGAGCCCACCGCCACTGTGGTCGTGATCGACGAGGCCTACGGGGAGTTTCGCCGCGAGGGCGTGGACAGCGCCCTGACCCTGCTGGCTGACAACCCGCACCTGGTGGTCACCCGCACCATGTCCAAGGCCTTCGGGGCCGCCGGCCTGCGCCTGGGCTACTGCGGCGCCTCCCAGGAGATCGTGGACGCCCTGACCGTGGTGCGCCTGCCCTACCACCTCTCCGCCGTCACCCAGGCGGCCGCCCTGGGCGCCCTGGAGCACCAGGACGAGCTGATGGCCCAGGTGGCCTCCCTGCGCGCCGAGCGCGACGCCCTGGTGGAGTGGCTGCGCGGCGAGATGGCCTTGACCGCGCTGGACAGCGACGCCAACTTTGTTCTGTTCGGCCCCTTCGAGGACCGCCACTTCGTGTGGAACGCCCTGCTGGAGCGGGGAATAATCATTCGAGAGGTGGGCCCCGCCGGATACCTGCGCGTCAGCGTGGGCACCCCCGGCGAAATGGAAGCCTTCCGCACCGCACTGAAGGAGATTTGCGCATGAGCCGCACCGCCGTAATCGAGCGCGTCACCAGCGAGTCCACCGTCCGGGTGGAGATGAACCTGGACGGGACCGGCGCCAACGAGATCTCAACCACCGTGCCGTTCTACGACCACATGCTCACGGCCCTGTCCAAGCACTCCCTGATCGACCTGAAGGTCCAGGCCCACGGCGACACCCACATCGACGCCCACCACACCGTGGAGGACGTGGCGATCTGCCTGGGCGAGGCCCTGAAGGTGGCGCTGGACGACAAGCGCGGCATCGCCCGCTTCGGTGACGCCCTGGTGCCGCTGGACGAGGCGCTGGCGCAGGCCGTGGTGGACGTCTCCGGCCGCCCCTACTGCGTGCACACCGGCGAACCGGAGGCGCTGGCCTTCCATCGCATCGGCGGGCACTACACCGGCTCCCTGACCGGGCACGTGCTGGAGTCCCTGGCCCTGCACGCGGGCATCTGCCTGCACGTGCGGGTCCTGGCCGGCCGCGACCCGCACCACATCGTGGAGGCCGAGTTCAAGGCGCTGGCCCGCGCGCTGCGCGCCGCGGTGGCGCTGGACCCGCGCGTGGACGGCATCCCCTCCACCAAGGGCGCCCTCTGATGGAACGCGACCTGGACGACGAGTTCTCCCGCCTCATGGCCTCCTCCGGCCTGTCCGGTGAGGACCTGGCAGAACTGGGTGGACTGGACGACGCCGCCGGGCCGGCCGACCGTGCTGGCGCCGACCGCGCTGGCGCCGGCCGTGTTGGGGACGACGCCGCCGGCGCGGGTGGCGGGCTTGACGCCCTGACTGGGCGGGTGGGGGACGACGTTGCCGCCGACGCCCTGCTGGACGAGCCGAGCATCCCCGATTTCCTGCCCGCAGAGGGCCTGGACGCCCCGGCCGGGGTGGCGCCCGCCGCGCGCCTGGCCGTGGGGGTGATCATGACCCCGTTCGCCAAGGGCACGCCGCTGCAGATGATGCTGGGCCTGGAGGGCGTGGAGATGGCGGTGGTGGAGACGAGCACCGGCGCCATCGCGGCGGTGGAGCTGGAGGTGGTCGGCTCCGACGACTGGGACGTGGCCGAGCTCCTGGGCACCGGCAACATGCCCGGCTCCTCCCCGGTGCTGGAGAAGGCGGCGACCCTGCTGGCGGCCCTGTCTCGGGACGGGGTGATCGCCCTGGTCAGCGAGCTGGCCACCGACGTGGGCATCGACGCCGGCATCTCCGGGCACATCAGCGCCCGCCGCTACGTCAAGGGCGAGGAGAGCCAGGAGATCCCCGCCGGGCTGGTGCTGGCCCAGGCCGACCCGCTGGTGGAGGACCTGCTGCTGGGGGTCAAGCGCGTGGCGGAGGTGGCCGCCTCCGATAGCGCAACGCGTTTTCGTCGCTGGGGCTTTAAGGGCGGGCGCCGGGGACCCAAGTCCACCTGAGCCAGGCCGCCCGCCCCGAATCGGGTCGGGCTAGGTGACTCAAAACAGACCGGTGGGGTGGGAGCTGAAGGGCTCCCACCCCACCGGTCTGTTCGCCGGGTGCGGCCGGACTAGGCGCGCGGCTGGGTCTGCCCGGTCCAGGCAGTGCCGTCCCAGTAGCGCAGCTGGGCGGCGTTGGCGGGGTCGGCGTACCAGCCGGCAACCGGGGCGGCCGCAGCGGCCTGAGCGGCGGGTGCGGCAGCGTCGTGCGCCGAGGCGGCCTGCTGGGCCATCTGCTCGGCGGCAACGGACTGCTCGGCGGGGGCGGGCACGCCCTGCGCACCGGCCTGCTCAGCTCCCACCGCGAAGGGGGACGGCGCGGCCTGCTGGGCAGCGTCCGGCTGGAAGGCGCCCTGCGCCTGGGCGGCGCCGGCCTGGAACGCGGCCGGGGCGGCCGGGGCCGCCGGGGCGGGCTGCTGGGCGGCCTGCTGAGCGGCCTGCTGGGTCAGGGCGGGGTTGACCATGACGGGAACGGAACCGTCGGCCTTGCGCACCGGGTGGTTCTCCAGCTTCAGGTAACCCAGCTGAGCGGCCTCGATAACCACCAGGATCAGCGCAGAAAGCGTCAGCAGCATGATGACCACGCGCAGGCCGTAGCCCTCAGCCCCGGAGTTGACGCCGGTGACGTAGTCGAACAAACGCCAGGCCACAGAACCCGAACCGACGAACGTGGCAGCCAGGGCGGCAGGCATCCAGCGGCCGTCCTTGAACAGGGCCACGCAGATCAACGCGGCCGGCACGAGCATCGTGAACGAGTAAGAGATCACGTCGAAGAACGTCATGTAGTCGGCAGAGGCCACCAGCTGGAACAAGAAAGCCAGGGCGGAAGTGACTGCCGCAGACAGCGGCAGGGGGCGGATAGCCATTGAAACTCCTTTAAGAAATGCAGATGGCCGCAGTGCAGCGCCCGGCGGGCGCCGGCACCGCCCCACCGTCTGGTCTCCCCTAAGACTGATCGGCAGGCAAGGCGCACAGTGCTGATTTACTGTACTCCTATCGCTTTCCGGGCCGCAGGCCCGCCCTTTTGCCTGTGGGCAAGATTGCATCGAGGTGGGCTATCGGCGCTGTGCCAATAGCGACGGTGGCCGCGCGGGCGCGCACCGGATGGGACGGGGCGAGGCACTCGCGCGCGGGCGTATTAAGGTGGCCTGCGTGAAGAACGTCGTAGTGCTGTCCTATGGCTCAGGAAACGTGCGCTCGGCCTGCCGGGCGCTGGAGCGGTGCGGTGTGTCGGTGGAGCTGACTAGCGACCCGCACGCCGTGGCCGAGGCCGATGGACTCGTGGTGCCCGGAGTGGGCGCCTTCGCCGCCGTCATGGACTCCCTGCGCCAGGTGGACGGGCCGCGCCTGATCGAGCGCCGCCTGGCCGGCGGGCGCCCCGTGCTCGGCATCTGCGTTGGCATGCAGGTCATGTTCGAGTCCTCCACCGAGAAGGCCGGGGACGAGCTGCCCACCGGGCTCGGGCAGTGGCCCGGCAAGGTGGAGCGCCTGGACGCGCCCGTGGTGCCGCACATGGGCTGGTCCCCGGTGCGCCCGCCCGCAGGCTCCACCCTTTTCGCCGGGCTGGAGGACCAGCTGTTCTACTTCGTGCACTCCTACGCGGCCAAGACCGACCCCGCCCAGCACCTCACCCAGGGCCCCACGCGCCTGCCGCTTGCCACCTGGGCCCACCACGGCGAGGACTTCCTGGCAGCCGTAGAGAACGGCGCCCTCAGCGCCACCCAGTTCCACCCGGAGAAGTCCGGGGACGCCGGTGCCCAGCTGCTGCGCAACTGGATCGACACGCTCTGACCCTCCGGCGGGCCGGCAAGCCGAACGAACCTGCGCCGCCCGCCCGCCGGGGCCGGACCGCCCGGTCAGCGCGGTCAGCGCGTCAAGGCCCGCCCGCCCCGCCCGCCCCGCCCCGCCCGTCCGAAACCCGCCCTTCCCGTAAACCGTCCTTCTGAAACCCGCCCCCAGACCCAAGGAGAACCCATGAGCCGCCTGGAGCTGCTTCCCGCTGTTGACGTTGTAGACGGCCAGGCCGTTCGCCTGGTGCAGGGCGAGGCCGGCAGCGAGACCGGTTACGGCGACCCGCGCGACGCGGTAGCCAAGTTCGTTGCGCAGGGGGCGCGCTGGATCCACCTGGTGGACCTGGACGCGGCCTTCGGGCGCGGCTCCAACGCCGAGCTGCTCTCAGACATCGTCGCCAACACCGGGATCAACGTGGAGCTTTCCGGCGGCATCCGTGACGACGCCTCCCTGGAGCGTGCCCTGGCCGCCGGCGCCCGCCGCGTCAACCTGGGCACCGCCGCCCTGGAGGACCCGGAGTGGACCGCCCGCGTCATCGATCAGTACGGCGACCGCGTGGCCGTGGGCCTGGACGTGCGCGGCACCACCCTGGCGGCCCGCGGCTGGACCAAGGAGGGCGGGGACCTGTGGGAGGTGCTGGCGCGCCTGGATGAGGCCGGCTGCTCCCGCTACGTGGTCACCGACGTGACCAAGGACGGCACGCTGCGCGGCCCCAACCTGGAGCTGCTGCGCCAGGTGTGCGAACGCACCAGTGCCCCCGTGATCGCCTCCGGTGGCATCTCCAGCCTGGAGGACATCGCCGCCCTGCGCGAGCTGGTGGACGTGGGCGTGGAGGGCGCCATCATGGGCAAGGCCCTCTACGCCGGCAACTTCACGCTGCCGCAGGCCCTCGAGGTAGCCGGATGGTGACCCCCACGGCGGCCCCCACGGCGGCCCCGGTCGCCGCGAACCCGATGGCGGCGGCCCCGCTCGATCCGGGCGTGGCCGCCGGCACCGCCGTCCGGACCGCCATCGGCGAAGCCGCCCGGCGCGAGGCGGAGATCTGGGCCCGCCGCTCCGGGCAGGTCAACCCGTTCGCCAACGATCACGGGGACGCCCCCGAGCAGCTGCGGGCCGCCCTGGAGCTGGACCAGCTGGACCCGGGCCGGCCGCTGGCCGTCTTCGAGGCCGTGGAGGCCACGCGCGTGCTGGTGCCGGTGATCCCGCACGAGCACCCGGGCCGCAACGAGGACGGCACCGTGGTGGAACACGAGTCCGTCACCACCGGCGACCCGACCGAGGACGCCTTCCTCTCCGCCAGCGAGGTCACGGTCGAGCTGGGCGATGGCCGGCGCGCCTTCCCGGTGTTCTCCAGCCTGGAGACGATGCGCCAGTGGAACCCGGCCGCCCGACCCGTGCCCGTCAAGGCGGTGCGGGCCGCCACCGCCGCCATCGCGGAGGCCAACTCCCTGCTGCTGATCGACCCGGCCAGCGAGCACCGCGCCCTCATGTTCCGCTCCGCCGTGATCTGCCTGACGGCGCAGATCCCGTGGCGACCCATCTGGCAGGACGGCGCCCTGGCCGCCCAGCTGGAGGGACTGGCCGGCCGCACCGAGGGCGTGGAGGCCATCACCATCGCCCCGGGCGTGCGCACCGAGGTGGTGCTCAGCGTTCGCCTTTCCCCCGGGCTGGACCGCGCGGCCGCCGAGGCCGCGTTGGGGCGGGTGCAGGCCGAGCTGGCCCGCGTGCGCACCCTCGAGGGCGCCGACTCCATCGAGCTGCGCCCCCTGCCCGCCTAGCCGCCCGGCAAGTCTCCTAGCCGCCTTCCCGCCCCCACTTCTGGGAGATGGGCGTGGACGACGTTTCCTGGGACCGCCGGCCACCGAGCGGTCAACGCGCGGCCAACGTGCGGCCGGGTCGTGGGGCGCGGGGCGGCGGGAGGAGCGTCGGCCAACCAGATCGGGGCGGCGGGAGGAGCGTCGGCCGGCGTAAGTGGCCTCACAAAAACGCGGCCGGAAACGCCGCGGCGCCTCTGCTAAACTAGCCAAGACCGACCGGGCAGCAATGCTTCGGTGCGCAAGCGGATTAATTCCCACCTGGGTCCCAACCGTCGTTCCAAACGCAACAGGGGCCGGGTCGAAAGCTGGACATGGCCGTTCCATGACCAGCGGAAGCCTCCGTGCGCGCCTGCGACGGGGGCTTTTCTCGTTGCTGCGGCGCCCCACCTAGTTAAGGAGCTACCCATTAGCGAGCCACGCATCAACGACCGGATCCGCGTCCCCGAAGTCCGGCTGGTTGGCCCAGGAGGGGAGCAGGTTGGCGTTGTCCGCGTTGAGGACGCCCTGCGTCTGGCCAGGGAGGCTGACCTGGACCTGGTGGAGGTGGCGCCTGACGCCAAGCCGCCCGTAGCCAAGCTCATGGACTACGGCAAGTTCAAGTACGAGACGGCCATGAAGCAGCGCGACGCGCGCCGCAACCAGGCCAACACCGTGCTGAAGGAGATTCGGTTCCGCCTCAAGATCGACGACCACGACTACGCGACCAAGCGCGGTCACGTTGAGCGCTTCCTCTCCGGGGGCGACAAGGTCAAGGTCATGATCATGTTCCGTGGCCGCGAGCAGTCCCGCCCCGAGGCCGGCGTGCGCCTCCTGGAGCGCCTGGCGGCCGACGTGGCCGAGCTGGGCACCGTGGAGTCCATGCCGCGTCAGGACGGACGCAACATGACCATGGTGCTGGGGCCGCTGAAGAAGAAGCAGTCCGCCCGCTCGGAGCAGCGCCGCAAGCGCGAGCGCGAGCAGGCGGAGCGTCAGGCCGCCGAGCAGGCAGCCGCCACCGAAGACTGAAGATGAGCCGCCCGGGTTTCCCTGGGGGCCGGAAGTAAAGGACAAACAATGCCCAAGATGAAGACGCACTCCGGTGCCAAGAAGCGCTTCCGCGTGACCGGCAGCGGCAAGATCATGCGCGAGCAGGCCGGCAAGCGCCACCTGCTGGAGCACAAGTCCTCCCGCCGTACGCGTCGCCTGTCCGCTGACACCTCGGTGGCCCAGGCCGACCTGAAGGCCGTCAAGCGTCTGCTCGGCAAGTGATCTAGGAAGAGGTTAAGAAGAAATGGCACGTGTAAAGCGTTCTGTTAACGCCAAGAAGAAGCGTCGTACCGTACTCGAGCAGGCCTCCGGTTACCGCGGGCAGCGCTCTCGCCTCTACCGCAAGGCCAAGGAGCAGGTCACTCACTCCTTCGTTTACGCCTTCGACCACCGCAAGGACCGCAAGGGCGACTTCCGCCGCCTGTGGATCCAGCGCATCAACGCTGCGGCTCGCGCCAACGGCATGACCTACAACCGCCTGATCCAGGGCCTGAACCTGGCCGGCATCGAGGTCAACCGCAAGATGCTGGCCGAGCTGGCCGTGAACGACGCCGCCGCTTTCGCCGCGATCGTCGCCGCCGCCAAGGCCGCCCTGCCGGCCGACGTGAACGCCGCGGCTGCCTGAAGCCCAGCGCGTTGACGCAAGAGCGCCCGGACGTGCTCGCCAATCCTCGCTCCGAGAGAGCGAAAAGGGTGGCGGCGTTGTCCGGGCGCTCTGCTCGTTCCCGCACCGGCTTGATCCTGGTAGAGGGGCCGCAGGCCGTGCGCGAGCTGCTGGCCCACCGGGGCGAGACGGTGCGGGACGTCTATTTCACTGAGGCGGCCGCGCAGCGTTACGGGCAGCTGTGGGAGGCCGCGCGGCGCGTGACGCGCTACGTGCACCTGGTGAGCCAGGCCGTGGCCGACGCGATGAGCGGCGACGCCCAGGGGATAATTGCGGTGGCCGACGCTGCCGCCGTGGCCGCCCGGTTGGAGCGGTGGGAGGGCGCCCGCCTGGTGGCGGTGCTGGCCGAGGCGCAGGATCCCGGCAACGTGGGCACCATCATCCGCCTGGCCGACGCCTGCGGTGCGCAGGCCGTGGTGGTCGCCAAGGGCGGCGCCGACGTGACCTCCCCGAAGGTGATCCGCTCCTCCGTGGGCTCCGTGTTCCACCTGCCGATCGTGCGGGGCGTGGAGTTCGGCGCGGCCGTGGCCGAGCTGCGCGCGGCGGGCCTGCAGGTGCTGGCCGCGCACGGCTACGGCGAGGTGAGCCTGGAAGAGCTGCTGGTCGCCAGCCTGAACGGCGGGGCCAAGACGAGTGCGGCGGCCGGGCAAGCTGGCGGGCAAGCGGCGCAACCGGAGCTGGGCGGGGCAACGAAGGGACCGGCGAAGGGGCCGGCGAAGGGGCCGGAGCTGGGCGGGCCGACCGCGTGGGTGTTCGGCAACGAGGCCCGCGGGCTCAGCGAGGCTGAGCTGGCGGCCTGCGACGCTTCCGTGCGGATCGCCCTGCGCGGGCACGCCGAATCCTTCAACGTGGCCGGCGCGGCCGCGATCCTGCTGCACGCCTCCTCCCTGGCCCAGGCGCGCGGCTGATGACGGCGGCAGTCGGGGGCGAGGAGGCCCTCATCGCGGGCTTCCTGCCCGCCCTGCCCGTGGGCGCCCACACCGTGGTGGGCCCGGGAGACGACTGCGCGGTGGTGCGCGGAGCTGACGTGGTCACCACAGACATGCTGGTGGAATCCAGCCACTTCTGGTTGGACGTCTCCAGCCCCTACGAGATCGGGGCGCGCGCCGCCGCCCAGAACCTGGCCGACGTGGCCGCGATGGGGGCTGTGCCCACCTCCCTGGTCTGTGCCCTGTCCCTGCCACCGGGGCTGCAGGCCGACTGGGTCAACGAGTTCGCGCGGGGCCTGGGGGAGCGCTGCGAGAAGGCCGGGGCCGGCGTGGTGGGAGGCGACATCACCAGCGGGCCCGTGCTCACTGTTTCCATCACTGCACTCGGGAGCCTGGAGGGCCGGGCGCCGGTGCTGCGCTCCGGCGCCCGGGCCGGCCACGCGGTAGCCGTGTCCGGCACGCTGGGCCTGTCGGCCGCGGGCCTCGAGGTGGCCGCGCAGCTGCGCGGCCTGCCGCGACCAGAGCGGGCGCGCGTGGAGGACGAGCTCCGCCGGGCCGCCACAGGCAGTCCGGCCGCAGCAGCCGCCCACTGCCTGGGCATCTTCAAGGCGCCCACGCCCAACCTGAGTGCCGGCGTGGCCGCCGCACAAGCCGGGGCGAGCGCGATGATGGACGTCTCCGACGGGCTGCTGCGAGACGTCGGCCGGATCGCCCGCGCCAGCGGCGTGGCCATCGACCTAGACCAGCGTGTCTGGGGTGCCACTCCCGGCGGCCAAGGCGTGCCCGGCAAGCTAGCACAGCGCACCGGACCCGAGCTGCCCGACGCGGGGAGCCAGCCCAGCGGGGGAGCCCCGCCCAGCGGGAACGGCTTACCCGGCGTGGCGACGCTGCTGCGCCGCTGCGCCCAGTGGCTCGGCGTGCCCGCCGGGCAGGTCGAGGCCCGGGTGCGTCAGTGGATGCTCACCGGCGGCGAGGACCACGCTATGCTGGCCACCTTCCCCACGCCACAGGTCGCCGCCGCGGCGGGCTTCCAGGTGATCGGCGGCTGCGCCCAGGCCGGCGCGCCGGAGGTAACGGTCCTGGGTCAGGCCGTGGGGAACGTCGTGCAGAAAACCGGCTGGGACCACCTGCAACGCTAAGGGACGCCGCCGCGCCGGGCGGCAGGCTGCCCGCAAGGACCCGCGCGGGGCAAAGAAAAAACCCGGCCGCGAGGGCCGGGTTCCTTCAGACTGCTCAGGCAGACACGCGACGGGTGACGCGGTCAGACTTGAGGCAGGTGGTGCAGACGTTCACGCGCTTGGGGGTGCCGTCAACGAGCGCGCGCACGCGCTGAATGTTCGGGTTCCAGCGGCGGGAGGTACGCACGTGGGAGTGCGAAACGCTCTTGCCGAAGCTCGGGCCCTTGCCGCACACATCGCAGGTGGAAGCCACGGTCGTTCTCCTGATCTTTAAAGCTTGCAAGCGGCTACGGATAGTAGCTCGCCCGCCCAAAACGACCGGCAGGCCGTCTCAAGCAACCGTGCAAGGATAGCCGATCGCGGAAATTATCCCAAGTTTGCGCCCGCTTCCGGCGCTGTGTAACTGCCCACAGCCGCCGCGAAGGCGAGCGAATCGGTGCACGGGACCACCCGCGCGGGCGGCCGCGAGCCACGATATCGGGGCCGCGCGCCCGGTTCCACCGCGCCAGCGAAGTAGGCTAATGCGGTGAGGAGGGCCCGGTGAGAGACGAACACGCGTTCAAGGAACCCGCCTTTGACGGCGCGATAGTGGAGGCGTGGCTGAAGGCAGCCGCAGACAAGCTGGCGCAAAACCGGGCCACGATTAACTACTTCAACCACTTCCCGGTGGCGGACTCTGACACGGGCACCAACATGCTCGCCACCCTGGAGGCCGCGCTGGAGGCCATCGACCACATGCACGGCAAACGCGACCTGGAGGCCGTGACCGCGGCGGCCGCGCGCGGGGCCTTGCTGGGGGCGCGCGGCAACTCCGGGGTGATCCTGTCGCAGATGCTGCAATCCCTGGCCTCCCACTGCGAGGGACGCGCCCAGCTGCGCGAGGTGGACCTGGTGGACGCGTTCGAGCAGATGGCGCTGGGGGCGCGCCAGGCCGTGAGCGAGCCCGTGGAGGGCACGATCCTGACCGCCCTGGACCGCGTGGTTCCCGCCGTGCTGGACTACCTGCCCCAGCTGGCCGGCGGCGCGCCGGCGGCCAGCGCGCCCGGCCCCGAGCGCGCCAGCGACCTGGGTGAACTGCAGCCCACCATCGGACTGGTCGTGCTGACGGCCACCCTGGCGGTAGCCGACTCGATCTATTCGGTGGAGGCCGGCCCCACCCCGTACCCGGACGCGGGCACGATCGGCCTGGGCGTCATCCTGGCGGCGCTGGCCCAGCTCTACGGGGCGGACCCGGTCTACCCGGACGTGTTCCAGCGTATGCTCACCGACATGCCCGAGCAGTGGGGCGGCGAATCCCAGACCCCCCTGGTGGACGAGTTCGAGGTCATGTACCTGCTGGACGCCTCCGCCGCCACCGCCCAGGCGGTGCGCGAACGCCTGACCCAGATCGGCAACTCCGTGGCGGTGACGGGCACGGAGGACGAGATCGGTGGGGGACTGTGGCAGGTGCACGTGCACACCAAGCAGCCGCTGGCGGCCCTGCTGGCGCCGCGCGACGCCCAGGTGGCGCACGGCGGCACGGCCGGCCTGTTCGCCGGGCTGCCGGAGGACTTCGCGGGGCGTTGCGCCGCGCAGCTGGGCTGGGCCGCCTCCAATCGTTTCGCGGACCTGCGGCACGTGTGCGTGCGCTACCTGCAGCCCGTCTCGTGGCTCTCTGCTGCGGAGGATCCCGTCTCCGCCCTGCCGGGGCACGCCGGCGTGCGGATGCTGGAGCGGCCGGGGCACGCGGGCGGGCGGGCGGCCACGGCGCAGGGGGCCGGGTTGGTGGCGATCACGCGCAGCCCCGGCCTGGTGGAGCAGCTGGCCCGCACCGGCGCCGTGGTGGTGCTGCTGACTAGCGAGGTGGCCGCCCACAGTCGCAGCGCCATAGACCGGGCTGCCCTGGAGACCGGCGCCCCCCTGGTGGCGGTCATTCCGTGCGACGGCGCCGCCGCCGACGTCGCCCACGCACTGGCACGCTCCTACCGGCTGGGGCAGCTGCACCGGCGCGCCACCAGATTGTTCGTGGCCCCCAGCCGCAACGAGCTGGAGATGCTGGCGGTTACCCTGGCGCAGGCCGCCCCGCTCCCGGCCGGATTGGGCGCCCAGGCGCAGGAGGAGGAGCTGGGCGAGCGCGCCCGGGCCGCCCTAAGCCGCCTGCGCACCGCCCACCACACCGGCCACGTGGAGGAGGCCGAGCTGGTGGAGAGCCTGCGCGAGCTGCTGCGCGACGAGCCGGAGGTGATCACCTTCCTGGTCTCCGGGGACGCCGAGCGGGCCTTAGTGGATCAGGTGGCCGAGCGCCTGCTCGACCTCACCGACCGGGCCCTCTATTCGGGCAGCCTGGACCGCACCGACCGGCACGGCCTGGAGCGGCTGCCGGAGTCCACGTTCGCGGACCTGGACGTGGTGGTGGTGGACGCCGGCACGGACGTGCCCAGCATTCTCCTGGCTGCGGAGTAGGCGGTGGCCGAGCGCACCCCGTCTGAAGGGCCGGCATCGGCCCGGGCCGGCAGGCCCCCGGCGGCGCGGGCCGCGCGGGAGCTGGGCGCGGCCAGCCCGCTGCAGGAGCCGCTGTCTGCCCTGGTGGGGGCGGCCACCGCGAAGAAGCTGGCCAAGCTGGGCCTCAACACGGGCGCCGACCTGCTGGAGCACTTCCCGCGCCGCTACGAGCAGTGGGGGCAGCTCACCCCGATCGCGGCGCTGGAGGAGGGCAGCGCGGTGACGGTGCAGGCCCGGGTGGTGGCCAGCCAGTCGCGGCCCATGCGCAACCGGGGCGGCTCCCTGCTGGCGGTGCGGATCACGGACGGGACCAGCGAGCTGTCCCTGACGTTCTTCGCCAAGCACGCCGGTGCGCTGCGGATGCACGAAAACCGCCTGCGCCCGGGCGCGGTGGGCCTGTTCGCCGGCACGGTCACCACGTATCGCGGCACCCGCCAGCTGACCCACCCGGACTACGAGGTGCTGGGGGAGGACCTAAGCCAGGAGGAGGTGCGCGAGCGCACGCAGCGACCCATCCCGGTGTACGGCTCCACCGCCGGGCTGCCCACGTGGGCCATCGCCCGCGCGGTGGGCGTGGTGCTGGACAGCCTCACCCCCGGCGACGTGCCGGACGCCGTGCCGGCAAGCGTGCGCGAGCCGCGCGGCTATCCCTCTACCTTTGCCGCCTACGGCGCGATCCACCGGCCCCGGGACCGGGCCGACTACCAGCGCGCCCGCCGCTTCCTGGCCTTCCAGGAGGCCTTTGTGCTGCAGGCGGGCCTGGCGCAGGCGCGCGCCGAGGCGGAGGAGGAGGCGGCACCGGCCTGCGGGCGGCCCGCGCCGCTGGAGCCGGGGCGGTCGGACACCGGCCAGCCGCGCCCCGCAGCGCTCGGTCCGCTGCTGCGCGCCTTCGATGAGCGCCTGCCCTTCCCGCTCACGGCCGGGCAGGTGGAGGTGGGGCGCCAGATCAGCGCCGACCTGACCCGCACGGTGCCCATGCAGCGCCTGCTGCAGGGAGACGTGGGCGCCGGCAAGACGATCGTGGCGCTGCGCGCCATGCTGCAGGTGGTGGACGCCGGTGCCCAGGCGGTGCTGCTGGCCCCCACCGAGGTACTGGCCCAGCAACACTTCGCCTCCATCACCAGCCTGCTGGGAGAGCTGGGCGCGGGCGGGATGCTGGACGGCGCGGCGGACGCCACCCGGGTGGTCCTCCTGACGGGCAACCTGAGCGCCCCGCGTCGGCGCGCCGCCCTAGCGGAGATAGCCGCCGGCAGCGCCGGCATCGTGGTGGGCACCCACGCCCTGCTCAGCGAAAGCGTGGCCTTCGCCTCCCTGGGCCTGGTGGTGGTGGACGAGCAGCACCGCTTCGGCGTGGAGCAGCGCGAGGTGCTGCGCGAGCGCGCCACCACCGGCGTGCACCTGCTGGTCATGACCGCCACCCCGATCCCGCGCACCATCGCCATGAGCGTGTTCGGGGACCTGGACGTCTCCGCCCTCACCGAGCTGCCGGCGGGCCGCCGCCCAGTGGAGACCTTCATCGCCTCCGCCGCCAACCAGGCCTGGTACCGCCGCATCTGGCAGCGCGCCGCAGAGGAGGTGAAGGCGGGCGGCCGCGTCTACGTGGTGGTGCCCCGCATCAGCGGCGAAGAGGAGGAGGGGCAGGGGGACGACGTTCCGCCCGGCCATGCCGACAAGCCGGCCTCTGCGCGCACCGGCACCCCCGAACTGCCGGGCGCGGGCGGCGACACCCTGCCCGGCCTGGAGGACGGGCCGGAAGCGCAGGGACCGGAAGCACGTGGGCCAGAAGCGCGGGGGGCGGGCGCGCAGGCAGCGTCGACCCTGGCCAGCGTGGAGGACGTGGCCGCCGAACTGGCCGGCCTGGAGGCGCTGGCCGGAATCGGGATCGGCAAGATGCACGGCCGTCTCAGCGCGGAGGAGCGCGGCGCGGCCATGGACGCGTTCGTGGCCGGGCGCACCCCGGTGCTGGTGTCCACCACCGTGATCGAGGTGGGCGTGGACGTGCCGGCGGCCACCATGATGGTGATCCTGGACGCCGAGCGCTTCGGCATCTCCCAGCTCCACCAGCTGCGCGGCCGGGTGGGGCGCGGCTCCAAGCCCTCCCTGTGCATCGCCGTCACCCACGCCCTGCCAGACTCCCTGGCCGGGCGCCGACTGGCCGCCTTCGCCGCCACCACCGACGGCTTCGCGCTCGCGGAGGAGGACCTGGCGCTGCGCAGCGAGGGTGACGTGCTGGGGCGCAGCCAGTCGGGCCGGGCCTCCTCGCTGAAACTGCTGCGGGTCACGCGGGACGCGGACCTGATCGCCGACGCGCGCGGCGCGGCCCGAGCGGCCGTGGCCGCCGGCGAGCTGGAGCGAAACCCGGCCCTGCGCGCGGCGGTGGACCGCCACCTCTCCGCAGAGCAGGAGGCCAACCTGCGCCGGTCCTGAGCGCGGCCCTGTGGGACCATGGAGGCGATGAGCACCCAGGCAATCCCCACCCCGCCCGCCGCGCGCTTCGACGACTACCGCGCCGGGCGTTCCCTGCTATTTGGCGCCCCCGAGCGCGTCCTGGTGGCCCACCGCAGCGACCAGGTGACCGGCGTGCTCCACACCGCGCAGCAGGCGGTGGAGAACGGGCGGTGGGTCTACGGCTTCCTGGCCTACGAGGCCGCCCCCGGGCTGGACCCCAGCCTGAGCGTGCGGCAGGCCGGCGCCCCCGCCGCGCCCGGCGTGCTTGCCGCCCCGGCGGCGCCCGGCGCCCAAGCCCTGCATGCCCTGCCCCTGGCGTGGTTCGCCGTGTGCGGTGCCCCGCTGATCGAGCCGCTGGGCGGCGTGAGCGAGCCTCCGGGCGGGGAAAGCGGCGCCGAGCCCACGCCTGTGGCGGGCCAGGGCGCCGCGCCCCGCCCCTACCGGCTCACCCCGTGGGAGCTGGACTGGGACCGCGCCCAGCACGCGGCGGCCGTGGAGCGGGTCAAGGCCGCGATCGCGCGCGGGGACACCTACCAGGTGAACCTCACCACCAGGGCGCGCGCCCGGTTCGCCGGAGACGCCTACGCCTACTACCTGGACCTGGCCGAGCGCCAGCGCGGCGCGTTTTGCGCCTACCTGGAGGCGGGCAACTGGGCGCTGCTGAGCGCCAGCCCGGAGAGCTTCCTGGAGTGGGACGGCGGGCGGCTGAGGTCCGTGCCCATGAAGGGCACCGCCCCGCGCGGCGGTGACCCGGCCAGCGACGAAAAGCTGCGCCAAAGCCTGGCGCAGAGCGGCAAGGACACGGCGGAGAACGTGATGATCGTGGACCTGATCCGCAACGACCTGGCCCGCGTCGCCGAGGTCGGCTCGGTGCACGTGCCGGCGTTGTTCTCCGTGGAGGCCTACCCGACCGTTTGGCAGCTGACCTCCACCGTGGCGGCCACGGCCAGGCAGGACGCCGGGCTGGCTGACCTGATGGGGGCCATGTTCCCGTGCGGTTCGATCACGGGCGCGCCCAAGAAGTCCACGATGGACCTGATCGCCGAGCTCGAGTCCTCCCCGCGCGGGATCTACTGCGGGGCGATCGGATTCATCGAGCCGGCGGCGGGCAGCGCGGGCGAACGGCGCGCTTGCTTCACCGGCACCAGCCGGGGGGCCTTCTCCGTGGCCATCCGCACCGTCGCCCTGGACCGCTCCACCGGGCGGGCCGAGTACGGCGTGGGCGGCGGGGTGACCTGGCAGTCCACGCCAGCGGGGGAGTACGCCGAGCTGCTGACCAAGACCCGCGTGCTGCACGGACAGGACGACTTCGCCCTGATCGAGACCTTCGCCCTGACCGCCGCCGGTGCGCGCCACCTGGAGCGCCACCTGGCCAGGTTGAGCCGTTCCGCGCAGGCCCTGGGATTCGGGTACGACGCTGCCGCCCTCACCGCCCTCCTAGAGAGCCAGATCGCCGCCGCCCTGGCTGCTCTGCCCGTGCCGGGTGAAGCCGCCGCACCGGGTAAAGACTCTGCCTTGCCGAACGCTCAGGCCGCCGTGTGGACGCCAGAGGATCCCTGGCAGGCTCCATTACTGCTTGGCAGGCTAGAGCTGCGCCGCGACGGCACCGCCGCCTTCTCCACGCGCGCCCCGGCGCGCACGCCGCTGCCGCTGCGCCTGGGGCTGGACCGCCCCGACGCGCGCGAGCCGGGTTTCGTGGCGGCCTGGCGGCGCCACAAGACCACCAACCGAGTCGACTTTGAGGCGGCCCGCGCCCGCCACCCGGGCCGCGACGACGTGGTGCTAGTCAACCGAGATGGCCTAGTCACCGAGACCACGGTGGGCAACCTGGCCGCGCGCATCGGCGGACAGTGGCTCACCCCGCCCGTGCAGGACGGCTGCCTGCCGGGAATCGGCCGGCAGGTGGCCCTGGAGCGCGGCGAGCTGCGGGAGGCCTCGATCAGCGTGGAGCAGCTGCGCGCCGCCACCCAGCTGGCCGTGCTCAGCTCGGCAATGGGCTGGCGGCCGGCCAAGCTGGTGGACTAGGCGGCCACGCCCACAAACCGGCCGCGCAATCTGGCCGCGTGATCCGGGCGGCGCGGCGGCAACGTCGTCCACCCCGCCGCAACGCCACGCACCGGTAGGCCTACTGGCCCCCGTAATCCAGGGCGCTGGCGGGGCAACCGCCGGAAAGCGGGGCGGCCAGGCGCACATCGCGCAGCTGCTTGATCTTGGCAAAGCGCTTGCGGGCGTAGGGCAGCGACACCTCCCGCAGGAACCGGGCCATCTCGCTCAGGCCCAGCTCCTCGAACTTGGCGATGACGCTGAGCACGTCGTCCGGGTGGCGGTTCTGGCTCATCTTCGCCTTGCCGACCACCTCATCCAGGCTGATCTCCACCGCCGCGATCGCGCGGGCCATTCGCTCCAGCTTGGCCTGCCCCACCGCGTCCAGCACCGAATCGGGCTCGTAGAAGGCCGTCAGGCGGCGCGCCGCCTCCAGCGCCGCCTCGGGGGAGAGGTCCACGGTCACGGCGCCGCGCACCTGCAGCGTGATGTAGTCCCACGTGGGCACGTTCGGCATGGCCGCGTTGGTGGCGTACCAGGTCGGAGAGATGTAGGAGTCACCCCGTTCCACCAACAGCAGCCCAGGTCCGGTGATCGGCGTGGTGGCCTGCGGGTTGTTGCGCACCAAATGGGTCACCAGCACACCGCGCTCGCGGTCCCGGTAGAACGGAAGCGGGGTTGCCTGCGGGCCGTCAGCGTGGGGCGTGACCAGATTGCCAAAGACCACGTCGGACAGGATTGCCTCCACGTGATCGGGCGGCAGGACGAAGTGTGCGGGGACGTACATGAGGCCATGCTAACTAGCCGCGCACAGCCGGGAATAATGCAACTGACAGGGGCGTTAGGAACGTTGGTGCCTGGAGCAGGGAGGGCCGACGCCCCGCCCGCCGCCCGCAGGCAAACGACCTATCTGCGGCCGTGCCGCTTTTGACCACCGGAAGGAAACAACGTGACCGCCAAGCCCATGCGTGCCCTGGCCGCAGCTGCCGCCATCGTCGCCGCCACCGCCCTGGCCGGCTGCTCCAGCAACGAGGCCGCCCCGGCCTCCCGCCCCGCCGAGGCCGCCAGCGCGCCCGCCGCCGGTCAGGAGGCTTCGGCCGGCCAGGAGGTTGCGGCCGAGGCCGTGCTGATCGACGTGCGCACCCCGGAGGAGTTCGCCGCCGGCCACCTGGAGGGCGCGATCAACATCGACGTCAACTCCGCGGACTTCGCCACCAAGATCGGCGAGCTGGACCCGGCCGGCACCTACCTGGTCTACTGCCGCTCCGGCAACCGCTCCGGCCAGGCCGTGGAGCAGATGAAGGGCATGGGCTTCCAGAACGTCACCAACGCTGGCGGCTTCCAGCAGGCCTCCGCAGACCTGGGCCTGCCCATCGTCACCGACTGAGCGCGAAACCACACCGGGTGCCCGGGGTCGCTTCGCGGCCCCGGGCACCAGTCTTTCCCCGCTTCGCCGGCTCGCCCGCCGCTCGGTGCCGGGGGGACTCGGAAGGGCGCGCGTGCCTCGGGGTGGGGCGCGACCAGGGGCCGCGCGTGCCTCGGGGCGGCCGGCGGAGCGTCGGCCCTGCCCGGGTCAAGGGGGCGGCGAACGCGGCGGGGGGCGGTACTTCGTTAGGGTGGTGGGCATGACTCGAATAGTGGCCGGAAGGTTTGGTGGGCGGGCCCTGGCGGTGCCGCCCAAGGGGACTCGCCCCACCTCGGAGCGCGTGCGCGAGGCCCTGTTTTCCCGCCTGGACCACCTGGGCGTGGTGCGCGGCGCCGTGGTGATAGACGGCTACGCCGGCTCCGGCGCGCTCGGGCTCGAGGCCGCCTCCAGGGGAGCTCGCAAGGTGGTGCTGATCGAGAAGAACGCCAAGGCCGCCGCCGTGTGCCGGCAGAACGTGCGCTCCCTGGGCCTGGGGGCGCAGGTGGAGGTGGTCGCGGCCGACGTGGCCGCGTACTTCGCCACCGCGCCGCTCACGGGCGGGGCGGACCTGATCCTGCTGGACCCGCCCTACGACATCCCCACGCAGACCCTGGAGGCCGTGGTGAGCGCAGCGGCCGCGTGGCTGGCCCCCGACGGGGTGCTGGTGGTGGAGCGCGCCGCCCGGGGGCAGGCCCCCACCTGGCCCGAGTCCCTGGAGGAGCTGCCCGCCAAGAAGTACGGGGACACCCAGGTGCACTTCCTCCAGCCGCGCCTACCGGAGAGCGGGGCGGAGCCCCGTTAGGGTGGGGGCATGTCGATCGCGGTTTTCCCTGGATCTTTCGATCCGCCCACCCTGGGGCACGTGGACGTGATTGAGCGCGCCGCCGCCCTCTTCGAGGAGGTGGTTGTGGCCGTCGCGGAGAACGCGGCCAAGCAGCCCATGTTCGCCCCGCAGGAGCGCGTGGAGCTGATCCGCGCCAGCGTGAGTGCCCCGAACGTGCGGGTGGAGGCCGTGGATGGCCTGGTCGCCGACTTCGCCCAGCGGATCGGGGCGGCCACCCTGATCAAGGGGGTGCGGGACTCCGGCGACGCCCAGGGCGAGCTGGCCCTGGCGCTCATCAACCGCCACCTCGGTGTTGATACCGTTTTGCTGCCGTGCGCCCAGGAGATGGCGCACATCTCCTCCTCGTTCGTGCGGGACATCTCTCGCCACGGCGGGGACGTCACCTCTCTTGTGTCTCCGGCGGTCGCCCGGGCACTGGCCTGCCGTAACCCTTCCTCTCATTCCTAGGAGTCCTCTTGGAAGCTGTTCCGTCCGAAGCTGACGCCCGCGCCGACAAGGCCCTGGCAATTCTTGCCGAGGTCCGCGAGCTGGTGGAAAACGCCCGCTCCATGCCGATGACCACGTCCGTGCTGGTGCCGGGTCCGCAGATGTTGATGATGCTCGACGCCCTCAACGAGGCCATTCCCGTTGACCTGTGGGAGGCGGACGACGTCCTCTCCAGCGCCGATTCCGTGCTCGCCCGCGCCCAGGACGAGGCGGACACCGAGCGCTCCATGGCCCGCCACGCCGCAGAGGACGCGGTGGCGGCCGCCGAGGCACGCGCCAAGGGCATCGTCGCTGACGCCAACCGGGCGGCGGAGGGCATCGTGGCTGAGGCCCGCGCGGAGGCCGACGCCCTGCTGGCCCGCGCCAACGCCCGTGCCGAGGAGATGGTCAGCAAGGACGCGATCGTGCAGGCCGCCCAGCAGCGCGCCGCCCAACTGGAGCAGGAGGCAACCGGGCGCGCCAGGGCGCGCGAGGAGGCCGCCAAGAAGAAGGCCGACTCGCTGGTGACGGGCGCGAACGAATACGCTGACTCGGTGCTCGCCGCGCTGGTCAGCACCGCAGACGCCGTGCGGGGAGAGGCGGAGGCCGGGCGTGAGGAGATCGCCCGCCGCCTGTCCCGCTCCCAGGGCAAGCCCGCCTTCGCGGCGGTGACCCCGCAGCGCAAGCCCGGCGCCGCCTGGCAGGTAAGTGTGGAGGAAAACTAGATGCCTAACCCCTATGTGATCTCGATTCACGACCTGGGCCGCAGCCCGGGCGCGATGCGCACCTACCAGCTCACCGCCCCCGCGGTGGACATGCAGACCACGGTGGCGGGCGTCCCCGACGGCACGGTGCTGGACCTGGACGTCACGCTGACGCAGGTCAGCGACGGCGTGCTGGCCCAGGTGGGCACCGAGGTGGAGATTCAGGGCAGCTGTGTGCGCTGCCTGCGCGACTTCTCGGTGCGCACCCGCGTGGACGCCACCGAAATGTTCTTCAACCCCGGCACTCGCGCCGCCGCGATGGCGGAGGGCGACGAGGAGGCCGAGGACATGCTGGAGAGCGAGGGTACAGAGGTCAACCTGGAGTCCGTGGTGCGCGACGCGATCGTGCTGGACCTGCCCTTCGACCCAGTCTGCGAGCCGGACTGCCCCGGCCTGTGCTCCGAGTGCGGCATCCCGCTGCGGGAGGCAGAGGACGGGCACTCCCACGACGTGGTTGACCCGCGCTGGGCGGCGCTGGGGGCGCTCAACTTCGGTACCGAGACCGGTCCGGCCGGTCCGGCCGGTCGGGCCGGAGACGCGGCCGGCTCGGAGGCAAGCGGCTCGGGCGAGGCCAAGTGAGCCGGCAGGCCAAGGAGCAGGCCAAGGGGCAGAGGCAGAAGCCCAAGGCAGGCGCGAAGAAGCGCGCCACCGCCCCGGACGGGCGCAAGGCGATCGTCTCCGGTGGGGCCAAGCGCCTGGACGTGGGCACCCTGGTGGAGCGGTGGGGCGCGCCCATCGACGGCGAGTTGCTGATCCTGGCCTTAACCCACCGCTCTTTCGCCAACGCGGCCGGGGCGCCGAACAACGAACGCCTGGAGTTCCTGGGGGACTCGGTGCTGGGACTCGTGGCGGCTGAGCATTTCTATCGCCACTACCCGCACCTGCCGGAGGGTCGCATCTCCCGGATGCACCACGCCACGGTTAGCGAGCCGTCGCTGGCGCAGGCGGCGCGCCGGATCGGCCTGGGCGACTACCTGCTGCTGGACACGGGGGCCGATGGCTACGGGGGGCGTGAACGCGACTCGGTGCTGGCCGACGCGATGGAGGCGATGATCGGCGCCACCTACCTGTGCAACGGGCTGGAGACGGCCAAGCGGGTGGTGCACGCCCTGCTGGCCCCGGAGTTCGAGGACGCCGAGGAACGAGCCTTCCTGCTGGACCCGAAGACTCCGCTGCAGGAGTGGGCCGCTGCCGGGGGCCACACGCCACCGGAGTATTCATCTCATCACGAGGGGCCGGATCACGCCCGCGTCTTCCACGCCACCGTCACGATCGACGGGCGCGTGGCGGGCCGCGGCTGCGGCACCTCCCGCAAGGCCGCCGAGATCGAGGCGGCCGCGCAGGCGTGCCGCGCTTTTGGTGTTTTCGCGGCGAGGAACGGCTGATGCCGGAGCTGGCAGAGGTTGAGACCATCCGGCTGGGCCTGGCCCAGCACCTGCTGGGGGCGCGCGTGGAGGGGCTGGAGGGCCTGCACCCGCGCGTGAACCGCCACCGCGACCTGCCCTACGAATGGGCGGCCGGGCGTCGGATCGCGGAGGTCGCCAGGCGAGGCAAGTTCCTGTGGTGCACCCTGGTGGCCGACGCTGCCGGCGCGGCCGGCGCGCACCAGGCACCGCCCGGCGGGCCGGCCGAACCGCTCGCACTGCTGTTCCACCTGGGAATGAGCGGGCAGCTGCTGGTTGACTCAGAGATCGGCCAGTTCGACTCCGTTGGCGCTCACGGCGAGCGCGTGGAGGGCGGCGTGGGCGCGGCAGCGTCGGACCGTGACAAGCACCTGCGGGCGCGCCTGGTGTTCAGCGACGCGGCGGGGGAGCACCTTTTGCGGTTCGTGGACCAGCGCACCTTCGGCTACGTCAGCCTGTGCAGGCTCGCCCCCACCCCAGACGGACAGCCCGGCGGGCAGGGCACCGAGCTGGCAGCGTTGCCAACGCGGGCGGCAGGCATAGCCCGAGATGCGTTGGACCCCTACCTGGACGTGGCGCAGGTGGCTGATGCGGTGCGCTCCAGCCGCACGATCATTAAGTCTCAGCTGCTGGACCAGGGCAAGGTGAGCGGCATCGGCAACATTTACGCCGACGAGGCGCTGGCGCGCGCCGGCATTCACCCAACTCGGCCGGGCAACAGCCTGAGCGCGGCGGAGGTGGAGCGCCTGCTGGAGGCGGCCGCGCAGGTGCTGCGGGCCGCCATCGAGGTGGGCGGGACGTCGTTCGACGCGCTCTACGTGGACGCGGCCGGCAATCCGGGTTATTTTGCGCGCGAGCTGTGGGCCTACGGGCGCTACGGGCAGCCCTGCCGCCGCTGCGGCACGTCACTGGAGCGCAGCGTGCTGGGTGGGCGGTCGGCGACGTTCTGCCCGGCCTGCCAGGTTTAGGACCAGCGTCAGGGGTAGGAGGCCGCTTGCGGGAAGCTGGCGCGGCATCCTCGAAAGGTAAGGCTAGGACCAAAGGCGGCTAAAGGCGAAGATTTGCGGCGTTAGGCGGTAAGCTCAGCACCATGCCTGAGACCAAGACCGGCGGGGACATCCGCGTAATGATCGTTGACGACCACGAGATCGTGCGTCGCGGCATTGCTGAGATCGTAGATCGGGCCGACGGCCTGACAGTGGTGGCAGAGGCCGGCTCCTTGGCGGAGGCCGTGCGCCGCGCGGACCTGGTGCGCCCGGACGTGGTGTTGGTAGACCTGCAGCTGCCCGACGGCACGGGCATTGACGTGATGAAGTCCTTGCGGGAGATCGACCCTGAGGTTAAGCCGATCGTGCTGACCTCCTTCGATGACGACGACGCCCTGGCGGAGTCCCTGGCTGCCGGCGCGCGCGCTTATCTGCTCAAGACCGTGCGTGGCGCGGAAATCGCGGACGTGGTCAAGGCGGTGGCCGGTGGCCGCACGCTGCTGGACGAGCGCACCATCACGCGTCGCAGGGCCGACCACGACGACCCGACCGCGGACCTGACGCCCTCCGAGCGCAAGGTGCTGGACCTGATCGCGGACGGTCTTTCCAACCGAGAGATCGGTGAGCGCCTGGGCGTGGCTGAGAAGACCGTGAAGAACCACATCACCTCCCTGCTGTCCAAGATGGGCCTGCAGCGGCGCACCCAGGTGGCCGCGTGGGTGGCTGGGCAGCGGGCCGCGGGCTGGCGCAACCAGAGCTGAGCGGGTCCGGCAAGACTGGACCGCGCGAAGGCAATGGGGGTGTCCCTCCTGCAGGTAGCAGGAGGGACACCACTTCTTTGGGACCACCTAACGCCCCGGCTCGCTGGTGTGGCTTCTCCTTGCCTTGATTTCTCCAGCGACGTGGACCTTGTCTACTTCGATAAGCAGGACCTCCGCCCTGAGCGCGACTGGGAGCTGGAGGAACGGGTGCGAGCCACGGCAGGGGTGACTTGTGCGCAAACGATCGAGGGGATAGTGCACCTCTCGTAGGGTTGCTGCACCAGTCGTGGGCTTAGTGAACCTCTCGTGGGCTTACCCGGTCGGGTAACCACGCAATCGGTGCACCAAAACCTCAATCGGTGCACCAAAAGCGCAAAAGGTTTACTAAGCCTGCAACCGTTTGCGCACCGCACTACGGCGCCGGCTCCACTGCCTCGAACCAGCCTGCCCCTCTGCGTCGAGCTAGGTGAGGGGCGCGCTCCACGCCAGGTGCGTGCCGGTGCCGGTCTCGGTGCGCCCCAGGGTGAAGCTGCCCCGGTGCCGCCGGGCGCGCGCCGCCAGGTTCTCCAGGCCGGAGTTGCGTGTGCGCTCCTGGGGCACGCCCACGCCGTCGTCGATCACGGAGACCATGACGCGCCCGCGCGGCGCCTGGCCCGCCACGTCCACGCGCACCTGCAGGGAGGAACAGTGGGCGTGGCGCGCGGCGTTGCTCATGCCCTCGCGCACCACGGCCACCACGTCGTCGGCCAGATCCTGGTCCACGCGGCCGGAAAGCTGCGTGGCCGCTAGCCCCGGGTCCACGGCCTCGGCCAGCGAAACGCCGTCCAGGCAGACCACCAGCGAGGGCGCGAAGCCCAGAGCGGTGCGCGCTAGGGAGGCCTCGCGGCGCAGCCGCTCGGCCAGGTCAAGATTCTCGTCGGGCTCCTTCAGGGAGCGCACGATGGCGCGAATCTGGCGCACGGAATCGTCGACGCTGGACAGAACGTCGTCCAAAATCTTCACCAGGGCGGCGTCGTCGCGCTCGCCGGCGGCCACGCGGGACTTGGCCACCTCCAGCTGCATACCAGAGGCAAAGAGCTGCTGAATGGCCAGATCGTGCAGGTCGCGGCCGATGCGGGCGCGCTCGTCCAGCAGGGTCGCGCGGTCCTCGTTGTGGCGGGAGGCGGCGATCTCGAGGGCGAGGGCGGCCTGCGCGGCGAAGGACTCGGCCATCTCCAGGTCCTCGCGGGCGAACTCCTCGCGGCCCCGGTCGCGCAACAGGATCAGCACGCCGGTGCCCTTGCCGCGCGCCATCAGCGGCGCGTACAGGGCTGGGCCGAACTTGCCCAGCTGGGGCACGCGCAGGGTGCGGGCGCGCGCCAGTGAATCGACCACCATGCCGGCGCCGGCCCGCAGTGCGGTCACCGCCCGGCCGTTGGGCGGGAACACGATGCCGATCAGTTCCTCGGTGCCGTGCCCGGCGGCGATCTCGCACACCCAGTTCTCCCCGATGCCGGGCAGCACGATCAAGGCGGTGTCGGCCTTCGCGGCCTCGCGCACCTTGTGGGCGATCAGCTCCAGGGCCTCCTCCTCCTCGCTGCCCTGCAGCAGAGTGGTGGAGATGGTGTGGGAGGCCTCGATCCAACGGTGGCGGTTCAGGGAGGCGGCGTACTGGCGGGCGTTCTCCAGCGCGACCGCTGTGGCGCTGGAGAGGTCTCGCATGAGCACGCCGTCCTGCTCGTCGAAGTCTGCCTCCTTGTTGCACAGGAACAGGCGGGCGATCACCTTGTCGTGCACGCGCAGGATCACGACCATCTGGTTGCGAATCGGCCTGGACCAGGCGGGCAGTCCGACGCTCTGCGCGCTCGTTTCGTCGTTGCGGATGGCGTAGAACTCGGGCAGTTCCTGCTCGGGGGAGACGCTGAGGTCTGCGGCGTCGATCTGGGCGGCGCGTTCGGGGGACAGGCCGTGGTGGAGTACCTGGATTGCCTCGCCGTGGTTGTCCAGCACGGCCAGGACGGCGAAGCCGGCTTCGGTGAGCTCGCAGGCGGAGGAGAGGTAGGTGGACAGTACGTGGTCTGCGTCCAGGTTGCCGACGAGCGCCAGGGCGGCGTGGAGCATGTTCTTGCAGTTGCTGGGTGCGGGCATGTTCCTAACTTTCCTGCTCGGCGCGCAGTTGCGCGGCCTCGGCCTCTACCGCTGCCCGGTAGGAGTCGACGGCGGCGATGAGGTTGGCGTGGCTGCCGCGCGCGGTGACGCGGGCGGGACCGGTTTCAGCTCCCGTGGGGTGGACGACGTTCCGCCCGGCCGCTCCCTGCATCGCGGCGGGGTCGGTGCCGAGCAGGATGACCTGGTCGGCCCCCGCCAGGGCGCTGAGGTGGTGGGTGGAGAGCACGACGGCGCGCTTTTGGGAGTGCTTGAGCCGCAGCAGGTCGGTGACCAGGCGGGCTGCGGCCTGCGGGTCTAGGTGCTCTGCGGGCTCGTCCACGAGCAGCACCGGGGCGGGGGAGGCCAGCGCACGGGCTAGGAGCACGCGTCGGCGCTCTCCGCCGGAGATGGCGGCGGCGTCTGCGCCCAGGTGGGTGTCTAGCCCGTCGGGCAGGGCGGCCAGCCAGTCACCCAGCCCCACCTGTTCCAGTAGCTCGGTGGCCTCCTGCCGGGTGAGGTCTGCGCGGGCCACCCGGAGGTTTTCGTAGAGGGTGGTGGCGAAGATGTGCGCGTCCTCTGCGGTGAAGGTGGCCACTTGCCCGGCCGCCGTGCGGGTGAGTTGGTAGGCGTCCTTGCCTGCTAGTACGACGTTGCCGCCGGCCGGTTCCAGCAGCCCGGCCAGCGTGAGCAGCAGGGTGGTCTTGCCGATGCCGGAGGGCCCGGCGATGGCCACGGCCTGGCCGGCGCGAAGCTCCAGGTCAATGCCCTCTACCACGGTCCTGCCTCCCGGCCAGGCGGCGGCCAGCTCGCGCGCGCTCAGCAGCGGGGCGCCGGTCTCGCTCCCGGCGGAGGTGTGGTCACCGGAGTCGGCCGGAGCCTCGGGATGGGCGTGAGCCGTGGCGTCGGCGGCCGGGCCCAGCAGGTCCAGCACGCGGCCGGCGGCGCCGGCCGAGCGCACCCACTGCACGGCGGCGGTGGGCAGCAGTGCCACTGCCTCGAAGGCCGCCAGCGGGGTGAGCACCACGATGGCCAGGTGCACCGGGTCCAGCACGCCCGCGCTCACCTGTGGGGCGCCGATCAGCACGGTGCCGATCACGCAGAGGGCGAGTGCGGCCTGGTCCAACGCGGCGGCGCCGGCGGCGGGGCGGGCCGCAGCCTCGGCGTCGTTGACCAGCTTTTCCTCCAGCTCGGCGCGCTTGGCGTTAAGTGCGGGCATCTGCCCGGAGACCACGGCGTCGGTGGAACCCAGCAGGGCGTCCTGCATGAGTGCGGACAGGGTGCGGGCGTGTCCCTGGCGGGAGAGCTCTGCGCGGCGGGCGGACCTCATCGCCAGCAGCGGCCCCACCACCCCGGACAGCAGCAGGCAGCCAGCCACCCAGGCACCGGCCAGGGGGCTGAAGGCGGCCACCACGGTGGTGGTGATGACGGTGACCACCGCCGCCACGATGGCGGGCAGCAGGGAGCGCACCACCAGGTCGCCCACGGAGTCGACGTCGGCACCCATGCGGGCCAGCACGTCGCCGCGCCGCAGCGAGGAGACGTGGTCGGTGCGGGTGGAGGCCAGGCGCTCGTAGACCTGGGAACGCAGGCTGGCCATGCCGCGCAGGGCCACGGAGTGGGAGGCCAGGCGCTCCAGGTAGCGCAGCAGCGGGCGGGCGATGCCAAAGAAGCGCACCGCGACCGCAGCGGCGGTGAGCTCCAGCACGTAGGGCATCTGGGAGGCCCGGGCGATCAGGTAGGCGGAAACAGCAGCCAGGCCCACGGCGGCGCCCAGCGCGCCCGCGCCCAGCAGGATCGCGCGGGCCAGGCGGCCACGCGATACCTCTAGCAGGGGCCAGACCCGCTTGATCGCGGCGAGCTCGCCGCGCAGGCCGGTAGGTGCCGGGGCGGAGCCGGACGTGGTGGCGGGAGTCGGTTCGGCCGGGGAAGCCCCAGCGAGGGAGCGAGCGGCGCCGTTGTGCACGTTTTGCTGGCTCACGCCGCCACCTCCGCGTAGACGTTAATGATGTGGTCCGCTGCGGCCACCAGGCGCGGCCGGTGGGCGATTACCACCACGGTGCGCCCTTGCCTGCGCAGCTCGTCCAGCACGCCCAGCACACGCTCCTCGGTGCGGTAGTCCAGGTGCGCGGAGGGCTCGTCCATGATCACCAGGGGCTTATCGCTCAGCAGCGCCCGGGTGAGGGCCACGCGCTGGCGCTGGCCCACGGACAGGCCCACCCCGCCGTGCCCCAGCGGGGCGTCCCAGCCGTGCTGGGCCACGATCTGGTCCAGCCCGGAGAGACCGGCGGCGGCCTCCAGCTCCTCGTCGGTGGCCTGCCGCCCGGCCAGCGTCACCTCGCGCAGCGTGCCGGGCAGCAGCAGCGGGCGCTGGGCCACCCACTCCACGTGCTCGTGCCACGCCTCGGGCGGCACGCTCGCCAGGTCAATGGCCTGCCCGTCCCCGGCCTGCTCCAGCGTGATCGTTCCCTCGGCCGGGTCCAGCAGGCGCGCCAGGCACAGCGCCAGCGTGGTCTTGCCCGCGCCGGAGGGGCCCACCAGGGCGGTGACCCGCCCCGGCTCGATAACGCCCGCAGCCCCGGCGGGGGCCAGCCCGGAGTGGGAGGGCACGCCCACCCCACTGAAGGTGAGGCGCGCACCGGTCAGCGCCTGGCGGGAGGGGCGCACGGCGGCAGCGTCGTCCACCGGCGCCACAGCGGGGGCGGACTCAATCAGCGAACAGGCCGCATCGGCGGCGGCCACGCCATCGGAGGAGGCGTGGAACTGGGCGCCCACCGCACGCAGGGGGGCGTACACCTCGGGGGCCAGCAGCAGCACAATCAGGCCGGCCTCCAGGCTCAGGTAGCCGTACACCATGCGCATGCCGATGCTGACGGCGATCAGGGCCACCGACAGGGTGGCCAGGAACTCCAGGATCGAACCGGACAGGAAGGCCACGCGCAGGGTCTGCATCGTGGAGGTGGTGTAGCGCTCGCCCAGCTCGCGCACGCGGCGGCGCGGGGAGTCCTGGCGCCCAAAGGCCCGCAGCGTGGGCAGACCGGCCAGCAGGTCCAACAGCTCCGCACCCAGCTGGTTCATCACCTTCAGTCGGGAGGCAGCGAAGTCCCGGGTGAGCAGGCCCACCAGGATCATGAAAAGCGGGATGAGGGGGATGGTGCCCACCGCGATGTAGGCGGAGGTCGGGTCCAGGAACCAGATCACCACGATCGTGGCGGGGGTGAGCGTCATCGCCAGCACCAGCTGCGGCAGGTATGAGACGAAGTAGGGGCGCAGGTCCTCCAGGCCGCGGGTGAGCAGCGTGGTGGTCTGGCTGGCGTTCGCGGCGGCCCAGCGCGGCCCGCGCGCCACGGCGGCGGCCAACCCCTGGGCGCGCAGCTCCCGCACGGCGGCGGTGGCGGCCCGGTGCGCCAGGCGCTCCCTAGCGAAGGTGGCGCCGGCGCGCGCCAGCAGGGCGGTGGCGGCAACGGCCAGGGGGGTGGTGATCGCCGCCAGGGTCCAGCCGTCGTGGATCACGTGGGCCAGCGCCTTTCCCAGGGCGATGGCCTGGACGATCGTCAGGGCCGTGAGCAGGATGCCCAGCAGCGCCGAGGTGGTCACGTGCGAGCGGGCGGCGCGGGCGTAGCGCAGAAGTCGAGGATCCAGGGGCTTCACGAGCTAGTTGGTGCTTTCCGGAAATAGAGCAGTGACGGCGGCGCCCGTAGCGGGCACCGCCGTCACCATTGTTACAGGCTTTCCCTTAGTCGTCCGTGGAAGACCAGGGGCTCAGGTGCTGGCCGGATCAGTCCTTCAGGAAGGAACGGATCTTGGTGGGGTGCAGGCCAGCGCCCTCGGACAGGTCGATCGTGTCGGCGCTGACGCGCTTGCGGAAGACCCAGTAGGTCCAGGCCTGGTAGGCCAGCACCACCGGGACCAGGACCAGGGCAACCACGGTCATGATCTGCAAGGTGGCCGGGCTGGAGGAAGCCTGGTGCATGGTCAGCGAGTAGGCCGGGTCGATGGAGGAGCGCATGACGTCGCCACCGATGGCCAGGAAGATGAACGCCACGGCGGCGGCGATGGCCAGACCGTTGAACACGAACGCCCAGCCCTCGCGGCGCATGTAGGCGAAGAACACCGCCAGCAGCAGGCCCACGGCCGCGATGATCAGCGGGATCCAGGACAGCGCGGTGGCGGAGTAGGCCAGCTGAGCCCACACCACCCACACGGCCGCCAGGACGGTGCTGACCAGGGCCAGTGGCCAGGCAAAGTTGCCGGCGCGCTCGCGCAGCTCACCGTCCGTCTTGAGCGCCAGGAAGATGGCGCCGTGGGACAGGAACAGGGTCATGGTCACCAGGCCGCCCAGCAGGGTGAAGGGGGTGACCAGGGAGAAGAAACCACCGGTGAGCTGGTGGGTGCCCTCCGCGAAGCGGGTGGTGACCTCGGCCGGCGGGATCGCCAGGCCGGTGGCGCGGTCCAGGAACTCGATCTTCATGCCCTGCACCAGGTTGGCGAAGGCCACGCCCCACAGGATGGAGGGGATGAAGGCGGAGATGTTGTGGGTCCAGTCCCAGGCGTTGCGCCAGCGCGGGGAGTCGATCTTCATGCGCCACTCGAGGGCGGAGATGCGAACGATCAGGGCCAGCAGGATGATGAACAGGGCCAGGTACATGCCGCTGAACATGGTGCCGTACCAGGCGGGGAAGGCCGCGAAGGTGGCGCCACCGGCGGTGAGCAGCCAGACCTCGTTACCGTCCCACACCGGGCCGATGGTGCGCAGCGTGGCGCGGCGCTCCTTCTCGTTGCGCGGCAGGATGCGCAGCAGCATGCCGACGCCGAAGTCGAAGCCCTCCAGGAAGAGGTATCCGGTCCACAGGACCGCGATGAGGATGAACCAGAGAGTAGTCAGATCCATGGCAGCGATCCTTTCTTAGTAGCCGAAGGAGAGGTCGCCGGCCTCGGCGTCCTTTTCCTTGACGTGGGTGGACGGGAGCAGATCGGTCACGCCTTCGCGGGCGTAGCGGCGCAGCAGGTAGGCCCACACCACGCCCAGGCCCAGGTAGAGCAGCGTGAAGACGATCAGGGAGGCGGCAACCGAGCCCATGGAGACGGAGGTGGAAAGACCGTCACGGGTCAGCATGGCGATGCCGGAAAGCGGGTCGTTGGAGCCCGGGGCCACGATCCAGGGCTGGCGGCCCATCTCGGTGAAGATCCAGCCGAAGCTGGCGCCGATGAAGGGCATCGGGATGGAGATAAGGGCCAGGCGGCTGAGCCACTTGTTGTCGGTGACGCGGCCCTTGCGCATGAACCAGAACACGCCCAGGGCAAGCAGGCCGGAGAAGACCAGGGTGCCGATCATGAGGCGGAAGGTCCAGAAGGTGACGAACAGGTTGGGCACGTAGTTCACGTCGTCGCCGTGGATGGGGCCGAAGTCTTCCTTGTACTTCTTCTCCACGTCCTTCACACCGGGCAGGTAGGACTCGGGACCGGTGAACTTGTTTGTGGCCAGGAAGGAGGTCAGGTTGGGCACGGTGATGTGCGCCTTGACATCCTCGCAGTTGCCGGTGGTCAGGCCGGTGGCGAACACCGCGAAGTCGGTGCCCTCCTCGCCGTAGCAGGCGGCCTCGGCGGCGGCCATCTTCATGGGCTGAATCTTGTACATGTGCTTGCCCTGCAGGTCACCGGAGAGGGTGACGGCAGCGGCGGAGAGCAGCACGACGACGGCGCCGAACAGGGCGACGGGGCGCCAGATCTTCTTGGCGGCGTCCTCACGCTTGGCGCGCACCTCGCGGACGATCCACCAGACCGACAGGGCGGCCACGAAGGTGCCCGCCACCAGGAAGGAGGTGGAGACGGTGTGGAAGAAGCGCAGCACCGTGGTTTCGGAGGTGAACATCTGGAAGAAGCCGCCTACGCCGTCCAGCTCGGCGCGGCCGGTGGCGGGGTTGTAGACGGCGCCGACCGGGTTCTGCATCCAGGAGTTGGCGGCCAGGATCCAGTAGGCGGAGAGGTTCACGCCGATGGCGACCATCCAGATCGTCAGGGTGTGCAGCCACTTGGGCAGCTTCTCCCAGCCGAAGATCCACAGGCCCAGGAAGGTGGACTCGAGGAAGAAGGCGGCCAGGGCCTCGACGGCCAGCGGGGCGCCGAAGATGTCACCGACGTGCTTGGCGTACTCGGACCAGTTCATACCGAACTGGAATTCCTGCACGATACCGGTGGCCACGCCGAGGGCGAAGTTGATGAGGAAGAGCTTGCCGAAGAACTTGGTGGCCTTCAGCCAGTGCTCCTTGCCGGTGCGCAGCCACAGGGTCTGCATGATGGCGACGAGCGGCGCCAGGCCGATCGTGAGGGGGACCAGGATGAAGTGGTAGACGGTTGTTACACCGAACTGCCACCGCGCCAGGTCGAGTGCGTCGAGAGCCATATTTGACACCTCTAGCCTTTCGAACGTTTGGGAACTGCTCCCCGCGCATAGCTGGGGAAAGCCTGAATGTTGGGACTATATCGGCATGTACTGACGCACGGTCACGATGCTGACGAGTTCGGGGTAATTGCTACGAAAGTTGCCCCCTTCGCCCGTCTTGACGGGACCATGGTCCCGGGAAAATGCTGGCGTCAATTTCTCGTTAATAGACGATGTCTATTGGTGGAGATTTGAGGGATTTTCCCGCGTTTTTCTCGCGTGCGGCCCGGCCCGGCGGCGGGGCGTTGGTCCCAGCCCCCGCCGGGGCGGGCGGCGGGTGCGGCGAGACGTTGCCGACGTTACGCGCGGGTCCAACCGGCTCGGGGCCCGGGTGTGTGGGATACTTGCCGAGGTTGCCCCGCACGGTGACCTGCTTGCGGTATTGGCGCCTGTGATACGGCCGCCTTGCCGCAGCCCCCTAGCTTTCTAGTCGATTTCGACGCCACCTCGGCGCCTGTGGTGCGGCCCAGATGCCACAAGGAGATAAGGCAATGGCCGAGTCCCGTACGCGCAAGCCGCGTCGTCTATCCGTTCCCACCACCGATCCCGCCACCACCGAGGCGCCCGTGGTAGAGCCTGCCGCCGAGGAGGCGGTCAAGCCCAAGCGCGCCACGCGCAGTCGCAAGAAGGTGGCCGACGTTGCCGCCGACGCCCCGGCCGTGGAGGGCTCCGCCGAGGTGGCGGCCGAGCCCGCCGCCGAGGAGGCCGTCAAGCCGAAGCGGACCACGCGCAGCCGTAAGAAGGTCGCGGCGGACGCGCCGGTCGAGGCCCCCGCTGAGGTTGCTGCGGAGGGCGCCGCCGAGGCGCCCGCGGTTGAGCCTGCCGCCGAGGAGGCGGTCAAGCCCAAGCGGGCCACGCGCAGTCGCAAGAAGGTCGCGGCGGACGCGCCGGTCGAGGCCCCCGCTGAGGCTGCTGCGGAGGGCGCCACCGAGGCGCCTGCGGTAGAGCCTGCCGCCGAGGAGGCTGTTAAGCCGAAGCGGGCCACGCGTAGCCGCAAGAAGGTGGCCGAGCCTGTCGCCGACGCCCCGACTGTGGAGGCCGCCGCCGAGGTGGTGGCCGAGCCTGTCGCCGAGGAGGCGGTCAAGCCCAAGCGCGCCACGCGTAGCCGCAAGAAGGTGGCCGAGCCTGTCGCCGACGCCCCGACTGTGGAGGCCGCCGCCGAGGTGGTGGCCGAGCCTGTCGCCGAGGAGGCGGTCAAGCCCAAGCGGGCCACGCGCAGCCGTAAGAAGGTCGCGGAGGACGTGCCGGTCGAGGCTGCGGTCGAGGCTGCGGTCGAGCCGGCCGCCGCGCAGGAGCAGCAGGCTCCCGATCAGCCCGCGCCCGCCGCCAAGGACGGCGAGGCGGCCCCGGCCCGCTCTCGTCGCGGCACGCGTTCGCGCCGCAAGTTCTCCACCACCGCGCTCGACCCGGCCGCCCAGAAGGAGGCCCAGGAGGCCGCCGCTGAGGCAGGCGCCGAGGTGGAAGAGGCCGCCGTGGTGGACCCCGAGCTGGCAGCAGACCTGCTCACAGAGGACCAGGAGGCCGAGGCCGAGCTGGCCGAGGGCGAGGAGCCCGAGGCGGACACCGAGGAGGCCGACGAGGACGCAGAGCAGGCCCTGCCCGCCGCCGCGCTGCTGTTCCAGGCGCCGGACCTGTCCGCCACCCGCAGGCGTACCCGCAAGCGCGCGGCCGCGCCGGTAGAGGAGGAAGACGCGCAGGCAGCGTCGTCCACCGAGGACGAAGAAAGCGGCGAGGTAGAGGGCCAGGCCGGCGAGGAGAACGGCGAGGAGACCAGCGGGCGCTCGCGCAGGCGGCGAGGTTCGCGCGGTCGGCGCGGCCGTGCCCGTCGCTCCGAGGAGGGCGAGGACGGCGGCGACTCCGGCGAGGACATCGCCGAGCAGCCCGCAGAGGAGGCCGCGCCCGCAGGCGAGGCGGAGGAGAGCGGCGAGGAGTCCAGCTCCCGTCGCCGGCGCCGTCGCCGCACCCGCGAGGACTCCGGGCGAGACGAGATCACCGCGCTGAAGGGCTCCACCCGCCTGGAGGCAAAGCGTCAGCGCCGCAAGGAAGGCCGCCAGGCCGGGCGCAAGCGCCAGCTCATCACCGAGAGCGAGTTCCTGGCCCGCCGCGAGTCCGTCAACCGCCACATGATCGTGCGCGAGCGCGACGGCCTGAACCAGATCGCCGTGCTAGAGGACGGCCTGCTGGTGGAGCACTACGTGGCACGCCGCACGCAGTCTTCCATGGTCGGCGCGGTGGTGCTGGGACGAGTGCAGAACGTGCTGCCCACCATGGAAGCCGCCTTCGTTGACATCGGCCAGGGCCGCAACGCCGTCCTGTACGCCGGCGAGGTCAACTGGGACCTGGTGGACGCCGAGGGCAAGCCCCGCAAGATCGAGGAGGCCATCAAGGCCGGCGACCAGGTGCTGGTGCAGGTCACCAAGGACCCCATCGGCCACAAGGGTGCCCGCCTGACCTCCCAGATCTCCCTGGCCGGTCGTTTCCTGGTGCTGGTACCCGGCTCCGGCATGACCGGCATCTCCCGCAAGCTGCCCGTGGGGGAGCGCACCCGCCTGAAGACGATCCTGAAGGAGGTGGTCCCGGACGGCGCCGGCGTCATCGTGCGCACTGCGGCGGAGGGTGCCACCGACGAGCAGCTGCGTGAGGACGTGGCCCGCCTGCAGGAGCAGTGGGAGGAGATCCAGGCCAAGCAGAAGAAGGCCCGCAACGTTCCCCAGGTGCTGCGCGGCGAACCCGAGCTGGCCGTGCGCGTGGTGCGAGACATCTTCAACGAGGACTTCGCCAAGCTCACCGTCTCCGGTGACAACGCCTGGAAGACCATCTCCTCTTACGTGCAGGAGATGAGCCCGGACCTTATGGAGCGCCTGGAGCACTTCGAGGGAGACGGCGACGTGTTTGCCGCCTTCCGCGTGGACGAGCAGCTGGCCAAGGGCATGGACCGCAAGGTCTGGCTGCCCAGCGGCGGCTCCCTCATCATCGACCGCACCGAGGCCATGACCGTGGTGGACGTCAACACCGGTCGTTTCACCGGCAGCGGCACCCTGGAAGAGACGGTGACCCGCAACAACCTGGAGGCCGCCGAGGAGATCGTGCGCCAGCTGCGCCTGCGCGACATCGGCGGAATCATCGTCATCGACTTCGTTGACATGGTGCTCTCGCAGAACCGCGACCTGGTGCTGCGCCGCCTGGTGGAGTGCCTGGGCCGCGACCGCACCCGCCACCAGGTCACGGAGGTCACCTCCCTGGGACTGGTGCAGATGACCCGCAAGCGCGTGGGCGAGGGCCTGGTGGAGGCGTTCTCCACCCAGTGCGAGTGCTGCGCCGGTCGCGGCTTCATCGTACAGGGCGCGCCCGTGGAGAGCAGCGAGCGCGAGGACGACGAGCGCGGCTCGCGCCGTCGCGGCGAGCGTCACCGCGAGGACAGGAACCGCGAGGACCGCCGCTCCGAGCGCGGCGAGCGTGGCGAGCGGGCCGAACGCTCTGAGCGCGGCGAGCGGCGCCGCAAGGAGGAGCGCAGCGGCAACACTGCGGGTGAGGCGCGCACGCGCCGGGCCCGGGTGGAGGAGGCGCACGTGGTGGCGCCCGACCGCACGGAGATGCGCGAGCGCATGGCCCGAATCGCCCTGGCCGCCGCGCAGGCGCACGAGGAGTCCGACGCTGCCGCCAACGCCGCCGAGGTGGCCACTGGCCGCCCGGAGACCGCCGTGAGCGCCGCCGCGCCGGTGGTCGCTAGCGAGGTAGCGGCCCAGGCCGCGCAGGAGAAGACCGGCCCGGCCGCGACGATCAGCGTCAGCCTGTCTCAGCCGGTGTCGATGCGAGGTACCCGCCGGCGCAGGCGCGGCCTGTCCACCGGCGTGCTGGACCCGTCGGCGGCTGAGCAGGCGCAGGCGGCCGAGCAGCCGAAGGTGGAGATCGAGCTGCCCCCGGTGCAGGAGCCCGCCCCGGCGGAGCCCAAGCGCGAGGTGGAGATCGAGCTGCCGCAGCGCGAGGAGGGCGTCGAGGCCGGCGGGGCCAAGCCCAAGACCCGCCGGCGTGTGCTGCGCAAGAAGAAGGACTGACCTCGTTTCCGGGTGAGGCCCGGCCGCGCGCAATCGCGGTCGGGCCGCCCCGGGAGGGAGAGAACTCACATCCCAATCCGGTCGACCAACTTTGATTCCAGGCCCCAAGCCGGGTAAACTCGACCGTCGGCGCGTTTAAGCGCGCAACTTTTAGATCAGCCCCGTTGGGGCGACCCATCGACAGGAATGAGCAAGAACGTGGTGTACGCGATTGTCAAGGCCGGCGGCCGTCAGGAGAAGGTCTCCGTCGGCGACGTCGTGGTCGTAGATAAGCTGGACGCTGAGGTTGGTTCCTCCGTCGAGCTTGCCCCGCTGCTGCTCGTGGACGGCGACAAGGTTACTGCCGACGCTGACTCCCTGGCCAAGGTCACCGTGACCGGTGAGGTGCTGGGCGAGCGTCGCGGTCCCAAGATCCGCATCATCCACTACAAGAACAAGACCGGCTACCGTCGTCGTCAGGGCCACCGCTCTCGTCTGACGGCCGTCAAGGTCACCGGTATCAAGTAAGCGCGCCTGAAGGAGACTATTCAATGGCACACAAGAAGGGCCTCGGTTCCTCCCGTAACGGCCGCGACTCGAACGCTCAGCGCCTCGGTGTCAAGCGCTTCGGCGGCCAGACCGTCAACGCTGGTGAGATCCTGGTGCGTCAGCGTGGCACCCACTTCCACCCCGGCGACCTGGTTGGTCGCGGCAAGGACGACACCCTGTTCGCCCTCGCTGCCGGCACCGTTGAGTTCGGTGTGAAGCGCGGCCGCAAGGTCGTCAGCATCGTCGAGGCCTGATTCGGGCCTTAACCAAAGAGGGTGGGTGACCGCTGGGTTACCCACCCTCTTGGCATGCCAGGTGAGGAATAGAACTGGCACGCTGATCCGAGCGGTGCGCGGCTGCGTCGGGCAGGATTAAAGCAGTGAGCGTGGCCCGTGCGGGGCGGCGCCGATAGGAGGAACAGGCATGGCCACTTTTGTAGACCGCGTGACGGTACACGCGGCCGGAGGCAACGGCGGCAACGGCTGCACCTCCATCCGACGGGAGAAGTTCAAGCCATTGGCAGGTCCCGACGGAGCCGACGGCGGCAACGGTGGGTCCGTCATCCTGGAGGTGGACCCGCAAACGACGACGCTGCTTGCCTATCACCGCTCGCCTCACCGCCGCGCCGAGCACGGTACCGCCGGCGCGGGCGACATGCGCCAGGGAAAGAACGGCGAGGACCTGGTGCTGCCGGTTCCCTCCGGCACCGTGGTGAAGGACCAGCACGGCAACGTCGTAGCCGACCTGGTTACTCCCGGTGAGCGGTTCGTTGCTGCGGCAGGCGGACAGGGCGGACTGGGCAACGCCTCGCTGGCGTCCAAGACCCGAAAGGCGCCCGGTTTTGCCCTCCTGGGCGAGCCGGGTGAGGAAGCCACGCTCGTGCTGGAGCTGAAGTCGGTGGCCGACGTCGCCCTGGTTGGCTACCCGAGCGCCGGCAAGTCCTCTTTGATCGCCGCGCTTTCCGCCGCGCGCCCAAAGATCGCCGACTACCCGTTCACCACCCTGGTACCAAATCTGGGCGTGGTGGAAGCCGGCGAGGATCGCTTCACCGTGGCCGACGTGCCGGGGCTGATTCCCGGTGCCGCGCAGGGCAAGGGCCTTGGCCTGGAGTTTTTGCGCCACATCGAGCGCTGCGCCGTGATCGTGCACGTGCTGGACTGCGCCACCCTGGAGCCAGGACGCGACCCGCTCAGCGACCTGGAGACGCTGGAAGCCGAACTGGCGCAGTACGCCGCAGACCTGGCACCTTCCCACGGCCACAAGGAGCTGATGAGCCGGCCCCGCCTGGTGGTGTTGAACAAGGTGGACGTGCCAGAGGCAAAGGACCTGGCTGAGATGGTGCGTGACTCCATCGAGGAGCGTGGCCTGCCGGTATTCGAGGTGTCTGCCGTCAGCCACGCCGGGCTAAAGCCGCTGGTGTTCGCGCTAGCGCACATGGTGCGCAAGGAGAGGGCCGCCCAGCCGCAGGTGGCCGAGCGCGTGGTGTTGCGCCCGGCACCGGTGGCGCGGCGCGGCGGCGCGGGCGAGTTCACCATCGAGGCTGTCAACACCCCGGAGGGCCCTGCCTTCCAGCTGCGAGGCGCCAAACCGGAGCGGTGGGTGCGTCAGACGGACTTCACCAACGACGAAGCTATCGGTTACCTGGCCGACCGCCTGAACAAGCTAGGGGTCGAGGAGGCTTTGTTCAAGAAGGGAGCCCACGCCGGAGACACGGTGATCATCGGCGCGATCGAGGACGGTGTCATCTTCGACTGGGAGCCCACCCTAATGACCGGGGCGGAGCTGCTGGGCGGGCGCGGTACGGACTCTCGCCTGGACATGAACGAGCGCCGCACCAACGTCGAGCGCCGCCAGCAGTACAAGGACCGGATGGACGCCAAGGCCGCTGCTCGCGCGGAGCTGCGCGCGGACGCGGAGCACGGGGTGTGGACCGACCCGGAACGGGACTGAGCTTTCCCAGCATTAAACGTGGGCGGGGCGGGAGGTTTCACCTCCCGCCCCGCCCCTTTGGGCTACCTGGCTATCGGATGGACTCAGGCGCCGAAGCAGGCCACAGCGTAGGGGCGCATGCAGTCACGCACGCGGTCTAGCAGCAGGGCCTTAGCGTTCAGGGCGAGCTCGCCAGTGCGGACGCGCTCGTACTGCAGCGGCATGTACTGGCTTACCAGCGGCTCCGGGATCGCTACGGCGTCGAGGTTTGCCAGCAGCTTGTCCACGGCAGCCGAGATGGTCTCGTTGGGCCAGTAGTAGCGCATGCGGTCGGAGTATGAGTACTTGCGAGCGATTCGCTTGGTGTCCTCGTCGCCCTCGTAGTACTTCTCCCAGTAGCCGGGCTGCTCCACCATTACCTGCTCGATCACGTCGATCAGGTTGGAACGCTGGTCGGCGGCCACCAGGTCCTCTTCGATGCGGGCCAGGGCAAACAGGCCCTCGCGCAGGTTGAAGGTCAGCCCCGGGCCGACCTTCAAGATGGCCCAGTGGTCCTTCACCAGCTGAGCCAGGTTAGCCGGGGTCTGGTAGTCAGTGGAGTGAGCCTCGAATACCAGGGTCGGCTCATCGTCCAGTACAGTGCGCAGCTCAGTGGTGCCTTCGTGGACGTAGTCGACCACCTTCAGGTGGTCAAACTCCACGGCGGGCTGCACCACCAGCGCGGCGATGCGCGGCCACACGTCGGTCAAGCCCACGGCCTCGAAGGCAGCGCGGTGGGCGGCCAGCGTCGCGGCGGCAGCGTCCTTAGAGGTCGGGGTGATCTCACCCAGCTCCTCCTGGTGGCCGCCGGGCACCGGCACCTCGGTGCCAATGACGTAGTAGACCTGGCCGGCGGTACCGGCGCGCTTTGCGGCCTCCTCGGCAACCTTCATCAGGCGGGCGGCGCGCTCGGCAGCGATCTCATCGGTGATGGGGAAGGGGTCGCCGGCGCAAGAGAAGGAGCAGTCCAGGTGGATCTTGGTGTAGCCGGCCTCGACATAGGCGGTCACCAGGTCGTCAGCCTTGGCCATCGCGCTCTCGGGCTCCTCGGCCTGCCAGCGGTTGGGGCCCAGGTGGTCGCCGCCCAGCACAACACGCTCACGCGGCAAACCGGCCTCATCGGCGATGCCGAACACCAAGTCCCGGAAGTCGGCGGGCTTCATGCCGGTGTAACCACCAAACTGGTCCACCTGGTTGGAGGTGGCCTCGATTAGCACGTAGGCGTCGTCCGCCAGCGCCTGGTCGATCGCCGCGCGCAGCACCAGCGGGTGTGCCGAGCAGACGGAGTAGATACCGGCGTTCTTACCGGCCTTGTGGGCCGCAATGGTGGCTGCGAAGGGGTTGGTCATCATCGTCCTCCAGTGAGTGGGTTTGCTCGTTAGCTATCCTATCGCGTCAAAAATGCGCATGCACTGGTTTGGCTGGGCCCTGAGCGGAATTACGAACGCGCTCGTAAGCGCAATAGAATCGCCTGGTGAGCAAACGTGAATTGGTAACCAGTGCCACCCGCATCGTCGTCAAGATCGGTTCCTCCTCGCTCACCCGCCCGGACGGTGGCCTGGACCTCAACCGCATCGACTCGGTCGCCAGCGTCATTGGCGCCCTGCGCATGAACGGTCAAGCCCCCGTCCTGGTCTCCTCCGGAGCCATGGCCGCAGGGCGTGGCCGCCTTGGCTTGACCAGCCGCCCCCGCGAACTGGCCACGGCCCAGGCGTGCAGCGCGGTTGGTCAGGGCGTGCTCATGGCGCGTTGGACCGAATCATTCATCGCTCACCGGGCAGAAGTGGGTCAGGTACTGCTCACCGCAGAGGACCTCATGCGCCGCGAGCACTACACCAACGCCGCCCGCGCACTGGAGCGTCTAGTGCGCCTGGGAGTGGTGCCGATCATCAACGAGAACGACGCAGTAGCCACCGAGGAAATGCGCTTTGGCGACAACGATCGCCTCTCCGCTCTCGTAGCCCAGCTGCTACACGCCGATGTGTTGGTGATGCTCACGGACGTCGACGGGCTCTACGATCGCCCGCCCTCGCGCCCCGGTGCCAAGAGAATCGGGGTGGTGCGCTCCGAGCAAGACCTGGCCGGGCTTGATGTAACTGGACGAGGTAGCGACCTGGGCACCGGCGGAATGGCCTCCAAGATCGTCGCTGCCAGTGCCGCTGCCAGTGCCGGGGTAGGGGTAGTGCTTACCAGTGCCGACAACCTAGCGGCTGCCGTCGCAGGTGAGGAAGTGGGCACTTGGTTCGAGCCCACTGGCCGCCACGCAGGCAACAAACGCATCTGGATGGCGCACGCTGCCTCCCCGCTTGGAGCGCTGGTGTTGGATGAGGGGGCAGTGCGTGCGGTCACCGAGCAGAACCGCTCCTTGCTCGCAGCTGGGATCGCGGAGGTGAAGGGCGAGTTCGTTGCCGGAGACGTGGTGGACCTGCTTTCCGCAGACGGTGGAGTGGTGGCCCGCGGCATAGCGGCATACGGCTCAGGGGAAGTGCGGGAACTACAGGGCATGAGATCGGCCGACTTCGCCGCCGGGGAGGCCCCCCGACCGGTGGTACACCGCGACCACCTGGCAATTCTGCGCTGACGGATTAAGGGTAGGGGCAGGTGGCGACGGTTTCTGAGTGGAGGGCTCGGCTAAGGGGAGCCACTCTGACGGGCGCAGCGGAGATCCTGGAGGAGAACTCCGGCCTGCCGGGGCCGCGCGCAAACACCGCGCTCATGCAAGCGGCGGCCTTGGAGCTGCCGCCGGCCTGGGCCGACGAGCTGCTTGCGAGCGGGTCCGAATACCTGGCCACGTGCGCGGCAGCCATTAGTGGAGCGCACGCGGACACACCGGGGGAGGAGCACCGCGCCAGGAACCTGGCGGCGGATTCCCGCTGGCGCGTGCGGGAGGGGGTGGCGACCGGACTGCAACTGCTAGGCGACCGCGCCCCTGCAGCGCTGCTTGCGCTCCTACCCCTGTGGTCAACGGACCGGGACCCGCTCGTGAAGCGGGCGGCGGTGGCGGCCTGCTGCGAGCCCAGGCTGCTTAAGACCCCCGCAATGGCTAAGGCGGCAATCGACTGCTGCGCTGGCGCCACCACGGCGCTGTGTCTGCAGCCCGCGCACGTGCGCTCCCTGCGCGAGTGGCGCTCCCTGCGGCAAACGCTGGGATACGGCTGGAGTGTGGCCGTGGCCGCCGCCCCGGAGAGCTCGCTACCTCAATTCGCGAGCCTGGACACGACCGATCCCGACGTCGCCTGGATCGTGGCAAGCAACCGCAAGAAGAAGCGAATGGAACGCGTGCTTGCGGCCCACGGCCTCTAACCAAATCGAACTGCGGTCCGCAAATCTGCGCGGAGGGGAGCGACGTCGGCCGCAAATGGCCGACTGATTGGGGTAAGGCCACGCGAGTTAGCAAGTGTGCTTCGGTGGCAGCGTGGTCAAGCTGAGCAGGAGCGGTCCCCCAACGGACCCCGCAGACCGCATCCAAGCTGAGTGCCACCGGCGAACCCTACCGAACCGGGTATGCGCTAACTCATACGGTATAGGGGCCGCTTATTGGGCTCTGCTTACTAAAATCTCGTGGTCGAAGCGGTTGAGGATCGAGTGATTCCACGAGGTTGAGCCTGGCTGCCTCTTGCCCAACTGGTTTCCGAATTACATCGGTTAGCTGCCCTTCAAGCCAAGAAATATCGCTTACCGAACGGAACTGAAAGTGAAGCTAAAGCGCTACCTCAGCGCGGCGGCCGCCTTTGGGCTTATCGTCAGCGTTGCCTCGGCCGCGCTCGCGGCCCCGGCGGGTGCCTCCGTTACTGCGGACCTACACAACTCCGCCTTCGGCCTGGTCCAGCCAGCTGCCGAACCCACGTCCTTCCCGACCACCCCGCCCCCGGCGCCAGCTCCAACTGACGCAGTTGACGTCAAGGACTACGACCAGCTATTGGCGGCTATAGCAAATGGCGGCTACATTCGCCTCACGGCCAGCTTTACCCTCACCGAGACTGTGGAAATCCCGGCAGGGACGACGGTCACCCTAGACCTCAACAACAAAACCCTCACTGCCGCAAAGGACGGGTGGCGTTTGAAGTGGGGTTTCATCAACCGCGGCAACTTGACCGTGCGAACCAGCACCCTGGGCCAGCAGGCCACAATCTCCTCCAAGGGCATCCAGAACTACGGTCAGCTCGCTTTGGAAGGCGGCACCATCGAGTGCCGCAACCACGACGACGGCGCCTCGGTGTTCAACATGGTGGAAGAGGCCCGCTTCACGATGACAGGCGGGAGCCTCTACTCCTTCGCAGGCATGACCTACGGGGGAAAGGAAAGCCACCGCGATAACTCCCTTTACGGCACGCCGCTCACGCAGACCGCCGGCCAAGCAGAAATCACCGGTGGAATGGTTGTTGGAGACAACCTTGCAATGGATATTCGGGGCGGAACCGTTTCGGTAAGCAACGCCTACGTGCGCGGTAGTGGCCTCGATGAGCCCGCAGTGCGTGTGGGTAAGTCATCAACACCAGCGGTGCTTAACATTTCCGATTCATGGTTGGGACACCGGGGTGGTGGCATGAACGCCGAGGTATTCCGCCAAGGCGTGCTCAACCTCAGAAACGTCCAGTTGCACCAGGCTGGCACCGGCTCAATCCGGCAAGACTTCACCTTCACCTCCATCCTTGTCCGGGACGGGGGAGAAGTGAACATGTCGCGCATTCGCCAAGAATCCAACGGCACCGGTATGCGCGTGCTGGAGAGCGGCGGAACGATCAACATCGACATGCCTGCTCCCAGCCCTGCGCAGCTTGCCGCCTTCTACCGGGACGGCGAGAACCGGTACAAGGTCGGAGACGATGAGCTGTGGTCCAAGACTCGTCTGCTCCGCAATGACGCCGGCGACAAGGGTGCGATCAACTTCCGTCCCCTAGACAACCCAGCGCCGTCGGCGTCGGCGTCGGCTTCCGCCTCTGCTAGCCAGTCGGCGTCGGCCTCCGCCTCCGCGTCTGCTAGCCAGTCGGCGTCGGCGTCGGCTTCCGCGTCTGCTAGCCAGTCGGCTTCTGCGTCGGCTTCGGCTTCGGCGTCCGCTTCCGCGTCGGCAAGCCAGTCGGCGTCGGCCTCCGCTTCCGCATCGGCTAGCCAGTCGGCGTCGGCCTCGGCGTCCGCTTCTGCGTCGGCTAGCCAGTCGGCGTCGGCCTCGGCCTCTGCGTCGGCTAGCCAGTCTGCGTCTGCCTCTGCGTCTGCTTCTGCGTCTGCTAGCCAGTCGGCGTCGGCCTCCGCCTCCGCTTCCGCCTCCGCCTCCGCTTCGGCCTCCGCCTCCGCTTCCGCCTCCGCCTCCGCGTCGGCCTCCGTCCAGCCGGGCGTGGAGCGGCTGGCTGGCAGCTCTCGCTATGGGACGTCGCGAGCAGTTTTCGACGCTGCGAAGTGGGGAGACACGGTGGTGCTCGCCTCCGGTGCCAATCCGGCTGATGCGTTGGCGGCAACACCGTTGGCGGCAGCTTTGAATGCGGCCGTCCTCTTAACCCCTGCCGGGAGCCTGGACATCGACACCACCGCCGCGCTGCGATCTGCGCGCGCGAACGGAGCTAAGCGAGTGATTGTGGTGGGCGGTCCCACTGCCGTGGGTCGCAGCGTGGAAAGCCAGGTACGTTCCCTCGGCTTCGAGGTCGAGCGCATTGCCGGCGCTGACAGGTTTGCCACCGCCGTTGAGCTTTCTGTTCGCACCCAGTCGGTTTACCGGTCTGCCGGTACCGAGGTGGGAGCTGTGTTCTTCGTTGACGGCACTCAATTCGCTGATGCCTTGGCTGCCGGACCGGCTGCCGCTGCAAAGAGTGGCGTGATCCTGCTGACGCGGGGAGCGATGATGCCTGGGGTGAGCAAAACGCGCGCTAAGTCCCTGGGAGTCCAACTGTTTGCGCTGGGCGGCAAGGCGGCTGTGGCTTCCGGTGCCATGGGAGCTGAGGCGGTTGTTGGCGCCGACCGTGTGGAGACGTCCGTTAAGGCTGCCAAGCGGTTTGTGCCCGGTGCCCTTACCGCAGTGGTGGCAAACGGGGACGGATTTGCTGACGCGCTCTCTGGTGGGGCGCTGGCTGCCCGGTTCGGGGGAGTGCTGTTGCTAAGCAAGGCTGGAACAGTGCCCAGCAGCCTGGATGCACACTTCCGGGCGGGCGGCTACCGTCGCGTCTTTGTGACTGGAGGCGTGAAGTCCGTCAGCGCCGCCGTGCTGCAACAGATTCGCAAGTACATCGGCTGACGCCTAAGTAGGCACAGCCAGAGCCGCCGGCAGGGCGCCATCTGTGCTGTTCTAGAGGGGCGTGTGTTCAACTGGGCCGCAGTGTCCGGAAGGGCACACGCCCCTGCCGCTATCTTCCCCGCAACCGACTGGCAACAGGTGGTGGCAGGAAGACACGGGCTGATGAGCTACACAGCGTTCCCTCGCCTTGGGCTGCCTACTGAAAGATCAGGCTTCGCAGACCAAGGCGCGGGGCCGCCGGATCCTTCACAATCAGGCCCACAGCCGCGTGGAAGTACTTTTCAAATGTGGGTGCCGGCGTCTACATTCTGTTGAGAATCGGAATCAGATTCGGGCTCAAACCGCTTAGGGTGAGGCCGGCAGATGCTGATTCGTCTCACCAGCAAATTGAAGAAGGTTTCTAGTGACAACTCCCAACTATCCTCCCACCGGCCCAACAGATCCCACCGGTCCGATGGGACAGACCGGACCTGGCGGCGTGCCAAGCGGAGCCGAGGCCACGCAGGTGTTTCCTGCGGCAGGCGTGCCTGCAGCGAGCGCACCGGCAGGAAGCCACATGCCGGACGGTCAGGTAGGCGCTACCGCTTTCGTTCAGTATGCAGCGCCAGGGCAAGGAGGGGTGCCTCCTTACGGTCAGGGAGCTGTGCCCGGTTACGCAGGCCAGGGGGCAGCTCAGCCCTACCCGGGCCAGGCTCCCGCTGGGTTCGCTCCGGGTGGTCCGGTTCCCCCTCAGCCCAAGAAGCTGACTCAACAGTGGTGGTTCTGGCTGGTAGTTGTTGCAGCTGTCATTGGTGTAGTGCTGGGCCTGTTGTTCGGGCTGGGAGTGTTTGGTGGCGAGAAGAAGTCCGCCGCCCCCGCTCCGGCCCCTAGCGTGTCGGCCAGCGAGTCTCCCTCTGAGACCGCCACCCCCACCATGGAGGAGTCAACGCCGCAGGCAACGGAGTCCTCCGCTGCGGACGCTGCTACGGGGAGCCGCGCGGCCGCGCTGGAGAAGGCGCAGTCTTACTCGGACAACATGCACATGTCTAAGCAGGGCATTTACGAGCTGCTCACCTCCGAGTTCTCCACCGAGCGCTTTAGCCCAGAGGACGCCCAGTACGCGGTGGACAACATCAAGGCTGACTTCAAGGAGAACGCGCTGAAGAGCGCAGAGGCTTACAGCGAGTTCTCCCACCTGTCCAAGGCAGGTATCGCTAGCCAGCTGACCTCTGAATATGGTGGCAAGTTCACCCAAGATGAGGCCGACTACGCCATGGCTAACCTGAAGGCGGACTACAAGGAGAACGCCCTGAAGAAGGCGGAGAGCTACCTCAAGACCTCTCCCATGTCCAAGAAGCGTATGCTCCACCAGCTCACTTCCGAGTCCGGCGAGCAGTTCACGCAGGAAGAGGCGCAGTACGCGATCGACAACCTGAAGACCGACTACAAGGAGAATGCCTTGGAGACGGCCAGGCAGATGCTGAAGATACGTGACCTGACTCCTGAGGAGCTCAAGGACGCTCTCACCTCAGAGTACGGAGCGCAGTTCACGGAAGAAGAGGCACAGTACGCGATCGACAACCTGAAGTAGAAAGCGCGCTTTAGTGGTGCCCCGGGCGGCTGTTAGGCCGACCGGGGCACCACCCTTTTGGTTCCTGCGGCAAGCGTGGGCCACGCTGAGTGGGGTGGCACTGGGCAGGAAAGCTGAGCGCTCATAAGCCGGGCGCTACTGCCGGCGCCCGCTCTTTGCCGCTTAGCATTGCGCCAGGACTATCCCCGAAGGAGCGCGCCGCATGATCACCCAACCTGCCAAAGTTGAGTCCCAGATGGACGACGCTGCCGCCGCTGCGCCCGGCCCTGCTGCCGACGTCAGGACAGGCGTGGACTTGCCCGCCGTGGAAGGGGTGCACGCCCTAGCCAGGTCGGCGCGCGTAGCTGCGCGCAAACTGGCCACGGCGACGACGTCGGCCAAGAACAACGCCCTAAACGCGATCGCCTACGCCCTGTTAGAGCAGTCCGAGGCGATCCTGGCAGGCAACGCGCGCGACCTGGAGGTAGCAAAGGCGAACGGGATGGCGCCGGGCCTGCAAGATCGGCTGCTGCTCACCCGGGAGAGGCTCGAAGCGATCGCGGAATCGATCAGCGACGTAGTTGCGCTGCCCGACCCCGTGGGCGAGGTAGTGCGTGGGCAGAGCCTGCCAAACGGGCTGCGGGTACGCCAGACCCGCGTCCCCATGGGAGTGGTGGGGATGATCTACGAGGCACGCCCAAACGTGACCGTAGACGCCGCAGTGCTAGCGCTTAAGAGCGGTAACGCGGTGCTTCTGCGTGGGGGCTCGGCGGCGGAAAACTCAAACAAGGCTCTGATTGCAGCCATCAAGCAGGGGCTGACGAACGCCGGATTCAGCGCGGACCTGGTTGCCACCGTCGACCCCTGGGGACGAGAGGGAGCTAGGGCGTTGATGCAGGCCCGTGGCCTGGTGGATGTGCTGATCCCGCGAGGCGGAGCTGGCCTAATTCAGGCAGTAGTGCGAGAGTCCACCGTGCCTGCCATCGAGACCGGGGTGGGAAACTGCCACGTCTACGTGGACGAGTCCGCGGATCTGGGCAAGGCGCACGCGATCTGTATGAACGCCAAGACGCACCGGGTGGGGGTGTGCAATGCGGCAGAGACGCTGCTGGTGCACTCCGCAGTGGCTGACCAGTTCCTGCCGGGACTGCTGCGTGACCTGGCAGGAGCCAACGTGGTCCTACACGGCTGCCCCAAGACCGTGAGCCTAGCCAGTGAGCACGCGAACGGAATCGAAGTGCTACCGGCTACCGAGGAGGACTGGCAGACCGAGTACCTAGCCTATGAGGTGGCGGTGCGGGTTGTGGACAGCCTGGACCAGGCGCTAGAGCACGTACGTGCATACTCCTCCGGGCACACCGAGGCAATCGTCACGGCAAGCATCGAGGCAGCAAGGCGCTTCACCACGGAGGTGGACGCTGCCGCCATCGCCGTCAACGCCTCCACCCGCTTCACTGACGGTGGTCAGTTGGGGCTGGGCGCGGAGATAGGCATTTCCACCCAGAAGCTGCACGCGCGCGGCCCGATGGGCCTGGCGGAGCTGACCACCACCACGTGGATCATCGAGGGAGACGGGCACGTGCGGGCCTGACCCGTCCCCGGTGCCGCCGGTAGGGGCGGGCCGGTGCGAAAACCGGTGTGGGGCCGGGGCGTTGAAACGCCCCGGCCCCAGTCAGCGAGCCCTAGCGGCTCAGGATCAGATGTCCATCCACTTGTAGCCCATGGGAAGCAGGTCTACCTCCCAGGTGCGGCCCAGACCGCGCACCGTGGTGGTCACAGCCTCCTTGGAGTTGTTGAGCACCATGATGCGGTTGGTGTTCGGGTAGTAAGCCACCTCGGTGCGAACATCGCTGGTGATCCAGGCAGCGCCGTTCTCCAGCTCCTCGCCCCGTCCCGCAGCCAGGTAGATGGCGCGGTGCAGCAGGCGGGCGTTCTCGAAGGAGTAGGGCAGGCCACCCAGGTAGATACCAACGCCCTTGCCGTACTCGTTGATAGAGGCGCGAACCGAGCCCTTCTCGAAGGCAACAACCTTGACGTCGGGGTGCAGCGTCACCACGTCGCCACCGGACTCGCCCACATCGAACGAGCCGGACAGGTCTGCAACGAGCGGGTGGCCCTCCACGATCGTCGGGTAGCGGTCGTGGGAGAGCGACTGGGAACGCTCGCGGTCCACTCCGAGCACGTCGGAGAGCTGGATGAAGGCGCCACCGTGCTCCACTGCAGCCGGCTCGCCTACGCCGATGAAGCCACCGCCGTTGGCGACAAAGGCACGCACAGCAGAAGTCAGCTCCGGGTCCAGCCATTCAGCCCCACCAGAGAAGGCGGTGCCTGCCACACCGGCGTTGATCAGCACGTCCACGTTCTCCAGGGCGCCGGCGCGAACGTCGTCGAAGGAGAGCCACTGGATCTCGAACGGCAGACCGGAGAGGGACTCGATGATGCCCAGGTAGGTGTAGATCTGCTTGTACCACAGGGCGTGGGCCACCATGAAGGTCTGCCAGGTGCGCAGCTTGCCCCACGCGTTCACGATAGCCACGCGGATGGGGGAGTTCTCCGGGTGCTGGCCGCCGCCCTGCTCGTGAATCGAGCGGAACTCGTCGCAGATCTCGGCGATGCGCTCTACGAAGGCCGGGTACTTCAGGGCCAGGGCCGGGTAGCCGCCGTAACCCATGCGGTCCAGGGGGAACCGGACGATCGCGCGGCGGGCCTGCAGCCAGGACTCGTTGGCCTCACCGATCGGGTCGCCGTCGTCGTTGAAGACGTCCGGGAAGAAGTAGGGCAGGAAGCGGCCCTCGGTGTACTTCACGCCCGGGATGTCGCTGATCATGCGGCAGGTCGCGCCGGAGCCTACGGAGCCCACCACGGCGTCCATGCCGATTTCCTCGAAGTACGGGCCGTAGGGCTCGGTGCCCATCCAGTTGTCGCCCAGGAACATCATGGCCTCGCGGCCGGCCTCGTGGGCGATGTCCACCAGTCCCTTGGTCTTCTCCGCAACGAAGCGGGCCTGGAAGTCGATCCAGTCCAGGTACTGCGGGGTGGGGGAGCGGAAGGCGTTGTTGTAGAAGCCCTCGTCGATGAAGTCCTCCGCTACTAGCGCGTAGCCCATCTCCTGCTCGAAGGCCTCCATGGCCTCGATGGAGACGGAGGCGGAGTAGCCGAACCAGTCGACGTACTTCTCCTTGCCCAGGTCGTTGAAGACCAGCGTGAAGTGGTAGAAGAACGTGGTGAAGCGCACCACGTCAACCTCGGGGTGCTCCTCCAGCCAGGACTTCAGGGCGCCCTGGGCGTACTCCCACACGCCGTTCTTGCGCACGTCGTACGGGCGCTCCTTTACGCGCCACGGCTCAAGGTGCCAGTCGTTGGTGATGTAGTTGTACATCTGGGTGGAGTCCCAGAGCTGGTTGGCCAGGAAGCCAACGGTGTAGACGTGGAAGGGCTGCGGGTCCTTGATGGTGACAACGCCCTCGGGGGTGGTGGACCACTTTTCCGGGTCGACTACCTCGTCAGTGGTGCGGTCGATGACCTGCCACCAGCGGGCCACGTCGCAGTCGGTGAAGGGCGCGAACTGGTCGCGGAAGTATCCCTCCATTACGTCGATAACCAGGTCGCCCTCTGCCGGGGCGGTGGAGCGGGGCGAGCAGAGGTACTGGTTGACCAGCGTCTCGGGGTGGGCCAGGGCGAACTCCTGGTCACCGCGGGCGGGGAAGTAGGTGGAGTAAACCTTGTCCACCAACTCCTTGGCCATCTCCGGCAGCTCGGTGCCGTCGGAGTTACGCACGGCGTCAGCACCGAGCTTGCGGGCAAGTTCAGTCAGTTCGGCGTCGATGCCGACCTGGAGTGGGAGGGTTACGCGACCGGTGGTGGCCATGTGGTTCCTTCTTTGTTGGTGGTGTGGGGTTTTGCCCCGTCTGGTGGTGGCCGACGTTGCCGCCTGCCTGTGTGTGTTGGTTGTGGCCGGTGGCCGACGTCGTGCGTTTGGGCCGCCCGGACAGTGCGCGGGATTTAAGCCAGGGTGACGCGCAATCCGGCGTCTCGGAGCCGGCGCACCACGTCGGGGTCGGCGCCGGAGTCGGTGATGAGGTCGTGGATGTCACCGGTGTTGCAGATGCGGGTGAAGTCGGTGCGGTCGAGCTTGGTTGAGTCGGCTACCACCACCACGCGCTCGGAGGCCTTGACCAGGGCGGCGTTGACGGTGGCCTCGCCGTCGTGGTCGGCGAACGCGCCGCGCTCGGGGTGGAGGGCGTTGACGCCCAGGAACAGGGTGCCGGCGCTGATGGCGGGCAGGATGCGCTCGGCCAGGGGGCCCACTAGTTCGTAGGAGCGGGCGCGCACCACGCCGCCGGTGACGACCACGCGAACGTTTTGGCGCACGGTGAGCTCGTTGGCGATGTTGATGGCGTTGGTGACGACGGTGACGGGGTCGCGCTCGAACTCGGGGTTGCGGGCGGACAGGGAGCCGATCTCGCGGCAGACCTCGGTGGTGGTGGTGCCGCCGTTGAGGGCGATGACGCTGCCGGGCTGGATCATGGCGACCGCGGCCTGGGCGATGCGGGTCTTTTCGTCGGCCAGTCGGGTGGCGCGGTAGCGCAGTGGGAGGTCGGCGCTGGTGGGGTTTACGGAGGCGCCTCCGCGCGTGCGGGTGATGAGCTGTTGGGCGGAGAGGGTGTCTAGGTCGCGGCGCGCGGTGGCGGCGCTGATCTCTAGCTTGTCGATGATCTCTTCGATACGGACGGAACCGTTTTCTACGATGAGGTCAAGCAGCCTGTTGAGTCGCTCGTGGCGGTTCATCAGCAGCTCCTTTGCTCGAGACACCTAGCGGCTGGTGCGTGTTGCGCGTTTGAGCGTTAATGCTAGACGCTTCTTGCACAAACTGACAGTTACTTGCCCACTTCGCCTTGAAACCGTCGAAAAAAATCGTTGAACGTGCCATACTTGCGAGCGATGGTGATTGACACCCGCCCGAACTGAGCACAAACAAACAACGCGGAGGTTGTTGTGAGCAAGACTGTTGACGAGATCTTTACCCAGCCTGAGTTGTGGCGCCGTGCCGCCACCATGGCGGGCGAGGACACGGGCATGCCGGTGGACGGCGAGCGCGTGGCAGTGATCGGCTGCGGTACGTCCTGGTTCATGGCGCAGTCCTACTGCGTTGCCCGCGAGAACGCCGGCAAGGGCGAGTCCGACGCCTTCACCGCCACCGAGTTCCCGCTGGAGCGCAAGTACGACCGCGTGGTGCTGCTGTCCCGCTCCGGCACCACCACCGAGATCATCGACATCGCCAAAGAGCTCAAGGAGCGCGGCGTCCCCACTGTGCTGATCACCGCCGTCGGTGAGGGCCCGGCCGCCCCGTTCGTGGACGCCGAGGTCGTGCTGGACTTCGCGGACGAGGAGTCCGTGGTCCAGACCCGCTTCGCCACCACCGCCCTGTGCTTCATGCTCGCCACGGTGGGCCAGGACATCGAGGCCGCCGCCGCCGACTGCGAGAAGGTGCTGGCCATGGACGTGTGCGACTCCTACGTCAACGCCGAGCAGATCACCTTCCTGGGCACCGGCTGGACCATCGGCCTGGCCAACGAGGCCGCCCTGAAGGCCCGCGAGGCCTCCCAGTCCTGGACCGAGGCCTACCCGGCCATGGAGTACCGCCACGGCCCCATCTCCATCGCCGAGCCCGGCCGCATCACCTGGGTGTTCGGCCCGGTCCCGGCCGGCCTGGACGCCCAGGTGGCCGCCACCGGCGCCAAGCTGGTCTCCACCGACCTGAACCCGCTTGCCCACCTGGTCCTGGCCCAGCGCGTTTCCGTTGCCCGTGCCGAGGCCCGCGGCCTGAACCCGGACACCCCGCGTCACCTGACCCGGTCCGTGATCCTGGCCGACGGCGAGCACTGAGTTTTACCCGCGAGGCAGTAGGCACATGACACACGCAATCGGAATCGATGTTGGCGGTACCACGATCAAGGCCGGCGTGGCCTCGGTCAACGGCGAGCTGCTGGCACGCCGTCAGGTGCCGACCCCCAAGAACGTGCCCGACCTGATCTCCACGATCTCCACCCTGGCGGCCGAGCTGCGGGCCGACGTGCACGCCGGCAAGGTCTACGAGGGCGACCGCCCCCTGTCCCCGGCCGAGCTGGTCAAGCCGATCGGCGTGGCCGTGCCGGGAATCGTGGACGAGGCCAACGGGATGGCGCTGCTGAGCGCCAACCTGGGCTGGCGCGACGTGCCGATGCGGCAGATGCTGGAGGAGGCCTGCGGCGTGCCGGTGGCCTTCGGGCACGACGTTCGCTCCGGCGCCGTTGCCGAGGCCAGGTGGGGCGCGGGCAGCCGCGACATGCTGTTCGTGGCCCTGGGCACCGGCATCGGCGCGGGCGTGGTGCTGCACGGCGAGCCCGTGATCGGCTCCGGCTACGCCGGTGAGATCGGGCAGATCCTGGTGCGCGACCCGGACAACCCGAGCGGCTGGATCGAGCTGGAGAAGATCGCCGCGGCCTCCGCCGTGTGCGCCCGCTTCGCTGCCACCATGCCGGAGTCCGAGCGCGAGGCCGTGATCGCGGCCGGCGCCTACGGGGTGGAGATGGCCGCTAAGGGAGGCAACGATGACGCCCAGCGCGTGATGCGCGAGGCCGTTGACGCCCTGGCCGAGATCCTGGCCACCATCGTGGGCACGCTGGGCTCGCTGCGGATCGTGATCGGTGGCGGCCTGGCCAACGCCGGCGAGTTCCTGCTGGCCCCGCTGCGCCAAGCCCTGGCCGAGCGCCTCGTGATCGCCCCGGTCCCCGAGGTGGTCAAGGCAGAACTGGGCTCGTGGGCCCAGTGCCTGGGCCGGGCCCGCACAGCCCTGGAGCTGGCCGGTTACGGCGAGCCGGTCTACGGGCCGGACGGCAAGATCATCCAGGAAGACTAGGGGGCACCCAAAGGCGGGGGTGGCGGCAGCGAAATCGCTGCCGCCACCCCCGTTTCGTTTGGCCCACTGCGAGGGCCGGACTAAGTTAGGGGCAAAACCACCCGGGCCTTGCCAGGCCCGCGAAGTGGCAGGGCCGCGCCCGCGCGGGGTGCCGCGCTAGGAGGAAAACATGCTGGCAGACATCTTTGAACTGGCCACCGCCGCGCAGGCGGAGGGCAAGGGACTGGGTGCGTTCAACGTGGTGGTGCTTGACCACGCCGAGCAGTTCGTGGCCGCCGCAGAGGCGGTGGGACGCCCCGTGGTGCTGCAGGTCTCCGAGAACGCCGTGAAGTACCACGGCGCGCTTGCCCCGCTGGGGCAGGCGGTGCTGGCCATCGCCCGCGACGCCGCCGTGCCCGTGGTCGCCCACCTGGACCACGCCGAGAGCGTGGAGCTGTGCCGCCAGGCCGTGGAGCTGGGCTTCAACTCCGTCATGTACGACGGCTCCAAGCTGGACGACGCCACCAACCGCGCCACCACCGCCCAGGTGGTGGAATTCTGCCACGCCGCCGGAGTGCGCGTGGAGGCCGAGCTGGGCGAGGTAGGCGGCAAGAACGGCGTGCACGACCCCTCCGCCCGCACCGACCCGCACGACGCCGCAGCCTTCGTGGAGGCCACCGGCGTGGACCTGCTGGCCGTGGCCGTGGGCTCCTCCCACGCCATGACCACGCGCGGGGCCGCGCTAGACAACGAGCTGATCGCCGCCATCCGCGCCGCCGTGCCGGTGCCGCTGGTGCTGCACGGCTCCTCCGGGGTGAGCGACGAGGGCATAGTGGCCGCCATCAAGGCCGGCATGACCAAGATCAACGTCTCCACCCACCTGAACAAGCTCTACACCGCCGCGCTGCGCGAGTACCTGGCGGCCAACAAGTACGTGGTGGACCCGCGCAAGTACATGGGCGCCGGCAACGCTGCGGTGCGCGCCGAGGTCGAGCGCCTGCTGCGCCTCTACGCGGGGCAGGCCGCGTGACATACACGATGCTCGCCAACAACTACCCGAGCGGCACCGGCGGCGAGGGGAGCGAGCCCGCCCATGCGGGCGGCCAAGACGGTCCCACCGGGGCCGGCCGCAGCGAGCGGGGCGGCGGGGCGGCAGCGTCGGACACCACGACGCGGCGCAGGCGGATCGGCGTCATGGGCGGAACGTTCGACCCGATCCACCACGGCCACCTGGTGGCCGCCAGCGAGGTGGCACACGAGTTCGACCTGGATGAGGTGGTGTTCGTCCCCACCGGGGAGCAGCCCTTCAAGCGGGGCAAGAAGGTGGCGCCCGCCGAGCACCGCTACCTCATGTGCGTGGTGGCCACTGCCGCCAACCCGCGCTTCACCGTCTCCCGGGTGGACATCGACCGGGGCGGGATCACCTACACGATCGACACCCTGCGCGACCTGCACGCGGCCCGCCCCGAGGCCGACCTCTACTTCATCACCGGCGCCGACGCCCTGGAACGCATCATGGAGTGGAAGGACGTGGACGAGCTGTTTAAGCTTGCCCACTTCGTGGGAGTCACGCGGCCCGGCCACGAGATGGACACGCGCAAGCTCACCGACCTGGGTGTCTGGCTGGTGGACATCCCCGCCATGGCGATCTCATCCACAGATTGCCGCGCGCGCGTTGCCAAGGGAGGGCCGGTCTGGTACCTGGTCCCGGACGGCGTGGTGCAATACATAGCGAAGTTTGACCTTTACCGGGAGAATTGAGCCCGTAGGCCTCACATGGAGGAAGTTATGAGTGAACAGCCGCGGTTGACCCGCCGGGAACTGCGGGCCCGAGAGCGGGCTGCCGAGCGCGAACTGCGCGCCGCGAACGACGCCGAAGCCGCAGCCGCCGGAGTGGCCGCGCGCGAGCGCCTGGCCGCGCAGGGGCGCGGGGACTTCACCAGCCACGGCGCCGAGAGCGGCGTTTCTGCGGCTGCGGGCGTCGGAGTCGCCGGCACCGGGGGCGTGGGCGCGAAGGGCGCTGCCCCCACCGAGACCGAGCGGGCCATCGCCGCCCGCGCCGCCGTGCTGAAGGCGGCCGCAGAGAGGGCAGCGGCCGAGCGTGCGGCAGCCGAGAAGGCCGCCGCAGAGCGCGCCGCCGCCACCCAGCGGGCCGCCAAGCCCGCCCAGGCCGACGGATTTGGTGCCGCCACGTCCGGGACCGAAAGCCGGCACGCGCCCGTGGGCCGAGGGGTCGACGCCGCATTCGCGCCGCCCTCGGAAGAGGCCGCCGCCGCACCGGCCGGCGGGGTGAGCACGCGCCGCACCGAGGACACCAGCCCCATCGACCTGAGCGCGGTTGCCCGCGAGGCCGAGCGTCAGCGCCGCCGCGAGGCGAACCTGGCCCGGTCCCGCGACGAGGGCGAGTCCACCGCAGCCTTCACCCCCAGCGAGGTGGCCCAGCTCAACGCCGCCGTGGTCGCCGCTGGTGGCCCCGCAGGCCAGGACGAGGGCCCCAAGGTGCCCTCGCGCCGCTCCCTGCGCGAACGCCGCGTGGAGCGCGAACTCAACTGGGAGTCCGAGCAGGACCCGGCCACGCGCCGCCGCGTGGTCACCTCCGTGCCCCGCTCCTCCGGCATCCGCACCGTCAACTCCGAGGGCCACATCACCGGCGTGATCCCCGTGGTGCAGGTGGCCGGCGCCGACGGCTCCGACCCGACCGCCGTGACCGCGCTGGCATTCCCCGTGGCCGACAACCAGGCCCCGCTGCCGCCCACCGGCGCGCTCGAGGCCGTCACCCAGGCCGCAGCAGCCGAGCTGGCCGGGCAGGGCGGCGCCGAGGGCGCCGCGCAGGCCGGGAGCGACGGCGACGGCGGCGTTGACGGCGTTGGTGAGGCCGGGCTGGGTGGTGCCACCCCGTTCGCGCCCGTCAGCCTCGAGACCGCCGGGCAGGCCGCCGGCGGCCTGGCGGGGGCCGCAGACGCGGCAGGTTCGCCGGCCGAGGTCGGCGTGGCCGGCCGCCCCTACCTGGACGCCGTGCCCGCCTTCCCGATCTCCGCCGAGCCCGCCACCGAGCAGGTGGCCGACTGGCCCCTGCGGGGCGAGGGCCAGGCCGCGCCGCTGGCGCAGGCCGGCTTCGGCGACCTGGTCAGCGGGGCAATCGACCCCACCACCGACCCCGACCAGCCCCTGCTTGCCGGGGCAGACCGCGCCTTCGCGCCGGTTAGCCTGGGCGAGCAGGGCGGCTCCAGCGAGCCTGAGGTCACCCAGGGCAGCTGGACGCCCGGGGCGGGCGGCGCTTTCGAGGCCGTCAGCGCCGGCGCCGAGGACGCTGCGGTGAGCGGCGAGAGCGTGCAGCTCGACCGCGCCGAGGCCCGCGAGGAGGCCGGTGACGGCGCGGCTGCTGGGGAGGGCGATGGGCGGAACGTCGGCCACCTGCAGGAGACCGCGGGAGGTGCCTGGGACCAGGCGGCAAACGACGCTGCGGCCGGCGAGCCGCTGCTGGGGGCCGGCGAGCGCGTCGCCTCCCCGTACGGCGCCGGCTTTACCACGCAGGAAGCCACCGAGCAGGTGGGCGACATGCAAAACGACCTGCGCAGGATCACCGGCCCGCTGCCCGTGGCAGAGGAGGCCGCCGAGACGGAGCTCGAAGAGCCCAAGCGCGGCATGCTGCTGTGGATCCTGCTGGGCATCCTGGTGGCCGTGGTGGTGGCGCTAGGCGTCTACCTTGGACTCAAGCACGCCGGCGTGATCTCCGCGTACGGGATCGAGCCGGCTATGAACTGGAATTGGAGTTTTAGTGGCAGCTGAACTGGAAGCGATTGAGGCAACCCGCGCAGCGGCGCGAGCGGCGGCCTCCAAGAAGGCGGCCTCCGTGGTCGCGCTAGACGTCTCCGAGCGCATCGTGCTCACCGACGTGTTCCTGGTGGCCAGCGCGGACAACGAGCGCCAGGTGCGCGCCATCGTGGACGCGATCGACGAGGAGATGCACAAGCGCGGCATGAAGACCCTGCGCCAGGAAGGCGTGCTGGAGGGCCGCTGGGCGCTACTGGACTACGGCAGCGTGGTGGTGCACGTGCAGCACGAGGAGGACCGCGAGTTCTACGCCCTCGAGCGGCTTTGGAGTGACTGCCCGGCAATCGAGCTGGACCTAGAAGGCGTGGAGGTAGAAGCCGACCCGCTGGACCTGGACGCATACCTCTACGGCGGCGCAAACCAGGGCTGACCCGGAAACCTGGACGCAAGGGCGGGGTGCTTACTTGGTGGCACCCCGCCCTTTGCTGTGTCCGGGCGCGTTGGTGTGTCCGGGCGCGTTGGTGTGTGTGGGCGCGCCTGTCCGTTGGGCGCGCCTGCGGGGCGACCCTTGCGCCGAGACTTGTCCAAAGCTCACGAAACTTGTCCATAGCGGGACCTCTAAGGACAAGTCTCGGCGGCCATTGACAAGTTTCGGCGAGGAGAGGGGTTGGGGGTGCTCGAGCGTGAGGCGGATTTGCGGGGGCTTGGTATCCGATTTCGACGTTTGTGGCTTCATCTCGACGTTTGGTGGTGAATCTAGACGTTAGCTGGGGTGGCAACGTCGAGTTGAGAAGGCAAACGTCGAGTTGAGGTGCCGAACGTCGAGTTGAGGCGCCGAACGTCGAGTTGAGGGGCGGAACGTCGGGCTGGGGGGCCGGTTGGGGCGGCTTAGACGCACGAAGCGGCGCGAGCCGAGGTGACACGGGCACTTTTCGTTGGAATTACACCGATGTGACTAAGTGTGAGGCGGGTAACGCCGTCTCGATTTGCTTCATTCGAGAGGCGCCCGCTAATATTTCTCTTGTTCCAAACGGGGCTATGGCGCAGTTGGTAGCGCGCCTCCATGGCATGGAGGAGGTCAGGGGTTCGAATCCCCTTAGCTCCACAGAATATGTTGATCGGGCGGAGAGCGTAAGCTCTCCGCCCGAGTCGTTTCCGTTCAAGACCGGCCAACCCGGGTGCAGCGGGATTAGCCAGTCGGCCGCCCAGTCCCTAGTCCCGGCCAAGAACCACCCCATGCCCCGATGCATTGGGGCTAGATAACCGGAAAGGGGAGCACTGTGGAGGTCGTGATCAGGCCGTGGCGCGGCGGTGACGCCGCCCGCCTGCTGGAGCTGTACCGCGCCACCCCTGACCTGGCGCGCCAGTTGCCCGCCCTGGAGGATCTAGCTCATGCAGAGGACTTCGTCGCCGACAGCGCCGTCGTGAGCCAGGCGCGTGCCGTGTGGTGCCTGGAGTACGGGGGAGCGGCCTGCGGGCTGGTGGGCGTCTCTTACGAAGGCGCCGGAGCCGGCGGCGGATTCGACCGGGGCTGGGTCTGGTACTGGAGCGCCGGCGAACTGCGCGGCAAGGGCCTGCTGAAGCTGGCCGTGCGGGCCGTGTGCGACTGGGCCCTGGGCCTGCCGGAGGCCGGGAACCGGGCGGCGCGCCAGCAGGGCGGCGGGGAGGCAGCGTCGTCCATCGACGCCGACCAACTGAGGGCCGCCAAGTCCCCTCACCTGCGCCGCCTGGAACTGGGCTACCGCGTCAACAATCCCGCCTCCGCAGCGGTGGCTGCGCACGCCGGTTTCGTGGTGGAGGGCGTGGAACGGGAGAAGTTCCTCATCGACGGCGTGGCCATCGACGCGGTGGTGGCCGGCAGGCTAGCAAGCGACGCCTAAAACGCGCCGGGCCGGCCAGAACCCGCCAGGCTCACCAAGTCCGCCCTCTAGTCCAGCAGGAGCGCGAGCAGGTCGGCGGGGGTGGGGGCGTGGTGGTCGGCGTCGTCCATTTCGCCCGGTTGGGCGTATCCCCAGCCGACGGCGATGCACTCGATGCCGACCTCGCGGGCGCCGTTTAGGTCGAAGATGCGGTCGCCTACTAGGACGGGGCGGGAGACGTCGGCGCCGGTGGCGGCCAGGCGGGCAAGAGCGTCGCGCACCACGGTGGCCTTGGTGGAATCCGGGCCGGGAGTGGCGCCGGCGATCACGGTGAAGCGGTCGGTCAGGCCCAGGTGCTCCATTTGGGCGCGTGCCATCGGCTCCTGCTTGGAGGTCGCGGTGGCCAGGGGCAGGCCGGCACTGGCTAGGCGGGCTAAAACGTCGTCCATCCCGGGGAAAAGCGGCGGCTCCAGGCAGCGCTCCACGTAGCGGCTGCGGTAGGCGGTGATGGCGGCGGGCACGTCGGCGGGCGCAACGCCCAGGTCCGGGAACGACTCCCACAGCGGCGGGCCAACCTGGCGCAGCAGCTCGGTGCGCGGCGGGACGGGCAGGCCGAGCGTCGGCAGGGTGGCCTCGAAGACGTCGATCACCACGGGGGCGGAGTCAACCAGGGTGCCGTCAACGTCGAAGAGAACGCAGGAAAATCGCATGGGGTCGAGCCTAGCCAACTCCCAGCACGGTGAGCCAAGCGTTGAGCCGGGACGGTAGGACGGCAGACCGGCAGACCGGCAGACCGGCAGGACGGCAGGCCGGCAGGACGGCAGACCGGCAGACCGGTAGACCGGTAGACCGGCGGGCCGGCAGTGAAACGTCCTTGGGGCGCGCACTCTCCGCTCCGGCGCAAGCGCGTGTGCCAGACTCTCTCTGGGCCCCGGCGTGAGTGAGGAAACATGGATGAGCTAGCGCAGAGCTTGGTCGAAGAGATTGTCGCGTTCGTTGCGGCCGCGCAGAAGGCGAGCTGGCCGCTGCCCCTGCTGCCGGCGGACGGGGAAGCGGCCCCCACCAAGAACACGGCCAGGAGCGCGCTGCTGGACCCGGCGGACTTTGGTTTCCAGGCCACCGCGCGGTTTGACGCCGCCGGTATTAGCGCATACTGCCTCGACCTGCGCGCGGCGGCGAATTACGACCAGGCCGAAGACGAGGAAGACCAGGAAAGCATCCTGCAGGACTTCAACGAAGCCTTTGAGCTGTTGTGTGACCACTTTGATGTGCCGTTCATGGCGGTTACCGGCGACGAGCGGACGGGATATCGCTGGTGGGTTCTGCCCGGCGGCCTGGGGCTTCACCTGGTCTTCACCGACGAAGTAGCAGTCGAGCTGTGGGTGACTGGTTGCGGGCCGGCTGGTGTGGGAGGTGCCGGCCTGGCTTCTGACGTCGAAAAGGTCGCCACGGCTCCCGCCGCAAGCACCGACCCGGGCGATGCGGCGAGCCCGGAGCAGGCCAGCGCGGGGGAGAGCAGCCTGGTGGAGTTGGCGGCCGAGCTCATGGGTGGCCAGTGGTCCAAGGACCGCGAGTCCCTGTTGAGTTTTGCGGCCAGCCAGGGGTGGGTACGGTTGTCGGGCTCGGATGAGTACTTCTTCCTCTCCGGCGGCGTGCCTGGCGCGGAGCGGGCGGAGAGCCACCCGGGCGGCGAGCCGCTTGGCGGTGTCATTTGTACCCCGCCGCAGGTGTTGGTGACCGGCAACGGCTTGCGCCCCACCAGGTTGACGCTGACTTTGCCGAACCAGTGGGTGGACGACGTTTCGCTTGCCGCCCTCTCCGCGCGCCTTGGCTCCGCCGAGGCCGGGCAAGGTGAGGGCGGGCAGGCCGGGCAAAGTGAGGCCGAACAGGACGGGCGGGCCGGGCCGGGGGAGAAGCACACGTGGCGAGTGGGGCCGCGAGTGCTGGAGCTGTCCTGCGACGGCGCACAGGCGCGGCTAGTGGTGCGGGAGGAACCCGCAGGCTGGGAGGACCTGCTGGATAGGGGGCAGGTCCTGTCCTACGCGCTTGACGTGGTGGAGGAGCTGACTGCAGGTAGCGAGCCGTTGGATGCGGCAGACGTGGAGCGGCTTGCCGCAAAACACGGCTGGACCAAGACCGAGTGCGACGAGGACGGCAAGGAAGTCTTCCTCAGCCCGCGCGCACCGTGGGGCCTGCCCGGGGTGGTGGTGGACTACCACAACGCGGCGGTGAGGCAGATCCTGTTCCACTGCATGCCCGGTTCGCGAGCCTTGGCCGGGGAAAGAGGACGGTGGGGGCTGGAAGACGACCTACTGGAGCAGCTGGAGAGCCGGTGCGGGGAGTACGAGCTAGTGGAGTCGTCCTGGTTTGGATACGAGCGTCCGTGGCGCCACCTAGACGAACAAGACGACGTGGACAGCTACGTGTTCTGGGCGGCCAACCGGCGCTCGCGGATCACGGTCAAGCACCACAGCCATCAGCTTCCCATCGTGGTGGACTACCCACTGGTTTACCAGCCGCCCCAGCAGGTTGCCCTCGAGTTTCAGGCGCATCCGTTGGGAGTTAAGGAAACCCGCGGTAAGCACGTGTGGTTGCTCGCGCTCCTTATCCCGCTGTTGGCGCTCCTGGTCTGGCGCCTTTGGTAGGCGCAAGGAGGTGCGGCGCAGACAGGGGGCGGTTTGGGCTCGAAGCAGGGCGGGAGGAACGTCGTACCGCCGAACGCCCCCGTTAACGGGCCTCGCTTCGCGCCGAGCGGGCAGGATGTCCCAGCCTAGTTCGGCGGCCGGTAAAGGCAATTGGTTGACCGGCGAGGCGGGGCAGGCAACGCTTGTGACAGACTTGCGGCGAAAGTGCCGAGCACAGTGAGGTTGAGGTATGGATCCATTAGCCGAATCCCTGGCGTGGAGAACCGTGGACTTTGTGGAGGCCGCTGAGCGCGTCAGCTGGCCGCTACCGCTGAGCGGCCCGTCCCACACGCTCACGCGCCGCACCGCCACGAGCCCGGCGCTGAACCCCGCCGACTTCGGGTTGATAAGCCAAGCTCAATTCGACGCCACGGGGCTGATCGCATACGGGATCGACCTGCGCGCCAGCATGGAGGCATTCCCGGAGGCCGCATACGCCGACGAGGATCAGATCCTCACCAGCCTGGAGATCGCCTACGACTTGTTCTCCTCTGAGTTCGGCACGCCGCGAATCTGTCCCGGCCTGGAGGAGGGGACGGGGTACTACTGGTGGCAGCGGCCCAGTGGTCTTCGCCTGCACCTGTGCTCCACTGCCGAGGCCACCTCGGAACTCTGGGTGGCAAGACCGGCAGAGATAGGGACGCTCCAATCAATCTCCGTGAGCACGGTGTGGGGCCACATCGAGGCGCTGGTCGCCACCGACGCGGCAGAGAGCCAATACAACTTGGCCCGCTTGGCGCGTGAGCGCGGGTGGACCGTGCTTTCCGACTCCTATAAGTTCTTCTACCTAAACCGTGGGACTGGTGGCCCAGCGCAGCTGACGGAGAGCCACCCGCTCGGTATCCCGGACTATGCAACTATCTGTGGTCCGCCCGAGGTAGCGGTAGTCGCGGGCCTGCCCGGCACTAACCGTGTCACCACAACCTTCCCTGCGGTGGCGGAGCCGGAGGAGTTAATCGCTCAAGTGCGCTCCCGGTATGGGGCAGGCCGGAGCGAGGAAACGGGCGGCGAAACCAAGTACACCTGGGACCTAGACCAAGGCAAGACACTCATCGTGAGGCTCCGGGAGCCCGAGGTCACGGTCGGCGTGTTTGTCAGCAGGCCCAGCGTGACGCGGGCAGAAGTGATGCAGGAAGACGCGTCTGTGGCATTGGCGTTCATAGAGCAGATCAGGGAGAAGTCCACTGCAATCACGGCCGCTGACATAGACGAGTTTGCGCGGGTCCACGGCTGGGTGAAGGTGGAGCGGGCGTGGGCAACGGAAGATGTCTTCTTCACCCGCCAAGGCTGTGAGGGCAGGCCGGGCGTGGTGGTCACCTACCGCGACGGGGTGGTGGTGGAGAGGGTTTATTTCCAGACGCTGCCGCGCGGAATTCCCGCCTCCCACGTGGACGACGTTCACACCGCCCTGCCGGAGCTGCTTGGCCAGCTGGACGCGAGGTTTGAATCGGTCGGAAAACAAACGTCGCCCGCCGAGCTGTTGGCGGAGGGATACCGAGGTAAGGCCGCTGCGCGTGAGGCAGGCGACTATCGCTTCTTGGCCCAGAACGGATCGGCGTGGGAGAGTGAGCCGGTCAACGCCCAGGGCAAGACGCCCCTCGGTTTCAAAGCCTTGGTGTTCGTTCTGGGGGTGCTGACGGTGACCCTGATAGCGGCGTTGCTCACCTGAGCAGCGTCGAGCGGCGCGTGGTCTTCTTGCGGTCTTGCATCATCCTCCGCCAAGCCCAGCCGTAGAAGTGGGAGAAGTGCTGGCCGTCCTCGGCCCACGGGTCGCTGGCGGGGACGATCGGGCGGCGGCTGACCTGGGAGGCGATGGTGAAGTAGACGGACCACGCCAGGAGCAGGATCCCAAGCGAGAGGAAGAACCACTCCTACGCGGTGGAAATAGCGGGCCCGCTTGCGTCTGCTTCCGCGATGGTGACACCGCCTTCTACTGGTGGGACCTGCTGCGGCTGGCCACCCCTGGTTAAGCGTCTCCATCCCTAGATGTAGATAACCGATCACGCCATAAATCTTGATGGGCTGAATAAACGTGCAGGTCGCGTGCCCGACACCATGCAGAGTCTCAGACACCTCAGGGATATCGGAGGTCGAATTGACGACAGTGGGCATCACGGGCCCACCGGCGTTGAACGTCAAAGAGGCGAGCTGGCCGTCCCTGCCAGAGTGTGGGTACCTTTCCGTACGCTTGGAGGATGAGTTTGGCTATCGTCTCGCTCGTAATCGCGAGCATTTCGCTACTGGTCGCAGTACTGTCGCTCGGGTGGCAGATCGGGCAATGGCTTCTGTCTGGTGGACGCCCAAAGGCAACGCTGCTACATGCGTGCGAGGTCGTGGAGGAGTTTTTACCGGTCCAGTTGAAAAGGCGGGGAGGTCTCGCAACGTAGAGGACCTGCGCAAGCAGGGGTTCTACGGCCCCGAGGTCGTCGGTGTACAGGTCACCAACCACGGCCGAGCATCAGTGACGGTTGATTCGGTTGCTCTTTGCTCAAGAGGGGGTGGTATTTCCTACGTACCTAATGGAGACCTGAATGGCCCGCAGCTTCCATATCGTCTTGATGCCGGAACAAACGAAACTTGGTTTGTGGACGCGGAACTCGGGCGCAGTCTGGTCGCCGTTTCGCGTAACTCTCTTCAGAAGCCAACCCAGGGTGTCTACATGGCTGTGACACTTGGCACTGGGAAGACCATCGAGACACCTACGACGCTTCGAATATAGCTTCAGAAGCCGCAGCACGGGATCCCGAATCCTAGCTGTGCTGAAGCGGTGAAAACTGCAGCGTGATAGTTGCCGACGGCGCGTGTGCCGTTGCGGGCCTAGATCTCAGATTGGTCGGTTGGGGCGACTGCTGTGGTCAACGCCCTCAACCGCAAGTCCATCGTGACCATCCTGGATGAAGAGGACGCCCTGCCGATCTCCGTGACCTATGCGCTGTCGGAACTGTCTGAGTACTGGGGCGCTGCCCAGGAGAACTGGTATCTGGAGCTCGCCGAGAGGGACACGGCGCAGGGCGGCACGTGGTTTAGGGAGTTCCAGCGCCAGCTCAAGCCGCTGCCGGGGCCGACGAGCCTGACCTACGGGGGCAAGCACTTCCTAGCGCTCGCGGGCGTGCTGCTGCTGGCGGTCATCGTCAGGATCTTCTGGTAGAGCGGAAAGGGGACGCCCTGCAAAGCCAATGGGCCGTGGCCGTGCAGGTGCGAAAGTGGCCGGGCGGCAGGGCAGCAGGGCGAGCGATTTCTTCCAGCCCGCCACGCTGGTTGTAGAGGCGGCGAACGGTGGCTGGCCGGCCGCGCGAGTGCAATACCTGTTGCGGGGGCGAGCGTGCGCGGTGGCACCGTGGCCTGAGGTGAGGGCCTATGGGGTGTGGCCGCAGGTGCTATTCACTGTGGCGGACGGCGAGCGCGCCGAGATCTGGGTGGACCGCCCCCTGCCCAGCCAGGACGACGAGCTGCTGCTGCGCGGCCGGTACGTGGCCGGACGGGGTGAGATCGAGAGCCCGGGGGAGCGGGCTGGGGAGAGCGCAGGGGAGGGCACCGGGGCGGGCGGTGGGCCGGGTACTGGCGTGCGCGGGCGCGTTGAGGTGATGATCGCGCGCCCTCTTTGAGCGCTTGCCCAGTTGCACGGCGTTCCCGCCTACCTACCCGAAGGCGCGGTGGAGTTCGTGGCTTCCCCAGGCGGGGGCCGAGGCGAGGACGGAATCGAGAACTACCCGGCGTTTGGGGCGTGGCACGTGCGTGCGGGCGACGAGGTGTGGCGCGCGGTGGAAGTGGAGCCGGTGCTGGACGCCGAGCGCGATAATGTGCGCGCGCGGCGCTACCAGGTGTGGTGCGACGGGGATCTGGACGTCAGGTGGCGGGTGGTGCGCGGCACAGCGGGCGTCCGCGTTTGGGCGGGGCGGGCCTGCGCTGAGGTGGATGAGCCGCTGAGCGGGGAGCAGGTGGCCGAGCTGCCCGGGCCCGTGCGGGCGCTGATCGAGGCGTTGCCGGGGCTCGGTGGAGGATAGGGAAGCGGCGGCACGCGAAGCAAGGCCGGGGCGGTGCGCGGGAAGTAGGAGTTCTCGGGTAAGCCGGGCTTTGCGTAGCCCCATCCCGCGCCAACGCCGCAACGCCGTTGGCGCGGGATGATTCGATGAATAAGAGGCGGGCGTCCAGGCTGCCGGGCGGCTCGTGTCGCGCTAGCGGTTCGTAGGAGGGGGGCCGTTACCTTGTTTGTGCCTCGGTTGTTCCGGGCTCGGCCAGCTGTCGTGGGCATGATGGATTGCCCCTGTCTAACCAATGATCCGGGGGGTGTTGTCACCCACGACAGTTGGGCGCTGGTGACCGCTGATTAGGGGAACGACCCGCTTGTAGCGAGGTCTTTCGTAACGTGGGTGCGGGACTAGCGACTGAACCGTCCTGGGTTTGGTTCCTAGGCGGTGTTCATTTGGTGGGTGTGGTGTTGGTAGTAGCGGTCTTGGGTTTCTTGGGGTGTGGCATAGCCCAGGTGGCTGTGCAGGCGGGTGTTGTTCCACCAGTTCACCCAGCATAGGGCCTGCTAATTCGACTTCGGTCAGTCCGGCCCAGTGCTGGGAAGTTAGGTCAACTCGCTCGCGCATGAGCCGTTTAGGGTTTGGCCAGTGCGTTGTCGCAAGTATTCTCCTTCGGTGCCGTTAGGGGCATCAATTCCTGCTTCGACCAGGCGCCCATGGATTGGCCGATACAGACGTATCTGGTTGCCGTGATCGCTGTGGTGGACCAATCCCTCGACACTGCCCTTGGCAGTAGCGATAGCTTGTTCCAGGGCTTGCAGGGGTAGAGCCTGGGCGTTGAGTGTGTTACTCACTGCCCAGCCAGCGATCTTGCGGCTGAACCCAACCTGTTACGAAGGCGGTGTAAACGAACCCGCTGCGCGTACGTGAGTAATGTTGGCAACCCACAACTGGTTAGGGGCACTGCGTGCGAAGCCGGGGGTTCATCCAGATCTGGGCGTGTATCGGTCCCAGGAGCGCTCCTGGTTGGTACTGCCTTGCGTCCACGTACAACGCCCTTGAGCCCGGCATCTCTCTCGACAGCCAGGCTCGGTATTGTTCGCGCCCCACGTCCTAGCCTTCGTGTTTGAGGGCATGCCACATCTAGCCACCCGTACACGTAAGTGTTCTCTTGGTGGATGCGCTCGATGACGGGGATCAAAGCGGCATCTGGCAAGCAGCGCCGCCAGGGCGTAGGGTTCTTGGCCTTGCGATACCCTCGCTCCGGTGATGAAGGCGCCTTGGCGGTGTTCGGTGAGAGCCTTGCAGATGCGTTCAACCCCCGCTCCTGGCCCGGCCCGCGTCGATGAAAGCAATCATTTCGGGTACAGAGAGACAGAGCTCTATTGGTGAAAGCCTGTGGCTGCCTTCCGGATCTCGCCGGCCTGGCGGAGCTGAGCGTTTTCTCGCCGCAGGCGGGCCACCTCGCACTCCTTGATGGGGCTTGTTCAAGATCCTGTCTCAGGCTGGGATCGCGATACTAGCGGCGCATCGTCTCATACCCCACCCCGAGATTGATGCCCTTCCACTCGTAGAACACTGGTGAGGGAGACTGTCTGCTCCGATGCCAGAGGGTCGCTGACAAGACGAACAGCACGCGACTTGAACTCTGGGGCCAAACGCTTCGGCATAGGTCAATCCTTTCAGGCTGACCACCGAAACCAAACCCAGGACGGTTCAGGTTCATAAATACGTGCAGCGCATGTCTCCCACGCCGGAAAGAAAAGACCCAAACGAGCCATGTTCCTGTCAGCCTTCGCTTCCCTGCGCTCTGATACGGTCTCTCAGGCCTACTACCAGCGTAAACGGGACCAAGGAAAACGCCACAACCAAGCACTCACCGCCCTGGCCCACCGCCGCATCCTCCCCCTGCACGCCATGATCCGCACCGGCACCCTCCACGACCCACAACCAGCCGCAAAACCACCCCTGGCTGCTTTACACACCACATGGGGACACCCCCTCACAGAAGAATCGCGCGCGACCTCCGACTCTGGACCGGCCGCACCTTGCCAGGTGCTGCCACAACTGCAGATAATAGATGCCGTCAACGGCATCTAGGCACGCTGCCATCCGTACGATACAAGACCATAATGACAACCACCACGCTGGAGGTATGAAACCCAGAACGCGCCCAAACCATCAACAGCCCCACCTGTGCGCCTCACACACATACTTCCAGCCTGTAATACTTAGGGCACTAGCCTTCTCTTTGCCCAGCATTCAGCTCCCTTAACAGCCCTCGCAAATGTAACAGGAAAACTCATGTGCACCACCAGTGAGACTCAGCATCCACAAGAGATTGAAGTGGCCGTGTTCTTAAGCTACGCCCGAGAGGACGAAAATCACAATAACTTCATTAGGCATTTCAAAGAAAGTCTTACCTATTTCGCAAAAGCAAAATATGGCATAAGGATTAAAGCGTTCCTCGATCAAGAGAGCATTGAGTGGGGTGAAATATGGAAAAGTCGACTTGAGGCGGAGGTGGTGGCCGCTAGCGTATTCATCCCATTCCTGAGTGCAAATTACTTAAATAGCGAAAATTGCAGAAAAGAGTACAACCTATACCTGAGTGCCACAACAGAAAGTGACGTACCCGAACTAATTCTACCAATCGTCCTATTCAACTCCCCCAAGCTGTTCAGGCCAGACTCAGATGACGACATTGCGCGCCAGTCAGCCGATCGCCAGTGGATAATAATCGAAGACGCAATCCTGGCTGGAGCAGGGACGGCCGAGTGGCGAAAAACGATGAGCATGATTGCCGAGCGGTTTTACAAATCCTACAATGCAGCCGTCACCAAGCTCTCATTAGCGGTCACAAACTCTCCAGGCCCGAAAGGTGGAGCGCCAATTGTCGAATCCGAGTCCCCCTCTCCCGCTTCAACCACGTACACCAGCTCAAGCGACGCCCCAGGATTATTCGACGAACTCGCAACTTTGGAAGAGCAGTTAAAAGAACTAACATCGATTATCGCTGAGGGGCCAGACGCGATTAAGAAGTTGGGCGACGCCGCCAGCATTGAGCCCGATCCCCAAGTTTTGTCGTCGGCTGCACTTAAGACTTGGTCATTTGGAGTTGCCGAGCACCTCAAAGGGCCTGCCAATAAAATAGGGGATATAGGCGAGAAAATGTTCGCTACGACAATGCGAGTTCACGCCTCGATGCGAAATGTCAGAGAAATTGCAATCGAGTACCTGCCTGGCGATGAACGGCCGGCTAAGTCCTACAACGAAAGCATCCAACCTCTAGCAGACCTTGGAAACGTAGCAGAGCAAATGAACTCCCTTTTGGAGTCCATGAGGCCTGCGGAGCGCTCCTCGGCCGCCATTCGGCGCGCATTGTCTCCAGCACGTAGCGGAGTTGCAAAAATTCGGGATTCGATCAATTTGATTGAAAGCCTGCCTCCCATCGAGCTGTGAGATGTCTGTGGGGCATACTAAAAATTTTGCACATTGCATCAGCGCTAATGGATAGATGAATATTTCCAGTCGGCGGTGTAAGTGTTTTGGGTGGTGTCGCAGGACGGTCGGCTCAGGCAGCAAAGGGGTGGGCGGGACAACAAAAGATAGCGCTGGGTGAGGAACGCGTCCTGATGTTAATAACCGGGGCAACAAAGCCGCCCAGCGTCAATTATTTGCCTCGTTTTGTTGGTGTGGGTGTCCCGCGTCAAGTAGTTGGCAGGATTGCTTCTTGTTCAAAGGTGGGGATGGTCGCGCTGGCTCGGCCGAGGTGGGCATCCAGGGGGCGGTTGAAAGCGATTGCTTCGTGGGGGCGTTGGGTGTTGTACTCGACTCGGTAGTCTTCGGCTCGTTCAACCACAGGCTTGTGCGTGGCAGATGCGCGTCTAGGAAGAACCCGTCGCTTCTTTAACGTGCTCAAGGTCACGTTCGCGTGATCCGTTCTGGCTGGGGGACTTCACTCGCGCATGGCCGTGGCGTAGTTCGGGGTGTTGCATGATGAATACCTCGAAGTTCAGCGGCCTGAACGGGCCGCCGTTGTCGGTCACAATCCTCCTCGCTGGGCCCAGCTCGCCGGTGTCGGGGTCTACTGCCTCGAGAAGACGGTAGCCGAACACCGTGCTGTGGTCAGCCAGGGCGAGCTCGATCGCGTTTAAAAGCCTGGTATTGGTTCGCAATCGGCGAGACGTGCAAAGGGGGGGGTGTTCGTACCTTGGGAGAACCAGTGGCGGCATCCGGCAATGCGCCAAGTCCCGCCCCGGGGGTGGTCTGAAAACTCGCTGAAGTCCAGCTGCCCCACCTGGTTCGGGCCGGTCGGGTTCCTGACGAAGGCGGAGTTAGGCTTTTTTGCCAGCTCCCGGCGCTGTTTTTGCTACCGCCAGGCCCAGATCAACCCGTCATCACGCACGATACGCAGCACGGTTGCTTGGGAAACGTTGTGCCCGTCATGACGGGTCAGGGCCCAGATCTTGCGGTGCACCTCACGCTGGCATGGGGCAGCGCGTGTTTGGTCACCAACTCCCGCGCAGCCGTACGTGCGGGCCAAGGCCATGGCCCCCTGGGTCTTTTCTCTTGGCGGGCCTTGGCCTGCCAGCCTCCCAGTTAAGAAAAGGGCATGCCGATCAGTTTGACGAACCCCCACGGTCGGCGGGTGTCTGCTTCGATGCGGATTACCTCGAGGTCCTCGAAGAGGGCCCAGCCTGCCCTGCGCAGACTTCTTCCACACCCGGATCTCTACCGCAGCCTCGCCAAGCGCCTGGGTTAGCTCCAAGCCTTCGGGTTTCCAACTGTTGCTCGCGTGTCGACGGCTTGGGCCTGCCCGCTGCAAGGCCAGCCTTGCCCGCCTCAAGAAAGTCAGCATTCCACCGACCAAGCCACTGCTCGCTGACCCTCTCACGCCTTGCTGCCTCGGCAATAGTCATCTCTCCGGCCAGGACACTCAACACAATCCTGGCCTTCTTCTCCACCGAAATCCCTGGAGGTCTTCCCATGACGGGCTCTCCTTCAAGACCTACACAACGGCCCTGCGACTAAGTCTGACGCGGGACAGGGACACCACTACACCCTCAAGTGGGAAGAGCTTGTTAACCTTGCGCCATGTGGCTCGCGACTGGTTGGGATTACGCTGATAGATGGACCGTGATGGGGCGACTGCGTCAGCGACAGTCCCAATTTATTCGTGAACGAGATGGCGTGCGGCAGAAGTTCGAGCAGAGTAATTCGTCAATGTCATTGATAAGTGCGGCTAATTCACGACAATACTTGAGAGATGCAATTTCGGCTAGATGGTGCGGTAGCTATACAGTGCTAGCACTGCTATTCGCTTTCCCGGATGACCCCTGCATGAGAACCATGGCCGCTAGGCGGCGATACTTCGACCTTCGCACGGGGAACACGTGGGATCTCTTTTTCCCCGGATACTATGCCTCAGAGCGTGGCGCATTTCCGTACACGCCACAGGTACAGGTTGGTGCAGAGAATGGGCGCTCATGGTACTTCGACGAATTTGGTTTCAATGAAATTCGGGAACATGTAGAACGTGGGACAAACTGGGAGTGGCAATATCGGGGAGAAGGTTGTGAGCTGGTTCTTCTCAACGTGTATTTGCAAGAGCAGGGGGATCCAATTGTGGACTGGGAATCCGTCCAGTCTGGCGTTCTTGATGGTGGTGGCAGGAACTCTTTGCCGGCAGTAATTGAACGGATTTCACGCGACCTTGAGCAGGATCTGGAAGATGCCTCGTATGGTGTAGGTGAACTGGTGAGACCGGGAAGTGAATCGGAGCAAACGACTATCGGGACGCAAATCATGATCGGTGCCCTCGGTGATATGCTGGCCTCCTCCATAAAGTGGGGGTTAGGGTGGTAAACTCCAAGTGGTCCTCATGAGTAATCTCTCTCAATCCTACTGCCTAGCGTTAATGCTTTGTTTGCTTCAGTGGTAGACGCGATTGCGTTATTCGATCGTGGCTTTGACTCGCTGCGCCTGCACATGCCATCGATTTAGTTCAGAGTAGAGGTGGGTGTGGAATGATTCGGCGAAGGAGGGTGGTTTGTCGGCATAGATTTATTGCCGTGCCCTGTGAAAGGGGAGCGGGGAACGGCTTGGGGCTCCTGTCGTGCCCTGGTTCGATATATGAAATGATGCAGTTTCTTCATCGGTCGACCAATGGATTGGCCGGCTGCCTTCAGTAGGTGTTCAACAATCGGAGTCATGATTATTCCAGCTATCATGAAGAGTACCGTGGCGATCGCTGTAGCATCATTTCGTTTCAATGTCATCCAGCCTCCGTCGGGAGTTCTAGTCTCGGCCTTACTGCTGCCTTCTGATCCGGCAAAGCTAAATCCGTTGCTATGCGATACAACTCGATGGTCGCTAGGCGTTTTCAACGTGGTGCATATGTGGTGAGGGCGGAAAATCATGTCAGTTTCTAAAGTGACGTTTTTCATCACGCTGACGGGTGCATTCGGATACTCGTAGTTTGAGTATCGTAGATTGAAGTGTTTTATGAATGGGGTCCCGGCTGTAAACGGATTCATTCTCATTGCTAGGGTGACGGTTGTGTACTCCTCCAGTTGCTCGACAAAGCCAAGGTTCCCGGTGCATGGAATAGTTTTGTAGACCTTCTCAAGTGTTCCTTTTATCATGATGCATGGTTTGCCGGCCTGTCTTGTGCAGTTGGTTACTTGCCCGACATCAGATGTAGCGTTCTCTATATCTTCCTCCTCGAAAAGGGTCCCATGGTCTTGTATCACCAAGAGCGCAAACGTATGACCCAGTAAAGAAGTTGGTATTGCGAACCTAATCTCACTTAATTCTGGGGTTTTGGCAAACGTGGCCCCAGTGTGAAACGGGAAGAGTTTGTCTGGAAGTTCTGCGCTGCTGTCGATTCCGTAGTAGATGGAGAGGCTGGAGTATTCGCTGTTTTGTTGGGTGTTGTCGGTTAGGGCGATGAAACCAAGGGTTGAGAATGTTAGCGAGAGTATTATTTGCAAGGTTAGGGTGGCGAATTTGGCGGCCGTGGTTCGTGGTCTTGTAGAAGTATTAGCGACCTGGCTTGCGTTTTGGCGCGGCAGTTGATGTAATAGATGTTGATTAATCCTAGCTTTTCTAACCAGTTTAGAGTTGCCTATTTGTGCTTTGTGTGCCCTGGGGCGACCTCTGTTTGGGTTCATTGCTTTGGTATAGATGATTAGATGTTTGCGGTTTTTTATATAGGAGATGAGTGATCATCAGGCCGAGTTCTCGCAGTGGGTTTTCGAAGGCAGTCGCGTTGTTGCAGAGAGAGTTTTGGCAAGCATTGGCCGTAGGGCCCTAGAACTCCCGCTCGGCCGTTGTAGTCACCACCAGCTCGTCGCGGGCGCGTGACGCAGCGACGTACAGGAGGGACCGCTCCCGCAGCAGTATTTCGTCCCGTTCGCCCTCGGGCATGGAGGCCAGTGCCCACTTGGACGGCAGCTCGTCCGCGCCGGCCCCGGCCACGATCACGTACCGGAACTCCAGTCCCTTGGCCTGGTGCATGGTCATGACCACCACGCTGTCTGCGTCCACCGCCTCGCCCGACCTTGGGAACACAGACGCGATGCCCGCACTCGGCAACGCCCGGTTGATCGCATCTGCCTTCGCGCTGGAGCGGGTTAGCACGGCGATGGAGTTGCGCTGCAGTTCCGTCCCGTCGCGGTCAATCCAGCCACGCACCACGTCCACGATCGCATCGACCTCACCCTGCCCCCGCGCCGCCTGAATGACGCGCGGCGCCGGGCCCGACCGCACCGACTTGTATTCGCTGACGTCCTCGGGCTGGTCCTCCAGGTCCAGGTAGCTGCCTCCTTCGAGCACGTTGATACACCAGGCCAGGTTCTCAGCTGTTGTGCGGTAGTTGAGCCGCAAGCGGCGTGAGCGTCCCCTGATGTTGATCCCGTACTTAGCGAGTGACACGCGCGTGCGGTAGATCCGCTGGTGCGCGTCCTCCGCAATGAATAGGTCGTCGGAGCCCTCCGGCGCGGCCGCCCGCAGCAGCTGCCAGTGGAGTGCGTGGAAGTCCTGCGCCTCGTCGACCAATATGTGGTCGGCCAGGCACTGGGGGCCGACGTTCCTCCCGCCGCCGCCAACACCGCCGCCGGCCTCACCGGCGGCAAGGCCGTCAACCGTGCCGCCGCCAACACCGCCGCCGGCCTCACTAACACCAGCCTCCCCAGCGCCTCGAGTCGCCATCACCTGCGCGGCCAGCGCCACGACCTCGGGATACGTGAGCACGCCCTGGACATCGAGGTTGGAGCGGAACTCGTCGAATATCTCCCACAGCACCTTGCGCAGGGGCCGGGAGAGGGGGGTGCCGCGCCCGGGGCGGGGCACGCGCAGGTAGCTCTCGAGGCTGGTGATTCGCGCGGGCAGGATCACGTTGTCGTATTCGCTGGCTAGGAACGCGCCGGTGAGGAGGCGCTGGTCGGGCACGGTGTGGTCGGCCCCGATGCGTTCGAACAGGTTGGCGGCGTCGTTGTCCCCTAGGCGCTTGCCGAAGGTGAGGGGGCGGGCGCGGCCAAGCACGCAGTGGGCGGCCGCGGCGAGTTCTTCCTTGGAAGCGTGGTTGATGATGTGTGCCGCGATTTGGTCGATGCCTTTGACACACACACCGGGTTGCCCCAGGTCGACGAATTCGATCTCTGGCGCGAGCAGTTCGAGGCCCGTGCGTAGTGAGTCGGCCAGGGTGCGGGTGTAGGTGGTGAGCAGGATGCGCGCGCCGGGGTGCTTGCGGTGTAGGGCGCGTGCTCGGTGCAGCAGCACCACCGTCTTGCCTGTTCCTGCGCCGCCGGAGAGCCGGTAGGGACCCTTCCAGCTTCCTTCTGCGTAGCGGCGCTGTTCTGGGTGGAGGAAGACGCGCCACTTGTTGATGTCTGAGGATTCCAGGGCCTCGCGCAGGCTGTCGGGGTTGTTGCCGACCCACGTGAACCCGCCGGAGTTGCCGGCGAATTCGGCGGCGAGTGCCTGCTCTTCACGCTCGTAGCTGGTTTCGCTGATGCCGAGTTCTTCCTTGATTGCGGCCCAGCTTTCGCCGCACGCCAACCCTAGGAGCACTAGTGCTTGTGTTTCCGGCGCGTCTTCTAGCACGCGCGCTAGCTCGGCTTGCGTTTGCGCGGCTAGCGCCTGCCCGGCCAGCGGGCCGGAGATGCCGATGCTTTCGAGCGTTGCCTGGTCCCAGTTTTGGGCGAGCAGGTTTTCCTTTTGGACGACGTTCCGCCCGCCTTCCTCATCTCGCGCCGCCGTCGCGGATTGGCTGGAGGGAACGTCGGGCATATCGGTACCGCTGGCAGCATCCATTTTGCCGCTTTCGGCTGCGTCACCGGGCCCTGGGTCTGGGTGCTGCAGTAGTTCGCGCACGCCGAGCGCCAGGTTGAAGCGCAGCTCGGTGCGGCGAGCGTAGGCGATGGCGTCGTCGTGGGGGAAGGTGCCCACGTAGTAGTAGACGGGCTCGCCCTCGCAGTCGATACGGAATAGCACGGCGCGCAAGAAGTCGTCCACGCGTCCGGTGCGCACGCGCGGGTCCACAGCGTTCTTGATGGGCTCGATGTGCAGGCCGGGCGTGGTGTCGCTGTCCTGCAGCTTCTGCAGGAACGTGTAAGCCTTGGCCTTGATAGAGCCGTCGATCTTGTTCTTCTGGCTGGCTAGAACAACGTTGGGCATCAGTTGCCTCCGCTCAGTTGGACCAATTTTGCGGTGATCTGGTCAATTTGGGTCAGGGTGTGGGCGGTAAGCCCGCTGGCGGTGAGCGTGGGCAGGTCGTCCTCGCTGTAGGCGATGGCGTAACCGTATTCGGGCCAGCGCAGCAGCACGGGCGTTCCCCCGATTTCCTCACCAAAGCTCGGCAGTTCCAGCTTCGCCACGCTTGGCACGGCCACGATCTGGAGCAGGGCAGAGCGTTCCTGGTCGTCAACGGCGTCGTCCAGGATTTCTTGCCAGGCGGGCGGAACGTCGGCGGGCAAAGCCGATGCGCCTAGAGAATCCAGGTCGTCAAGGACGTCGGGGGAGGAGGCCGTCAGCACGCGGTTGACGCGCGGCGAGGCAAAGGCGGTCAGGTTGGCCCAGTAGAGCCAGGCGCGCCAAGAGTCCTGGTAGTCAGCTGCGGCGGGCGCGGAGTCGTCCAGGTATACCAGGGAGCGGATTGTGCGCGTGGCGGCCTCCCTGCTGGGGATTCCGCCCGCGATCAGGCGCATGGTGCCTTCCCGGCGTTCCCACCATTTGCCTTGCTCGCCCTCGGATAGGCCGCTCTTGATGAAGTTGAAGGTGGGCTCGGCCACGCCAAGCTCGTTGTGTGCGGTCTGCTGGTCCAGCGGGTACTGGCTAACCAAGGCCAGGCTCGGGGCAATGGTGGAAAAGGCCGTCCACTTTTCCACGTCGGGATCCACGATCCACTCCCACAGCAGCGCCATCGAGCCACGCGACAACGCGGCAGTGATGGGAGCAGGCAGCACGTACTGGGCACTGAAGAAGTCCAGCACCTGCGGGTTGATCTCGCTTGCCCCCGCGCTTGGCAGCGGCTTGTCACGAAGCTGGGCCTCGAACAGGTCCAGGTCCTGATCGGTCAGGGCCCACGGGATCGAGGGGGAGGCGTCAACGCGCAGGTGGTGGCGCTTGATGGCGTCGTCGCCAGCGCGGTTGTGTGCGCTGGACGCGTGAAAGGCGGCCCCGTCGGTGTAGATCGCCAGGCGGGGAATGCGCGGGTTGGTGCAGGCCAACACGAAGTCGGGCTTAGTGCCGCCCAGCAAAACCTGCGGGGACAGGCTCCATTTCAAGTCTGAGCCGGGCAGAGAGAAAATCAGCTTGGGGCCCTCCAAGCCCGGTACCTCCGTCATCTGCGCCCCGGCCTTTTCCAGCATCTGCTTTAGCAGCGCCCGCATGCGCAGCTCCAGCGCGGATTCGGTGGCGGTGCTCTCTGGGCGGCTGGTAGAGATGCTCCACCGCGCAAAGTCAGGGCGCGGGGAGGCCGGGCCGATGCCCAACAGGATCCCCAGCAGGCGCTGGGCGTCCACCCGAGACACATTGGCCACCTGCCCGTGGTCGGCAAAGGGCAGCAGGCAGCGGTGGCAGGCGCGCCGGGCTTCCTCTGCGCAGCTGCAGGTGGTGACAACCTCCCAGGCGGCGGCCAGAGCGTCGTGCACCAGGCGCGGCTCCTTGAAGGCCGCCAGGTAGCCGGTGCCGCCGGGCACCTGGTCATGAATCAGGATCGAGTTGGGGCCGTTCTCCTTGGTATTTGGCAGGGAGATGATGGAGAGCGTGCCGATCGTGCCACCGATTTGCTTCTGCATGCCCAACAGGATCGCGGCCTTCAACGTGGGGATCGCAAATTCCTCACTCACCGCTGCGGCACTGGGCAGGTGCAGCACAACGCCCTGGGTGCGCAGGTGGCGGGAGATCGCGATGGTGGCGTTGTGCTCCTCGATGTCCAAGCGGTGCTTGCACCAGTAGCGGTGTTCCTCCTTGGAGTTCTCCTTCACGCTGCCATCGAGCTTCCCGCAGTAGGAGCACACCCTGAACAGGGGAGTGCGTACCACGTGCCCGCCCAGGGTGCGCTCGGCCGCGCCGCTGGAGGTTGCCCCCAGGTTCAGCCAGGTGATGTCGGCGCGGCTGAGGTATTCGATACCAAAGCCGGTGGAGGACTCAAACCACTGCGCCTGGCTGTAGCGCCGGTCCAGGTCCGGCAGCGGGATGACGGAGAAGTAGGAGCGGCGGCGCTCGTCGCTCTTGTCGGTGATGGCGCTCTCGTCCTGGAACACGCGCGCGGAGACCGTCTGCAGGCGCACCACGTCCATGTTCTGCCCGGAGTCGGCAATCGCGCCGTCCCCACAGCGGGCGCAGGTGGAGACGCGCCCGGATGCGCTAGCCGGGCCGCTGCTCACCTCCGCGTGCCAGCCGCAGCACGGGCAGATTTGCCAACGCTCCACGCGGGAGGCGTTTTCTCCCAGGTCAATGGCGTCGATCTTGATTTCCAGGCCGTCGGCGTAGAAGGCCGCCCCGGGGGCTAGCTCCATCAGCGCGCTGCTGGCCCCGCGCGTGAACGGCTTGGTGTCCGCCTCGAACTCGGTGGTCTCCGGGTTGCGCCTGGTGACCTCTACGTTCAGGGTGACGGTGTCGTCCAGCAGCGTGTAGTTGGGGAACAGGCCAGCCGATTCCAGCATGGAGATCCAGTGGCTGGACCAGTCCTCACCCAACTTGGCGCGCATCCGCGCGGTCTGTGCCACGGCGGAGCGCAGCTCTCGTTCGGCCTCGCGTAGGTCTGCGGGCAGGTCGCTCAGCCTCTCCAGCGTGTCGGTGGGCTTGAAGCCGTGCACGGAGCGGATCTTGTCTCGCTCTGCCTCGAGCTGCTTGATGCCCTTTTGCATGGCGGCCAGCTTGAACCGAAGCTGCGCGCGGTCCTGGTTCCAGGTGTGAACCATCTTTTCTATGTCCGTGCGCAGGGAGTGGCGAGCCCAAAGCGCCAACGCCTCGATACTGCTTTCCCCTAGATACGGGGCCAGGCGGGAGGTGAAGTCGGCGATCAGCGCGTCGCCGTTTTGTTCCACCAGCTCGATCAGCTTGCCCAGGTAGGTGTCAGGTTCGGTGGACTTGAGCACGTTGTGCTGACGGGTTTGCTCCGGGACCTGCCCCAGGCGGGCCAGGCGGTCGCCGGCAAATGCAGCGAACTGACGCTGCAGGATCTCGGTGGCCTCCAGGTAGGTGCTGGGCGGCTCCACCTCGCCGTTGATGATGGAGAGCGGGTCGTAGATCTTGGGCAGGTGCTCGCCCCGCCCCTGCACTAGCGCCAGGATGAGCGAGTTTCCTGTCCGACGTCCCGCGCGGCCCACCCGCTGCACGTAGCTGGCAACACTGGTGGGCATGGAGGCGAGCACCACGTACGACAGGTCACCGATGTCGATGCCCATCTCCAGGGTGGGGGTGGCCACGAGCACGTTGGGCGCGCCGGGGGCGGGCGGGTTTTGCTTGAAACCGGTCTCGTACTCCAGGCGCGTCTTGGTGGGCAGCAGCGATGAGTGCTCACGGGAGACCACGCGCTTGGGGTAGGGGGAGCGGTAGAAGTTGCGGTAGTAGTTGTGGGCGTCCCCGCGTGTGGGCTGCAGGTGGCCATCGCAGCCGGAGGACATGCAGGGCGCGCTCTTTAGCTGTGCAGCCACCGCGCCCGGTAGCACGTTGTTGGCCTTACAGATGTCGCATTCCAGGTTGAGCGCGCCGCCCTCTAGTTCTTCATCGGTGGTGGAGCTGAGCAGCACGCGGTCCTGGTTGATGGAGTAGACGGTGCCGCCCTGCTTGGTGGAGTGCTCTCTGAGCACTCCTTCCTCCTCGAGCGCCATGCACAGGAACCTCAGCAGTTGCGGGGCGTGGTCGCTGGAGACCTCCAGGCATCGCTTGGTCCACTGCACGTACCAGCTGGTGCGGGTATCTGCCTTGTCGAAGCGAGTGTCCGTGTTTTGCTTGCCGAAGGCCACGAAGCGGGGCACCGAACGGGAGTACCCCATCCCGGGCATGCCCTCGCTGCGCTTGCGCCCGCCGTTGACGTACCAGCCGTCACCACCGGAGCGAATGTAGCCCTCCAGCCACTGGTGGTAGATGCCGCCCCGGCGGCGCAGGCGCTGCAGGATGCCGCGCACCCACGCCACCAACGCTGCCGGGCGAGGGCCGGTTCCCTCGATCTGGTCAAAACGCTTGTCGTATGCGCTCTTGGCAATGCGCGCCAGGGCTTCGCTGCTGCCCGCGTCCACCTCCACCGTGATGGTGCCGGTAGCCTCCAGGGTGCGGCCAAAGGCGCTGTCGATGCCGAACTCGCGGATCGCGTCAAAGGCTAGGCGGTGCTTGATCTTCTTGGCGGCGGTGGCAAAAGTCCGGTTGTTTCCGGGCCCCTGCCAAAACTCCACGAATCCCTGCCGGTAGGCCAGGTCTGGCGGGAGCACCGCAAAACGCTGGTTGGCATCTCCCGCCCGCGCGGTTGCGAACACCGCATCGATCAACTGGTCCAGCGTGATCGTTTCCCCGTCCTCGTTGAACGCGGCGCGCAGCGAGGTGCGCAGGTTGAAGGAGTGGGAGCGGGACTGAATGAAGCCGGCGCGGTGGGCGGCGTCCTGCACGGAGTCGGTGAAGACCAGGGCCTTCTTGTCTGCCACGTCGATGGCGTGGTGACCAAACACGTTGGAGATCGCAACGCTGGTGAGGGTGGCGATGGCCGAGCCCATGAAGCGAATGGTGTCCTGCCCCTCGCAGGCCGGGCAGTTGGAGGCGGCGGCTTCCTCGCCAGCGTCGGTGCCCACGTGCACCAGCACTGGCACGGCCGGGAACTGCTCGTCCTCGCCGCTGGGAACGGAGAGCAGGCGGCGCGAGCGGGCGTCGAAGTAACGCAGGTTGACGCGGTGGGAGGCGCTGTTGGCCTCGCCGGTGGCCAGGATCAGGAAGCGAATGGAACTATCGCGCTTGTATGAGGCGGTGCGGATGGCACCCGCCGCAAATTCCAGGTCTATCCCGGTGGCGCTGAGCTGAGCGGCCCACCCGCTGCGCCCGCATTGGCGGCAGTAGATGGCGGGCAGGTAGGTCGCGTCGTCGTCCTCGTCGGTGGGAACGTCGTCGCTCCACCTGAATTCGGTGGCCTGGTTGACCTTGGCGTCGATGCGGGAGGGTTCACGGATCCACAGGTGGGTATCCACGCCTAGCCCAGACAGGCCGGCCACGGCGCGCACGTGCGCCAGCAGGGAGAGCAAGTGGGTTAGGACGGTGGTGGCGGCGGGCGAGGGCCGCGACTCGCGCGCCAGCAGCGCGGCGGCCAGTGTTGTCAGGGCGATGGCGCTTTGGCTCTGCTCGGCTAGCTGGACGATGAGCGGGTGGGCGCGCAGGGCGTCAAGCAGATCGGCCTCGCCCCAGCCCACCATCGCCTCGCCGTTTTCAAAGAGCAGCGGCAGGAGCACGGCAAGGCGCTGGGCGTGGTCCAAGTGGCGGCCTAGGAGCTTGGCGGTGGCGGGAACGTCGGCCCTAATGTGCTCGATTTCCCGGGCGTTGGGGCGGGCCGGCAGCGCCCACTGGGCCGGGGTGAGGCGCGATTCGGTAATCACGGACTTCTCGGTGAAGGGAACGCCAAAGACGCGGCTGGCGAAGTCGAGCATGCGGCTGGAGGCGCTTTGCCCGCTGCCCATGGTGGCCGACGTTGCCACCGGCGTCATTCCTCCCAGCGGCGCCTCTCTGTCTGCCTCGGTGAAGGGCTGGGGCAGGCCGGAAAGGTCGGCGGGCCAGTGGGAGGTGAGGGTGGCAGCCAGGCGGCGCAGCAGCATGGCGACGTCGGTGCCCTGCGCGCCGTCGTAGGAGTGGAACTCATCCAGCACCAGGTAGGTCAGGGAGGTGGCCGACTTCTGCCACAGGCCGGCGTCCTCGCTGCGCAGGAGCAGCATGTCCAGCATCTTGTAGTTGGTTAGCAAGATATCCGGCGGGTTTTGCCGCATCTCATAGCGGTCGGTGGTGAAGTACTTGGAGGCGAACTTGGTGCCTTCGCCGTGTTCGCCGGTGTAGAGGCCCACCCGCACTCCGGTCAGTTCCGGGTAGGTGACCAGCAGGCCGTCCAGGCGGGCCGACTGGTCGTTAGCCAGCGCGTTCATGGGGTAGAGGATCAGGGCCTTGATGCCCGTGATCCCGGCCTTCTTGGCCCGCAGCACGTGGTCCAGGATCGGGTGCAAGAAGGCCTCAGTCTTGCCCGAGCCCGTGCCCGTGGTGACCAGCGTGGGTTGAGGGCGCGCAAAACGCTCCGTGCCGTTGGGCTTGGTGGACAGGCGGTGGTAGGCCGCCAGCTGGTGACCGTAGGGGGTGTGCGGGGAGGGGTAGAAGTCCAGCGGCAGGTTTTCCCGGCTGCCGGGCGCAAAGGGCAGGCGGGTGCGCACGTACGGCCCCTTGAACATGCCCGTCTCCTCGTGGTCCAAGAACCGTTCGAGGGCGTTGCGGGTGGCGGCGTCCGTGAGGGCAAAGGTGGTCGCCAGGTAGTCCCCGATTCCCGCCTGGATATCGGCAGCAATCGTGGGAGGCAGCAGCACCTGGCTTTCCACTTAAAGCTCCTAGATCATCTTCTCAAAGCGCGCGTAGGCCGCGCGCATATCGGCTTCACGATCAAAGGTAGTAAACGGCAGCTCGAAAACGTATTCCACGCCCGACTGCGGGTGCACCCAGGTGCGCTCCTCCGTTGAGATCGCCTCGCCCGACTTCTTGTAGGCGGCTGCGACCTCCTTGGGGAGCTTGCGGCCGTTGGCGTCGTAGAGGTCGGTGCGCTCGTACTGGCGAAGCACGCCGAACTGCGTGCGGTAGATGGTGCACAGCTCGTCCGCCGTGATGCCCAGGTGCAGGGCCGCCAGCGCATCTAGCTCCACCAAGAGCTGCCGACGCTCGGCCGCCTTGCGGGCCGGAGAATCGGGAGTCCAGGGCGTGCCCATGGCCTCCTCCCACAGCGGGGCGTACGCGGCGGTGAGGCAGTTCAGGCGCGCGGCGCGCTCGACGAACATATCAATCAGAGAGTCAGATTCAGAGACAGAAGGAAGCGATTCCGTTAGATTCGAGTTGATCTTTGAGTTGCCAGAAACGCGGACTTGAAAATCTGCCAGGAGCCCCGAAAAGAGTCCGACTAGGGCCAGTAGTTCCGTTGCGTCCTGATAAACAAAAGTGGAAAAGACATTATCTATGTGGCAGGGGCCGGGAGGGATGATGCAAGGAATCAGTGTTCTCTCGCCGGTTAGAGCTGCCATACGCCGCCAAGCTAAGCGGTAGTTATCTCGCTCGGGTGTCCTAGTGCCGTCCGGGAGCTGCCAGGTGCCGTAGTCGCGGTCGTACTTTTCGCGCTCGCATGCGATTTGGTAATTAGTGCGTGGAATGAAGTCTGCAGGTAAAGCCTCCAAGTCAATCTCGGTGTAGTCGAGGTTACTTTTCATCGTGGGGTTAGCGGTCTTGAAGAACGGCGTGCCTACCGTGAAGTGCGGCCCCTGCAGGATTGCTTCGTCCCAAGTTTCCGGAACCGACGAACCAACCTCGAAATACCCCTTCTTTCGATCAGTGGTTTCGTTCCAGCCGCTAGAGAACTGTAGTCCCAGTTCACGCACGCGGGGGGTAGTGCTCAACTTTTCTAGTACCCGCTGGGACTCAGTGTTGACGGGGTAGACCATGCGGGCCCGGTGGGCCGGGGTACCGGGCTCGTCCACGACCTGCGCCCAGGTGGCCAGTACCTCCTCGTCGACCCGGATGATGCGCTGTGAATGCGGACGGGTGTCCCAATTGTTGTCCTCGTCCTTCAACCCAGGCACGGCTCCGCTGCCATCGTGGCGAAGCGAACGCGCAACGGTATCGGGGTGATACAAGGCGGCCGCCATGAGGAAACCGATGTTCTCCCTGGCCGTCCCATAGACATGTACTCCGTACACAACGAGGTGGTGGATCTCGAAGATGGCCAGCTCGTTGACGAACTGCCAGTGGCGGCGCAGGTGGCAGTAGGTCTGCGCCCGGAAGTCTTCTGCTCCCTTTTCAGTGAAGTGAGATTCGGGGTGAATCAGGGAGCTTACGCCGCTGGGGGAGGCAAGGGTCCAAGCTCGTTCCATGAATACCCGGTAGAGATCGGTGCGCAGATTAGCGGTCAATGGGTAGTTGGCCTCGCTACCGAAGAACGCGCGGGTGGATTGGATTTCTGTTCCCATGTTTTGCAGGAAGGGCACAAATGAAGCGTCTGCCTGGGCGCTCGCGATCCGCCTCTTTTTCTCGGCCTCGGGGGGCTTCTCCGCGAGCTGCCACCAGGCGTCGTGCTCCGCGTACACGGCGTTTTCGTCCCAGTCCGGTCGCACCCACGGTGGGTTCCCGACCTGCAGGTCAAAACCGCCCTGCAGGAACACATGGGCAAAGTCCAGGTCCCAGTGGAAGAAGCCCTGCTGGGCCGCCACGCGCTCGCACACGCCCAACCACGGGTGCTCGGCCAACACGGCGTCGATTGAGGCAGCGCCGCTGAAGGCGAGGTCGGTGGCCTCCTGGCTCTCCAGCTCGGCCCAGCCGCCGGCGGTGGCGAGGCTGGTGTCCTCCTCCCGGTTATTGAGGTGCTTGCCGCCCACACCCACCAGGGATTCCAGGGCGGCGATCCAGCTCTCCAGTCTCGGGGGCTCGACTTCCTCAGTGAGTGGCCAGAACCACAACGCACACCACGCGTCCATGATGCGGCGCAGGCGCGAGTACGCGCCGTTCGGGTTGGCTAGGGAGGCCTCGATCTCGGCTCGGCTCACGGGCGCAAAAGCGCATTCGGCCCACGTGCTTACGCCCCAGATGCCTACGGGGTGAGGAGTGGGACGGCGGTGGGGCCAGTAGTCGATGAAGCGGGTGCTCTGCTGGTTGGCGATCTCCATGCGCCGGGCCGCCAGCGCCCAAAGTGTCTCCACGCGAGCGGCCACCTTCTGCAGACGCTTGATCTGGGCCTCGGTGGGCTTCTTGCGCATGGCGTTGCGCCAAGCCTTTAGCGCCACCTGCTCGGCCTTGGCGATCTCCTTGACGTCCTTGGACTCGCAAGCCGCGCCCCAGCCAATGGCGGGCAGCAGGAAGTGGTGAATCCGCCCCACCAGGGCGGCCTCGCGGCGATCCTGCGCCATCGCCTCGGCTAGCCCGGTGAGGGGAGCATGGACGCCGGGGGAGGAGAGGTGAGCCTTGTCCTTCACGGACCTAGCCGAATACGTGGAGCGCCTGGCCCCGATCAGGGAGTTACCCCGGCGCAGGTGCAGACCAAACCACGGTGCCTTCAGGCCGGGCTGCATGGTGTCCAGCCACAGCGAGACCTCCGCCAGCTCCACGGCGGTGGCGTTCAAGTCCACGCCGTACACCTGGTGCAAAGCGATCTGGGCCTTGACCCTAAGGAGCTCGGTGGCGTAGTCCTCGGCAGGAATCTGCTCGCCAAGCTCCTCCTGCTTGCGCTCCAAGTAGGCCGCCGCCAACTGGCGGGTGGCCTCGATGGCGAACGCGCCGGAGCCCAGGGCGGGCTCGCAGACCTTCAACTCCAGGATTTGGTCAGCGCTCAGCCCCGGCAGCAGTTCCTCCAGGGCTTGGGAGACCACGAAGCGCGTCATGACCTCCGGGGTGTAGTAGGAGGCCGACTGCTGGCGCTCGCGGCCCGCCAGGCGGAACACGAAGGAGCCGCGTCGGTGCACCACTGGCTGCAAGATGCCGGTGACGGGGTCGGTGCGCTTGACGAAGTGCTTGGAATCAATGCCCTCGGCGCGCGCGGTCGGTACCACCCAGGAGCCCTTGGCGGGGTCACCGTTCTTGGCGACCTCGTACAGGTCCTCGCGAGCCACGAAGCCCGTGTAGCTCATCAAGCCCTCGTAGACCGCGCCGAGCTGGTTGATGCCCAGGTTGGCGTAAGAAATGAAGCCGCGCTCTCCCTTCGAGGCCTTGGTGAGGAGCAGCCGCTCCAGCACCTGCTGCAGGGCGGTGTTGGAGAGCCCCACCTCGTCAATCATCGCGGTGGCTGCGGGCGCAAAGAGATCAGCAACTAGCGGCTCAAAGGTCAAGCCGTCAGTGGGCGCAAGCTCGCGCTCGGCATTGGCGCAGGCACCGGAATCAGCAAGTACGTGGGAGAACTCTGCTCCGGCGGTGCTGAAGTTCTGCGTCTGCGAGGGGTGGTCTCCGTTGACGAGCCGGAACAGCAGTGCCAGGGAATCGTAGATGTGCGTGCCGTGCGCCGAGCGAGCCGAGGTCAGGTCAATCTGCACCAGCTCACGCAAGCGGTCTAGACCGTAGCCCTGGTCGTAGCTGTCCTCGCCCTTGGCGACCACGCCCAGCTCCGGGGAGGCCTCCGCGTAAAGCAGGAACAGAATGCGGTACAAGAACCGGAGAGACTGGCGCGCCAACTCCTGCCCATCTACCCCAAACACGTCCAAGCCGCGCTCGCGGCGGCGTGCCAGCACGTCGTTGGCAATGATCTCGATGGACTCGCGGATACCGTCGCGCAGGTCCTGAGAGACGCCAACTGCGTGCGTCACCGATTCCTTGAGGCGCTCCTCCCACCAGATCACGCCGTCGGCGGCGGGCTCCAGGCAGCGGCGGGCGAAGATGGACAAGAAACGCTCCACCTCGCCACCGGCACGGGTGTCGTCACGCTCCGCAATCAACTGAACGTCGGCGCGCAGGTAGCGTCCCTCCGCCCAGCGGTCGCGGTGCGCCAGGAATAAGTGCGCGCCGGCGCTGACCACCACAAAGCGCACCTCGCCCACGTCGTGGGCCTCATCGTTGGCGGTCTCGGAGAGGAAAATCTCAGAGACCACCTTCGCGGCGCTAATGGGAAAGTCCTTCTTGTCCCGCATTACAAACCCGTCGACTCCAACTGTCGTCAGGTCAGATTCCTTGTCGAAGATAGGCTCTGCGTCCAGCCAAACAACAGAAGGATCCCTACCCAAAAGGACACCACTGACTGCCCAGTAGTCGTCCGAGCGCTCAAACGCGATCGCGTGGGGTTCAAGAGGGAAGCCCAGAATCTCGCGCAACGCGGCGCTGGCCTGCGCAGAGGTGGGGCTAATGCCCTCCTCGCCCAGGCGGGAGAGCAGACGCAGAAGCTGCACTCGCCCGGCGCCAAAGCGGGTGAGCGGGGTAGAGAGCCCCTCCTTCTTCTCCGCCTTCCACTCCTTGACCACCGCAGCCGCAGCGTGGGCAAAGGTCTCCGTGCCGGTGGCAGTGAAGTAGTGATCGCTCACCCAGTCGCCAACAACCTGAATCGACTCAAAGGCGCTCACAATTCCCCCTCAGCTGCGGGCCAGTCTCGCGGAACAACCACCAACAGCGGAACCACCTGCGCGGAGGCAGGCAACATCTGGTTAGCCAGCGCCTGCTCCGCCTCCACGCGCGAGCGCCGCTCGCGCATCTGCCGCCTGTCCGGCATCAGACTCATCGCCTCCAGCCACTTCCCACTGCGGGCAATCCAAGCCTGCAGCTCGCTGGTTGCACTCGTGTCCACCAGCGAGCGCCAGGAGTCCAGCTCCCTGCGGGCCAGCTCCACCGCGCCAGGTAGCAGCGGCTGCAGGCTCTCCACGCTCACCGGCCCAGGGTTGATCGGGTTGTCCGCCAGCCCAACGCGGGCCAAGAACTCCGGCAAGCTGTCCACAGTAGAAGGGAACAAGGAATCGGCCTCGATGAAGGTGCGCGTAAGCAACTGGCCGCGCCCGTTGGCGATAGCCCCCAAGAACAGGAACGTGGGCTCATCCACCTCCCCGCGCACCGCCAAAACCTCGTTACGCGAGAGCTCCTGCAAGGCGCGGTCCGCTGCCCAATCCAACACCGGGTGCAACGGGCTCAGGTAGTGCAGCCCCGGCCAGTTGGACTCCTCATCGCGCCTGGCGGCCGTCAGCGACAAGTTAGCGGTCTGCGCATCGGTGGCCAGCGTCAGGCTCTCCAGCACCCGGCGGTTGCGCAGGTACTCCTGCGGCAGCGTCTTAGAAAGACGCGCCACCAGGTCCCGGCAGGCCGGCTTCGAGGTGTCCAGCTTGGCCACCCGCTTGGAACGATCCCACTCCCAACCAACCTTCTGGCCCGGGTCCTCAAAAGCCTCAAACAGCGCCTCTTGCAGATAGTCCACGTCCGAGTCGAATAGGCCGTGACTCACGTACGGCTCGCCGGTGGGGTGGGCCGCGGCGGTGCCAGGAGCGTGCGCGCTACCGGAAGCGGCAGGCGGGAACGTCGTCTCCGCGCCAAGCGAAGCCAGCAAGGCATCCAGGTCCGCCAGCGAGTCCGCAGCAGGGCTCGGGGCAACCGAATCCAAATCCCCACTTCTCACCAGGCAGTCCAGGATCGCATCCTCCTCCGCCTTCACACTGTGCTTACCCATCAGCGAAGCTGCGTCGCCCAGCGCCTTGTGTGCCTCGTGTTCCTTCTCTACCAGGCGGCTCAGCACCCTGATGTCACCCGAAAAGCGCTCCCCGCGCGGCGAGAGCAGCAGAGTCACAATCTGCGGCGAGTTCTTCTGCCCAAACCGGTCGATGCGGCCATTGCGCTGCTCGATACGGATCAGCGACCACGGAATGTCAAAGTGGATCAAGTCGTGACACTCCGCGTGCAGGTTCACGCCCTCCGAGGCCACATCACCAGTAACCAGCACCCGCACAGCGGAGGAACCACGCTTGAAGTCCTCCACCACGGCCTGCTGCTCCACGTCGCTCAAACCACCGTGTAGCAACGCCACCGCGCTCTGCTTCAAACCGAGTGCCTTGGGCAGGCGGGCGTGCAGGTCGTTCAGTGTGGCGACCCGCTCAGCAAAAACCACCGCCCGGTGCGGCGACCCCTTGCCCACACCGATGCTCTTCAAGTGCGCCACCAGCGCGCCGAACTTGCCCGCGCTCTCTGCTCCCGCCTTGGCAGCCAACTCGGCCAGGCGCTCCAGGGGAGCGCGCTCAGCGGCTTGGAGTTTGGGCGAGGACAACCGATTTTGCACCGTCTCCGCCAACGCCGCCGGGCTCGACAAGAACGCCTTAGCCAGCCCCCACGCGAACAGACGGTCGCGGCCCTTGGCGGGCAGCGGCGCGGAATCCGCGTTAGCGGCGGGCAAGGTGGCGTTGCCGGGGGTGGCGGGCGGAACGTCGGGCAACATGTCGGGGGAGGTGGGCGGAACGTCGGCCAACAAAACACCCTGCTCACCGCGCGACGGGTAAAGCCAAACCGACTCGAGTTCGGCGGCAATCGCCTCCTCAGCAGGGCTGGGCGTGACCATGATGTGACGGGGCTCGGCGCGCTCGGCCCAGTCCGCCCCCACCTCACTGGCCACGTCAGGCGAATAACGATGGCGGCGCACAATCAGGCGCCTAGCCGCCTCGAAATCAATCTCCCCGCCCGGTGAAACCAACGTGGGATCCAGCAGACGCACCAACTCCGCAAAAGACTCCGTCTTGCCGTTATGCGGGGTGGCCGACGCCAAAATCAGCGCGTCAGTCTGCGGCGCAAGCAGGCGCGCTAGCTCGTTGTTCTGCGTGCCCGCATTAGTCAAGTTGTGCGACTCATCGATCACCACCGCATCCCACTGGCGGCGGCGCAAATGCTCCCGGTACCGCGCCGACTTCAACGTGTCGATCGAAATGATCACCCGGTTGAAAATCGTGAACGGGTTACGCGAAGCCGGAATCGTCTGGCGAATCCGCGCAATACCGGTGGAATCCAGGCGCACGAACGGCAAAGCGAAGCGGCACCACAGCTCATGCTGCATCTGCTCCAACACGTGCCGGGGCGTCACAATCAAAATGCTCTCCCCGCGCCCGCGTGCCACCAGCTCAGCAAGAATCATGCCGATCTCGAGCGTCTTGCCCAGACCCACCGCGTCCGCAATCAACAGGCGCGGACGCACGTTGCCCGGGTCCAGTGCCTTGCGCACCGCGTGCTGCTGATACTTCAACTCGCGGGCCAGCATGCGCGGTGAAACCGTTAGCCGCGACGACGTGGCCGGCTCCGGAGTCTTGCGCAGAGTGGTCTCCAAGAACAGGCGAGACCGGCGGTAACGCGGCGAAGGGTCCGCCACAATGCGCGCCGACTCCGGCGTCAACGCCTCGATCTTGTCCAAGTGCGAATAGAACGACGCCGTAGTGTCCCGCACCAGCTCCGACAAGCCGCGAACGTGAATCAGCGTGCTCGGCGGGTTATTGATCTTGCGCGCGGAGGTCACCACCCAGTCCTCATCGCGCACCGAAACCACCGTGCCCGGCACCAGCGCGAGGGAAGTAGACATCAGCATCGACTCGTTTCAAACCGGAGGCAAACCGCCGCGATTTTAAGCCAAAACCCCGGGGTGTGTGGGGCGCAGCCGCGCTCTGAGACGAAGCAGACGTGGTGGGTGGTGGCGCGGGCGGTAGTGGAGCTGGGTGGTGGCGGAGCGGGGGCTGGGGCGCGGAGGGGGAGGCAGAGTGGGTTGGGCCGGCGGCAGGGCGCCGAGGCGTGGGCGTGGGGCGCGATGAAGGCGATGGGGGCCGGCGGCGCCTTTAAAGACGGCCGGAGAGAACGTCGTGCAAGGGGTAGACAATCACGGTGGGTGAATCGGAAGAATGCTTCCGAAATAGGGTGTTCCGGTGCCTGCCGACGTCAATGGGGTGACGTTTCGGAAGGATTCTTCCGAAATGCTTGATTTTGGGACGCTACGGCTTCTAGTCTCGTGGGATCGGAAGAATGTTTCCGATCTGCGGTTAGGTTTGGGATAGCCAGGAGGGCAGGCGGATGACAGCGGGCACCACGGTGGAACTGCGTGCGGGCGTCCCCAACTTCACCAAGCAGATCGGCGCCGCCATCCGTAAGGCTCGCAAGCATCACGGGCTCACGCAGCGCCAACTGGCCGACCTGATTGAGCTTTCCGACCGCACGCTGCGCCAGATCGAGAACGGCGTGCCCGGGCCGTCGTTTGACTCGGTCATGCGTGCGGCCTATGCCGTGGGCGTGCGGGTGGAGGTGGGTGCCCCGTGATCGTCGCAGACGTTTATAAGGGCGAGCGGCTAGCTGCGTACTTCTCCCAAACCGAGAGCGGCGAGGTCGTTTTCGCCTATGCGAAGGGCTATGCCGGCCCGCCGGTGGCAACATCCCTCCCGCTCGGCGCAGGCGAGGTGGTCTGTCCGCCCGGCCAGATCCCGGCCTTCTTCGCTGGGCTCCTCCCGGAGGGCTACCGTCTGACCCGCTTGGCTAGGCAGCGCAAAATCAGCTTAAGTAACGAGCTAGCCCTGCTGTTGGAGGTCGGTCGCGACACCCCGGGCGATGTGCAAATCCTTGCCCCTGGTGAGCGGCCCGGTCCGGGTGCCCCCCTGATCGACGGGGACTTCTCCGCGTGCAAGTTTGCCGACCTCCTGGACCGACCGGACGGCAAGTCCCTTCCCGGCGTGCAGGAGAAGGTCTCTGCGCTGATGATCTCGCTGCCCGCAAGGGTACGGGCGGGGAGCGCAGGGCGTGCCTGCGACGTCGAGGGAATCGTCAAGCTGACCCCGCGCAGCTACCCTCACCTGGTCGCAAACGAGTACGCGCACCTGCAGGCGGCGCAGCGGCTGGGGTTGGCGGTGGCCAAGTCACAGCTAGTTACCGACTCCGTGGGAGAGCAGGGGCTGTTCATTGAACGCTTTGACCGCGCGTGCGACGACGGAGTGATCCGCCGTATCGCCTTTGAGGACGCGGCGCAGATCCTCGAATTGGTGCCTGCCGCGAAGTACGACGTTACCGCCGAGCAGGTCATTGCCGCGCTATGCGCGCTGACAGCCGCTCCGTTGGTGGCCAATCAGAAGATGTTCACACAATTCCTGTTTGCCTGGGCCACCGGCAACGGGGACCTGCACGCCAAGAACATCGCCCTGCTGGGCAGCGAGTTCGAGCGCGAATTGGCGCCGATATACGACGTTCCCTGCACCCTCGTCTACGGCGATGACGAGATGGCCCTCTCGATTGGCGGCAAGAAGAAGGGGCTAAAGGCGAAGCACTGGCGGCAGCTTGCTGACGACGTTGGGCTGCCCGGGCGTGCGCTTGCAGGAATCGCCGGCGTGGTGCTGGCAGCCTCAGCTGCGGTCGATTGGGAAGCCCTGCCTTTCAATGGATCGGTCCTGAACGGCTGCCTGCGCGAGCTGCGGGCGCGACGCTACGAGCTAGAGGACTTGGCGAACGCCTGACTTATGGGCCGGCAGGTCGACGGGGAAGGGACTAACTGGGAGGCAGCGCGTACCAGCCAACCGAGCCTTTGTTGGCGGCGTCGGGCAACCCGACCGCGCTGAGTAACCGATCCCCGACCGCCGTCGCCAGCCGTCGGCGCCCTCATCCGCCCCTGTAACCGCGCTCTCGGCTTGCCGTAAGACTTTGGTAATAACTTGCCTCTAGGGGCCGTCATGTCCGGGCCGTCAGGCTTGTAGCCATGAAGAAGACACTGATTCCCCTGGCCCTTATTGCTTCTATCGCGCTGGCTGGCTGCAGCACTGGTAAGCCCTCGGATTCCATGAGCCCGGCAATGACTGACGACAAGATGATGACGGCAGAGCCCACCGACGCGATGACCCCGGACGGCGCGATGAGCATGGAGCCCACCGACGCCATGAGCCCGGACTCGGCCATGACCGGCGACCACATGGCCCCGAGCGACGCCATGTCCCACTCCACTTCCATGTCCGGCTCGATGACCAATGGCGCGATGGCTTCGGCCAGCTACGTCACCTACGCGGACTACAAGGCAGCCAAGGAGAAGTTCGCCGGCAACAAGATCGTCCTGTTCTTCAATGCCTCCTGGTGCCCGGCCTGCCGCTCCATCACGGAGGCCATCAGCGCTGACCCGTCGCTGGTGCCCGCCGGCACCACCCTGGTGAGCGTGGATTACGACCAGCACACGGACCTGCGTCAGCAGTACGGGGTGACCATGCAGCACACCTTCGTCGAGCTGGACGCTAAGGAGATGCAGGTGCGCCAGTGGGCCAGCACCTCCGTGGACGGCCTGCTGAAGGAGCTGAAGGGCTGAGCCATGCTGGTAACTGCCTTTCTTTCCCTCTTCGCGGGCGTCCTGACGGTCCTGGCACCTTGTGTGCTGCCGTTCCTGCCCGTGATCGTGGGAGGCAGCGTGGGGCACGGTTCTAAGGCGCGGCCCTACGTGATCGCCGCCTCCCTGGTCGGCTCTCTGTTGCTGTTCACCCTGTTGCTGAAAGTCACCACGGCCTTCCTCAGCATCGATCCGCGCGTGTGGGCAATCGGCTCCGGCACGCTGGTGGTCCTGCTGGGTCTGGCCATGCTCTTCCCGGGCATGTGGGCACGCCTTTCCGGGGCGGCCCGCTTTGACCGCGCCCACCACCTGCTGGACAAGGCCCGCTCGCAGCGCAGCGACCTGTGGAGCGCGGTGCTCACCGGCGCCGCCCTGGGGCCGGTCTTCAGTAGCTGCTCGCCAACCTACGCCTGGGTGATCGCCACCGTCCTGCCCGCCAGTCCGGCCGAGGGCATGTTCTACCTGGCCATCTATTGCGCCGGTATGGCGGGCGCGCTCCTGGCGATCTCGCTGGCGGGACGTCGTCTCATCAAAAAACTCGGCTGGGCGGCCAATCCGCGCGGCTGGTTCCAGCGGGTAATCGCCGTCCTGTTCATTGCCGTCGGACTGCTGGTGGCCACGGGGGTAGACAAGAGCATCCAGACCTGGGCGGTAGACAAGTTCCCCTCGCTGTCCTCCTTCGAGGAGAAGCTGATCCCCGGCACCTTGCCCGGCTCCGCGCCCGCGCTGGAACGCAGCGAAAACGCCGCCCCGGCCCCCGAGTTCACGGGGATCGCCGAGTGGATCAACAGCGAGCCGCTCACCCTGGAGGACTTGCGCGGCAAGGTGGTGCTGGTGGATTTCTGGACCTACAGCTGCATCAACTGCGTGCGCACCCAGCCCTACCTGAACGCCTGGTACGAGCGCTACCACGACGCCGGGCTGGAGATCGTGGGCGTGCACGCCCCGGAGTTTGCCTTTGAGAAGCTGCCGGAGAACGTGCGCAAGGCCGTAGAGGATGCCCAGATCAAATACCCGGTGGCGCTGGACAACGACTTCGCCACCTGGCGTGCCTACCGCAACCAGTACTGGCCGGCCAAGTACCTCATCGACGCCGAGGGCAAGGTGCGCTGGACGCACTTTGGCGAGGGCGACTACGAGGAGGCCGAGGCCCAGATCCGCGCCCTGCTGGGCGAGGGCGGGGCGGCGGCGCGCCAGCCCACGGACACGCTGACCCACACCCGCGGGCAGTCGCCGGAGACCTACCTGGGCACCGCTCGCGCGATGGGCAACGCCCAGCCGCTGGTGGCCGGTGAGCACGACTACGGCGGCCCGCAGGAGCCTGCGGACACCAATCAGTGGACGCTGGCCGGCAAGTGGAGCGCCGACCAGGAATCCCTGCTGGCCGTCAGCGACGGCGCCCAGTTGCGCTACCGCTTTGCCGGCAAGGAGATGTACCTGGTGGCCGACGGTCCGGCGGGGGCAAAGATCCGCGTCCAGGTCGAGGGCGCCAGCCAACCGGGCGGGGCGGACGTGGTGGGCGATGTGGCCACCATCGACGGGGCGCGCATGTACCGCCTGGTGCGCCTGCCGCAGACCACGTACGGTTCCACGGTCACGCTGACGTTCGACAAGGACATCAGGGCAAATGCCTTCACCTTTGGCTGAGCCCTATGCTGACCGAGTGGCAAGCGTGCTTCTCGTTGACGATGACCCGACGGTGCGCGGTGTAGTTTGCGACTACCTGCGCGCCGCCGGGCATCAAGTAATCGAAGTTGAGGACGGCTTTGCGGCGCTGGCGCGGGCCGGCGAGTGCGACCTCATAATCCTGGACCTGATGCTGCCAGGCATCGACGGCCACGAGGTCTTCCGCCGCCTGCGCGCGGGCGGGGTGGAGGTGCCGGTCATCATGCTCACCGCGAAGGGCTCCGAGGCCGACCGGGTCTTGGGGCTGGAGCTGGGCGCCGACGACTACCTGGCCAAGCCGTTCAGCCCGCGCGAGCTGGTGCTGCGGGTGGCCTCCCTGCTGCGCCGCTCCCAGCCGCCGGCCCCCGAGCGGGAGATCGTTACTGACGGGAATTTGGCGCTGGACCTGACGGCGCAGAAGGCCACATTGGACGACGTTCCGCTCGCCCTTACTTTCCGCGAGTTCGACCTGCTTGCCCACCTGGTCACCCACCCCGACCACCTGTTCTCCCGCGAGGAGCTGATGCGCGCCGTGTGGGGCTGGGAGGTGGGGGACGCCTCCACCGTGACGGTGCACGTGCGGCGCCTGCGCGGCAAGATCGAGGCCGACCCGCAGCATCCCACCCGGTTGGTCACGGTGTGGGGCAGGGGTTACCGCTGGGAGTCCCATGACTGAGCAGTTGTTGATCGTCGCGGCCGCCACGTTGGGGGTGGGGCTGGCGTGCGCCGGCCTCACCTCCGTGGTGGCGCGCCGCTCGGTGCGCTGGGCTGTGCTGCTCAGCCCCGTCACCGTGGTGCTCACCGTGGGGGCCGGGCTGCTGCTGGGGGTGCGGCTCATGCTGATCGAATCCGTGCGGGTGCCGCTCTTGCTGCTGGCCACCACCATCCCCGTGGCGCTGCTGGCAGGCATCCTGGTTTCCCTGCGCAGCCACCGCGTCATCATGGCGGCGGCCACGGAGCTGGAGAAGGCAAAGCGGCAGCGCGAGGTGGAGGCCGGCAGGCGCGAGCTGATCACCTGGATCTCCCACGACCTGCGCACGCCGCTGGCCGGTATTCGCGCGATGGGGGAGGCCCTGGAGGACGGCATCGCTCCGGACCCGTCCCTCTACTACCGCAACATCGTGGCGCAGGCCGAGCGCACCGCAGCCATGGTGGACGACGTTCTGGCCTTGGCCGGTCTGCAGACGCAGGCCGTCGAATTGGGGACGGAGACGGTTTCCCTCAGTGACCTGGCCTCCGACCTGGTCAGCCAACTGGAGCCGCTGGCGTCGCAGCGGGAGGTGGAGCTACGCGGAGCGGTGACCGGTGGCGCGGGCGACGTGGTGGGTGATCCGGGCCTGCTTGCCCGGGCGCTGCAGAACGTGGTGGGCAACGCGATCTCCTACACCAAGCCGGGCACCTGCGTGCTGGTGGAGGTGGAGACCCGTGAGGATGTGCGGGTGTGCGTGAGCGATGGCTGCGGTGGGCTAAGCGAGGCGGACCTGGAGCAGGTTTTCTCTGCCGGCTGGCGGGCGGACCGGGCCCGCACCCCGGGCGCCGGCGGCGGCAACGGGCTGGGCCTGCCGATCGTGCGCACCATCGTGAACGCCCACGGCGGCAGCGTGGAGATGCACAACCACGGCGCCGGCTGCGTGGTGGAGATCCAGCTGCCGAAGGCGTAAGGTTTCGCGGCTTGTGAAGATGAGCTACATTTCAAAGAGGCTCTAGCCGGAGCGAAACAGGCGGACAAATAGTTCCGCCGCGAATGGGAGGACGGCGCACTATGGGGCGCATCAACACCAGGCTTCTTGCCGTGGCCGGAGTCTTTGCGATGGGCGTCACGCTCTTGGGCGGTTGTGCTGAGGAGGAGCCGCCCGTGGTCTACAAGCCGGTGCTTTACCTTTACCCGTCTCAGCCGCAGAGCCTGGACATTGGTTTCGACTTCGACGGGAAGGTGACGGCCTCCTATCCAGAGTTGGCCGCCGTACCCGGCGTTGACGGGAGTTGGCAGGTGGAGGCCGGCGCTGACGGGGTGCTGACCGATGCGCGGGGGAGGTCTTACCCCTACCTATTCTGGGAGGGCGTGCCTGAAACCGAGTTCGTTCAACGGGAGGGGACGGTGGTCGCCAGGGATGAGGTGGTGCCTTTTCTTGAGCGGGCGTTGGCTGCTCAGGGCCTGAACGATCTTGAGGCCGCCGACTTCATCACCTTCTGGGCCCCGCGCATCCAGGCAAACGATTATTCTCTGATCTCCTTCGTCACGGACCAGTACGCCCCGATAGCGCGCTACTCCTTCACGGATTTTGCCGGGGATGAAATGGCGCCTGACACGTTCATCCGCGTCTACATGGTGTTTTCGAAGGCGCAGGCGTCCACGTCCGTTCCCGCGCAGGTATTCGGGCCTGCGCCCGTGCGCACTGGATTCACCGCTGTTGAGTGGGGCGGATCAGAGCTCGACTGAACCGGGCGGCTCCGAGCTCGACTGAACCGGACAGGAGGGCGCGCCAACCCGCCATGTGACCCGTCCCGAACCGGAAAGAGGCGCCGATACTTCCGCAGGATGGAGGCGGGATAGTTACCCTGCATGTAGTGGTGGCCGTGTGCCGGGGCCGCAGCGGCGGGGTCGGTGCGTGGTCCAGGTATTGGTGCAGGCAACAGGGGTTGTGAGCGTGTCGTATGGACCGTCTGATTGGTCGGCTCTGCGGCGATCGTCGGATCCGACTCCTGGAGACCCGGTCATTGTGTCCGATGGAGCCAATAGGTATCGGCAGGTTGCGGACGCCATCAGCCGGTGTGCGGCCAACTTGCGCCTACTTGAGGGCGGGGCCAGCCGGGCAGAGTCAGAAACGGCACTCTTGGAGTCGCGCGACACCACCGTGGATGCGGTGTCAAAGGCAGAGAATCGGTTTCGGACCGCCGCGACCGCGCTGGAGACCTACGCCCAGGTACTGGACCGGGTGCAGGTAGACACGGTCAACGCCCTGTACGCGGCTCGGCAAGCCGTGAACGAGCGGGACGAAGCTAACCGAGTCAGGGCCCACTATCAGGGGCTCGCCGAGGACTACCGCTTCTCCGACAACGATGGCGACGACGAGGCTTACACCCGCTATCGGCGTCTGGCGCGCGGCGCCGGTAATGACGCCGATGCCGCCCAGGGGCGCATCGAAGCGCAGATACGAATCGTCGACCAAGCGGTGGTGGACCGAGACGCCGCGGCGCAAAGGGCGGTCGATGCGATCGAGGGCGCCACCTCTGCGGACGCGCTCAACGACTCCTGGTGGGACAACTGGGGCGCCACAATCACCATGTGGATCGCCAAGATAGCGGAGGCAATCTCCGCGATTGCAGGTATCCTCGCGTTGCTCGTGTGCTGGATTCCGGTCATCGGGCAGGCGCTTGCCGGGGTGCTCTTCACGATTGCCGCTATCGCCGGAATCGTCGCTGCGGTTGCAAACATCGCCCTGGCCGCTACCGGGAAGCAGTCGTGGGGCCAGGCAATAGTGTCCGTCATCTTCGCGGCCCTGGGGTGCGTGGGTCTGGGCGGTCTGAAGGGCACGATGGTGGGCGTGAAGTCCGCCTTCGGGAACCTGATGCAGTTGGGAGGCCGGCAAGGCACGGGAGTGATGAGCGCCCTCACGGCGATGGGGGGCGGCGTGAAGGCTCTTGGTGGTGCGAAGGGCATGGCAGCCGGCTACGTGAACAACCTGGTCATGTCCGTGAAGAATGCAGGAAAGTACGTCAAACTCCTGACGGGCCCCAGAACGCCGGCTCGTTACGGAGTCGTGCGGGAAGTCGATGACGCCACCTGGAATTGGCTCAGACGAAATAGCCCGAATGATGAAATTCACTCCATGATTGACCCCCTGTATCCCAACTTCGATCCTTCAGCACGCGACTGGGTACTGCCGGGCAACCCGACCCGAGGACCGCTCTCGCCGGACCACATCGTCCCGCTGGACAAGCTCACTCGCATGGAGGGTTTCGGGATGCTCACTCGGGAGCAGCAGCTTGCTCTTGCAAATGAGCGACTGAACTTCTTGGGAGTGAGCCGGCGCGCCAATTACTCCAAGAAAGCGCTGAGCTACCTCGAGTGGGGCGGGTTCAAGGGCGGAGCCAAAGTCGGCTATACGATCCCGGTGGAGCCGCTGGTGCGCACTGAGATGTCGCGGATCGAAGTGTTGATGGAGCAGCGTCTGCAGGCGATGATCGACGCCATGTTGAAGGGGTTGTGATGGGTTTGTTCGGTTGGTTTGGGGGCCGACGCGAGCCGTCGAAGTACGAGCTGCTTGGGCGCTACACGTACGGTCGTCGTCCGATTCGACCGGTGGAGGGGGAGGTTCCGGCCGGGGAGCCTGTGCCCGCTGAGTGGCGACGCCTGCCGCTCTTGGCTCCGGCCGAACGCGTGGAGCTGATGGTCTCGCTGATGAGGCGAACGGTCGGGCAGGTGCTGCCCCAGACTCTCGCCTACCTAGAGGAGCACTGCTCGGACGCAGAACTGGCCGTGAGCGACGGGCGTTATTGCGTCGTGTACACGGTGAGAACAGAGTCGGGTAGGGACCGCTATTACGGCGGGGGTAATCCTTTGCAGCCATCCTGGCCCGATGAGCTTGTAGTGGGTGGGATTCGCCAGGTTCGGGGTGTGTGGGACAAGGTTCCTGAGCCGTTGAAGTCCTTCTACGAGCAAACCCACGACGGGTTCTACGTCTTCATGTCGCATGGATTGGGGCTGATCGACCTTAATCAGGTGCATTGTTTAGGTGACTACGGTCCCGGCGAGTCCTGGTACGAGCGGTTTGCGGGGTCTTACACGTTCTATTCGCACGTGACGGGCGGTTTCTTGGCGCTCGACATTGATGGGCCGCAGCCGGGCCGGGCTGACATGTGGTGGGGCGACTCCGAGCCGGAGTTGGACGTCGACTTCTGGCGCTACTTGGACGAGCAGATAGTGGGTGGCTTCAACCCGCCTGAGGTAGCGCACCTCCTGAAGGGCCTGTGATCTGGCTACTCGGCGCCAGCAACGGCCCAAGGAGGCCAGTAGTGCCGGTCTAAACGGGCGCTATGCGATCGGTGATTGACCCAAGTTGAAGGGGGTGTGATGGGTTTGTTCGGTTGGTTTGGGGGCCGACGCGAGCCGTCAAAGTACGAGCTGCTTGGGCGCTACACGTACGGTCGTCGCCCGATTCGACCGGTGGAGGGGGAAGTTCCGGCCGGGGAGCCTGTGCCCGATGAGTGGCGAAAGCTGCCGCTCCTGGCTCCGGCCGAGCGCGTGGAGTTGATGATCTCGCTGATGAGGCGAACGGTCGGGCAGGTGCTGCCCCAGACTCTCGCCTACCTGGAGGAGCACTGCTCGGACGCAGAACTGGCCGTGAGCGACGGCCGCTATTGCGTCGTTTACTCCGTGGATACCTTGTCGGGGTCGACGCAGTACTACGGCGGAGGCAATCCCTTGCAGCCGTCCTGGCCCGATGAGGTCGTGGTGGGTGGGATTCGCCAGGTCCGGGGTGTGTGGGACAAGGTTCCTGAGCCGTTGAAGTCCTTCTACGAGCAAACCCACGACGGGTTCTACGATTTCATGTCCCATGGTCTGGGGCTGATCGACCTGGACCAAGCGCACTGTTTGGGCGACTACTATCCCGGCGAGCCGTGGCAGGAGCGGTTGGCGGGGTCGTACACGTTCTACTCGCATGTGACGGGCGGGTACCTGGTGCTCGACATCGATGGGCCCCAGCCGGGCCGGGCTGACATGTGGTGGGGGGACTCCGAGCCGGAGTTGGGCGTTGACTTCTGGCGCTACTTGGACGAGCAGACAGTGGGCGGCTTCAACCCGCCGGAGGTGGCCCACCTCCTGAAGGGCCTGTGAGCTAGTGCTTTGGCGCCGCCAGCGGTAGCGGGGCCGGGGGCCGAGCACGGATGCGCTCAGCTCGGCCCGCGTCGCAAATGCTGCAACGGGGTACATGCGACCGATCGGTGCCACGCCCCCAAGCGGTCGCATGTACCCCGACCGCACGCTTGTACGCTCGGGGGCAAAGCGCCAGCGCCGAACGCGTGCAGCCGCTGCGCAGCCCAGCGCCGCCCGGCTCAGGTGCCCAGCGCCGCCAGGCTCAGGCGCCCAGCACCCTGTCGTAGAACCGCTCGACGCGCGCCCCGGGGATCAGCCAGAGCAGGGAGATGAGGAAGAAGACCAGGTAGGACGCCACCGGCACGAACAATGCCAGCGCGATCGCAACGGCCGACGCCCCAACTGCCACCCAGCCGCGCAGGTTGTTGCCGCGCCCGGTGGGGGAGGCGCTCTTGCGGTGGCGCGCTGCGATGTGGCGCTGCAGCACCTGGAAGTTGGCCGAGCACATCAGCAGCACCACGCTGTAGAGGGTGGCCGGCTGCCGGTCGAATGGGTACATGCCCACCCATTCCATTGCGAACGGGATGAGGGTCATCCAGAACAGCCAATGCAGGTTCTTCAGCACCAGCTTCCCACTGACGGTCTCCACCTTGCTAAAGAGGTTGTGGTGATTGACCCAGTAGACCCCAACGTAGGAAAAACTCAGCACGTAGGCAGCGAACGTGGGCGCAACGGCAACGATCGAATCCCAATCCAGCGCGGTCGGCGGATTGAGCTTCAAAACCATGATCGTGATGACGATCGCCAGCACTCCGTCGCTGAACGCCTCCAGCCTGCTCTTGGTCATCAGCCACCTCTTCTCTCACGCCTAGAGGCAATCATTCTCGCTCCCTGCTCTCCCCGCCCGGCAATTGGCGAAGCGGCCCTTGCCGCCGCGCCCGCGGCTCCACGTCGTGCACCAGCCCGCCTTGACACCCTGCCGCGCCCGTCCATATGTTCCGGCCATGACCCGCGCTACCACCGGCCTGCTGGCTTTCGCCCTCATCGTCCTGGGCACCGTGCTCTTGAACGTGCGCAAGGTGGGGGCCGTTGCCGCCAGCTCGACCCTCTACAGCCTGACCATCGTGGCTGCCGGCATGGTGGCGGCGTTCGGCATCAAGTGGTACGTGAACGCGCTGGATCGCGCGAAGGCGGAGATCTTGGCCTCCGCCCGTCCCTATCAGGCGCCCCTGAAGGTGGCCGGCGCTCTCGTGGTGGTCGGCGCCTTGCTGATCGTGGCCGGCGCCGCCCTGCCTGCGGGAAGGGGATTCACCGCGCTGGGGATTTTGGCCGACGTTCTGTTCGTCGCCGCGATGGGGTGCGCCGTCACCGCTGGGACCCTGCTGCGCGTCGGCCTGGCGAAGAAACGGCAGGACGCCGCGCTTTCCGCCGGGGCCTAGCCGCGTCGGAAGCGCCATGCCGAGCCGGTTTGCAGCGTGACCGATGCCACTTTAGGCTTGAGGTATGAAGCGCATGTTTTCCTTCGCCCTCGGCGTCCTTCTTGTCGTGATCGCGGTGGCCTACCAAGTGCTGCGTCACCACGACCCGCTAGCCGCGTGGCTCACCGCCACCCCGTGGCTGCAATACGTCGGCTGGGCATTCACCGGCGCGGCGATCTCCGTGGGCACTTACTTCCTGGCCAAGGCCTTCCAGTCCACCCCGCGCCACCGCGCCGAGGACCCGCAGGCCTGACCCCGCCGAGTTCGCTGAACTTAGGTCACCCTTACCGATTTGTGGTGTTGCCCACGCCGTCCCGGCGGAGCGCTGCAATTCCGCCAAACCGGGCCCTCAGCGAGCCGCACAGCGAACCCAATCCCGCCCTTCACCTATCGGCCCGCAGCGTCCGTTACGTACCTTGGTCCCATGACCACTTCTTCCCGGGCGCGCCAGGACGCGCCGCACGTTGTGATCGTCGGTGGCGGTTTCGCCGGCCTGTCCGCGCTGGCCAAGGCCACCAGGGCCGGCCTGCACGTGACGCTGATCGACCGCCATCCCTACACCACCTTCCAGCCGCTGCTCTACCAGGTCGCCACCGGCGGCCTGAACCCGGGCGACATCACCTACTCGCTGCGCCGCCTGGCCTCCAACCACGGCGCCGCCTTCCGGCAGGGCCAGGTCTCCTGGATCGACCCGGAGGCCAAGACCGTCTTCCTGGACCAGGGCGATGAGATCTCCTACGACAAGCTCATCCTCACCGCAGGCGTGGGCCCCAACTACTTCGGGGTCACGGGCGCCCCGGAGCACACCCACTCCATTTACACGCGCGCCCGCGCGCTGGCCACGCGGGATGCGATCTTCTCCGGCCTGGAGCAGTTGACCCAGGCCGGAGACCCCGAGCGTCGCTTCACGGTGGCCGTCGTGGGCGGTGGCGCCACCGGCGTCGAGCTGGCCGGCTCCCTGGCCGAGCTCAAGAGCGAGGCCCTGCCCACGATCTACCCGGAGCTGGCCACGGACAACTTCCGGGTGGTGCTGATCGAGATGAGCGACCGCCTGCTGGCCCCCTTCCAGTACCGCCAGCGCCTCTACACGCTGCGCCAGCTGCGCAAGCGGGGCGTGGACGTGCGCCTGCGTACTTCCGTGGCGGCCGTCTCCCCGCACCACATCGAGTTCGGGGACGGCTCTTCCCTGGATGCCGACGTGGTGGTGTGGGCCTCCGGCGTGGGCGCCCACCGGGCGGTGCGCGAGTGGGGCATGCCGCTGGGACGCGGCGGCCGCATCCAGGTTGACCCCACCCTGAAGGTGATCGGCCAGGACCACATCTACGCCGCCGGCGACTGCTGCATCTGCGAGGACGCGCCGCTGCCGCAGCTGGCCTCCCCGGCCCAGCAGATGGGCTGCCACGCGGTGGACCAGATCGTGGCGGAGCTGCGCGGCCAGAGCCCGCAGCGCTTCGAGTACAAGGACAAGGGCATCATGGCAACGATCGGGCGCGGCGCCGCCGTGGTGGAGCTCTCCGGCGGCCCTACCTTCCGGGGCTACCCGGCCTGGGCCGCCTGGGTGGGCCTGCACCTGGTGACGCTGCTGGGCGGCCGCAACCGCCTGCAGACGATGGTGAACATGGCCTTTCGCTTCTTCGAGTGGCCGGCCTCCGCCGCCACGATCGTGGGTGACATGGTGGCCCCCACCAAGCGCTCGCGCCGCACGGGTAAGCCGGCTGATCCGGCCAAGTAGCGCCCGGCCTTGCTACTTGGCTAACCCCGCCGGGCGGTGGCGTCGGTACGACGCTGCCGCCCGGCGGCCCCTTTCCCGCGCACGCCCCCTGCCCGGCTTGCCCGTATGCTTGCCCGGACGCGAAAGGCAGGATTCGGTGAGCTTTCTTTACATATGGGGTTGGGTGTGCGCCGTCGTGGGCTCCCTGCCCACCTTCCCGCAGATCTCCCGCATCCGAAAGGCCGGCACCACCGCCGGGATCTCTGCCCTGAACTGGCAGCTGACCGCCGCCTGCTTCGGCGGCTGGGTGGTGCACTCCTTCACGGTGGGCGCGGCGAACATGATCGCCCCGAACATCCTGCTGCTGGTGACCTCCGCTTACATCGTCTGGCTGATCGCCGCCGACCGCTCCCAGCGACCCTGGGACGTGCTGTGGCCCATCCTGGCCACCTTCGCCGCGATCGTGGCGGTGCGTTTCGCGTTCGGCCCGGTGGCCTTCGGCATCGCCGTGGTGGTACCGCAGTCGGTGGGCCTGATTGGTCAGATCCGTGACTTGGTGGTGCGCCGCGACCTTACCGGCGTCTCCCTGGGCTACCTGGTGATCAACCTGGTGCTGCAGGCCTTCTGGTTCTCCTGGGGCGTGCTGGCCCACGAGCGCGGCGTCATCACCGCCACCTCGATCATGATGGTCGTGGCCGGCGCCACCCTGGCCACCTGCCTGGCCCGCCGCGCCGGGTGGCAGCCCGCCAGCCTGCGCGAGGCCCGGTAGGCAAAGAAAGCGGCGGGGCTCGGGGTTAATCCCTCGAGCCCCGACACCTTGTTGTCGCCGCTTTGCTGCCGCCGCGCCGCCGCAGCCGCGCCCCGACTCTGGCCGGCCGCCTACCTACCCGCCGCGTTCTCGCTTCGGTCGGTGGGCGACGTCGGCCACCCGCCAGCGCGTCAAACGCGGCCAGCCCCAGCAGCGGCGGATCAGCAGTGGGCGGCCGCCACCGCCAAGGCGAGGGCGTCCTGGAAGCGGGTCTGGCGCTCCTGCGCCGTCATGTCACCGGAGTGGTCCAGCAGGTGGTCGCTCACGGTCAGCACCGCCAACGCCTCGCGGCCAAACTGCGCGGCCGTGGCGTACAGGGAGGCGGCCTCCATCTCCACACCCAACGTGCCGTAGGCGGCCAGGCGCTCGGTTTGGCCCTCCGGGGTGAAGTAGAAGTGGTCGCGCGAGATGATGGTGCCCACGTGCACCTTCGCCGCAGCGCTCAGCTCCGCATTGGCCTCGAATGCCTCCACCGCGGCGCGCGCCAGGTTGAAGGAGGCAACGGCGGAGTAGTGCACGCCCGGGATGCGCAGGGAGTTCATCGCGGAGTCGGTGTGCGCGCCCACGGCCACGATCACGTCGCCCACCTTCACCTGCGGGGCGATACCGCCCGCAGTGCCCACGCGGATGATGCGCTCCACGCCGAACTGCTCAAATAGCTCGGTGGCGTAGATGGTGGCGCTGGCCTGCCCCATGCCGGAGCCCATCACGGACAGCGGCTTGCCGTTGACGGTGCCGGTGAAGCCCAGCATGCCGCGCACGTCGTTGACCAGGCGGGCGTCCGGCATAAGCAGCTCCGCGATCGCCTGAGCGCGGCGCGGGTCGCCCGGCATGAGGACGGCGGGGGCGAAGTCGCCCTTTTCTGCGTTGATGTGAGGTGTGGCCATGAATACTCCTCTATTCGTTACGTCACTTGCCCTAATGACACCACATTTCCGCCGGGAACTCGCCCCGGGCGGGGGAGTGGGGCGAGGAAGCGGGTAGGGGCGGCGTCGCCACGGATCGCCCAGAGTGTCCAACATGTGAGCGTGAATTGTTCATGGAAATTGCCTGGGAGAAAACTTGACGCCATCCAAAAGCTAAAACGGACCTCGAAAGGGGAGACATGAGCAAGCAGCCTGCGCAAGGCAGCAAGCGCGAGCAGTGGAGCGGCCAATACGGCTTCCTCCTGGCCGCCATCGGCTCCGCAGTCGGCCTCGGCAACATCTGGCGCTTCCCCGGCGTCGCATACACCAACGGCGGTGGCGCATTCCTGCTGCCCTACCTGTTCTCCCTAGTGCTCGTGGGCATCCCGGTGCTGCTGTTCGACTACGCCATGGGCCACCGCTACCGCGGCTCCGCCCCCACCGTCTACCGCCGCGTCAAGCGCTCCTCGGAGTGGATCGGCTGGTTCCAGGTACTCGTCAGCTTCGTCATCATGAGCTACTACGCCGTGGTGATCGCCTGGGCCGGCTCATACGCCTGGTTCTCCTTCAAGCTGGCCTGGGGCAAGGACGCCGCCGGATTCTTCTTCGGCAAGTACCTGCACATCGCAGAAGCCCCCGGCATCTCCGCCAGCCCCGTCTGGCAGGTCCTGGTTCCGCTAGTGGCCGTGTGGGGCATCGCCCTGTTCATCATCGGCCGCGGCGTCGTCAGCGGACTGGAAAAGGCCAACAAGGTCTTCCTGCCGGTCCTGGTCATCCTGTTCGGCGCCCTGGTGGTGCGCGCCCTGTTCCTGCCCGGCGCGGTGCAGGGCCTGACCGCCTTCTTCACCCCCAACTGGTCCGCCCTGGCAGACCCCAACGTGTGGATGGCCGCCTTCGCGCAGATCTTCTACTCCCTGTCCATCGGCTTTGGCATCATGCTCACCTACGCCAGCTACCTCAAGCGCCGCTCCAACCTGGGCGGCACCGGCCTGGTGGCTGCCTTCGCCAACTCCTCCTTCGAGATCCTGGCCGGCGTGGGCGTGTTCGCCGCCCTCGGCTTCATGGCCCACCAGCAGGGCGTGGGCGTCGGTGACCTGGAGGGCATCGCCGGCGTGGGCCTGTCCTTCGTCACCTTCCCGACCATCATCGCCATGATGCCCGCAGGCGCCCTGTTCGGCGTGCTGTTCTTCTCCTCCCTGTTCCTGGCCGGCCTGACCTCCCTGGTCTCCCTAATCCAGGTGGTCGCCGCCGCGCTGCAGGAGAAGTTCGGCCTGAACAACGTCAAGGCCGCCTTCACCGCCGGCCTGCCCGCCGCGCTCCTGTCCGTCACCCTGTTCGCCACCACCACCGGCCTGTACTCCCTGGACATCGTGGACAAGCACATCAACGAGATCGGCATCGTGTTCATCGCGATCGTGGCGATGGTCTACATGAGCTTCTTCGCCCGCAAGCTGCCCGAGCTGCGCATGTCCATCAACGTGGTCTCCTCCGTCTCCATCGGCCGCTGGTGGCCGGTCCTGGTGGGCGGATTGATCCCCGCCGTGCTGGCCTACATGCTCTCCTCCACCCTGTGGGGCCTGATCACCGAGGCCTACGAGGGCTACCCGTGGTGGATGCTGGGCACCCTCGGCTTTGGCTGCATCGCCTTCGCGTTCGTGCTCACCGCAGTCTTCGCTAACCTGCCGTGGCGCAACGACGTCGACAGCTACAAGCCGCTTGACCTGCCCGGTACCGTGCCGCCGCGCCCGAACGGCAAGAACGGCACCCTGACCGCCGCTACCTCTAAGGAGAACTGACATGCCGGTTAACGCGATCCTGTTGATGCTGGCCGCCTTCGCCGTGGTGTGGGGAGGGCTCGTAGCCTCCATCGTGGTGCTGCTCTACAAGCCCCAGCCCATCGACGTCTACGAAGAGGACGGCGAGCAGGCCCACCTGCTGCCCGGCTACTAAACCAGCCGCCCCAACTGGGTGCCGCTGCGTGAAGCAGCCCTTTGACCGTGGCCGACGCTCCACCCGCCGCTCTTAACCGAGTAGGTGGGTGGAGCGTCGGCCGCCTTAACAAAAAAAGGGGCCGCGACTTTTGGAACTGGCGAGAGCGCTGGCTAGAGTTGGCGCGGACTAAAAGGAGAAAAAGTGACCAAGCTCGTTGCCTTCGACCTGGATGACACCCTGGCCCCCTCCAAGCAGGCGCTGCCCGCCCCGATGGGCAAAGCCCTGCAGGACCTGCTGGACGTGGCGGAGGTGTGCATCATCTCCGGCGGCCAGATGGGCCAGTTCGAGTCCCAGGTGCTGTCCAACCTGACGCTCTCCGACGCCCAGGCGCGTCGGCTCCACCTCATGCCCACCTGCGGCACCCGCTACTACACGTGGGACGGCACCGAGTTCGCGCTGCGCTACGCCCACGACCTCACCGAGGAAGAGAGCGCCAACGCCTGCCGCGCCCTGGAGGAGCAGGCCCGCGCCCTGGGGCTGTGGGAGGAACAGACCTGGGGAGACATCCTGGAAAACCGCGGCTCCCAGATCACCTTCTCCGCGCTGGGCCAGGAGGCCCCGCTAGAGGCCAAGAAGGCGTGGGACCCCACCGGTGAGAAGAAGGAGAAGCTGCGCGCCGCCGTGGCCAAGCTGCTGCCCACCCTGGAGGTGCGCTCCGGCGGCTCCACCAGCGTGGACATCACCAAGAAGGGCGTGGACAAGGCCTACGGCATGGAGCGCCTGGCCGCCGAGACCGGCATCGGGCTAGACGAAATGCTGTTCGTGGGCGACCGCCTGGACGAGGGCGGCAACGACTACCCGGTCAAGGCCCTGGGGGTGGACTGCGTCGCGGTCGAGGGCTGGGAGGACACCGTCAAGGTGGTGGGCGACTTCGTGGCCGCGCGCGCCTAGCCCGCAGCCGGCCGCCCCAGCGCGGCGAGCGCCTGGAGCCACCACGCCTGCGGGGGCACGGTCAGGGTCAGGCGCTCGACCACCACGCCGCGCCAATCCACCAGGAGCACGGTAGGGGTGCGCGCAACCCCGAAGACCTCGCCTACCGCGAGGGCACGGGACACGTCCACCTCCACCAGATCAGGCGCCCCCGCTGGGGTAGTGCCCAGGTGCTTCAGGGCCAGTTGCAGGCGCAGCTTGATCGCCCGGCACGGCGCGCACACGGGCGAGGTGAAAGCGAGCACGGTGCCGGCGGCGGGCCAGTCTCCCTGCGCGCCTATCCAGGCGCGCTGAAGCTGCGTCCCAACGGCGGGCGGGGTGGGCGGCAACGCGTTACTCACGCCGCGAGAGTCTACGGGCCGCGTCCATGCCTGGGCGCGGCCAGGTGGGAGACTATGGCAATGCTCATCACCCTGACCGACGCCAACGACCCGCGCCTGCACGACTACGTCGGCCTCACCGACGTCGCCCTGCGCACCAAGACTGAGGAACCCGCCGGGCTCTACATGGCGGAGTCCACCAACGTCATCCAGCGCGCCGTGGCCGCCGGCCACCGCCCCCGCTCCATCCTGATGGCGCCGCGCTGGCTAGAAACCATGCGCCCCACCCTGCAGGCCGTGGGCGGCGGAGACCCCGACGGCGGGGAGGTGCCGGTCTTCCTGGCAGAGGAGGACCTGCTGCAAAGAATCACCGGCTTCCACCTGCACCGCGGTGCTCTGGCCGCCATGCACCGCCCCGAGCTGCCCGACGTCGCCGAGCTGTTGGACGGCGTCGCGGACCGCGCGGCGGGCAGGCCGCTGCGCGTGGCGATCCTAGAGGCGCTGGTGGACCACACCAACGTCGGCGCCGCCTTCCGCTCCGCCGCCGCACTGGGGGTGGACGCCGTGCTGGTCACCCCCACCTGTGCAGACCCCCTCTACCGGCGCAGCGTGCGCGTCTCCATGGGCACCGTCTTCCAGGTGCCCTGGACCCGCATCCCGCACTGGCCGGACCTGGCCGCGCTGCACCAGCGCGGATACACCGTGGCCGCGCTGGCCCTGAGCGACGACTCCGTCAGCCTGGACGAGTTCGTCACCACCCCGGAGTGCGGACAGGGCAACGTGGCCCTGGTGTTGGGCGCGGAGGGAGACGGCCTGGCCCCGCGCACCATCGCCGCCTGCGACCGCGTGGTGCGCATCCCAATGGCCGGGGGAGTCGACTCCCTCAACGTGGCAGCCGCAGCGGCGGTGGCGTTCTGGGCCACGCGCGCAGCCCGGGGCTAGGTCGCCGCGCAGTTCGGGCTTAGGTCACCCGAGCGGCCCGGGGCTTGGCCACCGCGTAGGGCCGCCAGCCTAGGCCGCCTGGACGGACCGCCAGCCTAGGCCGCCAACTGCTGCGCCGCCGCGATCGAGAGGCAGGCAGCGCCGGTGAGAACCAGCCTGTCGCCTCCTGTTGGCCGGGTCGCCCTGCGGCGAATACTGGCGCCCGGCCCAGTCAGTCCCACCACAGGCGCCAGGCGGGGGTGTAGGGCGGCCAGGGCGGCAGCACCCGCGCGATCTCATCGGGTGGAGCCAGGGCGTCCAGCTCCAGGTCCCGGCTCAGGCGCCGCCACAGCGCGTTGCAGTCACACTCGCCCCGGTGGTCGCGGTGCACCGTGGCGTCGGTGTAGCCGGGCACCAGGATCGCGTCGATGCTGATGCGCTCGTCGCTGCGCTGCGGACCGATGCCGTAGCCGCACAGGCTCACCCCGTCGTGCTTCACCGCCGCCCGCAGTAACGCCCCCAGCGTGGGGGCCAGGTTCTGCCTGTCCGCCAGCTGGGCGGGCGGCAGGTTGGCCAAGAGGAAGGACGCGGCCGGCCCGCCCAGGCCCAGCAGGGGCACAAAGTCCGTGGTCGGGGCGCCGTCCTTCACCCACCGGTCGGGGGCGTCGTCCAAATGGGGCGCGGGCGTGAAGGCCGCCAGCTCCTCCCACAGGCCGGCGCGAACGCTCCACCCCGGCGGACCGTAGGGCCCCTCGGGCGCGGCGGGGGAGGGCACCTGGCCCGTCGAAGCAGCGGACGGGCAGTAGGCAAGCGTGGACATCTTCTCTCTCCTTTCGACCCACCCACCATCCCCGTGGGCCGCTGCACGCAGCCAGGGCCCGTGCGCAGGGGGCAGCACTCGGCGTTATGCACAGCTTGGCCGCCGCCGGGCAATCCCCAGGTCGCCACCTGCGCGCTCGCGGCGTGCCTGGTGCACCAAGCGCCAGGTGGTGGGGGAAGAAACGCCCCAAGTCCCACTAGGCTTGTCCTCATGATCTACCGGGCGCTTTTCAACCTAGTCTTTGCCAAGCAGGATCCGGAGGAGGTGCACGTCAGGGCCGTGAAGGCCTTGTCCATGGCGGGTAACTGCCGGGCCACTGCCGCCGTCATGCGGGCGCTGTTTGGCCGTCGCGTGGATAGCACCCTCACCCGCGCCCACCTGGAGCACAAGAGCCCCTTCGCCCGCCCCGTGCCCGGCATCCTGGGTCTGGCCGCCGGCATGGACAAGGACGCCACCGCCGTGCTGGGCATGGACGCCCTGGGCTTCGGTTTTGTGGAGGTAGGCACCTTCACCGCCCTGGCCCAGCCGGGCAACCCCAAGCCGCGCCTGTTCCGCCTCATTGAGGAGCGCGGGATCATCAACCGGATGGGCTTCAACAACCACGGTGCCGCCGCCGCCGGCGAGCGCCTGCGCAAGCTGCGCAGCACCAAGGCCGGGCGGGCCGTGTTCGTGGGGGCCAACATCGGTAAGTCCAAGGTGACCCCGCTTGAGGACGCCGTGGCCGACTACGTCACCTCCGCCCGCCACGTGGCCCGCTGGGCCGATTACCTGGTGGTCAACGTCTCCTCCCCGAACACCCCCGGCCTGCGCGACCTGCAGAACGTCGAATCGCTGCGGCCGATTCTCGCTGCGGTGCAGCAGGCCGCCGACGTTGCCGCCGGCCGCCACGTCCCGTTGTTTGTGAAGATCGCGCCGGATTTGGCTCCCGAGGACCTGGAGGCAGTGGCCCAGCTGGTGCTGGAGCTGGACCTGGCGGGCGTGGTGGCGACCAACACCACGATCGACCACGACCAGCGCCACGGCGCCGGTGGCCTGTCCGGGGCGCCGCTGACGGAGAAGTCCTTGGCGGTGGTGCGCTCGCTGCGTGCCGCGCTGGGGCCGGACAAGACCATCATCGGCGTGGGCGGGATCAGCACGGTGGCGCAGGCCGAGCGGATGCTGGAGGCCGGCTCCAACTACCTCCAGGCATACAGCGCCTTCATCTACGAAGGCCCGGCCTGGCCCGGCCGCATGAACCGCGCGCTGGCGCGCCTGGGCTACGCCGGCTGAGCGTTCCGGGGCCCGGGAGGGCCAGCAGGGCGGATCGAAGCGGCCCTAATGCTTCAAATTCGTACGGCCTAGACCTTATGCAGCCGACCTAGACCTTGCGTGGCGTTCTCCGGTCTAGGTCGGCTGCACAAGGTCTAGGTCGAGCGGTTTAGCTCAGGGGAGGGTGGCCGGCCTCGGGCCCGGGGGCCAGGAGTTTGTGGGCCCGATCAGTGGGGCGTGGATGGCCCCATGGGCGGGCTTGTAATCGGGGCCGGGGGCTATTTCAGGTAGTGGAGCTCTCCGCGCGTGGTGACTGCCACGCGGGTGCCCGCCGGCAAGGCCCGCGCCTCCCCGGCCCTACGCACCGTGACCGTGACGCGCGCACCGCTCGCGGGATGCGGCTGCGCCGCATCGGCTCGCTGCGCCGCCGCGCCGGCTTGCCGGCGCGGCTCCAGTTCCACAGTCACCAGCTGGGAGTGACCCAGGAACCGGGTGGAGACCACGTGCCCGGTGGCACCGGCAAGCCCAGCCGAACCGGCAAGGCCGAAAGCCGCAGTGGCGTCGGTGGCCCCGCAGGCGGCAGCCGCCTGGGCAGCGCCGGCTGCGGGGGACTCCTGCCGGCCCGCGCTCTCCCGCTCAGGGCCCGAAGCGCCTGCAGCCCCCGACGGGGCGAGCACGGTCAGTTCCAGCTGCTCCGGGCGCGCCACGACCAGCGGCGGGTTCGCGTCGTCCCCCGGGGCGGGCCGGCTCGCTCCCGTCTCGGCGAGGCCCGCTCCGCTGCGACCCGCGCAGCTCTGGCCCGCCTCTTCCCGGGCGGCCGCAGGCGTAGCGGAGGCGGGCGGAACGTCGGCCAACTGCCCAGCCGGCAGCACGTTCGCCTCACCCACAAATGCGGCCACCCACGCATCGGCAGGGGCGCAGTAAAGCTCGCGGGGAGTGCCCACCTGGACCAGGTGACCGTCGCGCAACACCGCCACAGTGTCGGAACAGGAAAGCGCCTCCTCCTGGTCGTGCGTGATCAGCAGCGTGGGCAGGTTCTGCTGGCGCAGGATCGCAAACACCTCCTCGCGCAGCCGCGACCGCAACGAGGGATCCAGCGCGCTAAAGGGCTCGTCCAACAACAGCAGTCGCGGCTGGGGCGCCAACGCCCGCGCGAGCGCCACCCGCTGCTGCTGCCCGCCAGAGAGCTGGTGCGGTAGGCGCCCCTCCAAACCCTCCAGGCCCATCAACCGCACCATCTCCAGCACACGCGGGTGGGAGGCGGCGCGGCGGCGGCTCACCCCCCTAAGCCCGTAGGCGATATTGGCCGCCACGGTCAGGTGGGAGAACAAGGCGCCCTCCTGCGGCACCAAGCCCACGCGGCGCTTGTCCACCGGCACCCCCGTGATGTCGGCGCCATCCATCAACACCTCGCCCGCGAAGGGCGTGTGCAGGCCCGCCAGCACACGCAACAGAGTCGTCTTGCCACTGCCGGAGGCGCCCAGCACCGTCGTGACCTGCCCGGAGGCGATCTCCAGGTCCAGGCCGTGCAAAACCGGCCTGCCCTGAACGTACTGGGCGCTGAGATTGCGAACTTGGACCGTCACGGCAGATCAATCCTCCGAGCGAGCATGAGGGACGGGATGATGCCCACCAGCATGAGGGCAAGACCGGCGGGGGCGGCGGCGCCGTACGCGCCAAGCGAGCTGGAGTTCCACAACTCCGTGGCCAGCGTGTGCGTCCCCGTCGGGCGCAACATGAGCGTGACCGGCAGCTCCTTCATCACCGCCGTCGCCACCAACAACCAGCCCGCGCCGATGGCGGGCAGGGCCTGCGGCAGGCAGACGCGCCGCCACACGCGCAGCTTGGAATCGCCCAGCGTGCGCGCGGCCTCCTCAGCGCCCACCGGCACCTGCTGGAAGCCCGCGCGCACGGCCCCCACCCCCTTGGGCAGGTAGAGCAGCACGTAGGCCACCACCAGCGCGCCCATGGTCTGGTACGCCCCCGGCGCCGCCTGCAGGGTCAGAGAGACCATCGCCAACGCCAGCACCACCCCGGGCAGGGCGTGCGCGGAGAACGTTGCCATCTCCAGGAACGTGACCGTGCGGGCCCGCACACGGGCCGCTATATAGGCCAGCGGCAGCCCCACCGCAGCGGCCAGCGTGGCCGCCGCGAAGCCGAAGACCAGGGTGGTCAGGGCGGCGTCGGCCAGCCGGGACCAATCCGTCTCATACCGCGTGTTCTTCAGAGAACGAAACAGCAGCGCACCGATCGGGGCGGCCACCGACGCCACCGCCACGGTAGACAGGCCGGCGCACGCCAGCGCCGTCAGCGGCCCAGACAGGCGCGAGCGCGCGGCAGCGTAACCCGCAGAGACGGCCCGGTGATGGCGGGTACGAAACAAGTTCTCCAGCAACACCAGGAGCGCGGCGATCAGCGTGATCACCACGCCCATCACAGCGGGAGCGAAGCGGGACGAGCCCGCCGTGATCAGCGCGAACACGCCCGTGGTGAGCGTGTCGTAACGCATCATCGCCGGCGCGCCGAAGTCCGCCAGCGTGTAGAGAGCCACGATCACGCTCCCGGCCGCCGTGGCGGGCAGCACCTGCGGGAGAGTGATGGTGAGGAACACGTAGGCGCGCGAACGGCCCAGCGAGCGGGCCACGTCGGCCAGGCCGTGGTCCGCCTGCGAAAACGCCGCCATGGTCGGCACGGTGACAAAGGGGGCGGAGGACGCGATCAACACGATCGCCAACGGCCAAAACCCGTGCTGGTGCGGGAACACCGAGCGCCACGCGAAAGTAGCCACGAAACTGGGCACTGCCAGCGGCAGGCACGCCAACACCACCCACAACCTCGGGGCGGGCAGGCGCAGGCGCGTCACCGCCCAGGCCGTCAGCACACCCAGCACCGCCGCGCCCGCGCACACCACCACAACCAGGTCCACCGTGTTGGTCAGCAGCATCCACATGCGCGGGCGCGCCAACACCGCCCAGGCGGCCTGCGGGCCGCCCGAAAACGCCCGGCGGATCAGGTAGTAGAGCGGCAGCACCGCGACGGCAGCAACAAGAAAGCACGCCACGACCAGGCCAGCGGGCAGATCCCGCAGCCGGCGCGAGCGCGCACTACTCAAATCGCGTGAAGACATCTCTCACCCGTAAACAAAGGGGCGTCGTGAGTGCGCGCGGCACCCACGACGCCCCTAAAGCTACCTAGCAGACGGTCAGATTAGCCCAACCTTGGTCAGCAGCTCGACGGTCTTGTCCAGGGAGGACAGGTCCGCCAGGGACACGTCCGGCTGGCCCAGGTCCTTCAGCGCCGGCACGTTCTTGGGGCCCTCCATGCCCGCCACCAGCGGGTACTCGAAGGTCTTGGTCAGGAAGTACTCCTGGCCCTTGGCCGAGAGCAGGTAGTTCACGAACTCCTTGGCCTGGGCGTTGTCAGCGGCGCCCTTCAGGATGCCGACACCGGTGACGTTCACCAGAGCGGAAACGGAGCCCGGCTCACCGAACTTCAGCTGCGCGCGCAGGGTGGTGGGGTCCTGCTCGGAGCGGGCCCAGTAGTAGTGGTTGATCAGACCCAGGGAGACGGTGCCGGCGTTGACGGCCTCCAGGATCTCACCGTTCTTCTCGAAGATCTGCGGCTCGTTGGCCAGCAGGTCGGTCAGCCACTTCTCGGCCTTCTCCTCACCCTCCATGACGCGCATGGCGGTGACGAAGGACTGGAAAGAAGCGTTAGTGGGGGCGATACCAACCTTGCCCTTCCACTTCGGGTCGGTCAGGTCGAAGACGCTGGCCGGCACCTCGTCAGCCTTCAGGGTCTGGCTGTCGTAGGCGATGACGCGGGCGCGGCCGGTCAGGCCCACCCAGGAGCCGTCCTTGGAGGTGTACTTCGGGTCCACCAGGGAGGTGACGTCAGCCGGCAGGGCGGCAAACATGTCAGCGCCGGCCACCAGGCCCAGCGCGCCAGCGTCCTGGGACAGGAAGACCTGAGCCGGGGTCTTGTCACCCTCCTCCAGCAGCTGGGCGGCCAACTCGGAGGTGCCAGCGTAGCGAACGTCCACGTCGATGCCGGTGTCAGCGGTGAACTGCTCCAGCAGCGGGCCGATCAGCTTCTCGTTACGGCCCGAGTAGACCACCAGTGGGCCGTCGGCCTCAGCGGTGGTCTCGGCGGGGGCGCTAGCGGTGGTCTCGGTAGCGGAGGGGGCAGCGGACTGCTGCGGCTTGGCCGCGTCGCCAGTGCTGCAGGCGCTCAGGCCAAGGGCGGCCGCAGCGGCAACGGCTGCAGTGGCAATCTTGCGGATATGCATGGAATTACTCCTCTGTTGTGGGCTGTGCCCAATGGAGATAGCGGCGTGAGGGGGAGCGCTAGGGGAGGCGCTCGCACGTCGCTATTAGCCGAGCCTTAAGTCCCGGCAAAATGAAAAGGGTAGCCTTGCCTAAAGCTGGGCGCAACGGGTGGGAGGGTTTTGTGGCCTTCTTCAAAGAAGGCGGGTGGATGGTCCCGAGGGGGGCGGGTGGATGGTCCCGAGGGGGCGCCGGCGCAGCGTCGTCCATCCCGGATTGGCGGCAGCAACGCGCGTCCAGGTTCTGCGCGTCGGGGTTGGTTCGGCGGCTCGTGCCGACCTGGCCGCTCCTCGATTCGCCGAAACTTGTCCAAACCTCACGAGACTTGTCCTTAGCGGGGTGGCTAATGACAAGTCTCAGCGCGGTTTGACAAGTTTCGGCGGGGGAACTGGGTGACGCGGCCCCTGCCCGGCAAAGCCGGGCCGAAGAATCAGGACGGGAACTCGCCGCGACCCACCTGCGGACGCGGAGAACGCAGCGGCCGCAGCAGGAAGGAACGCGAGAACGCGTAGAAGAACACGCGCTGCTTCTTCTCCGGACCGAACTTCTTCAACACCCGGCGGCCGGCCTGGATGCCAACGATGATCGAGTCCAGCAAAGCAAAGACGAAGATGCCGTAGATCGCGCCCAGGATGCTGACCGCCATGTTCGGGTTGGAGTTGCCGAGCACCAGCATCGCCACCATCAGGATCAGCATCAGCGGCAGGGAGAACTCGCCCAGGCACCAGCGGGCGTCAACGAAGTCACGCACGTAGCGCCTGACCGGGCCCTTGTCCCGCACCGGCAGGTAACGCTCGTCGCCGGAAAGCAGCGCCTCCTGCTGGCGCGCGTAAATCTCCCGGCGGGCCTGCTTGCTCGCGGCCTTGGCGGCCTTGCGGTCCTTGGGCACCAGCGGGCGGCGGTTGCGCGCCTCCTGCTCGCGACGCTTGGGCGTGGGGCGGCCCTTACCGACGGGCTTGGGGGAGTCGGCGGCCGGTTCGTGTGCGTTCTTGGACTTAACCACCGCACCAGATTAGACGATTCGTCAGGCGCGGGGCCGGGACGTTCGCCAGCGCGGCGCCGGCGTGGGGGAGGGCCGGGAGGGTAACCGGCGCCGGCGCGGGGGAGGGCCAGGCGGCCGCGTGGTCGAGCGTCGACCCAGCGGACAACCGGCCCGGGGCCGGGCACGCGGCGTGGGCGCGCACGGCCTGCCTGGGTCTAATCTGGCGGCATGGAGAAGTTGCTTGCCGCCGTTGACGCGCGTTTTGAGGAAAACCTGCAGGCGCTGGAGGATTTCATTCGGATTCCCTCGGTGTCTTCGCCCACTTTCGACCAGTCCACGCTGGATGAGTCCGCCGCGTGGGTGGCCGCCCGCCTGGAGGAGGCCGGGTTGAAGCCCACGGTGTCGCGCGGGAAGAACCCGGACGGCACCCCGGGGCGCCCGGCCGTGACCGCCAGCCTGCCCGCCGCGCCCGGTAAGCCCACCGTGCTGCTCTACGCCCACCACGACGTCCAGCCCGGCGGCGACCCGGCCACCTGGAGCCACGCCGGTGGCCCCTTCGAGCCGGAGCGTAGGAACGGGCGCCTGTACGGGCGCGGCAGTGCGGACGACGGCGCCGGGCTGCTGGCCCACATCGGCGCCCTGAAGGCCCTCAACGACGTCTATGGCACGGAGCACGGAGTGGGCATCCGCGTCTTCATCGAGGGGGAGGAGGAGTCCGGTTCGCCGTCCTTCGATGACTTCCTGGCGACCAACCGCGAGGAGCTATCTGCGGACGTGATCGTGGTGGCGGACTCCGCGAACTGGAAGACCGACGTGCCCGCCCTGACCACCACCCTGCGTGGCGTGGTGGACTGCGAGGTGGAGCTGCGCGTGGCCGGCGGGGCAATGCACTCCGGCATGTACGGCGGCCCGATCCTGGACGCGGTGACCCTGATGGCCCGCCTGATCGCCACGCTCCACGACGAGCAGGGCAACGTGGCGGTGCCCGGCATGGTGGCCAAGGAGGACTCCGACGTCGACTACACGGAGGCCGAGCTGCGTGAGGCCACCGGCCTGGTGGAGGGCTACCAGCTGGCCGGCACCGGCACCCTGGCGGCGCGCATCTGGACCAAGCCGGCCATCTCCGTGATCGGCCTGGACGCCACGAGCGTGGCCAACGCCTCCAACACGATCGCCCCCGTGTGCCGCGCGGCCATTTCCATGCGCGTGGCGCCCGGCCAGGACACGCAGGCCGCGATGGACGCCCTGACCGACCACCTGGTTTCTCACGCCCCCTTCGGCGCGCAGGTGACGGTTAAGCCGGGCGACCAGGGCGCGGCCTTTGACGCCTCCGCGTGCGCGGGCAAGGCCGGCGAGGTCAAGCGCTGGGCGCTGGAGCAGGCATTCGGCAAGGAGCCGGTCAACACCGGCATCGGCGGTTCCATCCCGTTCATCTCCACCTTCGCTGAGGTCTACCCGGAGGCGGAGATCCTGGTGACCGGCGTGGAGGACCCGTACTCCAAGGCCCACAGCGAGGACGAGTCGGTGGACATCGAGTCCCTGCGCAAGGTGATCGGCGCCGAGGTCCTGTTCCTGGCCCGCCTTGGCGGACTGGTCTGATGCGGGTTCACCTGCACGCCATTGCGAGCAGTGCGGCGGCGGCTGCCGAGGTAGCCGCCGCCGCAGCGCAGGGTTGGGGGAGCGTTGCACTGGATACGGTGACGACCTCTTGGGCGGCGGCCACCTGGCCTAGCCCCGCCCAGCCCGGCGCCTACCTGGCCGACGCCGGCTCCGGTGGCGGCCCCGCATTGGGCGGTGGCGGGCAGGCCATCTCGCTGACCCCGCGCGGCCCCGCCCCCGTCCCGCGCCTAGAGGAGGACGTGGAGCTGGTGGTGGCCGTGACCCCCCTGGTGGACCACAACACCGGCGGCCCCCTGGACCCGAGCAACCTCACCGCGCTCGCGGCCGCCGCTGCAGAGCTCGCGGTGCCGCTCGTGGTGATCGCCGGCAGGTGCGAGGCCGCCCGGCGCGAGTACGCCTCCGTGCCGATCCACCACGTCCTTTCGCTTTCGGTGGACGACGTTCGCCCCGCCGACGGCAAGGAGGACGACGTTTCGCCCGCCGCAGCGCTGCAAGCGGCCGCGCGCATTGCCCGCACCTGGTCCACCGGCGAGCGCGTTCAGGCGTGACCGGGCCGAGCGGGTGCCAGCAGATGCCCCCGCCAAGGTGAACGCGTAGGATTGCGGCGGGCTTAAACCCCAGCAGAATCTTCAGGAGAAAACATGACTACTTCCGGCGCCCCCGCGCACGACGTGACGCTCACCCCCGTGGCCACCGAGAAGGTGCGTTCCCTGCTGGAGCAGGAGGGCCGCGACGACCTGCGTCTGCGCGTGGCAGTTCAGCCGGGCGGCTGTTCTGGCCTGATCTACCAGCTCTACTTCGACGAGCGCGTCCAGGATGGCGACGCGATCGTGGACTTCGACGGCGTCGAGGTGGTTGTTGACCGGATGAGCGTGCCCTACCTGGCGGGCGCCACGATCGACTTCGCTGACACGATCGAGAAGCAGGGCTTCACCATCGACAACCCCAACGCCAAGGGTTCTTGCGCCTGCGGCGACTCCTTCAACTGATTCCGGCTCCCTCAGGCCATTACTCCCAGCCGCGCAACGTAGCGCATTCCTGAACGGAGAAGAACGTGCGTTCTCGCATTTCCATCGTGATGGCGGCGGCCGCCGCCCTGGCCCTCGGGGCCTGTTCGGCAGAAAAGCCTGCCGAGACTCCCGCTGCGGAGGCTTCCGCGCTGCCTGACACCGTCCTGTGCTCGACCTCCGAGGAGGTCCTTGACCTGAAGACGTGGCAGAAGGCCGAGCCGACCGTCGCCGATGCCCCGGTGGCCGGTGGCGCCGCCACCGTCTCTGGTGGCTCGGGCCAGTGCCCGATCATCAAGTACAACCAGGAGCAGGCCCCGGCCGAGCTCACGGTTGACGTGATCGCCAAGGGCGAGGGCCCCGAGGTGAAGGAAGGCGACTGGGTCACCGCCGACTACTACGGCCAGGTGTGGAACGGTGACGTGTTCGACACCTCCTTCGACCGCTCCGGCCCCTCTCGCTTCGAGCTGGTCAGCGGCGCCGGCCGTGGTGTTATCCAGGGCTGGGTGACCGGCCTGGCCGGCACCCACGTGGGTGACCGCGTGGTCGTGTCCATCCCGGCCGAGCTGGGCTACGGCGAGAGCTCCCCGAGCGAGAAGATCCCGCCGAACTCCACCCTGGTCTTCGTGGTGGACATCGTGCAGTCCCAGAACCCGGACGAGCTGCTGTCCGCCTCCAAGGGGGCCACCGAGTCCGGTAACACCGACGACCTGCCGGTGCACGTGGACGGCGAGCTGGGTGGCGAGCCTGCCCTGCGCTTCGACGAGGGCGCGCAGGCCCCGGCCGAGCCGCTGCTGCGCGTGCTGGCCGACGGTACTGGCGCCGAGGTGGGCGAGGCCGACACTGCGGTCCTGTCCATCGTGCAGGCCTCCTACGACGGCACCGAGCTGCACAACTCCTGGAAGCTGCGCGACCTGAGCGCCACCGTCCCGCTGGCGCAGAACCACCTGCTCAAGGACCTGGTGGGCAAGAAGGTGGGCACCCGCTTCCTCCTGCTGCAGCCCGACGACGGCGTGAACGGCCCGTCCGCTGCGGTGGCGGAGATCGCCGCGATCGTCACCACCAGCCGCTGAGCTGAGCTGACCGCAGTCCCCACGCCCGGCTAGGGGGTGGGCGGCTCGAAAGACCAGACGGGTGGCTCCCGGTTCTTTGAACCGGGAGCCACCCGTTCGCTTTCCCGGCGCGCACGCCGCCGGCCCTCCACAGATGAGGTGGTTGGACTGGAAGCGGGGGCGGGCCCACCGGCCCGCCCCCGCTTCCAGTCGCCTAAATCAGGCCACCACGAGGCGGGCCTCACGGGCGCGCTCGAAGCGGGCGGCAACGTCGTCCCAGTTGACGATGTTCCAGAAGGCGGCCACGTAGTCGGCCTTCACGTTGCGGTAGTCCAGGTAGAAGGCGTGCTCCCACATGTCCAGCATCAGCAGCGGCTGGGTGGCCACCGGGACGTTGCCCTGCTGGTCGGTCAGCTGGAACACCACCAGCTTGCCGGAGATCGCGTCCAGGGCCAGCACGCCCCAGCCCGAGCCCTGCAGGCCCAGCGCTGCGGCCGCGAAGTGCTTCTTGAACGCCTCGAAGGAGCCGAAGTCGGCCACGATCTGGTCGGCCAGCGCACCGGCCGGGGCGCCGGAGGACTCCGGGGTCAGGTTCTGCCAGAAGATGGAGTGGTTGGTGTGACCACCCAGGTGGAAGGCCAGGTTCTTGGAGTGCAGGTTCACGGCCGCGAAGTCGCCGGCGGCGCGCGCCTCCTCCAGCTTGGCCAGGGCCGCGTTCGCGCCATCCACGTAGGCCTGGTGGTGCTTGGTGTGGTGCAGCTCCATGATGGTGGCGGAGATGTGGGGCTCCAGCGCCGAGTAGTCGTAGGGCAGCGCGGGCAGGGTGTAGACAGACATGGCAATCCTTGTCACTAGTGAGGCGGACGAACGTCCTATGCCTGCCAACCTAGCAAGCCGCCAGTAGGCGCGCCGAGTTCAGCACGGCGTTTCGCTGTGGGAGAGGGCGGCCAAACCTGCCCGCCCCGGGCGGCGCGCGCAATCGCGTGGAGGGCCATTTAGGATAGGGCGGGTATGCCGCAACGGCGCTCGACGGAAGGACCACCATGACCACGCAGCCCGAGTCCGTGAACCTGCTGATCTTTAGCGACGACGTCACGGTGCGCGAAGCGATCATCACCGCTGTTGGTCGCCGCGCCGGCAAGGGCCTGCCCACGGTGGAGTGGACCCAGTGCGCCACCGCAGACGGCGTGCGCCTGGCGCTGGCGGAGAAGGAATTCGCCGTCCTGGTGCTGGACGCGGAGTCCCCGAAGCTGGGCGGCATGGGCCTGGCCAAGGAACTGAACCAGGAGCTGGACAACTGCCCGCCGGTGCTGCTGCTGGTGGCACGCCAGCAGGACGAGTGGCTGGGCCAGTGGTCCGGCGCGGCCGCAATCGTCTCTGAGCCTTTCGACTCCATCGAGATGCAGGAGACCATCGCCGCGTTGCTGCGCCAGCGCCTGGGCCTGTAATGGGGGCGGCCCCGGAGCCCACCACGTGGCCCCAGGTCCTCTCCACGCTTACCAGCGGCGGGGATCTGCCGGCCGGGCACGCCGCTTGGGCGATGGACCAGGTGATGAGCGGCTCCGCCTCCCCGGTGCAGCTGACGGCCTTCCTGATCTCCCACTTCGCCAAGGGCCCCACCTCCGCCGAGGTGCGGGAGATGGCCGACGTCATGCTGGATCACGCCATGACCCTGGACGTGGGCACCACCGAGGTCGTTGACCTAGTGGGCACGGGCGGTGACGGTGCTTTGTCCGTGAACATCTCCACGATGGCGGCGCTAGTGGTGGCTGGGCTTGGCATCCCAGTGATCAAACACGGCAACCGGGCCTCCACCTCCGCCTGTGGCAGCGCCGACGTGCTGGCCCACCTGGGCGTGGACCTGGCCGATTCCCCGCGCGAGGTGGCCAAGATTTTTGCCGCTACCGGCATGGGTTTCTGCTTCGCCAACGTATTCCATCCGGCGATGCGCCACGTGGCGCCCGTGCGCCGCGAGCTGGGCGTGCCCACCGTTTTCAACGTGCTGGGGCCGCTGACCAACCCGGCCCGGCCGCGCGCCGGCGCCGTGGGCTGCGCGCGCGAGTACTTCGCGCCGATCATGGCGGGCGTGTACGCCTCGCGCGGCCAGGACGTGATGGTCTTTAGGGCCCGCAACGGGCTGGACGAGCTCACCACCGCCGCCGTGAACGACATCTGGTTCGCCACCGGTGGCCGCGTGGAGCGGTACGAGCTGGACGCCGTGGCCGACCTCGGCCTGCGCCCCTGGACCGTGGCCGACCTGCGTGGCGGCGACCCCTCGGTGAACGCCGGCGTGATGCGCGCCCTGCTGGAGAACGCCGACGACGCCTCGCCGGCCGTCCACGAAACGGTACTGCTCAATGCTGCGGCCGCTGTGGTTGCCTTCGGCACCCTGCCCGGGACGCGCGCGCAGGACGGCGACCTGGTGGAGCGGATGCGCGCCGCCTACGCCCTGGCGCAGGAAGCCCTCAGCGCAGGCAAGGCCCTGGCGGTGCTGGAGAACTGGGTGCGCCTGAGCCAGGAGAGCTGAGCCCGGCGAGGCGGGTTTGGGTGACGTAGGCCCGCCGCACGGGCATGGCCGGCACGGGCCTGGGCGGAGTGGTCCCGCCGCAGTGGGGCCGGGCGGCGTGGGCGCGGCGCGCGCGGCTGCCCCGCTACTCGAGGTGCTCGGGGCGGTAGCTGACCAGCTCCGGGTAGCGCGTGGCCGCCTGCAGCGGCCACGCGAGGGGCACCTGCGCGTCGACCTCGAACAAACGGGTGCCGGGGGAGTGGAGCCAGTTGCTGATCAGCGTGGACTCCTCATCCGTTGCCGCCCCACCCAGCTTCGTGGGCGCCGGCACGTACTCCGCGCGGGCCAGCAGGTCCGCCACCGTCGGGCGCGGGTCCGCCCCCGGCTCGCTCACGGCCACCCCGGCCAGCCTGCCGTAGCGGATCACCGCGAGCTCCCAGCCCCCTGCCTGCCGTCTGGCCCCCGCCACGATCTGCGCGCTGGCCAGCAGCGGGCGCAGCCGCTGGGAGCGCTCGGTCCCGCGCACGAACGCCCCCAGGCGGCGCGCCACCAGTCCGGCCTCCTCGAAGCGCAGCTGCTCGCTCAACGCGCCGATCCTTTCCTGCAGCGGGGCCACGATCACGTCCATCTGGTCCGCGAGGGCCGCCGCGACCTGCGCCTCCACGCGCGCGGTCTCGCCCGCCGGGCCACCGGGCGGGCTCTGGCTCGGGGCGGGCGCGCACGGCGCCGTGCAGCGCCCCAGCTCGAACAGGGGGCACGGGCGCCGCTCCGGGGCGGCGGCCAGGGGCAGGCGCTCTGTGCAGCGGCGCAGGGGCAGAACGTCGTGCACTGCCTCCTGGGCGCGCGTCGCGGCGGCGCGGGAGGAGAACGGACCGATGCAAAGGCCGGCGCGCTCCGGTGGGACGGTGGTGGTCACCTTCAGGCGCGGGTGGGGCTCGTCGGTGAGGGCAAGCCAGGGGCGGGCGGCCGGCTGGCGCGAGCGCCTGTTGTAGGGCGGGTCCAGTTCCTTAATCAGGCGCAGCTCGCGCACCTGCGCCTCCAGCACCGTGGCGCACTCGATCGCCTCCACCCGCGCCGCGAGCTCCAGCATCTCTCCCATCCGGGAGCGGCCCTCCGCAGCCGTGAAGTAAGAGCGCACCCGCCTGGCCAGGTCCGTCGCCACCCCCACGTAGAGCGGGGCGTCCCGCTTGTCCCGAAAGACGTACACCCCGCTGGCGTGCGGCAGGCCGGCGGCCAGGCCGGCCTTGCGGCGCCGGCGCGGCTCCACCCGCTGGGCGGCGGTGGGCAGGTCGCACAGGTGGCTCACGCCCAGCGGGGCCAGGCGCTCCAGCAGGCCGTGCAGCACGTCCACGGTCGCGCGGGCGTCGTCCAATGCGCGGTGGGTGGGCTCCACCTGGGTGGAGAAGAACCGCGCCAGGGAGGCCAGGCGGTGGTTGGGCACCTCGCCAGGGGTGAAGGCACGCCGGGAGAGCGCCAGGGTGTCCACGATCAGCGGGGCGGGCCACTCGTAGCCGTGCGTCTGCGCAGCCGCCTTCAAAAAGCCGGCATCGAAGCTCGCGTTGTGCGCCACGAACACCGTCTCCCGCGCCCCGAAACCGGCGAACTCGAAGAAGGCCGGCAGCACCGACTCGATCCGGGGCGCGCCCACCACCATCGCGGTGGTGATGCCGGTGAGCACGGTGATCTGGGGCGGCACCGGCACCCCCGGGTTCACCAGCGTGCCGAACTCCCCGATCACCTGCCCGCCGCGCACCTTGACCGCGCCGATCTCCGTGATGCCCGCGCGCGCCGGCGAGGTGCCGGTGGTCTCCAGGTCCACCACCACGAAGGTGACCTCGCTCAACGGCACGTCCAGGTCAGTCAGCGCCAGCTGCTGCTCGCTGGCGCCGGGGGAGAAGCTCAGCTCGAAGGGGTCGCGCACCTAGACCACGGCGCCGTCGTTGTCAGGATCGTTGAGCCCGCGCGGGCGCCCGTCCGGCCCGAACGGGTCGCGATCCCCGCCCCCGGTTGCGCCCGCGCCGCTGCCGCCCCTGCGCCGCCCGCCGCCAAAGAGGCGCCTCAACCAGCCGGCCCCCTTGCTGCCGGCGCGGCGGCCCGGCCCGGCAGCGAGTTCGTCGTTGAACGCGTCGGTGAGCGAACCGGTGCGCGGATCGTAGCTGGAGGCGTCGAAATCGGGCTCCAGCGGCTCGGCCAGCGCGTAGTCGCGCGGACCGGCTACGGGCCGCCCGGCGGAACCAACCGCCCCCGCGCGGCCCGCCCCCACCCGGAAGTCGGGGTCGTCTCGCAACTGAGAGACGATGTCCTCAAACTCGCTATTACGTCCCTTGCTTCCCATACCTGCACCTTAGACTTGGGCACGTTCATTTGGAAAAGCTGGAAGGCCCGCGCCCGTGCTATACCGGATTTTGCGCTACACCCTTGGACCGATCCTGCGGCTGTGCTACCGCGTCGAGATCGAGGGGGCGAACAACGTTCCCCGCGAGGGGGCAGTGGTCCTGGCCTCCAACCACCTGGCCGTGGTGGACTCCTTCTTCACCCCGCTGGCGCTGCCGCGCAACGTCCACTTCCTGGGCAAGGCGGAGTACTTCACCGGCAAGGGAGTCAAGGGCGCGTTCGTGCGTTGGTTCATGAAGGGCGTGGGCACCATCCCCGTCAACCGCTCCGGTGGGCGGGCCGCAGAGGCCGCCCTGGAGGCCGGGCTGAAGACCCTGGACGAGGGCAAGATCTTCGGCATCTACCCCGAGGGCACGCGCAGCCCCGACGGCCGCCTCTACAAGGGCCGCACCGGCGCCGCCCGCCTCGCCATCATCTCGGGCGCCCCGCTGGTGCCGATGGCCGTGATCGACACCCACAAGGCCCAGCCCATGGGCAAGGTCATCCCCAAGCTCGGCGCCCGCATCGGGGTGAAGTTCGGTGAGCCGCTGGACTTCTCCCACCTGCGGGACAAGGCCAACGACCGCGACACGCTGCGCCAGGTCACCGACCAGATCATCACCGCCATCCAGGAACTCTCCGGCCAGGAGTACGTGGACGTCTACGCCTCCGTGGTCAAGGCCCAACTGGCCGCCGAACAGCGCCAGGCGCAGGAAGGCGAGCAGGCAGGCCAGTAAAGGGTCCGCCCCCGCTCGTCCCGTCTAGCCCCCACAGCCCTGGCCGGGCCGCCGCCCGGTGCGCCTACCGCGCGGCCGGGCGGAACGTCGTGCCTCCCACACCTCTTGATGGCCGACGCTGCCGCAGCGGCCGGGCGGAACGTCGGCCCCGAAAAGGCCAAGCGTCCCAAACGTCCCTCCCGCAAAGACCTAAGCACCCACTAAACTTGTGCGAGTATGCGTGCCTTCTTCCCCGAAGGCCCTCACCCCAACCATCGGAAGGTTTCCCATGACGGTTCGTCGTGTTGCCCTGCTGACCGCAGGCGGCTTTGCCCCGTGCCTGTCCTCCGCCGTCGGCTCGCTGATCGAGCGCTACAACGAGATCGCCCCCGAGGTGGAGATCATCGCCTACGAGTACGGCTACCACGGCCTGCTCACCGGCACCAAGATCGTCATCGACGAGGAAGGCCGCAAGAACGCCCGCGTGCTGCAGGAGTTCGGTGGCTCCCCGATCGGTAACTCCCGCGTCAAGCTCACCAACGCCAAGAACCTGGTTGAGCGCGGCCTGGTCAAGGAAGGCGAGAACCCGCTAGAGGTTGCCGCCGAGCAGCTGCGCCGCGACGGCGTGGACGTGCTCCACACCATCGGTGGCGACGACACCAACACCACCGCTGCGGACCTGGCCGCCTACCTGGCCGAGAACGACTACAAGCTCACCGTGGTCGGCCTGCCCAAGACCATCGACAACGACGTGGTGCCGATCCGCCAGTCCCTGGGTGCCTGGACCGCCGCCGAGGAGGCCGCGGACTACGCCAAGAACATCATCGGTGAGCACCGCTCCAACCCGCGCATGCTGATCGTGCACGAGGTCATGGGTCGCAACTGCGGCTGGCTCACCGCCGCCGCCTCCGCCGAGTACCGCCGCTGGCTGGACACCGTGGAGTGGGCGCCGTCCCTGGGCCTGTCCCGCGAGCGCTGGGACATCGACGCCGTGTTCGTCCCCGAGATGAAGATCGACCTGGAGGAGGAGGCCGTTCGCCTCAAGGCCGCCATGGACGCCAAGGGCAACGTCAACATCTTCCTGTCCGAGGGCGCCGGCGTCCGCGAGATCATCGCGGAGATGGAGGCCGCTGGTGAGGAGGTGCAGCGCGACCCGTTCGGTCACGTCAAGCTGGACACCATCAACCCCGGCCAGTGGTTCGCCAAGCAGTTCGCCGCCCGCATCGGCGCGGAGAAGGTCATGGTGCAGAAGTCCGGCTACTTCTCCCGCTCCGCCGCCGCCAACGTGCGCGACCGCCTGCTGATCAAGTCCATGTGTGACCTGGCCGTGCAGTGCGCCTTCGAGGGCGTGCCCGGCGTGATCGGCCACGACGAGGAGGACGGCGACCGCCTGAAGGCGATCCCGTTCCCGCGGATCGCCGGTGGCAAGCCCTTCGACATCGAGCAGGACTGGTTCAAGGCCATGATGGCTGAGATCGGTCAGCCGCTCGAGGCCGCCGACGAGCCCGCCGGTCACTGAGCCCGCTCCAAAAGGCTGGGAGGCCGCCCCCATTTCGTGTGGGGGCGGCCTCCCGCTCTGTTTGCGGCCGGGCAGAGGGCGGGGCCGCCTGGAGCGGAAGGCGGGTGGGGCGTCGGCGGTGCTGGTCCAAAGGGGAGGCGTTAGCGCGGCAGGGCGGCGGGCGGGGCGTCGGCTCCCCAAACCGGTCGGGCGAAGAGCGGCGGCGACGTTCGCAACGTGGGCGCGCCGGTGCCACGACTTGCGGTCTTTACTATGCTTGAAAAGGTGACTGAAGACGTGCTTTCCCCGATCCCGGACACCTGGCGAACCCTGCCCGCAGCGCAGCAGCCGGCCTATCCGGACGCGGCGCGCCTAGCGGAGGTGACCGCCGACCTGCGCTCGCGCCCGCCGCTGGTGTTCGCCGGCGAGGTGGACATGCTGCAAACGCGCCTGGCCGCCGCCGGGCGCGGGGAGGCGTTCGTGCTCACCGGTGGCGACTGCGCCGAAACCTTCGCCGAGTCCACCGCAGACCACCTGCGGCTCAAGATCCAGACGATCCTGCAGATGGCGGTCGTGCTCACCTACGGCGCGTCCGTGCCCGTGGTGAAGATGGGCCGCGTGGCGGGCCAGTACGCCAAGCCGCGCAGCGCGGACGACGAGACGCGCGACGGCGTGACCCTGCCGTCCTACCGGGGCGACGCCGTCAACGGACACCCCTTCACCGCAGACGCGCGCGTACCGGACCCGGCACGCCTGATGGAGGCCTACCAGCGCTCGGCCACGAGCTTCAACTTGATCCGCGCCTTCACCATGGGTGGATACGCTGACATGCGTCATGTGCACCAGTGGAACCGTGGCTTCATGGAAAACCCCGCCTACAAGCGCTACGAGGAACTGGCGGCGGAGATCGACCGGGCCATCCGCTTCATGGAGGCCGCCGGCGTGGACTTCGACGCCATGCGCACCGTGGACTTCTACTCCTCCCACGAGGCGCTGCTGCTGGAGTACGAGGCCGCGATGACCCGCATCGACTCGCGCTCCGGGGAGCCCTACAACACCTCCGCCCACTTCCTGTGGATCGGGGAGCGCACGCGCGACGTGAACGGGGCACACGTGGAGATGCTCTCCCACGTTCGCAACCCCGTGGGCGTGAAGATCGGCCCCACCGTCACCAAGGAAGAGCTGTTCGCCCTCATGGACAAGCTCAACCCGCGCGGCGAGGAGGGACGCCTGACCTTCATTACCCGCATGGGAGCAAGCAGGATCCGCGAGGCCCTGCCGCCGCTGATCGAGGCCGTGAAGGCCGATGGGCGTCCGGTGGTGTGGGTGACCGACCCGATGCACGGCAACACAATCAACTCCTCCTCCGGCTACAAGACCCGCAACTTCGACACGATTCTGGACGAGGTGGCCGGGTTCTTCGAATCCCACCGGGAGGCGGGCACCGTGCCTGCAGGCATCCACGTGGAGCTCACCGGCGACGACGTCACCGAGGTGATCGGCGGGGCGGAGGAGATCGACGACTCCACGCTGGCGCGTCGCTACGAGACCCTGGTTGACCCGCGGCTAAACCACCAGCAGAGCCTGGAGATGGCCTTCTCCGTGGCCCAGATGCTGCGCAAGGCCTAAGCGGCCTGGGCTTTCCTGGGGCCGGGGCTGGGCGCGCGGGAGGATCCCCCTCCCGCGCGCCCGACCTGCCCCGCACAGCCGCGTCACGATAGGCTTGATGAAGCTAAGGAGGTGTCCAAATGACTGCAAGGAACGACGCGCCGTCCTCGGCATACCTGCTTCGCAACCCGCGCAACGGCATCGACCTGAGTTCGGCGTTTCCGAAGAAGTCTGATGCCCGAGAGAGGTTCGTGGAGCTCCGCCTGAAGCGGATTGCGGCGATGCGCCCGGCCGCCGCCGACAATCGCGCGCGTTAGGCATTGTCGAATGCAGGGGGCGGAGAAGACCGCGTTCGTTCGCCTGGTGACCGAGCTGCAACAGACAGACGAGGTGGTCATCTACTGCGGTGCCGGCGTCACACTCTCGCACACCGGCGTGAGCTGGAACGACCTTCTGCTGCGAGTAGCGCAGCATGCCAGAGCGCAGATCCTGTCCGCCGCATGTGACGGCGACGAGGACTGTTTACGCGAGCTTGGCGAGGGCGTAGAAGAGTTCGTCTATAGCAGCTCGAACAGTGCCGAGGCCTCAGCGTCAGCAATCATGAACTTAGCTGCAGCGGACGAGGCCTCCGTTGGGCCCGCAGTCTCGCAGGCACTGTATTTCTCGACGGGGTGGCAGGTAGGACGCCTAGTTGATGACGTGTGCTTCCTGATCCTGAGCCTCCAGCAGCTTGGAAAAGCGGTGCGGATACTCACCACGAATTTCGACACCTTTATCGAAGACCGTCTGGGCAGCCTGATCGACGCGCTGCGAGCAAACGGGGTGGACCCGCTGCCGGCCGTGTGTAGACGCGTGTACGGCGCAAAGACGGCTGGGGGCGATTCCAGCCGTGAAGCCGTTCGAACCTGCCCTATGGGCCGGGCCAGTGACGGAGTCACGCCAATCGTGGTGGAGTACCTCCACGGTCGGGTAGACGAGGCCGGCTCGGTAGAAGGCGGGTTGGTACTCTCCGAACGTTCCTACCAGGCCACTCAGAGCCAGACGCAGGAGCTGCTCACCGGTGCGTTCGGTGACGCCGTCACGCTAATCCTTGGCTCCTCATTAACGGACGCCCCGTTGCTGCGCTCGCTTTGTAACGTGGAGCGCGACAGCGCATACGGAAGGTTCGCTGTAGTGCGGCGTGCCCCTAAGCCGGGCGCGCAGAAAATGGCCCAGGCCCGCGCCAGACACCTGGACTTGTCCCTTATCGAAGTCGCTACCTACGCCGACGTGGCTCGGGTTGTGCGTGACGCTGAGTACGCCTTGATGAATCTAGGGGCGGGCAGCGGCGAGAACTCCGAAAGGCAGTTGGCGCGTTGGCGCGCACTGGGGGAACCGAGCGAGGCTGCAAGAGCACGGCTGCTGGAACAGATGAGGGATGTGATTCGCTCCCTCAAGCAGTCCGGCGTGATCGGAAACGAGCTGCTAAAACTCGAGGCATGGGTGCTGCGCTCGTTCCGCGGCGAAGACGCGCTGGAGCGGGTGTTGGACACTGTTTCCGGGGATGTGGAGTGCGAGTACAGGCGCCTGGAGCCGATAGAAAACCCGCGTGAAGCCGTGGCAGCGGTGAGGGCTTTGCGCGACGGGCGCCCGCTGGTTGTGTCGCTTGACGATCTCGGGTTCGACGACGAGGGGGTGTCAAGATGGAGGTCCATTTGTGCAGTTCCTTGCTGGTACTCCCTAGACGAGACGAGCGATACCCCAATCACCGTGGTGGTGACCCTGGCCTCCACGGGGAAGAACAGCGAAGTTGATGACAGCGGGCTCTTTGACCGTGCCAACTCTGCTAACACTGCGGCCGAGCGCTTTCAGCAGGTCGCCCGTGCAGCCGCGAGTGAAGAAAATTCACAAACCTTACGAGAACGAGCGCTGGACACGGAGGCCGAATCCTTCCTGTGGCACCTGACGCCAGCTGGCAAGGCGGACCTCTACTACGCTCTCTTCGACCTGGGCGTGGAGATTGCAGGCGCCTACTGGGCAGGTGAGTAGCCCCGACCCAGCTTGGGCGATTGAGCTGCCGCAGGTAGATCCATGGGGGCTGCCCAAATTGGGGAGTGAGGCGCGCTGGAGGGCATGCGGGAGAGCGGATGGGAATACGACGCGGTATGAAGCGTGGCTATAGTCCCGGTTAAGCAGGCCTGAACCGTCGGGGCGATTGGCGGTGAATATCGCCACGATTCGCGGCGCGGTTTAGCTGGTTCCAACCAAGTGCGCCGCCGAGACTTGTTGGAATTTGAAGAAAAGTCGGGCTGGGTCGGTAAAGCCCCGGCCTTCGGGCAGTAAAGCCGGGGCGTGCCTAAACTGACCCGCCGGCTGTGGGGCCGGCAGGTTTGCCGACTATATGCGGCTTGGATGTTTGAACTTCATAAGGACTACACGACCCATGCGAACTGCTTCGAGTAGCAGAAAACTCCCGCGCGCTATTCTCTTAGCGCTGCTTTTGCCTCTCGTGCTTGTAGTACAGCTGATCCTGGTGCCCGCATTCGCTGCGGCGGAAGAAGCTGACGGCCCGGCGACTGGCACCGCCGATACCCAGGCCGGTGCCCAGGCCGGCGATCAGGCCGGCGATGAGGCCGGTACCCCGGCCGGTGATCAGACAGGTGCCCAGACCGGCGATCAGGCAGGTGCCCAGACCGGCGATCAGCCGGGTACTCAGGCGTTCACCCTTGCGATTACCACTCCGACCGCTCACGCAGAGGGCACCGCACCGGTGCTTGAGTACAAGAGTGGAGAGACCATCACCGGCCTGGCCGTGATGACGGTGTCTGGCCGGGAGGTGAATATCCCGGGCGGAAAGCTGACGCTCAAGCTGCCCAAGCAGGCCCCTTATATCTCCCTGACCGGGTTCACGGACTCCAACCTGGCGGCTAGCAATCGGCGCTACGAGGACGAGCAGAACTGGTACATGGAGTACACCTACGGCTCGCTAAACGGCGCCACGTGGCTAGAGGCGCCCTTCGTGTTTAAGTTCAACAACGGAACCACCCCGGACGGAACCAGTACCACGGCCACCCTCACCCTGAGCAGCGCGGACGGGCAGGAGCTGGCCACCACGCAGACGACGTTCGTGGCGCGGGCCAAGGCGGAGTACGGATTCGAAAAGATTTCGGTTGGCGGGCGCCAGTTGCAGACGCCGGACGGCAACACCGAGATGGTCGCCTACGCCGAGTTCTTTGCGGTGGACGCCTCCACCGCCACCCACACCCCGGCGCAGGGTACCCCCGTGCGCTTCTATTTCAACGTGCTCCGGCCGTCGAACATCGGAGGGTCGGAGGTGTTCGGCCGCATCGACCCGACCACGATCCGCCTAGAGGACACACTGGCCGAGGGCGTGGAGTTGGCTCCCAGCTCGATCGAGCGAGGCTGGGCGATGGAGGGTAGGACGGCCGTTTTCGAGGCTCCCATCTCGAAGTTCTACTCTAACTATCGCTCCTACTACACCTACGTGGACCTGCTCTACAAGAATGTCCCGGTGCGGGAGGCGGACGGCGCCCCCAAGTGGCACAAGAACGTGGCGCGCGGCATCGTCAATCCGGGGCTCGACGGGGAGGCCCAGGCGGGCAGCGACAACGGCTGGGTCGTCTTCGAACCCAAGACCGTGGACTACGGCAAACAGCTGCGGGTCTCTAAGAGCTCCCGCCCGTATTCGTTCGTATACGACGACGGCAACATCTGGCACCCCGGCATGGTTGCGGGTTCGACGGAGAAGAACCGGATCCAATTCCACCTGGAGTGGAGCCAGAACAACGACGGCGACCTTCTCACGGGAACCAGGAATGGTGGCGAGAAGACGATCGTCACTGAGGTCTCGGATTACGACCTGGATCCGCGCGCTTACTTCACGGGCTTCACCCTGGAAGGAGCGAGCAATGCTAAGTCGAATGTCTCTGAGTACCACCCCACCACAACCGAGCTGAAGAAGGCCGCGAAGATCCTGTACGGCGTGAAGGAGAGCGGGGAGCGGGTGGAGTTGGCCCGGGACTTCTCCACCTACCAGCGCATCGAGATCAACGACGTGGAACGCCAGTTCGTTCGACTGACGCTGGAGTTCCCCGATGGCCTCGCGTTCGACAACGGAAGAATAGATGCGAAGGTAACCGCAGACCTGCTTCCCTCCGAGCTGGAGAAGTGGGGCAGAGGCGAGTACAAGGAACGCCAGAGCTATGTGAACAGGGCAGAAATGGTTGGTCACAACCCCCTCACCAAGGGTATTGCCCGCTCCACCGATACATCAGTTGTGTACGTGGGACCGGTTTCCCCTGCGATCAACGGCTCCTCTGGGAACAGCTACCGCGGTATCACGTATCGCCGTTGCGACGGCTACGAGGCGGGGGTCAGTGACGTCAAGTCCTGCCCTATGGTGATGCGATTCCAAGACCTGTTCACCCCCATTGGGGATTGGCCGGTCGCCGGGCGCACGCTAAAGAACTTCAGGCGCGTGGTCATGCTGCCGGAAGGGGTCGAGTTCGATCGAATCCAATCGTTGACGATCGGGGGTGAACCCGCAGATAAGTCCGTGGTCAAGCCGCGCATGGACTACAACTACAACGACACCGGCAAGACCGCGCTGATCCTCGAGTTCGGTGACCTGCACGTGCCGATGCTGTGGCACTACAACAACGCCACCTACGTCTCTTACTTCTTGCGGGTCACGGACCAGATCAACCCCGGTAATCACCCGATCATGTCGTACGCGGTGTGGGATAACAACGACAAGGCAGGCGTGCTGGCCGGTGGGATGAATTACCGGTATTGGGACGCACTAGACGTGGATAGGGACGGCAACACGAACGAGGTGTTCTTGCAGACCTACCACGGGGTTAACGTCGTCCCGCCGGCGGAGGTTTCTTCCCGCAAGCACGTGTCGGTGGACGGGCGCGCGTGGACTAAGGCGTCACCGAACCTGGACCTGGGTTCTGATTTCTACTTCCGCCAGTCTGTGCGCAACGGCGGCCTGACTCCGTTGTCGCAGCTGACGGTGATCGACGTTTTGCCGCACCTGAACGATCACGCGATCGTGGCCAACGAGGACGGGCAATACCCGGCGCGGACCTGGAAGCGCACGAATGCGGCCGGCGAGGTGGAGGTCGTGGAGCACTCCGCATTCGCCACGCCGTTGGTGGAGCCGCTCAGCGCGGTGCCGGCGAACGCGGCGGTGTTGGAGCGCTTCGATGCGTTCTACTCTCTCACGCCGCAGGGCGCGGACCTGGCTTCGGTGCGGGACGCGCAGTGGCTGACCGAGCAGGAGGTTGGGGAGCGCTGGGAGCAGGTGACCGCCATCCGGTTGGTGATGAAGGCCGGCCAGAGGCTCGGCGCGAACGAGCAGGTGGAGTTTGTTTCCAAGCACAAGGTGCCCTACTCGGAGCAGACCAGGAAGCTCGCGGCGCAGTCGGCTGCGGTGAATTCGCTGGCGGCCTCGACGAATGGCACGAACTTTGCCGAGGGCAATCCGGCGGTCGTGAACGCGGCTACATACGTCGCCTCGGGTGTTCTGTTCGTGGACGATGACAAGGACGGTGTGATTGACCCCGGCGAGGGGCACGTCAAGGGCAAGACCGTGTCCCTGGTGAATTCCGACGGTAGCCCGGCCACGCACCCGGATGGAACGCCGGTGGCCCCGGTGACGCTCGCTGCGGACGGCTCCTATCGTTTCGAGGTCTACAAGCGTGGCTCCTACAAGGTGGAGTTCACCAGGCCCGCGTTGAAGGAGTTCGGCCCGGCGGGCGCGGGAGCTGACGCGAGCGTCTCTCACGTGGACAGGGCTCAGACCGAGAAGGCGTTGAGCGCCGAGTTCGTGCTCGATCCGTTCCACGCCACCGCAGTGCGCAACGCGGGCCTGGTCTCCCAGTCCCGTGAGGTCGTGGTGAGGAAGGTGGACGGAGCCGGTGCGCCGTTGGCGGGGGCGACGTTCACCCTGACGCCGTTGGATCGAGTGGGCGGGGAGTTGACTGCCCGCTCCGAGGCCGACGGCCGCGCCGTGTTTGCGGGCGTTGACTTTGGTCGCTATACGCTGACCGAGACGGTGGCGCCGCAGGGCTACCAGGCGGCCGCCCCGCAGGAGATCACTGTTTCCGCCGACTCTCCTTACGCGCCGGGCGCCCAGGCCGCGTACGTGGAGGTGGTCAACCAGCCGATCACTGGCACGGTGACGGTGAGGAAGACCGAGGCCGGTGACCAAGGGACCAGCTTGGCCGACGCTACCTTCGGCCTATTCGCCGTGGATGGCGCCGGTGTGGTGGCCGACGTTGCCGCTTACACCGCGCAGTCGCAGGCCGATGGCGTGGCTACCTTCACGGGTGTGCGTTTTGGGAAGTACGAGCTGCGTGAGACCGTGGCGCCGGTGGGTTACCAGCTTTCGACCGCGACCAAGGAGGTTGTGGTTTCCACGCAGGGTGAGACGGTTGCGGTGGGTGACTGGGAGAATGCCCCGATTACGAGCACGGTGACGGTGACCAAGGTGGATGCTGATGATGCGACTAAGAAGCTGGCTGGTGTGGTCTTTGCGTTGCGTCAGTCGGGGAAGAACGTTTACCGGGCCACCACGGATGGTGATGGTGTGGCCACGTTTGCGGGTGTGCGCTACGGCGTGTATGAGCTGGTGGAGGTCTCCACGCTGGAGAACTACGTGCTTGACACTGCGTTTAAGGAGAGTGTGAGGGTTTCTGCCCAGGGCCAGAGTGTGGATGTGGGTAGCGTGACCAACGCGGTTAAGCGGGCCGATGTGGTGGGGGTGAAGAAGGACCAGGCTGGTGTGCCGTTGTCGGGGGCGGTCTTTGAGCTGCGCCAGGCGGGCAAGGTGGTTGCTAGTGCGACTTCTGGTGTGGATGGTGTTGTGCGTTTTGGTGCGGTGCCGTGGGGGGAGTATGAGTTGGTGGAGACCAAGGCTCCTGCCGGGTACAAGCTCAACGCGCGTGCCGTTGTGGTCAGTGTGAAGCAAAGTGGTGGCCAGGTGAGCCTGGATGACATCGTTAACGTCAAGGAAGAGCCTGCCACCCCGCCCACGCCGACCCAGACCCCGTCGCTGACGCCGAGCCAGACTCCGTCGCAGACCCCGAGTGAAACTCCGTCCGAGACTCCGTCGGGCACGCCGACTCCGTCTGAGACGCCGTCGCAGACGCCGACGCCTTCGCAGCCGGGCCAGCCCACGGCACCGCCGGCGTCGTCGTCGCCGACTCCGTCTGCGGCTCCGGCCCCGGGGCGCACGGGCAAGCTGGCCAAGACCGGTAGCGACGCCGCCCAAGTCCTGCCCTGGGCCCTGGCGCTCCTGCTAGCCGGCGCGGCGCTGCAGGTTGCTCGCCGCCGCAGCTAACTCAAAAGCGAGCAGTGGGGCCGGGGGAGGCGGTGACGCCTCACCCGGCCCCGCACGTTGAGTAGCAGAGCCAGGCAGGGCGCCTTGGAGCAGCCAGCCTTCGCGAACCTCGACGTTTGGCTCTTCAACTCGACGAATGCGGTTGAAACTAGACGTTCGTGAAGCCCTAAACGTCTAGTTTCGGGTGCGAACGTCTAGATCCAAGAGCGTTCGTCTAGTTTCGGTTGCGAACGTCTAGATTCGGTACAGGCTGGTCTAGGGAGTATCCACTGCAACCCCTGAGAGAGGCGAACGTCGCGTCGGCAGCGGTAGTCCGATCCGCTCAGAGCCGGAGAAGCAGCCACTCGACCTACCGAAAGCCACCTGCCAGGCCAGCTTCGAGAAGCCACCGGCCGGGCTGCCCGACAAGGCCCACGGACAGCGAGAAAGCCCACGGACAGCGATCGCTTAGACCGCAGACGGCGAGCGCTTAGACCACGGAGAGCGTCACGGTGCTGCCCTGACTTTTGACACCGTTAGTGACCCATTTTGTTGGTGAGGCTGGCCAGGATGTTGGCGGCTTGGCCTTGGGGTTGGCTGGTGGCTGTGAGTTCGTGTCCGTTGATGTTGATGGTGACGTCAATGACGGGCCTGAGGGCCTGGATGATCTTCTTGATGGACAGGCCGGTTCGGGTCTGTAGGTGGCGGGCTATGGCCAGGGCAGCGGTTACCACGGTCAGGTGAGCCTGGATGGATTGGTGGGTGTGGTGGAAGACCGGGCGGGCGCGTAGATCGTGTTTGGACATGCGAAAGGACTGTTCCACCTTCCACAGATCGTGGTAGTCAGCCACAATTTCGGCCGCGCTCATGGCCTGGGCTGGGATGTTGGTGACATAGCCCTTAAGCCCGACTAGACGCCGCGCCCTGGCCAGGGCCTTTTCATCCAGGCCCCTTCCTTGGGAGCTAGTGGTGACGAACCTGGCTGAGCGCATAGCTTTTTCCCCAGCAACGATGGCTCTAGCCCGGTTCTCCTGGAGAGTAAGGGTCTTGTTGTCCCTGGCGGCACGCTTTGATGAGTAGACCCAGATCGCCCGCCACGAGCCCGGGTGTGTTTGTGGGTGCCAGACCGGTTCGGCCTTGAGGCGCTGATCGCGTTCTTGTTTGCCGGCGTGGCGTGGGGTGATGGTCTCAATGATCTGCCCATCAGTGAAGTAGTCCCCGTGCCAGAAGAAATGCGCTTGGAGGTCCAGGGGCGCTTTGGTCTGCCTGGCCCCGACAATGAAGCCGTAGCCAGCCTCGTTGAGGGCTTGCAAGTTAGCCCGAGAGAGCATGCCAGCATCAGCTACCACCACCAGGTTTTCCACCCCAGCGCGTTGCTTGAAGGCCTCGATGGTAGGGATGAGGGTATGGGTTTCGCACTTGTTGCCCTCCCAACAGGAGGCCTCTAGGGGAAAACCGTTGCGGTCTACCAGCAGGCCGACCAGGATCTGGGGATCGACGCGGCGTTCCTTGGAGTAACCGACCTTGCGTAGCGCGTCTTCTTCCTCGACTTCGAAGTACAAGGTAGTCACGTCGTACAACACCAAGGACACATCCCCATACGCCAGGCAATGCGCCAAAGCCGCGCGAGCCAAAGCGCAGCGGTAATCACGCTCCACACAACGGGCCAGGGCACGAAAGTGGGTGCGTGAGTCAAAGGATTCCAGCCCCAGGCTGGTCAACATTGCTGCTATAGCGCTCTTGCTGGTGGGTTCGATCAGCCGGGCCAGGACAATCTGTTTGAAGGCCTCATCGCCTACCGCTTGGTCAAAGCCAAGATCCCGCCAAGCATCGCAAAGGATCTGCCACAACAAGCCGCTACGGTGGCCAACCACGCGCGCTGCGCTACTGGCCGCCTGCCGGTAGTCCTCCAGGCCACCCGGCGCGGAGTCTGCCCACCCCGATGAAAGGTCCAGGTCTAGCTCGAGCTGGCCAGGATGGAGCTTTTCCCGTGCGATCTGGACCAAGGCAGCAAGCTCGCCAGGCGTACGAGCCGAACCAATGTGCTCAACAATCCTGTTACGCCGGCCTTCCTTGATCACGATCTGCACAGCCGTGGCCCCCGAGGCAGTACGCACTTGACGGATGAACGGGCTCACAAACCCTCATCATAGCCACCCCCTTAGTGACCCAAACCAACCCCCACACCCGCAGAAAATCAACGAAAACCCGACCCAAACCACCCAGCTCCATACCAAGTGTCAAAAGTCAGGTCAGAGCCGGAGAAGCAGCCACTCGACCTACCGAAAGCCACCTGCCAGGCCAGCTTCGAGAAGCCACCGGCCGGGCTGCCCGACAAGGCCCACGGACAGCGAGAAAGCCCACGGACAGCGATCGCTTAGACCGCAGACGGCGAGCGCTTAGACCACGGAGAGCGTCACGGTGCTGCCGATCGGCACCTCTGTGCCGGCCCCCGGGTTTGAGGAGCGCACGGTGCCGAAGTAGCCATCCAGCACGTTCTCGCGGACCGGGACCAGCCCGAGGCCGGTGAGGATCGCGGCGGCCTCGTGGTACTGCTTGCCGATCAACGCCGGGATGGCCACCATCTGCGGCCCCTTCGAGACCACTAGGGTGACGGTGGTGCCGGGCACCACGCGGGTGCCGGCCTCCACGGACTGGGAGATCACGTTTCCGGCCTCGACCTCGCTGGAGAACTCCTCCGTCACCTCCACGGTGAACCGGGCGTTCTCTAGCGCCTGCGTGGCCGCCTCCCGGGTGGTGCCAGCCACGGCGGGAACCGGGATCGGTTCGGGCCCCTTGGAGACCACTAGGTCTACCAGGGAGCTGTGGTCCACCTTTTCGCCTTGGGCGGGGGAGGTGGAGATGACGCTGCCGGCGTCCACGTCCTCTGAGAACTCTTCGGTCACCTGGCCCACTTCGAGGCGAGCTTGCCCCAGGGCGGCTATCGCGCCGTCCTTGGTCAACCCGGCCAGCTGGGGTACCACTACCTGTTCGATCCCCAGGGAGACCACTAGCTCGATCGCGGTGCCGCGTTTGATCCGTTCGCCCGCCGACGGTGCGGAGGAGATCACGTGATCGCGGGCAACGTCGTCGCTGTGCATTTCCTTGACGTTCACGGCGAAGCCCTCGAACTCGAGGGCGCTGCGCGCGTCAGTGACCGGGAGGTTCACCACCCGGGGCACCACGGAGTAGGAGCCTGGCCCCACCTTCATGTACCAGTTCCAGCCGATCGCGGTGCCGGCGGCCAGGAGGACCACCAGCAGCAGGGAGACCAGCCAGCCCCGGTTCTTCTTCTTTTGCACCTTGCCGGTGTTGGCGGCCAGTACGGCCGGGCTGGGGGACTCCACGTGGACGGTGATGGCGCCGGAGCGGCCGTCGTCGCTGGGCTCGCCGCTCGCGCCGCCGACGGGCGGCACCACGGTGGCCCGGCGCGCCAGGACGTCGGCGGGAAGACTCGCACGGACCGCACGCACCTTTTCCAGGGCCGTGGCGGCGTCGGCGGGCCGGTCGTCCAGGGAGCGGGCGGTGAACTCGGCCACCAGCGCGTCCACCTCGGCGGGGATCCACTCGACGGCGGCAGAGGGAGCCGGGATCCCCTCGTTGACGTGCTTGTACGCCACCGCCATCGGGGTCTCGCCGTGCAGCGGCTGGCGTCCCACTAGTAGCTCGTAGAGCATCACGCCTACCGCGTAGATGTCGGTGCGGGCGTCGGCAAAGCTGTTCGTGATGAGTTCCGGGGCCAGGTAGGCCACGGTCCCGAAGATGGAGCCGGTGGTGGCGCCGGTGGCCTCGGTGACCGCGCGGGCCAGCCCGAAGTCGGCCACCTTCACCCCGCCCTCGCGGGGCAGGAGCACGTTCTCCGGCTTCATGTCCCGGTGCACCAGCCCGACGCGGTGCGCGGCGGAGAGCGCCGCCAGCACGTGCTCGGTGATGATGAGCGCCTGGGAGACGGTGAGCGAGCCGCGCTGGCGCAGGTGGGCGCGCAGGTTGGGGCCGTGGATGTACTCCATCGCCAGGTAGGACAGCTGCGAAGTGCCGCCCTGGTCGTACACGGCCACGATGCCGGAGTGGGTGAGTTTGGCGGCCGCGCGCGCCTCGCGGCGGAAGCGCGCCAGGAAGTCCCCCTGCTCCGCCAGGTGGGGGTGCATGATCTTCAGCGCCACGATGCGGTCTAGGCGCTGATCCAGAGCCTGGTAGACGGTGGCCATGCCGCCGCGGTCGATGCGCCGCTGGATCACATAGCGGCCCTCGATCTCCTGCCCGATCAGCGGGTCCCGGGCGGCCTCCTGGCTGCCGGCTGCAGCGTCGGACAGCCCGGAGTACTTGCGGGTCTCGGAGACGGGAATAGTGCCCAACCGCCCTTCCAGGGCCACTCCGCCAGCACCGCCAGCACCTCCCGCACCGCCAGCGTCACCGGCGGCGCCCTGCTCTGCCCCGTCGCCCGGCGTGCTCTTGCCGAGGTGGTCGGCCCCATTTCCGAGCTCGGTGGCGCCGGGGCGCGTGGAGGCACCGCCGGCGGGGCGGGCCGCGTCTGCGGGCATGCCGCCGCCCGGAGCCTGCTCAGGAGTCGAACTGCTGTTGGACCTATTAACCACGGTCGCACTTTACCTAGAAGTATGAGAACTTCCGTGGAGGCGCTACGGTTACGGCATGGATTTTGCTCTCCTGACCGTGCCCGAGGTTGCCGATCTTTGCCAGGTTCGCCTGCGCGACGTTCATTCCGCCCTGCGTGACCGCAGCCTGGCCGTGGTGGTGGGGGAGGACCGCGTCAAGCGGGTCCCGCGAGTCTTCTTGGACGAGTCCGTCACCCCGCCGGTGCCGCACAAGGCGCTGCGCGGCACGATCATGCTGCTGCTGGATGGTGGCATGAGCGATGCGGAGGCGGTGGACTGGCTGCTGACGGACAACGAGAGCCTGGAGACCGCCCCGGCCCAGGCGCTGGCCGACGGTCGCGTGCACGAGGTGCGCCGAGTGGCCGCCGCCCTGGCGTTCTAGTTTCAGGTACGACGCTGCCGCCGGGCCGCCCCGATCTCGGTGGCGGGCTTGCGGCCGGCCCTTTTCCCCGGAGCGGGCGCCGGGCTGGCCGGTGGGGTGGCGGGCTGCCTTTAGGCCTCCCGGTCCACCAGTTCGTGCGCCAGCGCGGCGAGGGCCAGGCGCACCGGCTCCTGCGGCAGGGCCTCGATCGCGGCCTCGTACTGGCCGCGCAGCTGGGCGATGCGCGCCTCCACCTGCTCCGCCGCCCCGGAGGCGGCGATGAGCGCCGTCGCGGCTGCCGTGTCCGCCTCACCGAGGGGTGCGCGCGCCAGCAGGGCGGCCAGCTCGGCGGCGTTCGCGGGGGAGAGGCTGGCGTGGGCGAGCTCGGCCAGCACGGTGCGCTTGCCCACCCGGACGTCGTCCCCGGCGGGCTTGCCGGTCACGGCCGGGTCGCCGAACACGCCCAGCAGGTCGTCGCGCAGTTGGAAGGCGATGCCCAGGGGCCGGCCCACCGCGCCCAGGGCCGCCACCAGCTCGGGCCCCGCCCCGCCCAGCGCGGCGCCGATCCGCAGCGGGTGCTCCACGGAGTAGCGGGCGGACTTGAACGTCAGGGCCCGCTCCAGGCTGGCCAGCGCGTCGGGCGCGCCGAGCGGCTGGGTCTGTGCCCGGGTGTCCAGGTATTGCCCGGCCTGCAGCTCCACGCTCATCGCGCTGAAAGCGGCCAGGGCGCGCTGCCCGGCTCCGATTCCACGCGGGCCGGCGGCAACGTCGTCCCCCTGCCGGTCTGCTAGCGCGGCGGCCGCAGCGAAGGTGCGGTGGGACTGCGCCAGCAGCAGGTCCCCCAGCAGCACGGCTGCGCTCAACCCGAACTGGGCGGCGCTGCCCACCCAGCCGCGCGCCGCGTGATCGTGGGCGGCCTGCACGTGGGTGGTGGGGTGGGTGCGGCGGGTGGCGGAGTCGTCCATGAGGTCGTCGTGCGCAAGAGCGGCAGCCTGGAACAGCTCGAGGGCGGCGCCGGCCTGGGCGCACGCCTGGCTGGCCGGGTCCCCGCCTGCGGCCCAGTAGCCCAGGGCCGCCAGCTCCGCCCGCTTGCGTTTGCCGCCGGCGAGCAGCACGGCGGCGTAATCCAGGAGCTCGGCGGCCTCCACCAGGTCAGCCAGCTCGGCCCGCCACTGCTCCTGCACGGCCAGGAGCGCGCCATCCCACTGTGGGCGCAGCGCACTGCCGGGAAATTCTTGCAACATGGCCCCCACCTTAGTGAGGTGAATTGGGTGGCGAAAGCTGCGTTAAGCTACCCGGAACCGGAAAAGTTGGGAGCCACCGTGTCCATCCTCCTCGCCTACCACGGCACCGATGAGTCCAACGCCGCCCTGGAGTCTGCCATCGAGTTGGCGCAGGCGCTGGGCAAATCCCTGGTGGTGCTGGTGGCGCGGCGGGAGTCCGCTGACGACCCCCGCACCGTGGAGGGCGCCGAGGACAAGCTGTGGGACCGCCTGGAGTGCGCCGCCATCAGCTTCTCCGTGCGTCACGCCCGCGCCGACCTGCAGATCGGTGACGACATCCTGGCCGCCGCCCACGAGCTCAAGCCCTCGATGGTCGTGATCGGCCTGCGTGGCCGCGCCCACGGCTCCTCCCTGGGGATGGGCGTGAACGCGGCGAAGGTGCTGCTGGAGGCGCCCGTGCCGGTGCTGACCGTCACCTCCCACTGAGCGGGCAGTCGGGGCGTCAACCGGCGGCGGGGACGCGGCGGTAGGTGCGTCGGTCCCCCCTTGGTGGCCCGTGCGATCGGCGGCGCCCAAGATTTTGCTAGTGATGGACGACGCTGCCCAACCGCCCAGCGAATCATTCCTCGCACTGTTGACAGGCCGGGTTGGGGCGGCGTATTGTGCGCAGCCTTGTATAATGTCTTGGCGTAGCTGGCCGGACATTTCCGACTCCCAAGGATTTCTCCGGCAGTGACGCCGGGGTGCGTGGGTCACGCGCCATCGTTGCAGAGTCGAAAGGCCTCGATTGACTACCGCGAAGTCGTCCCGCACGCCCAAGTCCAAGACCGCCGAAGCCGCCGTGGAGGCAGAGCAGACAGCCCCGGTGAAGAAGACGGCGGCCAAGAAGGCCCCGGCCGAGAAGAAGACCACCACGCGCGCCACTGCGGCGCGTGCCAAGAAGGCCGCTGCGGAGGCCGAGGCCGCCGAGGTGGTCGCGGAGGAGGCGGCGCCGGCCAAGAAGACGGCCGCGCGCAAGAGCGCTCCCAAGGCGGCGTCGGCCACCGCGAGCGAGAAGAAGACCACCACGCGCACCACTGCGGCGCGTGCCAAGAAGGCCGCTGCGGAGGCTGAGGCTGCCGAGGTGGTCGCGGAGGAGGCGGCGCCGGTCAAGAAGGCGGCTCCGCGCAAGAGCGCTCCCAAGGCGGCGTCGTCCACTGCGGGCGAGAAGAAGGCCACCACGCGCACCACTGCGGCGCGTGCCAAGAAGGCCGCCGCGCAGGCCGAGGTCGCCGAGGCTGCTGAGGTGGTTGCCGAGGAGGCAGCGCAGGCCAAGAAGGCACCCACCAAGAAGACCACCACGCGCGGCAAGAAGGCCGCAGCGGCGGACGAGGCCGCCCCGAAGCGGGGCCGCAAGAGCGCCGCCAAGGAGGCCGTGGAGGACGACGAAGACGAGGCGATCGAGCTGGACGAAGAGCTCAACGTGGAGGACGTGGACCTGGACCTCGAGGACGACGTCGAGGAAGAGGTGGACGAGTCCGCCGACGGCGAGAGCGGGGACGAGGCCGGCAAGGCCACCGGGCGCGGTCGACGCGGCGGCAAGGAGGAGAAGGAAGACGAGAAGGGCGGATTCGTCCTGTCCGACTCCGAGGCCGACGAGCCGGTCCAGACCGTCGTCACCGCCGGTGCCACCGCCGACCCGGTTAAGGACTACCTCAAGCAGATCGGCAAGGTGGCCCTACTGACCGCCGAGCAAGAGGTGGAGCTCGCCAAGCGCATCGAGGCCGGCCTGTACGCCGAGGAGAAGCTGAACAAGGAGCAGGACGTCCTGCCCTCCAAGCTGCGCCGCGAACTGCACTGGATCGCCCAGGACGGCAAGCAGGCCAAGGACCACCTGCTGGAGGCCAACCTGCGTCTGGTGGTCTCCCTGGCCAAGCGCTACACCGGCCGCGGCATGCTGTTCCTGGACCTCATCCAGGAAGGCAACCTGGGCCTGATTCGCGCCGTGGAGAAGTTCGACTACACCAAGGGCTACAAGTTCTCCACCTACGCCACCTGGTGGATCCGCCAGGCCATCACCCGCGCCATGGCGGACCAGGCGCGCACCATCCGCATCCCCGTCCACATGGTCGAGGTCATCAACAAGCTCGCCCGCGTGCAGCGCCAGATGCTGCAGGACCTGGGCCGCGAACCCACCCCGGAGGAGCTGGGCCTGGAGCTCGACATGCCGCCGGAGAAGGTCATCGAGGTGCAGAAGTACGGGCGCGAGCCCATCTCCCTGCACACCCCGCTGGGCGAGGACGGCGACAGCGAGTTCGGTGACCTCATCGAGGACTCCGAGGCCGTGGTGCCCGCCGACGCGGTCAGCTTCACCATGCTGCAGGAGCAGCTCACCCAGGTGCTGGAGACGCTCTCCGAGCGCGAGTCCGGCGTGGTCGCCATGCGCTTCGGCCTGCAGGACGGCCAGCCCAAGACCCTGGACGAGATCGGCAAGGTCTACGGCGTCACCCGTGAGCGCATCCGCCAGATCGAATCCAAGACCATGTCCAAGCTGCGCCACCCCTCCCGCAGCCAGGTGTTGCGCGACTACCTGGACTGATCCGGGGGCTACGGCTCGGGGCGGGCGGGGGTTTCCCGCCCGCCCCGGACCCGTTTTGGGGCAGCCCGCAGGCTTGCCGGGGAACAAAAAGGGGCTGGGCGGCTCGTTCGAGCCGCCCAGCCCCTTGGCGCGTTTGCGCGGGAAGCTTGCGGTTAGGAGACGGAGGTGAGCGAGCGGCTCAGGCGCTCGGTTTCGTCAACCTCGATTGCGCCCAGCTCCTCGAGCTTGGCCCCGTGCTTGCGGGCGTGGTGGGCGCAAAACAGCAGCTCGCCCTGCCCGAAACGGGCGCGAACGTATGCCTGCGCGCCGCAGGCGTCGCAGCGGTCCTCAGCAGTCAGAACGTTTTCCATGCCTCTATCTGAACACGCCCCAACCCTGCTTTCCTGCCAAAACCGGCCTTCTTCGCCCGGGGCGCAACCGGTGTGTTGCGTCCCCTAGACGCACGCCACGAAATCGGCGGCGGCGTGGGGCAGCGTCGTGCCCCTGCAGGCGTCGCGTTGCGGGCCGGCTGGCGGGGCGGGAGCGAAATGTTGGTGGGCCCATCTAACATGTCGGACGTGCCCAATGATTACAACGCTCGCCATCTTTCCGTCCTGGAGGGGCTGGAGGCCGTCCGCAAGCGCCCGGCCATGTACATCGGCTCCACCGATGACCGTGGCCTGATGCACTGCATCTGGGAGATCATCGACAACGCGGTGGACGAGGCCCTGGAGGGCCACGCCAAGACCATCAAGGTCACCGTGCACAAGGACGCCTCCATCGAGGTGAGCGACGACGGGCGTGGCATCCCCGTGGACATCGTGCCGGGTGTGGGCCTGTCCGGCGTCGAGGTGGTCTACACCAAGCTGCACGCGGGCGGAAAGTTCGGTGGCGGCTCCTACGGCTCCACCGGCGGCCTGCACGGCGTGGGCGCCTCCGTGGTCAACGCCCTGTCCGTGCGCGTGGACGTGGAGGTCACGCGCGCCAGCAAGGCGCACGCGATGAGCTTCCACCGGGGCGAGCCCGGCGTCTACGACGACGCCGCCGGGGTGAGCCCGGACAACGCCTTCACCCCCTTCGTGGAGAACTCCGAGCTGCGCATCGTCGGCAAGGCCAAGCGTGGCGTGACCGGCACCCGGGTGCGGTTCTGGCCCGACCCGCAGATCTTTGCCCACCCGGAGGCTGTTGACCTCAAGCGCCTGCTGGACCGCGCCCGCCAGACCTCCTTCCTGGTGCCCGGCCTGACCATCGTGGTGCGCGACGAGCGGCCCGGCGCGGCGGCCAGCCTGCGCCCGGTGAAGGCCACCGCCCCGGTGGTGGCCGGCCCCGCCGAGGACGACGAGCTGCTGGACGACGCTGCCGACGAGGCCGAGGAGAGCCCGGCCGGCGAGGCGGAGCAGGAGGCGACCGGCGAGGCGGGAGAGGCGGTGGCCGACGTTGCGCCTGCGTCCTTGCAAAAGAGCGGCGACTTCCTGGCCGCCGGTTCGGGGCGCGGCGGCGCGCTGGGGGCGGACCTGGACGATGACGACGAGGAGGACCTGTTCGCCGCCTTCTCCCGCCCGGTCGGCTTCGCCGCCGGTCCCGACGTGGTGGCCCTGCCCGCCGAATCCGCCGAGCCCGCCGCCGGTGACGCGGACGCGGGCGAAGTGGGCGACGCGGGTGGAGCGGAGGCGGGCGCGGCGCCGACCACCGTGGCCGAGGTGGACGAGCCCTACGAGGAGACCTTCCGCAACGACGGCGGCGTGGTGGACTTCGTGGACTACCTGGCCCCCGACTCCGCCGTGAGCGACACGCTGCGCCTGAAGGGCAGCGGCACGTTCGTGGAGCAGGTCCAGCAGCTCCACGACGGCAAGCTGCGCGCCGTGGACGTGGAGCGCACCTGCGAGGTGGAGTGCGCGGTGCGCTGGGGCGTCGGCTATGAGACGCACGTGCAGTCCTTCGTCAACATCGTGGTCACCCCCAAGGGCGGCACGCACCTGACCGGATTCGAGGCCGGCCTGGTCAAGGCCGTGCGCAAGCAGATCGACGCCCAGCCGCGCCGCTTCGGCATCAAGCCGAAGGACCCGCGCGTGGAGAAGGACGACATGCTGGCCGGCCTGACCGCCGTGGTCACCGTGCGCCTGGAGGAGCCGCAGTTCGAAGGCCAGACCAAGGAGGTCCTGGGCACGCCGCAGGTACGCGCGATCGTGACCAAGGTGGTTGCCGACGGGCTCTCGGAGTTCTTCGCCTCCACCAAGGGCGCCGCCAAGGCGCAGGCCGGGTCGGTGCTGGAGAAGATCGTGGGGGAGATGCGGGCGCGCGTCTCCGCCCGCACCCAAAAGGAGATCTCCCGGCGCAAGAACGCCCTGGAGAACTCCTCGCTGCCCACCAAGCTGGCCGACTGCCGCTCCAACGACGTCGCCTCCTCCGAGCTGTTCATCGTGGAGGGAGACTCCGCGCTCGGCACCGCCAAGCTGGCGCGCTCCTCCGACTACCAGGCGCTCTTGCCGATCCGAGGCAAGATCCTCAACGTCCAAAAGTCCAGCCAGGCGGACATGCTCTCCAACGCCGAGTGCGCCGCGATCATCCAGGTGATCGGCGCCGGCTCGGGCCGCTCCTTCGACCTGAGCCAGGCCCGCTACGGCAAGGTGATCCTGATGACGGACGCCGACGTGGACGGCGCCCACATCCGCACCCTGCTGCTCACGCTGTTCTTCCGCTACATGCGGCCACTGATCGAGGCCGGGCGGGTGTACGCGGCCGTCCCGCCGCTGCACCGCATCGAGGTCAACGGCGCGGGGCGCCGCAAGGGGGAGGTCATCTACACCTACTCCGAGGCGGAGCTGCACCGGCACCTGACGCGCCTGCGCAAGGCCGGGCGCACCTACAAGGAGCCGATCCAGCGCTACAAGGGCCTGGGTGAGATGGACGCGCACCAGCTGGCCGAGACCACGATGGAACCCGCCCACCGCACCCTGCGCCGCATCACCATCAAGGACGAGGAAGCGGTGCTGGCCGCAGAAAAGACCTTCGACCTACTGATGGGCTCCGCCGTGCCGCCGCGCCGTGACTTCATCATCGAGGGCGCCGCCGTGCTGGACCGCGACAGCATCGACGCCTAGCGTCGGCCGCCGCCGGTTGGCGGCCCGGAAAGAGCTGGGGCGAAAGTCCCCTAGAATCGGGGGCATGAATAGCGGCCTGCTTTCGGCTTTGGCAGCCCCCACCGAGGTCCAGCTGCCCCCGGCCCACCTGGGTCTGTCCTGGCGTACCCCCGCCCGGGCCGATCGCGCCCAGATGACCCGCCTGCTGGTGACCGGCCAGCTGGCCGACGCCCCGGTCAGGCCCGAGCCGATCACCACCGTGGACACCCTGCTGGAGGACCTGGCTGCGGGCCGCGCCGACGCCGTGGCCGGCTTCGACGAGGCCGGCACCCTGCGCGCCCTGGGCCAGGTCAGGACCGTGCCGGTCGAGGCCGGGCGGGCCCGGGCAGAGATCTCCGCTACCGTCTCGCCCTGCTGGCGCGGGCGCGGCATCGGCCGCGAGCTGATCGGTTGGCAGGACCAGCGTGCCCGCCAGCTGCTGGCCGAGCAGATCAAGGAGCACGACGACGTCACCAGCGCCGTGGTGGCCGTGTTCGTGGACGAGCACCAGGTGGATCGCCGCCGCCTCTACGCTGCGGCCGGTTTCGCCCCGGCCCGCACCTACGTCCGGCTGAGCCGCTCCCTGGAGCAGCCCGTGCCGGTGGAGCCCACCCCCACTGGTTTGCGCCTGGTGGCGTGGGACGACGTTGCGCTCGAGCGGATCGAGGCGGCGCACCGGGTCGCGTTCGGCACCCCCGGGGTGCCCGACCGCAACTACACCTCCCTGTGGCAGCGGGCGATTAGGACGGTGGAGCCGTCGCTGTCCCGCGTGGCCGTGTGCGAGGAGAGCGGTGAGGTGGCCGGCTACATCCTGCAGTCCCTGCTGCCGTGGACATGGCACGCGCTGGGCCGGCCGGAGTGCTTCACCTCCCTGCTGGGAGTCATGCCCGACTTCCGCCACCTGGGCACCGCGCGCGCCCTGCTCACCGCGGGCCTGACGGAGGCCGCCAGGCAGGGATTCGTGCAGGCGGCGCTGAACGCGGACACCGAGAACCTGACGGGGGCCACGAGCTTCTACGAGCGGTTGGGTTACGTGACTGAGCGACGCCGTAGCCTTTATCTGCTTGACTTGACTCAATGAGAAAAGCGCCCTTCTTCCCGCTTTCTGCCGGCGTGCAGGCATACGGCCTGACCTGGCGGCTGCTTGGCGAACCCGACGCGGTGGCCGTATCGCGCGTCGTTTCCGCCTGCGAGGAGGCCGACGATCCCGCCTACCGCACCTCGATGGCGGAGACGGAGCTGCTTTTCCACGTCGACAAGCACTGGGTTGCCCTGGGTGGCTTCGACGAGGGCGGGGTGCTGCGGGCCTTCGGGCACGTGGCGCTGCGCGGTTCTGCCCCGGTGGAGGCGCTGTGCACCGGCGGGGTGGAGCCCGCCTGGCGCGAGCGCGGCATCGGCCTGGCCAACCTGCGCTGGCAGGTGGGCGCCGCCCGCGAGCTGCTGGAGCGCTTCGCGCCCAGGGACAGCCACCGCATCGCGGTGCACGTGGACGACAACCACGTCCCCCTGGCCCAGCACCTGCTGGAGCTCGGCTACGCGGAGAACAAGCGCTTCCAGGAGTGGCGCTTCGAGCTGACCCACTCCATCCCGACCATGGGGCTGGGCCACTACCTGAGCGTCCACCCGTGGAGCGCGGAACTGGACGACATGGTGCGCCTGGCCTACAACGAGCTGGTGGCCTCCATGCCTGGCTCCAGCGCGGTCAACCGGGAGGAATGGGAGGAACTGAAGGCCGACTTCGAGCCCAGCTGGTCCTTCATCGCCCTGGACAAGTCCACCGACCGCGCCAAGGTGGCCGGCTTCCTGTTCGCCTCCCGCTACGAGCAGGACTGGCAGGCGCTGGGCTGGCGCGAGGGCTACATCGACTTCTTCGCGGTGTTGGCACCGTGGCGTGGCAGCGGGGCCGGGATCGCCATGATCTCCGCCGCCCTGAATCGTTTCAAGGCCGACGGGATGGAGAAGGCCGCCCTGGAGCTGGGCGCCGACTCGGTGCAGATGGCCGGCGCGCTGGCGGACATGGGCTTTGAGATCACCACCTCATCCACCCTCTACGTGATGGACCTGTAGGGCCACCTCCCGCGCTCTTCACTATCCCTCCCGGGGCGATTAAACCCTCCCCGTCGAAAAGTCGATGCGCGCTCAGCCGTCCATTTGGCAAAAGCTCATAAGATGACTCCATGAGCGCCATTCATCGTCGAATCGTGTTATCCACCTCCCGCCTAGCCTTCGCCTCCGCCCTGGCCCTCGTTTCCGTGGCGGGCGTGGCGGCCGCAGTAGAGGTGGCGCCGCCGGGAACGTCGTCCACCCAGGAAACCGCTCCCGCAGGAGAGGACGCCGCGCGGATCGAGGTGGCGCCGTGGGAAAGCGGGCCAAACTGGGAGTCTCACCTCAACCACCCCGCCAGCGTCAAGCGCGGGGCGATGCTGGAGATGACCGGCTCGTGCGGGCCGATTCCCGACCGGGGCGTGAAGAATAGGCACCACATCACGATCATGCCCACGACCTCCGGCGGCAAGGAGGAATTCACCATCTACCCGGAGTACGACAAGCAAACCGGCAACTTCACGGTCTCGCTGCCCGTACCGAAGGACGCCGTGCCGGGCGCGTACGAGGTCGTTCTTTGGTGCAACGACTACGACGCCATCTACACCGCCTACAAGGGGGAGATGAGCATCGTCCTCAACGAGGGGGAGACCTTCACGCCCCCGCAGCCGGCCGCCCTCGCCGTTACCCTCTCCGCCCAGCAGGGGCAGCCCGGCCAGAGCGTGCAGGTGAGCGGCCGCTGCCGCCCCGAGCCGATGCGCAGGCTACAGGTCTGGGCCGGCTTGTCCGGTGAGAACTGGAGCACCGGCAAGAGGTTCGAAATGGACCCGGCCACCGGCGAGTTCAGCGGCAGCTTCACCATCCACAAGGCGACCTCGCCGGGCAAGTACAAGGCGGCCCTTAGTTGCGGGAGCGGGGCCACCAGCGGCCTGGTGAAGTTCACCGAGTTCACGGTGGAGCCACTGCCCGGACTCGAGCAGGTCGCCGGCCGCCTGGCGGGCGGTGACCGCTACGCCACGGCCAAGGAAATCGCCGCGCTGGGGCAGTGGGGCCAGACGGTCGTGCTGGCCAGCGGCGAGGTTGCGGCCGACGCCCTGGCGGCCACGCCCCTGGCCGCGGCTCTGCGCGCCCCGATCGTGCTCAGCCCCACCGCCGCGCTGGACGCCTCGGCGCGCCAGGCGCTCACCGACGCCAAGGCGAAGGGGGCGACCCACGTGGTGATCGCGGGCGGCGCGGGCACGCTGCGCGCGCAGGCGGAGGAACAAGTGCGCGCGCTGGGGTATGAGGTAGAGCGCGTGGCCGGGCCAAACCGCTTCGCCACCGCCATCCTGCTGGCGCAGCGCACCAAGGCCGCCTACGCGGCCAAGGGGCAGACGGTGGGCGGCGTGTTCTTTGCCGACGGCACCGCCTACGCCGACGCCCTGGCGGCCGGCCCGGCCGCAGCTGCCCAGCGCGGGGTGCTGCTGCTGACCGACGGAGCAGCCATGCCCGCGGCGGTGGCGCAGGCGGCCGCCTCCTTCGGGCAGGTGTACGACGTCGCCATCGGCGGGGCGGCCGCCAAGGCCGCCGCGAGCCTCGACGTGGACAAGTACGTGGGCACGGACAGGCACGACACCGCCAAGCGCGTCTCGCTCCGGTTCATCGGGGAGCCGGCCGGCGCGATCATAGCCAGCGGTCGCGACTTCCCCGACGCGCTGGCCGCCGGGGCGCTGGCCGCGAACCTGGGCGCCTCCCTGCTGCTGACGGACGTCAACCAGCTGCCCGCGACCACCGAGGACTACCTGGCCAACAAGCAGCTCAACTGGATCCGCGTGGCCGGTGGCGAGAAGTCCGTCAGCTCGGCGGTCTACGAGGCCATCAGGCGCGCGATGCGCAAGTAGCCGGACTAGGGAGCGGATCGAAAGCCACGGTAGGGGCGGGGCGTCACGAAAGACGCCCCGCCCCCAACCGGTTGCTTGGAGCCCGCCAGCCTCCGGGCGGGGGCTCAGCCGATCGAGGTCACCACGCCCTGCGTGAGCGTCCCGGAGGCGTCGCGCCGCTCGTCCTCCGCCGGCAGCTCCAGGGGCTGGCCGGCCTGCCCCACCGCGCGCGCCGGGGCCACGCCGGCCCAGCCGAGCACCAGGCGGTCCTGGCCCTGCAGCAGCCGCTGCACCCGCACGCCCTGCGTGCCGCGCCCCTTGGACGGGTAGCGGTCCAGGGGGGTGACCTTGGTGGACAGCGGCTCGTTGCCCAGGCTCGTGGCGCCCCCGGCGGCGGTGACCACGGCAGCCGCACTCAGCAGCTCGCCGGGCACCACGCCGCCACCGATCACGGTGGCGCCCTCGCGCAGCGCCAGGCCGGCCATGCCGCCGGCGCTGCGGCCCTGCACGCGCACCTTCGTCGCCTCGAAGCGCAGCAGCTGGGAGTCGGAGGAGATCAGCACGAACTGGCTCTGGTCGTCGCACGTCCTGGCGAAGGCCACCGAGTCGCCCTCCTCCAGCGCGATGATCTCGAAGTGGTCGCTGCGGGCCGGGCCGTCGGCGGTGGAGACACGCTTGACCTTGCCGGCGCGCGTCACCAGGCCCAGGGGAGCGGCGTCCTCCGCCAGGCTCGCCAACGCCACCACCTGGCCCGCTGCCCCCTCCGGGGCCAGCAGCTGGGCCGGCATACCCCCGGCCAGGGAAACCGCGCCCTCGGTGCGCGGCAGCGCCGGAATCTCCACCACGTCGATCCGGGCCATCGTTCCATCGCTCATCACCAGGCCAACCCGGCCGCGGGTGGTGGCGGCAACGTCGGCCAACAACGCGTCGTGGGCACTACGGCCGCCCTCCCGGGTCATCGCCTCGGCGCCACTGACCCGCGCCAACAGGCCGGTGGTGGAAAGCAGCACGCGGCAGGGCTCGTCGGCTACCTCCAGCGGCGCCGCAGCGGCCGCCGGCGCCCCGCCGGGCAGGCCGGCCGCCCCGGACTCCTCCAACAACACCGTGCGGCGCGGGGTGGAGAAACGCTCCGCGGTGGCCGCCATCTCCTTGCTCACGGTGGCGCGCAAAACCCCGTCGTCAGACAGGATCTCCTCCAGCTGGGCGATCTCCCTCGCCAACTGGTCCGCCTCCGCCTCCAGCTCTAGGCGGGAGAACTTGGTCAGGCGGCGCAGGCGCAGGGCCAGGATGTGCTCGGCCTGCACCTCGGTCAGGTCAAAGACCTTCATCAAGCGGTCGCGGGCGCTGGCCGCGTCGTCGCTGGTGCGGATCACCGCGATGCACTCGTCGATGTCCGCCATGATCAGCAGCAGGCCGGCGATCAGGTGGGCGCGCTCGCGCTTGCGCTCGATCCGGTACCGCGAGCGGCGGCGCACCACCTCCAGGCGGTGCTCCACGAACACGCGCAGCAGCTCCAGCAGCCCCAGCGTGCGCGGCTGACCGTCCACCAGCGCCACGTTGTTCACCGCGAAGTTGTCCTCCAGCGGCGTGTGCTTGTAGAGCTGGGCCAGCACCGCCTCCGGGTTGAAACCGGCCTTGATCTCGATGACCAGGCGCATGCCCTTGGAGCGGTCGGTGTGGTCCTCCACCTTCGAGATACCCTCGAGCTTGCGGGCCTGCACGCCGTCCTTGATCTTCTCGATCACCCGCTCCGTGCCGACCAGGTAGGGCAGCTCGGAGACCACGATGCCGTACTTGCGGGCCGTGATCCGCTCGATGCGGGCCTTGGCGCGGGTCTTGAAGGCCCCCCTGCCCGTGCGAGCGGCCTCCCGCACCCCGTCCAGGCCCACGATCATGCCGCCGCCGGGCAGGTCCGGGCCGGGCACGAAGCGCTCGATCTCCTCGATGGTGGCCTCCGGGTGGGCCACCAGGTGGCGGGCGGCGGCCAGGACCTCGCCCAGGTTGTGCGGTGCCATGTTCGTGGCCATGCCCACGGCGATGCCGCTGGCGCCGTTGACCAGCAGCGCCGGGATGGCGGCCGGCAGCACCTCCGGCTGCAGGAACTGGTTGTCGTAGTTGGGCACCATGTTGACCACGTCCTCGCCCAGGTCCGCGATCATCGCCAGCGCCGCCGGTGCCAGGCGCGCCTCGGTGTAGCGGGGGGCGGCCGGGCCGTCGTCCAGCGAACCGAAGTTGCCGTGCCCGTCGATCATCGGCAGGCGCAGCGTGAACGGCTGGGCCATGCGCACCAGGGCGTCGTAGATCGCCGCGTCGCCGTGCGGGTGGAGCTTACCCATCACCTCACCCACCACGCGGGCGGACTTCACGTGCCCCTTCTCCGGGGTCAGGCCCATCACGCCCATCTGGTGCAGGATGCGCCGCTGCACGGGCTTGAGGCCGTCGCGGGCATCCGGCAGCGCGCGGGCGTAGATCACCGAGTAGGCGTACTCCAGGAACGAGGTCTCCATCTCGGTCGAGACGTCAATGTCGATGATCGTGGAGGCCTCGTCTTCAATCAGCATGCGCCAATTATCCGGGATGGGCGGCTCGTGGTGCCCACGCCCACGCCGAGGTGCGAGAATGGCCAAATGACGTCACACCTGGGCAGGTATCTGGAGGCCTACGAGTACTTCCCGGCGGCTGCCGCGCGCTTGCTGGAGATGAGCTTGGGCGGGGCCGACCCGCTGGCGATGCTGGTGCAGCGCTCCACGGTTATCGATGAGGAGGCGGTGCGCCGCCACGTCAACGCGTTGGCGCTGACCAAGCGGCACCTGGTGTTGATGCACATTGACGAGATCGACGACGCCCCCGGCTCGCTGGCGATTTCCAGCGAGGTGGTGCCGCTTTCTAACGTGGTGGCCACGCGCTTCAACTACGAGCTCTCTGACGCCGTCACGGGGCCGGGCGATATCCGCGAGGTGCTGATCTCGCTGGGGTGGAAGTCCACGCGCCAGTTCGAGTTCGGGCCGAAGTCCTGCGGGGACCCGTCTTGCGAGGCCGAGCACGGCCAGGGCGGCGTGATTCACAACGAGGACCTGGCGGTGCGGGTGACCCGCGAGGCCGACGGCCCGGAGGAGCTGGAGCGCACCGTGCAGTTCGCTGCCGAGCTGGCGCGCCTGTTGGCGGCGGCGGAGTAGCGGCGTGAGCGAGTTGTTTGCGCGCCGCCCCGCCGGTCAGCCGGTTGCCGGGATGGACGACGCTGCCGCCCCGGCCACCTCGCTGGAGCGCGGCGCCCCCTCCTTCGCGCTGGGAGACGTGCTGCCGGCGGCGGCGCGCGCCGTTGGGGTGGATCTACCCGGGGCGGACCAACTGCCGGGGGCCGGCGCCGTAGCGGCGGCGCTGGGGGACCTGGGGCGGGCCGAGGCGGCGATCGTGGTGATGATCGACGGCCTGGGCAGCCAGCAGTTGGCCAAGTACTCCGGGCACGTGCCCTTCCTGCGCAACGTGGCCCGGCGGGCGACGCTGACCACGTGCGCGCCCTCCACCACGGCGGCGGCGTTGACCCTGCTGGGCACCGGGGCGGCCGGGGGCAGCACCGGGATGCTGGGCTACACGGTGCGGGCGCAGGCCCCCGAGGTGGCGGGGGCGGCGGCGCCGCCCGGGGAGGTCTTGAACCTGCTCACCTTCGCCGACAGCGCGGTGGCTCCCCAGGACTACCAGGACCAGCCCACCCACTTCGAGCGTTACCGGGGCGCCACGGGCCGGGGGCTGCCCAGCATCGGGCTCGCCCGCTTCGCGGGCTCCGGGCTGACGCTGGCGGCGCTGCGCGGCAGCGACCACCACGGCCAGAACATCATGGCCGAGCGCGGGCGCACCGCCGCCCGCCTGGTGCGGCAGGGAGAGCGCCTGATCTACCTCTACTTCGGGGAGGTGGACAAGGCCGGCCACTACTACGGCTGGGGCAGCCCGCAGTGGCTGCGCGAGCTGGAGAACGTGGACCGCGTGCTAGCCAACCTCTCCGCCCAGGCTCCCCAGGCACTGCTGCTCATCACCGCAGACCACGGCATGATCAACTCGGGTAGCGCCGATCACGTGTTCGTCACCCCCGCCATGCGCCGGGACCTGGAGTGCATGGCCGGCGAGCCGCGCGTGGTGCACGCCTACGCTGCGGCCGGGCGCGCGGCGGAGCTGGAACGCTGCTGGCGCGAGGAGCTGGGGGAGAACGCCTGGGTGCTGGGGCGCCACGAGGCCGTGGAGCTGGGCCTGTTCGGGCAGGTCAGCGCACGCCGCCTGCCGCTACTGGGAGACGTGATCGCCTTCGCGCGCGGCAACACCACCATCCACGCCGAGGTCGGGGCGCGCACCACCACGATGGTGGGAGTGCACGGCAGCCTCACGCGGGCAGAACTGGAAGTCCCCCTGCTGGCGGTCGATCCCCGCTAGCGGCGCGAGCCGAAGACGATCTCATCCCACGTGGGGATCGAGCGCCGCGCGCCCCGCTTGGGCTTCTCCGCCTCCTCGGGCGCCGGGACGCTCACTGCGGCGGCGTCGGCGCCGCCCGGTTCGTCTCCCTGCGCGCCCCCTGCGCTCGCCCCCTCCTCGAAGAGGGTCGGCTCGGCGCTCACCTGCCCGCGCTTGTGGCCTCGCCCGCCCCGGCCCTTGCCACGCTCGTCGCGCTCGGCCTCGCCCCCGGCGGCAGCCTCCGCCTGGACGCCAGGCTGGGGGGCGTGCGCCTCGGTCTTGTCGGTGCGGGCCGATACTCCGCCGGTCAGGTAGGAGGGCAGGCCAGCGGGCACGTCGGCCCCCAGTCGCGGCGCGGTGGACAGGGCGCTCTCCTCGGAGCGGCGCGGCAGGGACAGGACGCGGGCCGCATCGAGCGGCTCGGCCGGCGGTGGGGGCGGCGGCGGAGGCGTGGTCTCACCCGCGCGCCTGCCGCGCGCCTGGTCCAGTTGGTCCAACAGCTCCAGGGAGACCCCCTGGGCGGGGGAGTGCAGGTGAGAAACGGTGGCGTGCCCCGGCTCGGGCGAACCGGCAGCGCCCTGCGCGCGGGAAGACCCGCCCGGGGCCGCCAAGCCGGCGCCGCCGGGGGCGTGGGCCTGGGCGGCGTGGGCGCGCAGACCGGCGGGCAGCGGACCGGGCGTGGAGGTCTCGGTCAGCCAGCGCGCCTGATCGTTTAGGCCCCGCACCGAACCGGTGGAAAGGTCAACGCTCCAGCGGGCCTCGCGCTCCTCGGCGGCCTGCACGAAGGTCACGAACACCTCCCACGGCTCGTTGCCGCGCCGGATAGCGTCCCACTGCAGCGAGCTCGGGTCCACGGCGCGCGCCGCCAAGCGGTCCACCACCAGGTCGCCCAGCGTGGGGGCGTCGGCGTCGTGGCCCACCCGGCAGTTCTGCGCCCGCTCCACGGCCCAGGCCTGCTCGCCGCGCACGGGGGCGGCGAACTTCTCTACCATCTCCACCGCCATGCCGGAGGCCTCGGCGACCTCGGCGGGGGTGGCGCCGGCGCGCAGCAGCGCCTGAATCTCCTTGGGGCGCATGGCCGTCCCCTGCGCGGGGACCAGGGCGGGGCGGGACCTGCGCACGGTGGCCCGCAGGGAATCGTCGATCTCGAGGGTGAAGCGCTCGCCCTCGGCGTTCACGAGCACCAGACGGTCACCGGTGCTGTCTACTCCCAGCAGCTCCAGTTCGATCAAGATTGCTCCCTCCTGCTGTGCGCCCCCTCAGACTGCCACGCTTTGCGGGCCAAATCGGTGCGCCACGCGCGCCCACGCGCTCATTGCGCCAGGCGGGCCGCACCCCGCGCCGCCCTATCCACAGGGCGCGGCGCGGCAATATACACAAACGCTGCCCGCCGTGGCGGTATCGCCCGCATCGAGCCTCGCGTCAGTGCTACTATGCCCGCGCCTGGACTGGAAGGGATGATCATGGCCACTGATTACGACGCCCCCCGCAAGAACGAAGACGACGTTTCGGAAGACTCGCTCGAAGAACTCAAGGCGCGCCGCAACGAGGCCGGTTCCTCGTCAGTTGACGAGGACGAAACCGAGGCCGCCGAGGGCTTTGAACTGCCCGGCGCAGACCTCTCCAACGAAGAACTGACCGTGCGCGTTCTACCGCGCCAGGTGGACGAGTTCACCTGCTCCCAGTGCTTCTTGGTGCACCACCGCAGCCAGCTCGCCTTCGAGGAGAACGGCCAGCCGGTGTGCCAGGAGTGCGCAGAGTAATTCGAAGCGAAACGGAAAAAAGAGGCCGCAATGGGTTGGTTCACGCGCAAGAAGGACGCAGACGTCACGCTCCAAAAGGAGGTACTGCCTGAGGAGCTGCAGGAGCGCCGCGAAGTGGTGAACAAGCCCGCTGCGGACAAGAAGCACGGCCCCTACGACATCTCCGAGCGAAAGATTCGCCCCGGCTACCTGGACATGGGGCCGCTGAAGATCATGCAGCTGCCGGGGGTGGCGCTGCGCCTGGACGTGGCGCCGGACCGGCAGACCGTGCTGGGCGTGAGCTATCCGCTCGGCAGCAGCGACCTGAACCTGGCGGTCTTTGCCGCGCCGCGTTCCGGCGGGCTGTGGCGGGAGATCCGCGAGTCCATGGCCGACCAGATGGTGGCCGACGGCGGGCGTGCAGAGATCGTTACCTCCTGCTTCGGCAAGGAGATCCGCGCCCAGATCCCGGTGCAGTCCCCGGACGGCAAGCGGGCCGTGGTGCCTATCCGCGTGATTGGGGTGGAGGGGCCGCGCTGGTTCCTGCGCGCCATGATCCGCGGGCCCCTGGCGATGGCGCCGCACGACCCGAACAAGCTCAACCCGGCGGAGAACATCCTGTCTGCCACCATCGTGGATCGCGGCAGCGAGCCCATGCCGCCCCGGAAGGTGCTGGCCCTCCAGCCGCCCACGGCGCGCATCCCGGCCGCCGCCACCGCCGCCCTGTCGCTGGACCCGAACGACGCTCGGGGCCCGGAGATCACCGAGATTCGGTGACGGCCAGCGCGATCGGGCCGCGCACCTACGGGGAGGCCACGGCCCGCGTCTTCTCCGTCACGCACCCCGCCCATGGTGGCGATGTGCGATTCCGGGCCGTGCTCCTGGACGGCGAGCGGGCGTTGACCGTGGAGTGGATCGGGCGGGCCGACGTGCCCGGGGTGCGCCCCGGTGTGCTGATGCGAGTGCGCGGCATGGTGGTCAACCGCCCGGGCGGTCCGGCCATGCTCAACCCGAGTTACGACCTGCTGCGGGAGGACCAAGATGACTAGCAAGGTGAACGGTGGCCTGCTGGGGCAGGTGGGGCAGCAGTCCTTCTCCCTGAACGAGGCCGTGGGTGGACCGTTGGGGGTGCTGGAGTCCCTGGCCCCCGGCACGGCCTTCATTGCCTGCTTCCTGCTCACCGGGCGGATCGGGCTGGCCCTAGCCATCGCCGGCTCTATCACCGCCGTCTTCGTGGTGCTGCGCCTGGTGCGCCGCTCCACCCTCAAGGGCGTCTTCTCCGGCTTCATCGGCCTGGCGGTGGGCGTGGTGTGGGCCTACCGCACCGGCCGCGCCGAGGACGTCTACCTGCCCTCCATCCTCATCAACGCCGCCTACGGCAGTGTCGTGGCGATCTCCGCCCTGATCGGCTGGCCCATCCTGGGAATGTTCCTGGGTGTCATCCACGGCCGCCCGCTTTCCTGGTACCGCACGGCCTCCGCCGGTTTCAAGCGGGCCGCCCTGCTGGCCACCTGGCTGTGGGTGGCGGTCTTCGCGGTGCGCCTGGGCGTGAAGGTTCCCCTCTACCTGTCCGGCTCCACCGGGACGCTGGGCGTCTTCCACCTGCTGCTGGGCCTGCCGCTGTTCGCGCTGGCCGCGTGGGGCAGCTGGCTGCTACTGAGCGGCTGGGCGAAGGAGGCCGCGCAGGACGGCAAGGGCGTCGGGGCCGGCGGCCTTGCCGATGACCAGCAGCAGTGAGTCCCCGCTAGAGAGCACCTGGTCCGCCAGGGCGGGCACCGGGCGGCCCTCCTGCACTACGGCCGTGACGGCAACGTCGGCCGGCAGCTCCAGCTCGATCAGGCGCTTGCCCTCGCTGACCGCCCCCGGCAGCAGCGTGCCCTGATACACCTGCGCCCCGGACTGGAAGGCCCCCAGGCGCACCAGCTCGCCGGCGCTGACCGCCTCCTCCACGATCCTGGTCATGATCCGGGGGGTGGAGACGGGCACGTCCACGCCCCACGAGGAGTCGAACAGCCACTCGTTGCGCGGCTCGTTCACGCGCGCCACCACGCGCGGCACCCCGAACTCGGTCTTGGCCAGGAAAGAGATGACCAGGTTGGCCTTGTCGTCCCCGGTGGCGGCCACCAGCACGTCGCAGGAGGCCGTGTCCGCCTCGTCCAGCGCGTCGGGCGCGCACGCGTCGCCAAGCACCCACTCGGCGCTGGGCACCGTGGAGATCTGCATCTTCCCGGGCCGGTTCTCCACCAGGGTGACCTCGTGGCCGGCAGCGATCAGGTCTGCGGCGATGGTGCGGCCCACGGAGCCGGCCCCAGCAATCACTGCGCGCATTAGTCCTCCTGCGGCGGGGTACCCAGCAGGCGGGTGACCCTATCGATCTGGCTGGTGGGTATCAGGAAGAAGACGTCGTCGCTCTCCTGGAAGACGTCGCGGCCCCCGGGCAGGCGGGTCACGCCGGCGCGGGTCAGGTAGGCCACGCGGCCGCCCACCCGCTCCTCGATCTGCGCGTACGGCGTGCCGATCCAGGCGGAGGAGACGATCGGGTTGCACAGGCTGACCTCGCCGGAGGCGTCCTGGTGGATCACGCTCAGGTCGGTGGGCAGCAGCATGTGGGCCATGCGCTGGGTGGTCCAGCGCACGGTGCCGACGGTGGGGATGCCCAGGCGCGTGTAGAGGTCTGCGCGGCGCGGGTCGTAGATGCGGGCCACCACCCGCTCCACCTTGAAGGTCTCGCGGGCCACGCGCGCGGCCAGGATGTTTGAGTTGTCGCCGTTGGTCACTGCGGCCAGCCCGTAGGCGTGCTCGATTCCGGCGCGAATCAGGGTGTCGCGGTCAAAGCCCAGGCCCGTGATCCGCCGGCCCTCGAAGCTCTCCGGGAGCCGCTCGAAGGCCTCCGGGGCGCGGTCGATGATCGCAACGGAGTGGCCTTGTTCCTCTAGCCGGGTGGCCAGCGCGGTGCCTACGCGGCCCGCGCCCACAATGACGATGTGCACGCCGCCCAGTTTAACGGTCACGCGCCCACGCGGCCCCAAGGGCAGGTGGCGTAACATGCCCGCGTGGCAGAAAAAGAAGCATCCTCACCCGTGGGCGGCGCGATAAGGGCCGTGGCAGGCACGGTGCGGATCGTGAGCGCCGTGACGTTCGTGCCGGAGCTCATCTTGCTGGCCGCCCTGGCCACCCCGTTCTTCGCGGTGCGCCTGGGGATTTTTGGCGCGGTGCTCGCCGTGGTGGCGGCCGTGCTGGTGGCGGTGCGGAGAATGCGGCTGCCCGGCGGGGACGTGATGGCCGCGGCGATCTACCTGCCGCACTGGGCGCTGCGCATCGTCACCTCTGCCCGGGTGGTGGACTACGCCGCCGCCACCGCGCTGATCGCCGCCGTGGCGGGCATGTACGTGCGGGCGCTGTTCCCGCGCCTGCCGGAGGTGCTGATCTCCCTGGTGATCCTGGCTGCCGTGAGCCTGCTGCAGCTGCTCACCCCGCGCGGCATGGTGCGCCGCGCCTCGATAGCGGCCGTCGTGGTCGGTTTCGTCACCTCGGTGGTGCTGCTCTCCCTGGGCGTGCTGCAGGCCTACATGGCGGGGCGCGTGGACGTGGCGGTGCGCGCCGGCCTGCTGGAGCCGGGGGACAACGAGCCGCTGTTCGAGCGCCTGGCCCGGGTGGCCTTCGGCAACTCTCTGCCCGTGTGGATCATCATCGCCCTGGCGGTGGCCGTGCTGGTCTCGGCCGGTGTGGCCACGCTGGAGGGCCTGCCGGTGTTCATGCGCCGCCTTGGCCGCGAGTCGCTGGTGCCGCGCCAGCTGCGCCGCGCCGGCAATCGCCTGGCGGAGGTCTTTGGCGTGCTGGCCGCCTCCGGTGGCGCGGCGATCTTGCTGGTGGCGGCCCGCGCGGACGTGGGCACCATGGTGGCGGTGTTCCTGCTGTCCTGGTCCGTGTCCTTCTGCCTGGGCAAGTGGGCGCTGGTGCGCTTTGCCAGCCACACCCTTTCCGTCTCCGGGGTGGTGCGTGAGCGCCGCCGCGCCAAGTTCACCCGCCTGGTGGCGGGCGTCGCGGCCGTGCTCAGCGGCGTGCTGGCGGTGGCCTCGGTGGCCTGGAGCCCGCTGATCGCCCTGGCGGTGGTGGCGGTGATCGCGCTGCTGTGGGTGGCCCAGGGCATGGTGGCCCGCTCCTACCAGCTCACGGACGCGGAGCTGAAGCAGGCCAGTGCCGCCCCCGCGCGCGGCATCCCGCCCCGCACCCACGCCTTCGTGCTGCTGACGGACCTAACCCTGGCCACGCACCGCGCCATCGCCTACGCCCGTGCCGCCCGCCCGCACACGCTGCAGGCCCTGTGCGTGCTGACCGGCGGATTCGACGGGGCCCAGCTGCGCCGCCGTTGGGAGGCCCAGCAGCTGCCGGTGGACCTGACCTTCGTGGACGCCCCCGACGGCGAACTGGCCCGCGCCGTGCAAAAGCACGTGGACGTGGTGCGGGCCGGCAACCCCAACGACCTGGTGATGGTGTACGTGCCCGAGCTGCTGCCACGCACCCGCCTGGAGGCGCCGCTCTACAACTACACCACCGGAAAATTGCAGCGCGCCCTGGCCGGCCAAGAGGTGGTTATCGCCACCGTGCCCTGGCAGTTGGGGGCCGACGCTGCCGCGCCTACCTCCGGCGCAGAGCAGACCGCAGCGAGCGCAGCGCCCGGTCCCGACGCGACCAGCAAAGGCGAGAGCAAGTGAACGAAGAACTAGCCCTTGAGATCGGGCCGATCGCCCACGGCGGCCACTGCGTGGCCCACACCGAGGACGGCCAGCTGGTCTTTGTGCGCCACACCGCCCCGGGGGAACGGGTGCGCGCCCGCGTCACCAAGCGGGGACGCTACTGGCAGGCCGACGCCGTCGAGGTGCTGGAGCCCAGCGTCCACCGCGTCCCGAGCGTCTGGCCGGCCGCCGGCCCCGGCGGGGTAGGCGGAGCGGAGTTCGGTCACCTGGAGCCCGGCTACCAGCGCGAGCTGAAGGCCGAGGTGATCACCGACTGCCTGCGCCGCACCGGCTCCAGGGCCCTGGCCGAGCACGTGGCCCAGCGGGTGGGCGCCGTGACCGTCTCGGCAGTGGAGGCAGTGGAGGCTGCGGCCGGGCAGGACGGCCAGGGCGGGCAGCATCGGCAGGTTGGGCAGCAGCGTCAGGGTGGGCGCACCCGCATCGAGGCGGTGGTCAACGCCGAGGGCCGCCTGGCCATGCACCGGCACGCCAGCCACGAGCTGGTGGAGCTGACCGACATGCCCCTGGCCGTGCCCGAGCTGCGCGAGCTCGGCCTGTTCGGGCCCGACTCGCCGTGGCGCAAGCTGTGGCGCCCCGGCGACCGGGTGCGGGCCGTGGCCCCCTCCGCCAGCCCGGTGCTGGTGGGCATCGAGGGCAAGTTCTACACCGCGGACCGCCAGGAAGCCCCCGCCACCGTGGTCGAGCGCGTGGACAGCCCGGTGGGGGAACTGACCTACCAGCTGGACGCGGCCGGCTTCTGGCAGGTCCAGCGCGGCGCTCCCGCCGCCCTGGTGGCCGGGGTGATGGACCTGGCCCGTCCCCAGCCCGGAGAGCGGATCCTGGAGCTCTACTCCGGGGCCGGCCTGTTCTCCCAGGCCCTCGGGCGGGCCGTGGCCACCGGTAGCGGTGGGAGGAAGGCGGGCGGCGGCAGCGTCGTCACCGTAGAAGGCTCCCCGCGCGCCGTGCGGGCGGCCCGGCGCAACTGCCACGGCCTGCCCGTCACCGCGCTGTCGGGCAGCGTGGACCCGGCCGGAATCACGAAGGCCGCCGCCAAACTGGGCGGCCAGGTGGACCTCGTCGTCCTGGACCCGCCGCGGGCGGGCGCTCGCGGCCCCGTGATGAGGGCGGTTTGCCAGCTCGGTGCGCGCGCAATCGTGCTGGTCGCCTGCGACCCGGCCGCCCTGGCGCGGGACTGCGAGGCGGCCACCCAGGAGGGGTACTGGCCCACCCAACTGCGGGCGTGGGACCTTTTTCCTAACACGCATCATGTGGAATCCATGGTGCTGCTCCAACCGGTGGGCAAGTAACGCCCCAACAAAACCGCCCAAACGCGCCACTTTTCCCGAAATGAGCGTGAAAACACGGCCCTGCCGGTAACTTGTGGGCGGAAGTTGCCGAGCAAGGGAGCGTTAATGAGCGTTAACTCTTTTGGAGCCAAGTCCACCCTCACCGTAGGGGAGAAGGACTACCAGATCTTCCGGCTCGACGCGGTGCCGGGCCTTGACCAGCTCCCCTACAGCCTGAAGGTGCTCGCAGAGAACCTGCTGCGCACCGAGGACGGTGCCAACGTCACCCGCGCCCACGTCGAGGCCCTGGCCAACTGGGACCCGACCGCAGAGCCGGACACCGAAATCCAGTTCACCCCTGCCCGCGTGGTCATGCAGGACTTCACCGGCGTGCCCTGCATCGTCGACCTGGCCACCATGCGCGAGGCCGTGGCGGAACTGGGCGGCGACCCCACCCGCATCAACCCGCTCGCCCCGGCGGAGATGGTGATCGACCACTCCGTGCAGATCGACGTCTTCGGCACCGCCGACGCCTTCCAGCGCAACGTGGAGCGCGAATACGAGCGCAACGGCGAGCGCTACCAGTTCCTGCGCTGGGGCCAGGGCGCATTCGACAACTTCCGCGTGGTCCCGCCCGGCACCGGCATCGTGCACCAGGTCAACATCGAGTACCTGGCCCGCACCGTCTTCACCAAGCCCGAGGCCGACGGCACCGTGGTGGCCTACCCGGACACCTGCGTCGGCACCGACTCCCACACCACCATGGTCAACGGCCTGGGCGTGCTGGGCTGGGGCGTGGGCGGCATCGAGGCCGAGGCGGCCATGCTGGGCCAGCCCGTCTCCATGCTCATCCCCAAGGTGGTCGGTTTCAAGCTCTCCGGCGCCATCCCCGCCGGCGCCACCGCCACCGACGTGGTCCTCACCATCACCCAGAAGCTGCGCCAGCACGGCGTGGTGGGCAAGTTCGTGGAGTTCTACGGCGAGGGCGTCAGCGCCGTGCCGCTGGCCAACCGCGCCACCATCGGCAACATGAGCCCCGAGTTCGGCTCCACCGCCGCCATGTTCCCCATCGACGACGTCACCCTGGGCTACCTGCGCCTGACCGGGCGCTCCGAGGAGTCCATCGCCCTGGTGGAGGCCTACGCCAAGGCCCAGGGGCTGTGGCACGACCCGTCCCGCGAGCCCAAGTTCTCCGAGTACCTGGAGCTGGACCTGTCCACCGTGGTGCCCTCCATCGCCGGCCCCAAGCGCCCCCAGGACCGCATCGAGCTCTCCGCCGCCAAGGAGGCCTTTGCGCAGGCGATCGGCACCTACGCGCCGCAGGGCGAGCGCGGGGACGTGCCCGTCACGCTCGAAAACGGCACCGTCACGCGCCTGAACCACGGCGACGTGGCCATCGCCTCCATCACCTCCTGCACCAACACCTCCAACCCGTCCGTCATGCTGGCCGCCGGCCTGCTGGCCCGCAACGCCGTGGCGCGCGGCCTGAAGTCCAAGCCGTGGGTGAAGACCTCCATGGCCCCCGGCTCCAAGGTGGTCACCGACTACTACACCAAGGCCGGCCTGTGGGGTGACCTGGACGCGCTCGGCTTCAACCTGGTGGGATACGGCTGCGCCACCTGCATCGGCAACTCCGGCCCGCTGCCCGGCCCCGTCAGCGAGGCCGTGCGGGAGAACGACCTGGCCGTGTGCGCCGTGCTCTCCGGCAACCGCAACTTCGAGGGGCGCATCAACCCCGACGTGAAGATGAACTACCTGGCCTCCCCGCCGCTGGTGGTGGCCTACGCGCTGGCCGGCACCATGGACTTCGACTTCGCCACCCAGCCGCTGGGCCAAGACCCCGACGGCAACGACGTGTTCCTGGCGGACATCTGGCCCACTCCGCAGGAGGTGCAGCACACCATCGACACCGCCATCGACCGCGAGATGTTTGAGGACTCCTACTCAGACGTCTTCGCCGGCGACGAGCACTGGCAGGGCCTGGACACCCCCGAGGGAGACACCTTCGCGTGGGACGCCGCCTCCACCTACGTGCGCAAGCCCCCCTACTTCGAGGGCATGGGCATGCAGACCACGCCGGTACGGGACATCGAAGGTGCGCGTGTGCTGCTCAAGCTGGGCGACTCCGTCACCACCGACCACATCTCCCCGGCCGGCTCCTTCAAGCCGGAGACCCCGGCCGGCAAGTACCTGCTCGCCAACGGCGTGCAGCCGCGCGACTTCAACTCCTACGGCTCTCGCCGCGGCAACCACGAGGTCATGATTCGCGGCACGTTTGCCAACATCCGCATCCGCAACGAGGTGGTGCCCGGCGTCGAGGGTGGCTTCACCCGCGACTTCACCCAGGCCGAGGCCCCCGTCGCCACGGTGTACGACGCCGCCCAGAACTACCTGGCCGCTGGCACGCCCCTGGTGGTGCTGGGCGGCAAGGAGTACGGCTCGGGCTCCTCGCGCGACTGGGCCGCCAAGGGCACCGCCCTGCTGGGCGTCAAGGCCGTCATCGTGGAGTCCTTCGAGCGCATCCACCGCTCCAACCTGATCGGCATGGGCGTGCTGCCGCTGCAGTTCCCGGCCGGACAGACCCGCGACACCCTGGGCCTGACCGGTGAGGAGACCTTCACCATCACCGGCATCGAAGCGCTCAACGAGGGCGTCACCCCCAAGACCGTGCACGTGCGCGCGCAGCGCGAGGGCGGCCAGGCCATCGAGTTCGACGCGGTGGTGCGCATCGACACCCCCGGCGAGGCGGACTACTTCCGCCACGGCGGCATCCTGCAGTACGTGCTGCGCCAGCTGGCCTCCGCGTAGAAACCTGGGGTGCGCGAAGAGTGGCGGCCCGGCGGGAGAGATCCAGCCGGGCCGCCGCCTTGTGCCGGGAAAGCCCGGTGAGCCTCAGCGTCGGGCGCGCCGCCTGTCCAGGAAGCGCGATCCCCACGAGGACTGCTTGCCCTGCTCCAGGGCCCGCAGCTGGGCCCGGCGCATCTTGCCCACCAGGTCGGGCTGGGAGATCCAGCCGATCACGCACCCGGCGTCGTCCAGCACCGGCACGCCCTCCGGGCCGCCCGGCAAAAGCCGCTTGAGCACCTGCGAGGGCAGGCAGTGCGCGGGCACGCTCACGTGGTTGAGCGGCAGGGTGGCCAGGGTGGGGGCGGTGGGCGCAACGTCGGCGGCCAAGGCCAGATCCAGGGCGGTCACCACCCCCAGGAACTCGCCCTCCAGGGAGCCGCCCCGGCAGACCGGCAGGGCGCTCACTCCGGCCTGGCGCATGGTGCGGGCGGCCTCGTCGAGCGTGGTGGCGGGGGAGAGGACGGCGGGCACGGCCCCCATCAGCTGCTGGGCGCTGCGCCGGCCCAGCAGGGTGCGGTCCACCGGCTGGGTAAGCGCGTCGCCCCGGCGGCGCAGCTTCTCGGTGTAGATAGTGGCGCGGGTGAGGTAGCGGGAGGCGGCCGTGGCCAGCACCACCGCCAGCATGAGCGGAAGGATAAGCGAGTACTGCTCGGTCATCTCCACGATGATGAGCACGCCGGTCAGCGGGGCCCGGGCCGCGCCCGCGAAGGCCGCCCCCATGCCGATCACGCCGTAGACGGCCGGGGAGGCGTCAGTCAGGTAGGCGATCGCCTGCCCGAAGGCGCTACCGGCCAGCGCCCCCAGGAACAGGGTGGGGGCAAACACTCCACCCGACCCGCCCATGCCGATGGTCCAGGAGGTGTAGATGGCCCGGCCCAGCACCAGCAGGAGCAGCACGCCGATCGAGTACTGCCCGCTCAGGGCGGCCAGCTGCACCGAGCCGCCCGAGCCGTAGAGCACCGGCGCGGCCACCAACCCCGCCCCCAGCACCAGGCCGAGCACGGCGGGGCGGGACCACTCCGGCAGGCGCAGGAATCCCCACAGCCAGTCGATGGCGTCCTCTATCAGGTAGAGCAGCTTGGAAAAGCCCAGCCCCACCAGGCCGGCCCCGACGCCCACCAGGGCCACCCAGCCCATGTCGGTCAGGTCCGTCATGGTCAGGCTGGCCCCGATGTCCACCATCGTGTGCGAGCCCTGGATGGCGCGCGCCGTGACGGAGGCAGCGACGGAAGAAAGCACCACGTAGCCAAAGGACTCCGCAGAGAAGGCCGCCAGGATCACCTCCAGGGCGAACACGGCCCCGGCCAGCGGCGCGTGGAAGGTGGCGGCGATGCCACCGGCGGCGCCGGCTGCGGCCAGGAGCACCACGCGGGAGGTGGGTAGGCGCAGGCCCCCGGCGATCGAGGAGCCTAGGGCGGCGCCCACCTGCACGATCGGGCCCTCGCGGCCGGCCGAGCCACCGCCGCCGATGGTGAGGGAGGAGGCGATCAGCTTGACCACCGCCACGCGCCCGGGGATGCGCCCGCCGTTCTTGGCCACCGCCAGCATCACCTCGGGGATGCCGTGCCCGCGCGCGGAGGGCGCGAAGCGGGCCACCAGCGGGCCGTACAGGAGCGCGGAGATGACCGGCAGGAACAGCAGGAATACCCAGGCGGGCAGCCCCAGCCAGCTGTGGGCTGCCCCGGCGTGGCCGGCGTAGTCGGCGTAGCCCGTGCCCAGCCAGGACCAGCCCCGGATCATCAGGTCGAACAGGACGGAGGCCAGGCCCACCAGCACGCCGATGCCCACGGCCACCACGGCCAGGGCGGAGCGGTGAGCGGCCACCAGCTGGCGCACGCGGTCAGCGGGGGAGGGCGGCGCGGGGCTGGCCGCGCCCGGGGAGGCGGCAGGAGTGTGCTTGGCTGGGCGGGAGGGGCTGTGAGAGGCGCGCATGTTCGGCATGGAGGGAATCTGGTCGCGGGCAAAAGGTTGGGGCGGCCGGTTGCTCACCGGCCGCCCCATTTTCCCGCTAAGCGGAGATATTGACCAACTCCGGCTGCTCCACCGGCAGCCCGAAGACCTGCTGGTAGAAGCACAGCTCGGTGGCGATGGCGTCGCGGATGGAGGTGGCCAGGCGCAGCCCGTGGCCCTCTCCCTCGTAGATCTTCAGGGCGGTGGGCAGCCCGGCCGCCAGGCGGGCCTCGTAGAGCTGCTGGGCCTGCTTGAGCGGCACCACGGGGTCGGAGTCGCCCTGCAGCAGTAGCAGCGGGGCCGGGTTGGTGCCGACGTTGTTCAGCGGGGAGCGGCGGGCAAGCTCGGCTTGCCCGGCGGGGCTGGACCCGTCCACGCCCACCAGCCGGTCAACGTAGTAGCGCTCGAACTTGTGCGTCTCCGCCCGCAGCCCGGCCAGGTCGGTGACGCCGAAGGCGGAGGTGGCGGCGGAGAACACGTCGCTGCGCTCCACGGCGCGCAGCGCGGAGTAGCCGCCGGCGGAGGCGCCGCGCACGGCGACGCGCTCGGGGTCCACCAGGCCCTGCTCGGTCAGGTAGCGCACGCCGGAGGCGATGTCCTCCACCTCGGCGATGCCCCACAGGCCGTCCAGGGCCTCGCGGTAGGCGCGCCCGTAGGCGGTGGAACCCCGGTAGTTCACGTCCAGCACCGCAAATCCGCGCGAGGTCCAGAACTGCACGCGCAGGTCCAGGCCGGAGCGCGCGGCCGCAGTGGGGCCGCTGTGCACGCTGACCACCAGCGGGGGCAGCTCGCCCTCGGGACCCTGGTGGGTGGTGGAGTGGGGGGCGTAGTAGAAGCCGTACACGGTCTGGCCGTCGCCGGCCTCCCAGCTGATCTCCTTGGCCACGGAGACGTCCTGGTCGTCCATCCGCTCGTCGGAGGAACGTCGTAGGACCGTCACGTCGCCGCCGCTGACCTCGATGACGGCCGGGCGGTGGGTGTCGTTCTCCGCCAGCAGCACCACGCGCCCGGCGGAGGTGGCCACGTTGCCGGAGGGCTGCCAGCCGATCGGCCACTCCTCGCACTCGCCGTTGGCCAGGCGGATCGAGCCCAGGTGCCAGATGCCGTCCACGGCCCAGGAGCACACGATGTGGTCCTCGTCCAGGAAGTCGTAGGTGTGCAGGCCGATGATCCACATGGCCACGGAGAAGGTGCGGTCGGCGGGGTGCAGGGGGCGCACGCGCGGCTTGCCGTCCGCCAGGCCCTCCACGCGGTAGAGGTTCCAGTAGCCCGTCTGGTCGCACACGTAGACCAGGTCGCCGCCTGGGCTCCAGCGGGGCTCCACCACGGAGCAGTTCTCGCCGCCGCAGATCACCTGCTTGTCCACGGCGTGGCCCTCGAAGTCGAGGTTGGCCACGCACAGGCGGGAGGAGTTCCACGGCATGTGCGGGTGGTCCCACTCCATCCAGGACAGCATGGTGCCGGCGGGGTTCAGGTCGGGTGCCGCCACGAAGTCGGGGCCGGAGACGATCACGCGGATCTCGTCGGCCTCACGCCCGGCGCTGCCGTCCAGCGGGATGGCGACTAGGTCGTTGATGACGCCCTCGGGGGTGTGGCGCTCGCGCACCGCGTAGACCAGGCCGCGCACCGTGTCGATGGTGAAGTCGGCGTAGCGGTGGCCGATCGCGGGGGTGAGGGGGATCAGGGTACGGCGGGCGCCGGCCGGCTCGAGCTTGTAGACGCGCCCGTCCCCGCCGTGGGAGACCACCACGACGCCCTCGGCGACCGCGTAGGCCTTGCCGCCGTACTCGTGCACGCGCGTGCGCACGTCCACCAGCTCGTTCTCCGGCGTCATCGGCAGGATCTCTTGGGTGATGCCGTCGCTGCGGCGGTGCAGCAGCACCTGGCGTCCTCCCTGGGTGGCGCGTCCCTCCACCCAGTAGGTGTCCGCGCCGTCCACGCGAACCTGGGAGAGCTGCACGTTGCGACCGCTGATGAGCTCCGGCGTGATGGCGGAGGGCCAAGTGCCGTAGGGGGCGATAACGCGAGAAGTTGCCATGAATCACTCCTTTGGATCAGGTTCATCGTAGTGGTCTAGCCCGGTTTGCGGCAGGAACTAAGACAGCCTGTTTGGCGAGGCCACCCGGCGGGCCCGCCCTGGGGGCGCGGCGCTAATCCGGCGCCCGGATATGCCGTTGCCGTAAGATCGCCTCAATCCGCACGACCTTGACGGGACCCATGGCTCTTCTTACCGACATCTCCTCCCACGCCGATTTGCGGTGCCTGACTAGCGGTCAGTTGCGCCAGTTGGCGCAGGAAATCCGTGCTGGCTTGGTGGAGTCCGTCTCTCGCACGGGCGGTCACCTGGGGCCCAACCTGGGCGTGGTGGAGCTGACGATCGCGCTGCACCGGGTCTTCGATTCGCCCCGGGACACCCTGGTGTTTGACACCGGGCACCAGGCGTACGTGCACAAGCTGCTGACGGGGCGTCACGATTTTTCCACGCTGCGTCAACCCGGCGGCCTGTCCGGTTACCCGTCGCGCGCGGAGAGCGAGCATGACGTGGTGGAAAACTCCCACGCCTCCACCTCGCTCTCCTGGGCGGACGGTATCGCGATGGCCCGCCAGATGGCGGGGGAGGACGACCGCTGGACCGTGGCGGTGATCGGCGACGGCGCCCTGACCGGCGGGATGGCCTGGGAGGCGCTGAACAACATCGCGGAGCACCCGGACTCCAAGCTGGTGATCGTGGTCAACGACAACGGCCGCTCCTACGCCCCCACGATCGGGGGCCTGGCGCACCACCTGGACGCGCTGCGCACCCTCCAGGGCTACGAGTCCGTGATGGCGTGGGGGAAGGAGCGGCTGCAACGCTCTGGCCGGGTGGGGCGCGCCGCCTTCAGTGCGCTGCACGGCTTGAAGAAGGGCGTCAAGGACGTCTTCTCCCCGCAGGTGATGTTCGAGGACCTGGGTATCAAGTACCTGGGCCCGGTGGACGGGCACGACATCACGGAGATGGAGTTCGCCCTCACCCGTGCCCGCGAGTACGGCAAGCCGGTGATCGTGCACGTGATCACGGAGAAGGGCCGCGGCTACACGCCGGCGGAGGAGGACGTGGTGGACCGCTTCCACGCGGTCGGCGTGATTCACCCGGAGACGGGCCTGCCGGTGGCGCCGTCGCGCTTTGGTTGGACCAGCGTGTTCGCCGATGAGATCAGGCGCCTTGCCGACGAGCGCCCCGAGCTGGTGGGCGTCACCGCAGCCATGCTCGCCCCCGTCGGCTTGGCGCCCTTCGCTGAGGCGCACCCGACGCGCGTGAAGGACGTGGGTATCGCCGAGCAGCACGCCGTCACTGCGGCGGCCGGCATGGCCTACGCCGGCCTGACCCCGGTGGTGGCGTTGTACGCGACCTTCCTGAACCGGGGCCTGGACCAGGTGCTGCTGGATGTGGGATTGCACGGCGAGCACGTGGTCTTTGCCCTGGACCGCGCCGGCATCACCGGCGACGACGGTCCCTCCCACAACGGCGTGTGGGACATCGCCCTGTTGGGCCTGGTGCCCGGCATCACGATCGCCGCCCCCCGCGACGAGGCCACCTTGCGCGCCGCCCTGCGCGCCGCCGTGGATGGCAGCGGCCCCCAGGTGGTGCGCTACCCCAAGGGTGCGCTGCCCGAGCCCCTGCCTGCTATCGAGCGCCGCGAGGGCTACGACGTGTTGAAGCTGGCCGGCCAGGCGCGCCCGGCGATCGTTGAGGCCGACGCCGCCGCCCAGGTGCCGCCCACCGTCGGCGTGGAGGTGGGCGACGCTCCGCCCGCGCCCAGCAGCGACGGCGCCGAGCGCGGTGCGGCCGGCAATGGGCAGGGTGCGGCGGCGACGTCGGCCACCCAGGAGGGCCGAGCCAGGAGACTGCTCATAGTCGCGATGGGGCCGCTGTGCCAGGAGGCGCTTACGGCCGCCCATCAGCTGGAGGAATCCGGCGTGCGGGTGGAGGTGGTTGCCCCCACGGTGGTGGTGCCGATGCCGCCCGCCCTGGTGGAGCACGCGCGCGGCTTCGACGCTGTGGTCACCGTGGAGGATGGCCTGGCCGTGGGCGGTGCGGGCGACAAGCTGCGCGGCCAGCTGGTGGGGCTGCCGGTTGGCTGCGTGGGGGTGCGCTCGGTGTTCCCGGCCCACAACACGCGCGCCGCCCTGCTGGCGGAGATGGGCATGGACAGCGCCGGAATTGTGCAGACCTCTCACACCCTCCTCGATAGATAGGCTCAATTAATTCGGGGACGAAAGTCCCTGGTGGGCCGAGTCTCACTGGCGAGAAATAGCCAAAAACGCTGCGATTCTGCGGATTTGTGGGGCATGCCACGATTGGGGAAACGCCCGAAAATACGTGCCGGAGCGCTCCGGGGTACTACCTTGGGATGGAGTCAAGGGCGGCACGGGCGCCGCCACTAAAGGAGGACCATTTTCATGGTTGACGCGCAGGCGCAGCAGGAATCCGCTGCCTGGCAGACGTTCGTAGGCGGCCCCTGGCAGGAGTCGATTGACGTCCGCGACTTCATTCAGCGCAACTACACCCCGTACATGGGCGACGCGGCCTTCCTGGCCCCCGCCACGGCCAAGACCAAGGGCCTCTGGGAGACCCTCGAGCGCGACTACCTCTCCGTTGAGCGCAGCCGCCGCGTGTACGACGTTGACACCAAGACCCCCGCAGACATCGACGCCTTCCCGGCCGGCTACATCAGCGACCAGGACGACGTGGTGGTCGGCCTGCAGACCGACGTCCCGCTCAAGCGGGCCATGATGCCCAACGGCGGTTGGCGCATGGTGGAGACCGCCATCCGCGAGGCCGGCAAGGAGCCCGACCCCGAGGTGAAGAAGATCTTCACCCAGTACCGCAAGACCCACAACGACGCTGTCTTCGACATCTACACCCCGCGCATCCGCGCCGCCCGCTCCTCCCACATCATCACCGGCCTGCCGGACGCCTACGGTCGCGGCCGCATCATCGGTGACTACCGCCGCGTGGCCCTCTACGGCGTGGACGCCCTGATCGCCGCCAAGCAGCGCGACAAGGACTCCGTAGCCGACAAGCCCTTCACCGAGCACTGGGCGCGCTTCCGCGAGGAGCACTCCGAGCAGATCAAGGCCCTGCAGAAGCTGAAGAAGATGGCCGCCACCTACGGCTTCGACATCTCCGGCCCGGCCAAGACCGCCAAGGAGGCCGTGCAGTGGACCTACTTCGGCTACCTGGCCTCCATCAAGAGCCAGGACGGCGCCGCCATGTCGATCGGCCGCCTCTCCGCGTTCTTCGACATCTACTTCGAGCGCGACATGGCCGCCGGCATCCTCACCGAGGAAGAGGCCCAGGAGATCATCGACGCGCTGGTCATCAAGCTGCGCATCGTCCGCTTCCTGCGCACGATCGACTACGACCAGATCTTCTCCGGTGACCCCTACTGGGCCACCTGGTCCGACGGCGGCTTCGGCATGGACGGCCGCCCGCTGGTCACCAAGACCTCCTTCCGTCTGCTGCAGACCTTGATCAACCTGGGCCCGGCGCCGGAGCCGAACATCACGATCTTCTGGGACGAGAACCTGCCCGAGGGATACAAGAAGTTCTGCGCCTACATCTCCATCGAGACCTCCTCCATCCAGTACGAGGCAGACGAGCAGATCCGCTGCCACTGGGGCGACGACGCCGCCATCGCCTGCTGCGTCTCCCCGATGGAGATCGGCAAGCAGATGCAGTTCTTCGGTGCCCGCGTCAACGCCGCCAAGGCCCTGCTCTACGCCATCAACGGTGGCCGCGACGAGGTCTCCGGCAAGCAGGTAGTCACCGGCTACGAGCCCATCGAGGGCGATGGTCCGCTGGACTTCGACGACGTGTGGCGCCGCTACGAGGAGATGCTGGACTGGGTGGTGGGCACCTACGTCGAGGCCCTCAACATCATCCACTACTGCCACGACCGCTACGCCTACGAGTCTGTGGAGATGGCCCTGCACGACTCCGAGATCGTGCGCACCATGGGCTGCGGCATCGCCGGTCTGTCCATCGTGGCCGACTCGCTCTCCGCCATCAAGTACGCCAAGGTCACGCCCGTTCGTGACGAGACCGGCTTGGTGGTTGACTACGTGACCGAGGGCGACTTCCCGGTCTACGGCAACGACGACGACCGCGCCGACGACATCGCCGCGACCGTGGTCCACACCGTGATGGACAAGATCAAGCGCATCCCCATGTACCGCGACGCCATCCCGACGCAGTCCGTGCTTACCATCACCTCCAACGTCGTTTACGGCAAGGCCACCGGCGCCTTCCCCTCCGGCCACAAGGCCGGCACCCCGTTCGCGCCGGGCGCCAACCCCGAAAACGGCGCCGACACGCACGGCATGGTTGCCTCCATGCTGAGCGTGGGCAAGCTGGACTACGACGACGCGCTGGACGGCATCTCGCTGACCAACACCATCACCCCCTCGGGTCTGGGCCGCACCCTGGACGAGCAGGTCACCAACCTGGTCGGCATCCTGGACGCCGGCTTCATTCCGAAGGACTGACACCCCGGGCCACGCCCGTCCCCGAACAAACAAACTCGCCAACCCAGCAAAGAAAGAGCGATCAATGGCTACTCCCACCTTTGAAGAGCGCCTGGCTTCCATGAAGGCCAAGCGCGAGGAGCGCGGCGGCGTCAAGGGCCTGTACCACGCCAACATCAACGTCCTCAACCGCGACACCCTCTACGACGCGATGGAGAACCCGGAGAAGTACCCGCAGCTGACCATCCGCGTGTCCGGCTACGCCGTGAACTTCGTGCGCCTGACCCGCGAGCAGCAGCTCGACGTCATCTCCCGCACCTTCCACGAGGGCATGTGAGCATTCCCGAAGAGCACGGGGCGGGCACGGACGCGGACCTGCGCGTCGTAGTGCCCGCCCCGCGCGGCATTGCTGCGGCCGACGGCACCACCGGGGAATACGCCCCGCAGCCCGTCGAGCTCGACGTGCCCCGCGTGCGCCCGGCCGGGCGCGGCATCGCGGGGCTGGAGCGTGCCGCCTCAATGTCCCGTGCAGAGCACCTCGAGGCCGTTCGCGCCGGCGAGGTTGGCTCGATGCACTCCTGGGAACTGGTCACCGCAGTGGACGGCCCGGGCACGCGCATGACCGTGTTCCTGGCCGGCTGCCCGCTGCGCTGCCTCTACTGCCACAACCCCGACACGTGGAAGATGAAGGACGGCGAGGCCGTCACGGCCCAGGAGCTGCTGGCGCGCGTCAAACGCTACAAGCCGATCTTCCGCGCCACCGGCGGCGGCGTCACCTTCTCCGGCGGCGAGCCCATGATGCAGCCGGCCTTCCTCACCCGCATGTTGACGGGCGCCAAGGAACTGGGCGTGCACACCTGCATCGACACCTCCGGCTTCTACGGCGACCACGCCACCGACCAGATGCTCGACAACCTGGACCTGGTGCTGCTGGACCTCAAGAGCGGCGACGAGGAGACCTACCAGCGCACCACCAAGCGGCCGCTGGCCCCCACGCTGCGCTTCGCCAACGTGCTCTCGGAGCGCGGCATCGAGGTGTGGGTGCGCTTCGTGCTGGTGCCCGGCCTGACCGACGCGCCCGACAACGTGGCGCGGGTGGCCGACATCGCCGCGACCATCTCATCCCTCACCCGGGTAGAGGTGCTGCCCTTCCACCAGATGGGGCGCGACAAGTGGGACGAGCTGAAGATCCCCTACGAGCTGGAAAAGACCCCGGTGCCCACGCAGGAGCAGAGCGAGGCGGCCCGCGAGGTGTTCCGAGCGCGCGGCCTGACCACGTTCTAGACTATCCCGGTGCGTAAGACGACCCCCCTGGTGACCGTGTTGGCGGCTGCTGCCCTATTGGCGGGCTGCTCCCAGACGGGGCAGACGCAGCCGGCCCCCGTGCCGGACGCGCCGGCCCCGCAGGCCTCGCAGGACGCCGGTGGGCAGCCGCCCGTCCAGCAGCCCGCACCGGACTTCACCCCGGCGCCCGTGGACGAGAGCGTCTACTACGAGCCCATCGAGAAGCCGTACGACGCCGCCTACCTGGCCGGCTACTACGTGGGCAGCGTGGACCTGCCGGCGTCCCCGGAGGAGCTCGCCGCCTACATGGAGACCCAGACGGGCAAGGTGGCCCAGCCGCAGGAGCGCCTGGGTTGCAAGGTGGGAGGCTTCTCCGCCCGCCGCGTGGAGCTGGACTACGGCGACCTGGTGTTCGCCGGCGAGGCCTACAAGTCCGAAGACGAGCTGAAGATCACCGGCTGGCGCCTGACCGGCCCCGCCCCGGAGGGACTGTTCCCGCCCGGCGGCGTGCAGGTGGGTGACCCGCGCGACTCCCTGTTCTCCCGCGTGGGCAACCTCTACCTGGACAACTACTCCGAGGGCCGCTACTACGGCCAGGAGGTCTACCTGTCCTTCGACATGCGCGACGCCGAGGAGATCGGCTACGTCTCGGCAGACCCGGGCGCCGAGGTGCGCTGGGTGATCCGCGACGGCAAGATCGCCGAAATCCTCACCGGCTGGCCCGTCTGCCAGGACTGACGCAACACCGCAGCCGGCCGGTGGGTGCCAGCCGGGGCGCTACTTGGCGTCGCTGAAGGTGGCGCCGGCCAGGACGTCGGCCAACTCGGGGGCGAGCATGGCGGCCTGCCAGGCGCGGCCCCCAATCGCACCGATCAGCTCGGCGATCGCCTCCGCAGACAGGTCACCGCCCGCCTGGCGCTTCTCGTGGCACCGCCACGCCAACACGCGCTGCAGCTGCGGGCGCAGCAGGATCTCCTGCGGCAGGTGCAGGAACTCGGCGCGCTCCAGGATGGCGGCGCGCAGGGCGTCGTACATCTCGGTGGCCGCAGGGGAGTGGCGCTTCCAGTTGCGCGGGTCGCCCACGCCGCCGGGCAGCGAGGGGGCGCGGGTGGCAGGCAGGTCCTCCTCCGGGATCGCCCAGGCGGCCTCCAGCGCCGCCACGATGAAGTCCAGGTTCTCCTTCACCCGGCCGTTGCGGCAGGCCTTGAGGGAGAGCACGTCGGCGGCGGTCTTGGCCTCGCTCTCCGCGATAGCGATCAGCGAGTGGTGGGGGATCAGGCGACCGGGGGTGAGGTCCACGGCGGCAGCCATGTCCTCACGCACGCTCCACACCTCGCGCAGGATCGCCAGGCCACGGCGCGAACGCACCTTGTTCGCCTGCGGCACGCGGCGCCACGGGTCAGGCTTAGGCGGGGCGGGCGGGGCGGTGCGCAGGTGCTCGAACTCCTCCAGCGCCCACTCCAGCTTGCCGGTCTTCTCCAGGGCGGCCAGCTGGCGCTCGCGCAGCTCGATCAGCAACTCCACGTCCAGGGCGGCGTACGCCAGGAAGGACGGCGGCAGGGGCCGCTGCGACCAGTCGGCGGCAGAGTGCTCTTTGGCCAGGGCCAGCCCGAACTCGTCCTCGATGAGCGGGCCCAAGCCGATGCGCTCGTAGCCGAGGATGCGGGCCGCCAGCGCGGTGTCGAACAGCTTGGCGGGGTAGAGGCCCTCCAGCGCCAGGCAAGGCATGTCCTGGTCTGCGGCGTGCAAGATCCACTCCACGCCCTGCAGCGCCTGGGCGATCAGCCCCAGCCCGTCGAAGTGGGTGGGGTCGATCAGGAAGGAACCGGAGCCCTCGCGGCGCAGCTGCACCAGGTAGGCGCGCTGGTGGTACTTGAAACCGGCGGCGCGCTCGGTGTCGATCGCCACCGGGCCCGTGCCCTCCTTCAAGGCGGCGGCGCACTCCTCCAGTTCCTTCTGGGTGGTGATAAGGGCAGGGATGCCCTCACGCGGCTCCGTGAGCGGAAGAATCTCGAGGGGATTAGACATGCGCGGTTAACGATCCCTTTGCTAAGAGGCGTACCGGTGAAGACTAGCAACTCCATCGGGGGCAATGCCGCCGGCCTCGCGCACCGCGTCCAGCCAGGCGGACACGCAGGGGGCGAGGTCGGTGGAGTCGGGGGACCAGGAAGCGCGCAGCTCCACCCGGGTGTTACCGCCGCGCAGCCGCAGCCCACCGAACGTCTCAGACAGGACGCGCGTGACCGTGCCTGTGATCAAGTGCTCGGGCGCGCCGGCCTCCACCAGCGGCCGCGACAGCCAGGACCACGCCACGGCGCCCAGGAACGGGTCGTCCGCCATCTCGTGCTCCAGGCTGCCGGTTACCGTGGCGACCAGGCGCCAGGCGCCCTCCCATTCCTCGTGCCCGGCCGGGTCGTGCAGGATCACCAGCACGCCGGATGACAGCGGTACGCCGTCGCGCTCCTCCACGGTGTTGGCCTCCAGGGCGGCGGTGAAGGGAGCCAGCTTGGTGGGCGCGTCCACCTCCCGCAGTTGCATGGAACTGGGGACCTCAATTGAACGCAAGGACATCAGCGCGTCCACGAACTCTTGGGGTACCTGCACAAGCCAAGGCTAAGGCCGGCGCATTTGCTAGCGCGGCAGGGCACGCCGGGGTCTCGCCCAGCCGCCCGGTGGGGAGGCGGCGGCCCGGGCGGCGCGCGGAGACCCGCAGCACGGCGGCCCGGGAGCCAGCCGCGAGAACTGCCCCCGGCCGCTCTCAGGAAAAGCGCAGGGAAATGCGTTACTTTTCCTTGGGCTAAGCATCCCCCGGGCTAGAAGGAAGTAGGACAGCAATGACGCAGATTCAGCCGGTGATCCTGGGTGGGGACATCGGGGCCTACGCCATTGGTCGGTCTTTCCACGAGGCGTTCGGGGTGCAGAGCGTGTGCCTGGCGCCCGCGCCTACGGAGTTGATCACGCGCTCGGAGATTTTCCGGGTGCACCCGGTGGCGTCATCTTCGGACGCTGACACCCTGGCGGCGCTGCTGGAGGTGGCCGCGGCCAACCCGCACGCCCGCTGCGTGTTGATGGCGAACACGGACTTCCACGTGGACTTCATCATCCGGCACCGCGCCCAGTTGGAGGACCACTACGCCCTGCCCTTCCCGTCCGCCGAGGTGGTGGCGCAGGTGAGCGACAAGGTGGAGTTTGCCCGCGTGTGCGATTCGCTGGGGATCCGCACCCCGCGCACGGTGGTGGTGCCGCTGGCCGACCCAGCGCAGGGAAAGTGGGCGGCCCCGGCCCTGGATCTGACCTTCCCGGTGGTGGCCAAGACCGCTAAGGGCGCGCCCTACGACGCCGTGGATTTCCCGGGCAAGCGCAAGATCTATTTCTTCACCTCCCCGGAGGAGCTGGCCGAGCTGTGGGGCTCGCTGCGCCGCGCCGGCTTCCGGGATGACTTCCTGGTGCAGGAGCTCATTCCGGGCGATAACACCGCGATGCGTTCGATCACGGCCTACGTGGATTCCACGGGCGAGGTGACGCTGCTGGGCAGCGCGCGTGTGCTGCTGGAGGACCACGCCCCGACCATGGTGGGCAATCCCGTGGCGATGATCACAAAGGTGTTGCCGGAGCTGTGGGAGGACGCCAAGCGGTTCCTGCAGGCCACCGGTTATCGCGGCTTTGCGAACTTCGATGTGAAGATCGACCCGCGCGACGGTACGGCCTACTTCTTTGAGGTCAATCCGCGCATCGGCCGCAATTCTTACTACATGACGGCGGCGGGCCATAACCCGATGTCGGTGATGGTGGCGGACCTGGTCAACGGCGAGTCGGTTTCCCCGCGCACGGTGACGCGCGAGGTGCTCTACTCGCTGGTGCCGCTGGCGCTGCTGAAGCGTTACCTGGTTTCTGCCGCCCTGCGCCGCGAGGTGGCGGGCCTGGCGCGTGCCGGGCGAGTGGTGGATCCGTTGCGGTACAAGGCCGACCGTGGCCTGCGCCGCCGCCTGGTGGTGGAGGCCCAGCGCCTGAACCACTTCCGCAAGTTCGCGCGCTACTACCCCAAGCCCACGCAGTCTTCCTTCTGAGCGGCCTTTGCTGTCCGACGCCCCGCCTGCCGCCCGGTAGCGCTGGGCCGGTCGCCTGCCGGCCGGGTTTTACGGCCGGTGGGGAGGGACGACGTTCCGCCCGCCTGGCACTAGCGCCGGCGGGACCCGTTTGGCCCGCACGCGCCGCCGCTCGGCCCGGTGTCCCGGGGGAGTGGAAGTACCGGGTGGGCCGGTGCCCGGTTGCCACCGGCGCGAAGCGGGGCCGGAGTGGGGGAGCGGCGGGCGGGGCGTCGTCGGTGAAAGGGAAACGATCGCGGGCGTGCTTGAACCGGGCGGCCAAGCGTGAGTCAATGAATCAGACGCTCGAAGCGGGCGCCAAAGAGAGGTGAGGTTGTGCAGGCAGCAGACAGCGCAATGACCGTGACGGAGCTAACCGCCCAAGAATTCAAGGTGGCGTTGGCGGGGGTGCGGCCGATCCCGGTGGACCAGTCGGCGGCGTGGGAGGCCCTGGACGCCCGCCTGGAGGGCCGCCAGCCCTGGAAGCGGCTGCGCGTGGACGAGGATGGCAAGCCGGTGGCGTTCGTCTACCTGGCCGAATACAAGCTGCGCGGCGCCACCTACCTGTGGGCACGGTCGGGCCCGATCTACGTCAAGGAGCAGTCGCCGGCGCGCGAGGAGGCGATCCGTGCCGCTCTGGTGGCCTACGTGCGTGCCCACCACAAGAAAGCCGTGTTCCTGCGGCTGCACGCCCGCTACCGCGGGCCAGACACCCTGCGGCCGCTGCAGATCATCACCTACGACCGCACCGTGAAGATCCCGCTGGCCCCCCGCAGCGAAGAAGAGATCCTTGCCACAATGACCACCGACGGCAAGAGGTCCATCCGCCGGGCGCTCAAACGAATCGACGAGGGCGGGGCGGAGTTCTGCGAGGACACCGGGCTCAGCCGCGAGGCGTTCGGCGAGTATTACGCCGTGCTGCGCGAAACGGCGCGGCGCGACGGCTTTAGCCCCCACCCGGAGAGCTACTACTGGGCCATGCTGGAGGGGATGGGCCAGGACGTGGCGCGCCTCTTTGGGGTGCGGCGCGAGGGCAAGCTCCTGTGCTGGGACCTGGTGCTGGTGCACGACAAGCAGGCCGTGGCCTTCTTCGGCGCCTCCCTGACCGAGGCACGCGAGGTCTTGGGGCCCGACGCCCTGGACTGGCACGTGGCCCGCACGCTGGCCGCCGAGGGCGTGGAGAGCTTCGACCTGATGGGCATCGACTCTCCCACCACGCCCGAGCTCTACGGGGTGGGGCGCTACAAGCGCAAGTTCGCCCTAGCCCCCACCGACGTGGACGCGGCCTGGGACGTCCCGGTGCGTCCGGTGCTCTACAGGGCCCTGGCCGGGGCGCTGCGCATGAAGCGGGCGCTGCGCGGGTAGCCCCAGGAGCGCGAGAGGCAAGGCGGCGGGCGGGAACGGGCGGGGTTCCCGCCCGCCGCCGTCTCTTGCCCCGCGCGGTTGGGTGCGCGGTTAGTCGGTGCACGGCAGGGCTCGCCGCCTAACCACGCGGTTGGGCGCCCGGCCCGCCAGCCCCGGGCGGGGGCCGTGTCACCCGGTTCCCCCGCCGAAACTTGTCAAACCGCGCCGGGCCTTGTCCATAGACACCCCGCTAAGGACAAGTCTCGTGGGGTTTGGACAAGTTTCGGCGAGTCAAAGGGCGGTCAGGCACCCACTACGGCCCCGAAGGCGGTAACCGCAAACGATGCGGAATGGGCAGGCAGAAGCCACGAAACCAACCCCGAACACGTCGAGCCTGTACGCACATTTCTGCCGCTAACCCTTACGCGCCTGCGCGGGAGACGTTGCGAAGCCTGCGGGCGCGCCTGGATAGCCGACACTCCCTACGCGCATGCGCGGCAGGTGCGGTGGGGAAAGCAAAAGGCCGGATCCCGTGGGATCCGGCCTTAGCCTTGCTGGTGGGCGATACTGGGTTCGAACCAGTGACCTCTTCGGTGTGAACGAAGCGCGCTACCACTGCGCCAATCGCCCTTGCGGGATGGAACATTACATGAGGTGCGCGGCGAACGCAAAATTTGCGTTTTGCCCGGGAGGTGGTCTACAGTTCTCGAGTCGCAAGACGTTGCGGATGTAGCTCAGTTGGTAGAGCATCACCTTGCCAAGGTGAGGGTCGCGGGTTCGAGTCCCGTCATCCGCTCCACGAAGGCCAAGCCTTCACGGTGGGTTGGCCGAGAGGCGAGGCAGCGGCCTGCAAAGCCGTATACACGGGTTCGAATCCCGTACCCACCTCTCAGAGTCACTAGCACCCCGGCGGGGTGTTTTTTTCGTTTCCGCTCCCATGCGCCTGGGCCTGCCGCGCAGAGCGCGCGGGTGCCCGCGCTGCACGGGCAGGGGCGCAGGCTCACGCCCGGGGCTCGGGGCTATAGGACAAAATGTGTTGCTTTGGGGCTTGGTTTTCGTTGTGTTTGTTGGGCAAAGTGGGGTTTGAAGTTGGGGTGGGTCAACTTCAAGGTCGGACAGAATGTGTTGCTCTCGGGCCTGGTTTTCGTTGTGTTTGCAACGGATTGGCGGTGTTGAAGTTGGCGGGGGCAGTTTTGAGGGATGAACACTCCCAAATGCCCACTGTGTGCGGCGGTGATGACCCGGCATGGCAAGACCCGTGGCGGGGCCCAGCGGTGGCGTTGTCGTAGCTGTAACGTCTCCCGGGTTGGCCATATTGACTCAAGCGCCAAACAGTTACAGGCTTTCTTGGCCTGGTTGTTGGGTGCGGGCCGTCAGGTCGACATGCCTGGCGCTGGTAGGACCTTTCGGCGCCACTGCCAACAGTTTTGGTGTCTGTGGCCCTTGTCCCCGATCGTGGACGAGGTCCACGAAGTCATCTTCGTTGACGGTATCCATCTGGGACGCAAAGCAGTGGTCTTGATTGCCCGCAGTAGGCACCACGTGCTGGGCTGGTACGTGGCCCGCAACGAAAACTCCCGGGCCTGGGCAGCGCTCTTAGCCAGGATCGCCCCACCACAGATGGTGGTCACTGACGGGGGCAGTGGTTTTGAAAAGGCCCGCAGACAGCACTGGCCAGACACTATGGTCCAGCGCTGTACTTTCCACGTTTTTGGGCTGATCAAGACCGCTACCACCACCCGTCCCAAGCTGGAAGCCTCCCGCCAGCTCTACGCTCTCGGACTCGACCTGATCCGTCTACACACCCGTGACCAGGCCTTGGGCTGGGTCCAGGCCTATCAAGCCTGGACCACACGTTGGCAGGGATTTCTAAACGAGAAGACCACCGGGCCAGACGGCAAGCAGTTCTTCACCCACGCGCCCTTAGTCAAGGCGCGCAACAGTCTCAACCGCCTGTTGCGGGCAGGAGTGTTGTTCAGTTTTCTCGACCCGGGCTGGGAAACGGTGATGCCCGCGATGAACAACCAGATCGAAGGAGCAACTAACGCCCCGTTGCGTCAGATGCTGCGCGATCACCGCGGCCTGGGGCTAACCAGGCGGATCAAAGCGATCTTTTGGTGGTGCTACATGCACACCGAAGCCCCGCTACCGGCAGCCAAGATCCTTAAGACCATGCCCACCGACGCCCAGATCGAGGCCGCTTACCAAGCCGCTGCTCTCCACGCCAAACCCGATGACTTCCTGCCCCGCTGGGGAGACGCGATTACCTGGAGAGAACTCCACCACACAACCCCATACCACAACGACTGGGACTAAGCAACCCCACCCACCCCAGAGCAACACATTTTGTCCTATAACCCGGGGCTCGTTGGAGTCCGTCGGAGTCCGTCGGAGCCCATCGGCTTGGCTCGGCGCGGCCCAGCGCCGCTCGGCGTGGCTGAGCGGGCTCGGTGCCGACGGTCCTAGGTGCCGGCGAGTAGTGCGCCGGCGGGGCAGCATTCCGGTGGCGCGGCCTGGCCGGCGGTGGCCCGCTTAGCGCAGTGTGGCCAGCACCACCGCGTCGCTGGAGACGTCCTGGCGGGCGCGGGAGCGCTTGGGGCGCACCTTGACCCGGTCAATGTGGCCGGCGAAGTCGATCCGGTAGCCCAGCCGGGCCAGCTCTCCGGCCAGTTGGGTGGGCTCCCACAGCATCGCGGGATTCTTGGGTCCGGGCACGTCGCGAGTGAGGTTTCGCACAGCGTGACCCACCAGCACTAGCTGCCCGCCCGGCCGCAGCCAGGTGGTCATGTTGCCCAGGACCGAGGAGACGTGGAAGTCGGGGGAGTGCAGGTAGGCGGCCAGCACCAGGTCCACTGCGGCGGCGGGGCGCCAGTGGCCCGCGTCGCCGGCCACCCACGAGATGCCCGGCTCCGGCCTGCCCAGTGCCGCCTCGACCGCGACCGCAGAGCCCTCCAGCGCCGTCACCACGTATCCCCGCCCGGTCAGCTCGCGCGCGTGGCGCCCCTCCCCGGCCCCCACGTCGATCGCGGTGGGAGCCCCGGCCGGCGCGGGCGATAGCTTTTCCAGCATGTCCAGGGCCGCCACCACCCCCAGCGAGGCGTGGGCGGGAAAGAGCCTGCGCCCGCTGCGGATCGCCTCTGCGTAACGTTCGTCCCAATTTGCCATGTTCAGCTCCCGTGGAAGTGGCTACCTGTTGGCCCGATTCTGCCCTCTGCGCGTGGCGGCGGCAGGGCGAAGTGGGGCGGGTGGCCGACGTCGTCCACGTGCCATGCCGTGAAATCGCGCCGATTTCTGTCCTTGGCGGCGGGTAGAGGTGGCGCCCCAGCGCAGGGTGGGGCGAGCGTCACACCCGTTCGATTTCGTTTTTCGGCCGAGGTGCTGTTAAGGTTTCTTCTCGTTGCCGACGAGGTAACAAACGCGGATGTAGCTCAGTTGGTAGAGCATCACCTTGCCAAGGTGAGGGTCGCGGGTTCGAGTCCCGTCATCCGCTCGGGCGATTGGCGCAGTGGTAGCGCGCTTCCTTGACACGGAAGAGGTCACTGGTTCGAACCCAGTATCGCCCACGGTGAGAGCGACGCAAGAGGGCGTCGCTCTTTTGCTATATCCAGGCAAAGACTGAGCAGAACCGGTTGTGGGCAAAGCGCCGGAGAATCCCAAAACGCGCGGCGAATTCCCGTCCGGACACGTTCTTTCTGCAGCGGCTGACGCGCCCGGTTCTGGGGCAAACCGCACCCTGCCGCGCCTTTTGTCCACGAGCTTCGGTCGTCCGCAGGGGCAGCGTCGATCACGCCTCGTGGAATCGCGCCAGCCAAGGAGGGCGGGTTCACCCTACGGCGTACAGATCAAGGTTACGATTGGCCTAACTCACACATATTTGGTGTTTGGTGTGGGCTACGCCGATGAGGAGACGGAACATGAGGCCGGGAAATTTTGGAGTGACGGGGTTGCCGTGGGCGCAAAAGCTCACAGCCCTGGCAGCGACCGCAGCGGTGGCGCTAGCCGGTGCCGCTGCCGTTGGCATGACCGCCAACGCCGCTGAGCTAGATGACGCGCCGGGGGCGCAGGGGACTCTGGCCCCGGCTGAGGCCGAGCTCACCGCGCTTCCCGAGAGCAGCAAGGAGATGGGCGCTGGTGGCGGTGAAGGCTCGGCTACCGGTGTCGCTGACGTAGCGGCGAGCGAGAGCGCGGCCGAGGCCCTTGAGTCTGCTGCCTCGGAGGAGCCTGCTGCTGGGGAAGCCGCAGCTGCGGAGGGTGGCAGCAGCACGCTGACGCCCAGCATTCCACAAGCCACGGATGAGGCAACGGTCGCGGAGGATGCCCCGGCGATCTCCCCCTCCGCCTCTGAGAAGCCGAGCGCTCAGGCGGAGGTAACCGCGCAGGTGAGCGCCCCTGCCGAGCAGGCGCCACCGGCAGTTGCACTCAACACCCCGGAGGAGAGTACCTTCCAGGTGAAGGTGGTGGTGGAGGGCGGGCCGGCATCGGCCGCGACCCACAACTTCAAGATCGGCGCGGTCTGCAACACGCCGGGGGGCGAGACTAAGTATTGGAACCAGAACAAGGTGAAGGGCGATGGGGTGCCGGTAGGCATCGGTGGCAGCTTCCCGGTCGGCTCCAACTGCTGGGTGTGGGAGTGGGAGGACAAGGCCCAACTTCCGGGCTATGCCGTTGAATTCACCGGCCAGCAATCCCTAGTCATCAAGGCGGGCGAGACGCCGGTTGTTACCTTCACGAACAAGTACACCGACCAGTTTGGCACGCTGGAGGTGAAGAAGACCGTCTCTGGTGGCCCGGCGGGGGCCGTCAATGCCGAATACGGATTCGCGGTGGTGTGCGGGCAGGTCGTCCTTGAAGTCGAGGTTAAGGGGGACGGGGTTCCCGTGCCGGTGGGCTACAACCTCCCGGCCGGCACCAAGTGTGTGGTTAAGGAGTTCTTCACCAAACCGGTCGACGGCTTTCTGGCCGTACCGCCGCCGCCGCAGACCGTGACGATTGAGGCGGGCAAGACCACACTGGTGGAATTTGAAAACACGTTCACCAACCAGTACGGCTTTGTACAGCTAAAGAAGACCGTCCTGGGCGGTCCCAGCACGAGAGCGAGGGATTTCCTTGTCAAACTGAAGTGTGGGGACCTCTCCGCCAGCGTGCGTATGCCTCCTGGGCTGCTGCACATTCGGATCCCCGTCCCGGCGGGGATGCAGTGCACGCTCACAGAAGATCTGGACGACGCGCAGATCCCCGGCTACACGCTGATCCAGCCCAAGATGCCGACAGTGACGGTCGTGGCCGGAGAAACTGTGATCGCGGAGATCGTCAACGAGTACAAGGACATCGTGCCTCAGCCCTCGGCGACACCGAGCGAGACGGCCACGGTCAAGCCGAGCGAGACGGCCACGGTCAAGCCGAGCGAGACGGCCACGGTCAAGCCGAGCGAGACGGCCACGGCTTCCCCCGGCGTGAGCGCCTCTAGCCACCCAAAGGGCAAGGACGGGAAGTTCGCGAAGGGCACCAGCCTGGCCCGCACCGGAAGCGACGCGATCGTGGTGGGCAGCATCGCTGTTGCGCTGCTGGCCGGCGGTGTGCTGCTCATCCTGGTGCGCCGAAACAGGTCCAAGTGAGCCTGAGCGGTCCCTGACCGCAGGCACACAGGTAGGGGGCTCGCGCCGGTGGCGCGAGCCCCCGCCTCGTATTCCGGGCAACGGTGGCTGGGTCGAGGTGACTGGGTCGAGGCGGCTGGGTCGAGGTGGCTGGGGCGAGGCGCCTAGGGCGCTAGGCCCTGTTGGGCAAGCCACTGCTCCGCTATCTGCGCGGCGGGGGCCTGCGTGTCCACGCTGCGCTTGTTGAGCTCCAACAGCTCCGCAGTGGTCAGGCGCTCGTTCACGGCGTTGATCACGGCCACGGCCTGCTCAGGCAGGTCGTGGCGTGCCAGGGGAACCACGTTGGCCGCCAGGAACAGCCCCTTCGGATCGGCCAGGGTGGTGAGGGTCGGGTCCGCTAGGGCCGGATTGGCGGTGTACAGCACGGCCACCTGGATGTCGCCGTCGCGCAAAGCCTTGAGCGTGAGCGGGCCGCCGGAGTCCTCGATCGGGGTCAGGGTTGCCTCCACGCCGTAGGTGCGCGCCAGCCCGGCAGGTCCGTGCGGGCGCGCCACCGCCTCAGAGTTGGCCCCCAGCGTCACCGGGGCAGGCAGCCGCGCCAGGTCAGCGATCTGCTCCAAGCCGTGGGCGCGCGCCAACTCCGTGGTGACCACGTAGGAGTCCTGGTCGGCTGCGGGAGCGGCAGGCAGCAGCCGCAGCCCGGCCGGCAGTTGCAGGCGCAGCTGCGCCTCGACCTCTGCCGGGGTGCGCGCGGTGGTGGCCGGATCCCAGGCCTGCAGCAGCGGCCCGTTGTACTCCGGGAACAGCTCGATCGCCCCCGCCTCCACCTCCGGCAGGTACACCTCCCGCTGGCCGATGCGGAACTCGCGCCGCACGGTGAAGCCCGCCCCCTCCAGGCTCTGCGCCCAGATCTCCGCCACGATCTCGTTTGAGTAGTAATCCTGGGAGCCCACCACGATCGCGTCCGAGTCATCCGGCACGGGCGCCAGCGGGTCCGCCAGGGCGCAACCGCCCAGGCCCACGCTCAATGCGGTGGCAAACACCAGCGCCCGCAGCCTGCTCATACCTGCAACCTTCCGTTCATACGTCTGCCCGACGCCCCGGCGTGGCTGGGCGCTGCGCCGAGGCTGGGCGGGCCGCGTCGGCCTTGCCCGCCCTGGCGGCCGCGCCGGCCCAGCGGGAGACCGGCCAGGACAGCAAGGAGAGGACCGCGCCCGTCACCAGGGCCAGGGCGATCAGCAGCAGCGAGCCACCGGCCATCTGGGCGTAGTCGTGGGTCTTCAGGCCGGTGAAAATGAAGCGTCCGAGGCCGACGTCGGCCACGTAGGCCGCGATCGTAGCGGTGGCCACCACTTGCAGGGCGGCGTTGCGAATGCCACCCAGCAAAACCGGTAGGGACAGCGGCAGCTCCACCCGCCACCACACCTGCAAGGGGGTGTGCCCCAGCGCGCGGGCGGCCTCAACCACCACCGGGCTGACCGCGGCGGTGCCGGCGGCGGTGGCCAGCAGCACCGAGGGCAGCGCCAGCGCGGCCAACGCGATAAAGGGCGCCCGCAGCCCGATCCCCAGCCAGAGGGCACACAGCGAAACCAGTCCCAGCGTGGGCAGGGCGCGAGAGACGTTAGTCAGGGCCGCCAGCCACGTCTGCCCGCGCCGGGTGTGACCCACCCACGCCCCCAATGGCACGGCCAGCGCCACCACCACGGCCAGGACAGCGACGCTGAGCACCACGTGCTCACCCAATCGGGCCAGGATGCCCGCCGGTCCCAACCAGTTGGTGGGCTCCAGCAGCCAGGCCAGTACGGACTTCAGTGTGTTCACGCCCCGGCCCTCCCGGTGGTGGCGCGGCGCCACGGGGCAAGTCGGCGGCCCAGCCAGATCAGCGCCAGGTCCACCGCGCCGGCCAACGCCAAGGTGAGGATCACGCCCGCCCAGAGCTCACCGGCGATGCCGCGCTGAAAGCCGTCGGTAAACAGGGAACCCAGGGAGGGGATCCCCACAAGGGCACCGATCGTGGTCAGGCCGATCGTGCTCATCGCCGCCACCCGCACCCCGGCAAGCGCCACCGGCAAAGCCAGCGGCAGCTCCACCCGCAAAAAGGTGGCCAGACGGCCGTGACCGGTGGCGCGGGCCGCCTCCAGCTGGGCGGGCTCGACGCTGCCAAACGCATCGGCGGTGGAACGCAGCAAAAGGGCGATCGCGTAGATCGTCAGCATGATGACCAGCGTGAGCGGGTCGCGCAGCCGGACGCGGAAAAGCAAGGGGATGGCCACCAGCAGCGGCAGCGCCGGGATCGCGTACCACAGGCCCGTGAACTCGGTCACCAGCCTTCCCCAACGCGGGTGGCGGGCAGCCCACCAGCCCAGCGGCAGGCACACCGCCACGGCCAGCAGCAGCGCCGGCAGGCTCAACGCCACGTGCACCTGCAGGTAGTGCCACATGACCGAGGTGTTGGCGGCTATCCACTTCACGGGCGTAAGACCCCAACCTGGCGCCCGGTGGCGTCAAAGACTGCGCCGGAGGCGTCCGCGCGCAGCTCGCGGTCGGCCTCCTGCGACCGCAACAGGTCCGCCACATACGGCGTGGCCGGGCGCTCCAGCAGCTCTTTGGCGCTGCCCACCTGGGCGATCTGGCCGTCCTTGTTCAGCACCACGATCTGCTGGCCCAGCAGCAGGGCCTCCTCCACGTCGTGGGTGACGAACAGGATCGTGGCCCCCAGCTGCGAGTGCAGGCGCAGCACCTCCTGCTGCAGGGCACGGCGGTTGATCGGGTCAACCGCTCCGAAGGGCTCGTCCATCAGGTACAAGCCCGCCTGCGTGGCCAAAGCACGGGCCACGCCCACCCGCTGTTGCTGCCCGCCGGAGAGCTGGCCCGGATAGCGCCCGGCCAGCTCCGCCTCCAGCCCCACCGTCTCCAGGAGCCTGGCCGCCAGGGCGCCTGCCTGGCGGCGTGGCATTCCGTTCAGCAGCGGAACCGTGGCGATGTTCTGGGCCACCGTGCGGTGCGGGAACAGACCGCCAGCCTGCATCACGTAGCCGATGCGGCGGCGCAGCTTGACCGGGTCCTGCGCGGCGACGTCCTGCCCGTCCACCAACACCCGACCCGCCGCCGGGCTGACCAGGCGGTTGACGCACTTGAGCAGCGTGGTCTTGCCGCTGCCCGAGGGGCCGAGCAGCACCACCCGGCTGCCCGCAGCGATGCGCAGGTTCACCTGGGACAGCACGGGCCTACCCCCGTAGGAAACGGCGAGATCCTGGAACTCGACCGTGGGGGCGGCCGCTAGGGACAGTTCGGGTGCAGTGGCCACCCTTCGAGCCTAAGGGCAGCGGGCCTACTTGCGCACGCCAACACCTACGGCGAGCACCAGCTCCCGCTGAGGCTCGCAGCGCTTGCGTGAACCCACACGCCTGCGGTCCCACGAGCACGCAAGCCACCAGCGGCTTCCTAACGCGGCGGCTGCGTCTATCTCTGGCCCCCAAGCTCGCAAATGTGGCAACGGGGTACATGTGACCGCTTGGTGCCGTGGCACCGGTCGGTCGGATGTACCCCGAGCGCACGCTTGTGCGCTCGGGGTGGTGGCCACGGGGCGCGAGCGTCTTTTCGTGCGGCGGCTGCGCCTATCTCTGGCCCCCAAGCTCGCAAATGTGGCAACGGGGTACATGTGACCGCTTGGGGGCGTGGCACCGGTCGGTCGGATGTACCCCGAGCGCACGCTTGTGCGCTCGGGGGCGGTCACGGGAGGGCCGGTCAGGGGAGGGTTGGCGCGGATTCCGGGTGCTGGGTGGAGCGTCGGCCACCTCGGGCGGCAAGGCCGGGCGGCCAAGCATGGCGGCTGTCACGGGGCGCTGGCGCCTCCTGGTGCGGTCGCTGCGCCTATCTCTGGCCCCCAAGCTCGCAAATGTGGCAACGGGGTACATGTGACCGCTTGGGGGCGTGGCACCGGTCGGTCGGATGTACCCCGAGCGCACGCTTGTACGCTCGGGGTTGGTCAAGGGAGGGGTGGTCAAAGAAGGGCAGGTCAGGGGAGGGCCGGTGTGGATTCGGGGTGGTGGGTAGAGCGTCGGCCCGCACGGGTAGTCGCGGGAGGGCCGGCGCGGATTCCGGGTGGTGGGTGGAGCGTCGGCCGCCACGGGGCGCCGACCAGGCTGGCCTGCCAGCGCGGGCGCCGACGGGCCACCACCACCGCCGACGGGCCACCACCACCGCCCACCGCCCACCGCCCACCGCCCACCGCCCACCGCCACCGCCCACGAGCGCCCACCACGCGCATGCCACGGCAGCGGCAAGACGGTCGCCGCGCCAAGGGCGGCTAACATGTACCTGCCCGTAACACAGAAGCAAGGAGCTCACCGTGGCAGAGATTTCGGTAGTAGTTGAATCCGTCTCCCAGCAGTTGGCGGCCGGCACTACCGGCACTGAGCTCTTCCAGGACCGCGCAGAGGTCATCGCCATGCGCGTCAACGGGGAGGCCTGGGACCTGTCCCGCGAGCTGCCGGCCGACGCCGCCGTGGAGCCGATCCTCATCACCGAGCCGGACGGCCTGGACATCCTGCGCCACTCCGCCACGCACGTGATGGCCCAGGCCGTGCAGCAGCTCTTCCCGGACGTCAATCTGGGAATCGGCCCCTACATCACCGACGGCTTCTACTACGACTTCGGCAACATCGACGCGGTCACCCCGGAGCTGATGAAGGAGATCTCCAAGCGCATGGCCCGCATCGTTAAGGAGGGCCAGACCTTCTGCCGCCGCGTGGTGAGCGAGGAGGAGGCCCGCGTCGAGCTGGCCGACCAGCCCTACAAGCTGGAGCTGATCGGCTCCAAGGGGGCCGGCGCTGAGGGGGCCTCCGTGGAGGTGGGCGGCGGCGAGCTGACCATCTACGACAACGTGCGCCGCAACGGCGAGGTGGCCTGGAAGGACCTGTGCCGCGGCCCGCACGTGCCGAGCACGAAGCTGCTGGGGCAGGGCTTTGCCCTGACCAAGGCGAGCGCCGCCTACTGGAAGGGTGACCAGGCCAACGATGGCCTGCAGCGCATCTACGGCACCGCCTGGCCTACTAAGGAGGACCTGGTGGCCTACCAGGAGCGCATCGCGGAGGCCGAGCGCCGCGACCACCGCCGCCTGGGCACCGAGCTGGACCTGTTCTCCTTCCCGGAGGAGATCGGCTCCGGGCTGCCCGTCTTCCACCCCAAGGGCGCGCTGGTGAAGATGGAGATGGAGCAGTACTCCCGCCGCCGCCACCTGGAGGCCGGCTACTCCTTTGTCTCCACCCCGCACGTGACCAAGGCGGACCTGTTCAAGACCTCGGGTCACCTGGACTGGTACTCCGAGGGCATGTACCCGGCGATGCGCGTGGACCGCGAGGTCGCTGAGGACGGCACCGTGGTGCGCGAGGGCCACGACTACTACCTCAAGCCCATGAACTGCCCGATGCACAACCTGATCTTCGCCTCGCGGGGCCGCTCCTACCGGGAGCTGCCGCTGCGGCTGTTCGAGTTCGGCACGGTTTACCGTTACGAGAAGTCCGGCGTGGTGCACGGCCTGACTCGCGCGCGCGGCTTCACGCAGGACGACGCGCACATCTACTGCACGCGCGAGCAGATGAAGGACGAGCTGACCACGCTGCTGCAGTTCGTGCTGGGCCTGCTGAAGGACTACGGCCTGGACGACTTCTACCTGGAGCTGTCCACCAAGAACCCGAAGAAGTTCGTGGGTGACGACGCCGTTTGGGAGGAGGCCACCAACACGCTGGCCGAGGTGGCCGCCGCCTCCGGCCTGGAGCTGGTGCCGGACCCGGAGGGCGCCGCCTTCTATGGCCCCAAGATCTCCGTGCAGGCCAAGGACGCGATCGGCCGCACCTGGCAGATGTCCACGATCCAGCTGGACTTCAACCTGCCCGAGCGGTTCAACCTGGAGTACACCGCCCCGGATGGCTCGCGCCAGCGCCCGGTGATGATCCACCGCGCCCTGTTCGGTTCCATCGAGCGTTTCTTTGGTGTGCTGACCGAGCACTACGCGGGCGCGTTCCCGGCGTGGCTGGCCCCGGTCCAGGCGCTGCTGGTGCCGGTGGCCGAGCCGTTCTACGGCTACATGGAGCAGATCGCCGCCCGCCTGCGCGAGCGCGGTATCCGCGTGGAGGTGGACCTGAGCGACGACCGTTTCGGCAAGAAGATCCGCAACGCCTCGAAGTCCAAGGTGCCGTTCGTGCTGATCGCGGGTGGTGAGGATGCCGAGGCCGGCGCGGTCTCCTTCCGCTTCCGGGGCGGAGAGCAGGAGAACGGCGTGGCCGTGGAGGACGCCATCAAGCGGATCGTGCAGGCGGTGGCCCAGCGAGAGGCCGTGTGAGCATGACCCGGCCGGAGCAGTTCCCCGTCCCCGCCCGCAACGGTGGGGCGGACGGACTGAGCCAGCAGGCGCGCGTAGGTGAGCCGCGCACTTCCGACGTGCCGCAGGGCCCGGCGCGGGAGTGCGCGGCCGCCGCGTTTGCGGGCCAGCCTGACGGTTTCGAGCGCCTGTGGACCCCGCACCGCATCGCCTACATTAAGGGCGAGGCCAAGCCGCTGGACAAGAGCGAGGCGCAGTGCCCGTTTTGCTCCATGCGACACCGGGAGGACGCCGAGGCGCTGGTGGTGCGCCGCACCCCGCTGGCCTTCGTGGTGTTGAACCTGTTCCCGTACAACACGGGCCACCTGCTGGTGTGCCCGTGGCGGCACGTGGCCGACTACACCGAGCTGACCGACGCCGAGCGCACCGAGATCGCCGTGCTCACCCAGCAGGCGATGCGGGTCACGCGCGCGGTCTCCGGCCCGGACGGCTTCAACCTGGGCATGAATCAGGGCGAGGTGGCCGGCGCGGGGATCGCGGCCCACCTGCACCAGCACGTGGTGCCGCGCTGGCGGGGGGATGCCAACTTCCTCCCGATCATCGCCCAGACCAAGGCCCTGCCCGAGCTGCTTGCCGACACTCGCGAGCGGTTGGCGAGCGCGTGGGATCGCGTGGTGGGTGAGGTGGACGACGCTGCCGCCCCGGCCGCCCGGAGCGCTGGGGCCGCCCCCGCTGGTACTGCGCCCGCCGGGAGTGCCCCGGCTGGGGCCGGGCCGCGCGAGGCTGGCGCGGCGGGGGAGCGCGCCGGCGGCGAGGAGGACTGATGCTGGGACAGCACGGACGCGGCTTTACCCGCGCGATCTTCACGGCGCCCGCGCGCGCCCTGGCCCGCCTGGGTGTCAGCCCGGACGCGATCACCTGGACCGGTACCGCAGTCACCTGCGCCCTGGCGCTCACCCTGATCCCCACCGGACACGCCGTGCTGGCCCCGCCGCTGCTGGGTATCGTCACCCTGTTCGACTCGCTGGACGGCATCCTGGCCCGCCTGACGGGCAAGGTGAGCGCCTGGGGTGCCTTCCTGGACTCCACCCTGGACCGGGTCAGCGATGGCGCCATCTTCGCCGCCATCGCCCTCTACGCGCTTTGGCACATGGACGGCGCGGTGGGAACGTGGGCCGTGGTGGCCGCCCTGGCCTGCACCGTGTTGGGCTCAGTGGTGCCCTACGCTCGCGCCCGCGCCGAGGCGATCGGGGCCAGCGCCTCGATGGGTCTGACCGAGCGCACCGACCGGCTCATCATCTCCCTGGTGTCCCTGTTCCTGGTGGGCGTGGGCGCGCCGGGCTGGGTGCTGGCCGGGGCGCTCAGCGTCTTGGCGGTGCTGGCCGCCGTAACGGTGGGGCAGCGGATGGCAGCCGTGTACAGGCAGGTGGGGCCGGCAGCGTCGGCGACCGCTGCGCAGAGCCGGGCGGGCGAGGAAGCGAGCGCAGTTTGTCACCCCACCGGCGGCGGGGCGACGAATTGAGCGCCGTCTCCACCCTCATGCGGCTCTCCCCGCGCCTGCCCGAGTGGGTGACCCGAGCGGCGTTCGCGGCGGCCGGTGCGGCGCTGGGGGCGGCCCACCTGCTGGGCCTGAACGCGCCAGCCAGGCGCCTGGAGGCCAACTTGCAGCGGGTCAGCCCGCTCGAGTCCACCTGGCGGCGCAAGGCGCGCACCTGCCGTTCGCTTGGCCACTACATGCGCTACTTCGGGGAGGCCATGTACCTGCCCGCCGTGCCGCCGGCGCGTTTCGACGTGCGCGGCGGCATCAACGGGCCGGCCGAGCTGCGGGAGAAGGTGGCGCAGGGCAGCATCATCTTCGCCCTCACCCACACGGGGAACTGGGACCTGGCGGCGGCGTGGTCCGCCCGCAACTTCGCCCCCGTTCTCACCGTGGCGGAGCGCCTGGAGCCAGCCGAGGACTTCGAGGCGTTCCTGCGCCTGCGCGAGCAGCTGGGCATGACCGTGCTGCCCGTCTCCCGGCACGAACACCCCTTCCCGGAGCTGGTGCGCCGCTCCCGGGAACGCAACTACCTAGTGCCCCTACTGGCGGATCGCGACCTGTCCGCCGCCGGCGTGGAGGTAAACCTGGCCGGGCACAAGGCGTTGGTCGCCCCCGGCCCGGCCGCCCTGGCGCAGGTGCGCGGCATCCCCATCTACGCCGCCGCCATCCGCCACGTGCGGCTGCGCGGCGCCAAGCGCAGGGCCGCCCGCGCCAAGTGGGGGATCGTGGTGGACGTCTCCCCGCCCCTGCACACCACCAAGAAGGGCCGCGCGGGCGCGGCGGACCTCACGCAGCAGTGGGTGGACTGGTTTGGCGCCTGGCTCCGGGATAACGCAGAGCACTGGCACATGATGCAAAGCGTCTTCGTATCGGACCTGGACCCGGCTCGCCTGGCCCGGGCCCGCGCAAAGGAGCAGAGTTGAAAATCGGCATCGTGTGCCCCTACTCCTTCGCCAGCCCCGGCGGGGTGCAGGCCCACGTCCTGGACCTGGCCCGAGAGCTGATGCGGCGCGGGCACGCCGTGAGCGTGCTCGCCCCGCTGGACGGCGCTAAGGCCCCGGACTGGGTGGTGGACGCCGGGCGCACCGTGGCCTGGAGCTACAACGGCTCGGTGGCCCGCCTGAACATGGGGCCGCGCGCGCTGCGGGGCGTGCGCCGCTGGCTGCGGCGCGGCGACTTCGACGTGGTGCACGTCCACGAGCCCATCACCCCCTCCATCGGGCTGCTCACCCTGCTGAACGCCCGCTGCCCAGTGGTGGCCACCTTCCACACCGCCATGTCCCGCTCCATCGCGCGGCGACTAGTGGCGGGGCTGGCCAACCTGGCGATGCGAAAGCTCGCCGCACGCATCGCCGTCTCTGCGGAGGCCAAGCGCACGCTGGTGCGCTACCACGGCGGGGGCGCGCAGGTGATCCCCAACGGCGTGGTGGTGGCGGACTTCGCCACCGCCGCACCGGTCGAGGCGTGGCAGGAGGGTCCCGACTCGCCCGTGATCGTGTTCCTGGGCCGCCTGGACGAGCCCCGCAAGGGCCTGCCCGTCCTGGCCGGGACCGTGGGCGGCGTGCTGGAGCGCCACCCCGGCGCCCGCTTCCTCATAGCCGGGCGCGGGCAGGCCAGTCAGGCGCGCGCCGTCCTGGCCGGATTTGGCAGCAGCGTGGAGTTTCTGGGCGGGGTGAGCGACGCGGAGAAGAACAGCCTGCTCAAGGGCGCCACCATCTACGTCGCCCCGCAGCTGGGCGGTGAATCCTTCGGCATCGTGCTGGTGGAGGCGATGGCGGCCGGCGCCTACGTGCTGGCCTCCAACATCCCCGCCTTCCGCGCCGTCCTGGCGCAGGGGGAGTGCGGTGGCCTGTTCCCGGTGGGGGACAGCGCCGCCCTGACCGAGGCGATCTGCGCGGCATTGGACGACGCCGCCGCCCGCCGCACAGTCGCGCAGGCCGGGGCGCTCGCCGCCACGCAATACGATTGGGGCCGGGTCACCGACCGCATCGAGGCCGTCTACCAGGCGGCACTGGACACCTCGGCCCCGCAGAAGCGAACCGACGGCCGCGCATAGCGGCCTCACACTAGGGGCGGCCGCTGCGGCGGCGTCGGGCAAGGAAAGAAAAGACGTGAGCAACCAAACCAACACGCCCTACCTGACCGGGCAGAGCACCGCCTACGTGGCGGCCAACGCTGCCCAGCCCCAGCAGGCCCGCCCGGCACAGGTGTGGCAGGCCTACCAGGTCAGCCCCGCCCAGTGGTCCTACCAGGGGGCGCCGTTCGCGAGCCTGAACAAGGCCCACCGCATCTCGACCCAGGTGGGCGCCCTCGAGGTGATCCTGGTCATCATCTCGGTGTTCGGGATGTTCGCCAGCTTCCGGGCCATCTCGGACGGCGAGGTGGGTATCCTCGCCCCGACGGTGCTGGCGCTCATGCCGCTGGCCGTGGTCATCGCGGTGGTGCGCTGGGTGGACCGCTGGGAGCCCGAGCCCAGGCTGCTGCTGTGGCTGACCTTCCTGTGGGGAGCCGGGGTGGCCACGTTCGTCTCCGCGATCGTCAACACGATGGCGGCAGAGCACGTCTACGTCCTCACCGGTGACGTGGCCCAGGGAGACCTGGTCGCGGCCGTGGTCAGTGCCCCGCTCATCGAGGAGGCCTCCAAGGCCTTCATCCTGCTCATGCTGCTGTGGTGGCGACGCGGCGCGATCGGCGGGCCCGTGGACGGCGTGGTCTACGCGGCCACCACTGCGGCCGGCTTCGCCTTCGTGGAGAACATCTTCTACTTCGTCATGTTCCACGACGAGTTGGCCAGCGTGTTCGTGGTGCGCGGCGTGTTCTCCCCGTTCGCCCACATCCTCTTCACCGCCATGACCGGCCTGGCCATCGGCTTCGCCGCGAGGTCCGCCTCCCGCGTGGCCTGGCTCTGGTGGGCGCCGCTGGGCTACGCCGGGGCCGTGGCCCTGCACGCCGGCTGGAACATCTCCGCCTCCGCCGGGGCCACCACCGCGCTGTGGGCGCAGCTGCCGATGCTGGCCCTGCTGCTGGTGATCCTGGCCGTCCTGCAGCGCTCGGAGCTCTCCCTGGTGCAGTGGCACCTGCAGCCCTACGTGCGCGCCGGGCTGATGCAGAGCTGGGAACTGGCCATGGTGACCGTGCCCGCCGCCCGGCAAAACGCCTGCCGGTGGGCAAAGCGGGGCGGGCGCAAGCAGGCGCTGCGCGACTTCCAGGCCGGCGCGGTGCAGCTTGCCCTGGCCCGGCACCGTGCCGCCATCGGCAGGCACGCCTTCCACGCGGCGGAGGAACAGGCCCACCTCACCCAGCTCCACCAGGCCCGCCTAGCGCTCCTGCGCTGAAGTGGCTGGTGCGCTCGCCGCGCCGATAGCATGGCGCGCATGGCCAAAAGCACGGACCTCGAAAAGGCGGGCGTCAACTTCTCCCGGATGCTCAACACGGCGGTGCGCCTGCCGCTCATCCGCATCGACAGGGCGGAGTACCTGCGCGCGGCGTTGAAGAAGCACTGCACCCCGGCCCAGATCGAGGCCGCCGTGCTCACCACCCCGGCCCACGCGGGCATCCCGCTGGAGGTGATCGAGAAGGCCGCGCGCAGCTCGATCAAGTACGAGTCCACGCGGGTGACCGGGGCGTCGGCCGCTGCCGGGCTGCCGGGTGGGGTGGCCGCCTTCATCACTGCCCCCGGGGACGTGGTCCAGTTCCTGGGCCACGTGATTCGCATCGCGCAGAAGCTCGCCTACCTCTACTCCTGGCCGGACCTGTTCACCAGGGACGGGGAGATCGACGAGTCCACCGAGGGCGTGCTCACCCTGTTCATCGGCATCATGTACGGAGTGCACGTAGCCAGGGGAGGGGTGGCCAAGCTGGCGGAGATGCTGGCCAAGAACGTGGTGGCCACCCTGCCGAACAAGGCGCTCACGAACGGCGTGGTCTACCCGATCGTCAAGCGCGTGGCCGCCTCCATCGGGCTGACCATGACCAAGCGAGGCTTTGCCAACGGCATCGCCAAGGCCATCCCGATCGCCGGCGCTGTGGTCTCCGGCGGGCTCTCCCTGGCCGCGTTCCTGCCCATGTCCAAGCGCCTGCAAAAGCACCTGGCGAGCTACGAGCACGCCCGCCCTGCGGACCCCGCCGCTGCGGACGGCCCGGCCGAGGTGGTGGAGTGGGAGGAGGCGTACGCCACCGACGTGGAGGTAGCCCACTTCGAGTGGGAGGACGCCGAAGAAGTGGACGCCCACGAACACTAAAGCCCGGGGCGCAGCGGCAGCGCGCCAGGGCGTAGACTTGGAAAACCCAGACCTGACTATGCGGAGTGCATTGTGACTAACGAGAACCAGCCCGTGGTGGGAACCGACCGCGTCAAGCGCGGCATGGCGGAGATGCTCAAGGGCGGCGTCATCATGGACGTCGTCACCCCGGAGCAGGCCAAGATCGCCGAGGACGCCGGCGCCGTGGCCGTCATGGCCCTGGAGCGCGTCCCGGCGGACATCCGCGCGCAGGGCGGCGTGTCCCGCATGAGCGACCCGGACATGATCGAGGGCATCATCAACGCCGTCTCCATCCCGGTGATGGCCAAGGCCCGCATCGGCCACTTCGCTGAGGCCCAGGTGCTGCAGCACCTCGGCGTGGACTACATCGACGAGTCCGAGGTCCTCACCCCGGCCGACTACGCCAACCACATCGACAAGTGGGGCTTCACCGTTCCCTTCGTCTGCGGCGCCACCAACCTGGGCGAGGCCCTGCGCCGCATCAACGAGGGCGCGGCCATGATCCGCTCCAAGGGCGAGGCCGGCACCGGCGACGTCTCCAACGCCGTCACCCACATGCGCACCATCCGCGCCGAGATCAACCGCCTGCGCTCCATGAGCAAGGACGAGCTGTTCGTGGCCGCCAAGGAGCTGGCCGCCCCCTACGACCTGGTGGTAGAGGTCGCAGAGACCGGCAAGCTGCCCGTGGTGTTGTTCACCGCCGGCGGTATCGCCACCCCCGCAGACGCCGCCATGATGATGCAGCTCGGTGCTGAGGGCGTGTTCGTGGGCTCCGGCATTTTCAAGTCCGGTGACCCCGCCAAGCGCGCCGCCGCCATCGTGAAGGCCACCACCTTCTTCGACGACCCGGCCGTGGTGGCCGACGTCTCTCGCGGCCTGGGCGAGGCCATGGTGGGCATCAACGTGGACGGCATCCCCGTGCCGCACCGCCTGGCCGAGCGCGGCTGGTGAGCTACCGCCGCTGACTAACTGGTGAGGGCCGTCGCAAGGCGGCCCTCACTAATGCCCTCAACCCCACCTGGTTGAGCACTTTGAGCCTGCCCGGGAGGTGCCAGGGCAGTCGAGCAGTGAGCTAAGGAGTGACAGTGGACGACCTAGCAAACCGCCTGCAAAAACAGCAGATCAGCCCCGAGTTCAAGCCCGGTGCCGACGGCGTGCCCAGCCGGAGCGCGGCTCGCGTGGTGGTTATAGCCGCCGACGGTCGCGTGCTGCTGGCTCGCGGGCACGACGCCCTAGACACTGCCCGGGCCTGGTGGTTCACGATCGGCGGCGGCATGGAACCGGGGGAGGACACCCGCCAGGCTGCGGCCCGCGAGCTGGCCGAGGAGACCGGCATCCAAGTGACACCGGAGAGCCTGGAAGGCCCCGTGCTGACCCGCGACTCGGAGTTCGTGTTCTCCAGCATCACGGTGCGCCAACACGAGACTTTCTACCTACTGCGGGTCGAGCACGCCAGCGAGCTGGACGACTCGCGCTGGACCGAGCTGGAGCGCAGCGTGGTGGACGAGCTGGCCTGGATCACCCCGGCGGCACTCCAGGCCTCACCGGTGACCCAGTACCCCCGCGACCTGGCCAAGCGGCTGGAGGAGTGGGTCACCGGCTGGGACGGCACCTGCCCGCACCTCGTGGAGAACGGAGAATGAGCATGATCGAACAGGCCACCATCGGCGTCCTGGCCCTGCAAGGCGACTTCCGCGAGCACGCCGCCATGCTGGAGAGCCTGGGTGCCCGCGTAGTGAAGGTGCGCCGCCCGAGCGAGCTGGCCGGGCTGGACGGCATCGTGCTGCCCGGCGGGGAGTCCACCACCATGATCAAGCTGCTGGACGCCTTCGAGCTGGAGCAGCCGCTGCGTGAGGCGATCGCCGCCGGCCTGCCCGCCTACGGCTCCTGCGCCGGATTGATCCTGCTGGCCGACCGCCTGGAAGACGGCATCGAGGGCCAGCGCACCCTGGGCGGCCTGGACGTCACCGCCCGCCGCAACTCCTTTGGTCGCCAGGTGGATTCCTCAGAGGCCTGGCTCTCTGCCCCCGCCTTGGGGGCCGACGTTGCCGCCGGCCAGGCCCCTGTGCACGCCGTGTTTATTCGCGCCCCTTGGATCGAGCAAACCGGCCCCGCAGTCCAGGTGCTGGCCAGCGTGGACACCCCCGCCGGGCAGCGCGCCGTGGCGGTGCGTCAGGGCCACCTGCTGGCCACTTCCTTCCACCCGGAAGTAAGCAGCGACACGCGCGTACATGGCCTCTTTCTGGAGATGGTGCGGCAATCTGCACAGGCGGCCCGCTAAAATACCGCCAGTATTGGCCGCGCGGCCCGAGGGACGTCGGCTAACAAAAGATGCAACAAACGGAAGTGGGGCACAATGGCCGGGCACTCTAAGTGGGCGACCACCAAGCACAAGAAGGCCGCGATCGACGCCAAGCGAGGCAAGCTCTTTGCCCGCCTGATCAAGAACATCGAGGTCGCGGCGCGCACCGGCGGCGGCGACCCGGCCGGTAACCCCACCCTGTTCGACGCCATCCAGAAGGCCAAGAAGGCCTCCGTTCCCGCCGACAACATCGACCGCGCTGTCAAGCGCGGCTCCGGTGCCGAGGCCGGCGGCGCCGACTGGGAGACCATCATGTACGAGGGCTACGGCCCCGGCGGCATTGCCGTGCTGGTCGAGTGCCTCACCGACAACCGCAACCGCGCCGCCTCCGAGGTGCGCGTGGCGTTCTCCCGCAACGGCGGCTCCCTGGCCGAGCCCGGCAGCGTGGCCTACCTGTTCTCCCGCAAGGGCGTGGTGCTGGTCCCGGCCGCCGAGGGCGTGGACGAGGACCGCCTGATGGAGGTGGCCCTGGAGGCCGGTGCCGAGGAAATCGAGGCCGGCGACGAGCTCTTCGAGGTCACCAGCGAGGCCACCGACCTCATCCCGGTGCGCACCGCCCTGCTGGAGGCCGGCATCGAGTACGACTCCGCCGACGTGCAGTGGGTGCCCTCCACCGAGATCGAGGTGGACGTAGAGGGCGCCCGCAAGATCATGAAGCTGATCGACGCCCTGGAGGACAGCGACGACGTGCAGAACGTCTACGCCAACTTCGACGCCTCCGCAGAGGTCATGGCGGCGCTCGACGAGGACTGATCCTTGCGGATTTTGGGCGTTGACCCCGGGCTCACCAGGTGTGGGCTCGGGGTCGTCGACGTTGACGCCCGCCGGCAGGCGAAGCTGGTGGACGTGGGCGTGGTGCGCAGCGACCCGAACCTGGCCGCCCACTTCCGCCTCCTGGCCATCGAAAAGGGCATCGAGGAGTGGATCGACAAGTACCGCCCCGAGGTGATCGCGGTGGAGCGCGTCTTTGCGCAGGACAACCTGCGCTCCATCACCGGCACCTCCCAGGTGGCCGGGATCGCCATGCTCGCCGCCGCCAGGCGCGGGCTACCGCTGGCCCTGCACACCCCCAGCGAGGTCAAGGCCGCCGTGACCGGATCGGGCCGGGCCGACAAGGCGCAGGTGCAGGCGATGGTGGCGAGTATCTTGCGGCTGGATTCCCCGCCCAAGCCCGCCGACGCGGCCGACGCCGTTGCCCTGGCCATCTGCCACGGCTGGCGCGGCACCGGCATCCAGGGCCTGGGGGAGGACGGCGCGGTGACCGTCTCGCTGAGCGGCGGCGTGCAGTCCCGGGGCGAGCTCACCCCCGCCCAGCGGGCCTGGGCGCAGGCGGCCGCGGCCGCGCGCCGCACCGGCGCGGTGGACCCGCGCAGGCGCGGGCATAGATAAGGCGAGACCGGGCGAAAACAAAAACCGTTCTCAGATAAGGCGGTAGGGTACGGCCTTGGGTTATCTGGGAAGGAGATAACGTGCAAAAGGCCACCCTGGGCGCGCTCGGTGCATTCGTGTCGATGGCGCTTCTAACAACCGCAATTGCACCAGCTCTAGCTGCTGAAGACTCACCGACTCCGCAAGCCACAATCGCCCCAAATAGCGGGGCACTTCCAAACCAGACAGTGGTCCCGGTCGAAGGTGCGCAAGGAAATGTCAACAACGATGCGCAGGCAGAAGGCGACGTCGGCCAACCGGAAACGGACAAAGAAACTCCCACACAGCAGGCAACCGTAGCTGCGGAAGCCGCATCTGACGTCAACCCGCAAGTAGAGCAAAACCAGTCGCCGACGGCAGAACCGCTAGAGGAAGCAGCCACCGACGGCGCTGCCCAGACAAGCGAGGGCCCCACCGGTGCCGCGACGGCGCCGCAGGCGGCCCGGGAAGGTGACCAGGCCGAGCCCGCGCAGGTATTTCCCCAAGCACAAGGCGGCACAGTAGTGGCCGACAACCAGTACGGGGTGGGCGCGCTCAAGATCTACGACGCAGCAGGCAAACGACTCAACCTCTGCACCGGCATGCTTCTGACCAGGTCCCTGGAGTCAAAATGGGTGCTCACCGCCCGGCAATGCTTCTTGAACAAAGCCGACTACAACAAGACCAAGCCCACTGCGGCCGTCAGCCCCAAACAGGTGACCTTCCACCTCAACCAGAACGCGACCGGAACGGGCATCAGGGCAACAAAACTGATCCTCGACCCCAACAGCGACCTAGCGCTCGTAGTGCTGTCCCAACAGATCAGTACCATGAACTTTGGGGGTCCCTCCTTTGAGGAAATCGAACGAGGACACCAGGTTTCAACCTACGGATACGGCAACGATCCGCGCGACCCTTGGAAGAACCCCGTGCGCCGAAAGACAACCCACACGTTCACGGACTTCGCCACCCTGCAAGGGCAAAAGTGCGGATACAACCTGCTGGCGACCAGAGGAACGATGCAGCACCAGCCCGGTGACATCGGCGGCCCCGCGCTGGACAGTCAAGGAGGCATCCTTGGAATCCTCACCCACAGGCAGCTAAACGTCTTCACGTCCCCCGGCGGCAAAAGATACGCCGCTGATGCGCCCGACACTGGCACGTCCTACTGGATTCCCCCCAGCACCATCAGAATCTTCCTGCTCAATTCCCAAAAGGAAAGCGGACTGATCGACGGGTCGGATGTTGGCATCCTCAACCCGAGCTGCGACAAGGTACAAAAGCGCCAGGTGGTTTCTGTGCTGGCAAGCTCCGATTCGAGTCGCCTTTGGAGCGCATCAGTGCACAACGGCACGGTCCAGTACCACTACCCGGGCGGGGCGGAAAAGCGCGTGGCCGAGCTGGGCAAGCCGGTCGTGTTCAAGCTGCGCTCCTGCTACCAGTCCCAGACGAACTGCGTAATCGAACAGTCTTATCTGCTTCCAAAGGGCTGGAAGGTGCAAAACGCGCTCGAAAGCGGAGCGGCGATCCCGAAGGAAAAGATCACCGCCTCCTACAACACCGCCTGGGGCACAAACCTCAAGGCGATCAAGCTTCCCACCTACCACGAGCCGTGGGGTAACTACTTCACCCACCGGCTCAACGGCTTCAACCGTGTCGAGACGTCCGTGAGGGCATTCAAGGAAACCGAGTTCACCAAGAACGCGGTGCTGGTAAGCGGGGCAAACTTTGCCGACGCGGTGGTGGCCGGTCCGCTGGCAGCCAAATACGACACCGGTATCCTGCTGACCACCTCCAAGGGGAGCCTGGAAAGCCAAGTGCTCTCCGCCCTGACACAGGGCAAGGTCAAGAACGTCTTGATCGTGGGCGGCCCAGGCGCGGTAAACAAAGCCAAGGAAGACCAGCTAACCAAGCTCGGAATCGCCGTCACGCGACTGGGAGGAAACGACCGCTACCTCACTTCTAGCGCGGTTGCACAACACCTGCGCTCCAAGGGCGCCACCAGCCACGTCTTCGTGGCCGACGGCAGCGGATTTGCCGACGCCCTTGCCGCCGGTGCTGCAGCAGGCGCCCAGAACGGTTACATCCTGCTTTGCCGCACCAGCACTGTAGGCGGCAAGGTGGTCGACGCCACCAGCTCAGAGGTGAAGAAGTACTTCCGGGCTGACAAAACCACCGTGGCGGTGGGGCGCAAGGCAGCTGTGGCAACCGAGAGCTGGGGCAAGTCAGTCGCAGTGGTCGGTAACGACCGCTACGAAACCGCCGCGATCCTGGCCCTCGGCTATGGGAAACGGCAAAAGGTCATCGTGGCCTCCGGAGTGGATTTCGCAGACGCGCTCGTGGCCAGCGCCGTCGCCGTTAAGGAGAAGGGCAGCCTGATCCTGCTTCCCCAGGCAGGTCAATCCGTATACTCCCTGAACGCAATCCGCGCGTTGGACCCCGCCTCGATCACGATCGTGGGCGGATACAAAGCAGTCCCGAACGCCGTGATGGAGCTGCACAACTCCAGGGCCGGAAGGTACTACCCCTAAGGCCGGGGTTTCCCAGAGGCAGGCGGCGCGGGCCCACGTCATTTTGATGGCGTGGGCCCGCCCCTGTTGGAGCGAGGTCCTACCGAGGTGAATTTCTCGCAGATCGTCGGCTGTGGGCACACATCTGCTTAGTTGCGGCGCGTGTCCAAAACGTGGTGGACGTGCTGGCCCTGCGTTCAGCGGGGCTTGCCGCCGCGCTGCGGTGCGCTAGGATTCGTACAGTTGTTCGATAAGGGGGAGTGGTGATCGCATCTCTGGCAGGCGTGGTCCAGCACGTCGGGCTCGGCAAGGCCGTCATTAGCGTTGGGGGAGTGGGCTTCTCCTTCAGGGCCACCCCCACCACCCTGGCCGGGCTGGCCGCCGGGCGCGAGGCCGAGGTCTACACCTCCCTGGTGGTGCGGGAGGACTCCCTCACCCTGTTCGGCTTCGCCGAGGCCGAGGAACGCGACATCTTTGAGTCCATGCAGTCCGTCAGCGGCATCGGACCGTCCATCGCCCTGGCCATGCTGGCCGTGCACACCCCCAACGCGCTGCGCCGCGCCGTGGAGGGCGAGGACCTGGCCGCCCTGTGCCGCGTGCCCGGGGTGGGCAAGAAGTCCGCCCAGCGCATCGTGCTGGAACTCAAGGGCAAACTGGGCGCCCCCACCGGCGGGTTGGAGGCGCCTGCCCCGGCGCCCGCGCGTGGGGACGTGGAGGCCCAACTCACCCAGGCCCTGACCGGCCTGGGCTGGCAGGCCGCCACCGCCGCGAAGGCCGCCTCCGCCGCCATCGACGCCCAGCCGGAGGCGGACGTGGCCACCCTGTTGCGCGCCGCCCTGCAGAGCCTGGGAGGCGGCCGTGGCTGACGACTTTCGCGTCATCGCCCCGGACGCCGACGAGCTGGAGCGCGCCGCCGAGGCCGCCCTGCGGCCACGCCGCCTAGAGGAGTTCGTGGGCCAGGAGGTGGTGCGCAAGCAGCTCGGCCTGGTGCTGCGCGCCGCCCAGGAGCGCGGCGCGGCCCCCGACCACGTGCTGCTATCCGGCCCGCCCGGCCTGGGCAAGACCACCCTGGCCATGATCGTCGCCGCCGAGACCGGCGGCTCCCTGCGCCTGACCTCCGGGCCCGCCATCCAGCACGCAGGGGACCTGGCCGCGATCCTCTCCGGCCTGCAGGAAAACGACGTCCTCTTCATCGACGAGATCCACCGCCTGGCCCGCACCGCAGAAGAAATGCTCTACCTGGCCATGGAGGACCGGCGCGTGGACGTGGTGGTCGGCAAGGGGCCCGGCGCCACCTCCATCCCGCTCACCCTGCCCCCCTTCACGGCCGTGGGAGCCACCACGCGCGCCGGCCTGCTGCCCGCCCCGCTGCGAGACCGCTTCGGCTTCACCGGCCACCTGGACTACTACAAGCCCAGCGAGCTAGAGCAGGTGCTGGTGCGCTCCGCCCGCCTCCTGGGCGTCACCCTGGACCAGGACGCCGCCGCAGAACTCGCCTCCCGCTCCCGCGGCACCCCGCGCGTGGCCAACCGGCTGCTGCGCCGCGTGGTCGACTTCGCGCAGGTGCACGGCAGCGGCAAGTGCGACATCGAGGCCACGCGCGGTGCCCTGGAACTCTTCGAGGTCGACGCCCGGGGCCTGGACCGCCTAGACCGGCAGGTGCTGCTGGCCCTATGCACCCGCTTCGGGGGCGGCCCGGTGGGACTGAGCACCCTGGCCATCAGCGTCGGGGAAGAGCCCGAAACGGTAGAGACCGTCGCCGAGCCCTACCTGGTTCGCGAGGGACTGGTGGTACGCACTCCGCGCGGCCGGGCGGCAACGTCGTCCGCCTACCAGCACCTGGGCCTGCCCGTGCCCGGCCCCACCGTCGCGCCAGGTTTTGATTTGCCGGAATTCAACTAGACTGCCCAAGGATGCCCGCAAAACGCGGGCCCTAGACAGACTGGGAGAAAACCCGTGCCGCAGCAATACATGATCTGGCTCCTGCCTCTCTTCCTCATCCTCGCCATGTGGTGGATGGGCCGCAGCGCCAAGAAGCAGCAGGCGCGCCAGGAACAAGAGCGCGACGCCGCGCTGGTGCCCGGCAAGTGGGTAGTGACGATCGGGGGCTTCTACGGCCGCGTCGTCGAGGTGGACGGCCTCACCGTCACCCTCGAGTCCCCGGCAGGTGACGAGACCCTGTGGGCCCGCCGCGCCATCCGTGGTGCCGAAGAGCCCGTTTTCTCCTCGCTCGAAGTCACCTCGGACGAGCCGGAGTCCACCACGGACAAGGCCGCCGAGTAACAAACCGCGCTAGAAACGCTGGAAGAATGTCAATCTCAACGAATTCGCGCTCGTCGAAGCAGCCGAGCAAGAAGCCCGTGGTGGAACGCCCCTGGCGCTCCCTGTTCGGGCTATTCATCATCCTCGCCGCCCTGGTCGGCACGCTCGGGGTGGGGCAGTGGAAGTCCGACGCGGACTTCGTGCCCGACCTCGCGCTCGACCTGCAGGGAGGCACCCAGATCATCCTGACCCCCAAGACCACCGACGGCTCCGAGGTCTCGGAGTCCGACGTGGACCAGGCCATCGAGATCATCCGCAAGCGCGTGGACGCCTCCGGCGTCTCCGAGGCCGAGATCTCCAGCCAGGGCGGGCAGAACGTGGTCGTGGCGCTGGCCGGTAACCCCAGCAAGGAGACCCTGGACCTGGTGCGCACCCCCGCGCAGCTCTCTTTCCGTCCCGTGCTGGTGATGGGCGCCCCCCAGGCCACCGAGGTGGAGGCCGACGTCGACGGCGACGGCAAGATCTCTGACGAGCCGGCCACCACGCCTGCCAACGGCTCCGACTCCGCCTGGCTCACCGAGGCCGTGCAGCAGGAGTTCGGCAAGCTCGACTGCACCCTGCCGGAGAGCCTGAAGGGGCACGGCGCCGCCGACCCGGACAAGCCGATGGTCACCTGCTCCACCGACGGTGTGAGCAAGTACGTGCTCGGCCCGGTGGAGATGGCCGGCACCGACGTCAAGACCGCCGCCTCCGGCATGGGGCACGACCAGTTCGGTAACCCGGACGGCCAGTGGGGCGTTGACCTCACCCTGACCTCCGAGGGCGCCGCGAAGTTCCGCGACATCACCGCCCGCCTGGCGTCCTTCCGCGCCAGCGACCCGATGCGCAACCTGTTCGCGATCGTCCTGGACGGCCTGGTGGTCTCCTCCCCGGGCGTGGAGAACGCCATCCCCAACGGGCAGGCGCGCATCTCCGGCTCCTTCGACCCGCAGAGCGCCGCCACCCTGGCCAACCAGCTCAACTTCGGTGCGCTGCCCCTGAACTTCGAGGTGCAGAGCGAGGAGACGATCTCTGCCACCCTCGGTTCCGAGCAGCTGTCCAAGTCGATCCTGTTCGGCCTGGTGGGCCTGGGCCTGGTGGTCCTCTACCTGGCCAGCCAGTACCGGGGCCTGTCGCTGATCGCCACCGGCTCCCTGGTGGCCGCTGCGGCGCTGACCTACCTGATCATCGCCCTGTTCTCCTGGTCGATCGGCTACCGCCTCTCGCTGCCCGGCGTGGCGGGCATCATCGTGTCCGTCGGTGTCACGGCGGACTCCTTCATCGTCTACTTCGAGCGCATCCGTGACGAGATCCGCGACGGTCGCACCATCCCGCAGGCGGTCACGCACGCGTGGCGCGCGGCCCGCCGCACCATCCTGATCTCCGACGTGATCAACCTGCTCGCGGCCGTGGTGCTCTACTTCCTGGCCGTGGGTGGCGTGCGCGGCTTCGCCTTCACCCTGGGCCTGACCACCGTGGTGGACCTGATCGTGGTGTTCATGTTCACCCACCCGGCCATGCTGCTGGCGGTGCGCGGCAAGTTCTTCGCGGAGGGCCACAAGCTCTCCGGCCTCAACCCGGAGTGGCTGGGCGCTAAGGCGCCGCTCTACACCGGGCGCGGCACCACGCGCGCGGGCATCGCCCGCCGCAAGGCGGAGGCGAAGGCTGCCGCCGTGGCAGGCGAGGCAAAGTCGGCCGGTGCCGACGCGAAGACCCAGGCCGCTGACGGCGAGAAGGGGGAGAACTGATGTTCAGCTACCAGAAGTGGGGCAACGAGCTCTACACCGGTGAGCGCACCTACCAGATCGTCGGCAAGGGCCGCTTCCTCATGGGAATCGGCGGCGCCCTCATGGCCGCCTCGGTCCTGATCGTGGCGGTGTTCGGCTTCGCGCTCGGCATCGAGTTCCGGGGTGGTTCGCAGTTCACGATCACGGGCTCCGAGGTCACCTCGCAGCAGCCCGCCTACGACGTGCTGAAGAAGGCCGGCCACACGGAGGGCGTGCGCGTCTCCAACCTGGGCCAGTCCTCCCTGCGGGTGCAGACCTCGCAGCTGAGCGACGCCGACACCCGCGAGGTCCGCGAGGGCCTGGCGGGGGCCTACAAGGTGGACGAGTCCGCCGTGGCCTCCACGTTCGTGGGCCCGACCTGGGGCAAGGACGTTTCCACCAAGGCCCTGCAGGGTCTGGCCACGTTCCTGGCCCTGGTGGCGATCGTCATGGCGATCTACTTCCGCCGCTGGACCATGTCGGTGGCCGCGCTGTTCGCGCTGCTGCACGACATCCTGATCACGGTCGGCGTCTTCGCCGTCACGCGCGTGGAGGTCACCCCGGCTACCGTGATCGGTTTCCTCACGATCCTGGGCTACTCGCTCTACGACACCGTGGTGGTCTTCGACAAGGTCCGCGAGAACACGCGCGGCTTTGACCAGCAGCACCGCTACACCTTCGGTGAGCTGGTCAACCTGGCCGCGAACCAGACGATGGTGCGCTCCATCAACACCTCCATCGTGGCGATCCTGCCGGTGGGTTCGATCCTGCTGCTGGGTTCCCTGCTGCTGGGCGCGGGCACGCTGACGGACATCGCATTGGCGCTGTTCGTGGGCATGATCGTGGGCACGTTCTCCTCGATCTTCATCGCCTCCCCGATGCTGGTGGTGCTGGAGCAGGCCATCAAGGGCCGCGTGAAGGAGCACACCGCTGAGATCCGCGCCAAGCGGGGCCACAGCGACGCCGTCCAGGTGGTCGACCACAAGGTGGTGGCCAAGGAGGACGAGGAGCCGCGCCGCGCCAAGAAGCGCGCCGACGTGGTGGTGGAGCAGGAGCCCGAGTACCTGTCCGGTCCCGGCTGGGAGGAGCAGGAGCAGGCCCGCAGCGCCAAGGCGACGAAGGTGGAGCGCAAGGCCAAGAGTGCCAAGAAGGGTGGGGACGACGTTGCCGCCCAGGCCGACGAGCCGCACGTGGCCCGTCCTATGCAGGCCGGTGGGCACCGTGGCAATGCCGCGCAGCCGAAGAAGCGGAAGAAGGGCAAGCGATGAGCCTGCTGATTCGCCCGAAGGTGGCCCAGGAGCTGGAGGAGCTGGTGCGGGGCAACCTGCGCGAGATCCAGGACTTCCCGGAGCCCGGCGTGCTGTTTCGTGACATCACGCCGCTGCTGGCCAACGGCCCGGCCTTTCGCCGCCTGACCACGCTGCTTGCCCGCCTGGTGGGTGACGACGTGGACGCCGTGGCCGGCTTGGAGTCGCGCGGCTTCGTGCTGGCCGCCCCGCTGGCCAACGCCCTCGAGGTGGGCATGCTGACCGTGCGCAAGGCCGGCAAGCTGCCCGGCCCGGTGCTGGGCGTGGACTACGCGCTGGAGTACGGCACGGCCCGCATGGAGATCCGCCCGGAGTCCGTGCACGAGGGTGACCGTGTGCTGATCATCGACGACGTGCTGGCCACGGGTGGCACGGCGCGCGCGGCGATCGAGCTGGTCGAGAAGGCCGGTGGCGTGGTTGCGGGCGTGATGGTGCTGTTGGAGCTGGAGGAGCTCAAGGGGCGCGAGAAGCTGGAAGGCTACGAAGTGCACTCGATCCTGAAGTTCTGAGGTACCAGAAATTGGATGTGGCCGCCGCACCCGTCAGGGTGCGGCGGCCATTGCCGTAAGCGGTAGAATCCAAAAATGGCTGATGCAAGAGGGAGTAACTGGACCAGGAGCTGGCTTGAGAGCCTTGGGCTGGCGAGCGCTACGCGCCCTGTGCCGCCCTCGATCGCGGCGATCCCGGCGCTAGTTCCGATCGTCAACGCCCTGTTGGAGCACGCGGGCGACGAGCAGATCGACTTCGACCTGGTTGAGCACGCCTACCGGGTGGCTAATCGCGTACACAAGGGCCAGACCCGCAAGTCAGGCGAGCCCTACATCACCCACCCGGTTGCCGTGGCGACGATCCTGGCCGAGCTGGGGTTGACCGCGACCACGGTGGCGGGCGCGCTGCTGCACGACACGGTGGAGGACACCCCCTACTCGCTGGCGCAGCTGAAGATCGACTTCGGCCCGGAGATCGCGCTGCTGGTGGACGGCGTCACCAAGCTGGACAAGGTGGAGTTCGGGGCGGCCGCCAAGGGCGAGACGGTGCGCAAGATGGTCGTGGCGATGGCCAAGGACATCCGGGTGCTGATGATCAAGCTGGGCGATCGGCTGCACAACGCGCGCACCTGGAAGTACATGGACCCGGAGAAGGCCAAGTCCAAGGCGCAGGAGACGCTGGAGATCTACGCCCCGCTGGCGCACCGCTTCGGCATGAACGCGATCAAGTGGGAGCTGGAGGACCTCAGCTTCAAGGTGCTCTACCCGGGCCGTTACGAGGAGATCGAGCAGCTGGTCAAGCGCCGGGCCCCGGAGCGCGAGGCATACCTGGCCTCGATCTCTTCCAAGATCCAGGAGCAGCTGGACGGGCTGGGCATCAAGGGCGTGGTGACCGGCCGGCCCAAGCATTTCTACTCGATCTACCAGAAGATGGTGGTGCGCGGTCGGGAGTTCGACGACATTTACGACCTGGTGGCGCTGCGCATCCTGGTGGACACCGTGGGGGAGTGCTACGCGGTGCTGGGCAAGCTGCACGAGGTGTGGAAGCCCGTGGCCGGTCGCATTAAGGACTACATCGCCCTGCCGAAGTACGGCGTCTACCAGTCCCTGCACACCACGGTGGTGGGCCCGGGTGGCAAGCCGGTGGAGATTCAGATCCGCACCCACGAGATGCACCGGCGCGCCGAGTACGGCGTGGCGGCGCACTGGAAGTACAAGGCCGACCCGACCGCGAAGAAGCGCGAGGCGCTGCGCACCAAGGAGGGCACGGGCGAGCTGCCGCCGGGCGCCTCTGAGATGATCTGGCTCAAGGGCCTGTTCGAGTGGCAGCAGGAGACGGGTGACCCCAACGAGTTCCTGGACTCGCTGCGCTACGAGATGAGCGGCACCGAGGTTTACGTCTTCACCCCCAAGGGCGACGTGATCGCCCTGCCGGCGGGCTCCACGCCGGTGGACTTCGCCTTCGCGGTCCACACCGAGGTGGGCTTTAAGACGGTGGGCGCCAAGATCAACGGACGCCTGGTGACCCTGTCCACGAAGGTGGACAACGGGGACACGGTGGAGGTCATCACCTCCAAGGACCCGGACGCGGGCCCGAACGAGGACTGGCTGGCCTTCGTGGCCTCCCCGCGTGCCCGCTCCAAGATCAAGGCGTGGTTCACCAAGGAGCGCCGCGAGGAGGCGGTGGACGAGGGGCGTAACCGGGTGGCCAAGATGCTGCGCAAGCAGAACCTGCCCATCCAGCGCTTGATGAACCACCACTCGCTGCTGGCGGTGGCCCAGGAGATGGGCTACAAGGACGTCTCCAGCCTGTACGCGGCGGTGGGGGAGAACCACGTGTCCGCCGAATCGCTGTCCTCCAAGCTGGTGGCGGTGCTGGGCGGCGCGGACGGCACGGAGGAGACGCTGGCGGAGGCCACGATCCCCAAGCCGCGCAAGCGGCGCGGCCCGGCCACGGGCAGCGGCATCGTGGTGGAGGGCATGAAGCCCGGCGAGGTGTGGACCAAGATCGCCCAGTGCTGCACCCCCGCGCCCGGCGAGCCCATCACGGGTTTCATCACGCGTGGCAACGGCATCTCCATCCACCACGAGGACTGCGAGAACATCGAGGCGCTCTCCTCCCAGCCCGACCGGCTGGTCAAGGCCCACTGGGACATCGACCGCCCGGGCGGCTTTATTGTCCAGGTGGTCATCGAGGCACTCGACCGCTCCGGGCTGCTCATGGACATCACCCGGGTGATGGTGGAGCAGCGCGTGGACCTGCTTTCCACCACCTTCAGCTCGGACGGCGACCAGGTGGCGGTCGGCCGTGTCACCTTCGAGGTGAGCGACGAGACGCACCTGGAGGCCGTGATGAAGGCACTGCGCAAGCTCTCCGGCGTCTACGAGGTCTCCCGCGTCAACCGGCGCGGCCACGAGGGCTGAGCCCCGCCTAGGCGGCGTCGTCGTACAGGTCCCGCACCACCAGGTAGCGCTCCACGGTGCCGCGCCGGTCGGCCACGAAGCGGTCGCGCCACTCCTTGGCTGAGAACTCGCGCCTGGCCACGTAGGCCAGGGCGGTGAGCACGTCGGGCTCGGCCCGGCAGGAGAGCACCAGGTCCAGCAGCGTGCGCAGCGAGTCCGTGCAGGTGCCCTCCGCGGGGGTGTAAAGGTGCGAGCCGGGCACGTGCCAGCGGTGCACCACCCGGGCCTTGGACTGCCTGCTGCCGGCCGCGATCACGTGCGGCTGGTCCAGGTAGCCGATCCCCGTGTGCACCCACGCCGCAGCAGTGCAGCAGAAGGTCTGGCCCGGATGCAGGTCGTTCAGCGCCGCGATCCGGCACAGCCTGGAGTCCGCCAGGTCCCACGGCAGGGCGGCCAGCCCAAAGTCCATCGCCAGGCCGTCGCGGGCCAGCGAGACGCGTTCGCGCGGGTCCAGGTAGAGCTCCATGCCCCAAGCCTGGCGGCAAACGGGCGCCGGGCCAACGCGAAAGCGCCCGCCTGTGGACAGGCGGGCGCGGCGACACGGGCCCTCGGGGCGCCCGCCGGCACCGGATTTCCCCTGGGCCCGGGCAGAACGCCGGTGGGGCGGGACCTGGAAGGTCCCGCCCCACCGGGGGTGTTCACGCGCTACCCGCGCCTACCGGATCAGCCCTCGCTGCGCGAAAGCTGGTCCAGCCAGGACTTGCGGGCGGCCAGGGCCTCCTCGGCCTGACGCACGGCCTTCGCGTCGCCCTTGGCGGTGGCCTGGGCGAGCTCCTTCTCCAGGTTCTCGATGGCCTCCTCCAGCTGACCCACCAGGCCGGCGCGGCGCGCCTTCTTCTCCGGGTCGGTGCGGCGCCAGCGCTCGTTCTCGGCCTCGTTGATGGCACGCTCCACGGCGCGCATGCGCGCCTCGATGCGGTCCTTGGCCTCGCGCGGCACGCGCCCGGCCTCCTCCCACGCGTCCTGGATCGGGCGCAGCGCCTCGCGGGCCGCCTCCACGTCCGTGACGGGCAGCAGCGCCTCGGCGTGCTCCAGCAGGGCCTCCTTGGTGCGCAGGTTCTCCGCGTACTCGGCGTCGATCGCCTTGTTCGTGGAGGACCGGTTGTCGAAGAACACCTGCTGCGCGGCGCGGAAGCGGGCCCACAGGGCGTCGTCCTCCTTGCGGGACGTGCGGCCCGCGGCCTTCCACTGCTCCATCAGGTCGCGCATCTTGGCGCTGGTCTCGCGCCAGTCGGTGGAGGTAGACAGCTCCTCGGCGCGGGCGATCAGGGCCTCCTTGGTGGCCTTGGCCTTGGCCTGGACCTTGTCCAGCTCCGCGAAGTACTGGCGGCGGGCGCGGTCAAAGGCGCCACGGGCGGCGGCGAAGCGCTTCCACAGCGCGTCCTCCTCACCCTTGGGGATGCGCGGCCCAGAACGCTGGGCCTCCTTCCACTGGTCCAGCAGGGCCCGCATCTGCTCGCCGGAGGACTTCCACTGCACGCGCTGCGGGTCGCGCGCCGCGATCTCCTCGGCCTGCTCCACGATCTTGGTGCGCACGGCGATGGACTCCGCCTTGGCGGCCTCGCGGCGGGCCCGCTCTGCCACCTTGTGCTCCTCGGCGGCGGTCTTCAGGCCGGCCAGGCGCTCGCGCAGGCCGTCCAGGTCACCGACGGCCTTGGGGGCCTCCAGGGCCTCGGACAGGGAGGCCAGCGTGGAGTCGATCTCCTTGTCGGAGAGGTTGACCATGCGGGCGGAGAACAGCTCCACCTGGGCGGCGATGTCCAGGTAGCGGCGCACGTACATCTCCAGCGCGTCGGCCGGCACGCCCTCGGGGTACTGGCCGATCGCGCGCTCGCCACCGGCCTCGCGCACGTACACGGTGCCGTCGTCGGCCACGCGGCCGAACTGGGCGGCGCGCACCACGGCCGCGATGTCCAGCGGCTGCTCGCTGGGCGGGGCCGGGCGGTGCTTGCGCGGCTTGGCCGCAGCCGGGCTCGGCGCGGCGGGCGCGGCGGGCGCGGGAGCCTCCTTCGCCGCCTCCTCGGTCACCTCCGCGACCGGAGCCTCCTCGGCCTTCACCTCGGCCTCGGCCGCTTCAGCGGCGGGGACCTCTGCGGTCTCTACAGCCTCGGCCGCCTCAGCGGGGGCGGCCTCTACGGCGGGGGCGTCGGCGGCAACGTCGGCCACCCCTGCCGCCTCGACGGCCTCAACTTCGGCCTGGGCGGGCGCGGATTCTTCCACTTCCGCCGCGGGCTGCTCGATGGGGGTGACAACTTCCTCGGTGTCACGCGGTGCGCGTGCGTCGTCAGCGACGGTCACGGTTTCTCCTTCAGGTTGGGCGGGTAGGTCCCGCCGTGGCACGGCCAGGCGGCCGTGTGCGCGTATCGAGACAAGAGTCTAGGGAACTTTTGCGCCCCATAGGTCACATCCGAGTAACCTTCTAGCCATGCTGCTCTCCAGAATCGTCTCGCCGGTGTTCGGCGCCAACTGCTTCATCTACGCCACCGGGCGCGGCGGCAGCGCCGTGGTGATCGACCCGGGCGCGCACACGGCCGCCCCCGTCGCCGCCGAGCTGGAGCGGCTGGAGCTCACCTTGGAGGCGCTCATCGCCACCCACGGCCACCCCGACCACGTCTGGGACTGCGCCGCAGTGGCGGGGGACAAGCCGGTCTACGTGCCCGGCCCCGACATGTACCGCATGGAGGACCCCGACGCGCTGCTGGGCCCCCTGGCCGGCATCTTCACCCAGCAGGCCGGAGCGCCCTGGCAGAAGCCCGCCAATCTGGTGGAGTTCCCGGCGCAGTGGTTCGCCGGGGGCGGCCAGCTGGCCGGGCTGCCGTTCGTGGCCGTGGCCGCGCCGGGCCACTCCGAGGGCTCTACCTTCCTGCTCTCGGCCGGCGAGCTGGAGCCCACCGGCCTTTCCTCCCCCGACGGCGCCGAGCTGGCCGGGCCGGCCGAGTTCGCCTTCGGTGGCGACGTGATCTTTGCCGGCTCCGTGGGCCGCACCGACCTGCCCGGCAGCGACGAGCGCCAGATGCTCTCCACCCTGCGCACCCTGCAGCAGGTCATCAACCCCCAGACCTGGGTGCTGCCCGGCCACGGCCCGCTCACCCGCATGCGCATCGAGGCGGCCACCAACCCGCACCTGAAGTACGCCGCACGCGTCGGCTAAGTCGCGCCGCTCGGTCTTCTCGGCACAGGGGGACCGCGTCGCCCACCGGCCGCGCCGCTCGCGCCGCCGCACCTCTGTGGGGCGAGGATGCACGACGCCGCCCACCGGCCGCGCCGCTCGCGCCGCCGCGCCTCTGTGGGGCGAGGATGCACGACGCTGCCCACCGGCCGCGCCGCCGATCCCGGCCAGTCCCGCAGCGGCGGGAGGCGGCCGGTAGCACGGCGGGCGAGGCGATAAGGGGCGGCGGGAGGGACGTCGGCCAACTCCGCGCAAACCAGGCGGGCGGCAATTGCGCAAACCGGGCGGGCCATGCGCGGCCAAGCGCCTCCCGTGTGGGAAAATTGCGGCCATGGCAGCAATCACCGCATCTCTTTCTGGTTTCCCCGAGTGGCTCCCGGCCGGTCGCGTGGTAGAGAACCACGTGCTGGACACGCTTCGCCGCGAGTTCGAGCTGCATGGATTCGCCTCGATCGAGACGCGCGCGGTGGAGCCCCTGAAGGAGCTGCTGCGCAAGGGCGAGACCTCCAAGGAGGTCTACCTGCTCTCCCGCCTGGCGGACCTGGGTGCGGAGGGCGGCGAGGACGGCACCGACCCCAACCGCCTGGGCCTGCACTTCGACCTGACGGTGCCCTTTGCCCGCTACGTGGTGGAGAACGCCGGCCACCTGCACTTCCCCTTCCGGCGCTACCAGATCCAGAAGGTCTGGCGCGGCGAGCGCCCGCAGGACGGCCGCTTCCGCGAGTTCACGCAGGCCGACATCGACGTGGTGGGCGACGGCACCCTGGCCTTCCACCACGAGGTGGAGATCCCGCTGGTCATGGCCGCCGCGCTCACCAAGCTGGGCATCGGCGAGTTCGCCATCCACGTCAACAACCGCAAGGCGGCGCAGGGCGCCTACGAGTCCCTGGGCATCAGGGACGTGGAGGGCGCGCTGCGCGCCATCGACAAGCTGGCCAAGATCGGCCCGGCCGGCGTGCAGGCCGAACTGGAGGCGCTGGGCGACGTCAACCCGGCCGCCGCGCAGGCCGCCATCGAGCTGGCCGGCATCACGGGCACCGAGGGGATCAGCGCCGCCGCTCGCGCCGTGGTGGAAAAGGCAGGCGGCGTGGTCAGCGAGCTGATGGAGCAGGGCCTGGCCGAGCTGGAGGAGCTGCTGGCTGCGGCCAGCGAGCGGGCCCCGGGCGTGGTGGTCGCGGACCTGTCCGTGGCCCGTGGCCTGGACTACTACACCGGCAGCGTCTACGAGACCTTCCTGGTGGGGCACGAGTCGCTGGGTTCGATCTGCTCCGGCGGCCGCTACGACTCCCTGGCCAGCGACGGCAAGCGCACCTACCCGGGCGTGGGCATGTCCATCGGCGTCTCCCGCCTGGTCTCCCGCATGCTGAGCGCGGACCTGGCCAGCGCCTCCCGCCAGGTGCCCTCCGCCGTGCTGGTGGCGGTGACCGACGAGGCCGAGCGCGCCGCCTCCGACGCCGTGGCGGTCGAGCTGCGCAAGCGCGCCATCCCCTGCGAGGTCTCGCCCAGCGCCGCGAAATTCGGCAAGCAGATCCGCCACGCCGACAGGCGCGGCATCCCGTTCGTGTGGTTCCCCGGCACCGGCGAGGTAAAGGACATCCGCTCCGGCGAGCAGGTGGCCGCCGACCCGCGCACCTGGGAGCCGCCGGCCCAGGACTGGTGGCCCACCGTGGTGGCAAATGGCTAAACACGTGGAGGAACCAAAGGGCGCAGCCGAGGCGAGGCAGCTGCGCGAGGTGGAGCGCGACCTGGCTCGGCTCCGCCTGGTTTACCCCACGCGCGGCGCCGCGCAGGCCCGCCGCGACCGCGACTACTACCTGGATCAGCTGCGCAACTACCTGCTGCCGCGCTTCGAGCAGCTGGAGGCGCCGCTGATCGCCGTGATAGGTGGCTCCACCGGGGCCGGCAAGTCCACGCTGCTCAACTCCCTGGTGGGCCGCGAGATCTCTCCGGCCTCAGCGCTTCGCCCCACCACGCGCCGCCCGGTGCTGGTGCACGCGAGTGAGGACGCGCACTGGTTCGCCGGCAAGCGCCTTTTCCCGGGCCTGGAGAAGCTGGTGCGCGCCACCCAGGGGGAGGCGGGCACCGGTGTGGTGGCCGCAGCCGCCGGGGCGGGCGGTGCGCCCGCCGGTTCTGGACCGGTCAGGGACGACGCTGCGCCGACCGGTGTCGGGACCGGACGGGACGACGCTGCGCCGGCCGGTGCCGGGACCGGACGGGACGCAGCGACGTCGACCGGTGCCACCCCCCTGGTGGAGACCGTGGCGTGCGACGAGCTCCCCACGGGCCTGGCGCTGCTCGATTCCCCCGACTTCGATTCGGTGGTGGCCAGCAACCGCGCGGCCGCCGACCAGCTCCTGGCCGGGGCGGACCTGTGGGTGTTCGTCACCACGGCCGCCAGGTACGCGGACAAGGTGCCCTGGGAGTTCCTGCGTCAGGCCGCCGCCCGCAACGTGGTGATCGCGGTGGTCCTAGATCGCGTTCCGATCGGGGCGGGCTCCCAGGTGCGCGCAGACCTCGCCGGGCGCCTGGAGCAGGCCGGACTGGGCCACGCCCCGCTGTTCACCCTGACGGAACGCGAGCTGGAGGACGGGCTGCTGCCCGCCGCCGACGTCGCCTCGCTGCGCATGTGGCTGCAGGGGCTGGTGGAGAGCGAGGCCCTGCGGGCCGGCGTGGTACGCCAGACGCTGCGGGGGGCCGTGGGGGAGCTGGTGGCCGCCCTGCCCGCGCTGCGCGAGGAAGGCGAGAAACAGGAACGCACCCACGCCCAGGCTCGTGCCGTGCTGGAGGAGGAGCTGGCCACGGCTCTAGGCGAGTTCGCCGCCATCCTGGACGGCGGCGAGGTGCTGCGCGGCGAGGTGCTGGCCCGCTGGCACGAGTTCGTGGGAACCAGCCCGGTGTTCCGGCAGCTGGACGGCTGGCTGTCCCGGGCCCGCGACCGCGTCACCTCCCTGTGGCGGCGCAGCGACGCCACCCCTGCGGTGCGGGCGCTGGACGCGGCGCTGGTGGACGCGCTGATCGGCACCGCCCGCTCGGTGCGCCGCGAGAGCCTGCGCCGCTGGGAGGCAGAGCCGGTCACCGCCGAACTGGCCGAGCACGTGGCGCGGAGCGTGGCGCCCGCCACCGGGCTGGAGCCGCGCGCGCGGGAGCTGGTGGAGGGCTGGCGGCGCCACGTCATGGAGATGATCGGCACCCAGGTGGGGGACAAGCGTGCCGCGGCCCGCCTGGCCGCCCTCGGGGTGAACGCCACCGGCGCGGCCCTGCTGATCCTGGTCTTTGCCTCCACCGGCGGCCTGCTGGGCGGCGAGGTGCTGGTGGCGGGAGGCACCGCCGCAGTGGCGCAGCGCGTCCTGGAGGGCATCTTCGGCGACGCTGCCGTGCGCTCCCTGGCCGCTAGCGCGCGGAAGGACTTCCTGGAGCGCGCCACCCAGTTCCTCACCGAGGCCAGCGAGCCGATCGAGCGCGCCGTGGAGAAGTACTGGCAGGAGGAGCGATGAGCACTCGCGATGAGTCCTTGCGCCGCATCCTGGCGGCGCTGGCCGAACTGGAGCGGGCCGACGCCAGCCTGCCCGCAGCGGGCGGCGCGAACGGGAGTGGGGCCGCCCGCAGCGCGGCTATCCGGAGCGCGGACGCCGCGAAGCTGGCGCCGTTCTGGCCGCGCCTGGCGGAACTGGATGCGAAGGTGCGGCAGCGCCGCGCGATGGGCCCCGGGCTGACCGTGGTGGCCGTGCTGGGGGCGACCGGGGCCGGGAAGTCCTCCTTGATCAACGCGCTGGCCGGGGCAGAGGTGGCGCCGGTTTCCGTGCTGCGCCCCACCACCTCGCGTCCCCTGGCGGTGGTGAGCCCGGCCAGCGCGGCAGAGGCGCGCCCCCTGCTGGGCTCGCTGGGGATCGAGGCTGTGCGCCAGGCAGCCATTACCCCGGGGCTGGTGCTGATCGACCTGCCGGACCTGGACTCCACCAGCACCGCGCACCGCGACGAGGCGTTGCGCGTGGCCGAGCTGGCCGACGTGCTGCTGTGGGTGCTGGACCCGCAAAAGTACGCCGACGCCGCCGTGCACACCGAGGCGATCGCCCGCTACGCCGGCCACGAGGCCGTCACCCACGTGGTGCTCAACAAGACCGACACGCTGGAGGCGCACGACGCTGCCGCAGTGGCCGCCCACCTGGGCGAGCTGCTGCCGGCCGGCTGGTCCGTGCTGCCCACCTCCGCCACCGGCGGGCGGGGACTGGCCCGGTTGCGCGAAGAACTCGAGGCGCGGGCGCGCGCCAAGGACAGCGCTTTGGCGCGGCTGCTGGCCGACGCCCGGGAGCTGGGCGGTCAGGTACTGGCGGCCTGCCCCGCAAAATCGCCCACCCCGGACTGGGGGCGCCTGACCGACGCCCTGGTGGAGAGCTGCGGCGCTGCGAGCGCCGCGGAGCAGGGGCAGCGCGCCTACGCGCGCGAGGCCGGCAGGCACTACAACGTCTTTGCCCGCCTGGGCGGGAAGGTGCTGCCCACCGAGGCGACGCTGGTGCCGGCCCGCCCGCTGCTGAGCGGGGTGACCGAGGAGCTGGAGGCTCTCGAGGCGGGCCTGGTCCACCCCAGTGGGGTGACCGAGCGGGCCGAGCGCCTCTCCCACAGCGCGGAGGAGGTGCTGCGCGGCGCCACCGTCGCGCCGGCCAAGCGCACCTGGTGGGCGCTCACCGGCGCGCTGTCCTGGGTCGGGGGCATCCTGCTGGCGGTGAGCCTGCTGTGGCTGGCCGGCCTGGCCGGCGCGCTGGCGCTGGGCTGGCCGCTCGTCAAGGCCCCGCTGCACCTGCTGGGACTGGGCGGTCCGCTGGCTTCTGGAACCTGGCTGGGCGAACTGCCCGCCCCGACCCTGCTGCTGGCCGTTTCCGTGGTGCTGCTGGCGGTGACCGGGGCCGTGGGTGCGCTGGCCGGGAGGACCGGGGCGCGCAAGCACGGCAAGGCCGTGCAGGAGCGGGTGCGGGCCGACCTGGCCAACCTGGTGGACAAGCAGGTGGCGCGGCGCCTGGCGCCGCACCTGGAGCGGCGCCAGGCGCTGGCCCGGGCCCGCGCGGACCTGGCCGCCGCGCTCTAGCTGGGCCCGCGTGGCCCTCCCGGCTCGGCGCTCGTCCTGACTCAGCCCGGCGTCGCCTGCTGGTGCGCCACGATTTGGCAGCTCGGTGTTCCAATCTCTAGGGGAGCAACATGGAGACGTACGACGACTTCACCGCGCGGATACTCGCGTTTCAGCTCGATTCCGTGCCGCCCGAGCCGACTCTCGGGTTGTCGCCTGCGCTGTCGAGCAAGGTGGCTCCGGCGACGGGCGAGTTCCGGCCCTTCCACGGGGACACCGTGGCCTACTTCCTTGACGACGCCGGCAGTGAGCTGGTCGCCGAGGTGACGCGGGACCTCTACGCGAGGTTCGCGCCGGCCCTCTCGGCGCCCATACCGATCGCGACAGCTCACGTCACGCTGCACGACCTGCGCGCCTCGGCAGAACTGGAAAGCATCAGGGCGCAGATGGAGAGCAGCCGGCCCCGCGTGGAGCAGCTCGTGGCGCGGGCGCGCGAGTTGGGGCCGATCCACACCGCCTGCACCGCAGTGTTCAACCTGGTCAACACGAGCATTGCCATCGGGCTCGCTCCGGCAGACGAGTCGGAGCATCGCAAGCTGATGCAAGCCCACGCTCTCTTCGATGAGATCGTCACCTTCGCTAGCTTCACCCCGCACATCACGCTGGCCTACTACCGGCCCGAGCCGCCGGTGCAGCTGCCCGGAGGAGAGCTACGCGAGCAGCTGGCGGGGTTATCGGTGCGCGTGCAGGGCGAGCCCGTGTTGCTCGATCCGGCCCGCCTGTTCGCGCTGCGCTTTGACTCGATGAGCAACTACTGGCAGCTGGGCTGACCCCTCTCCCAGGCCTGGCGCCGAAACTTGTCAATGGGCGTCGAGACTTGTCCTTAGCGCAGACGCTAAGGACAAGTCTCGTGGGGTTTGGACAAGGCCCGGCGCATCAGGACGCGGGTGGGGGGCGGGCGCTGCCGTGCAGTGCCCGCCCCCCACCGATGGTTTGGGGAAGCTGAGGCCTAGTAGTCGCGCTTCTTGCCGCGCCCACCCGGGAAGCCACGCTGGTCGCGGCCACCAAAGCCCCTGCCGCCCTCGCCCCGAGACTCCCAGCCAGAGCGGCCCTCGCGGGGCTCCCAGCCCGAACGCTCCTGGCGCCCAAAGCTGCGCTTGGGCCCTTCAAAGCCGCGCTTGGGCCCGTCGAAACCACCTCGGGTGCTGTGGCCTCGGCGCGCGCCGTGCTCGAAGGAACGCTCAAACGAGCGCACCTTGCGTCCCTCGAAGCCGCGCTCCTCGCGCTCCCCGCCACGCTTAAAGTCGCGCTCGAAACGGCCCCCGCGCTCGAAGTCCCGCGAACCACGCTCGAAACGGCCCGCGCGCTCGGAGGAGCGCTCCTGGCCGTCGCGCTCGAAACGTCCACCGCGCTTGCCGCCCTCGAAACCGCCCTCCTCACGGGAGAAGCGAGAGCCGCGCTCGCCGCCGCGCTTGAAGTCGCCGCGGCCTGGGCGCTCGGTCTCGAAACGCTCGCCGCCCTCGCGGCGCTCACCGTCGCGGTCCTCGCGCGCGAAGCGCCCGGGGCGCTCGGTCTCGAAACGCTCGCCGCCCTCGCGGCGCTCGCTGCGCTCCTGCCCGTCACGCTCGAAACGCCCGGCGCGGCCAAAGCGGCCCCCGCCGCGCGGGCCGTCGTCCTCCCGCAGGCGCAGCTGGCGCCCGGCCACCACTGCCTTGTGCAGGCGGCGGCGCGCCTCGGGGGAGAGGTCAGCGGAGATCTCCACCAGGGAGAAGGACGGGAAGATGTCGATCTTGCCCACGTCGGAACCCGACAGGCCGGTCTCGCCAGTGATGGCCCCCACGATCGCGCCCGGGGCGGCCTTGTCCTTGTGGCCCACCTCCACGCGGTAGCGGGTGGTCAGGCGGGAACGGCGCCCGCCCCGCTCCGCCGCAGAACGGGAGGGACGCGCGGGCTCGCGGCCCGGCTCGAAGCGGGCCCCGATGAACTCGCCGTCCTCGTCCACCTCCTCTTCCTTGCGCACCCGGCGCTTGCCCTCGCCGCGCTCCACACGCTCCGGGCCCTCGTCGCCGATGGCCAGGGCCAGCAGGGCCGCAGCCACGTCGGCCAGCTCCAGCGGGCCCTGCGCCGCCGGTCCCGCCTCGGCAGGAACGTCGGCGGCAACGTCGTCCCCCAAAACGCCGGAGGAAAGCGTGCCGGCCAGCAGGTCGGCGATCGCCTCGCGGTAGATGTCCAGGCGCCCCTTAGCGGCGCGCTCACGCAGACGCCCCAGCAGGGTGGCCGCGCGGTGCAGGGAGACGTCGCGCGGCGTGGGCAGCGCGATCTCCGTCAGCTCACTGCCCGTCAAGCGCTCAATCTGGCGCAGCCGCGACTTCTCCTTCGGGGTCAGGAAGGTCAGCGCGCGGCCCTCGCGCCCGGCGCGCCCAGTGCGGCCGATGCGGTGCACGTATGCCTCCGCCTCACGCGGCACGTCGAAGTTCACCACCAGGTCCAGGCGCTCCACGTCCAGACCACGGGCGGCAACATCCGTGGCCACCAGCACGGACAGCGTGCCCTCACGTAGGCGCTCCACGATCCGCTCGCGTTCGCGCTGCGGCACATCACCGGAGATCGCGGCCGCCGTGATCCCGCGGGTGCCCAGCTCCAGGGCCACCTCCTCCGCAGCCGACTTGGTGCGCACGAACACGATCGCGGCGCGCGCAGAAGACGTGGCCAGCACGCGGGACAGCGCCCCCACCTTGTGTCGGAAAGGCACCACCGCGTACTCCTGCTCCACCGTGGAGACAGTGGAGGACTGGCGGGCCACCTCCACCCGCACCGGGTTACTTAGGTGAGTGTCCGCTATCTGCTTGATCGCGGGCGGCATCGTGGCGCTGAACAACGCGGTGCGGCGGCCCGCCGGAATGCCCGAGGCGATAGTCTCCACGTCCTCGGCAAAGCCCATGCGCAGCATCTCGTCGGCCTCGTCCAACACCAGGAACTTCACCGAGTCCAGGTTCAGCGCCCCGCGCTCGATTAGGTCGATCACGCGGCCCGGGGTACCCACCACCACGTTCGCACCCGCGCGCAGGCCGCGCAGCTGCGGCTCGTAGGAGGAGCCGCCGTAAACCGCCAGCACGCGCGCCTTGTGCAGGGAAGCAGAAAAGTCCTCCAGCGCGTCCGCCGTCTGCATCGCCAGTTCCCGGGTCGGGGCCAACACGATAGCCTCCACGGCCTTCGCGCCCGTCAGATCGGCCAGCAGCGGCAGGCCGAAGGCGGCCGTCTTGCCCGTGCCGGTCTGCGCCACGCCCACCACGTCCCGGCCCGCCAACAGCGGCGGGATCGCCTGGGCCTGGATGGGGGTGGGGTGCACAAAGCCCATCTCGGTGATCGCGTCCAGCAGCTCGGTCGGCAGGCCCAGGTCCGCGAAAGTCGGGCCGGTGGGCTCATCAGAGGCGTCGGCGTCGTCGCCCTCCTCGGTGTCCTCGCCCTCGGCGTCGCCCTCGTAGTCGTCGGCCTCCAGGCCCTCGGCGTCGCCCCCGAAGTCAGCCCTATCGAAGTCCTCGTCCTCGTAATCCTCGGAGCCGAATTCCTCCGCGCCGTCCTCGAACGCGCCATCCTCGAACTCGCCACCATCAAAAGCGGCGCCGGCGGCAGCGTCGTCCAACTCGCCCTCGGTAAGCACCAGGCCGGCATCAGTCTCGGTCAGGGCAAACTCGTCCCTGGGGTTTTCGTTAGACATGGGGGAATCCTCAAAATAGGGCGCAAAACGCGTTAACTCAGCAACCCTAGCGGTTGGGGCTGAACCAATGCTGGGCGCCGGCAGTGACACTTCACACGCAGAGGCGATTGGTGCGGCGGCGAGCCGGACTAGACTTGGCCTGCTCCCGCTCGTCTCGCGGGCTGCAGAAAGAAGGAACTTCATGCTTCGCACTCACGACGCAGGCCTGCTGCGCGCCTCCGACGCCGGCACCACCGTCACCCTGGCCGGCTGGGTGGACCGCCGCCGCGACCACGGCGGTGTCGCCTTCATCGACCTGCGCGACGCCTCCGGCATCGCCCAGGTGGTCATCCGGGAGGAGGTGGCACACGACCTGCGCGCCGAGTACGTGCTGAAGGTAACCGGCGAGGTGCGTCTACGCCCCGAGGGCAACGCGAACGCCAACCTGCCCTCCGGCGACATCGAGGTGGTGGCAACCGACGTCGAGGTGCTCAACCCGGCCGCCCCGCTGCCCTTCCAGGTCTCCATTCACGCCGAGGACGCCGGCGCCGTGGGCGAGGAGGCCCGCCTGCGCTACCGCTACCTGGACCTGCGCCGCGCCGCCCCGCAGCGCGCAATCCGCCTGCGCTCCGACGTGTCCAAGGCCGCCCGCGCCGTGCTGGACTCCCACAAGTTCGTGGAGATCGAGACCCCCACGCTGACCCGCTCCACCCCAGAGGGCGCCCGCGACTTCCTGGTGCCCGCGCGCCTATCCCCGGGATCCTGGTACGCCCTGCCGCAGTCCCCGCAGCTGTTCAAGCAGCTGCTCATGGTGGCCGGCATGGAGCGCTACTACCAGATCGCCCGCTGCTACCGCGACGAGGACTTCCGCGCCGACCGTCAGCCCGAGTTCACCCAGCTGGACATCGAGATGTCCTTCGTGGAGCAGGACGACGTGATCGCGGTGGCCGAGGACGTGCTGCGCGCCGTGTGGAAGCTCATCGACGTCGAGATCGGTGACATCCCGCGCATGACCTACCGCCACGCGATGGAGAAGTACGGCACCGACAAGCCCGACCTGCGCTTCGGGCTGGAGCTGGTGGACCTGACCGAGTACTTCAAGGACACCCCCTTCCGCGTGTTCCAATCCGCGCACGTGGGCGCCGTGGTCATGCCTGGTGGCGCCTCCCAGCCGCGCCGCACCTTCGACGCCTGGCAGGAGTGGGCCAAGCAGCGCGGCGCCAAGGGCCTGGCCTACGTCACCATCGCCGAGGACGGTACCCTGGGCGGCCCCGTGGCCAAGAACATCACCGACGCCGAGCGCGAGGGCCTGGCCGCGGCCACCGGCGCCAAGCCGGGCGACTGCATCTTCTTCGCCGCCGGCGACGTGGACTCCGCCCGCGCCCTGCTGGGCGCGGCCCGCCTGGAGATCGGCAAGCGCACCGGATTGATCGACGAGGACGCCTGGTCCTTCGTGTGGGTGGTGGACGCCCCGCTGTTCAAGCCCTCCGGCCAGGACGACGACGTTGACCTGGGCTCCTCCGCCTGGACCGCCGTGCACCACGCCTTCACCTCCCCGACCCCGGAGTGGATCGACAACTTCGAGGAAAACCCGGGCGAGGCGCTGGCCTACGCCTACGACATCGTCTGCAACGGCAACGAGATCGGTGGCGGCTCCATCCGTATCCACCGCCGTGACGTGCAGGAGCGCGTCTTCAACGTCATGGGCATCGGCCCGGAGGAGGCCCAGGAGAAGTTCGGCTTCCTGCTGGACGCCTTCAAGTACGGCGCCCCGCCGCACGGCGGCATCGCCTTCGGTTGGGACCGCATCGTCTCCCTGCTGACCAAGGCAGAGTCCATCCGTGACGTGATCGCCTTCCCGAAGTCCGGCGGTGGCTTTGACCCGCTCACCCAGGCCCCGGCCCCGATCACCGCGCAGCAGCGCAAGGAGGCGGGCGTGGACGCCAAGCCGAAGTCCGAGCAGGGCGCGGATAAGGCCAAGCAGGGCGAGTAGCGCCGACGCGGGCCGGCAGGCCCTGCCCCGGTGAGGCACTAGCCACGGGGACGACGCCCCGCCCGGCCGCGCGGATACCGCCCCGGCGTGATCAACAGGTTGCGCTAAGTTGTGGCCCCCACCACGAGGTGGGGGCCACAATTGTTCCCATGACTGCTTACCTGGAGATTCACCCGGACAACCCCCAGTCGCGTCTGGTCGACAAGGTGGTCGACACCCTGCGGCGCGGCGGACTGATCGCCTACCCCACTGACTCCGGCTATGCCCTGGCCTGCACCATGGGCAACAAGGAGGGCCTGGACCGAATCCGGTCCATTCGCCAGCTGGGGGAGAAGCACAACTTCACGCTGGTGGCGCAGTCCTTTGCGCAGGTGGGGCCGTTCGTGATCGTCGGCAACTCCGAGTTCCGCCTCATCAAGTCGCTCACGCCTGGGCCCTACACCTTCATCCTGGTGGGCACCAAGGAGGTGCCGCGCATGAGCCTGAACCCGAAGAAGCACACTGTGGGCATCCGCATCCCCGACCACAAGATCACCCAGGCGATCGTGGCCGCCCTGGGTGAGCCGGTGCTGTCCTCCACCCTGTTGTTGCCGGGCCAGGAGGAGCCGCTCAGCGAGGGCTGGGTGGTGCGCGACGAGATCGGCCACCTGGTCGACGTGGTGGTGGAGGGCCCGGTGGAGTCCACCGCCCCTACCACCGTGATCGAGCTGCTGGAGGGCGCGCCCGTGGTGGTGCGCGAGGGCGCCGGCCCGGTGGACATGCTCTGAATGCCCGACGTCGCCGCCGCGCCGCCCGGCCTAGTTAGTGGGCGGCGCCGGCGGAGCGTCGGCTAGCCAAGCTACTGCTCGCACACGGGCGCGAGCTTCCCACTGTTTGGCTAGGTATTGTGAAGCCGAGTGGGGCCAGGAAGCGACGCTTCCTGGCCCCACTGCTGTTACGGCATTACGCACATCCTTCCAATCGCTATTAGGTCAAGGAGCGAACTGGGGCCACCAACAATGATGAGCTTGTCTACATCAAGTTTTCTCATGGCTTCGCGTGTTTTGTTGCCGAGGCAGGTGGGGTCTACGGCCAGTAGGGGTAGGCCTCGGTGGGCGGCGTAGGCGCCACCAACGAGGGCGTCAGGGTAGGCGTAACCAGAGACCATGACGACGCGCTCGGTGACGCCAATTTCCAGCATTACGGCAGCGGAGGTGTCGTAGCGGTCTTTGCCTGCAAGCCGCTTAACCTTGTCTGCCGGGAGCGTTGATTCGATTCTGGTGGAGACGGAGTTGGTGCCACCAACGATATAGATGTGCTGGGGGTTGATTGAGTCAACGATTTGTTTTGTCGCTGAGGAAAGGGCAGGGGCTTTACCGTCGACCAGGAGCAGTGGGGCCTTTCGGGCTGCTGCCAGTGGGGTGACGGACAGGGCGTCGGGGAAGTTGTGTCCGGAGGCGATTACCAGGTTGGCGTCGGCGGGCAGGGGGTGGCGTTTTTGGATCAGCTGGACTAGCTTTTCCGAGGTCTCGTAGCGGTTTTGCCCGGCCACGCGGTTGACCGTTTCTACCGCTGCGTCGATCTCCTGAGCCACGGTTGCAGACACGCTGACTTCGCCGCCCACGATGATTACCTCGGTGGGCTTTAGACGCTTGAGTTCTGCGGTTGAGGACTTGGGCAGGGAGCCGCGCTGGGTGAGTAGTACTGGCGCGCCGAGCCACTTTGCTGCGGCGCCGGCCCCCAGGCTGTCGGCAAAGCCCTCGCCGGAGGCGAGGAGGACCACGGAGGCGCCGTCGGGTGCCATCTCCTTGGAGACGTTGGCGGCGGTCTCGTACCGGTCTGCCCCGGCGATGCGAGCTTCGACAGTGGGCCACATCGAAGCCGCGTGCGCTGTGGTCGCCGTTGTCATTCCAGCGACACCGAACGCCAGGGCCAAACCAAGACCAAGAACCTTCTTCACTCTTCCTCCCGTCGGGTTACTAATCCAGCCAGCCACCGCAACGGTGAGCCTCGGGCTGGTTTCCTTTCCCGTGCCAACTTCCTCTGAGCGACGGTGCTCTGTTGGTTGGTCAGCGAGATTGGAGCGGATTGCGGGCAGGATAACCGATTCGTGCGCCTAGTTGGTGGGGGTAGGGACGCTTTTCCGTTTGGCTAAAGACGTTGCACTGTCGCAGCGTAGTTATACGTCCGCCACTGGCGGATGGACCAGCGGCCCGCATAGTGGGCGGCGCCGGCGGAGCGTCGGCCACCAAAACCAGTGGCACGAAGAGGGGCCGCCGCCTATCACGCAGACCGGCGGCGGCCCCGCTTTGCGCCCGCTTGCCTAGTGCTGGATGGAGAAGCGCTCGTAGATGCGGCGCAGCGGGGCGGGGGCCCACCAGTTCCATTTGCCCAGCAGGGTCATGGTGGCCGGGACCAGGATCATGCGCACCAGGGTGGCGTCGATGGCCACGATCAGGGTGAGGGTGACGCCCAGCTGCTTGATGACCAGGAGGTCGCCGGCCACAAATCCCAGGAAGACCACGCAGATGATGAGGGCGGCGGAGGTGACGATACGGCCGGAGCGTTGCAGGGCGAGCTCCACGGCCTCGTCGTTGCTCTTGCCGGCGTCCCAGTACTCCTTCATGCGGGCCAGCAAGAAGACCTCGTAGTCCATGGCCAGGCCGAAACCGAAGGCCAGGCTCACGGCCACCACCATCAGTTCCAGGCCGCCGGTGGAGGTGTAGTTCAGCACCGATTCGCCGATCCCATTGGTGAAGATCCAGGAACTCACGCCTAGAGAGGCGAACAGGGAGATGGCGTTGACCAGCAGCGCCTTGAGCGGGATGAGGAGCGAGCCGCTCATCAGGAAGAGCAGCACGAAGGTGGCCAGCATGATGATGGAGACGGACAGTGGCAGACCGTCCATGAGGGCGTCCCAGAAGTCAACCTGCACAGGGGCCTGTCCCACCAGCCACACTGGCGTAGGCGAATCCAGGCGGTAGATGGCTCGCACCACGGCATCGGCGGTGGGGGAGTTGGCCGCGCCGTCAACGTCGATCGCGTACATGGTGTGACCGTCGATTGGCATGGGAGCGGAGACGCCGGCCACGCCCGCCACGTGCGCGATGGTGCCCTCCACCCAGGCGCTCGACTCCTCCGGGCCGCCCTGAGTAAGCAGCGTGATGTCCGGCTGCGCGGCGGCGGGGAAGTGCTGCTCGACCTGGGAAAGGAACACCCGCTGGCTGGAGTGGGCCGGCAGCAGCTCCACGGTGGAGAAGACCAGGTGACTGGATCGCAGCGGGACCAGCATCGCCCCCAGGACCGCCAGGGAACCCACCAGGTACCACCAGGGCCGCTTGTGTACCGAGCGGGCCAGGCGGGAGAAGACGCCCTCCTCGGTGGAGACGTCCGCCAGGCGCGCGGTGATTGCCCGCAGTACCGGCAGGCGGGTGACCACGCTGGGCTTGAGTAGACGCCGCCCCAGCAACACCAGCACGGCAGGCACCAGGGTGACGGAAGAGATTAGGGCCAGCAGGATCACCGTGATCGCGCCGGCGGAGATGGACTTGAGCATTTCGGGCCGCATCACGGCCAGGCCCAGGATGGACAGTGCCACCGTGAGCGCGGAGAAGAAGACGGTGCGCCCCGCGGCGATCATCGTGTTGGTCAGCGTGGTGGCGATGAGCGGGTCCTCGCCTGGATGCCTGCGTCCCCTGCCCCGGCCGCCGCGCCGCAGTTGCAGACCGCGCGGGTCGGTGGCTGCCTCCTGCTCTGCGGCCAGGATCTCGGGTGCCAAGCGAGCCAGCTCCTCCCGGTAGCGCGAGACGTAGAGCATGCCGTAGTCGATGGACAGTCCCAGCCCCAGCACGGTGACCACGTTCAGCACAAAGGACTCAATAGAAAGGAAGTGGGCCACTATCCACAGCACACCCAGGGCGCTGACTATGGAGGCGGCCGCGCCCAGCAGCGGCATACCGGCGGCAAGGAAACCGCCAAAGATCAACACCATGATCAGCAATGAGGCCGGGAAAGCGATCGCCTCACCTGTCACCAGATCAGCCTTCACCTGGTCCAGCACTTCGTCGAACATGATCGGCGCGGAGCTGACCACCACCTTCGCGTTCGGCGCCACATCGGCGAGGGCCGGCCCCAGCTGGGCCATCGCCGAATTCACGGCGTTGCGTTGATCTTCTAGGCTGGCCTCTTCCAACTCAATTGCCCGCATTACTGCCGGGGCGTGCGGATCAAAATTAGCTAGCACTAAGAAACCCCGCCGGTCGGTGGCCACCATGCCCGCCGCGACCGGGTTATCCAACATTCCCTCCAAAACAAAAGGACTCACCACGGAGGAAACGCCCGGCAGGGAACTGATTTCTTTTGTCTGCTCGGCAAGCGCGGCGGCGACATCCTGGGGCGCGAGCACGTTCAGGTTCACCCCGGTGACCAGCGCCGTGACCGGCTCTTGGCTCCCGCGTAACTCCTCCAAGATCACCTTGCCTTGGTGCGACCTTGAGGCCGAATCCACGGTCTCGCCGTTGCCCAGCAGGTCGAAGATCGACTTGCCCGTCACACCGGCGGTGGAAACCAGCAGCGAAATGACAAACAGGACGATCCACGTTCCCGCCACCTGCTTGGGGAAACGAAGGCAGAGTTTGACCAGTCGCGTGAACATATTAGGCAGTATTGCACTGCACTCTTAGAGATTGGGCTGATAGAGGCCGTCGATTTGGTGGTGGTGGGGCGCGGGCTGGAAATCCTGCGGCGTTTAGCGCAGATGCGGCCAGGCGGTTTTGATGGACGACGCCCTGCCAGGCCGTCCTTACGTCGAGGACCGGAAGGCGGGCGGCCTTTCCCAGTAGCCTGTGGGGGTGGACCTTTTCGAGACAGCGGGGATGCCCCCGGGCCAAGGCGTGGGCGCAGGCAGCGGAGTGCCTGCGTTTAACCCGTCGGCGCCGCTGGCCGTGCGCATGCGTCCCACGCGCCTGGAGGAGGTGGTGGGGCAGCCTCACCTGACCGCTCCCGGCACCCCGCTGGCGCGCTTGGCCACCCCGGTGCGGGGCGATGACGCTGGCAGTAGGGCGATGCCCACCTCGGTATTCCTGTGGGGCCCGCCGGGCACTGGCAAGACCACCCTGGCGTACTTGGCGGCCACGCAGGGGGAGCGGCACTTCGTGGAGCTGAGCGCGGTGCAGCACGGCGTGAAAGACCTGCGTGACGTGGTCAAGGCCGCCCGGCAGCGCCTGGCGGCCACCGGCCAGGAAACGGTGCTGTTCGTCGACGAGGTACACCGCTTCTCCAAGTCCCAGCAGGACGCCCTGCTTCCCAGTGTGGAAAACCGCTGGGTGACGCTGATTGCGGCCACCACGGAGAACCCCAGTTTTTCCGTCATTACCCCGCTGCTGTCCCGCTCCATCCTGCTGACCCTGCGCCCGCTCAACGAGGAGGCGATCGCCACGCTGCTTGACCGCGCGGTGGCCAGCGAGCGCGGCCTGGCCGGGCAGGTGGAACTGCCCACCGAGGCGCGCGACGCGATCGTGCGGCTGAGCGGCGGGGATGCCCGGCGTGCCCTGACGGTGCTGGAGGCCGCTGCCGGCTCAGCCATGGACCGCCACGGCCAGGGCCACTCACTGACCCTGCCGGACATCGAAGAGGTACTAGAGACTGCCCTGGCCCAGTACGACCGCGGTGACGCGCACTACGACGTGGCCAGCGCCTTCATCAAGTCCATGCGCGGCAGCGACGTGGACGCCGCCCTGCACTACCTGGCCCGCATGCTGGTGGGCGGGGAGGACCCGCGCTTCATCGCCCGCCGCGTCGTGATCGCGGCCAGCGAGGAGGTGGGCATGGCCGACCCGACCGCGCTGCAGGTAGCGGTGGCCGCCGCCCAGACGGTGCAGCTGGTGGGCATGCCGGAGTGCCGCATCGCCCTGGCCCAGGCGGTGGTGCACGTGGCCACCGCCCCCAAGTCCAACCGCGCCTACGCCGCCATCAACGCCGCCATCGCCGACGTGGAGGCCGGCAAGGTGGGCCCCGTGCCGATCCACTTGCGCAACACCGTGCCGGCCGCCGCGGGACTGGCCGGGCGCGGCGAGTACCTTTACGCCCACGACGCCCCGCACGGCGTGGTGGCCCAGCAGTACCTGCCTGACGAGCTGGCCGGCGCCCGCTACTACGAGCCGACCACGCGGGGACGGGAGGCCGACGTTGCCGCCCGCCTGCCCAGGCTGCGCGAGATCCTGTCCGGCGGGCACGCCGAACCAAAGTAGACGCCGCGACGTAACGCGACTCACGCCCGCCGCGCGGCCCGGTGGCTGGCTGCGGGCCGCGCCCGCCTGGTAACCTGCTGCGGTTGCTTAACGCGACTCCTGGGGTCTTAGCCGCATGGTTGGCCCCGTCCCGGCTAAGCCGGGATGACGTTGAAACACGACAGAAAAGAGAAGAGACATGGCTGGTAGCCGCTCTCGCCGCACGGTGCGCCTCTCGCGCTCCCTCGGCCTCGCCCTGACCCCCAAGGCTCAGCGCTACTTCGACAAGCGCCCCTACGGCCCCGGTGAGCACGGTCGTGCCCACCGCAAGCAGGACTCCGACTACGCGGTGCGTCTGAAGGAGAAGCAGCGTCTGCGCGCCCAGTACGGCATCCGCGAGGCCCAGCTGCGTCGCGTCTTCGCCGAGGCCAAGCGTGAGTCCGGTCTGACCGGTGAGGCCCTGGTCGAGCTGCTGGAGATGCGTCTGGACGCCCTGGTGCTGCGCGCCGGCTTCGCCCGCACCATCGCCCAGGCCCGCCAGGTCGTTGTGCACCGCCACATCCTGGTCGACGGCAAGATCGTGGACCGCCCCTCCTTCCGCGTGAAGCCGGGCCAGACCGTCCAGGTCAAGCCGAAGTCCCAGACCATGGTTCCCTTCCAGGTTGCCGCCGCCGGTGCGCACCGCGACGTGCTGCCCGCCGTGCCGGACTACATGAAGGTCGAGCTGGAGAAGCTGCGCTTCGAGCTGGTTCGCCGCCCCAAGCGCGACGAGGTCCCCGTCACCTGTGACGTTCAGCTGGTCGTCGAGTACTACTCTCGCTGATCCACGCCTCGCCGCGGCCCCGGACTGCTCTCTTCGCAGCCGGGGCCGCGGTTTTGCAGGCCGGACGGCAACGTCGTCCACCCCAATCAAGCGCCGCTGGCGCGGGAATAACTAGCCCCGCATTCCCGCTAAAGTGTTCCAGCAGGTCAAGCCGCAACCGCGAAAGAGAATGTCAATGCGCACCAGTGAAATCCGCCAGCGTTGGTTGGACTACTTCGAGTCCAAGGACCACGCCATCGTGCCCTCCGTGCCGTTGGTGTCCCCGGATCCCTCCATCCTCTTCACCATCGCCGGCATGGTGCCGTTCATCCCCTACATCCTCGGCACCGAGGAGGCCCCCTGGCCGCGCGCCGCGAGCGTGCAAAAGTGCATCCGCACCAACGACATCGAGAACGTGGGCCGCACCACCCGCCACGGCACGTTCTTCCAGATGAACGGCAACTTCTCTTTCGGCGACTACTTCAAGGAAGGCGCCATCCACTACGCCCACGAGCTGCTCACGGGCTCCGTCGAGGACGGCAAGTACGGCATCGACCCCGACAAGCTGTGGGTGACCATCTGGGACCAGGACGATGAGTCCTTCGAGATCCTCACCAAGGGCGTCAACCTGGACCCCGACCACATCGTGCGCCTGCCCCGCAACCAGATCTTCTGGGACACCGGCCAGCCCGGCCCGGCCGGCCCCTGCGCGGAGTGGCACATCGACCGCGGCCCCGAGTTCGGTCCCGACGCCGTGGGCGGCAACGTGGACCCGGGCGGCGACCGCTACGTCGAGGTGTGGAACCTGGTGTTCGACCAGTACCGCCGCGGCGAGGGCGCCGGCAAGGACTACGAGCTGCTGGGCGAGCTGACCAAGAAGGCCATCGACACCGGCGCCGGCCTGGAGCGTCTTGCCTACATCATGCAGGGCAAGGCCAACATGTATGAGATCGACGAGGTCTACCCGGTGATCGCCGCCGCCCAGGAAATGAGCGGGCGCAACTACCAGGACGTGAAGGACACCGAGGACGGCGTGCGCATGCGCGTCATCGCCGACCACGTGCGCAGCGCCATGATGCTGGTGGGCGACGGCGTGCGCCCGGGCAACGACGGGCGCGGCTACGTGCTGCGCCGCCTGGTGCGCCGCGCCGTGCGTTCTATGCGCCTGCTGGGCGTGGAGGACGCCGCCATGCCGCAGCTGCTGCCGGCCTCCATGAACGCCATGAAGCTCTCTTACCCGGAGATCGAGCGCGACTTTGCGCGCATCAGCGACGTCATCTACACCGAAGAGGACGCCTTCCGCCGCACCCTGAGCGCCGGCACCACCATCCTGGACGTGGCCGTCGCCAAGGCCAAGGAGGCCGCCGGCGCCGGGCGCAAGCCCCGCCTGAGCGGCGCGGACGCCTTCACCCTGCACGACACCTACGGCTTCCCGGTGGACCTGACTCTGGAGATCGCCGCAGAGGCCGGTGTGGAGGTGGACCGCGAGAAGTTCACCGAGCTGATGACCGAGCAGAAGCAGCGGGCCCGCGCCGACGCCCTGGCCAAGAAGCAGGGCATGGTGGACGCGCGCGTCTACGACGACATCCTGGCCAAGTCCGGCGGCCCCACCCCGTTCCTGGGCTACACCGACAACACCGCCGGCGCCAGCGTGCTCGGCATCATCGTGGACGGCGCGCCCGTGCCGGTGGCGAGCGCGCCCGCCGACGTCGAGGTGGTGCTCTCAGCCACCCCGTTCTACGCGGAGATGGGTGGCCAGCTGGCCGACCACGGCGTGATCCGCCTGGCCGGTGGCGGCCTGATCGAGGTGGACGACGTGCAAAAGCCGGTGGCCGGCCTGGTGGTTCACCGTGGCCGCCTGCTGGAGGGCGAGGTGGCGCTGGAGGAGGCCGCAGTCGCGGAGATCGACGTGGTGCGTCGCGGCGCCATCGCCCGCGCCCACACGGCCACGCACATGGTGCACAAGGCGCTGCACGAGGAGCTGGGGGAGCAGGCCACGCAGGCCGGTAGCGAGAACTCGCCCTCCCGCATGCGCTTCGACTTCCGCCACGGCCAGGCGCTGTCCGCCGACGCGATCGCCGCGATCGAGGGCCGCGTCAACGACCGTCTCATGGAGAACCTGGCGGTCACCGACGCGGAGATGAGCCTGGACGAGGCCAAGGCCCTGGGCGCGATGGCCCTGTTCGGTGAGAAGTACGGCAACCGCGTTCGCGTGGTCTCCATCGGCGGTGACTGGTCGCGCGAGCTGTGCGCCGGCACGCACGTGGTGGGCACCGGCGCGATCGGCCGCATCTCCGTGCTGGGCGAGTCCTCCATCGGCTCCGGCGTGCGCCGCATCGAGGCCCTGGTGGGTGGCGGCGCGTACGCGCAGGACGCCGCCGACCGCATCGTCCTCTCCGAGCTGACCGGAATCCTGGGCGGCAAGGCGGCCGACGCTCCCGCCCGCGTGGCGGCCCTGATGGCCCGTTTGAAGACCGCCGAGCGTGAACTGGCCCGCATGCGCGAGCAGGAACTGCTGGCCGCCGTTCCCGCCCTGGTGGAGGGCGCCCGCGACGTGGCCGGCACGCGTCTGGTGGCGCACAACGCCGGCGAGGTGGCCAGCGCCGACGCGCTGCGCACCCTGGTGCTGCAGCTGCGGGATCGACTGGGCGAGTCCGCCCCGGCCGTGGTGGCGGTTGCTGCCGCCGCCGGTGAGCGTCCCGTGGTCGTGGTGGCCACCAACGCCGCGGCCCGCGAAAAGGGCGCGGCGGCGGGCGCGCTGGTGCGCGTCGCCGCCCAGGTGCTGGGGGGCGGCGGTGGCGGCAAGCCCGACCTGGCCCAGGGGGGAGGCCAGGACGTCACCGCGATCGACGCGGCCCTGGCGGCCATTGAGGCTGCCCTTGCCTGAGCAGGGGGTGCGCGGGAACGGCCCGGGCGCGGCGGCGGTGCCGCTGCGCCCGGGCGTTCGCCTAGCTTTCGACGTGGGTAGCGTCCGGACCGGGGTTGCCCGCACGGACGCCGAGGCCATCATGGCTGTGCCCTTGGTCACGTTGACGCCCACTCACGACGACGCCCTGATCCTGGACGCCCTGGACCTGATAGAGGAGTGGCGGCCGATCGAGATCCTGGTGGGCGACCCCAAGCACATGAGCGGTAAGGCAAGCGCATCCTCACAGCGCGCCACGTGGTTTGCGCGCGAGATTGCAAGCGAAACCCGCGTCCCGGTGCGCATGCTGGACGAGCGCCTGACCACCGTGACCGCCGGTGGACACCTGCAGGCCTCGGGCCGCTCGACGCGCAACCAGCGCGGCGTGGTGGACCAGGCCGCCGCCGTGGTTCTGTTAGAACACGCACTAGCCAGCGAACGGGTGAGTGGCAAGGCACCCGGTAGTCTCGTGAAGAGCGTACGGAAAGGCAGGCGTTAGTGAGTAACGAGCACGGCAACGGCGCCGAGAACTTGGCCGCAGCCCCGCAGGGCCCCATTCGTTCCCGTCGTGAGCTGCGCGGCTCTCGGGCGAACATCAGGCAGGACCCGCAGGAGAACGCCTCCCTGCGCCGCGAGGCGACCACTGACCACGCCGCTCCCGCCGCCACCACTCCTGCGGCCGCTTCGACCCCGGCCGCCGCCACGCCGACTGCCGAGCCGACCCCTGCGGCCGAGCCGACCCCCACACCCGCCGCCTCGCCTGCCGCGCGCAGTGACGAGGGCGCCGGGCGCGTGCGCGGGCCTCGTTTCGCACCGGTGGCGCAGTCTGCCACGCCGGTGGACGACGTCGTCCCCGCCCCCGCAAAGCAGGCAGCCAGCGGTGGCGCGGCCTCCCTGCTGGGGCCGGCCGCCCCGAACAACGGCGCCACCCCGGGCAACGGTGCCGGCGCAGGTAACGGGACCGCCGGCACCGGCGCGGACAAGACGAAGGCGGCCGCCCCGCTGCTCCCGGGCACCTCCCGGCCGCAGGGCAAGAAGCGCAAGAAGCGCACCGGCCGCTCGATCGTCGCCTTCCTGGTGGTGGTGCTCGCGCTGGGCGGCCTGGGCTACTTCGGCACCAAGATGGCCATGGACTTCTTCAACTCAAAGCCGTCGGCGGGCGTGACCGACTACCCGGGCCCCGGCACCGGCGAGGTCAACATCGTCATCCCCGAGGGCGCCAGCGGCGCGGCCATCGCCAACGTGCTGGTGGACGCCGGCGTGACGGCGAACGTGGAGCGCACCATCGCCGTGCTCGCCAACCACCCCGACGCCACCTCCATCCAGCCGGGCACCTACACGCTCAAGCTGCAGATGCGCGCGGATGCCGCCGTGGCCGCCCTGATGGACCCGGCCAACCGCGCGGACACGGGACTGACCATCCCGGAGGGCTACGTGCTTACCCAGGTCAAGACCCGCCTGGTGGAGATCGGTGGCTTCGACGCTGCAGAGGTGGAGGCCGCGCTCAAGGACACCACCGCCCTGGGGCTGCCCGAGGTCGCCAAGGGCAACCTGGAGGGCTGGCTGGCCCCGGCCACTTACGAGGTGGGCCCGTCCGACACCCCGGTCACCCTGCTCAAGCAGATGGTGGCGCTGCAAAAGAGCCGCCTGGAGGCCGCCGGCGTGGCGGAGGCGGACTTCCAGACCGTGCTGATCAAGGCCTCCATCCTGGAGCGCGAGGTCAACATCGACGAGTACCTGCCCAAGGTGGCGCGCGTGATCGAAAACCGCCTGCAGGACGCCGACGGGGAGACCCGCGGCCTGCTGCAGATGGACTCCACCGTGCTCTACGGCGTGGGCCAGGTGGGCGGCGTGCCCACGCAGGAGCAGCTGGCCATCGACACGCCCTTCAACACCTACATGCACCCCGGGCTGCCGCCGGCGCCGATCGCCAACCCCGGCGAGCGCGCCATCGAGGTCGCCCTGGCTCCCGCAGAGGGCAGCTGGCTCTACTTCGTCTCCATCAACCTGGACACGGGCGAGACCCTGTTTGCCAGCACCCTGGAGGAGCACGAGAAGAACGTCAAGCTCTACCGGGAGTTCTGCGAAACCTCCGACCGGTGCTGAGCCGGATGCGCGCCGCCGTTGTGGGCGACCCGATCGCCCACTCGCTCTCCCCGGTGCTTCACCTGGCCGCCTACGCCAGCCTGGGGCTGGACTGGGACTACCAGCGCTGCCGGGTGCCCGAGGGCCAGTTGGGTGAATTCCTGGGCGGCCTGGACGCCTCCTGGGCGGGCCTGTCCGTCACCATGCCGCACAAGGGCGCGGCGCTGGCGGCGGCCGACTCGGTGGACCCGCTGGCCCAGGCGGTGGGCGTGGCCAACACGCTGGTGCGGCACGCCTCGGGACACCTGACCGCCTTCAACACGGACGTGGCCGGGATCGCCGCCGCGCTGCGGGAGGTGGCCCCCTCCTCCTGGCAGCCGCGCCGCAGCGTCATCCTGGGCAATCGCGCCACCGCCTGCTCCGCCATGGCCGCGCTGGGGGAGCTGGGCTGCACCAGCCACAGCGTGATCGCCCGCAGGCACGGCGGACCCGGCTCCACCACCCTGGTGGCCCACGCCCTGGGCGTGGATCACCGCCCGCTGCTGTGGCGCCAGGACGAATTCACGGCCGCCGCCCTGCGGGAGGCCGACGTGGTGATCTCCACGGTCCCGGCCGGCGTGGCCGACCCGCTGGCTCAGTTCGTGGCCGCCAACGCCCCGGCGCACGCGCTGCTGCTGGACGTGGTCTACCACCCCTGGCCCAGCCCGCTCACTGCGGCTTGGCACTCCAGCGGCAAGACCGCCGCGCCCGGTTGGCTGATGCTGCTCCACCAGGCGGTGGACCAGGTGCGCCTCTTTACCGGCCACCAGCCGGACGTGGACGCCATGCGTGCCGCGCTGGCCGGCGCACTAGGGTAGGGGCCAGGCCGCTAAGCGGCACCCAGAGCACCCCAACGGAGAGGAAGCCCCGATGCAGTGGACCACCGCTGGAGAATCCCACGGCCCGTCGCTGGTGGGGATCTTGGACGGCATCCCGGCCGGTATCGAGATCACCACCGAGCAGCTGCGCACCGCCCTGGCGCGCCGCCGCCTGGGGTATGGGCGCGGGGCGCGCATGAAGTTCGAGCAGGACGAGGTGCGCATCCTGGGCGGCGTGCGGCACGGGCGCACCCTGGGGGGCCCGGTCGCCATCGAGATCAAGAACTCCGAGTGGCCCAAGTGGCAGACCGTGATGAGCGCGGACCCGGTGGACCCCGCCGAGCTCCTGATCGACGCCGGCACGGGTGACGAGCGGGAGGTGGCGCGCAACCGTCGCCTGACCCGGCCGCGCCCCGGCCACGCCGACCTGACGGGCATGCGCAAGTACAACCACCGCGACGCCCGCCACGTCCTGGAGCGCGCCAGCGCACGCGAGACCGCCGCGCGGGTGGCCCTCGGTGAGGTGGCCGCCGCCGCGCTGCGCCAGATCGCCGGGGTGGAGCTGGTCAGCCACGTCACCGCGATCGGCCAGGCGAGCCTGCCGGCCGACGCCCCGCGCCCCGCCGCCGGCGCCACCCCCGAGCTAGACGCCTCCCCGGTGCGGTGCCTGGACGACGCTGCCGCCGCGGCCATGATTGCCGAGATCGACGCCGCGAAGGCCGCCGGGGACACGCTGGGCGGCGTGGTGGAGGTGATCGCCTACGGCGTGCCGGCTGGGCTGGGCTCTTTTGTGCGGGCCTCCTCCAAGCTGGACGCCCGCCTGGCGGCCGCGATCATGGGCATCCAGGCGATCAAGGGCGTGGAGATCGGCGACGGCTTCCTCACCGCCGCCCGGCCCGGCTCGCGCGCCCACGACGAGATTGTGCCCGGCGAGGCCGGCCAGCCCGGTGCGGCGGGCGGCTCGGTGGCCGCCAGCGTGGTGCGCCTGACCAACCGGGCCGGCGGCATCGAGGGCGGCATGAGCAACGGCGAGCCGATCGTGGTGCGCGCAGCCATGAAGCCGATCTCCACCGTGCCGCGCGCGCTGCGCACGGTGGACGTGGCCACGGGGGAGGCGGCCACGGCGCTGCACCAGCGCTCGGACACCTGCGCGGTGCCGCCCGCGGCCGTGGTGGCAGAGGCGATGGTGGCCCTCACCCTGCTGGAGGCGCTGCTGGAGAAGACCGGGGGCGATAGCGTGGTGGAGGCCAAGCGCAACCTGGAGGCATACCTGGCGCACGACCCCTGGGAGGACCTGTGAGGCAGCACCACATCGACCCGGAGAACAACCTGCCGGACGCGGCCCTGCCCATCGTGCTGGTGGGCCTGCCGGGCGCCGGCAAGACCTCGGTGGCGCGCGAGCTGGCGCGTCTGACCGGGCTTAACTCGGTGGACACGGACGCGGAGGTGCGCCGCCGCACCCGCATGACGATCCCGGAGATCTTCGCCGAGCGCGGCGAGGCGGGCTTCAGGGAGGTAGAGCACCGCGCCATCGCGCACACCCTGTCCCTGGCGCACGGCGTGGTGGCGCTGGGCGGGGGAGCGGTGCTCCACCCCGGCACCCGCGAGCTGCTGCGCGACCACACCGTGGTGCACCTGCTGGTGGACCCGGAGGAGGCCGCCTGCCGGGTTGGGGCCGGCGGGGGCGGGCGCCCGCTGCTGGCGCAGGACCCGGTGGCGCGCCTGGAGGTGCTCAGCCAGCAGCGCGAGGGCCTGTATCACCAGGTGGCCACGGTGGCCGTGGACACGGTGGGGCGCACCCCGGAGCAGATCGCCACGGACATCATCGAGCAGGTGCGCCTGGGTATAGGACGCACCACCCGCATCGAGGTGGGCGGGCAGAGCCCCTACAAGGTGGCGGTGGGCCACGGCCTGGAGGCCGAGGTGGCTGCGCAGGTGGGCACCGTGCCAGGCCGCGCCGTGATCGTGCACCCGCACGCGCTGGCGCAGCGCGCCCGGCAGTTGGCCGAGCACCTGGAGTTCAGCCCGGCCACCTCTCCTGAGCTGAAGGTGGTGCTCCACCCCATCCCGGACGGGGAGGGGGCAAAGACGTTGGAGGTCACCGCCGGGATCTGGGAGGTGCTGGGGCGGGAGCGCGCCGGCCGCCAGGACGTGGTGATCGGCCTGGGGGGCGGTGCCTGCACCGACCAGGCGGGCTTCGCGGCGGCCACCTGGCTGCGCGGTGTGGGGGTGATCCAGGTGCCCACCACGGTCTTGGCGATGGTGGACGCCGCAGTGGGCGGCAAGACCGGCATCAACACGGAGGCGGGCAAGAACCTGGTGGGCGCATTCCACCCGCCGCGCGCCGTGGTGTGCGACCTGGAGGCGCTGCGCACCCTGCCGCAGATCGAGCGGGTCACGGGCCTGGCGGAGGTCATCAAGTGCGGCTTCATCTCAGACCCGATGATCCTGGAGCGCGTGGAGGGCCACGCGCAGGGACTGGTGGACGGGCCGGTGGAGGAGCTGCGCGAGGTCATGGAGCGCGCCATCGCGGTCAAGGCGGCCGTGGTGAGCGCCGACCTGCGCGAGGCCGGCCTGCGCGAGTTCCTCAACTACGGCCACACGCTGGCCCACGCGATTGAGCGAAACGAGAACTACCAGCTGCGTCACGGCGCGGCCGTCTCCATCGGGTGCGTGTACGCCGCCGCGCTGGCGGAGGAGCTGGGCGTGGCGCCGCCCGGCCTGGTGGAGCACCACCGCCGCCTGCTGCGGGCGGTGGGTCTGCCCGTCACCTATGCCGGGGACTTCGCGCCGCTGCGCGAGTTCATGGCGAGCGACAAGAAGGTGCGCTCGCGCTCCCTGCGATTCGTGCTGTTGAGCGAGCTGGGCAAGCCCGCAGTGCACGTGGTGGATGACGAGGCGGCCCTGGAGCGCGCCTATGAGGCGGTGCGCGCGTGAGCGCGATCGTCCTGGTGGGCGCCCCGGGCAGCGGTAAGAGCGCCGTGGCGGCCGAGTTGAGCAAGGCCGGCTGGCGGGTGTGGGAGTCCGACGCTGCCGCCAGCGCCGCCACCAACTCCAGCCGCTCAGAGGCCTACCTGGCTGAACGCGGCGATGAGTTCGCGGCCGCAGCGGCTGCCGCCGCGCGCGAGCGCCTGGCGGCGCTGGGCGACTCGCCGTCGGCTGGCACCGCGCAGAACGCGGCGCCGGGGGAGGTGCTGGTGTTCTCCTCGGAGGTGGTGGACGACCCGGCCGTTCGCGCCGACCTGGCGCGATTCGGGGCGGCGGGCGGCAGCGTCGTCCACCTGGACGCCGACCTCGCGGCGCTAACTAGGCGGCTCGGCTTCACCGCGCCAGGCGGGCTGGCCGCCCTCACCCCGCGCGCGATGCTGGGGCAGATGAGGCGCGAGCGCCTGCCGCTCTACCAGCAGGTCGCCACGAGCAACGTGGACACCTCCTTCCTGACGGTGGCCGAGGTCGCCGCCCGGGTGCTCGGCGCGGCGCTGTAGGCGAGCGGGTCGGGGCGAATAAAGGCTGGGGCCTTTCAGGGGGTGTAGCCTTTAGCCGCTCAAGGACCGGGTGCGGGAAGCTGGGTTTGAAAGGCAGGTTTGGGGCGGCATGGACAGTCAAGCAACGCCTGAGCAAAGCGGTGACGTGCCTGTGGCAGGAAGCAGCGAGTTTACTGATTCGCGCGCCGAAGAGCGGGCGTGGGAAACGTACACGCAACTGCAAGAACGCGTCACTCAGGTGGACACGAAGGCGTCCATTCTTCTGGCCTTTCTGGGCATCTTGCTAGCACCCATCCTGGTCTCCTTGGAGCCCGGCGGGCGAAGGTTGGAAGGGCTGAACGCCTGGGTACAGATCCTGCTTCTAGTGGGGCTCGGTGCCACGGTCTACGCGACGTGGTGGGCGGTGATGATTGTCTTTCCTCGCGGCTTGTCCAAGCCGATCGGCTCCGTGAGGGCCTCCTACCTGTATTTTCGGGCGGCAGCCAGCGCAAACCCACTTCAGCTGGAGCAGATTTTCGCACAGTGCCCGGTGAGGATGCTTGCCTCCCAATGCGTGGTGCTCGGGGGAATCGTGGAAAAGAAGTACCGATGCTTGAGGCAGTCGATGGTGGCAACATTGGTCGCGTTGGTGCTGCTCGGCTCAGCTGCAGTGGTGGGTTTCCTCAGCTAGGACGCCGGGCGGCAAGGCGGCCGCGTCCGCATTATCGACCGCTTGGCTGGCGCGTAGGCACTCTCACGTCCCTGGCGTGGGCTTGTGGCGTAGGCCTGCTGGGAAAGTGGTTGCTCACCTTGGTATCCTGATGGGCGGTAAAAAATCCAGACAGTGAACCGAGGTAGCGAAAGTGGCAACGACCAACGACCTGAAGAACGGCATGGTGCTCAAGATCGAGGGCCAGCTTTGGACCGTGATCGAGTTCCAGCACGTCAAGCCCGGCAAGGGCCCGGCCTTCGTGCGCACCAAGATCAAGAACGTGCTCTCCGGCAAGATCGTTGACCGCACCTTCAACGCCGGCCTGAAGGTGGAGACGGCCACCGTCGACCGCCGCGACATGGAGTACCTGTACCAGGACGGCAACGACTACGTCTTCATGGACACCCAGACCTACGAGCAGATCGCCGTTCCGGGCGAGACCGTGGGCGACAACCGCAACTTCCTGCAGGAGAACCAGCAGTGCATCGTGGCCCTCCACGACGGCGCCGTGCTCTACATCGACCTGCCGGCCTCCATCGTCACGGAGATCACCTACACCGAGCCGGGCCTGCAGGGTGACCGCTCCTCCGCCGGCACCAAGCCCGCCACCATCGCCACCGGCTTCGAGATCCAGGTGCCGCTGTTCCTGGAGATCGGCACCAAGGTCAAGGTGGACACCCGCACTGGCGACTACCTGGGCCGCGTGAACGACTAAGTGGCCCCTCAAACTACTTCCCGTTCCAAGGCCCGCCGCCGCGCGGTCGAGGTGCTGTTCGAGGCGGACCTGACCGGCCTGCGCGACGGCGCCCAGATCGCGCAGCTGCTGGAGCAGCGCAAGCAGGTCACCGCCGCGCCGTCCCCGCTGCCCGAGTTCGCCGCCGTCATCCTGGCCGGGGTGGCGGAGCACTACGCGCAGGTGGAGGACGTGCTGGAGACCTACCAGTCCGGCCGCGCGTTCTCCCTGCTGCCGCCCGTGGATCGCTGCATCCTGCGGGTGGGGGCCTGGGAGATGCTGTTCACCGACACCGACCCGAACGTGGTGATGGACGAGGCCGCCAACCTGGCCGCGCTGCTCTCCACCGAGGAATCCCCGCGCGTGGTGAACGGCCTGCTTGGTCGCCTGAAGGACCTGGCGCCCACGCTGCGCGCCACCATGTAGCAGGGGAGGGCCGACGCTGGCCACGTGCCGCCCCGAGAGGGCCGGCCGGAGCGCTGCCAGGCCGGCACGTGCACACCGAAAGGGGGTTGTGCCACTCGCGAGTGGCACAACCCCCTTTCAGCTGTAGCCGGGAAACATCCGCTCCCGGGCGGGGAGCTAGGCGGACTGGGCCGCCTTGGCCTTGCTCTGCCGGCAGTCCAGCAGGAACAGGACCATCTTGCTGGGCTCGAGCGCGATGACCTCGTGCGGCAGGCGGGTGGAGAAGTGCACCACTCCGCCCGGGGCCAGGTCCACGTAGCGCCCGTCGGCGCCGATGCGCAGGCGGCCCTCCAGCACCTGCACGATCGCGGGCACTGCCGCAGTGTGCTCGGAAAGGCGCTCGCCCTCGTCGAAGGCGAAGACCACGGCGCGCACCCCCTCGGCGCGCATCACGGTACGGGACACGGTGGCCTCCGGCTGGATCGAGACCAGAGCTGCCGCGTCGGGCAGGTCGGTCATCACCAGGTCGGCGCTGTTCGTGGCGGCGGGTGGAACGTCGGCCATTTAACTCTCCTCCGGGCGGTGGGCAACAATCGCGATGCCCTCAAGGTGGGACTTGTACTTGTTGAACGTAGCGCGCATGGTCAGCACGCGGCGGCGCAGCTCGCGGTCGCGCAGCACATTGAACAGGATGCGGGCCACGCCCCTGACGCCCTCGTCGCGCAGGTTACGGCCCGGCTTGAGCAGCGCCATCGGGGCGGTGCCCACCCAGTCCACCACCAGGCCGGCGTCGGTGAGCAGCGCCGTCCACTCGGCGCGCGTGAGCGGGCGGGCGTTGACGTGGATGGCGCGGGCCAGGTTCTTGGTGATGTCCACCTTCACCGCGTCCGCCACGTCGTCGGGGCGCAACCCCAGCTCGTGGATCGCGTACCGGCCGCCCGGGCGCAGCAGGCGCACCGCCTCGGCGATGATCTGGCGCTTGCCCTTCTCGGACTGCATGGACAGCATGGCCTCACCGACCACGACGTCCGCGCTGGCGTCCGGCAACCCGGTCTCGCGGGCGTCGGCCTGCAGGGCGTGGCCGTGGGCGGCGACCAGCTGGGAGACCCGCGCGGCCGCGTCCGGGTCCTGGTCCACCCCGGTGTAACTAGAGATGGGCGCCTTGCAGATCTCCGTGGCGGTGCGGCCCAGCCCGGGCGCGAACTCCACCACCTGCGCGCCAGCCAGCTCGGCGCGCGCCAGCATCGCGGTGGTCAGGGCGGCGCCCCCCGGCCTGAGCACGCGCTTGCCGGCGCGGGCCAGCACCCAGTGGCCCGGGGCGGTGGCGGTGGGACGATCGGACTGGGGCAGCGGAAGCGCATCACGACTAGACATAAGGCAAGCCTAAATCAGTTAAGCAAGGTGCGTCTGCATCGCCGGGCCGGTCAGGGCGAAACGCGGCCGGGTTGCCCACGCAGCGGTAGGGACGGCAGCGTCGGCCACCACCGCCCCCGCCACCAAGTGCCGTTAAACACAGGGCGGATTTCACTGCGCGGGCGCGGGCACCGCCAGGGGGAAAGCGGGTCTACGATTGAGCTTGCCAACATCCTTTAAGAGCCGTCCAGAGAGGCGGGGAAGGGGGCAGAAATGGTCGCAGACCAGCAAGCGTTCGAGGGCAAGGAGGTTCTTGGCGCTGCCGAGATCTCCCGTTCCCTCACGCGCATAGCCCACGAGATCATCGAGCGAAACTCTGGTGCCGAGGGAGTCATCCTGCTCGGCATCCCCAAACGAGGAGTGCCCCTGGCCCGCCGGCTCGCCGCGCGCCTGGCAGACGTGGGCGTGGTCGTGCCCGTCGGCGCACTCGACATCACCATGTACCGCGATGACCTGGACCGTCAGCCCACTCGCGTCCCCGAGCCCACCTTCATCCCCGGCGGCGGCATCGACGGCAAGACCGTGGTGCTGGTAGACGACGTGCTCTACTCCGGCCGCACCGTGCGCGCCGCCCTGGACGCCTGCAAGGACGTGGGCCGCCCCGCCAGCGTGCAGCTGGTCTGCCTGGTCGACCGCGGCCACCGCGAGCTGCCCATCCGCGCCGACTACGTGGGCAAGAACCTGCCCAGCGCGCGCTCCGAATCCATCCGCGTACTGCTCGAAGAGACCGACGGCCGTGACGCCGTGGTTCTGAAGAAGGAAAACTGATGCGTCACCTCCTCAACGCCGCCGACCTCTGCCTGGCTGAGGCCCTCGAAATCCTGGACACTGCGGAGGTGATGGCGGCAACGCAGTCGCGCTCCGTGAAGAAGCTGCCCACCCTGCGCGGCAAGACCGTGGTCAACCTCTTCTTCGAGGACTCCACCCGCACCCGCCTGTCCTTCGAGGCCGCCGCCAAGCGCCTGTCTGCGGACGTCATCAACTTCTCCGCCAAGGGCTCCTCCCTCTCCAAGGGCGAGAGCCTGAAGGACACCGCCCTGACCCTGCAGGCCATGGGCGCCGACGCCGTGATCGTGCGCCACTCCGCCAGCGGCGCCGCCCACCGCCTGGCCTACGCCGGCTGGATCGACGTGCCGGTCCTCAACGCCGGCGACGGCACCCACCAGCACCCCACCCAGGCTTTGCTCGACGCCATGACCATGCGCCGCCACATCGCCGGGCCGGGCCGCCCGGGCGGCGGGCAGGCCCCCGAGCGTGGCGCCACCCTGGAAGGCGCGCGCGTGGTGATCGTGGGAGACATCCTGCACTCGCGCGTGGCCCGCTCCAACGTGGACCTGCTGCACACCCTGGGCGCCGAGGTCACCCTGGTGGCCCCGCCCACGCTGCTGCCGATGGGCGTGGAGAACTGGCCCTGCCGCGTCAGCTTCGACCTCGACGAGGCCATCGCCACCGCCCGCCCCAACGCCGTGATGATGCTGCGCGTCCAGCGCGAGCGCATGAGCAGCGCCGGCGGCGGCTTCTTCCCCTCCCCGGAGGAGTACCACCGCGAGTACGGCCTGGGCACCAACCGCCTGGCCGCGCTGCCCGCGGACTGCCAGATCCTGCACCCCGGCCCCATGAACCGTGGGCTGGAGATCTCCGCCGAGGCGGCGGATCACGCCCGCTCCCGCATCGTGGAGCAGGTGGCCAACGGCGTGGCTGTGCGCATGGCCGCCCTCTATCTTCTCCTGGCTAGCGAAGGGACCGAGCTGTGATGAACACTCTGATTAAGTCTGCCGCCATTCTGGGCGGCGAAAAGGCCGACATCGCGCTGGTTGACGGCGTGATCGCCGCCATCGGGGCCGACGCTGCCGAGGCGGCCGGTGCCGGGGCGCGCGTGGTCGAGGCCGACGGCCTGGTGGCCCTGCCCGGCCTGGTTGACCTGCACACCCACCTGCGCGAGCCGGGCCGCGAGGACGCCGAGACGGTGGAGACCGGCACCCGCGCCGCCGCCCTGGGCGGATTCACCTGCGTGTTCGCCATGGCCAACACCACCCCGGTGCAGGACACCGCCGGCGTGGTGGAGCAGGTGGCCCGCCTGGGCCAGGAGGCCGGTTGGGTGGAGGTGCGCCCCATCGGCGCCGTCTCCAAGGGCCTGGAGGGCAAGGCACTGACCGAGCTCGGCGCCATGGCCGCCTCCAAGGCGCGCGTGCGCGTCTTCAGCGACGACGGCAAGTGCGTCCACGACCCGGTGCTCATGCGCCGCGCCCTGGAGTACGTGCGCTCCTTTGACGGCGTGATCGCCCAGCACTCCCAGGAGCCGCGCCTGACCGAGGGCGCCCAAATGAACGAGTCCCCGCTGTCCGCGCAGCTGGGCCTGGCCGGCTGGCCGGCGGTGGCCGAGGAGGCCATCATCGCCCGCGACATCCAGCTGGCCGCCCACGTGGGCTCCCGCCTGCACGTGTGCCACCTGTCCACCGCCGGCAGCGTGGAGCTGGTGCGCTGGGCCAAGTCCCGGGGCATCGACGTCACCGCAGAGGTCACCCCACACCACCTGTTCCTCACCGAGGAGAAGGCGGCCACCTACGACCCGCTCTACAAGGTCAACCCGCCGCTGCGCACCCGCGAGGACGTGGAGGCCGTGCGTGCCGGCCTGGCCGACGGCACCATCGACATCGTGGGCACCGACCACGCCCCGCACCCGCTGGAGGACAAGGACTGCGAGTGGGCCGCCGGCGCCTTCGGCATGACCGGGCTGGAGACCGCCCTGTCCGTGGTGCAGGACGTCATGGTGGACACCGGCCGCATGACCTGGGCCGACGTCGCCCGCGTCATGTCCACCACCCCGGCCAAGATCGGCCGCATCACCAGCCAGGGCCAGGGCCTGGTGGTGGGCGCCCCCGCCCACGTCACCCTGGTCGACCCCAGCGTGCGCCGCGTGGTGGACCCCGCCACCCAGGCCACCAAGTCCACCAACAGCCCGTACAAGGGCTGCGAGCTGCCCGGCCAGGTCATGGCCACCTTCTACGGCGGCCGCGCCACCGTGCTGAACGGAGAGCTGCAGGTGGAGGCATGAGCAAGAGCGAGCTGGCGCTAGTTGTCCTCGAGGACGGTCGCGTCTTTCGCGGTCGTGCCTACGGGGCGCGTGGGCGCACCCTGGGCAAGATCTTCTTCTCCACCGGCATGACCGGCTACCAGGAAATCCTCACCGACCCGGCCAACTGCGGCCAGATCGCGGTGATGACCTTCCCGCACATCGGCAACACCGGCATGGGGTCCCCGGCCGGGGACCAGAACACCTGGGTGGCCGGGCTGGTAGTGCGCGACCCGGCTCGGCGCGCCGCGTGGCGCGGCGAGGAGGGTGAGCTGGAGGACGCGCTGAGCGAGGCCGGCGTGGTTGGTATCAGCCACGTCGACACCCGCGCACTGACCCGCCACCTGCGCGACAACGGTGCGATGCGCGCCGGCATCTTCTCCGGCGACGCGCTGCCCTCCCACAGCGAGGACCTCAGCCCCGCTGCTGTGGCCGTGCTGGTGGACGTGGTGCGCTCCCAGGCGCCGGTCAACGGCGCTGAGGCCGCCCACCAGGCCCGGGCCGCGCAGGCCCGCGTGATCGAGACGATCGGCGGGGACGGCGCGGCGAGCGCCCACCTAGTGGCGGTTGACCTGGGCGGCGCGGCGGGGGCCGCGCAGCACCTGGCCCAGCGCGGCGCGCGCGTAAGCGTGGTGGCACAGTCCGTCACCCTGGACCAGCTGCTGGCCCTGGCGCCGGACGGAGTGTTCTTCTCTGACGGCCCGGGCGAGGCGAGCGGCGCCGGCAGCGCCGTTGAGCTGGCGCGCGGCGTGCTGGACGCGGGCGTGCCCTTCCTCGGCACCGGCCTTGGCCACCAGCTGCTGGGCCGCGCCCTTGGGTATGGCAGCTACAAGCTGACCGACGGCCAGGCGGGGGCAGAGGGCCACGCAGCGCCGGTCACGGCTGTGGACGCGCCCCTGACCGGGCTCTCCGTGGCCCCGCACGACGATGGGCGCTATGGCCGCGTGGAGGCCAGCCGGGTTTCGGTGGACGGCCGCGCGGTGGAGCAGCTGCGCGCGCTGGACGTGCCCGCCTTCTCCGTGCAGCAACATCGGGGCGCTGCGGCCGAGCCGCAGTACTCCGAGCACTTTGACCAGTTCTTGTCCCTCGTTGAGGCGCGGCGCGCCCAGGGTGGGGCCACCCCCAGCGTGAAGCAGGAGGGCTAATGCCGCGCCGTAGTGACATCAAATCCGTACTGGTGATCGGCTCCGGGCCGATCGTGATCGGTCAGGCCTGCGAGTTCGACTACTCGGGCACCCAGGCTTGCCGGGTGCTGCGCGAGGAGGGCGTGCGCGTCATCCTGGTCAACTCCAACCCGGCCACGATCATGACGGACCCGGACATCGCCGACGCCACGTACGTTGAGCCGATCACGGTGGAGGCCGTGGAGGCCATCATCGCCAAGGAACGCCCCGACGCCCTGCTGCCCACCCTTGGTGGCCAGACCGCCCTGAACACGGCGGTGGCGCTGGCCGAGGCCGGCGTGCTGGACAAGTACAACGTGGAGCTGATCGGTGCCCGCCTGGAGGCGATCAACGCCGGTGAGGACCGCGAGGAGTTCAAGGCCGTGGTGGAGCGCTGCGGCGCGGAGGTGGCCCGCTCGGCCATCGCCCACACGCTGGAGGAGTGCCACGCCGCCGTCGAGGAGCTGGGCTACCCGGTGGTGGTGCGCCCCTCCTTCACCATGGGTGGCCTGGGTTCGGGCATCGCGTTCAACGCGGAGGACCTGGACCGCATCGCCGGGGCCGGCCTGTACCACTCGCGCACCACCGAGGTGCTGCTGGAGGAGTCGATCCTGGGCTGGAAGGAGATCGAGCTCGAGCTGGTGCGCGACCCCGCCGACAACGCGGTGATGGTCTGCACCATCGAGAACGTGGACCCCGTGGGCGTGCACACCGGTGACTCCATCACCGTGGCCCCGGCCCTGACCCTGACGGACGCGGAGGTGCAAAACCTGCGCGACATCGGTATCGCGGTGATCCGCGAGGTGGGCGTGAACACCGGCGGCTGCAACATTCAGTTCGCCATTCACCCCACCACAGGGCGCGTGGTGGTCATCGAGATGAACCCGCGCGTCTCGCGTTCCTCCGCGCTGGCCTCCAAGGCCACGGGCTTCCCGATCGCCAAGATCGCCGCCCGCCTGGCGCTGGGCTACACGCTGGACGAGATCCAAAACGACATCACGGGCTCCACCCCGGCCTCCTTGGAGCCGGCCGTGGACTACGTGGTGGTCAAGGTGCCGCGCTTTGCCTTTGAGAAGTTCCCGGCGGCGGACCCGACCCTCACCACGGCGATGAAGTCCGTGGGTGAGGCGATGGCGCTGGGCCGCAACTTTGCCGAGGCGCTGGGCAAGGCCATGCGCTCCATCGACAAGAAGGACACCTGCTTCCACTGGCGCGGCCCGGCGCCGAGCCCGCAGGAGACGGCGCAGCTGCTGGAGGCGATCAAGACCCCCACGGAGGGGCGCCTGATCCAGGTGCAGCAGGCCATTCGTGGTGGTGCCACTTTGGAGCAGCTCTACGCTGCCACCGAGATCGCCCACTGGTTCTTGGACCAGCTGTTCCTGATCGACGAGGTGGCCCGCGCCGTGGCCGATGCCCCGGTGCTGACTCCGGCGGTGCTGCGTGAGGCTAAGGCCCACGGCCTGTCTGACGTCCAGATCGCGGAGATTCGGGGCCTGGAGGAGCGTACGGTGCGGGAGATCCGCCGCGCCTTCGCGGTGCGTCCCGTGTTCAAGACGGTGGACACCTGCGCGGCGAAGTACGAGGCCGCCACGCCCTACCACTACTCCTCCTACGACGAGGAGACGGAGGTGCGCCCGCGTGAGCGCGAGGCCGTGATCATCCTGGGCTCGGGCCCCAACCGGATCGGCCAGGGCATCGAGTTCGACTACTCGTGCGTGCACGCCACCTTCGCTCTGCGGGAGCGCTACGAGACCGTGATGGTCAACTGCAACCCTGAGACCGTCTCCACGGACTACGACATCTCCGACCGCCTCTACTTTGAGCCCCTCACGTTCGAGGACGTGATGGAGGTTTACGAGGCGGAGAAGGCGGCCGGCCCGGTGGCGGGCATGATCGTTCAGCTGGGCGGCCAGACGCCGCTGTCGCTGGCGGCGCGCCTGAAGGAGGCCGGGGTGCCGATTCTGGGCACCACCCCGGAGGCGATCGCTGCTGCAGAGGACCGTGAGGCCTTTGGGGCGGTGCTGGAGGAGGCCAACCTGCCGAGCCCGGCCCACGGCACCGCCGTGAGCGACTCGCAGGCGCTCAGCGTGGCGGCGGCCGTTGGCTACCCGGTGCTGGTGCGTCCCAGCTTCGTGCTGGGTGGACGCGGCATGGAGATCGTTTACAGCGAGGACGGCCTGCGCGACTACCTGGCGCGTTCCGGCGACTGCTACGCGGCAGGCCCGCTGCTGATCGACCGCTTCCTGGACGACGCGGTGGAGATCGACGTCGACGCGCTCTATGACGGCCAGGACCTGTTCATCGGCGGAATCATGGAGCACATCGAGGAGGCCGGTATTCACTCCGGCGACTCCGCGTGTGTGCTGCCGCCCATGACGTTGTCGTCCGCGGTCATCGAGCGGATCGCGGCCTCCACCCTGGCGATTGCTCGGGGCGTGGGCGTGCGCGGCCTGCTCAACATCCAGTTCGCGCTGGTCTCAGACGTCCTGTACGTGATCGAGGCCAACCCGCGTGCCTCGCGCACCGTCCCGTTCGTGGCCAAGGCGACCGGCACGGCGCTGGCGCAAGCGGCGGCCCGCGTGATGGCGGGGGAGACAATCGCGCAGCTGCGGGCCGAGGGCGTGCTGCCGGCCACGGACGCGCGCTTCACGGACCTGTCCGACCCGATCGCGGTGAAGGAGGCCGTGCTGCCCTTCAAGCGGTTCCGCACGGAGTCCGGCCGCGTGGTGGACACGGTGCTGGGCCCGGAGATGCGCTCGACCGGCGAGGTGATGGGCTTTGACGCCAACTTCCCGCTGGCCTTCGCCAAGTCCCAGCTGGCCTCCTACGGTGGTCTGCCCACCTCCGGCACGGTCTTCATCTCCATCGCAGACCGCGACAAGCGGCAGATCGCGCTGCCGGCCCGCCGCTTGCTGGAGCTGGGCTTCAAGATCCTGGCCACGGAGGGCACCGCCGTGGTGCTGCGCCGCAACGGCATCGACTGCGAGGTGGCGCGCAAGCACTCCGCCGGTCGGGGCGAGAACGGCGAGCCCACCATCGTGGAGCGGATCATTGCCGGCGAGGTGGACATGGTCATCAACACCCCGGCAGGCCAGGGCGCCCGCGCCGACGGCTACGAGATCCGTACCGCCACCACGGCGGCCGACCGCGCGATCATCACCACGGTGCAGCAGTTCGACGCGGCGGTGCAGGCGATCGACGCCGCCCGCGACGCCGAGCTGAAGGTGCGCTCCCTGCAGGAGTACGCCGCCGACCTGCGCGAGCGCCGGGCGAGGGCGGAGGTGGCCAAGTGAGCGCCGCCTTCGGTGATCGCCTGGCGGCCGCAGTTGCCGCCCACGGCCCCCTCTGCGTGGGCATCGACCCGCACGCCGGCCTGCTGGCGCAGTGGGGTTTGGACGACGACGCCGCCGGCGTGCGGAGTTTCGGCCTGACCGTGGTGGAGCAGCTGGCGGGCAAGGTGGCCGCCCTCAAGCCGCAGTCGGCCTTCTTCGAGCGCCACGGCTCGCGGGGCGTGGCGGCGCTGGAGGACGTGCTGGCCGCGGCCCGTGAGGCCGGCGTGCTGACCGTGCTGGACGTCAAGCGCGGCGACATCGGCTCCACCATGGGCGGCTACGCGGCCGCCTACCTGGACGACGCCAGCCCGCTGCGTGCCGACTCCATCACGCTCTCGCCCTACCTGGGCCTGGGCTCCTTGAACCCGGCCCTGGAGTTGGCCCGCCAGACCGGGCGCGGCGCCTTTGTGCTGGCCCTGACCTCCAACCCGGAGGGCGCCAGCGTGCAGCACGCCCGGACGGGGGAGCGCTCCGTGGCCGCGTCGATCGTGGCAGGCCTGGCGGAGTTGAACGACGCCGAGCGCGCCGAGGGCACCACCTGGGGCAGCTTCGGTGTGGTGGTGGGAGCCACCATCGGGGAGGCGGCCCAGACCACCGGCACAGACCTGCCGGCCCTGCACGGCCCGATCCTGGCCCCCGGCGTGGGCGCCCAGGGTGCCGGCCCCGAGGACCTGCAGCGAGTCTTTGGTGCCGCCCTGCCCTACGTGCTGGCCTCCTCCTCGCGGGGAGTGCTCAAGCACGGCCCTGCCGGGTTGGCGCAGGCGGCCCAGGCGGAGGCAGCGGCAATGCGCGCTGTGGTGGCGCAGGCGGCAGGTGGGGCGGCAACGTCGGCCACCCAGACGGCAATCCAGGGAGGGGCAAAGTGAGCACGCAGGCACGCCTAGTGGTACTGGCCGGCCCGACGGCCGTAGGCAAAGGCACACTGGTGGCCGAGCTGCGCCGCCGCCACCCGGACCTGTTCGTCTCGGTTTCCGCCACCACTCGCGCCCCGCGCCCGGGGGAGGAGGACGGGGTGCACTACCACTTCGTCACCCGCGATCGCTTCGAGGAGCTGGTGCGCGGCGGGCAGATGCTGGAGTGGGCGGAGGTGCACGGCGCAAACCTGTACGGCACCCCGCGTGGACCGGTGGAGGCAGAGCTCGCCGCCGGTCGCAGCGCCCTGCTGGAAATCGACCTGGATGGGGCACGCCAGGTGCGCGCCGCCATGCCGGAGGCGCTGCTGGTGTTCGTGGTGCCGCCGTCGTGGGAGGAACTGGAGCGTCGCCTGGTGGGGCGCGGCACGGAGGGCGAGGAGGAACGCGCCCGCCGCCTAGCCACGGCCAAGGTGGAGCTGGCCGCCCGCGCAGAGTTCGACCGCGAGGTGGTCAACGACGACGTGGCGCGTGCCACCAGCGAGTTGGAAGAGATTCTGGGCCTGGCCCGGTAGGATTGCGCCCATGGCTGTGACTGGAACTGGTAAGGGCATTATTGAGCCGCCGATTGACGAGCTGCTCACGCAGGTGGAGTCCAAGTACGCGCTGGTGACGTACGCGGCGCGCCGCACCCGCCAGATCAACACCTACCACCAGCAGCTGGAGCACGGCCTGTTCGAGACCGTGGGCCCGCTGGTTGACTACCAGCCGGAGGACAAGCCCCTGTCCATCGCGCTGCGTGAGATCAACGCCGGTCTGCTGCGTCGCGTGGAGCGCAAGGAGCCCGTCGCTCCGGTGGCCCCGACCATGCCGGACTTCTCTTCCATCGAGGTGCCGGGCGTGACCGACCAGGTTGCGACCGACTTCAGCGCGGACTTCGCGGCTGACTTCGCCACCGACTTCGGTCAGGATGCCTGACACCACTAGCAGTGCCCCCCGTGGCCTCCGGATTGTTCTGGGGGTAACGGGGGGCATCGCTGCATATAAGTCAGTTTTGCTGCTGCGCCTCTTCACGGAGGCGGGGCACCGGGTACGCGTGGTGCCCACCCACAACGCACTGCGGATGGTGGGGGAGGCCACGTTCGCCGCGCTGTCCCACGAGCCGGTGCGCACCGACGTGTTCGAGGACGCCGAGGGTGTGGACCACGTGCGCCTAGGGCAGGAGGCGGATTTGGTGGTGGTCGCCCCCGCCACCGCCGACTTCCTGGCACGCGCCGCTACCGGCCGCGCCGACGACCTACTGGGGGCCGTGCTGCTGACCGCCGCTTGCCCGGTCCTGGTGGCGCCCGCCATGCACACCGAGATGTGGAACCACCCGGCCACGCAGGACAACGTGGCGCTCCTGCGGCGGCGCGGCGTGAGCGTGCTGACGCCGGCCTCCGGGCGGCTGACCGGTTCCGATTCTGGGATCGGGCGCCTGCCTGACCCCGAGGCCATTTTCGCTGCGGCCATTGCATTGGTGGACGACGCTGCGCCGGCCGGTTCGGATGTTGCGGCGGGAGTCGGTGCGGCGGGGGCGTTTGTGGACGACGCTGCGCCGGCCGGTCTGGAAAGTGCGGCCGGGTGCGGTGTGGTGGGGGATTTGGCCGGTCGGCACGTGGTGATCAGTGCCGGGGGGACGCGCGAGGCGATAGACCCGGTGCGCTACCTGGCCAACGCCTCCACCGGCGTGATGGGCGTGGAGCTGGCTCTCGCTGCGGCGCGCGCTGGGGCGCGGGTGACGCTGGTGGCCGCGAACGTGGGCGCGGACCTGCTTGCGCGGCTGCCCGATGAGGTTGCAGTAGTGCCGGTGGTGAGCGCTGCTGATTTGCGGCAGGCGGTGCGGGCCGCCGCGAGCGGCGGCGGGGCTGGGCCGGTGGCGGATTGTGTCATCATGGCGGCGGCGGTGGCGGACTTTACGCCGCGCGAGCCGTTGGATGCCAAGCGCAAGCGCACGGACGCCGAGCGCGCCGGCGAGGGCGGCTGGTCCATCGAGTTGGTGCCCACGGTGGACGTGCTGGCTGAGCTCTCGCAGGATCCGCCGCTGGTCGGGGGAATTCCCACGCGCCCGGCCCTGGTGGTGGGTTTCGCGGCGGAGACGGGCGACGAGCACGGCAGCGTGCTGGAATACGGCGCGCGCAAGGCGCGCTCCAAGGGCGCCGATCTGACGGTGGTAAACCGAGTGGGCGGCGGCGCCGGCTTTGGCGCCGTGGACACGCAGGTGTTCCTGCTGGACGGGGCGGGCGGCAACGTCGGCCAGGCCAGCGGCAGCAAGGCGCAGGTGGCGGCAGCGATCGTAGAAGCAGTAGCGGCGCGGCTGAGCTAGCCGCCTGGCTCGAAAAACGTGTAGAAGGGGCCCTTCAGGGTGATATTGTGGGCGCATGACGTTGCTGCGCTTCTCTGTCCGCAACCACAAGAGCATCCGTGACGAGGTCGAGATCGACTTAACTCGACCGTCACTAAAGACGCTCCTGCCCAAGGACGGCGATTGGGGGACCTCCATTTACCCGCTTGCCGGGATCTTCGGCGGCAATGCCACGGGCAAGTCGGCGATTCTGGACGCCTTCCGATACGCCTACACCGCGATCGTGCTTTCTGCTACCGAGTGGCAAGCCTCCAAGAACATGGTGCGTGCCCCCTTCAAACTCGATGCTGAATCCCAGGAATCCTCGAGCCTGTACGAGCTTGACGTGGTTATCGATGGACGACGCTACCTGTACGGTTTCGAGGTCGACCGAGACGGAATCAGGCGCGAGTGGATGCGCGAAGTCACCTCGCGTTGGCGTACTTTGCTCGAACGGGACCGGGAAGAGAGCGTTCTCAGCTTCCACCAGAGCCTAGGTGGGAAGATCAAGGTAACGGCCAGGGAACTGGTGCTTAGCCGTGCACTGTTGTTGGAGGATTCCCCACTCAAGAGCTTCGCCCGCAAGCTCCTGGCAGGGTTTGACGTTGTCCTAGTGAAGGACTCACACCGTGCCGCACGGTTAAGGCGCCTATCAGACCTCCTCGTGGACGGCGACGTCACTTTCAGCGACCTGGAAGCGCTGCTGCGAGTCGCAGACATCGGCGTGACGAAGGTCAGGGTTGAGGAGAGGAACGTCCCGGAACGGATACGCCTGGCAATCTCACGACTCCGGCGTGAACTTGACGGCGACGCTCAGCGGGATCACGAATCTGTGCGGGAACCAGCTGAGGAAGTCAAAGAGGAGGAGCTGACCGAAGACGTCGCGGAACAGGTTGCCAGGCGGCTCGTCTTCTCCCATCGTGGCAGTGGTGAGGATTGCCCAGAGTTCTCCGTCCAAGAGGAAAGCGACGGCACCATCGCCTGGCTCGCGATTGCGGTGCCCGCGCTGCAGGTTTTGCGGCGGGGTGGCCTGCTGCTGGTCGATGAGATCGACGCAAGCCTTCACCCGCACCTGCTCGACGTGCTGCTCGGTGCGTTCGCGGACCCATGCGTCAACACTCGGCACGCGCAGTTGGTTTTCACCAGTCACGAGTCGTACGTGCTTTCGCCACTTAGCGATGTTCGGCTGGAGCCGGAGCAGGTTTGGTTCACCGACAAGACGGTCGAGGGCGTGACGGAGCTGACGTGCCTGGCTGATTTCCCCAAGCATCCAGACGCCAACGTTGCAAAGCGTTACCTCACGGGCCGGTACGGCGGAACTCCGCGACTTTCGCCCAGCTTGTTCGCTGCACTTATCGATTCTCGGCAAGCGGAGGAATGATGGCGGGAATGCGGCGAGAACGCAAGGCGAGGCCAGCGCGGCAACTTGCGCGGCGGATCCTTGTTGTCACAGAGGGGCTGCGAACTGAGCCCCAGTACGTCGAGGGGCTCAACGATTACCTGCGCAGCAGAGGGACTACTACTACGGTCAAGTCCGTTCCAGTAGGAAAAGACCCGCTCAAGGTTGTGCAGAAATGCATTGAGTTCCGGGACAACGCCGCACGGAGAGGCAAGGAATTTGACGAGTGCGTTTGCCTGGTAGACGTCGATCAACACCGGACGCTGGCCTCTGCGATTCATTTCGCTCAACGGGAGAAGATCAGCCTGCTGATTTCGAATCTGAAGTTTGAAGTCTGGCTGCGCTGGCACGTCGAAGACAGGCGGTCGGCTCTGACCTCGACACAGCTAGACGACTGCGTAGAGCGCTTGGGGCTCGTGAAGAACAAGGTGCTTTCGTCAACCTTCCCGTTCGGCGCGGTGGAAGCCGCATGCAAGATCGCTCGTACTGTTGACAGCGAGATGCGACCGGGGCGGCAGGGGCCAGATCCGTCATCGGCGCTGCCGATCCTGGTAGACCTCATGCGCAGCGCATAGGAAACCAGCCAACTAGTAGGGGCGGCCAGAGGGGACGTAGGCGAGGACAGTGGCAGCAAGGCGCAGGCGGCGGCAGCGATCGTGGAAGCAGTAGCGGCGCGGCTGACTGCCGACTGAAGTCCCTGGCCGGGGTTCGTTCTTAACCTGCATGTGTCCGGTCCCAGACGGTGACTTTTAGCCCGCTGCGGTGCCTTGCCCACTAAGGCTCACGATCTGGCCTTTCCGCGTTTAGGAGTTTCGCGCGTACCCTCCCCGGCGCGCCGTGCCAAAATCGGTGCAGCTCTCAATACGGGCACAGCAACTGCTGGGTCCGGGAGAAGCTGTGGCATCCGTGAAGGAGCGAGCGATGTTTGACGTGTTTCGGTTACGCGAGATACTTGCCGATTACAAACGGGACTTCGATGCCCGCCACTGGGCGGAAGAGAAGCACAAGTGGGAAGCGGTGAGACACTTCCAGGAGAACTGGGACGTAGAGGCCACCAACTTCTCCCGTATGCTGGAGCGTTCTCTTGCCAAGACTTCCAAGTTGCTCGCCTCCACAAACAACTTCCCGGCTGGGATGATCGTCGACTTAGCTAAGGAGGCGCCAGAGGAGGTTCGGGATCTGTTTGTCTCTCTATTTGACGAGAGTAGGGATTACTACGAGCGGATTGAGGCCTTCAAGCACGGGGCTCAGCGCTTGCTTGAGACTCATGGACACGGTGCGAAGCAGCACTTTCAGAGCGAGAACGCTATAACCACCTACTTGTGGTTGCGTTACCCAGACCGTTACTACGTCTACAGGTTTGGTGAGGCTAAGACAGCTTCCCAGGTGCTCGGTACAAGCTACCGATTCAGGAAGGGGGAGTACAAGGACAATCTGCGCAACCACCTCGCGTTCTATGACGAGATCTGCGCCACCCTTCAAGAAGATCCCGAACTAGCAGGACTGTTGCAGTCGCAGCTCACCCCCGACTGCTATTCAGACCCATCTCTCCGCACGCTCACGGCTGACTTCTGTTACTACGTTGGACAGCACTTTGCTCACGAACCACAGACGACGGCGCAAGAGTGGACGCCGAGCAAGGATCAGTACCATCCCGGCCTATCGGTTGACGACTGGCTGGCGCTGCTGCACGACGAGAACGTGTTCACGAGGTCGAGCCTGGAGATAGTCGCTCGGATCAAGGACTGCGGCGGGGAGTCTTCCTGCAAGTACCTGGCGCAGAAATACGGGGGCAGTTACAACGTCTACCTTTCCGGCTCTGTAGGTCTGGCGAAGCGGGTGGCGAAGAAGACCGGCTGCCCCGTGCCGGGCCGGGAAGACGGCAGCGCGCAATGGTGGCGTGTGCTCTACATCGGCAGGGATGCTGAAAAGGACGAAGTGGGCAGCTTCATCTGGCGGCTGCGCCCGGAGCTGCTGGCAGCGCTCGACCGCTTCGACACCTCCGAGGTTGCTCTTTACGCGTCTAACGAACCCAACGGAGAAGAGGAGCCCTTGGACCGCGAACGGCACTATTGGTGGCTGAACGCTAACCCCCGGAAGTGGAGCTTTGCCGATATTGCTGTGGGCGAGGAGCAGAGCTACACGCTCTACAACGAGCGCGGAAACAAGCGCCGCATCCACCAGCACTTCCTGGACGCCCGAGCGGGTGACCTTGTTATCGGCTACGAATCGACGCCGGTGAAGCAGATTGTGGCGCTGGGGCGGATCGTGGCGGAGCAAGACGGGGAAAGACTGCGATTCGAAAAGACCGAGGGCCTTCCCACTCCCATTGACTACGAGGTCTTCGCTGCGTGCCAGGAACTGAGGGACATGGAGTACCTCAAAAACCCAATGGGCAGCCTGTTTAAATTGACGCCCGAGGAGTACGACTTCCTGCTGGACCTCATCCGTGAGGAGAATCCGGTCCCGGAAGAAAAGGGAGCGGCCGGGTACTCACGAGCTGACTTCCTGGCCGAGGTCTACATGACCGAGGACCGTTACGACCAACTCGTCTCTGTGTTGGGGCACAAGAAGAACATCATCCTTCAGGGCGCGCCGGGCGTCGGAAAGACGTTTGCCGCCAGGCGGCTTGCCTGGTCGCTGATGGGGGAGAAGGACGACACCCGCATCGAGTTCGTCCAGTTCCACCAGAACTACTCCTACGAGGACTTCATGCTGGGGTACAAGCCCCAGGGTGAGGGCTTCGAGCTGCAGTACGGCGTCTTCTACCGGTTCTGCCAGCGCGCAGCCAACCAGCCGGACAAGGACTTCTTCTTCATCATCGACGAGATCAACCGAGGTAACCTCTCAAAGATCTTCGGCGAGCTGCTCATGCTGATCGAGCGGGACTACCGGGGGCACAAGGCGACGCTGGCGTACAACGGCATGAACTTCAGCGTGCCGGCCAACCTCCACATCATCGGAATGATGAACACGGCCGATCGTTCTTTGGCGCTGATTGACTACGCACTGCGGCGACGCTTCAGCTTCTTCGAGATCGAGCCCGGCTTCGACTCCAAGGGATTTACCTTCCTGCGCAAGGCGCTCGCGAGCGAGGCGTTTGATCGTCTGGTTGGCGTGGTCAAGGAACTCAACGCGGACATCCGCAAGGACAGGTCGCTGGGGCGAGGATTCTGCATCGGCCACAGCTACTTCTGCGGTCGGCCAGAGGCTACCGAGAAGTGGCTGACGGAGGTGGTCGACTACGACCTCGCGCCGATGCTGCGGGAGTACTGGTTCGACGACGAAGACAAGGCGGAGAGCTGGATCCGTAAGCTCCACGAGGTGCTAAAGCCGTGATCAAGGACAAGAGCATATTCATCAAGAACGTGTTCTATATGCTCTCCTACGCCTTACAGGACCTACGCCCCGACCGCGAGGAGGACGTTGCGGGCGAGGAGTTCGAACACATCCACGATCTCTTCGCGGCGATCCTGGCCATGGGCATTACCCGCCAGCTAAAGCGGGGACTGCACCGCGAGTACCTGAGCCACACCGAGGACCTTGGCACCCTGCGGGGAAAGATCGACCTACCTGGCACGGTGCGCAATCGTCTGGCCCGCCGGCAGAGTCTTTCGTGCGAGTATGACGAGCTCAGCGTGGACCACCTGATGAACCGTGTCCTCAAGACCACCGCGATGGTCCTGCTGCGGCATGGCGCGGTAAGCGAGCAGCGGCGCGACGAGCTGCGCAGGCTCCTGCTGTTTCTCACCGAAGTGACGGAGGTGGATCCCGCCGCGATCCGGTGGGCGTCTATCCGCTTCACCCGCAACACGCAGAGCTATCGAATTCTGCTGTCCATCTGCCAGCTGGTGCTGGAGGGCATGTTGCAGACCACCGAGCGTGGCGAGCTGCGGCTCATGAGCTTCCTGAAACCAGAGAACATGGCACGGCTGTTTGAGAAGTTCATCTTGGAGTACTACGCAGCCGAATGCCGACTGGCCAGGGCAAGCTCGCCGCAGATCAAATGGGCGCTGGATGACGGGGTGGGCACGATGCTTCCCACCATGCAGAGCGACATCGTACTCAGCCGGGACAACTGTTTCTTGATCATCGACGCGAAGTACTACTCGCGCTCGACGCAGGAGCGGTGGGGTAAGCACACCATCCACTCCCAGAACCTCTATCAAATCTTCGCCTACGTGAAGAACAAGGAGGCGGAGCTGGCAGCCAAGGGAGTGCCCCACACCGTTTCGGGCATGTTGCTCTACGCCAAGACCGATCAGGATGTGCAGCCCGACGGTGATTACCAGATGAGCGGAAACCAGATCGCGGTGCGAGCACTGGACCTGGGCAAGCCCTTCGCTGAGATCAGGGACCAGCTGGATGGGATTGCTGCTAAGCACTTCGGCTAGGACGCTGCAACGAGCGCGGGGTGGTTGACCGGCGCCGCCCGCACGAACAGCCACAGGGACGTCGGCGGAACGCTGCGGTCACAGCAGACGCATCGCTGGGGGGTTCGGTTCTCCCGATGCCCCCTGCGCAAATGATTGGTGCCTTATTGCAGCGTTCGAGTCTTTGTTGGACCGAACCCTTGTTGTTGGACAGTCCTGGTCTTGGGAGGGATTGTGTCGATAGAGGAGCGTTTTCAGCGTCGGTTGATGGTGCTGGATTTGTATGAGCAGGGCTTGCGGGTTAGTCAGTGTGCTGCGCGTGCGGGCGTGTCGTATGAGACAGCACGCCGGATTTGTCGGGAAGCTGATCGTGATGGTTTTGACCTAGCCCGTCAAGAACGCGTGCCGCGTTTCTGGCCGGTAGAATTAAAGACCGAGATCGGGATGAGATGGCTTGCTGGTGAAAACGCGGGCAAACTCACTCGCGAGTACGGACTACCGGCCGGTTCTTACCCGATCATTTTCGGACGCTGGCTAGAGGACAGAAAAATGGTCGACCCTGAAACAAGCGCTAAAGCCGCATACGAGCGCATTAACCGCGCCCAGAAAGCAGGATACCGATTCGAGCATTGGGGTAAATGGCTGCAAGAAATGCGCCACCACATCGAAACAGCCAAGGCTCAAGCCCCCAACGAAGAAAAACGCCAGGCTTTGGACGCGCTACACGTGGAGCTGCTGGAAAAATCTTGTGCTTTGAGGGATGAGGTTGATACGTGGCAAGAGCTCTTGATCCTCTTGGTCACTACCCTCAAAGCCATACACCCGGTATCAAGACTGTGCGCGATCGTGGGGCTTGCTCGCTCGACCTACTACTGGGCCCGGAAACGCTCGAACCAGCCCGACCCGGACCTAGAGGTAGTCAAGGCAGCCTTTGACTACGCCCAAGGCCGCTATGGGTGTCGGCGCATCACCGCGTTGATCGCTCAGGGCTTTGGCAACTACCCACCCCAGGTGTTCAACCACAAGAAGGTCGCCAGACTGATGAGGATGGCCGGACTGAAGGGGGCCTGCCCGCGTCGTAAGCACTACCGTTCGTTTGCTGGCACTCAAGCCAAAATCCCTAATCGTCTCCAACGTCGGTTCCATGCCGACAAGCCCGGTAAATGCCTGGTTACTGATATCACCCAGATTTCCTGGGCGGGCTCCTGGTACTACTTCTCGCCCTTGCTAGACCTGTACAACAACGAGATCGTGGCCTGGCAGCTAGGCAAAAGCGCCACCACACAACTAGTTACCAACATGATCAAACAGTATGCCCAAAAAGCAGACTTGACCGGGACAGTGATCCACACCGACCAAGGCGGGCAATACTTCTCATACGACTACCGCGAGCTGATTGAATCCCTAGGCGCTTGCCAGTCAATGTCTCGTAAAGGCAACTGCTTGGACAATTCCCCCGCCGAAGCATTCTTCGCCCGCCTGAAAACCGAACTAAACCTCAACTCAAACCCCCACGACGACTATGAAAGCCTGGAGGAACTAATCAGCCAATACATCACATGGTGGAACGAAGAACGAATCGTAAGCAAACTACACACAAGTCCGGTAAACTACCGGCAACAACACTACAAACTCACTGTCTAACAAACAGGGGTCAGTCCATGTGGGAGCAGTTGTAGCTTTCTTGTACCTATTGGGGCGCTACGGGGACATATATCGGCGCAACTGGTGCAAGAAAGGCTCAAGAGTTTGCGCACGGCCGGTCCCGCACCAGCCCTCCGGGAGACCTCAGTGGGCCACCTTTTCTGCACGTGCGGCATACCACTGGCTCAGGCCCACGAACACGGCCCCGCCCACGATGGTGCCGAGCAGCACCACGCTGAGGTTGCGCCCGGCCTCCGCCCAGGTGACTGGTGATGGCAGTCTTGAAACCGCTAAACCTGTCCATTGCTACCATCTTGACTCCCGCACGCCACTGAGGAGCGCGTTGTTCAAGCCAGGTGTCGACGACGGTCGAAAAGGGGACCATTCTCGCCGGTCGAAAGGGAAACCACTGGTTGGCGTTGTCTAGTCTGCCTGTTTCTGGATGTGAGCGGAAGGCAGGGTGGTCATGTTGGTGTTGCGTAGCCGGTAGGACGCGCCCGTGAGGGTGATGATGTCCCGCGTCGGGCTTAGTGGCAGGGGCGTTATGTGGGTCTTGAAGGAGAGCCCGTCATGGGAAGACCACCAGTGATTGTGGTGGAGAAGAAGGCCAGGATTGTGTTGAGTGTCCTGGCCGGAGAGATGACTATTTGTCGAAGCAGCAAGGCGTGAGAGGGGCAGTTTGCAGTGGATTGGTCGGTGGAAGGCTGACTTTCTCCAGGCGGGCAAGGCCGGCCTTGCGGCGGGCAGGTCCAAGCCCTCGACACGCGAGCAACAGTCGGGCCCGAAGGCTTGGAGCTAACCCAGGCGCTTGGCGAGGCTGGCCTCGAGATTCGGGTGTGGAAGAAGTCTGCGCAGTCCAAGCTCGGCGCTCTTCGAGGACCTCGAGGTAATCCGCATCGAAGCAGGCACCCGCCGACCGAGGGGTTCGTCAAACTGATCGACGTGCCCTTTTCTTAACTGGGAGGCTGGCAGGCCAAGGCCCGCCAAGAGAAAAGACCCAGGGGGCCATGGACTTGGCCCGCACGGAGGGCTGCGCGGGAGTTGGTGACCAAACACGCGCTGCCCGATGCCAGCGACGGCGACGCCGCAAGATCTGGGCCCTGACCCCTCAATGACGGGCACAACGTTTGGGTCTGGTGCAAGTTTTGGTGTCAGTTTGTGTAGATTGTTTCGTATTCGATTGGTGTGAGTTTGCCTAGGCGGGCTTGGCGGCGTCGGCGGTGGTAGGTGGATTCGATCCAGTGGCGGATGGCGGTGGCTAGTTCCTGACGGGTTTCCCACTTGCGGGTATTGAGCACGTTCTTCTGTAAAAGCGCGAAGAAGGACTCCATGGCAGCGTTGTCCGCACACGTACCGGCCTGTCCCATGGACTGGACCAGCCCGTAGGCGCGGGCAGCTTGCCGGTAGGCCGTGGAAGTGAACTGCGCACCACGATCTGAATGGATTACACACCCGGCTGGTGGGTGGCGGTCTGCTACCGCCTGGGCCAAAGCGTTAACCGCGAGAGAAGCGCTCATGGACGTAGCACTGCTAAGAGCCACGATCCGGTTAGACCACACGTCCTTGATCGCACACACATACAACTTGCCCTGAGTGGTGGGATGTTCGGTGATGTCAGTAAGCCAGAGACGGTTAGGCCCATCGGCATGAAAGACCCGCCCAACCAGATCAACCCCAACGCTTCTAGCGCTCTTGGTGGTCTTGGTCTTGCCTTTGGGTGCAGTAATAGACCTAATGCCCAACTCGTGACAGATCGACCACACCGTGCGGCTAGCCACCTTGACTCCCTGGCGGGCCAGCTCATCGGTAATCAGCCGGTAGCCAAAAGCAGGATCAGCACTATGGATGGCCCTCACCCGTTCCTTTAAGTAGCTACGGCGTTGTTCTAGCCGGCTTTGCCTACACCCGCGCCACCGGTAGAAAGGCTGGCGGGCGATACCAAGCACCCGGCAGATCCGACTAACCGCTATGCCCAAACCAGCTAGTTCTTCTACCAGGGGGTAGATCATTTTGGGTTCACATCACGGGCCAGGTAAGCCGCCGCCCTTCTAAGGATGAAGCACTCTTCTTCCTTCAACCGCAACTGGCGCTCTAACTGCGCGATACGAGCCTTGTCCTCACCCGCACTAGCCTTGAGCACACCCTTAGAAACCTGCTCGCGTCTGATCCAAGCATCCAGAGTCGAACCCCCAATCCCAAAATCAGCTGCTACCTGCGCCAACGTCATCCCAGCAGGACGATTCAACGCAAAACGCACCACATCCTGACGGAATTCCGGCGCATACTTCCTGGGCATCACAGCCCCCTCCCGCGAGACCAACAGCCCCGCAACCAGTGACACCAACCATTACACCATTCCCTTTGGCAAGCAACCGCGTGGCGTATCCTGCGTGATGACGGGCTGATCCTGGGCCTGGCGGTAGCAAAAACAGCGCCGGGAGCTGGCAAAAAAGCCTAACTCTGCCTTCGTCAGGAACGCGACCGGCCCGAACCAGGTGGGGCTGCTGGACTTCAGCGAGTTTTCAGACCATGTCGGGGCGGGACTTGGCGCATTACCGGATGCCGCCAATGGTTTTCCAGGGAGCGAACACCCCTTTGTACGTCTCGCCGAGTGCGAACCAATACGACGCATTTTCAATGCGATCGAGCTCGCCCTGGCTGACCACAGCGCGGTGTCTGGCTACCGTCTTCTCGAGGCAGTAGACCCCGACACCGGCGAGCTGGGCCCAGCGGGGAGGATTGTGACCGATAACGGTGGTCCGTTCAGGTCGCTGAACTTCGAGTTGTTCATCATGCAACACCCCGAACTACGCCACGTCCATGCGCGAGTGAAGTCGCCCGGCCAGAACGGATCGCGCGAACGCGACCTTTGGCACGTTAAAGAAGTGATGGGTTCTTCCTAGACGAGCATCTGCGACGCACTGACCTTGATTGAACGAGCCGAGGACTACCGAGTCGAGTACAACACCCAACGCCCGCACGAAGCAATCGCTTTCAACCGCCCCCTGGATGTCCACCTCGGCCGAGCCAGCGCGACCATCCCCACCTTTGAACAAGAAGAAATCCTGCCAACTACTTCACGCGGGACAACACCACCCAAAGGGACTTGACCAGAGCAGCTAAACCTGTACCCCGAGCACGGCTGCTTCCTGGTGGACTGCCTGCGCCACGTTGCCTGCTAACGTGCCTAGCTCTTGGTGTTTGGCATCAGGCTATGCGGGCCGATGAAGCCGACATGCACCTTCCCGGTGACACCAGAGGTATCGTCGTAAAAGTAGACACGCGGGGAGAGAGTGCCAACCTGTGGCGCAATTTTCAAATGTGGCTCCATTAGCAGCTTGCCGGTTCCGTTCAGGGCCGTGTCGACGGGGAGCATTCGGGCTTCGCGCAGACGCGGCATCTGCAAAACGGTGTCACTCTCCTTCATAGCCAAACGCTTGGCGGCAGCCTGCCAACGGTTTGGGCCTCCTTGCTTGCACCATGCCCAAAAATCGCCTTTGAATCCCGTTCGCTTGTCACGCACGAACTCAGCCAGGTTCTTTAAGCCGTGCCAAACAGTGTTGGCCCAGCGCGGCCCGCACTCGTGGGTATCAAGCTTCTCCTCTTCACGCAGGGCCTCGAACGGGACGCTCAGCTCTTCGCTCAGATGCTCTTGGGCAAGCTGGACGGCATCGGTCAGTGAGAAGGCTGACATGGGCAACTCGTTGAGTTCGGGCTGAGAGGTTCCCCAGAAAAGGTCTGGCTGTCCCCCACCTATAAGTGCGTTCTTGATGCGTTCCAGATGAGCGCGCGCCTCAGCGAGCTCGAGCTCGGACATGTCGAGAGTGTCCTTCAACTGGGAAATCGTCTGGTCTTTCGCCGCGATCGTGCTTTCTAACTCCTGCTTGCTCTCTTCGAGATTGCGCAAGGTGGGTGGCTGCCAGTCGAGCCCAATGAGCGTGTCGAAAGGCTTGAGGCGAGTGGAGAGGGAAGTTACCCCGAAGACGAGGCGGTCACGTGACTTCCAGGGGTGGCTTTCGTTGAGATGGCGCCAGGTGTAGTAGCGGTGGCTGTATATGTTATCTTCTACGTTACCGGGACCGTAGGTGCGCACGCCGCCGTTCCAGGTTGCTAGGTCGCCAAGGACGTCCATGTACTTGAACGTCGCAGCCCTATCGAGGGTGTAGACGTTGGCAACGCCGGCGCTTCTAGCGGCGACGTCAGCGGCAAGGCGCTCCCAGTCGATTCGTGCCTCGTAGACGTCCTTGGGCTCGGTGAAGACGATGTATGGCACGCGGCGGTCAGCATCACGAAGCTCAGCGACCAGGTTTTCTACATTCTCCGAAGAAATCTTGGTAACGCCGTCAATGAGCTTGCTAATACCCAGGCGGCATTCATTAGAGAGAGCAAGCAGGTCACTAACCACTCGAGGGCGCCCGACTGCAATTTTGGCGGCCACGTTCGGGCCCTCGCTGTAATTCTCAACTAAGGCGTGCAGAACGTCGTCCACCACACGGAATCTGGCAAAAACGCGCCACTCTTGTCCGGTGGGGTCAATGTCAATAGTCTCGAACTCCAAAGCGTCTTCAAAACCGGAAAAAACGCTCTCTTCTCTGACTTCTCGCTCCATGTCCTCGCGAGGATTGTACGCCCACTTGTCGAAGGTGGTGCGGTAACGCTTCAAAAGCTCGTTGGGGTCGTAAACCTTGGTTTCCCACATGGCTCGGTAAAGAAGGCTCATTGTTCTCTCCTTAATAAACCTCTATGTTTACGTCTGGGGGCGACTGGAGACATGTTAACATCGGGGCGCATGCATTTGGGGCTCTTCCCATTTTAGGGTGTAGTTGGGGTTTGTGTCCCGCGCCGGGCTTAGTGGCAGGGGCGTTATGTGGGTCTTGAAGGAGAGCCTGTCATGGGAAGACCTCCAGTGATTGTGGTGGAGAAGAAGGCCAGGATTGTGTTGAGTGTCCTGGCCGGAGAGATGACTATTTGTCGAGGCAGCAAGGCGTGAGAGGGGCAGTTTGCAGTGGATTGGTCGGTGGAAGGCTGACTTTCTTGAGGCGGGCAAGGCGGGCTTTGCGGCGTGCAGGTCCAAGCCCTCGACACGCGAGCAACAGTTGGAGGCTGGAAGACTTGGCTCTAACCGCGGGCGCTTGGCGAGGCTGGCCTCGAGATTCGGGTGTGGAAGAAGTCTGCGCAGGGCAGGCTCGGCGCTCTTCGAGGACCTCGAGGTAATCCGCATCGAAGCAGGCACCCGCCGACCGAGGGGTTCGTCAAACTGATCGACGTGCCCTTTTCTTAACTGGGAGGCTGGCAGGCCAAGGCCCGCCAAGAGAAAAGACCCAGGGGGCCATGGACTTGGCCCGCACGGAGGGCTGCGCGGGAGTTGGTGACCAAACACGCGCTGCCCGATGCCAGCGACGGCGACGCCGCAAGATCTGGGCCTTGACCCCTCAATGACGGGCACAACGTTTGGCAAGCAACCGCGTGGCGTATCCTGCGTGATGACGGGCTGATCCTGGGCCTGGCGGTAGCAAAAACAGCGCCGGGAGCTGGCAAAAAAGCCTAACTCTGCCTTCGTCAGGAACGCGACCGGCCCGAACCAGGTGGGGCTGCTGGACTTGAGCGAGTTTGAGACCAGCCAGGGCGGGACTTGGCGCCTTGCCGGATGCCGCCAATGGTTTTCCAGGGAGCGAACACCCCTTTGTACGTCTCGCCGAGTGCGAACCAATACGACGCATTTTCAATGCGATCGAGCTCGCCCTGGCTGACTATGAAGCGCTGTTCGGCCACCCTCTTCTAGGGGCTGTAGACCCCGACACCGGCGAGCTGGGCCCAGCGGGGAGGATTGTGACCGATAACGGTGGTCCGTTCAGGTCGCTGGACTTCGAGTTGTTCATCATGCAACACCCCGAACTACGCCACGTCCATGCGCGGGTGAAGTCGCCCGGCCAGAACGGATCGCGCGAACGTGGGTTTGGCACGTTGGAGTACGAAAGGCTCTTCCTAGACGAGCATCTGCGACGCGCAGGTCTGTGGTTGAACGAGCCGAGGACTGCCGAGTCGAGTACAACACCCAACGCCCGCACGAAGCAATCGCTTTCAACCGCCCCCTGGATGTCCACCTCGGCCGAGCCAGCGCGACCATCCCCACCTTTGAACAAGAAGAAATCCTGCCAACTACTTCTCGCGGGACGACTAAGTACTCGGGAGGTGCATTAACTGCTCAATCGTTTGCGCACACCCGAGCGGACTACGGCCCATTCGGTGGCATCGGTGCCGCCCACCGCATCGGTGCCGCCCACCGCACATGCCGCCCACCGCACGTGCCCCGGCCCGGCCCTCAGCCCACCGCCATCCACCCCAGCGCGGGCACCCACACGCCCCCCGCCTGCTGCGAACGGCAAAAGAGCGAAGGCCGCGCGGTTGAACGACCGCGCGGCCCGCACCAGCCTTCTGGGAGACCTCAGTGGGCCACCTTTTCTGCACGTGCGGCATACCACTGGCTCAGGCCCACGAACACGGCCCCGCCCACGATGTTGCCGAGCAGCACCACGCTGAGGTTGCGCCCGGCCTCCGCCCAGGTGGCGTGGTCCACGCCGTGGAACAGGCCCAGGGAGAAGGTGGTCATGTTGGCCACGACGTGCTCCATGCCGGAAGCCACGAAGGCGGCCATGCCCCAGGCCATGAGGATCATCTTGGCCACGTCGCTCTTGGTGCGGGTCACGGCCCACATCGCCACGCAAACCAGGACGTTACACAGGATGGCGCGGAAGAACAGCGCCGTGGTGGTCTTGTGGGTCTTGGCGGCCACCAGCGCGGCGAGCGCCTGCCCGGGCACGGCCTGCGAGTCCATGATTCCCGAACCCAGCACGATGGCTGAGAGCACCATCGCGCCGGCCAGGTTGCCCAGCACCATGAGAGCGAACGCGCGGGCGGTCGGCCCCAGCGCCACCTTCTTCTCCAGCAGGCCGACGGGCAGGATCATCATGGCCGACGTCGCCAGCTCACCGCCCGCAAAGACGCACATGATCAGGCCGATGCCGAAAATGCCGCCCTCAACCAGGGAAGCGAAGGGAGAACCTGCCATCCGCAGGGGGCCACCGGCGGTGAGCATGAAGATGTCTGCCAGGCCGATGAACGTGCCGGCCATCATCGCAGCCACGAAATAGGGCAGGACCGCCGCCGATGCCTTGGCCTTGTGGTTGGCTGCCGCCACCTGGGCGGAAACATTCTCAATCTGCGTCAACACAGTCAGCAATTGTCCAGCCTGGACGGAAGCTGAAAGCGGGACCTTTGGAAGGGGAACACCGCACCGCCACGACCGTCCCGGGCGCCGGGCGGCGGGCGGAACGTCGTCCCCGCAAGGTCAACGTGCCAAACCACCAATCACTTGGACCGGCCGCTTAGTGACAAGTGCCAATGTGTACCTTGGCCTGGCAGGCGCCTAGACTTGCCGGGTGACTAATACGCCGCTACAGCTTTTTACCTCTGAATCCGTTACTGAAGGACACCCGGACAAGGTCTGTGACCGCATCTCTGACGCGATCTTGGACGCGATCCTGGCCGTTGACCCGCAGGCCCGGGTGGCCGTGGAGACGCTGGTGACGAACGGTTTGGTGCACGTGGTTGGCGAGATCACCACCGATGCCTACGTGGATATCCAGGCGATTGTGCGCCAGACGGTCAACGAGATCGGCTACACGTCCTCCAAGATCGGTTTTGACGGCAACTCGTGTGGCGTGGCGGTGTCGATCTCGTCGCAGTCGCCGGAGATCGCGCAGGGCGTGAACTCGTCGCTGGAGAGCCGGGGCGGGCAGGACGTGGACGTCTATGACCGTCAGGGCGCCGGCGACCAGGGCCTCATGTTCGGTTACGCCACGAATGAGACGCCCAGTTTCATGCCGCTGCCGATTCACCTGGCCCACCGCCTGGCCGAGCGCCTGACCCAGGTCCGTAAGGAGAACCTGGTGGCGGGCCTGCGCCCGGACGGCAAGACGCAGGTGACGATCGGTTACCAGGACGGCCAGGCGCGCACGGTGGAGGCGATTGTGGTCTCCACGCAGCACGACCCGAGCGCCACGCAGGAGTACCTGCGCGAGCAGATCGAGCGCTACGTGATCGCCCCGACGCTGGCCACCGAGCCGGGCCTGGAGGGCCTGGTGGTGGAGCCGAAGATCTACGTCAACCCGTCCGGTTCGTTCGTGGTGGGCGGCCCGATGGGGGATGCCGGCCTGACCGGCCGCAAGATCATCGTGGACACCTACGGCGGCATGGCCCGTCACGGCGGCGGCGCGTTCTCGGGGAAGGACCCGTCGAAGGTGGACCGCTCGGCGGCGTACGCGACGCGCTGGGTGGCGAAGAACATCGTGGCCGCCGGCCTGGCCGACCGCTGCGAGGTGCAGGTCGCCTACGCGATCGGCAAGGCCCGCCCGGTGGGTATCAACATCGAGACCTTCGGCACCGCCCACGTGGACGAGGCCGTGCTGCGCGCCGCCGTGGACCAGGTGTTCGACCTGCGCCCGGCCGCCATCATCGAGCGCCTAGGACTGCGCGCCCCGATCTACAGCGCCACCTCCGCCTACGGCCACTTTGGCCGCGACCTGGAGCAGTTCTCCTGGGAGCGCATCGACCGCGTGGAGGAGCTGCGCGCCGCGGCCGGCCTCTGACCGGTCTGACTGAGGGGTGTTGCCCAGATTTCGGAAAATTCTTCCGCAGGGCTGGCTGTGCGGGGTAGCATGGTGGCGTGCTTCTCGAATTCTCAGTCCGCAACTTCCGCTGCTTTCGCGATGAAGTCACGCTGGACATGACCAGCCCGGCGCTGTCCACGCTCAAGCCAAAGGACGGCTTGAGCTGGAATGACGTGACTTCTAGGATCGCCGCAGTCTACGGCCCGAATGCATCCGGCAAGTCCACGCTTCTGCGCGCTCTTTGGTCGCTTGCGCGGGCAGTCTTTGGTGAGCGAGATGTGCTCTTTGAGCCGCACCTATTTGACGGTGCGCATGTTGAAGAGCCAACTGAGTACCGCATCGAGTTTGTACATGACGGCGTTCGGTATGAATATGAAGTCCACGCGCACGTGTGGGGGATTAGCTACGAGTCACTCCGGCGCGTAGTTGTAGGTTGGAACAGGGTATTTCTGCGTCAGCAGGCTGGGCCAGATGCGCCGATTTCTGTTGTACGTGGAGACGCTCTCAAGGGGGCTACTGCGCAGGTTAAGAAGATTACTACTTCCCGCGAACTGTTCTTAGCTACCGCACTTCGGTACGAGCATTTTGAGTTGGCGCCCATCGCTCAGGCATTCTCGATGATTCGCTTCATTCATCATGATGATGACGAAAAAGATGCAAGGCTTCAGTGGGTAATTCAACTCCTTGCTTCCGGCGGAAAGTATTGGAAACGCCTTTTCTCCGAAGTTGTGAAAATGGCGGACCTAGGTGTTAATAGAATCGAGATTGAGGAGCGAGAGGTATCCAAAGAGGGTATTGAGCGAATGCGCCGACTTTTTTCATCCGTGGAGGGGCGGGAGCTGGACATACCTGAATCGCTTCTGATGCAAATGCGGCGCGCGCTTGTGTTTTTCCACCAAGGCGCAGATGGGAAAGAGCGTCGTTTGTATGTTGGCGATCAATCCGCCGGAACACTCACCTGGTTGGCTACTGCTGGCCCTGCGGTTACGACATTGGGAATGGGGGGTGTAGTAGTCATAGATGAGTTGGACGCAAGCCTGCATCCAGCTCTGACTGGTGCTCTAGTTGAGCTGTTCAAGGATGAGACTCTCAACGTGAGGGGGGCGCAGCTCATCTTCTCTACTCATGACATCTCTCTGCTTGATAACTCGCCAATCCAGCTTCTTGAGTCTAAAGAGGTCTGGTTGACCAGTAAGTCTCCCACCGGGGCAAGTGAGCTATATTCAATTGCCGACTTTGGCTCAAATAGAGTGGGTACAAATAAGTTCCGGCGTTATGTTGCGGGCGCATATGGTGCTGTCCCGTCAGTTAGTGTCTCAGGTGTCCACCGGCTGTTGAGTGATCTGAACAGAGGGGTGAGATAAGTTGGCGCGGCGCCGTCAGCGTCCGGTAAGGCGCGTAGAGGCTAAGCCCGTTTTGGTTTTGACTAATGGGCAAAGAACTGAGCGTGATTACTTTGAGCGGCTCAAGAAATTTGTGGCCACTGGGGGCGTGTCGTTGACGGTGAAATTCAAGAATCTTGATCCAGATGGGCTTCTTGGTGTAATTCAGAGGGGTGACTATTCGACTTATTCGTCAGTGTGGATAGTGGTCGATCATGATGGTGTGGATCGCAAAGAGTTCTTATCTGCTTGTGTCTATCAGAGGCGAAGAATGCCTCCAGTGGTGGGGGTCGTATCGCGACCGTGCTTTGAAGTATGGCTCGTTGCTCACTATGAACGTGTCAAAAGGTATGTTTGTCAACGGGACGTGCAAGTGCACTATTCGAGCGTTGCGGGCGTGTCTGAAAAGTCTCGAAAAGCGATTCCGGATGATTTTCCCTTTGATAAAGTTGGTGAAGCTGTTGATCGGTGTCGGCTAGTTGGAGAAGAACAGCCAGGTGAAAATGAGCAAGGGCCGTCTCCATCCACCGGGATGCCGCATCTGGTCCGAGAGCTAGGACTCGTGAAGCAGCCAATTCCTTAATGTGGAGGAGTTGCGCGCCGCGGCCGGCCTCTGACCGGTCTGACTGAGGGCGGGCGCCTGGCACTCGGGTGCGGGGCGCCCGCCCTCTTTTGTCCCGCCTGGCGGTTCGCGTTGGGGCGGCGGCGTGGATTTGTGGGCGGCGGGTGGCCGACGTCGTTCACGCGGCATGCGGCGGAAATTGGCCGACGTTGCCAGTCGACCGGTTTGGGGGCTCTTCCCAATTGAGGGTGTATTGGTGGTGTGATCCAGGGGAGGGTGTGTTGGTGTGTGGGTAGGGGTTGAGGTCTTCCGATGATGGGAGTCATCACACCGCCCACACGAAAGACCTCAACGTGTCCAACGCTACCTTCGTCGCGCCTGATCTGACTACTTTTGCTGGCTTGGACGAGCTTGGTCTTGTCGTTACTGGCCAGCGTGTCGAGCCTGAGCGGGCGATACTGGAATGCCGCCTGGTCGAGCCTGATGACTGGTGTGGGCGGTGTGGATGTCAAGGCCTGGCACGTGACACGGTCAAGCGCCGGCTGGCTCACGAGCCCTTTGGGTGGCGTCCCACCACACTGGAAGTGCGAGTGCGTCGTTACCGCTGCCAGGAATGCGCACACGTATGGCGTTAGAACATGGACCTGGCAGCTGAGCCCAGGGCACGCCTATCGAGGCGTGCGGTGCGTTGGGCGTTGGAAGCCTTGGTGTGTCAACACCTGAGCGTATCCCGCATCGCTCAGGGCCTGTCCGTGGCTTGGGACACCGCCAACGATGCTGTGCTGGCCGAAGGACAGCGCCTCTTGATCAACGACCCCGTCCGGCTTGAAGGAGTCAGAGTTATCGGCGTGGATGAGCATGTTTGGCGCCATACTCGCGCAGGTGACAAGTACGTAACCGTGGTCATCGACCTTTACCCCCGTCAAGGATGGCACTGGCCCTGCCCGGCTACTCGCCATGGTCCAGGGCCGCTCCAAGCAGGCTTTCAAGGGCTGGCTGGCCCAGCAGCCCCGAGCATGGAGAGATGGCGTGGAAGTGGTCGCGATGGACGGTTTTAGCGGGTTTAAAACCGCCACCACCGAGGAAATGCCCCAGGCCAGGGCCGTGCTCGATCCCTTCCACGTAGTACGCCTGGCAGGCCAGGCCCTCGATGAGTGTCGTCGGCGTGTTCAGCAAGAACTACATGGACGGCGGGGACGGGCTGATGATCCCCTGTACAAGGCCCGCCGTACTCTGCACACCGGTAGCGACCTGCTCACCCCTGCCCAGCGCAAGCGTTTAGACGCGCTCTTCGCCAACGATGACCATGCCCAAGTCGAGGTCACCTGGGGTGTGTACCAGAAGATGGTGGCCGCTTACCGTCAGCCCGAGCGGGCCAAGGGCAAAAGACTCATGCAAGAACTGATCACCGCGATCTCTAGCGGCGTACCTGCCGCCCTGAGCGAGGTCATCACCCTGGGGCGAACGCTGAAGAAACGCGCCGGTGACATCCTGGCCTACTTCGACCATCCCAGGACCAGCAACGGCCCCACCGAAGCACTCAACGGACGCCTGGAACACCTACGCGGCTCAGCACTCGGCTTTCGCAACCTGACCAACTACATCACCCGCAGCCTGCTCGAAGCAGGCGGATTCAAACCCCAACTACACCCTTAAATGGGAAGAGCCGGTTTGGGGAGGCGGCCGACGCCCCGCCCGGCCTGGCGGTTTAACCAGCGATCTCGCGGATGGCGCCCGCCACCAGCTCCGGGCTAGAGATCGGCATGTTGTGGGTGGCGCCGGCCGCAGTGCGCAGCTCCGCATTGGGGTGTTTGAGCGCGGCCTCTAGGTGGGCGACGTTGATGGCGTCGCGGGTGTGGGCGGACTCGCCCTGCATAGTGGCGCCGGCGGTGATGAGGAGCGTGCGCACGTTCGGCTGCTCGGCCTGGTGGCGGGCCAGTTGCTCCAGGCCGTTGCGCAGGCTTCGCAGCTCGGCGGCAAATTCCCGGGCGGCGGCGAAAGTGGTAGAGGCACGCAGCGCCACAAACTGGTCCGCCGGGTTCAGGGCTTTGAGCAGCGGGCCGACAAGTAGGGGAAGTAGCCCCAGGTATCCCAGCACGCGGATGGCGACGCGCTGGAGCTTCAGGGCGGCGGGGCGGAAGAATTCGATGAGGTGCTCGTCAGTGGTATCCAGCAGCACCATCCCGCGCACGCGCTCCAGATTAGGGGCGTTGGCCTGGCACCAGTTGCGCACGATCGCCCCGCCCCAGCTGTGGCCCACCAGGGTGAGTGAGTCGTAGTCTTGCGCGGCAATGACGGCGGAGAGGTCGGCGCTTTGGCGGTCCAGGCTGCGCTCGGCGCTATCGGGTGTGGAGGAGCCGATGCCGGCGCGGTCGTAGGCAAGCACGCGGTACGTGGGGGAGAGCAGGCGCATCACGGGAGCCCAGTAGCGGGCGCTCATGCCCAGGCCGGCTTCTAGGACGATCAGCTGCCTGCCCTGGCCCAACGCAAGCGTGCCCAAATCACGGCCATCTGGTGTCTGGACGAATCCGGCTTCGGGTTCGAAAATCAGCACTGTTCTCAGCATCTCGGCTCGGGGAACAATATGCTGCAAAGTCTATGGGCCCGGTCAGGGTGGAAGCACTCCGGGTACCCAGATTGGGGCGCGGGCAACGACAAAGAGGGGCAGAAGCAGGGGAGGCGCAGGGCACACGGTCAAAGAGGGCCGAGCGATTAGATGTGGGTGCCCTTCGGTAGGCTGCTGGCAAGCAATCCCGCACCGAACGGACCGCAAGGTGACCTAGGCAGGAGAGGAGGTGGAGTCTTGACGTCAGATTCCCTCTTCGAGCTGCCGGAAGAACCGCCTGGGCCCGTGGCTTCGCGTCTGGCCCAGCCGGTGGCGCGTGTGCTGCTGCAGGTGCCGCTGCCGCACCTCAACCAGAGCCTGGATTACCTGGTGCCGGAGAAATGGGATACGCAGGCCCAGCCGGGGGTGCGCGTGGTGGTCACGCTGGCCGGGCGCAAAGTGGACGGTTACGTGATCGAGCGCGCCACGGAGTCCAAACACCACCGGTTGGCCGAGCTGGTCAAGGTGGTCTCCCCAGTGCCAGTTTTGACCCCGGAGGTGCTGGCGTTGGCGCAGGCGGTGGCGCTGCGAAACTCTGGTGCAGTGGACGACGTTCTGCGCCACGCCATCCCGCCCCGCCACGCCCGCGCGGAAAAGGCGGCACTAAAGGAGCACGCCGAGGAGCCTGCGGGTGGCGCGGAAGCTGCGGCGGGTGAGCTAGCCAGGGCGGGCGAAGCCGGGGCTGTGGTCGGCGAAGTAGCGACTGTGGAAGGCACGGCGGTCGACGAAGCGCAGGCGGAAGATGCGGTTGCGGTGCTTGAGGGTGGGCTGAGCGAGTACCCGGGCGGGGCGGCGTTCCTGCGCCACCTGGCCGCCGGGGAAGCTCCCCGGGCGGTGCACTGCACCCTGCCGCGCCCGGACTTAGAGGCCGGGTGGGTGCGGCCGCTGCTGGAGGCGGCCGCAGCAGCGCGCCGGGCGGGACGGGGCGTGATCCTTTGCCTGCCCACCACGCGGCTGCTGCAGGAGGCGGCGAGCGCGTGGGCGCAGCTGTATCGGGGCCTGGAGGAACCGGAGCTGTGGCAGGAAGGACCCTCCGAGCAGCGCTACGGCATGTTCATGCGAATCCTGCTGGGCAAGTCCCGGCTGGTGTTCGGGCTGCGCGGCGCGGTGTTCGCGCCGGTGCAAAACCTGGGCCTGCTGGCGCAGTGGGACGACGGCGATGACCACTACCAGGACCCTTCCGCCCCCTACTGGAACACGCGCACGGTGCTGGCGCAGCGGGCGGGCCTGGCGGGTTGCGCGGTGCTGCTGAGCGGGTATTCGCGCAGCGTGGAGGCACAGTCCCTGGTGGAGCAGGGCTGGGCGGTGAACCTGGAGGCGGACCGGCAGGAGCGGCGCGCCCGCACGGCCCGGGTGCGGGCGCTCGATGAGGTGGATCAGGCGCGTGACGGCAAGGCGGGCCACTCCCGCGTCCCGCCGCCTGCCCACGCGGTGGTGGCGCACGGCCTGCAAACGGGCCCGGTTCTGGTGGTGGCCAATCGGGCCGGGTACGTGGAGGCGTTGCTTTGCGACTCGTGTGAGGCGCCGGCGCGGTGTGGTAGGTGCGAGGGACCGCTGCGCCTGCCCGCAGGCGTGCCAGAGCCGCGCTGTGCCTGGTGCGATCAGCCGCAGCGCTTTACGTGCGCCAAGTGCGGGCACGTGCGGCTGCGCGCGGGGCGGATCGGCGTGAACCGGCTGGGGGAGGAGCTGGGGCGTGCTTTTCCGAACGTGCCGGTGCTGATCTCTGGTTCGCGCAGTGACGGTGGCGTGGTGGAGGCGGTGGATGCCCGGCCCCGGTTGGTGGTGGCCACGCCGGGGGCGGAGCCGCGCGCGGAGGGCGGATACCGGGCCGTGGTGTTGCTGGACCCGACCATGATCGCGGCGCGTCCGGAGCTGTGGGCGCCGGGGGAGGCGCTGCGGCGTTGGCTGGCGGCGGCGAGCCTGGCGGCTCCGGACGGGCAGGTGTTGCTCACGGCCGGGGCGCCGCAGAACTTGAACCAGGCGTTGGTGCGGTGGGACCCGGTGGGGTTCGCGTCCGCTCAGCTGGCTGAGCGGGTGGAGTTGGCCTACCCGCCGGCGGTGCGGATGGCGTTGCTGAGCGCGGAGGCGCGCGAGCTGCGTGGCGCGTTGGCCCAGCTCAAGCTGCCCGAGGGGGCCGAGCTGCTGGGGCCTTTCGATCACGAGGACGGCTGGGCGCGCGCGATAGTCCGCGCGCCGTTGGCGCGCGGGGGCGCGCTATCGCGCGCCCTGCTGGACCTGGCGGGCCTGCGCTCGGCCAAGCGCCAACCGCTCCAAATCCGCCTAGACCCGGCCGAGCTCTGGTAGCGACACTCAACACCGGGGCAGTCACATCTGGCCTATTTCAACCATCCTAGGACCAGCAACGGCCCCATCGAAGCACTCAACGGACGCTGGAACACCTACGCGGCTCAGCACTCTGCTTTCGTAACCTGACCAACTACATCACCCACAGCCTGCTTGAGACAGACGGATTCAAACCCCAACTACACCGTTAATTGGGAAAAGCCACCTGACTTGGACCTCTGGTGGTGTTTTTGGGGTGTGGGTGGGGTGTTTTTGTTGTGTTTCCGGGCGTCTTGGTGGGAGTGCGGGTTACTAGCGGCTGGGTAGAATCGCTGTGGTGAGCCCGTATGTTCGAAAGGTGAGGACGTCCTCGGGGGCTGTGGCCGTGCAGATCATGGCCAAGGAGCATGGCCGTCAGGTCGTCTTGGCACACCTGGGCTCGGCTCACAACGAGGCTGAACTGGCCGTGCTGGTCCGCCTGGCACACGAACGCATGCACGCCGGCCAAGCAGAACTCGATCTGGATGGTGTTTGTACCCCTGAGCGTCAGGGCACCTGGCTGGCAGCGCCGGTAGTTAAAGGCCAGGCCTCACGTTTGTTGTGGGGTGTATTGGAACAGGCGTGGTACCGCCTGGGATTTTCGGTGGTGGGCGACGAAGCATTTCGCCAGCTCGTGTTGGCCCGGCTGGTCGAGCCGGCCTCAAAGGTAGAAACGATCCGGATCCTGGAGGAGTTGGGGATTGGTGCCCCGCATCGCTCCACGATCAAACGTGCACTCAAGCGCTGTCAGGAACGTGATTACCGCGGCAAGATCGCCAAGGCCTGCTACCAGCACGCGTTGGCGCGCGGCACTCTGGCTCTGTGTTTGTATCACGTGACGACCTTGTATTTCGAGGCCCCGAAGGAAGACGAGCTACGCAAGGTCGGCTACTTGCAAGGAACGCCGCGTGGACCCGCAAGTCGTGGTCGGCTTGCTCGTTGACTCCACTGGGTTCCCGTTGCAGATTGGCTGTTTCGAGGGCAACAGGGCAAAAACCCGCACGCTCTTACCGGTCTTGCAGGAAATGCGTGCTCTGCACGGGGTCAAAGACCTTGTCGTGGTTGCCGATGCAGGCATGCTCTGCGCAGCCAACCTGGATGCCTTGGAAGAGGCGGGTTACGGCTTCATTGTTGGTTCCCGTATCGCCAAGGCTCCCCATGACCTGGCCGGCCACTTCCACAGCCACGGCACGTTCATGACCGACGGGCAGATCGTGGAGACAACGACACGAATGGGGAGCAAAACCCGCAGGGTGGTCTACCAGTACTCGCGCAAACGGTTTGTGCGTGATAACACCACAATCACCGCCCAGGAGAACCGTGCCAGGGCGATTCTGGCTGGCCAGACCCGCCCGAAAACAGCCCGATTCCTGAAGAAGACGGGCACCCAGACACGCCTGGATGAGGCCGCTATTCAAAAAGCGCGAGACCTGGCCGGCCTCAAGGGCTACGTCACCAACATCCCAACCACCGTGCTGGACGGCGCGGGCGTGATCAACCAGTACCACCAGTTGTGGCACGTGGAACAGTCCTTCCGTATGGCCAAGACCGACCTATCTGCCCGGCCCATGTTCCACCACGTCCGCGAGTCAATCGAGGCCCACCTCACCATCGTCTACACCGCGTTAGCCATCGCCCGTCACCTCCAGGCAGTAACCGGCGTGTCAATCAAGAAGATCGTGCGCACACTACGCCCCCTGCGGGAGGTCACCATCGAAATCGCCGGACACGAAGTCACCGCACAACCCGACCCGGGCCCAGACGCCCACGCCATCCTCAACCACCTACCTGGTTACTAAAGAGGTCCAAGTCAGGACCTACGCGGCTCAGCACTCTGCTTTCGTAACCTGACCAACTACATCACCCACAGCCTGCTTGAGACAGACGGATTCAAACCCCAACTACACCGTTAATTGGGAAAAGCCACCAAAGTTACTGGTAGTTATCCCTTGCCTGGTTCTCCTTCAAGACCTACATGACGGGGCTGTCCCTACGTGTTATCTGCGACCAACCATTAAAGAAATTTGCGGCGGAGTTGCTCGTGGAGGACAAGAAACTTTACATTAGCGCGAAATTCTGCAGAGTCGACTTCCTTCAGCCACGCTGAATAGGTTTGAGACTTGCAGTAGGTCGTGAAAGTGGAGTGGAGGAATGCGGCATAAGCATTCAAGTCTAGTCCAAGCACTTCGTTAAACTCTGGATTGCTCTTAAGCTCGTCGAGAACGGTAAAAAGCTGTTGGTCGGAGGCGGTTGAATGTATCAACACATTCTTCAATGTCTGGTGGCAAGCTGGCCAACTGCCGGCTGCCCGGCTGAAACTGGAACGGAGGACAGATTGAAGTTCCTTGTATATTACGGTGCGAGCAATGGTTTTGATCGTGTCCAACTCCTTTTCGTCGGAGGAAAACAATTTTGGATTGTCGTCGGGCTTGTTTCGGGAGGCCTGCATTTCGCCAATTGCGCTCACGCAAGCCCTGGCGTTTCTCAGGAGGTCGCGAGAATTTCCGCAAGAGAGCATGTGACAGAGTGAAACTAGGGGCAATGGAAATCCTGAAGTTCTACCAAGGAGAACCAGCTCGGATTCGGCAAGAGTTAAAGGATGGAGCTCGAAAATTGTGTCGAGCGAACTATCGAAGACAGTCCTCGCGTCGATGCCGCGCAATGAGAACTCCGCTAAGGCGTCGTCTGAAACCGAGACTATGAAATGGCAGTTAGGTATATGCATCAAGTCTTTGAGGTCGCCTAATAGCAACTTGACACTTTCTGGGCCTTCCAGCTTATCGAGCTCGTCCAAGCAAATGAGCAAGCCCTCTGTGAGGCCTAGCTCTAGATAGCGGGTAATAGACTCTCGAAAAGAAACGAGTGCACTTAGGGTATCCCATGGTCGCTCTGTTAGACGTCGCTTGGTCGACCCCTCGAACTGAAGCATCTGAGCGAAAACAGGAGAAAATTTCAGTCCCGAGCCTGTCTCCCTTTCCGATGTGAACTGGAGCATCTCTTCAGCTCGTAACAGGGCAGAGCGGAAAGCTAGCGTTTGGTTTATATCCTTTCGCCTCTTGCTGCGTGATTGTCGCCTTTTCGCAAGTTGTGAAAAGAAGATCCATAAAAGTGTAGCTACGCCAAATGCTAGAGAGAAGAAGAAAGGTATTTGATTCTGTACCCCAAGTGCGTTTATTTGCACCTCGATCGCAGAAGGTGGGATGAAGCTAGTGAATCCAAAGAAGTATGTTGCCCACATCAGAAGTAGTAAGATTCTTGTTCTGGTTAATCCTTTGGAGTGATTCGAGGGAATGTGAGTCAAGGCGGACTTAATGAACTCTCTATAAGTAGTTGCGATAATCTGCAGCGGCTCATAGCGTACCGGAAGTGGAATGGTCAAAACCGTCCAGCCTTTTTGGGTGAAAGACTTGGTCAGGTATCGGATTGCCGTGGTCTTCCCGCTGCCTCTCCTGCCTGCAATTCCGACGCTTGCAGTTCTATGCGCTTCTACGAAGTGAGTAATGTTTTTTATGGTGTCCGTTTCTACGATTCCTTGCTCGACAAAATCTACTAAATGTAGCGATTTCGCCGAAACTGGGATTCTGCCGACATGCTTGCTGGCTTCGGCGATCTTCAAATTTGCTATGGCTTTGATCTCGGATGCTGCATCCTCTTGTACCTCCTTCCTCATTGTAACCAAGCGGTCTGCCAGCTCGCGCCTTTCGCTTTTGTAGTGCGAGATGGGGGCGGATATGAGAACGGGAATCGAGATGAGTTGTATAAATGTCGCAGCCTCGATTGCTTTAGTTGTCGGGCCTGCAAAACCGTCTAGCCAGTAAATGCCTATCACTCCTCCAACGATGTTTCCGAGTGTGAAGGATAGGTAGACGCGCAAACTTGCGAGGATTTTTCGCAATAGGCGTGTCTTGGAACTCGAAATGGCTGACTTCATGAGCTGTTCGAAATGCGCTACCTGTCTTTTGCACACTTCATCAAACGGTTCAGGGTTTGTTTCGTATAGGCTCTTTACAAAGTCGTCGTATGGAGCCTGCTCGCTATTATCGTCACCAAGTGTTGCGAGTGTTGTCTTGGTAAATTCTATGGCAGTCGCATAGTCGAATGTCCAGCGCTCGTCGATGGTAGGCAAAATGGCTTGAGTGAGCCTAGTCGTCACATTTGTGATGATTCTTTCCCAAAGCATGGCGGTATTCCTGGTCATTCTGAATGGGAGAGGCGTGAGCCGGTTCCAAAGAAACTGGGTGTAGTGGTGGTGTGACCTGAGGAGCGGGGTGCTGGTGTGCAGATGGGGGTCATAGGCTTCCGATGATGGGAGTTGTCGCCCCATCCATTCGAAGATCTCGATGTGTCTAACGCTACCTTGACCGCGCCTGATCTGACTATTCTTTCTGTGTTGGAGTTTCTTGAGCCTTTGGCCATCGGGCAATTCAACAAGCCTAAGTGTGCGGTCATGGGGTGTAAGGCGGTCGAGCCTGGCGGCCGGTGCGGCCGGTTTGGCAGTCTGGGCATTATGCGTGACACCGGGACGCCTTATGTGGCTCTTCCCAATCATCGGTGGAGTTGGGGTCTGAATCCTCCGGTGTCTAGGACTGCTCTGCGGATGTAGTTGGCGAGGTTTCGAAAGCCCAGCGCGGTGCCGCGTAGGTGTTCCAGGCGGCCGTTGAGTGCTTCGGTTGGGCGGTTGCTGGTCCTGGTGTGGTCGAAGAAGGCCAGGATGTCCAAGCGGCGCTTGTTCAACGTTCTTCCTAGTTTGGCCAGTTCTGGTAAGACGGCTGGAACACTGCGGGCTATGGAGCTGATGACCTTGACCATGAGTGCTTTGCCCAGGCCGGGCTTGCTGGTGCGGTAAGCAGCCCCTGTATGTTGATAGAGGCTCCAGGTGACTTCCACGGCAGCGTGGTCGTCGGAATCGAACAAGGTGTTGAGACCCTCCAGTTGCCTGGGGGCAAGCAGATCACACCCGGTGCGCAAGAGTCAGCACACTGAGTAGTGTCCCGCGTCAGACGTAGTGGCAGGGCCGTTATGTAGGTCTTGAAGGAGAGCCCGTCACGGGAAGACCACCAGTGATTCCGGTGAAGTATGCCAGGATTGTGTTGAGTGTCCTGGCCGGAGAGAAGACTATCGCCGAGGCAGCCAGGCATGAGAGGGTCAGCGAGCTGTGGCCTGGTCGGTGGAAGGGCTGACTGTCTCTCGGCCAGCTATGTCTTCCTTGCGGCGGGGAGGTTCAAGCCCTTGAAGCGCGCAGGAGTTCAGCCCCCGGGCCTTAGAGCTAAGCGATCTATTGTGATGGAGCGAACGCGATTGTGGCGAGCCTAGTGAGCAACTGGTAACCGCGCTCTACAGCCCGTGCGTGACGCATTTAAGAAGACAGGGAGAATGTGCTTCTCGAAACTCTAGGCCTCGGCGTCCTCGCCATCGCTGGCTGCGGCGGTGTTGAGCGCTGCGGCGGGCGGAGCGTCGTCCAACTCGGCGTTTGAGGCAGGGACACCACTCGCGCCGGCGGCACCCGCGCCACCACCGGCCGCGGCGGAGACCGCTATCGCCTGCTCCAGCAGGCCGCGCAGGGCGGCTACCTCGGCGCGCAGCTCGCGCACCTCGCTGCCGGTGGAGAAGAAGTCCTCGCGCATGGGCTCGGCGTCGGGCACGGGGGCGGGGGACTTGATGGTGCCCGGGTCGGTGGAGGAGAGCGAGGACATCGCATCCACGATCACCGCGACGAACAGGTTCAGCATCACGAACGCCGAGACCAGGATGTAGGTGACAAAGAAGATCCAGGCGTTGGGGTGGACCTCCATCACGGGCCGGACGATGCCGGCGCTCCAGGACTCCAGCGTCATGATCTGGAACAGCGAGTACAGGGAGGCACCCACGGTGCCGAACCACTCTGGGAAGTTGTCGCCGTACATCATGGTCGCCATCACGGCGGCCACGTAGAACACGATGCCCATCAAACCCGCGATGGCGCCGATGCCGGGGATGGCCTGCACCAACGCGGTGGCGATGCGGCGCAGCTGGGGCATGCGGTTGATCAGGCGCATCACGCGCATCACGCGCAGTGCACGCAGCACCGCGAACTGGCCGGTGGCCGGCGCCAGCGCGATCGCCACCACCACGAAGTCGAAGATGTTCCAGCCGTCGCGGAAGAAGCGCGGCCCCAGCGCGAACAGCTTGAGCGCCAACTCCACGATGAAGATCGTCATCGCCACCTGGTTGAGCAGGTGCAGGGTGCCGCCCCAGTTGGCCATGATCGAGTCGGAGGTCTCCAGGCCCATCGTGATCGCGTTCAGGATGATCACCACCAGCACGGCGGTCTGCGCGGCGGTGGAGAGCACCACGCGGCCCACCTTGCGGCGCAGTCGGTTCAACGCGGTGGTGGGGGCGGGCAGCTGCATGAGGTCGGCGGCCATGGGGTCGAAGCCTGCGGCGGGATCGGGACCAGGGGCGGTGGCGGCACCGTTGCGCGCCTCCCTTTCGTCGCGCGACTCCCGCTCGGATCGCTCGGGGCGGTCACCGGCACCGGCGGCCTGGGCGGAGGCAGTGATGTAAGGACGCATGGACGCGATGATAAGGGCACGCAGCGTGCACAATCGCTCAGCCACGACCCTAGTTTCCTCAACAGACGCGCCGCCGCCGCGTCAACGCCACGTTGAGCCCTGCGCCGTCAACTTCGCCGTCACCTACAGAAAGCCACCGCACCGGCACCGCCTGAGTCGCAACAAACCCGCCCGCTCCCTCAACAGCGCAAGCCCCCTCCCTCACCGAGACCCACCCGCTCCCGCGCCTACGCGCCGGCCCCGCCCGGGCCGCAACAAACCCCGCCCGCCTTTGACCGCCTAAACTTGGCTCCATGCGTCTTCTCTTTGCCGGCACCCCGGAGGTGGCGGTTCCTGCCCTGGCGGCCCTGCTGGATTCGGAGCACGAGGTCGTGGGTGTGCTCACCCGCGCCCCTGCCCGTTCGGGGCGTGGCCGCACGCTGCGCCCGTCTCCGGTGGAGGAGGCCGCGCGCGCCGCGAACCTGCCGGTGCTGACGCCGGCAACGCTGCGGGATGAGGACGTAGCAGCCCAGATCCGTGCCTTTGGTGCCGACGCGATCATCACGGTGGCCTACGGCCTGCTGGTGCCGCCCAGCCTGCTGGACGCCGCCAAGCACGGTTGGCTGAACGTGCACTTCTCCCTGCTGCCGGCCTGGCGCGGGGCGGCGCCGGTGCAGCGGGCGATCATGGCTGGCGACGAGCTGGGTGGCGTGAGCGTTTTCCGCATCGAGCAGGGCCTGGACACCGGGCCGGTCTTCGGTACGGCCACCTACGCCTTCGGCAGCGAGGAGACGGCGGGGCAGGCGCTGGAGGCGCTTTCTCACGTGGGCAGTGAGCTTTTGCTGCGAGTCCTGGCCGGGATCGAGGCCGGTCAGGTGGTGGCCCGCCCGCAGGAGGTGGAGGGTGTGAGCCTGGCCTCGCGCCTGGAGGTGGCTGACGCCTTCGTTTCCTTCACCACTCCTGCCTTTGCAATCGACCGCCTGATTCGCGGCGTCACCCCGGCGCCGGGGGCGTGGACGACGTTCCGTCAGGCCCGCCTGAAGCTGGGGCCGGTGAGTGTGGCGGCGGGGCCGGAGGCGGCCGGGCTCGCACCGGGGCAGGTTTTGGCCACTAAGAAGGACGTGTTCGTGGGCACCGGGAGCGGCGCGGTGCGGCTGGGGCAGGTGGCCCCGGCGGGTAAGGGCTGGATGGATGCGGCTAGCTGGGCGCGCGGGGCGCGCCCGGCGCCGGAAGAACTGTTGGGCGTAACGGAGTAGAGGGAACCGCAGTGAATTACGTGAAGAAGCGCCGCGTCTTTGACCCGGCGCGGCATGCGGCCTACACCGCGCTCATGCAGGTGGCCACGGATGATGCCTACGCCAACCTGGTGCTGCCTGCGATCTTGCGGGAGCGTGGCTTGCGCCCGCTGGACGCTGCCTTCGCCACGGAGCTGACCTACGGCACGCTGCGTATGCAGGGCAAGTACGACTCGATCATCGCCCGCAGCGCCACCCGCCCACTGGACCAGCTGGATCCGGCCGTGGCCGTGCTGCTGCGCCTGGGCGCCCACCAGCTGCTCACGCTGCGCATCGCCCCGTACGCGGCGGTGGGGGAGACCGTGGCGTTGGCGCGGCAGGTGACCAGTGATGGTCCGGCCAAGATGATCAACGCGGTGCTGCGCCGGCTCTCGGAGCGCTCCCCGCAGGAGTGGGACGAGCTGCTGGAGGCCACCGAGGGGGCCGACAAGCGCCGCGCCGCGGTGCACAGTCACCCGGAGTGGGTGGTGCGCGCGCTGACGCAGGCGCTGAAGGTGGCCGGGCGGGGCGATGAGATCGACGCCCTGCTGGAGGCCAACAATCTGCCCCCGCAGGTGTGCCTGGTGGCCCGCCCGGGCCTGGTGGAGCCGGTGGACCTGGCCCGCACCGCCGCCCGCGTGCTGCGCACCCGCGCCACCGCCGGGGTGATCTCCCCGTACGCGGTCAACATTGCGGGCGGTGACCCGGCCCGCTTGCACGAGGTGCGCGGCGCCGAGGCGGCGGTGCAGGACGAGGGCTCCCAGATGGTGGCGGCCGTGCTGGCCAGCGCCCCGCTGGACGGGCCCGACGAGCGTTGGCTGGACTTGTGCGCCGGCCCGGGCGGCAAGACCGCCCTGCTTGCCGGCCTGGCCGGCGCGCGTGGTGTGGAACTGCTGGCCAACGAGGTTACGGCGCACCGCGCGGACCTTGTGCGCCAGTCCGTGCGACCTTCCACCGACTGGGTGGAGGTGCGCACCGGGGACGGCCGCGAGCTGGGGGAGGAGAAGGAGGGCTACTTCGACCGCACCCTGGTGGACGTACCCTGCTCTGGCCTGGGCTCGCTGCGCCGCCGCCCGGAGGCCCGGTGGCGCCGCCAGCCGCGCGACATCGCGGACCTGGCCCCGCTGCAGCGCGAGCTGCTGGCCGCCGCGATCAAGGCCACCCGCCCCGGCGGGATCGTCGGCTACGCCACCTGCTCGCCGCACGTGGCGGAGACGCACGTGGTGGTCCAGGAGGCCATCGCCAAGGGTCTGGTAAAGCCGCTCGATGCCGTGGAGGTGGCCCGCATGGTCGCCTCCTGGCGGGAGGACTTCGCCTTCGGTCGCGTCAGCGACTCCCTGGCAGGCACCGGTAAGGCGGGCCGCGCCAACGAGGAGGTGGACTGCTGCTTCACGCCTGCAAACGAAACTGTCGTGGCGGCCGCCGCTGGCCGCGAGGGCGACGTCGTGCAACTGGACGGCGAAGAAAGCGGCCTCGCTGACGGATCGGCCCCCGCAGAGGAGGCCGGCCCGGACACCGACGGCCACGCCGGCGAGGCGGAGGGGGCGGCAGCGTCGGTCCAGCCGGCCCAGGAAAAGGCGGCAGGCGCGGAGGCGGGCGAGCCGCAGTTCACCGCCGAGTTCGGGCAGGGCCCGTTCCTGCAGCTGTGGCCGCACGTGAACGGCACTGACGCAATGTTCCTGGCTCTGCTGGAGGTGCAGTGATGACCACGATCAGCCCGTCGATCCTGAACTCTGACTTGCTGGATCTGCGCGGCCAGCTGGAGGCGGTGCGCAACGCCGACTACGCGCACGTGGACGTCATGGACAACCACTTCGTCCCCAACCTCACCTGGGGGCTGCCGGTGGTGGAGGCCACCGTGCGCGCCGGCATCCTGCCCATCGACGCCCACCTGATGATCCAGGACCCCGACCGGTGGGCGCCGGGGTATGCGGAGGTGGGGTGCGCGTCGGTCACCTTCCACGCTGAGGCCGCCACCGCGCCGATCCGCCTGGCCCGCGAGCTGCGCCGCCTGGGCACCAAGGCCGGGCTGGGGCTGCGGCCGGCCACCCCGGTGGAGCCCTTCATCGAGCTGCTGCCGGAGATCGACCTGCTGCTCATCATGACCGTGGAGCCGGGCTTTGGCGGGCAGGCGTTCTTGGACTGCATGCTGCCCAAGATCCAGCGCGCCCGCGCCGCCATCAACGCCTCCGGGCTGGAGATCGCCCTGCAGGTGGACGGCGGCATCTCGCGCCAGACCATCGAGCGGGCCGCGAGCGCCGGGGCGGACGTGTTTGTGGCCGGCTCGGCGGTCTACAAGGCCGAGGATGCCTACGCGGAGGTGGAGGAGTTGCGCCGCCTGGCCGCCTGCCACGCGCACTGACCTGGCTGGTCGGTGGTCGATCTGGGATGGTGGGGCGCTTTCCGGCGCGCCTGCGGGCCGGTCGGGGCGGGCTGCTAGACTCGCCTGCGTACGTGCTCCGGGGTCGGTGAAACTCCGAGCCGGCGGTGACAGCCCGCGACCCGCGCTATGTGGTTGACTCGGTGAAATTCCGAGGCCGACGGTTAAAGTCCGGATGGGAGGCAGCACGGCGTGACACGCTGCGTGGCGTGCGCGTCTATGTAGGCGCGCCTACCCGTAGGCGTGCGCGCTTGGTTACCTCCGCCCCGGGCCTGACCTGACGGGACGTGGATGAACCGGCTAACGAGGCTACTGGCCCCCATCGCGGTGGGTGCGCTGCTGCTTGCCGCCTGGGCGTGGGCCTCCGGTAGTGGGGCGGTGGCGCCGTTCCTGCTTCCCTCCCCGGCGCGCGTGCTAACCCACCTCTTGGCTTCGTTCACCGGCACCATCGCGCCGGCCGCCTGGGAGACCCTGCGCGCCGCCCTGATCGGGTGCGCGGCGGCCGTGGTGGTGGCCGCACCGCTGGCCTACGTGATCTGGCGGTGGCGCTGGGCGGACGCCGCCCTCTCGCCCTACCTGGCCGCCTCCCAGGCCGTTCCCGCCATCGCCCTGGCGCCGCTGCTGGCGGTGTGGCTGGGATACGGGCTGACCCCGACCGTGGTGCTGTGCGCCCTGATCGTGTTCTTCCCGATCTTCGTTGCCACCCTGAACGCGCTGCGCGGCATCGACCCCGACCTGCTGGACGCCGCCCGCCTGGACGGCACCACGCCCGCCCAGTTGCTGATCCACATCCAGGCCCCGCTGGCCCTGCCCGGCTTCATGTCCGGCCTGCGCGCAGGTTTCCCGCTGTCGATCACCGGCGCTGTGGTGGGCGAGTTCGTGCTGGGCGGCAAGGGCATGGGCATGCTGCTGACCGCCCAGCGCCAGGCCGCCAACACCGCAGGCATGTTCGCCACCATCCTGGTCCTGGCCGTGATGGCCAGCCTCTTCTACGTGGCGCTCCAAATCCTGGAGCACCTTTCACCCACCATCGCCGCACTAAGGAGCAAATGATGCGACGCAAGATCGCGCTGGTCGCCTCCGCACTGGTAGCCGCCCTCTTTACCGGGGCCTGTTCCGCCGACGCTCCGCCGGCCGCCCCCAGCGCTAAGCCCGATGGCGCTGGCGGCCAGGGCGCCGCCGTGACCGTGGGGCTCACCTACGTGCCCAACGTCCAGTTCACCCCTGCCTACTACGCCGAAAGCAAGGACTTCTTCCGGGAGCACGGCGTGGAGGCCAGCTTGCGCCACCACGGCGCCCAGGAGGACCTGTTCGGTGCCCTGGCGGCGGGGGAGGAGCAGCTCGTGGTGGCCGGCGCGACGGAGGCCGCAGTGGCGGCGGCGGCCGGGCAGGACGTCGTACTCCTTGCCCCCTACTACCGTGCCTACCCGGCGGTGCTGATCGTGCCGGCGGACTCGCCCATCCAGAGCGTGGCGGACCTGAAGGGGCACAGCGTGGGCATCCCGGGCGAGTACGGGGAGAACCTCTACGCCCTGGAGGGGGCGCTGGCGCAGGCCGGCCTGACCCGCAGCGAGGTTGATGTGCAGTCGATCGGCTACACGCAGGTGGCCGCCCTGGCCGCCGGGCACGTGGACGCGGTGATCGGATTCGTCAACAACGAGCCGGTGCAGGCCGCCGCGCAGGGCGTGCAGGTGCGCGTGGTGCCGATCGGGCACACCGACCTGCTGGGCGCCGCGATCGTCACCTCGCGCGCCGCGCTGGAGAAGAACCCGGAGGGCATCCGCGCCGCCGCCCTGGCGCTGCAGGACGGTATTGACGCCACCGTCGCCAGCCTCGAGGCCGGAGGAGAAGAAGCCCTGGCCGTGGCCAAGGAGTTCGTGCCGGACCTGAACGATGAGGCCGAGGCCGGTGCCTTGGCCACCCTGAGCGCCACCGTGCCGCTGTGGACCGGATTCGACCCGGCCAAGGACGACGGCCTGGGCGGTGTACGCGGCTCGGAGTACATCACCGTCACCAGCGTGGCGGCCATGCTGGAGGCGCTGGAGTCCGCCGGCGTACTCAAGGGGGAGGTCACGGCCGGGTCCCTCCTGGCCGACTAGCCCTGCCCCATAACACCCCTGCCCCTGTGGCACCCCGAGCCGAGCGCTCGGGATGCCACAGGGGCAAGTCATTGGGACAATTGTTGCCAAGAAGGCGGCCGTTGCTCGCGGCCGCGCCGCGCCGCGACAGAAGGGAGAACCGGTGCGTACCCTGCTCAACATCATCTGGCTGGTGCTCGGTGGCTTTTGGCTGTTCCTGAGCTACATCGTGGTGGGCGTGCTCGCCTGCATCCTGATCATCACCGCGCCGGCCGGCGTGGCCTGCTTCCGCATCGCCGGCTACGTGCTGTGGCCCTTCGGGCGAGACGTGGTGCGCAAGCCCGGTGCGGGCGTCGGCTCCACGTTGATGAACGTGGTCTGGTTCATCCTGTTCGGGCTGCCGTTGGCCGTCAGCCACGTGCTCACCGCCGCGGCCCAGGCCATCACCATCATCGGAATCCCGCTGGCGATCGCCAACATCAAGCTCATCCCAATCACCTGCTTCCCCTTCGGCAAGCAGGTGGTGGGCCGCGCCCAGCAGATTCGCTACTGAACCCTAAAAGACCCATGCGCCCGCCGGCCGCTCACGCTCCCGGCGGGCGCTGCCCGCTCCCACTCCAACTAGCGATAAGGCCCTCCTCGAATGCCGATCGACCTCTCGTTCTACCTGTTCTCCCTCCTGAAGTTCGGGGCGGGATTCTTGATCATCGCCGCCTACCTGAAGCTGACCAACAAGCTGCAGTCCTCCAACCTCACCCCGATCGACTACATCGGCAACTTCGTGCTGGGCGGCATCATCAGCGGCGTCATCTACAACGGAGACATCCCCTTTAGGCGCTTCGTGCTGGTGCTGGTGATCGCCCTGGGCATGATCTCCCTGCTCAACTTCGTCACCATGCGCTTCCTGGTGGTGCGCCAGGCGGTCACCTCAGACCCGCTGCCGATCATCGTCAACGGCGTCTTCCAGATCGACCCGGAGGAGGGCAAGTCCAGCAAGTTCGATGTCATCACCTTCATCTCCCAGCTGCGTTCGCGCGGCATCTACTCGCTCGAGGACATCGCCTTCGCCCAGATCGAGCCGGACGGCTCCCTCACCGTGATCAAGAAGGGAGACGGCGTGATCAACAGCCTCCTGGTGCGCAACGGGGAGCTGCTGGAGCGCCACCTGAAGGCCGTCGAACGCGACGAGGAGTGGATGATCGCCCAGCTGGAGGCGGAGAACCTGGCCCTGGAGGACGTCTACCTGGTGGAGCTCTCGCGCGAAAAGCACCTCTTCATCGTCAAGAAGGACGGCACCTGCATCGCCAAGGAGATCGAATAGCGGGCAGACGAGCGGCGCGGTCGCGTTTCGGGGCCGCGCCGCCGCTGGGCCGGGCTGCCGGGTGCGGGATGGGGCAGGTAGCCGGCGGGACACGCCGCCGCTGGGCCACGCCGCCGCGCTGGGCCCCGCTGCTGGGCCCCGCTGCTGTGCGGGTGGTGAGACGGACGGGATCACATTGGTGTGGTGGGGCGGGCGCGCACTAAGGTGGCGGCATGACGTTTGAAGAACTCTTTGCCGATCTCTCCGCCAAGGTCGCCGCCGGCACCCCGGGCTCCCGCACGGTCGAGGAGCATGCCAAGGGCATCCATTTCATCGGCAAGAAGATCGTGGAAGAGGCCGCAGAGGTGTGGATGGCCTGCGAGTACGAGTCGCAGGAGGACGCCGCCCTGGAGATCTCCCAGCTCTTCTACCACGCCCAGGTCATGATGATCGCTAAGGGCCTCACTCTCGAAGACGTCTACCGGAAGTTCTAAACAATGCTGCGTATCGCCGTACCCAACAAGGGCGCGCTTTCTGAGGCCGCCGTCCAGCTCCTGAAGGAGGCCGGCTACAAGACCCGCCGTTCCGGCCGCGAGCTGGTGCTGCTGGACCACGCCAACGAGGTCGAGCTGTTCTTCCTGCGCCCGCGCGACATCGCGGTCTACGTGGGGGAGGGTTCCATCCACGTGGGCATCACCGGCCGTGACCTGCTGGCCGACACCCCGGACTGCGCCGCCATCGAGCACCGCGCCCTGGGCTTTGGGGCCTCCCAGTTCCGCTTCGCCGGCCCGGCCGGCCAGTACACGGACATCTCCCAGCTGGAGGGCAAGCGCATCGCCACCTCCTACGACGTCCTGCTGCGCGAGTTCCTGGCCTCCCAGGGCCTGGACGCCAAGGTGGTGCACCTGGACGGCGCCGTGGAGTCCTCCGTGGCCCTGGGCGTTGCCGACCTGGTGGCCGACGTGGTGGAGACCGGCTCCACGTTGAAGGCCGCTGGCCTGGAGGTGTTTGGCCCCAGCGTCATGCGCAGCGAGGCCGTGCTGATCACGCGCCCCGACCACGTCAACGACCCGGGCCTGTACAAGCTGGACCGCCGCATCCAGGGCGTCCTGGTGGCGCGCGAGTACGTGCTGGTGGACTACGACATCCCGGCCACCCACCTGGATGAGGCCGTGGCGATCACCCCGGGCCTGGAGTCCCCGACCATCTCCGGGCTGCACGACCCGGCGTGGAAGGCCGTGCGCTCCATGGTGCGCCGTAAGGAGCTCAACGACGCCATGGACAACCTGGCAGACCTGGGTGCGCGCGGGATCATCGTCACCGACATCGTGGCCTGCCGCCTCTAGCGGCAGCCGCCAACCCGGGCCGTGGGGCCGGCCGGTTAAACCGGCCGGCCCCGCTTCCTCTGCGCAGCCCCCGCCTGGCCGGAGCAGGCCAGCTCTGGGCGGGCAGCGGGCCGCGCGCCCGGCGCGGTGCGCGCGGCCCGGCGGGTGGTTTTGGGGATACTTGGGCCGTGACCGAGTTCCCGCCCAGCGCTGATCGCGCCTCCGAGCGCGTCATGGATCTGCTCATCGCCCTGTTCCACGCCCGTCGCCCGCTCTCGCGCGCCCAGATCTACCAGCAGGTCAACGGCTACGAGTCGATGCTGGCGGGCGCGGAGGCCACCGCGCAGAACATGATGTTCGAGCGGGACAAGCAGGCGCTGAAGGACATTGGCGTGCCGCTGCGCGTAAGCCAGGACGCTACCCACGGGGACGACGTGCGCTACTGGGTGGACCCGGACAGCTACGTGCTGGACCTGCCGCCGCTCACCCCGGCCCAGCACGGCGTGCTGGCCGTGGCGGCGGGCATGTGGCAGGCCACGGACCTGGCCGGCCCGGCCGCGCGCGCCCTGACCAAGCTGCGCGCCCTGTCCGGTCAGAGCGAGGCGCCGTGGACCGTGCGCGCCAGCGGCAGCGCCCACCCCTACCTGGTGCAGATCTTCGCGGCGGTGGACGCCGGCGCGGCGCTGAGCTTTTCCTACCGCAAGGGCACGGACCTGAGCGGTCCGGTGTCGAGGCGGGAGGTGGAGCCGTGGGCCACCTGGCAGGTCAGCGGCGCCTGGTACCTGCGCGGCTACGACCGCGACCGCAAGGCGGCCCGCAACTTCCGGCTCTCGCGCATAGTGGGCGCCCCGAAGCTGGTCGCCGGCCCGCTGGAGGGGCCCGGGCCTGACCAGAGCGAGTCGGGTCGAGCCGGGGCGAGCCTGTTCGGCGAGGAGCGCCTGGAGGCCGTGGTGGAGCTGGCCGCGGGCGCGGGCAAGCACCTGCGCCGCAGCGCGCTCTGCCTGCGCGTGGAGCAGGCGGCCCTTGCCCAGCCCGCCCCCACCGCCGCGCCGGACGCCGCGCTCACTGCCGTGCCGGACGCCGAGCCCGCCCCCACCGCCGCGCCGGCCACCGCACCCGCGACCACGACCCCGACCACCACCGCCCCGGCGGGCCGCGAGCGCCTGCGCCTGGAGCTGGGCAACTCCGCGCGGGCGGTGGAGGACCTGTGCGCGCTCGGCAGCGACGCCCTGGTGGTCTGCCCGCCGCAGCTGGCGCGCACCGTCGCGGCCAGCCACGCCCACCTGGCCGGCTTGGAGGTGCAGCAGTTGCCCGCGCCGCCCGCCCCGAAGGCCAAGCGCAAGGGCCGCACGCCTGCGGTCACGCGGCTGACGCGGATGCTGGCACTGCTGACCTACCTGGAGTCCAACGGCCCCACCAGGGTCTCCGAGCTGGCCGCGCGCTTTGGCGCCGGGGAGGCGGAGATCGAGCGGGACGTGTCCACCCTCTTTGTCTCGGGCCGCCCGGGCTACTACCCGGACGACCTGATAGACGTGGCGCTCGACGACGAGGGCGGGCAGGCCACCCTCAGCCTGCTGGACGGGCAGGGCATGGCCAAGCCGCTGCGCCTGTCCGCCCTGGAGGCCACGAGTCTGGCGGCCGCGCTGCGGGTGCTGCTGGCGGTCAGCGGCGACGATCCGCTGGTGGCCCAGACCCTGGCGGCGGTTCAGGGCCAGCTGCCGGGCGGTGGCGCGGGGGAGGCGGCGGCCGCCCCGCTGATCGTGGGGGAGCGCTCGCCGCACCAGACCCTTACGGCTGTGCGACTGGCCCTGCAGGAGGGCCGCGTGCTGGCCTTTGACTACACCGACGCCCTGGAACGCACCTCGCAGCGCAGCGTCACCCCGCTGGAGTTGACGGCCGACGGCGAGCACCACCTGTTGCAGGCCTGGTGCCACGACGCCGGCGCGGAGCGCACCTTCCGCCTGGACCGCATGGGCGCCGTCTCGGTGGGACAGCAGGCGCCCGCCCCACTGGCGACCGCTGGGCAGGGGGACGACGCTGCCACCACACCGCCCGGGGAGATCGCGGTGAGCGTGCTGCCGGCGCCCTCCGGCTGGTGGATCGGCGAGCAGCCGATCGCCTCGCCGTGCGCGGCGGCGGCCGGCGCCGGCATGGGCGAGGCGTGGGTGGAGCTGCGGGCCTTCAACGCCAGGTGGCTAGAGCGCCAACTGCTGGGCTGGGGCGGGCACATCGCAGCCTGGGGCGCGCACAGCGAGGCCGGGGCGGAGCTGCTGGAGCGGGTGCGCCAGCGCGCGGCGGGCGCGGCGCGCGCCTACGATGAGCGCTGATGTCTTACGCCGACGCATACGCAGCAGCCAAGGAACGCGCCGCCTGGGAAAAGAGCCAGGCGGGGAAGTTTGCTGCCTTCTTGGACTTCGAGCTGGACGATTTTCAGCGCCAGGCCATCGCCGCAGCGGAGGCGGGGCGAGGCGTGCTGGTGGCGGCCCCGACCGGGGCGGGCAAGACGATCGTGGGCGAGTTCGCCTGCTACCTGGCCCTGGCCCAGGGCAAGCGGGCCTTCTACACCACCCCGATCAAGGCGCTGTCCAACCAGAAGTACAACGACCTGGTGGCCACCTACGGCGCCGACCGGGTGGGCCTGCTGACCGGTGACACCTCCATCAACGGGGAGGCGGACCTGGTGGTGATGACCACCGAGGTGCTGCGCAACATGCTCTACGCCCAGTCCGGGGCGATAGACAACCTGGGCTTCGTGGTGATGGACGAGGTCCACTACCTGGCAGACCGCTTCCGGGGCCCGGTGTGGGAGGAGGTGATCATCCACCTGCCGCTGCGCGTCCAGCTGGTCTCCCTGTCCGCCACCGTCTCTAACGCGGAGGAGTTCGGCGCCTGGCTGCAAGAGATGCGCGGGGACACGCAGGTGGTGGTCTCTGAGGTCCGCCCGGTCCCGCTGTTCCAGCACATGATGGTGGGCGCGCGCCTGTTCGACCTCTACTCCTACCGGGGGGAGGGGCAGGAGCGTCAGGACGCGGGTGGCCGCCCGGTGCTGAACTCGAAGCTGGTGCAGGCCGCCGCCCGGCTGGAACGCCCCAGCGGGGGCGGCCTGGCTGCGCGCGGGCGCGGGCGGGAACGTCGTCCCCGTGGGCCGCACCTGAACCGGCCGCAAATGATCGCGGCGCTGGAGGAAAAGGGCCTGCTGCCGGCGATCGTGTTCGTGTTCTCCCGGGCGGGCTGCGACCAAGCGGCGCGCGAGGTGCTGGCTGCGGGCATGCGCCTGACCTCCCGTGCCGAGCGCGAGCAGATCGACGACTACCTGGACCAGGTGGCCGCCGCGCTGCCGCCCAGCGACCTCTCGGCGGTGGGCTTCGATGCCTTTGCCCACCTGCTGCGAGAGGGGATCGCCTCCCACCACGCCGGCCTGCTGCCGCTTTTCAAGGAGACGGTGGAGCACCTGTTCACCGCCGGCCTGGTGAAGGTGGTTTTCGCTACCGAGACGCTGGCGCTGGGGATCAACATGCCCGCCCGCACGGTGGTTATCGAGTCGCTGCGCAAGTGGGACGGCTCCGGGCACGTCCAGCTCTCCCCGGGCGAGTACACGCAGCTGACCGGCCGGGCCGGGCGACGCGGCATCGACGTGGAGGGCCACGCGGTGGTGCTGGCGGGCGGCGCGGCCACCCCGGAGGTGGTCTCCACGCTGGCCTCGCGGCGCACCTACCCGCTCAAGTCCGCCTTCCAGCCCACGTTCAACATGGCGGTCAACCTGCTCTCGCAGCTCTCGATGGAGCGCGCCCAGGGCGTGCTGCGCCAGTCGTTTGGGCAGTTCCAGGCCGACCGCTCCGTGGTGGGAGTGGCGCGTCAGGTGCGCACCCACGAGGAGGCGATAAGCGCCGCCGCGCCGCAGATGGCCTGCCACCTGGGCGACTTTGGGCAGTACGCGCTTTGGCGCGACGAGCTGGCCACCCTGGAGAAGGAGGGCGCCAGGGAGCGGTCCTACAACGCCAGGCAGCGAGCCGAGCGGAGCATGTGGGCCGTCAGCCGGGGCGACGTGATCGCGCTGCGCGCGGGCCGGCGCACCACCTGGGCCGTGGTGCTGGAGCACGTGCCCACCAAGGACGCCACCCCCCTGCTCAGCGTGATCGGCGAGGACGCCCGCACCAAGCGGGTGGGAATGGTGGAGTGCCCGCAGGGCGTGGAAAAGCTGGGCCGCATCCGCCTGCCCAAGGGCGGGCTGCGCAGGCCGGCCGAGCGCGCCGATGCCGCCCGCGCGGTGCGGGAGGTGGGCAAGGCCGCCATCCGCGAGCGGGCGTTGATGGACGACGCTCCGCCCGCGCCCGCGAGCCAGCCGGCCGCACCCAGTGGCGGCCAGGACGCAACCGAGGGCGCGGCGGCGCCGGTGACGGCCGGGGTGAGCGGTCCCGCCGGGCGCGTGCAGGGCACCGAGGAGCGGATCGCAGAGCTGCGTGCCCAGCTGCGCGCCCACCCGTGCCACGGCTGCGCGGACCGGGAGGAGCACGCCAGGCAGGCGCGGCGCTGGCTGCGCGCCCGCAAGGACCGCGACCGCCTGCTGGCGCAGGTGGACCGGCGCACCGGCGGTCTGGTGGCGCAGTTCGACAAGGTTTGCGTGGTGCTCACCGAGCTGGGCTACCTGGCCGACGGCAAGGTGAGCGTGGCGGGCCGTTCGCTGGCGCGCATCTATTGCGAGAAGGACCTGCTGGTCTCCGAGTGCCTGCGGGAGGGGATCTGGGAAGATCTTTCTCCCGCCCAACTGGCCGGCGTGCTGGCCGCCTGCGTCTACCAGCCGCGCGGCGCGGTGGGCGGGGGAGCGCCGCGCGGGGCGCTGCAGCGCGCCCTGAACCAGACCGAGGAGGTGGCAAGGCGCGTCTCCCGCTGCGCGCAGCGCGCGGGCCTGGAGGCGCTGGAGACCACCGAACCGGGCATCTCGGCTGCGGTGACGGCCTGGGCGGCCGGCGCTAGGCTGTCCGACGCGCTGGCGGAGTGCGAGATCAGCCCGGGAGACTTTGTGCGCTGGGTCAAGCAGGTCATGGACCTGGCCGACCAGCTCACCACCGCCGCGCCCACGCCGCAGCTGGCGCTGGCGGCGCGCCAGGCGCACCAGGCATTGAATAGGGGAGTTGTTGCATGGAGTGGGCAAATCTAGGCCCCAAGGAGTCCGACCTCAGCCGGCGGCGCAGGCCCCTGTGGCAGGTCCACTCGATCTCGGCGCTTCTGGCGGGCCTCGTCATGGCCGCCGCGCCGCCGCCCTTCAACCTGTGGTGGGCCGCCCCGCTCGGGCTCGGCCTGCTGGGCTACCTCTCCCTGCAGACCAGCGCCGCGCGGGCCACGCTCTACGGCTTCCTGGCGGGACTGACCTACTTCCTGCCCACCCTCTACTTCATTCGCTTCTCGCTGGACGCGACGTGGGTGTGGGTGCTGCTTAGCGCCTTCGAGGCGCTGTTCGTGGCCGCCGCCACGGGCATCACCGCGCTGGCGGGCAACCGCCTCACCGGCCGGGGGCGCAGGCACCACGCCGCCTGGAGCGCCGCGCGTCGGGCAGGCGCGCTCATGCGCCGCCCGCCCACCCAGCAAGAAGCCCGCGAGGAGATCCTGGCCGGGCGCCCGCCCAGCCCCGGAGTGCTGCACTCGGCGCTGGCTGAGCGCCTGACCATCGCGGAGGTGCTCACGCTCTCGGCGTTCTGGGCGCTCGCCTTCGCCGGCACCGACGTGCTGCGCTCCTACTACCCGTGGGGCGGGTTGGCCTGGGCTAACCTGTCTTACACCCAGGTGGACGGGCCGCTGCTGGCGTACGTGCGCCTGCTCTCCTCCGCCGGGCTGGTGGCCTTCCTGGCCTTCTGGGGCCTGGCCCTGCTGCTGATGCTGTGGTCCTACGGGAAGAACGCCCTGATCCTGGCCGGCACGGCCTTGGCCCTCTCGATCGCCCCGGCCTTCGTGCCCGGGCTGCGCATGGCCCCCCTCGGCGTGGAGGGCGCGGGGGAGACCGTGAAGGTGGCCGCCGTGCAGGGCAACGTGGACAACCCCGGCATGGACGCCTTCCTGGTGGCGGCGGAGGTAACCCGCAACCACGCCGAGGAAACCAAGAAGGCCGCGCAGGTGGCCGCCAGTCGCGGCTGGAAGCTAGACATGGTGCTGTGGCCGGAGAATGCCGCAGACCGCGACCCGCGCGACCACCCCGAGATCCACGCCCTGGTCAGCGACGCCCAGGCGGCCGTAGCCGCCCCCATCGCGGTGGGCGCCGTGCGCTACGAGCAAGAGGGCGCCGCGCCTACCGGGCGGCCCGGCGCGCATGGCGGAGGCGTGGCGGCCCCCAACTCGCGGGCCGATGCCAAGAACCAGGCGGGCGGAGCGTCGTCCAGGCTGGTGCGGTACAACGACATCGTGCTGTTCGACGGCGCCAAATACGGGGCGCAGTACACCAAGCAGGTGCCCGTCCCGTTCGCCGAATTCCTGCCGATGCGCTCCTTCGTCACCCGCGTGAGCAGCCTGACCGACCTACTCAGCATCGACATGCTGCCCGGCACGGCCCCGGCCATCCTGCCCGTGCACGCCGCCCAGCTCGGACGCACGGTGAACGTGGGCGTGGGCATCTGCTTCGAGGTCGGAGTCGGCAGCGTCATGCGGCAGGCCGCGCGCGGCGAATTCCTCTACATCCCCACCAACAACGCCACCTTCGGCTACACCGCCGAAAGCGAACAGCAGCTGACCATGACCCGCCTGCGCGCCGCAGAGTTCAACCGGCCCGCCGTGCAGATCTCCACGGTCGGCGTCAGCGGCGTGGTGGGGCCCGACGGCACCCTGCTGGACAAGCGCGAACTGTTCACCGCCCGCAGCCTCCTGTTCGAATTCCCGGTGGGAGAGCAGCCCCTCACCATCGCGGCCCGCATAGGCGGCGCGGTGGAGAACGCGCTGGCCCTGGGCGCCGCGCTCCTGGCCGGGTGCGGACTGGTGGTCGCCGCGCGGAGTAGAATCACCTTGGCCTTGAGTGCCAAAGCGCAACGGCGCGCCTGATAGATAACTGATGAGGTGTTAAAGCATGAGCATCCTGGTGTGTATCCCCACCTACAACGAGATGGAGTCCCTACCTGGAGTGCTGGAGCGGATCCTGCGCGCCGCCCCCGAGGTCCACGTCCTGATCGCGGACGACGCCTCCCCGGACGGCACCGGCAAGTGGGCCGATGAGAAGGCGGCGCAGGACGAGCGCGTGCACGTGCTGCACCGCACCAAGAAGGAAGGCCTGGGCCCCGCCTACATCGCGGCCTTCCAGTGGGGCCTGGAGCGCGGGTACGACTTCCTGTGCGAGATGGACGCTGACGGCTCCCACCGCCCCGAGCAGCTGCCCGTGCTGCTGCACCGCGCCCAGGCGCCCGACCACCCCGACCTGGTGATCGGCTCGCGCTGGGTGCGCGGCGGCGGCACCGTGGGCTGGCCGCTGCGCCGCCGCCTGCTCTCGCGCGGTGGCTCCCTGTGGACCGAGATCTGGCTGGGCATGGGCGTGCGTGACGCCACCGCCGGCTTCCGCGTGTTCCGCGCCGACCTGCTGCGCCGCCTGGACCTGACCTCCATCGAGTCCGCCGGCTACTGCTTCCAGATCGACATGACCCGCCGCGTTGACGCGATCGGCGGCAAGATCGCCGAGGTGCCGATCAGCTTTGTCGAGCGCGAGCAGGGCGTTTCCAAGATGAGCGGCAACATCATCACCGAGGCGCTGGGCCGCACCGCCAAGTGGGGCTTCCAGAAGCGCTCGCGCCAGCTGCGCAACCTCTTCAAGCGCCGCAAGTGAATTAGCGCTTAGGCACAAAGGTGGCCCGCCCCGAGGAAATCGGGGCGGGCCACCTTTCACTTGCCGGGCGCCCGGCTATTGCCGCCGGGCGGGCCTGGGCGCGCGCGGCGCCGGCGGGGTCAGAAGCGGCGCAGCTGACCGGTGCGCAGCAGCTCCAGGCGCTCCTCCAGGAGCTCGTCCAGCTCCTCGATGGAACGACGCTCCAGCAGCATGTCCCAGTGGGTGCGCTGCGGCTTGACCGGCTTTTCCTCTTCCTGGTCGGCCTCGCCAACGCGCACGCCCTTGGCGCCGCACTTGCACTCCCAGGTGGCCGGGATCTCAGCGTCGTCGGCGAAGGGGATCGCGGTGACGTGGCCGTTGACGCAGATGTATTCAACGCGCACGCGCGGGGCGAACGCCACGCCCTCCTCGGACTCCAGGCTGTGAGCCCCGATCTTCATTCCACGCAAAGCGCGCTCGGCCATCAAGGTCCTTCCGTCGGGCGCACCACCAGGTGCGCATGCGAAGCATTAAGTATAGCGATTCTTGTGTGTGATCTGCAATGCATGCGCCGGGCGGTCGCGCGGTCGGCGTCGTCCACTTGGAGGGAACATACAAAATGTGGCCGCAAGTTCCATGGGCGGCGCAGGCATGTGCGGCGCGCAGGGGGATGGCATGCTGGGACCCATGGCAAACAAGACTGACACGCTGGTCCTAGCTGATTCGATGTGGGGCGCCAAGGCCGCCTCCCTGGCGCGCGACGCGGCGCTGGTGCTCTCCGGCACCCTGGTGGTGTTCCTGCTCAGCCAGGTGCGCATCCCGCTCGGCTTCACCCCGGTGCCCGTCTCTCTGGGCACGCTGGGCGTGCTGGCCGTCGGCGCGGCCCTGGGCATCAAGCGGGGCACCGCCGCCGTGGGGCTCTACGCCCTGCTCGGCATGGTCGGGGCGCCCGTCTTTGCCGGCTTCAAGTACGGCGTGACGCCCACCTTCGGCTACATCCTGGGCTACGTGCTGGCGGCCTACGCCGTGGGTTACGCCGCCGAGCGCGGCGTGGACCGTTCGGTGTGGAAGTTCGCGCTGGCCTGCGCGGGCGCCTCCGGCCTGGTCTACCTGCTGGGCGTGACCTGGATGGTCATTCACGTGGACATGCCGGTGATCGTGGCCATCCAGAAGGGCGTGGTCCCGTTCCTGGTGGGCGACGCGCTCAAGAGCGTCCTCGTGGCAGCGCTCGTGCCGGGCGCCTGGGCGCTGATCGGCGCCGGCAAGCGCCGCTGATAGCAGCGCCGGGCTGGGGCGGGCGGCACAACGGGGTGCCGCCCGCCCCTTCGTCTTTCGCGGCGGCGGGGGAGAGGGACGGACTGGTGGGCAATTGGGGCCGCGCGGCCGGGGCGGGTTCGTTAGGGTTGCCTTATGGCTATCGCGCGCTATGAATGGTATGCGCCCTCCCTGCAGATGGAGGTGCCGGTCACGGTCTTCGACCCGTCGGACAAGGAGGGCACGATTCTTGCCGCCGGCAGCGGGGGAGAGGGGCGGCAAAAGCCCAAGCGGTTGCTGTTCCTGCTGCACGGCATGAGCGGAAACTGCACCATCTGGACGCGCAATTCCCGCCTGACCCAGTACGTCAAGGGGCGCAACATCGTGGTGGTCATGCCCGAACTCGGGCGCTCGTATGGGGCCAACGAGGTGGGCGGCATGCGCTACTGGGACTACCTACGTTATGACATGCCGAAGTTCGTCTCCGAGCTGCTGCGCCTGGACGTGCCGGCCGAGCACTGCGGCGTGGCCGGCCTGTCCATGGGCGGGTATGCCGCGATGCACTGGGCGCTGGCCGCACCCGAGCGGTTCTCGGTGTGTGGCGCCTTCAGCGGCACCCTCAACGTGGCCGCCCGCTGGCAGGAGCTGGAGCGCGGCGAGCACCGGCGTGTCTTTGGGCCCGATGCGCCGCTGGAAGGAACCGAAGTCGACCTGCTGACCCAGGTGGGTCTGGTGGACCGCGCCAGCCTGCCGGCCCTGTACGTCAGCTGTGGCGAGCAGGACCCGCTGTTCCAGCACAACCTGGACTTCGTGGCGGCGGCGAAGGCCGCGCACGGCGAGTCCGCCATCCACACGTTCTACGGTCCGGGCGCGCACGACTGGGACTTCTGGGACGCCCAGCTGCTGGCGTTCCTGAACTGGTGGGACGAGCTGCGCGGCTAGAGCGGGCAGCGACTAGTCAAGGCTGACCGCCCGGCCCGGCCTGGCCGAGCTTGGCGCGCACCGCAGGATGGGACGCGGCCCGCTGGCGGCGCTGCTGTGCTTGGCCAGGCCGGGCGGATACCCCTCTCCGAAGTCACGCAAAGCGCCGATAATGTACATTATGTCAGATCGGGCGGGAGGGGGCTCCCCCCGATTCGGCACCCCGTCTGCGACACGGGCGCTTTTCTTCAAACGCGGGCGTGCGCGCATAAGCTAAGGCCGGGATTGAGCAAGGTCTGTCAATCCCGGCGCGGTCAGGCGGTACCTGCGAGCTGTGTGGTCGCGCATGGTTCCCGCCTAGGAGTTTGAATGCGTCGCCTTCGTGCATCGCTGCTCGCCGCCTGCGTTACGGCCACCCTGGTGGCGCCCGTCGCGGCGGCCGACGTGTCGATTTCGCCTTTCCCGCGCCCCACCGCAGACAGCGGCGATGCGGCCGCACCGATCACCGGCCTGTCCCTGCCGATCGTGCTGGACGACGCTGCCGCACCGCCGCTCGGCGTGCCCGAGGCCGCCCCCGGTGGCGCCGGTGACCCGACCTGGGCGCCGTTCGACCAGGGCCCGGCCGGCCCAAACCGAGACGAAGGTGGTGCGAAGTTAGCCAACACCGGCGGGGAGCCCACCGAGGAGGCGGAACAGCCTGAGCCGGGCGCGCAGGTAGGCGGCTCCGGCCGTGACGCGGACGGGGCCGTCACGGGCGCCGTCGGCAACGAGCAGGCCGCCTTCCCGCTCAGCGGCGGCCACCCCTGCCTGCAGCCCATCCGGTCCTCCTGCACCCTGTCCAACTCCCGCTACCTGGACCTGGGTCTAGAGCTGGGCGCGGGCATGCAGGTGCGCGTGCCGGTGCGCCTGCGCCAGGGCGAGGTGCGGCGCAGCGCCATGAACGACTTCAGGGCGATGCGCCGCCGCATGTGGAATGCCAATCCCCCTTTCGACGGCAAGCCGCTGCGCACCGCCCTGGCACAGGCCGGCATCCGCTCCGCCAACGAGTACGCCGAACGCGTGGTGTGGGATCACGACGCCGAGCGGGTGGCGATCCAGCGGGCCGCAGAGCAGATTCTGACCGGCATCGCACACGAGCGCCCCGGCACCGGGGAGGCGTTCGGGCTCACGCTCAAGACCGGTCAGTACGTCAGCTCCGAGAACCTGGCCTGCAGTCCCCACCGCATGAGCCCCTCATACGGTTTGAAGATGTGGGAGGAGGAGCTGCCCCAGCTCATCAAGCACAAGGGCGCGTTCAACGGGGAAACCGGGCACCTCTACCTGCTGCTGGACCCCAAGCTGCGCTTCCACGCCTTCGCCCAGTCAGAGGACACCCACTACGTGAACGTCTCCATCTCGGAGCAGGCCAGCAGCCCTGCCCTGGCGGTGGGCGACGGCTGCTACGCGGTGGACGTGCCGATCCCGGACTCCGGCGCAGTAACGCTGACGGATCCGGGCGTGCTCGCGCGCAACGACCGCGCGCAGCTAAGTGCCACCACAGTGTACAAGTCGATGACCTTCGCGGTCACGGGCACCTACTCCTCCTCCGCCCCTGACGTCCTCAGCGTGGACGCCAACACCGGCGTGCTGAGCCCGCGCACGCCGGGCACCGCCACGATCACCTTCACCCCCACCGGTTCGCGGCGCAGCTTCACCCGGCAGGTGCGGGTGGACGCGCAGATGATCACCCGCCTGTCCGGGGCCGACCGCGTGGCCACAGCCGTGAGCATCACCCAGGCGCAGGAGCCCTCCCCTACCGCCCTGCTCGCCACGGGCCGCAGCTACGCCGACGCCCTGAGCGCCGGCGGCCTGTCCCGGCTCCTGGACGCGCCGATCTACCTGACCAACACCAAGGGCGCGCTGGAGCCCCAGGTGCTCAACACGCTCAAGCGGCGCGGCGTGACCAAGGTGGTGATCCTGGGCGGGCACGGCGCCGTCCCGGCGGCCGTGGAGGCCAGCCTGAGCGGAGCCGGACTGGAGTCTGAGCGCATCGCGGGCCAGAACCGGGCGGAGACCTCGGTGCTGATCGCGCAGCGTGCACTGGCGGCGGACGCGGGCAGGGTGCGCCGCGTCCTGGTCACCGACGGCGCTAACTTCCCCGACGGCCTGGCCGCCGGCGCGATCTCTGAGAACGCAGAGTCCATCACGGTCGTCACCAATGGCGCCTCCCTCCCGGCGGGCACGGAGCAGTTCCTGCGCCAGCACGCCCAGGAGCTGGAGATCGTCTCCGTGGGCGGCGCCGGCAACCGGGCCCTGGACGGCGCCGGAATCGTCCCGACCAGGCGGGTGGTGGGGGCCTCCCGGGTCGACACCGCCGCGCAGCTGGCCCGCGCCTACCCCTCGGGGCCGGCCACGCTCGCCCAGCCCAGCCGCGTGGTGATCGCCAACGGCAACAACTTCCCCGACGCCCTGGCCGCCTCCGCGCTCACCGCCCGCCAGGGCGGGGTGCTGCTCCTGACCGCCTCGACCAAGCTGGAGCCGCTCACGGAGAGGCACCTGAAGTCCCTGCCGCGCCCGGTGTCCGCCTTCCTGGTGGGCGGCGAGAAGCTAGTGTCCAAGCGGGTGGAACAATCCGTCAGGCTCGCCACGCGCTGACCGAACCGCAAAACAAAGCCCGGGGGCGGGAAGGATTTTCATCCTTCCCGCCCCCGGCAGTGTTATCGCTCAGCCCCTCGCCCCTGGACGCGCGCGGCGGCGCGTTCGCGAGCGGCGGGTTGCGGCGAGGCGGCCAGTAAGGCCCGTTCTACGAGGCCTGGCGGCTGCGGCGCGCGCGCCGACGCTCGGCGAGCTCGTCCACCACGGTCGGCTGGGAGTCGTCGTCGCGGTCGGTGGGTAGCTGGGCCAGCGTGCCCTCCACCTCGTGCCAAACGCGCCCCACGGCGATGCCGAACACGCCCTGCCCGCCCTTGACCAGGTCGATCACTTCCTCATCGGAGGTGCACTCGTAGACGGAGGCGCCATCGGACATGAGCGTGATCCCGGCCAGGTCGTCTATGCCGCGCTTGGCCAGGTGCTCGATCGCCTTGCGGATCTGCTGCAGCGAGACCCCGGAGTCCAGCAGGCGCTTGACCACCTTGAGCACCAGGATGTCGCGGAAGGAGTACAGGCGCTGGGAGCCGGAGCCCTTGGCGGTGCGCACGGAGGGCTCCACCAGCCCGGTGCGGGCCCAGTAGTCCAGCTGCCGGTAGGTCACGCCGGCCGCGTGGCTGGCCACGGGGCCGCGATAGCCGGTCTGCTGGTCAAGGCTGGCGGTGGGGTCACCAAACAGCATGGGCTGCTGCCGCAGAGAGTCACCGTGTTGCGTGCTCATCTGTTGGCTCCATTCGAGTGCGGAGGGACATGCGTTACGCGAACGCCATGAGCCCAAAACTAGAAGCACTCCCCCGCCTCGTCAACGAACGACGCGGCGAGTCTAACCTTCAACTTAAAGTTGAGACTTAACCGTTACCTTGCGATCTCGTTGCGCAGCAGGGCGGTGAACAGCTTGGCGTAGCACTCCCCCAGCTCTGCGGCCCGCGCGTTGGCGCGCTCCTGGGCGACCCCGGAGTTCTGGGCGCGCCTGGAGCTGACCGCTGCCTCGATCACGCCGGCTGCGTTCTCCGCTGCGCGGCGCACCGGCATCAGGTTGCGCACGCTAATGCCGTGCTGCCCCAGCTCCTCCAGCGCGGAGACCACGTCCACGTTGCGGCCGGTGAGCTGCCCCTTGGAGTTCGTCTCCAGCAGGCCCGCCTGCAGGTACTCCTCGATCCGCTCGATGCTCACGCCCGTGAGGTCCTCCAGGGTCTGCATCGAGATCTGCTCGTTCGGGCCCGGGCGCACCAGCTGGCCGTCGGAGGCCACCACGCGGGCCACCCGGCCGGGCTCGGTCTGCAGGCCGGCATCCAGGGCGCGCAGGTGCACCTCGCGGATCTGGTCCAGGGGCACAAAGAAGTCGCGCTGCACCTGCAGCACGTAGCGCACGCGGGCGATGTCAGTCTCGGAGTACTTGCGGTAGCCGGCGCCGGTGCGGTGCGGGGAGACCAGCCCCTGCTCCTCCAGGTAACGCAGCTTGGAGACCTTCAGGGCGGGGAACTCGGTGCGCAGGCGATCGGCCGTGTCTCCGATGGTGAATTCCGGGGCGCGCGAGAGGTCGAAGGGCCAGTATCCGCGCTTTTCCTCCTGCCGCGCCGGCGTGGACGCGGCAGCTCCAACAGCAGGGCTCATGCCTGGGCACCCCGGTTCGGGCTGGCTACGAAGGTGAAGCGGTACTTGCCGATCTGGACCTCATCGCCGCTGCGCAGCGGGCAGGAGTCGATGATCTCGCGGTTGACGTAGGTGCCGTTCAGGCTGCCCATGTCCCGCACCTCGAAGCCGGTCTCGGTGGCGTGAAACTCCGCGTGACGGCGAGAGACGGTGGTGTCGTCCAAGAAGATGTCCGCAGTGGGCCGGCGTCCGGCGGTGGTCAGCTTCGCGTCGAGCAGGAAGCGGGCGCCCACGTTCGGGCCACGCTGAACGATGAGCAGGGCGGCGTGGGGAGGCAGGGCGGCCACGGCGGCGCGGTCGTCGGCACCCAGCGGTTGAGGGGTGACCAACTCGTCGCCGGGCGCGTTGAGGGTAATCGCGCTGAACTGAGCGGTGCTGGTGGGGTCAATTCCCTGCTCGAAGCTCATTGCCCTGTCCTTTCCTCGTGCAAAGGCGAGTTTAGCCGCAAGCCTGCGCGCGGTCCACGCGTTTCAGGGCAAGGTGCAAGGATCCTGTACACCTGCTCGGCCCGTGCAGGACCGGGCGTTAGAGCCGGGCGGCCGCCAGATAGCAGGCGCGCGCGGGCACGTCGTCCCTTGCCACGAACCCCGGCGCGTCCCCCTCACGCCGTGCGGGCGGCAGCCGCCAGCAAGGCGCTCAGGAGGCCGGCACCACGCGCGCGTACTGCGGCTCCTCGATCTGGCGCACCGCCTCCACGTTGACCGAATCGTGCTCCTCGACGCGGATGGAGGCGCCGGCCGCCTTGATCTGGGCCTGCGCGCCGCCCGGGATCGCCAGCGCCACCGCCAGCGTCTGCGGCTCGCCGATCGCGGTGATGACGAGGGGGGAGACAACGGGAACGTCGTCGATCACCAGGGTGTCACCGGTGCGCTTAACCCAACTGGTGGCCGTGATGCGCACGTTGTTCACGGAGATCGCCTCGGCGCCGGCGTTGCGCAGCTCCTCCAGCAGGTTGACCACCGTGGCGGCGGTGAGCTTGGCGTCCGGGTCGGTCACCCAGGCGATGATGCCGCTGCCGCGCGCGGGCAGGGTGCCGGCCAGGATGCCGTCCACCTGCGCCTGCTGCTCCGCAGCCGCGCGGGCCGCCGCCTCGGAGTCCGCGCCGCGCTGCAACTCCGCCAGCTGGGCGCGCAGGTCCAGCTCCTCGGCCTCCAACTGCTCGTTGCGGCGGGTGAGCTCGTCCAGGTAGCGAACCAGGTCGTCCTGACGCATGCTCGCCAACGGGTTTTCCACCTGCTGACGCCACTGCGTCACCACGCCAAAGCCCAGCAGGGTGGCGGCCAGGAAGACCGCGATGGAACCGCGCGTGACGCGCTTGGGACGGGGACGCTCGGAATCCATCGGCCTCACGCCTTGAAGATGTGGCGGCGGATCGCGGCCGCGTTGGCGAAGATGCGGATGCCGAGCACCACCACCACGGCGGTGGTCATCTGCGGGCCCACGCCCAGGCGGTCGCCCAGGAACACGATGAACGCCGCCACCAGCACGTTGAAGATGAACGAGGTGACGAACAGGCGGTCGCTGAACACGCCGTCGAAGAACGCGCGCAGGCCACCGAAGGCGGCGTCCAGGGCAGCCACGACCGCGATGGGAAGGTAGGGCGTGAGCGCGGGCGGGATGTCCGGGGTGATGAACACTCCCAGCGCGATACCCAGGGCCAGGCCGATGAGAGCAAGCACTTAGCTGTCCTTTCCGGTGCGGGTGTCGTCCAGGTTGGGGATGGGGGCGGCGGGCAGGCGCAGCTCGGGTTCGGGCACCACGTCCACCTGGATGCCGCGCCCACGCAAATCCAGCAGCAGCTTGCCGCTCTCTCCGTCCACCAGCGCGCCCTGGAGGGCGGTGGCGTCGCCGATCGCCTCCACCCGGTAGGGCGGTAGCAGCGGCTGCAGGTTGACCAGGATCGCGCCGCCGGCCGCGCGGATCGCGGCGGTGGTGCCCAGGCGGTGGCCGTTGATGGAGATCGCCTCCCCGCCCGCCGCGAACAGGTAGTTGACCAGTAGGGAGAGTTCGCGGTCGCGCATCTTGGCCTCGACCTGGCTGGTGGCGGTGAAGGTGACGGAGATGCCCGGGCCCTCCACCTGCGACGTCGCCGCAGCGATCTGCAGCGCCGGCGGCGGGGCCTCGTAGCCGGCGGCGGTCAGCACGCGTTCGCGCTCGCTCTCCAGCTCCTGCGCGGCCAGGTCACGGCCCCTGACCAGGTTCTCCTGGTGATCCTGGGCGGACTCAATCTCCATGAGCAGGTGGCCGTTGGTGGCCTGGCGGGCGTCGATCACCGGTATGAGGCCCTTGGCGGCCCAGATGGAAACGGCCGTGGCCAGGGCGCAGCCAATCACGATCAGGACGCGAACCGGCAGAGAGGCCGGCTTTTCGTAGACGCGCCGGGCCGCCAACGCGCCGTGCTCGGCCTCCGACGCGATCGGATTGTCCATGATCTCGCGCAGAACGGACAGTTCGCGTCCGCGCAAGTGCACCATGGGCCCTCCTTTCGTGGACGACGCTACCTCCCGCGCCTTTGCTTTGCTGCCGCGCCGCGCTGAGGCGCGGTGATATCTGAGCGTGCGTCCCACGGGGTGGGACGCACGAGCGGTGGGGTGGGCCCAGCATGGTGGGCCCACCCCACCGCCTACATCGGGTTGGGAAAGCCCGGGCCTTACCGGGCCGCCTGGCGTGCGCGCTCGTTGCGGGCCACCTCATCGAGGCGCTCGATCAGCAGGCGGCGCAGCCCGGCCGCCGGGTCCTTCGCCAGGGCCGCGTTTGTGGCGCGCTCGTTGTCCGCGTACTCCTCCCAGCGCGGGTAGAGCCCGTTGATGAGCCAGCGGGAGATGGCGATGGAGTGGTCCTGCCACACGGTGTCCAGCAGCTCGTAGTAGCGCGCCGTGAACGGGGCCAGCAGCCCCTTGTCTGCGGTGCGCACCAGGCCCATGACGGCGGCGGCCACGTGGTCGTTGGAGGCCTCTGCCCCGGTGGCCAGCGCCCACGCGGCGTCCTTGGCGGCCGCCGAGGGGCGGGCGGCCTCGATCTCCACCTGCGCGGTAACGCCGTCGCCCGACGGATCGACCAGGGCGTGCGCCTTTACCGCCTCCGCAGTGTCCTCACCCAGGCTGGTCAGGTTGATCAGCGCCTGCCACACCAGCTCCGGGCTGGCCGCCAGGCCCTCCACCTGGCCGCGCGCGACCTGCCACAGCCGCTCCACGTACTCCTCACGCACAGGGTTCTCGCCCGGTGCGTGGATCGCCGCCAGGGACTTGGCCACCAGCTCCTGCGAGTCGCTGCCCGGCACGGTCGCCGCCAGGGCGTCCAGGTGGCCGCGCACCAGTTCGCCGCGCGCGTTGTCCAGCTGCTCGGCCGGCACAAAACGCTCCACGGCCGCGCGCGCCTCGCGCAGCAGCGTGGAGAGCAGGGCGGCGTCGGCCTCCCCCGGGGCGTGGCGCAGCACCGCCTTCACGAAGTCGCGGGCCGGCAACAGAGCGTCGCGCAGGCTCGCCAGCAGCGCCGACCACACCACCGCGCGGTCCAGCGAATCGGCCAGCGTCCCCACGTACTCCAGGGCCACCTGCGCCGCCTCGGCGTCCAGGTGCACCAGCCCGTAGGTCAGGTCACCGGAGTTGACCAGCACCAGGTCCGCGCGCGGCACCGCGCCAACAGGCAGCTCGAAACGCGTAGCGGCCGCCTCGATGACGGCGTCGTGCTGGTACAGGGAAACCAGGGCAGCGTCGTCCACCGCAAAGAACTCCACCCGCAGGCGGTGCGGCCGCAAGACCGGGGCGCCGCCCGGCCCGTCCGTGCCACTCTGGTGCACCGTAAAGGCGGCCACGCCGGCAGCGTCGGACTCCAACTCCACCGACAGCGCCGACGGCGAAGACGTTGCCAGCCACGCCTGCGCCCACGTGCTCATGTCCCGCCCCGAGGCCGCACTCAGCGCATCCAGGAAGTCCTTCAACGTGGCCGTGCCGAATGCGCGCTCCGCAAAGAACGCGCGCGCCGCCGCGAAGAACGCCTCCTCCCCCACGTAGGCCACCAGCTGGCGCAGCACCGAGGCACCCTTGGCGTAAGTGATCCCGTCGAAGTTCTGGCTGGCGGCCTCCACATCCGGGATGTCAGCCAGGATCGGGTGCGTGGTCGGGTAGGAATCCTGCACGTACGCCCACGCCTTGCGACCAAAGCAGAACGACGTCCACTCATCCGTGAACTCCGTGGCCGTGGCGGTGGCGTAAGAACCCATGAAGTCAGCAAACGACTCCTTCAACCACAGATCGTCCCACCACTGCGGCGTCACCAGGTCGCCAAACCACATGTGCGTCATCTCGTGCATCACCACGTTCGTCAACTGCTGCGACAGGTTGCGCGTCGCCTTGGTCTTGGCCAGGAACGACTCGGTGAAAGTCACGCAGCCCGGGTTCTCCATCGCGCCCAGGTTGTACTCCGGCACAAAAATCTGGTCGTACTTACCCCACGGGTAGGGGAAGGCAAAACGCTCGTGCAACAGGGTGAGGCCCTGGCGGGTCACCGTCTCCATCAGCTCGGCGTCCACGTACGGGGCCATCGAGGCGCGCGCGTACACGCCCAAATCGATGTCCTTCTCGCCCCGCTCCGCGTTGCCCTCCCACCGCGACGTCACCACGCGGTGATACGGGCCGGCGCACAGCACCGTCAGGTACGTGGAGACGCGCGGGGTGGGGTGGAACGTGGTGCGCACGTTGCCCGCCAGCGCGCCCACCGTGGCCGGAGCCGGGGCGTGGGCGCCCTCCTCACCGGTGGGGATAACAGCGGCCGGCACCTCTGCGCCGGTCAGGGGGACGACGTCGGCCACCGGCTGGTTCGAAAGCACCGTCCACTCCGTGGGAGCGTCCACGCTCAAACGGAAGACCGCCTTCAGGTCAGGCTGGTCGAAGTTGGCGTACAGGCGGCGCGAGTCCGTCGGCTCGAACTGCGTGTAAAGGTAGACGGCGCTGTCGGCCGGGTCCACGTAGCGGTGCAGGCCCTCCCCCGTGCGGGAAAAGACCATCGTGGAGGTCACCGTGACGTCGTTCTCCCCCGCCGCCGCCGTGAAAAACACGCGCGAGCCGTCAAAATCCGGGTCGATCTGCGTGCCGTTCACCACCACGCGCTCCACGCTCTGCCCCACGCAGTCCAGGAAGGTGCGGGTGGCTTCCGGGGCGTCAAAGCGCACCCGCGAGGTGGTGGTGAAAGTGGTGGCGTTCTGGGCGGCAGCGCCCGTCAAGTCCACGTGCACGTCATAGGAGTGCACCGTGAAGGCGCTACGGGCGGCGGCATCAAGGCGAGAAAGGTTGTAAGTCACCCCGGCAGTTTATCGACGCCGCTCGGGGCGGGCACGACGGCAGGGCCCGGTGGGTGGGGCGTGCGGGGAGGCGGGGCGTGCGGTGAGGTGGGGGCTGGTAGGGCGTGCGGTGAGGTGAGGCGGGGCGTGCGGTGAACCACACAGACGTGGTTTTGGTGGAAAAGGCCTGAGTGGGTTAAGCTTCACCGGTCGCTAACGACGGGCCGCACACCGGCGCGAAGGAAGCAACGGGCTGTGGCGCAGCTTGGTAGCGCACTTGACTGGGGGTCAAGGGGTCGCAGGTTCAAATCCTGTCAGCCCGACGAAACACCCGGAATTGCAACGAAAAGCAGTTCCGGGTTTTGTCGTCTCTGGGGGCTGGGGCGCCGGGCTGGGGACGTGTGTTGGCGCAGGCCGTACATGCGTACGGTCGGGGTACATGTGACTGCTTGGTGCCGCGCCCCGGTGCGGTCGTATTGACCCGGGGCGTACATGCGTACGGTCGGGGTACATGTGACCGGTTGGTGCCGCGCCCCGGTGCGGTCGTATTGACCCGGGGCGTACATGCGTACGGTCGGGGTACATATGACTGCTTGGTGCCGCGCCCCGGTGCGGTCGTATTGACCCGGGGCGTACATGCGTACGGTCGGGGTACATGTGACTGCTTGGTGCCGCGCCCCGGTGCGGTCGTATTGACCCGGGGCGTACATGCGTACGGTCGGGGTACATGTGACCGATTGGTGCCGTGTCCCGGTTCGGTCGTATCGGCCCGGGGCGTACATGCGTGCGGTCGGGGTTCATGTGACTGCTTGGTGCCGTGCCCTGGTTCGGTCGTATTGACCCGGGGCGTTCATGCGTACGGTTGGGGTTCATGTGACCGGTTGGTGCCGCGCCCCGGTGCGGTCGTAATGACCCGGGGCGTACATGCGTGCGGTCGGGGTACATGTGACCGGTTGGTGCCGCGCCCCCGAGCGGTCGTATCGACCCGGATCGGTCGCACTGCCCCGGATCGGTCGTATTGGACGTGTGGGGTCAGCGCGATGCCAATGGTTTGCAGTCGGCAGCTTGCAGGGCTTACGAGGCGTTCACCTTGACCGAGAGGTCGGGTGTAGGCATATGTATGCGCCGCAGATAGGGCTCGGGGCTTGGGGAGAAAACTCCCCAAGCCCCGAGGCCTAGGTTGGGTTAGCCCGGTCTAGCCGGTCACTTGGACCTGCGCAAGGACCTAGCGGAGAGGAGCACTGCTCCCCCGATCGCCAAGATCAGTGCAAGTACGGCGGTACCCGAGAGGTCCGCGCCCGTGCGCGCCAGCTTCCCGGCGGGCTTAGGGCTCTGCGTTACCTTGGGCGTAGCCGGAGTCGCAACATGGGATTCGCTCGGCTTCGCAGACGCTGTTGGCGTCAAGCTCGGTTCGGGAGTCACAGTGGGCGTCTCACTCTGAGCGGCAGAGGGCGACTGCGAAGGCGTTGCCGAAGCAGACGGTTCCACGGACGCAGTAACTGACGGCGTGGTCGATGCGCTTTCAGAAACAGACGCTGACGGCGATGCGCTGACAGAGACCGACGCACTCTGGGAAGCAGAGGCCGAGGCGCTAGGCGACGTCGACGTGCTCTGGGACGGGCTAGCAGAAACTGACACTGACGCACTAACCGACGCCGACGCCGAAGCAGAGGCGGAAGCCGAAGTGCTAGAGGAAGCGCTCGCCGACGCACTCTGGGATGTGCTAGCAGAAACTGACGCAGAGGCGCTTGACGACGCACTCTGGGAAGTAGAGGCCGATGCGCTGACAGAGACCGACGCACTCTGGGAAGCAGAGGCCGAGGCGCTAGGCGACGCCGACGCACTCTGGGATGTGCTAGCAGAAACTGACGCAGAGGCGCTTGACGACGCACTCTGGGAAGCAGAGGCCGAGGCGCTAGGCGACGCCGACGCGCTCTGGGACGGGCTAGCAGAAACTGACACTGACGCGCTAACCGACGCCGACGCTGATACCGAAGCCGACGCGGATTGCGAAGCGGTAGTGCTGGCAGACGCGCTCGCAGACGGGGTTTGCTTGGGCTCGCCCGGTAGGGAGACCACTAGCCAGTCGCCGTTTCCGGCTTCGTTCCAGGCAGAAACTCGGAAGGTGTAAGTGACATGCGGGTCCAACCCGGTCAGGGTGCGCTCCTTGGCTACCGACGGAGCGTTCTCCACCACGGTCCAGGTCTCGCCTCCGTCAACAGACTGTTCCACCACGTAGTCGCGGACGGCGTCGCGCGATGGGCCCGCGCTGCCATCCTGCTCCCAGGTGAGCTTGACAGTGCCCGGGGCGGCACCCGCTCCCCCGCCATCAGCTCCGGCTCCTGCCCCGCCATCAGCCCCGGCGCCTGCCCCGGCGCCAGCACCCGGCGTAGCGCCGCGCTCGACGCGCAGTTCAGAGACGGGCAGCGGGGTCATCCCCAGGATGAGTACGCGGGCGCCTCGACCGCCCTCCCCAACAGTCACGTACTTGTGTCCAGCAGCGTCGAAGGAGATACCGCGCGGGGTGGAGTAGCCGGGGACGCGCACGTCACCCACCGCGCCCTGGACGGCAGCGTCAACCTTGGAGTGCGTTCCGACGCTTTGTCCGGCCGGTGCCGCCACCATGTTGGCCTTGGCGACGTGGTCGAACTGCTTGTTGGCGGCTGCGGTGGTGCCGTTGCCCCACTGGCGCTGGTAGTTACCGGCAGCGTCGAATTCGTAAACCCCGGATGACTGCGTCCACGCAAATAGGTGGCGGTAAGGCTGGGCGCCGGGTTCTAGTGCGACTGCGGGGCCGAACATGGTCCTGCCGGAGGGGAAGATTGTGGCCACATCCTGGTTGGGGGCGTAGCCGGCCCCGAGGCGCTGGATGACCTCGTTTTGTGCGTTGCGTACCTCAACGAACGGCTTTGCCCGGTAGGTGTCGTTGTTGGCGGCGTCGTCTCCGAAGTTGACCAGTGCGATGTAGCGTCGCCCGTCTACGGGGTCGACGGCAACACCGTAGGGGTTGCGCAGGAAGCGTGTTGCATCGGCGCGTAGTGGCTCTACGCCATTGTTGGTCGGCGCATCGAGTTTGAGGTTGTCTTCCTGGGGCAGCAGGCTGCCGTCTGCGCCGTAGCGAACTAGGCGGTCGGAGACTTCGGAGTTGATGAGGATGCTGCCGTCGATGTCGGTGGCGGCTGAAACGGAGTAGAAGGCAACGCCGGGCTTGTCTTTGTGTGCCCAGGGCCCCTGGAAACCTACCGCGCCCTGCTTGGTGCCAGCAGCGTCGAAGAAGGTGATGCGGCTGCCCTGCTCACCCTCGACGTAGGGGGCAGCGGCTTCGGAGTCCACAACAAAGATCTTGTCGCCGGACTTGGTGATGCCGCGCGGGCCGTGCTTGAGCGGGTTGGTGTCGTAGATGCCGTCGCGGATCACGGTGCGGTCGGCGGGCTCTTCCCAGGTTTTGCCGATGCCGTCGTTGCTTGCCCCGTGTGCCGAGAATGTGCCGTTGCCGGTGTAGTTCGTGGCTTCTGCGGCGGTGGTGTTGGATTGCCCGTAGACAAATACTCGTGGGGTGCCGGTTTGGCAGGAGGGGCCAGAGTGTCCGCTTAGGCGGCAACCGAAGCTGCTGTAGAGCACTTTGCCGGAGTCGGTCACCCAAAGCCGGTTGTTGGTGGTGTCAACCAGGATGCCGTAGTTGTAGGTGGCGTCGTTGACGCGTGTTTCGACGTCGCCTACCAGGCCCCATTTGTTGGAGCCCTGTGCCTTTCCGGCTGTGTAGGCCACGGAGGTGTCGGCGCCGGTGACGGCCCCGGTGTAGTTCGCGGCGGGAGTGGGCGTCGGGTCGATTGCCAGCGCGGCCCCGGGCGTGATGAGGGCAACGATGCCTAGAGAGACTGCTGCCAGTGTGCCGAGGGCTCTCCCGGAGGGAAGGTGAGTCACAGGGTTCCTTTCGACTTAACGAAACGCGCGTGAAGCTAACGCAGGAAAGTGAACAATCGGTTTCCGGCAGGTAGCACTGTGACGTTGCCGAGTGGTCAATTTAGGGGCGGTAAGCACGGCGGCGGGTTTCTCCCTGGCGGCTCGCTCTAGGCAAGCCGTTGGGTGCGGCTTTGTGCGCTTGCTTCGTTATCTGTGGCCTTGGGACGGCTTGATTCTGGCTAACTGGCGGGGTGAGACGCCCAGCGGTTTCTTGGTTGCCACCTCAATTGCGTGGCTCTGTTTCGTCGGCTGTCTTTTGGTGTCCGACGTTGCCGCCTGACGCTCCTTTTGACCGAATTCGTGTGCGATGAAACACAGGGAAAAGAGGGCGCGAGTTTCAATTATTGAGATGGGGCGGTGGCGAAATGTGAATGCGGCAGAACCGGGTGAGTCGCGCTTCATTTGTGGAGGTTGCGGAGGCGAAGAGCGCCCACGAGGCCCAGAAGAAGGAATAGGGCCGCAACGAGGATGGAGACGCGGGCAGCGTCGGCGAATCCGGTGGCAAGTGCGTCGGCCGCACCGACACTCTGCAGCCCCAGCGGACCTGCCTCGCCCTGGGCCCGCAACTGGGCGATGGTGGTGCCGGCGCTGAGGCGGGTGGATTCGGCTAGAGCGTCTGCGCCCGCGCCGGTGAACCCGCCCGCGCTAAGAGCGGGCGCCAGGCTGAGCTTCAGGGCCGCAGAGAGCACGGCGCCGGCGAACGCGGTACCGAGCGCCGCGCCGATCTGGCGCACCGTGGACTGCGCGGCCGAGCCCTGTCCGGACAGATGCACGGGCACGCCTCGCAGTACGGTGGCGGTCAGTTGCGCGGAGGCCAGCCCTAGCCCCAGACCGTAGGCGATCAGCGGGAGCGCGATTGCCCAGCCGGGCGTGTCCGCGCTGAGGAGCCCGGCCAACGCCAACACGCCGGCCACCTCTAGTCCTAGTCCGATCGCCACCGTGCCGGGTGCGCCGAACCGGGCGGCCAGGTGGCGGGCGGCGGCCCCGGAGAGGAAGGCGCCGAACGCCATCGCGGCCAGCACCAGGCCGGCGCCCATCACGGTGAGCCCCAGCACGTTTACCAGGTAGAGCGGCAGCACGAAGAGCAACGCGAACTCCCCCACCGCCACCGTGGCGGCGGTGATGTTGCCCCAGGAGAACGAGGCCAGCTTGAACAGTTGGAGGTCTAGCAGCGCGGAGCGCCCCACCTTGGCGCGGTGGCGCTCCCACACCACGAAAAGCGTTAGGGCCACAGCGGAGATCGCCAGTGCGACCGCCACGATCGAAACGGCGGCGGTGGCGGGCCATGTCAGTCCCAGCAGGCTGAATTACCTTTTGGGAACCCACCAGCCCAGCTCGGGGCCCTCGATGATCGCAAAGACCAGCGTGCCCAACCCGATGCCGGAAAGCAGGGAGCCGTCAACGTCCACTCCACGCCGCTTCATGCCGCTGCGGGTCTCCGGAACCACCAGCATTGCTGCGACGACCAGCAGGACGCCCAGTGGCAGGTTGACCAGGAAGATCCACCGCCAGGACATCCACTGGGTGAGTGCTCCGCCGGCTAGCGGGCCGATGGCGGCCGCCCCGGATATCACCGCACCCCACACCCCGAATGCGGCGGCCCGGTAGGGACCGCGAAAGACCGCGTTCACTGTGGAGAGGGTGGAGGGCATGATGAGCGCCGCTCCCAGCGCCTGCACGGCCCGCGAAGCGATGAGCAGATTGCCCGACGCTGCCGCAGCGGCCAGCACGCTTCCGCCCACGAACACTGCCAGGCCAGCGATGAACATGCGGTTGCGGCCGAGCCGGTCGGCCAGGTTGCCGGTGGGCAGCAGCAGGGCGGCGAGCAGCACGGCGTAGAGGCTGTTGACCCACTGCGCGTCGGTGAGGCTCAGGCCCAGTTCCCCGATCATCGTGGGCATGGCAACGCCCACGATCGTGCCGTCCAGGACGATCAGGCCCAGGCCGATCGCCAGGACGGCCAAGCCCAGCCAGTCGCGCCGCGTGGGTGGCGGCGCGCCCTCCCGGCCGGTGTGTGCGTGCCGCGAGTCCACCGGTCGGACGACCTTGCTTGCGTCGCCTCCCGAATGGGAGGCACGCCGGGGCGCGCCATTGGCGTGGGCGTGGACCTCTGCACCGGTAGGGGTGGACTGGCTGGGCTTATCTGGGGCAGTCATGATCAGGCGGCGTCCTGCTGCGTCTTGGCGGGACCGGCCAGGACGGCGCGGCGCAGCGCCGCGAAGAAGACCACCATGCCCGCGGCCAGCATGATGTGCCCCAGGCCCGCGATACCGGAGATCGCTGGGCCGGACTCCTTGCCCAGCACGGTCAGGCAGCCGTGGGTGGTGAGCATGGAGACGGTTACCACCAGGCCGGCGTTGTAGAGCCAGAAGAACCAGGTAAACAGCTTGCCGCTGCGGGAGAACGCAAAGACCTTCTCCAGCACCAGGGCCAGCAGGAGCACGATGAAGCCCAGGGTGAGCAGGTGGGTGTGGACCACCGACAGCTGGGTGTAGCCGCCCTCGGGGAAGTCGTTGAAGCGGGTGAACTCGCGGTAGAAGACGCCGCCGGCGGCGCCCAGGATCAGGTAGATGAAGGCCGCGTTGAGCAGCTTCTTCATGGCGGCGTTTTGCATGGGATTTCCTCTCAGGAAACTCACGGTTTGTTGGCAGGTCGGTAAGGCACTGGCGTGCGGTTGGGGAAGGCCGGTGCGGCGTCGTCGGCCCAAACGAAAAAGAAAGACCGTTAGATCAGGCCTGTCTCCTGGGCCACGTGGACGGCGCGGGAGCGGGAATCCACGTCAAGTTTGGCGAAAATATGCACCAGGTGGCTTTTGACGGTGGCCTCGGTGACGAACAGAGTGCGGGCGATCTCCCGGTTGGCCGCGCCGGTGGCTGCCAGGCGCAGCACCTCCACCTCCCGCGCCGTCAGCTTGGGCAGTGGGGCGCGCATTCCACGCAGCACGCGGGAGGCCAGGTCAGGAGTGAGCACAGTGTCTCCGTTGGCTGCACGGTGAACTCCGTCCACGATCACCTCCGGGGCCACTTCCTTGAGCAGATAACCGGCCGCGCCCGCCTCGATCGCGCCGAGTATTTCGGCGTCGCGGTCGAACGTGGTCAGGACCAGCACGGCTGGCGCCGGGGAGAGCTGGCGCAATTGAGCCGTGGTTTGAATACCATCCATGCCGCTGCCAAGGCGCAGGTCGCACAACACCACGCTCGGTTGCAGGTGACGGGCCAGGGTTAAAGCCTCCTCCCCCGTGGCCGCTTCACCTACCACCTGCAGGTGAGGGTCCGTCTCCAAGAGCGTGCGCAGTCCGCTGCGGACAATGGGGTGGTCGTCCACCAAGAGCACGGTGATGGTCACGGGGTCTCCTCTACGGTGGCGTCGGTCGCGTCGGTGGATTCGGTAGCGGCTTGGGGAGCCTCGGCAGCAAGCGGGAGGAAGATGGACAGCGCGGTGCCCTCACCGGGCGCAGTCTCGATCTCCAGCCCGCCGCCCAGCTCGCGCAGGCGCGTGCGCATGAACCGTAGGCCGTAGCTGGAAGAGGTAGCGGACTTGCGCTCCCAGGACGGCAGGTCAAAGCCGCACCCATCGTCGATGATGTCCAGGCGCACGGCGTCCCCGGCGTCGATCAGGCTCACCACCACGCGAGAGGCGCCAGAGTGCAGGCGCACGTTAGCCAGCGCCGACTGGGCGGTGCGCAGCAACGCCACCTCCACCTCGGTGGGCAGGATCGGCAGGGACTCATCCACGTGCAGCTGCGTCTCCAGGCTGGCCTCGTCGCGGGCACGGTCCAACATTCGTTGCAATGCGGCCGCCAGTGCGCCGTTTTCCAACTCTGCCGGAGCAAGAGCGGCCACGATCCGCCGCACGTCGGCCAGGCTGCGGCCGGAAAGCTCTTCGACCTGCGCTAGGGCGCGGCCGGCGGCAACGTCGTCCGTGCCGGACTGCGCGGTGTGGGCGATCAGGCGGATGGAGGAAAGGGACTGCGCCACGGTGTCGTGGATGTCGCGCGAAATGCGGGTGCGCTCCGCGATGGCGCCGGACTCGCGTTGAGTGCGGGCAAGCTCGTCGTGCAGCAGCGCCATCTCTTGTTGCGCCACCGTCAAGGAGTCCAGTAATCGCTCGCGTTCTGAGGCGTCGCGCAGCAGCTGCAGGTAGCCGCGCGAGATCGCGAAGGCGAAGACACCGCCGATCACCGGGCCCAGCGTGTGCGCGAAGCTGGCAGAGCCGTGGTGGAGGATGGGCGCGCAGACCGCGATGATCAGGATCGCCACAGAGAACGCCAGTCCCCAGGCCAGCGGCAGCAGGTGGCCGGCGAGGATCCACAACAGGAAGGCCAGCCACACGAACTCCGGCGACACCGCCACGGCCGCCAACCAGATGAAGGCGAAGCCGAGCAGCCACCAGGTGGCCACCTTGCGCGAGTACGGCTTGACCGGGAACACGGTGCCGGCGGTGTGCCAGGCCAGCAGTGCCAGCGCGCACAGGATCGCCACGGGCAGCGCCATCCCGGCGGCGTGGGCGCGCCCGGCCCCCACCAGGGTTAGCGCCGCAGCGATCACGTGCTGGCCAAGTTCCATCGCGCGCACGGTGCGGTGCGAACGCGTGGGCGTGGCCGTGGCGTGGGCGCCGGTGGGCGCTGCGGTGGCGTGAACACCGGCAGGTGCTGCGGTGGCGGCAAGCACCGCTGGCGCAGGGGCTGACGGAGTAGGGGTTGAGGGTGCAGAAGTCATGGCCACTCTCCCTTCACTCGCTTTGGCGCGAATCCACACCACTAGTTCACCAGGATGACGCGCGCCAGGCATCGCAACGATGGGCGAGGTTTCTTTCCAACTTTCGATTGATACCTGCCGCGCCGCAATAATGGGGGCCGTGCCCACCCCCGAACCTGGCAGCCCTGCCAAACCCGAGCTGCCCTACCCCGGCAACGCCGCCCCGCCGCACTCCCGGCGCGATTCCCTGCTGGACGCCGCGCTGGTGGCGGCAGGCGGCGGGACCGGTGCGCTGGCACGCCACCTAGTGATGGTCGGTGCGCCCGACGCCCCGCTCGCCCTGTGGAGCATCAACGTGGTCGGCTCCCTGCTGCTGGGTGTGGTCACCGGCGCGACGCTGCCTAGGCGGGCGCGCCTGACGCTGGGCACGGGCCTGCTTGGCTCCTTCACGTCGTATTCCGCCCTGGCCGCGTTCACGGCGGGCGGCGCGCTGGCCTCCGCCCTGACCTCGGTGGTGGTCGGCGTGCTGGTGGCGGCCGCCGGGCTGGCGGTGGGGGCGCGGGCACGCAGCGGCGGCGTTCCCTGCGTGCCGCAATACGGCGAGTCGCAATACGGCGAGTCGCAATACAGCGAGCCGCCAGACGGCCCTTCCCGAGACGGGGCGGCGCGATGATCGCCGTGGCCGTGTTCGTTGGTGGCGCGCTGGGTGCGCTGCTGCGCCACCTGGTTTTTGCTGCTCAGCCGAGCGCACGCGCGGCCTTCCTGGTGAACGTCGTTGGCTCCTTCGCCTTGGGCGCCCTGCTCTCGGCCGGGCCGGGCGAGCTGTGGCTGGCCGCGCTCGGCACCGGCGTGTTGGGCGGCCTGACCACCTTCTCCACGGTCAGCGTTATCGCTGCGCAGTTGGCCCTCTCCCCCGCGCCACCTGAGCGCCCGGCCGGGGTGGACGACGCTCCCGCCTACCCTGCGAAAAACGCGCCTGCCCCCGTCAGTGCATTGGTGGCCGACGCCGCCTCCCGCCGCCCCAACCACGCGGCCCCTACCTCCCCTGTGCTGTCAGAGGCAGGCATTGCCAGCTTCGCCCGGGCGGCGGCCTTCGCGTTGGCCATGCTGGCGGCGTGTGCACTGGCCGCATGGGCGGGCCGTGCGCTGCTGGGCTGACATGGCGGGCGCATCAACAGTCACAAGGCATTGCTGACGGGTTGGGCAAGGGCTTTGAGGTCTTCCCACGAATCGGCACGGGCGGTGTCCTGCTCGTAGGCGATCAAGTAGCCCCAATTCTGGCCCTCGTACGTGTCCTGAGCCACCAGACGACGAACTAGGGATTCCGCTGCCCCGCGTTTGGCCTGTACTTGGGCGTCATCGCGGCCGCGCTCGGATTTTCCTTCGATGATCCAGTACACTCCGTCTGTGTCTAGAGCAACGAAGTCTGGGAAATAACGGTCCTTAGCGTTGTAGTAGATGAATGCGTGATCCTGCGGATGCAGACGATGCCACCACACGATGCTGGGAGAGGTGTTGAGCAACCGTGCCAGAACGTACTCCCCGGTGTAGGAATCGAATGACTCCTCAGCAAACAACGACTTAAACCAGCCGCTGTATACCCGACCGCGCACAAACTCGTCGCGCGAGTCGACCTGATCATGGACCTCCTCACCTAGTGGCAGAGTGTAGCCCTCACACGGCATTGGTTTGGGGTGGATAGTGGGCACTTCGCGGGTGGCGCGCAGTGTCTCGGCTGTGTAGGCCCGGATGAGGTGGGTAAGCTCGTTTTGCGCCGAGGTCAAAGACTTCACTGTCCAGCTGGTGAAGGACACGTCCTTCATGAATCTTGGTACCAGGAATGCGGCAACGTAGCGTGCGGTCTGCTCGGTCTTGGGAACCAGTTGCATGTTCATGACCAGTTTTACCAGCGCATCCTTGGCGTCGGCGTCCTGGATGTGGACGGAGTCCACCTGGGCGCTTTCGCGGTCCTCGACACGTAGTTTCTTGCCGAGCGCGGCGATGACCTCCTTGCGCAGCAACACTTCTCCGGTAGACGTAACGCGGCGGGCCGCCTGCTCCACCTGCGCATCACCTATATCCGAGAGATCGATCTGTGGCTGCTGCACCTTCATCCTGGTCACTGGGAAGTGGTAGGTAATTTCCGCGAAGGCGGGGTTTCGTTGGATAGATACCGGCTCCCATTGTTGGGCAGGAGTCACGCCGCCCTCGGACACGGGAATAACACGCACCCCAATACCGGGTATCTGCTGGTTACCGTCCCCAGTGATCGGTGGAGTTCCCGGGGAAGTATCCAAGTCTGCAATGTCGTTACGCAAAGAACCTGGCCACGTTGTGGCTTGGCCTTCGCTTTGGTCCCTGCCACGAGTCGCGTCAGGGGCCGTGCTTTCGCGTTCAGAGGTTTGGACGGCGTGACGGATTGCGTTTTCGACGCGGTCCTTGTCACGCTCAGCAAGGGCTTCTTCTAGGCCGAACTGTTCAAGCACGTTCTCGGCATTTAGTAACTCGGTGAAGGACTGGTGGGCAATGATGTCTAGCTGGTCAATCTGGCCCACGCCCGTGTGTTTCCCAAACGGCAGGCGCAGACCACGCCCCATCGTTTGCTGGGTGAGCACCTCTGATGCCATGGCGCGCAGGGTGACCACCACGGCGATGTTCTTAACGTCCCAGCCCTCTTTGAGCTTGTTCACGCTGACCACGGCAAGTACCTCAGACCTAGGGCGGTCTAGTTCGTCCAGACGGCGCTGGGTCAGCTCGTCTTCATGCTTGGAATCGACCTGCAATACGGCCTCGTCCTTGCCCAGATACTCAGGGGTGCGCAGAAGGTCAGCTACCTGGGTGGCGTGCTCTACGTCGGAGCAGACAACGAACACCACCGCCTTCACCGATGGTCTGTTTTGGCTGGCCGCATAGGTGTCGTAGTGGGCCTGCTTGATGGAGCGTAACTGTAGGGCGTCGCGCAGTTGCTGTTCCTCAGATGCCTGATCAGTGCCGTAGCCAGCTTTGCGGAAGGCCAGGACTGGGGCCTTGACGTACCTGTCTTGAATTGCCCGGTAGAGGGGGTACTCGTAGATCACGTGGTCGGTTTTCTTGTCGACCGAAGCGGTCAACCCGATCGTCGCCGCCGGGTCAAGTTCCTTTAGCGCTGCGTTGAACGCGACTGCACTGGAACCGTAGAGGTGGGACTCGTCTGCGATGACCACTAGATCATCAAGGGCTTTCAAGTAGTCGAAGAGCACTCCGGCGTTTTCGTCAAAGCGGCGGGGTTTGCGGCGCAACGCATCCACCGAGGATCCATGCGTGTCGCCCTCAGCGTCCTTGGGGGCGATCAACTGCTGGATGTTGAATATAAACGCCAGCATTGGCACTTCCCCGCCAGAGGAGAGCAGAGCTTGGCCATTTTGCCGGGCAATCCACGCGGAGTAATCCTGCGGAGTAACCACTTCGGGAGGCACAGCAGAGCCGGTGATGTAACGGTGGGTGCCGGGAGTGAAGTTCTGCACGGTCTTTGCCTGCACCGTCTTACCCGGGGTGACGATCACAACGTTACTCACCCCCTGGCGGCGCAGGTATTCCACGAACGCTGCCATCAGGTAGGTTTTGCCCACGCCGGTAGCGAGGTTGAGCACCTGCATAACCGAAGGTTCATAGGCGCCATCCAGGGTAAAGATTAGTTGGCGCAGTGCCTCCTTATTTGGGGAGCGTAGGTCGAACTCGGAACTGACCGACTCAAGCAAGTCGGAGTCAAAACCGATGTTTAGGCGTTTTGCCATCACTCCCTACCACCTTCGCTGAAGCGGAACAGATCATCCGGTAAGGCCACTACCCGGGAGCCCTTGACTGTCTTGCGCAGGTGCTGGCGGACTCCATCCATAACCGCAGTGGCGGCGAGCACAATCGTCTCACCGGGTTCGACCTGGCAGGCGAGCCAGTCCACCACCTCAATCGTGGCTACACCCTCGATCACCTTCAATAATGCCTTGCCGCGCTGTGCGTCAAAGATGTAGTCATCATCCGGGTGAAGCAGCGTGAAACCAAGGTTAGCGGCCACAGACTCAATAAGTGTTTGACCAGTTGCATCCCGTGTGAGCATTACTCGATCCAAGGCGGGGTCGTAATCGAAACAGGCTGGGGACAGGTGAGCTACCTGGAAACCGCCACCACCACGCCAGTTCACCACGTCCTTGGTGCGCATGGTCTTTGCGGCAGTCTTCAACGCTTTTATCCGAGCATCTTTCTTCGCTTCGGGATCATCCGCGATCAGCTTGTTCAACACACTGGTGAACTTGGCGGCGTCCTCCGGGCTGACCCCTTCAGGTAGTTCAATGCCATCAGCAGCAACCCGCTCGCCCTTCGTGCGCGTGATCCCACCGGGATCTTGGTTGTTCACAACCTTTTCCAGACGCGGGCGAGTGAAGGTGGTGAACGTGGACTCCAGTAGCTCGCAGGTCACCCAACGCCGGCCCATCTTCTGAGCCACTGCCGCAGTAGTGCCAGAACCAGCGAACACATCCAAAACAATGTCACCAGGGTTGGAACCAATATGGATGATACGTTCCAGTAGGCGCTCAGGTTTGGGGGTCGCAAATGGGACAGTCTCGGAAAATAAAGCTTTAATCTCAGATTTGGCTGCGCGATTGTGGCCAACAGCTCCGTTTTCCCACCATGTCCGTGGATTGTGGCCCTCTGTGGGAATATAGGCTTTCCTCCCGATGCCGCCGGTGGAGCGAATGAGGATTTCTGGAAGGGGGGTACCAGACAATCTCCTAGCGTTAACGAGCTCTCTCGCTTTTTCCAACGAAACATCGAGTACCAAAGCGCACACATCGTCGGAGGCTTTCGCCCTAGAGACTCCTTCGTTATCTGCACGCCAGTCGGCGTCGTGCAGATTTAGTAAGCGGTATGGAGCCCAATCGTTAAGTGCGGCAAGAATGCGGGGTTGGGAGTAGCGCCAGCTTGCCCCCTTGGGTGGGCGCATCATTTCACCTGTGAGCGGATTCTGGATCGCATAACACATTCCGCCAGAACCGTCGCCATGATTCCCTGAGGGGTCTCCATCCCACCAGGGACCGCGGGGGTCGTCATCGGGATTGGAGAAACGTGCATTATCCGCTTCCGTGCGAAGCATCTTGTTGGGGAGGAAGTTCACACTCTTTCCGTAAACAAGGATAAAATCCTGGTCTACGGAAAAGCCGCTTCCCCTTCGTGGGGAATCTGCTTTTTGCCAAACAACCTCAGCCTGAAAGTTAGTGGAGCCGAATACTTCATCTAAGAGTAACCGCATTCGGTGTACTTCGACGTCGTCTAGGTGCACCCAGATGGAGCCGTCGTCAGCAAGCAACTTCTTCATGTGGATAAGCCGGTCGCGCATCATCGTGAGCCAGATGGAGTGCTCAAGGTTGTCCTCGTAGGACGCAAACGTCTGCGCGGTGTTGAAAGGTGGGTCGATGTATATCAGCTTGACCTTGCCGACGTACTTCTCAGCCAGCTCGGGTACGCGGGTCAGAGCTTCTAGGACGTCGCCAGACTCACCCAGAATGAGCAGGTTGTCTTCCTGCGGGGCCAGGTCAGCCCGCTCAGAGTACTCAAACTGATCCGACTTCGGTGTCTGGACACCTTGCACGTAGTCGTCGTAGATCAGGGTGTGCGTTTCGCAGTAGCGCGGATCTAATGGATCAACCCAGGTGTAGCCGTATTTGCCGACCTCAGTGGGGATGAGGGCCTTGTCCTTGTTGTACCAGGTGAGCTGAAGGCGCTGTGCTGTCATCTACTGAGGTTCTCTTTCGGAGGATGGCTGACATCGACGTTCATTATCGACGCTGCGGGGCTTGCTGGCCAGTGGCCAGGAACCCGAGAACGCGGTCGCAGCCGGGGTAGGGACGGCGGGTCAGGTGGAGGGGGCGGGAGGAACGTCGTCCACGGGGAAAGCACCGTACGGCATGCCGTTGCTCTCCACCGGGATCGGGCCGAAATCCGTGCCACGCGGGAAGGCGGCCGTGAGGAAGTAGGTGGGTCCGGTGAAGGTGGCGCCAAAGAAACTGGCCGGGCCGTGGCAGGTGGCCCCCTGCAAATCCAGGGCTCCGTGGCAGGTGGCGGCCTCCATACTCAGGCCACGCCAGAACACCGCGCCGGGCAGAAGCAGGTCTTGGCGGAAGGTGGCGGAATGGAGGTTGACGTCCCCGTGGAAGACGCACCTGGTGAAGTTCACCCGGTTGTTAAAGACGCAGTAGTCGAAGCTGACGGCGCGCGTGAAGGCGGTGTTGTGGAAGCGGAACTCGCAGTCGCTCCACGAATGCTTGGCCGGCACGGTGGACAGACCAAGGCCGGCGCCCTCGGGGCTGCGCGTGTGGGCGGCCATGATTTTGAGGATCTGCTCCTCGATTTGCACGAAAAGGGAGGAGGGGGCGAACGAGGGGCGGGTCAGCATCGGAACGGCGCGGTCGGCGAAGGCCCGCTCGGGGTGCTTTCGGTAGTAACGCAGGTAGGAGCACAGAAGCGTGACGATGCGCTGCTTGTAGGGCCCGCCCATGGTGTGTGCGACGTTGACGAGGGCGTGAACGGCGGCCTCGCGCTCGCGGAGGGAGAGTGAGACTAGGTTCTTAAGCTCCCGCTCGATCGTGGCCTCAGCCTGGTGGTGGCGCAGCCAGCCGATCAGGATCAAAGCGCCGATGATGATTACGCCGATTAGGAACAAAGGGAAGGTCGGGTTGTTGTTGCGGGTCGCCGCGTTCCAGAAGTCGGTCAGCCAGCTGGAGGCGCCGTGGCGCTCGACGTAGCGGTAGCCGCCGAACACCAACAGCAGCGGCACGCTCACCACCAGCGCCCAGGTGATGGCGCTGCGGCTCCCCTTACGGCGGGATTTGGCAGGCTGACGCGGCGCGGGGGCGGAGGTGGCGGTGGGGCCGGGCGCTGGGTTGGGGGTGTGGCCGGGTGTGGAGTTGGGGCGGGCGGTCATGTAAATGGTTCTACCAGAAACGCGTTCGGTACGGCGGCGCGGGGTGGCCATGGCGGGGTTCGGTGCCGTGGGCGGGGTGGGCAGTGTTTGGGCGGTGCTGTTTTCGGTTGGCACCGATGACCGCAGCAGTACAGCCTCGGTCGGGAGGAGTGACTGCCTGCCAGGCGGGTAGATTTTGAATCGCGAAGGGGGTCTTTATTCTTGGGGACGTTTGTAGATGAAATCCGAGAATAGGGGTGCGCCATCTGGGGCCATGTAGGCCTCAAAAAGGTCCTTTATCGGAACGGTAACGATATGGGACAAGTAGGTCGGTTCCAATGGCATATTTGATCCCTCAAATACGCGCATCGGGTAAAGTTGCCCCGTTTTGGTGTCGCGAAGTGTGTAGTAGTATTCGTCTAGCTTATGCGGCGCAAAGCCTTCCTTGATGCTCCGCGCCATTCGATATACGTCGAATCGTGGGAGGTGTGCGATTTGTCTATAATCTGCACACATGGCGGCGATAACGCGCCTTTCAATTAGTTTCAAATCGGTTGCAAAAAAGTTGAACGCTGGAGGGTTGGTGCGCTCGAAACGCCCTAGCCGGTACTCCTCGCCATCCTTCTCGATTAAGTAGGTTAGGCTCGCAGGGTGCCATATCGTGTAACCGTCCCGGTGGGCCTCAATGGTCCAATTCAATTGCCCCGACTCTGCGAGCCTGACGAACTCCTTTGAAAATGAAAAATCTACCATGGTGATGCTTCTAACTCTGTCGATCACTTAATTGAAACGTGTTCAGCTGTGTGCGCGGGATTCGAGCGATGGTTGATATCAATCGCTGCGAGGGTGGCAGCGAAATTGGGGCGGGCGGTCATGTAAATGGTTCTACCAGAAGCGCGTTGCGTACGGCGGCGCGGGGTGGCCATGGCGGGGTTCGGTGCCGTTACGGCTCCAGGGGTGCCCCGCCCGGGCCAGTCGCGCCCACGAAGCTCGGTGGCTGGGCGAAGTGGACGCCAGTGAAGTCGACGCCGCCCTCAAACCGCACACCGTCAAAGCGCACGGGCCCGTCAAAACGGGCGCCGGCAAAACGCACGGGCTCGCGGAACGTCGTGCGCGTGAAATCCGCGCCGGCGGCAAAGATCGAGTTCTTGAAATCGGCCTTGCCGTTGACTTCGCAGTGGTCAAAGTTGAAGGGAACCAAGAAATGCGAGGGTACGCCGAAGGAGTGAAATGACAGGTTGCAATCGCGCCAGTCGCGCATAGAAGGGTCTGCCGCTGCGGTGCTACCGGCGGAGGAGGCGGCGGCAGGTTGGGCAGGAGATTGCGGCCGAAAGCGGGCCCTCAGGGCCTCGATTACGTGGCTTTGCTCCTGCGCCAGGCCGCGCTGTTTGGCCAGCTGTGCCTGGTCAAAGTCTCCACCCTCGGGATGCTCAAAGAAGGCATCCACCGTGATCTTGCTGGGCGCCGCGCACAAGATGCCGACCACCTGCGCCCTGTACTTGCCGCCAAATGTGTCGGCAATGGAGATCAGTTGGTTGATTCCCGCCATGCGGGTGGCTGGGTCGTCGGAGATGCTCTTGGACACGGCCTTACTGATGCCGGTGGATGCGCTGTTCCACCTCCACAGGCACGGGCCCCACTTGAACGCAGCCGCAAGCAGTACCACCCCGGCGACGGCGAGCACGTACCCAAGGGTGTGGGGGCTAAAGGCTTGCTTCTGGGTGAGGAACAAGACGAGGGAAACCAACGCCAACCCGCCGAAGGAGGAAGAAAAGACGACGATGGCTTCCTTGTGCTCTTTCAAGTCAGGGGTTTCTCCTGAGTGCGGCGCTGCGCGCAGAAGTGTGCACGGCTAAGTTACGGGTCACTGGCCGTGGTAACCGTAGCGAGAGCGAAACAGAGAGCAGGGGTGGTGGTAGAAGCGGCGGGTTCGTGCTTCTCCAGGGCCATAAGGGCTATTCGTGAATCAACCTGACTTGGACCTCTTTAGTAACCAGGTGGGTCTGGTGCAAGTTTTGGTGTCAGTTTGTGTAGATTGTTTCGTATTCGATTGGTGTGAGTTTGCCTAGGCGGGCTTGGCGGCGTCGGCGGTGGTAGGTGGATTCGATCCAGTGGCGGATGGCGGTGGCTAGTTCCTGACGGGTTTCCCACTTGCGGGTATTGAGCACGTTCTTCTGTAAAAGCGCGAAGAAGGACTCCATGGCAGCGTTGTCCGCACACGTACCGGCCTGTCCCATGGACTGGACCAGCCCGTAGGCGCGGGCAGCTTGCCGGTAGGCCGTGGAAGTGAACTGCGCACCACGATCTGAATGGATTACACACCCGGCTGGTGGGTGGCGGTCTGCTACCGCCTGGGCCAAAGCGTTAACCGCGAGAGAAGCGCTCATGGACGTAGCACTGCTAAGAGCCACGATCCGGTTAGACCACACGTCCTTGATCGCACACACATACAACTTGCCCTGAGTGGTGGGATGTTCGGTGATGTCAGTAAGCCAGAGACGGTTAGGCCCATCGGCATGAAAGACCCGCCCAACCAGATCAACCCCAACGCTTCTAGCGCTCTTGGTGGTCTTGGTCTTGCCTTTGGGTGCAGTAATAGACCTAATGCCCAACTCGTGACAGATCGACCACACCGTGCGGCTAGCCACCTTGACTCCCTGGCGGGCCAGCTCATCGGTAATCAGCCGGTAGCCAAAAGCAGGATCAGCACTATGGATGGCCCTCACCCGTTCCTTTAAGTAGCTACGGCGTTGTTCTAGCCGGCTTTGCCTACACCCGCGCCACCGGTAGAAAGGCTGGCGGGCGATACCAAGCACCCGGCAGATCCGACTAACCGCTATGCCCAAACCAGCTAGTTCTTCTACCAGGGGGTAGATCATTTTGGGTTCACATCACGGGCCAGGTAAGCCGCCGCCCTTCTAAGGATGAAGCACTCTTCTTCCTTCAACCGCAACTGGCGCTCTAACTGCGCGATACGAGCCTTGTCCTCACCCGCACTAGCCTTGAGCACACCCTTAGAAACCTGCTCGCGTCTGATCCAAGCATCCAGAGTCGAACCCCCAATCCCAAAATCAGCTGCTACCTGCGCCAACGTCATCCCAGCAGGACGATTCAACGCAAAACGCACCACATCCTGACGGAATTCCGGCGCATACTTCCTGGGCATCACAGCCCCCTCCCGCGAGACCAACAGCCCCGCAACCAGTGACACCAACCATTACACCATTCCCGGTAGGTGGTTGAGGATGGCGTGGGCGTCTGGGCCCGGGTCGGGTTTTGCGGTGACTTCGTGTCCGGCGATTTCGGTGGTGACTTCCCGCAGGGGGCGTAGTGTGCGCACGATCTTCTTGATTGACACGCCGGTTACTGCCTGGAGGTGACGGGCGATGGCTAACGCGGTGTAGACGATGGTGAGGTGGGCCTCGATTGACTCGCGGACGTGGTGGAACATGGGCCGGGCAGATAGGTCGGTCTTGGCCATACGGAAGGACTGTTCCACGTGCCATAACTGGTGGTACTGGTTGATCACGCCCGCGCCGTCCAACACGGTGGTTGGGATGTTGGTGACGTAGCCCTTGAGGCCGGCCAGGTCTCGCGCTTTTTGAATAGCGGCCTCATCCAGGCGTGTCTGGGTGCCCGTCTTCTTCAGGAATCGGGCTGTTTTCGGGCGGGTCTGGCCAGCCAGAATCGCCCTGGCACGGTTCTCCTGGGCGGTGATTGTGGTGTTATCACGCACAAACCGTTTGCGCGAGTACTGGTAGACCACCCTGCGGGTTTTGCTCCCCATTCGTGTCGTTGTCTCCACGATCTGCCCGTCGGTCATGAACGTGCCGTGGCTGTGGAAGTGGTCGGCCAGGTCATGGGGAGCCTTGGCGATACGGGAACCAACAATGAAGCCGTAACCCGCCTCTTCCAAGGCATCCAGGTTGGCTGCGCAGAGCATGCCTGCATCGGCAACCACGACAAGGTCTTTGACCCCGTGCAGAGCACGCATTTCCTGCAAGACCGGTAAGAGTGTGCGGGTTTCGGCCCTGTTGCCCTCGAAACAGCCAATCTGCAACGGGAACCCGGTGGAGTCAACGAGCAAGCCGACCACGACTTGCGGGTCCACGCGGCGTTCCTTGCAAGTAGCCGACCTTGCGTAGCTCGTCTTCCTTCGGGGCCTGGAAATACAAGGTCGTCACGTCGTACAAACACAGAGCCAGAGTGCCGCGCGCCAACGCGTGCTTGTAGCAGGCCTTGGCGATCTTGCCGCGGTAATTACGTTCCTGACAGCGCTTGAGTGCACGTTTGATCGTGGAGCGATGCGGGGCAGCAATCCCCAACTCCTCCAGGATCCGGATCGTTTCTACCTTTGAGGCCGGCTCGACCAGCCGGGCCAACACGAGCTGGCGAAATGCTTCGTCGTCCACCACCGAAAATCCCAGGCGGTACCACGCCTGTTCCAACACACCCCACAACAAACGTGAGGCCTGGCCTTTAACTACTGGCGCTGCCAGCCAGGTGCCCTGACGCTCAGGGGTACAAACACCATCCAGATCGAGTTCTGCTTGGCCGGCGTGCATGCGTTCGTGTGCCAGGCGGACCAGCACGGCCAGTTCAGCCTCGTTGTGAGCCGAGCCCAGGTGCGCCAAGACGACCTGACGGCCATGCTCCTTGGTCATGATCTGCACGGCCACAGCCCCCGAGGACGTCCTCACCTTTCGAACATACGGGCTCACCACAGCAACTCTACCCAGCCGCTAGTAACCCGCACTCCCACCAAGAAGCCCGGAAACACAACAAAAACACCCCACCCACACCCCAAAAACACCACCAGAGGTCCAAGTCAGGTCAACCTCCGGAGAGGTGCCCTAGCAGCGCAGCGATAACGGTATCGCCGATGGTGGAGGCAGCGAAAGCGGCGCCAGGTGGTTCCGGTGGGCCCCTAAGGCGCGGGGTCATCGTCCCACCGGGCGCCGAGCGGTAGCTCAGCGCCTGCCGGAAGAAGTGGACCAAACGGGGAGTGCCCGTGAGTGTTAATGTACGCGTCTTGTGCCCTCCGGTTGAAGGCGCTGTCGTCGAATCTGGCCCTGCCGGTTAAGGTGCTGCCGTCGAAGCTGGCCTCGTCGTTGAAGGTGCTGGCGTAGAAGCTGGCCCCGCCCTTGAAGGTGCTGCCGTCGAAGGTTACCTCGCCCTTGAAGGTGCTGCGGTTGAAGCTGGCCTGCCTGCGGAAGGTGCTGCCGTCGAAGCTGGCCTCGTCGTTGAAGGTGCTGTCGTAGAAGATGGCCCAGTCGTTGAAGGTGCTGCCGTGGAATCTGGCCCTGCCGGTGAAGGTGCTGCCGTCGAATCTGGCCCAGCCGGTGAAGATGCTGCCGCTGAAACTTACTTCACGCGCAAAATGGCATTCTTTGAATGTGATGTCACCGATGAAGATTCTGGATTTGAAGTTTAGTGGTTCGATGAAGCATGCGCCGTGTAGATCAAACTGGCACTCGCTCCATGAAGGCGTGGCCTCTGCTGTGGCGGCCTGAGTGTCGGCAGCGTCCTGTTTGTGTAAGTGAGACGCGAGAACCTCGAGGATAGTTGACTCAACTGGCCCGTCGTCGGATTCGTAGAATCTTTGTGCTTTTGAACCTCCGGTCTTTACATCGGCATTCTCAACCATATCCTTTTCTGCCTTGCGCTCAACAAACTTGCCCCGCGTGGTGCGCAGATAGCCGCAGAGTATGTTCACTACGCGCTGCTTGTAGTCGCCCAGGTAAGCGTCTGCAACGTCGGCCAGTGCATAAACGCCCGCGATTCGAACTTGGGGAAACTCCGAGCCGAGTTGCTCTACAGCTGCTACGAGCTGCGCTTCGGCCTCCCGTCTATCTGCCCGAGCCTCTTCGCGTTCCTGCGATGCACGCGTGCGGTACTTGATTACGAGGAATGCGACTCCACCTATTCCACCGATGACGGCGAGCGCAAGCTTCATTGCTTCGTAGGTGTCTGGACCCGCTCCTGCTGTCTTCCACACGCACTGGAGGTTTGCAACGAATCCGTTTGCAGCGTCGAAACACGCTTTCTTGATGGCCTGTGGACTGCCTGTAGGAGAGTTTGCCGTCGCGGAGTTGTATGCCCAAAGGCCAAACAATCCCGTGAGAGCGCTAAGGCCAACTGTTACCCAGAAGGCTATGACGAGAAACAGCGGCCATCTGTGAAACCAGGCTTTCAGATGCCTCAGCGTTGCCCGGAAGAGATACATGTAGAGCCGCACTAGGAAGTCGAGGGGAGCAAGGAGCGAAGCTACACGGCGCCTCGCTGGCTCAGTTTGCGCTTTGAGGGCAGCCAACTTTGCCCTGAAGATGCGTTCCTTTTCTTCACTGGTTTTGTCGGCCCACTCAGAACCGGAACCAGCGTGGTACCCGTCCCTAGTCATGAGACGGTTATACCAACGAAAGCGAGAAGACTCGAGAAACCATCAGGTGACGTTGCCTTTCTCCCCGAACGCCCGCTACTCGCGCCCTTCACGGCAGCACGTGGCCTGCTGCGCGGTAGAGCTCGTAGAAGTGCTCCCGGCTCAGCTCCAAATCGCTGGCCGCCGCGATTCGCGCCAGCCGCTCACCCTTGGTGGTGCCGGTGACCACCTGGGTGCCGCCGACCCGCAGGATCCACGCCGCCGGGATAGCCTCCGGCGCCACGCCGTACTCGCCAGCCAGGCGCTCGATGACCTCGTTGAGCTTGCCCCAGTTTTCCCGATCCCCCATGAAGGTGCGCCACCGCTTGGTGTCCATGTACGGCGAGTACGCCTGGAGCACCACGCCGTCCTCCCGCGCCGCCTCCAGCAGCCCCGCGTCCCGCGACGGCGACAACTCCGTGGACAGCATGTTCACCGTCAGGTGCGCCGCCACCAGCGCCGGGTGCGCCAGCGAGAACTGCACCTGGTTGGCCGCCACCCACTTAGACTCCAGCGACCTCATCTGCCGCGCATTGTGGTTAGACACACCAAAGGCCCGCACCTTCCCGGCCGCGTACAGGTCCTCAAACGCCCGCTCGATCTCATCGGCGTCCGCCAACACGTCGGGCCGGTGAATCAACAGCACATCCACGTAATCGGTGCGCAGCGCCACCAGGGATTCCTCCACGCTGCGCACAATGTGCTCGTACGACGAGTCGTAAAATCCCGGCCTAATCCCCGTCTTGGTCTGCAACTGCACGGCCTCGCGCTCCACACCCACGGCCCCAAACAGCTCCTCGCAAACGTGCCGTGCCCCGCCGTAAATATCCGCGTGGTCAAAGAACGTCAGCCCGCTCTCCAGCGCGCTATCCACAAACGCCCGGCGCCCGGCGTCGTCCAACTCGTTAATCCGCATGCAACCGACCGCGATGTTCGGTACCTCGATTGCTTCGCCCGGCCCATGCAGCACGACGTTGCGCATCTCTTCCTCCTCATCGCGCCGCCCCGTTGCTTAGCCACCGGGCAATATGGTCGCCGGCGGCTCGCGCTCCCCCAAGCCTATTTCCACCGGCGTTCTGATAAGCGCGCAACGCGCGCGATTTCCTACTCAGGCCGATTGGCGGGATTGGAAAAGACCGCGCCCGCAAACCAGTTCTGGCGGGCGTGCTTGGTGCGGTCGGCGTAGACGGGTCCCTCAAAGAGCGCGCCGTCAAACCGAGGCGGGCGGCGGAAACTCGCCCCCGCGTAGACCGCCTCGCCGGTGAAGCGGGCGCCCTGGAAGGTAGCCCCGGGCCCAAAGGTAGCCGTGGAAAAGCGCACACCGGTGTGGAAGGCATCATCCATGTAGCGGGGAACCGTCGCGTTCGGGTCCGCCCCGAACATCACGCCCGCAAAGCTCGCGTTCTCACCAAAGCTAGCGGAGAAGAAGTCCACCCCGCGCGCAAACTCCGCGCCGTCAAAGTCGGCCCCGGCCCCGAAGCGGCTGCCGTCAAAGGAAGTGAAGGAGGCAAACGCACAGCCCCGGAAGTTGGCCCGCGCCCCGAAACCGGCCCCGGAGCACTCCGCCGTGTCCGCAAAGCGCGCCCCGGCAAAGCTCGCGCCGCGGCCCAGCAAGGCGTTCGTGCAGGAAAACCCACCCTGTACGGTGAGCCCGGCGAAGTCAGCCCCCTCCGCCAGCATCGCGGCGGTGAAGTCGCAGCTGGCGCGGAAGGCCGCCCCGGCAAAACCGGTCCTGGCCGGGAACCGCGCCAGCACGAACTTGGTGTGACCGCCAAACTCCGCGCTGGTGAAGTCCGCGCCCCGCCAGAACCTTGCACGGGAGAAGTTCGCGTTCCCCTGCAACTCCGCGCCTGCAAAGGAAACGGGGGCAAAGAACTCGCAGCGCTCGAACTCCACGGGGGCGGTGAGCACTGCGCCGGTGAGATCGAAGCAGCATGCGCTCCAGGACGTCTTGGCAGGTGCGCGCAGGTGGGTGGAGATGAGCTCCAGGACCGCCCGCTGGGTCTCAGCAGCCGCCTCGTCGTGCGCCGCCGTGGCGGGTGCCCCTTCGCGGGCAGCCCCGGCCGCCACCTCCGACGCTCCCGACGCCTCGTCCGACCGCCTCGCCACCTCCGACGCCTTTACCCCGCTCCCCCGCAGGTAGCCGCACAGCGCGTCCACGACGCGCTGCTTGTAGACGCCCCGGTGTAAGTCGGCCAACTCCCCCAGCGCGCGCACCGCTTCGAGCCGCGCATCCTCCTCGGGCGCGCCCAAACCAAGCGCGGCCCGCTCGATCCGGGCCAGCACCTCGCGGTGGCGTGCGCGCCGCAGCACCGGCCCACCAAATGCACGTGCAACTGGCCCGCCGTGCAGCCACAGTCCCAGGCGCCGCCAGAGCCCGGCCTGCCCAAGCCACCACAGCGCGCCGACCACCAGCACCAGGCAAACCAGCGTCTGTAGCAGGAGCGGCCAGGCGGCAACGTCGTCCCACCAAGGCCAGCTCGCCGCCCGCCAGCCTCGCCAGGCCGGTCCCGGCGCCCACAACAAGGCGGCTGCAGCCAGGTGCGCGCCACCGATCCGGGTGGCGGCCTGCTGGCTGCGCGTGAGCACGGCGCGGCGCAGGCGCGGCATCCCGTATTGCAGGAACTGAAAGAACAGCAGCACCAGTGCCACCAGGGGCGTTACCACCACCCCCAACAGCACTTTCGCTACCTTGCGCACACGCGAATTCTAGGCCTGCCTTATTCCCGCCCGGCCACTCGCACCCTGCCGCAGGCCCGCCCCGCCTGCCCGCCCGGCCACCCCGCTCACGCGACGCGGCCCGCGCCCCAGCAAGAAGGGACGCGGGCCTCGCGGTTGCGGGCGGTCAGTGACTGGCCTCGTGCAGCAGCTCCAAGAAGGTGCGCTGCGAAACGGAGCCAGGACCACCCACCACGTAGATCTCCTCGTACTCCGAGGGGTTGATGTAACCGCGCAGCGGCTGCGGCACGCTGGTGGGATGGGTCAGCACCAGTGGGCCGTTCTTGTTCGCGGCGAATGCGCCACCGCTGAGCGCGTCGGGGAACACCAGCCCGCTAGCGATCACCACCGTGCGCGGCCGGTAGAAGTACTTGCTTGCCACCTCAACGGCCGTGTCGTAGCGGTCGGTGCCCACCACGCGCTCGGTGTGGATGCCCTGCGTGGCAGCCACGGCCGCCCCACCGATCGCATGCTTGGGCGCGTGCAGCGAGTTAAGGTACGCCCGCTCCTGGGCGGTGAGTGGCGTCCTGCCGCGCGTCAACATGATCGCGCCGTCCTTGGTGGCCGCCGCCGGTCCTGCGGCCAGCGCGTCGGCGAAGTTGGTGCCGTCCACGAACAGGATCGGCCCCATGCTCTGGTGCTGGTTGATGTGCGCGTCGTAGAGGAGGCCGGTGATCATCTTCGCGGTCTGGTACCGGTCGATGCCCTCGTGGCGAACCACGACGGAGAAACCCAACGCCTTGACCTGATTCTCCACGGCCTCGCTGATGGACGACGTTCCACCGACCACCTGAACTACGTCCGCGCCGTTCGCCTTCGCCTTGAGGAGGGCCTGGCGGCTCTCGGGACTGAGCGAGGCCCTGGGGGTCAGGATGAGCGGTGCCGACCCGTAGGCGGCCAAGGGGGTCGCTGACAGCGCGTCGTAGGGGTTCTCCCCGCTCACCAGCACCACACCGGGGCCCCAATCCCCCTTCTCGAACACCTTCGCTGCGGTGGCGTAGCGGTTCGGGCCCGCCAGACGTTCGAAGACGCTGGGCGGGATGGGCGGGGGCCCGTCCAGTGGGAGGGGAGTCACCTCGGCCGCCACGGCGGTCACGGGCACGGCACCGCCAGTGGGCCCACCCGTCTGGTCGGCCGGCCCGGCGAGCGCCGGGGAGGCAGCCACGGCGCCGGCCAGCACAGCAGCCGTGGCCAGTGCGATGCCGGCTCGTTTCATTCTGAGCTTCACGATCTTAAATCCCTTTCTGCGCCGGTTTGCACGGTGCGCGTCAGTTGGCGCCAATCTCGGCGCGGATGCGGTTGAAGGTGGGGCCGGAGACAGACTTGGGACCGCCGGTCACCAGCGCGAAATGAAAACGGCCCGGTTCCAGGTAGTCCAGCACGGGCGGCGGCACCTGGTTGGGCCTGGTCAACACCAGGGCGCCGTTTATGTAGGCCGCCATCGCGCCGCCGGAGAGGGCGTCGGGGAAGTCCTCGCCGCTGGCGATCACCAACTGGCGGGTGGTGGTGACATAGGCGCGTGCCACCTGAACGGCGGTGTCGTAGCGATCCGCGCCCACCAGGGTGCCCACGTGTACCCCGCGCAGCGCCGCCACGGCCGCGCCTCCCACCGCGTACATGGGCACGCCGTAGTTCTGCGCGTTGCCCAGGATGTCGGGGCGCACCCGCCTTCCGTCGGTCAGGAGGATCGCGCCGTTCTCTTGGGCGGCAGCCGGGCCGGTGGCCAGGGCGTCGGGGACGGAGGTGCCGTCCACAAAGAAGACCGCGTTGAATTGCTTGCCCTGGGACAGGTACTCCGCGCGCGTCTGGTGGGCCAGGACTGAGGCGGTCTCGTAGCGGTCACTGCCGTAGTGGCGGCTCACCTGCTGGAATCCGAGCGCCCGGACCTCCGCCTCCACGCGAGGGCTGAGAGAACCAGTTCCCCCGGCCAGTCGCACGTCCGTCACTCCGACGGTGCGAGCGTTGAGCAGCACCTCACGCGCGGCCGGGTGCAGGGAGCCGGGGGTCGTCAGCACCACGGGCGCCCCCAGTGCGGCCGCGAGCGGGGTGGCGGCCAGGGCGTCCCACGGGATCTCCCCGGAGGCCAGGACGATCGACTTGTAGTCCCAGGCACGGGAGAAGTAGATCGCCTTGGAGGTGGTGTAGCGCGAATTGCCGGCGATGCGCTCGATCCACGGGCTGGCGGCCGGCATCACCTCGCCCTTACCGTCTGGCGAAGCGTGGCCGGCGTCAACCGCCGGTGCGGCCCCGGCGGCGCTGGCCGGCGCCGGGGCGAGGAGCGCGAATGAGGTGGCGGCCAGCAGGCCGCACGCGGCCGCCAACGCAGCCCGGGCCCTGCCTCGTATTGTCTTCATGTCACTACCTTTCAACTGGACCATCGCTCCGGTCGAAGCAGCGGCAAAAGCGGTCGCACCGGGGCCGGCGACCGCGCTGCACTAACGCACGCGCGCGAACTCACGCAGGCTCTCCGCACTCTGGTGAGAAATGGAGTGGTAACCACCCACGACGATCAGGCCGTCGGCGTCCTCGACGGTCTGGAGGTAGCGGTCCTCCGCCTCCGGCGGGGAGTCGACGCCCAGCGCCACCACCGGCACGGATAGGCAGATCGTCAGCGCCCCTACGAGGGCGCCGAGCAGCGCTTTTCGGCTACTGCGTAAAGCGTTCCTCTTCACGATGTTTTCCTTTTCGGGAAAGTGCGGGGCAGGAAATGCGTTCTGCTGGCACCGGGCGCGCCCTGGTCGTCTGTTAGACACATTACAGGCGGCCAGGGCGAAAATGGGCTGGAAGCCGATTGAGCACCTCAATCGGTGCGCGCAATAGCGGACGGCGGTAAACGGCGGGCCGAAATCGCGTGAGCTAGGGCAGCAGCAGGGCCTCGCACAGCCGCCTTTCGGTGAAGCTGCTTACCGAGCCGGGGCCGCCCAGCACAAACAGGTCGGTAGCCCGCCCAGTGGAGCGCAGGTAGTTAAGCAGCGGCGCCGGTACGCCGTTGTGCTTCGTCAGGAGCATGGGGCTGCGCAGATTGGCGGCCAGCGCTCCCCCGGACAGGGCGTCCGGGTAGGTGTAGCCGTTGGCCACCAGCCACTTGGTGGTGGACGGGAAGAAGGTCCGGGCCACCTGGGCGGCGGTGTCGAACCGGTCGGCGCCCACTACCGGCCGGGCTCCCATGGATGTGGACGCCTTGGCCGCGTTCCCGCCGATGGCCCACATGGGTCGATCGTAGGAGGCTGCCTCCTCGGCCACGTACCAGACCATCGCCGGGCCGTTGGTGAGGAACAGCAGGCCGTTGCGCGTGGCTGCGGCCGGACCTGCCGCCAGCGAATCGGCGAAGCTGGTGCCGTCGGCGAAGAAGACGGCCTTCACCTCCTGGCCGTTCTCCTGGTATATCTGCGCGGTCTTGATCGCCACGGTGACGGAGGTATCGAAGCGGTCATCGCCGAAATAGCGCACCAGAGAGGGGTACCCCATTTCCTGGATCTGGTTGAACACCCTGGGGCTGAGCGCGTTCAGCCCGCCCACCAGGACGGCGTAGTTGGCGCCGTGCTCCTTGGCGGTCTGCAGGGCGGCGCGGGTTTCTGCGGAGAGCCCGGCGGCGGGTGAGAGCAGTAGCGGGGCTTTGAGCGCGTTCGCCAGCGGGGTGGCCGTCAGGGCGTCGAAGGGATTCTCTCCGCTCGCCACCACCACGAACCTGCCCCAAGCGCCGGCCCCCTCCTCCATCACCGCCTGGGAAGTGGCGTAGCGGTTGGGCCCCGCCAGGCGCTTGTAGGTGAACCCGGGCGCCTCACAGGCAGAGGGGAGGTGCGGTCCGCGCGGGTCAGGCTGGTCGGCACGCGAGCCCGCGAAGGCAGCCGGGGACGCGCTCAAGGAAATAACCAGTGCGCTGGTAACTGCGGACATAACCGCACCAAGGGCGCACGTGCGTCGCGTCGATGTGAACCGAGATTTCATTGCCATTTCCCTTCTTTCTACCGGCTTGTCCAGGATTTATCTGGCGGCCTCGCAAAGCTGGCGACGGGTTGGTTCGGAAATCGAGCTCAGGCCGCCAAGGAGATAGATGCCCTCTGCGTCTGTCGATTCATTCAGGTAGGTGCGCACGACGCCCGGAACGGTCTTGGCCTTGGTCAACAGGAGGGGAGAGTTCAGTCGTGCTGCCAGGGCGCCACCGGAGAGCGCGTCGGGGTAGGAATCGCCATTCGCGGCAACCCAACGGGTCCTGGAAGGGAAGAACGTGCGCGCCACCTTCACGGCGGTGTCGAAGCGGTCGGTTCCCACCACCGGTGTCGCGTTGAGGTGAGCCGCCGCCTTGGCCGCGTTGCCGCCAATGGCCCACATGGGAACGTCGAGGTCTAAGACGGAGTCGTTGATGTGGTAGACCATCGATGAGCCGTTCGTCAGCAGCAAGATGCCGTTGCGCGCGGCTGCAGCGGGCCCGGCAGCCAGGGAATCGGCGAAGTTCCTGCCGTCTGCGAAGAACACGCCCTTCAATAGTTGGCCAGCTTCTTCGTAGTACTGCCTGGTTTTGAACGCTACCATCGCGGAGGTGTCGAAGCGGTCCACGCCGTAGTAGCGCTCCAACAAGAGTCCCATGTCGGAGATTTGGTCAGAAACCCTGGCTGACAGTGAACTGAAACCACCAACGACGACCACGTCTGTGACCCCACGGGCCTTGGCGGCTTGCAGCGCGGCGCGGGTTTCTGGAGACAAGCCCTGGGAAGGCGATAGCAGGATCGGTGCCTTCAGCACATTAGCAAACGTGGTGGCAGAAAGGGCGTCGTACGGGTTGTCTCCGCTGACTACCACCACCGTGGTGGTTCCCCACGGGATCCCGGGGTGTTCCATCACGGCCTTCGATGTGGCATACCGGTTGGGGCCAGCCATGCGGTCACATACGAACGCGTTGGCATCGGTGTGCCCGGCCGCTGCCGGCAGGCATGCCTGTTGATCAACTACGGGCGAGCTGTGTGCGCTCACAGCGGTTGCCGGCGTGGAAACAGCCAGCGCCAGCGCGCCAACAAGGACGCTCAACGCGAGTCGCCTTTTGCTTCGGGGCGAACGAATCTTCATGGCAGCTCTCCTTCTCTCTAGCTCGAAACACTGAATTAGTTCCGGCACCTTCGCGCGGTTACCTGCGCAACCGGTCAACTCGGTGCCAAACCCTGTTCAACCTGCTCCACGCAGGACTCGAAAGCGGAAGTAGACAACCGTGGTAGTCGGGGAGACTTAAGCCGGCGTGCCCGCTTGGGCGACCGGTGGTGCGGGGCTTGCAGCGCGCAGTGACCTGCTACTTCCCCACCGTGTTGACCAGGAAGTCGATGACGTCCTGGGAGATGGAACCGTAGCCGCCGAGCACCGAGAGGTGTGCGAACTTTCGGGGCGGCAGGTACTGCTGCACGGTTAACGGCACGTCATCGCGGCGGCAAAGCACCAGGGAGGCGGACTTGTTGGCCGCCAGGGCCCCGCCGGCCAGGGCGTCGGGGAAGGTCTGCCCGCTGGCCACGTAAACCTCAGGCACATTCGGCAGGTATGTGCGGGCCACCTGCACGGCGGTCTCGTATCGGTCGGTGCCGGCAACCAGCCCGTCGGCGTTGTACTTGAAAGCGGCCACGGGGCCGCCACCGATGGCGTGGCGCTCACCGTGCAGCTTGCTGAGCGCGTACCAGGTGGACTGAGGCACCCTAGAACCGGCGGTGAGCAGGATGACACCACGGTTTGCGGCCGCAGCAGGGCCAACGGCCAGGGCGTCGGCGAAGTTGGTGCCGTCCACCAGGAAGACCTTCTGCAGGGGCGCTCCCGAGTTTCGGTAGACCTCTGCGGTGGCAAAGGCCAAGCCCTGCGCGGTGACGTAGCGGTCTGCGCCCCCAAAGTGCTGGGCGATGTCGAAACCGTAGGACCTGATCTGTGCACGCAGCTGGGCGGTCATCACGTTCGTGCCACCCACCAGGTAGACGCGGTTTGCGCCCTTCTCGCGGGCGGTACGGAAAACCTCGGCAGTGGGGGCGGGGATGTGCCCGTTGCCGACCAGCACGATCGGGATGTTGTGGGCGGCCGCGAAGGGCGTGGCCGCCAGGGCGTCGGCGTAGTTCTCTCCGCTGGCCACGACCAGGGCTTCCCGGTTCCACCAGCCCCCAAGGTAGAGATTGCGCGCGGTGTCGTAGCGGTCAACGCCGGCGAAGCGGGAAAAGCGGGTGGCCTCCGCCTGGGCTACGGCATGCCCGGTGAGGGCGGGAACCTCGGTGGGCTCCAGCTCGGTTGCGGCCGGCTCAACATCCTCGCCATCCAAGGCCGCCTGCTCGCCGCCCACAGGGGAGCCGGTCGCTTCGGGCGTGGGCGCGGCAGCGGCGGCAGAAGCCCACGGGGCGAGGCCCGCGAACGCCGCCACAGCCAGAACTGACAGTGCTGCTCTCCAGACGCGGCTCTTGCTTACAGTGAGGGTCATTGCGGTGTCCTTCCCGTCAAATGCTCGAGTAATGGCGATAGCTTGCAGCGAACGAGGGTGATCCAGCCTACAGACACGCGGGGCGTTTTCGCAGGGAATTAGGCGTGCGAAACAACGGTCGGGGGGTGTGGGGTGGCAGTGCCACCCCACACCCCCCGAGCCGAACTTGGGTTACTTGCGCTTGCGCTTCTCCCTGACCCGCACGGAGATCGTGATGGGCGTGCCCACAAACCCGAAGGTCTCGCGCAGGCGACGCTCGATGAAGCGCCGGTAGGACGGGTCAAGGAACCCGGTGGTGAACAGCGCGAAGCGCGGCGGAGCCACGTGAGCCTGCGTGCCGAACAGGATGCGAGGCTGCTTACCACCACGCACCGGGTGGGGGTGGGCGGCGGTGAGCTCACCCAGGAACGAGTTCAGGCGGCCAGTGGGCACGCGAGTACCCCAGCCTTCCAACGCGGCGTCCAGGGCGCGCACGATGCGGTTAGTGTGCCAACCGGTCTTGGCGGACAGGTTGATGCGCGGCGCCCACTCCAGCTGCACCAGGTCTCGCTCCTGCTCGCGCTTGAGCAGCGCCTGGCGCTCCTCGTCCACCAGGTCCCACTTGTTGTTGACCACCACGATGGCGCGCCCGGCGTCCACGGCCTGCTGGATTACTCGCACGTCCTGCTCGGTCATCGGCTCAGAGGCGTCGATGAGGACTAGGGCGGCCTCGGCGTTCTCCAGCGCGGTCTGGGTGCGCAGGGAGGCGTAGAAGTCCGCCCCGTAGGTCTGGTGGACGCGCCGACGGATGCCTGCGGTGTCCACGAACAGCCACTGCCGGCCATCCAGTTCGATGATCTCGTCAACCGGGTCGCGTGTGGTGCCGGCGGTGGGGTCCACGACCACGCGGTTCTCCCCCGCCAGGGAGTTAAGCAGCGAGGACTTGCCCACGTTGGGGCGTCCCACCAGCGCGATCCGGCGCGGTCCCCCCTTGGGGCGCGGCTTGGCCACGCCACTGACTTCTGGCAACGCCGCCACCACAGCGTCCAGCACGTCACCGGCACCCCGTCCATGCAGCGCGGACACCGGGAAGGGCTCGCCCAGACCCAGGTTCCACAGGGCGTAAGCGTCGGCCTCCTGGGCCGCAGAGTCAACCTTGTTTGCGGCCAGAACCACGGGCTTGCCGGCCTTGCGCAGCAGCTTAACCACGCGCTCGTCGGTGTCGGTGATGCCCACCGTGGCGTCCACGACGAACAGCACGGCGTCGGCCATCTCAATGGCGATCTCGGACTGGTCGGCCACCGCCTTATCCAGGCCGGCTACGTCCATCTCCCAGCCGCCGGTGTCCACCAGGGTGAAGCGGCGTCCCGCCCACTCGGCCGGGTAGGAGACGCGGTCGCGCGTCACGCCGGGCGTGTCCTGCACCACGGCCTCGCGGCGGCCCAGCACGCGGTTGACGAAGGTGGACTTGCCGACGTTCGGGCGCCCGACCACCGCCAGCACAGGCGGGGCGGCCTCCTCCTCGGCCTCCTCGTCCCAGCTCTCCTCGCCGGCCAGCAGGGCCAGGTCCTCGTCGTCCAGGTCGAACTCCTGCAGGCCGGCCAGCAGGGCCTGCGCGCGCTGGGCGTCGTCGGCGTCGTCGTCCAGCGCAGGCAGCGCCGCGTCCGCGCCAAGCACATCGAGGTCCAGCGCGGACAGCTCGATGGCGGAGGCGTCCAGCTCGTCGGCTGCAAAGTTCTCAGTCATGTTCCCAATTCTTCCAAAGTGATTGCTTAGCGGCCACCGCACCGGCGCCCCTTGGTGTACGACGTCCCGCCCGCCGCCCGGATCAGTGCGCGCTACTGAGTGCGGGCGAAGCGCGGGTAGACGGCCGCGGTGATGTCGATGACGGCCGCCAAGGTCTGGGCCGGGGTGAAGGTGGAGTTGTCCAGGGTGACCACGCCGTCGGCGGCCGTGGAGAAGTTGGAGACGGTGGAGTCGTCTGCGTCGCGGCGGACCACGGCGTCGCGCACCGCCTCTCGTTCGCTCTCCCCCGCCGCGCCCAGCACCTCCATGGCGCGCCGCTCCAGGCGGGCCTCCGGGGCGGCCACCAGCAAGATGCGTACGGGCGCGTCCGGGGCGATCTTCGTGGTGATGTCCCGGCCCTCGGCCACAATCCCCTCCCCGCTGGCCACGGCGGCGTCGATCAACTCACGCTGCAAGGTGGCCAGGTGGGCGCGCACGTCCAGGTTCGTGGCCACCTTGGACACGACGGTCGAGATCTGCTGGTCGCGGATCGCCTCCGTGATGTCCTGCCCGTCCACGCGAACGAAAGGCGCGTCGGGGTCCTGGCCCATCTCCAAGGGCGTGGCGCGCGCGGTGGCGGTCACGGCTGCAGCGTCGTCCAAGTCGACGCCGCACTGCTGGCACCACCAGGCAACGGTGCGGAACATCGCGCCCGTGTCCAGGTAGCGCGCCTTCAGGTGGCGGGCCAGGCCCTTGGCGGCGGTGGACTTGCCCACCCCGCTCGGGCCGTCGATCGCCACCAGCGGCGCATCGGTGCGCCCAATCCCGGCGCCTGCATCCTGCGTGCTCATCAGCGCGCCTCCTTAAACCTCGGTCTCCACGATCCGCCAACCGCGCCTGGTCAGCTCGGCGGCCAGATCGCTCAGGTGCGCCGGCAGCACGGAGAGCTCCACCATGCCCATCTTCTTGCCGCGCGCGTGCTCGATCGTCACGTCCTCGATAGAGATGCCGGCCTCGCCGGCGTCGGTGAAGAGTTGGCCCAGCTGGCCCGGCTCGTCGCTGATCAGCACCGTCAGGCGGCCAAAGCGCGTGCCCGCCCCGCCGTGCTTGCCCGGGATGCGGGCCACGCCCTCGTTGCCACCCCGCAGCAGCGCCCCCAGGGTGCCGTGCACGCCCGGCGCCTCCGGGCCCGCCTGCTCGGCCGCCGCCAGCGCCTCAATCACACCGGAAAGCTCCACCTGCAGCTGCGCCAGTACCGCGCGCACGGGAGCCGAGTTCTGCGTCAGGATCGCCGTCCACATGCGCTCGGAGGACGCCGCGATGCGCGTGACGTCCCGCAAACCCTGGCCCGCCAGGTCCAGCGCGCCGGCCGGGGCCTCCACCAGGCGGCCCGCCAGCAGCGAGGAGACCACCTGCGGCACGTGACTCACCAACGCCACTGCGGCGTCGTGCTCGCGCGCCGAGAGCTGGTGCAGCACTCCCCCGGCGTCCACCGCCAGCGAGCGCACCGCGTTAATCGCCTCATCGCTGGAACCGGCGTGCGGCACCACCACCCACGGGCGGCCCAGGAACAACGAGCCGTCCGCAGCCAGCGCCCCCGTGCGCTCCCGGCCGGCCATCGGGTGCGAACCAACGTAGCGGCGCGCCGCCTCCGGGCCCGCCAGCAGCAACACGTCAGTCTCCACGTCGGCCTTAATAGAGGCCACGTCCGTGACCACGGCGCGCGGGAACTCCGCCAGCGCCCCGGCCACCACCTCGGCAACCACGTCCGGGGGCGTGGCCACCACCACCAGGCTCGGCTCCGGGCGGCCGGCCCAATCGGTGCGGCCGGCGCCAACGTCGCGCGCCAACGCCGCCCCGGCGGGCGACGAATCGCGCAAATAGACCTCCACCTCCGGGCGCAGCGCCAAACCCAGCGAGGCGCCCAGCAGCCCCGTGCCGATGATCAGCACGGGGCCGGCGGTCAGCTTCGCGCTCACAGGTCCACGGCCTGCATCAGGGAAGACAACTCCGGGCCGGAGATCACGCGGTGGCGCCCCGGCTTCAGGTCACCCAGCAGGATCGGGCCCACGCGGGTGCGCACCAGGCGCGTGACCGGGTGGCCCACCTCCTCCATCAGGCGGCGCACGATCCGGTTGCGGCCCTCGTGCAGCACGATCTCCACGATCGAACCCCACGGGGTGGCGGCCTTGATGGTGACCTTGTCGCACACCACCGGGCCGTCCTCCAGCTCCACGCCGCTCTCCAGGCGCTTGACCAGGCCCGGCTTGCAGGTGCCCTCCACCGTGGCCAGGTAGGTCTTGCGGATCTCGTACGACGGGTGGGACAGCCGATGGGCCAGCTCGCCGTCGTTCGTCAGCAGGATCAGCCCCTCGGTGTCCGTGTCCAGGCGACCCACGTGGAACAGGCGCTCCTTGCGGTCCTGAAACCACTCGCCGATGTGGAAGCGGCCCTGGTCGTCGCTCATCGTGGAGACCACGCCCGTGGGCTTGTTGAAGGCGATGGTGATCTTGCCCATGTCAGTCTGCACCGGCGTGCCGTCCACGTGAATCTTCACGCCCGGGCCCACGCGCACGCCCAGCTCGGTGACAACCTGGCCGTTGACCTGCACACGCCCGGCGGCGATCAGGGACTCGCACTGCCGACGCGAACCCACCCCGGCGGCGGCCAGCACCTTCTGCAGGCGCTCACCGGAGGGGTCATGCACGTTGGCCACCGGCTCGGTGGCCTTACCGCGCACCGGTCCGCGCCTCTTGACTCCGCCGTGCCCGGTGCGGGCGGCGCGCGCGTGGAACTCGCTCATTTCCCTTAAGCCTTCCAGATCGATGCCGTGTGTGCCCGCGCGGGGCCGGAAACACGTTATCGAGCGGTTCCAGCACGGACAGGCTCGCCCCCATCTTCTCAGGAAAAGGCGGTGGAGTGCAGCAGCGCGCGCCGGACGAGCCCCCTGCGGGTGGCTCAGGCGCTTGCAGGCGGGTGGGTCAGGCGCTCGCGCCGCGGGCGATGAGCTCGCGGGCAAGCTGGCGGTAGGCGTGCGCGCCGGCGTGGTTCGGGGCGTAGGAGAGGATCGGCTCGGTGGCCACCGTGGCGTCGGGGAACTTGATGGTCCGTCCGATCTGGGTCTTGAACACGGTGTCCCCGAAGGCCTGCTCCAGGCGCTCCAGCACCTCGCGGGTGTGCAGCGTGCGCTTGTCCACCATAGTGGCCAGGATGCCGTCGATGGTCAGGCGCGGGTTGAGGCGATCGCGCACCTTCTCGATGTTCTCCACCAGCAGGGCCACGCCGCGCAGCGCAAAGAACTCCGCCTCCAGCGGGATCAGCACGCCGTGGGCGGCGGTGAGCGCGTTGACCGTGAGCAGGCCCAGGGAGGGCTGGCAGTCGATGATGATCACGTCGTACTCGTCCAGCACCGGGCGCAGCGCGCGCGCCAGGATGGACTCGCGGGCCACCTCGTTGACCAGCTGCATCTCTGCGGCGGACAGGTCGATGTTGGCCGGCACCAGGTCCAGGTTGCGCGTGGCGGTGGGAACGATGACGTCGTGGATGTCCATCTTCGGCTGGGTCATCAGCGTGTAGATGGTGTTGTCCAGGTCGTGCGCGGCCACGCCCAGGCCTGCGGAGGCGGCGCCCTGCGGGTCGAAGTCGATGATGAGAACCCGGCGGCCGTACTCAGCCAGTGCGGCGCCCAGGTTGATGGTGGTGGTGGTCTTACCGACCCCGCCCTTCTGGTTGCACATGGCGATGATGCGGGCCGGGCCGTGCCCCTCCAGCGCGGGCGGCTCCGGGAACCCAGGGCTCAGATCTGCTAGCTCGGGAAAGCTCAGGTTCTCACTCACGCGGCCACCTTAACGCGCCGGGCGCTCCTTGCCGTGCAGACCGCGCCGGGCGCCAACGTATTTGCCGCGATTCTTCGGGGCTGGCGCACTGCGGGCGCCACGCCCGTTCATGGACCGGCGCGGCGCTAGCCGAATGCCCGCCCAAACTGGGAAACGTAGTAGTCGCCGTCCAGGGGCGACTGGACGATGAACCACTGGAGGTAGGACAGGCTGCCGTCCGGGTTCAAATCCTGCGCCGGGCGCCTGATGCCGCAGAAGAAGTCCCCGGCCTCGCCAGTGACTTCCATGCCGAGCCGGCGCCCCTGCCCGTCGACGTCGCTGATGGGGACGCCGAACGGGCCGATCAGCACGCACTGCTCCACCACTCCCCCGGGCGGGAAGATCGAGGCACGGTAGTTGCTCACCCCGTCCGGGCAGACCCCCACGCAGCCGGTCTGCACGGCTGTCATGTTCTCCGCGCTGGTGTGGGGCGCGGCCGCTGAGTCGTTGCCGTCAGCCAGGGCGTTGTAGAACAGCTGCAGGTCCCAAAGCTTGGGTTGCTCCCACTCGCCGAAGTCACTGTAGAAACGCGTGGTGGCGTACTTATAGCCGTCCGGCACCCAGTGCAGCACGATCACCGCCTGGGCGTCGGTGCCCGATTCAGCTCCGACGTCTGGGGCGGCCAACACTTCCCAGAGGGTGAGCGCCAGTTCGGTGCCGCTGGCCTCCACGACCGTGAACTCGACCTGCAGCACGTGCGCCTGGAGCATGGAACGGTCCTCGCCCGCCCACGGTTCGACGTCGAAGATGAGTTCGCCGCGCGTGTTGTAGATGCCTGCGGACTGCTGGATCTTTCCGCGTGGGCCCTCACACCCGAACACGATGACGGTGGAGGCGCCCTGCAGGGGGCCGGCCTTGTCGATGCGCATTATGCGCACCTCCCTGGCGCCGGGAACCGGTTGCGCCTTGCTGTCCGTGAACTGCACCGGCCCGCTCTCCGGCCCCGGCATGAGGGCCCATTGCGCGCACTGCGGTGGGATTACCACGCTGAGATTGGGGGCGTCGGGGTCGAATTCGCCGCCCGACGTTCCTCCCGGCTCTTGCGTCGGCGCGGCCTGCGTAGTGGTGGGCGCCATCGGGGGCGTGGAGACCGGGGAGCTTGGGGCGGGCGCGCCGGTGGAGGCGGGTCCGCTCGGGGAGGCCGAGGGACCGGCCCCGATCGGGCCGGAGGGGGTGGGCCACAGCCCTAGCAACAGGGCCACCAGGGCCGCGACGAGCAGCGCCACGCCCGCCACGAAGGCGGCTACCGCGTAGGCGGTGTGAACACGTCTGCGTTCCGTCTGCGCAGACTCAGGAGGGTTCGAGGAGCGCATGGCTCAATTGTGCCCCACGTCACGTAATGGTGGGGCGACTTGGGTTCTGCCACCACGCCGGCGGGAAGGATGCCGGCAACCCCGGCGTCACAGGGCACGCTCCGCTAACTGAACGCCCGCCCGAACTGGGTGACGTAGTAGCCCTCCCCCTGCGCAGAGCGCACGATCAGCCACTGGGCGTAGGTCATGGCCCCGTCGGGCTCCAGTTCCTGACCGGGCCGCCGAATCCCGCAGAAGAAGTCTCCCGCCTCCCCGCTCACCTCCAGTGGCAGTTTGCGCGCCGCGCCGTCCACCTCCGGCAGGGGTACGCCCAGCTCTCCGATGAGCACGCACTCCTCCACCACCCCGCCGGGCGGGAAGATCGAGGCGCGGTAGTTGCTCACGCCGTTCGAGCAGGCGCCCAGGCAGCCGGTCTGGACCGCCTTCATGTTCTCGGGGCTGGTGTGCGCGGCGGCCGCCGCGTCGTTGCCAGCGGCCAGGGCGTCGTAGAACTCCTGCAGCTGCCAGGCCTGCGGGTGCTCCCACATGCCCGCCGTGCTCTGGTAGCGCGTGGTCTGGTACTCGTATCGCTCCCCGCCCCACCACAGCACGATCGTCGCCTCCACGGGCGTGCCAGCCAGCGCGCCCGGCAGGGGTGCGGCGCGCACGTCCTGCACGGTCAAGTGCAGTTCGTTGCCGATGGTTTCCACTTTGGAGAAGCGAACCACCGGCACTTCCGCCTGCAACATGGTGCGGCCCCAGCCGGCCCACAGCTCGATCCCCGTGGCCAGCTCGCCGGCGCCGTTGTAGATCGCCACCGACTGCTGGGTCTCGCCCGTCTCCGCGACGCAGCTAAGCACGACGGCCGTAGCCGCGGACTGCGTCGGAGAAACGTCGTGCACCGTCTCGATCCTCACCCGCCCTGCCCCAGTAGGGGAGGCCGCCGCGCCGTCGACGAAGTGCAGCGCGCCACTCTCCGGGCCAGGCAGCAGCGCCAGCTGGGCGCACTCCGGCGGGACCACCGCCCACGCGTCGGCCGGATCCGGCCAGAAGCGGTTGGACGACGTTCCACCCGGCCGCAGCGAGCCGGCCCCCGCCTGTTCGCCGGGCGTGGAGGTGCCCGGGCTGGCCGCCTCCGTCCCCGCAGCGGCGGGCGAGGCGGTGGAAGGGCTAGGCGCGGGCGCCGCCGGGTGCGGCCCGGGCTGGTCCGCGTCGCTGCCGGCACCGGTGGCGATGAGCACTACCGAGGCGGTCACCAGCGCGGCCCCCGCGATCAGCGAGGTCACGGCGTAGACCGGGTGGATGGGCCTCCTGCGGCGCGGCGGGCGGGACTGGTTTGCGGTCATGCACACATTGTGCCCCCGGCCACTAACAAGAGAAGGAGAACGACGGGCAACAGACCGAAATCAGCGCGCGCGGGGATGACTGGTGGCGTAGACCTCCCGCAGCGCCTGGGCCGTGACGCGCGTATAGATCTGCGTGGTGGTCACCGAGGCGTGCCCCAGCAGCTCCTGCACCACGCGCACGTCCGCCCCGGCATTCAGGATGTGGGTGGCAAACGAGTGACGCAGCACGTGCGGGGAGATGTGCTCCTGCACGTCCGCCGCAGCGGCGGCCTCCTGCAGCACCGCCCAGGCCGACTGGCGCGAGAGCCGCTGCCCGCGCGCGTTGACGAACAGCGCGGGCGTGCCCTCGCCGCGCGCCACCAACTCCGGGCGGGCCGCCGCGATGTAGCCGCGCAGCGCCGCCACCGCGTGACTACCCACCGGCACCACACGCTCCTTCCTGCCCTTTCCGCGCAGCAGCGCCGAGGCGGGTTCGCTCAGGCAGACGTCGTCCACGTCCATCCCCACCGCCTCGCTGATCCGCGCGCCGGTGGCGTAGAGGAACTCCAGCAGCGCCGCGTTGCGCGCACCGGCCGGGCCCGGCTTGCGGGCGGCCGCCGCCAGAATCGCCTCCACCGTGGGCAGGTCCAGCGCCTTGGGCAGCGCCTTGGGCACCGCCGGCCGGGCCACGTCCGCGCTCACGTCGCGGGCCACCACCCCCTCCTCCAACAGGAAGCGGTGCAGTCCACGCACAGAGGCCACCAGCCGGGCCGCAGAGGAAGCCGCCAGCGGCGTGCCACCGTCCTGCCCCAGCCGGCAGGCCTGCACGCAGGCCTCGATGTCCTGCTCGGTAAGGGCGGCAGCGTCGGCCACCTCCCTGCCAGCCAGAAAGGCGTTGTAACGCTGCAGGTCGCGGCGGTAGGAAGCAAGCGTGTTCTCAGCCAGGCCGCGCTCCACCCGCAGGTGGGCCAGGTAGAGCGGAATCTGGGCAGAAAGCGGGCCGGGCAACGCCTGACCGTGCGGCGGCGCCTGCGTCGTTGCGGCCACGCCCTGCCTCCCCTCGCCCATCATGCGGACATAACGCCGTAAGGTTAGCGCCGTTTTCGTTTACAGGGAGCCAATCGGTACCCGGCAAGGCGCGCAACACCCGCCGCGCCAACTAGGCTTGGACCTGCGAGTTGGAGTCAAACAAGGAGAGAACGTGCCCGCGCCCCTAAACCTGACCGAACTGGACCTCCGCGCAATTGACACCGCCAAGGTGCTGGCGGCCGACGCGGTAGAGAACGCAGGCCACGGCCACCCCGGCGCGGCGATCTCACTCGCCCCCATCGCCTACACGCTCTTTCAGCGCTTCTTGCGGTACGACGTTGCCGACGACCGGTGGGAGGGCCGCGACCGGTTCGTGCTGTCGGCGGGGCACTCCGCCCTCACCCAGTACGTCCAGCTCTACCTGGCCGGCCTGGGCCTGGAACTGGACGACCTGAAGGCGTTGCGCACCTGGGGCTCCCTCACCCCCGGCCACCCCGAGCTGGGGCACACCAAGTTCGTCGAGACCACCACCGGTCCGCTCGGTGCGGGCCTGGCCACTGCCGTCGGTATGTCCTTCTCCCAGCGCCGCGTGCGCGGCCTGCTGGACCCGCACACCGAGGCCGGCAAGTCCCCGTTCGACCACCGCGTCTACGTGATCGCCTCCGACGGCGACCTGCAAGAGGGCGTGACCGCGGAGGCATGCTCCCTGGCCGGCACCCAGGAGCTGGGCAACCTCATCGTGCTGTGGGACGACAACCGCATCTCGATCGAGGACAACACGGACATCGCCTTCACCGAGGACGTGCTGGGCCGCTACGACGCCTACGGCTGGCACACCCAGCGCGTGGACTTCACCGCCACCGGGCAGTACGTGGAGGACCTGGACGCCCTGGCCGCCGCCATCGAGACCGCCAAGGCAGACGCCCGCCCCTCCCTCATCGCGGTGCGCACCATCATCGGCTGGCCCTCCCCCACCAAGCAGAACACCGGTGGCATCCACGGCTCCAAGCTGGGCGGCGAGGAGCTGGCCGGGCTGAAGGAGGCCCTGGGCTTCGACCCGGCGCAGATGTTCGCCGTGGAAGAAGCAGTGGTGGAGCACACCCGCGCCGGCGCGGCCGCGCTCTCCGCCGCCGCCCGTAAGGAGTGGGACGAGCTCTACGCCGCCTGGGCGCAGGCCAACCCCGCCGGCGTCGAGCTCCTGGAGCGGCTGCAGGCCCGCCGCCTGCCCGAGGGCTGGCAGGAGTCCATCCCCGCCTTCGGCACCGGCAAGCCGATGGCCACGCGCGCCGCCTCCGGCGCCGTCCTCAGCGCCCTGGCCGGCGTGCTACCCGAGCTGTGGGGCGGCTCCGCCGACCTGGCCGGCTCCAACAACACCACCATGAAGGGTGAGCCCTCCTTCCTGCCCGCCCACCGCTCCACCGGCGAGTTCTCCGGCCACGAGTACGGGCGCACCCTGCACTTCGGCATCCGCGAGCACGCCATGGGCTCCATCCTCAACGGCATCGCCACCCAGGGACTCACCCGTCCCTACGGCGGCACCTTCCTGCAGTTCGCCGACTACATGCGCCCCGCCGTGCGCCTGGCCTGCCTCATGGACGTGCCCTCCATCTTCGTGTGGACCCACGACTCCATCGGCCTGGGCGAGGACGGCCCCACCCACCAGCCCGTGGAGCACCTGGCCGCGCTGCGCGCCATCCCAGGCCTGAGCGTCGTGCGTCCCGCCGACGCTGCCGAGACGGCCGTGGCCTGGCGCGAGGTGCTGGTGCGAGACAAGGCCGCCGGCCTGATCCTCTCCCGCCAGAACCTCGCCGACCCGGTACGCGACGAAGCCAGCGGCCTGGCCAGCGCCGAGGGCGTGGCCCGCGGCGGCTACGTGCTGCGCGAGGCCGGGGCCGTCGGCGGCGCAGGCCAGAGCACGGCCGGCGAGCAGGGGGCGGCCGGCAAGGTCGACGTCGTCCTCATCGCCACCGGCTCCGAGGTCGCGGTCGCGCTGGAGGCGCAGGAACTGCTGGCCGCCGAGGGCGTGGCCGCGCGCGTCGTGTCCATGCCGTGCGTGGAGTGGTTCGACGCGCAGGACGCCGACTACCGCGAGCAGGTCCTGCCCGCATCCGTACGTGCGCGGGTTACCGTGGAGGCCGGTATCGCCCAGAGCTGGTACCGCTTCCTCGGCGACGCCGGCGTGCCCGTCAGCCTGGAGCACTTCGGTGCCTCCGCCTCCGCCGAGCGCCTCTTCGAGGAGTACGGCTTCACCGCCCAGAACGTGGCCGCCGCCGCCCGCCAGTCCATCGCGCGCGCCGGCAGCGCCGCCTGAGCAACGCATCTACCCAAATCCCGCCCACCCAACACCGACAAACCGCGGCAAATAGGCAGCCGCTAGACGGAGGAATCATGAGCAACGAAGAGATGATCGAAGAGACGCAGTGCTGCGAGGGTTGCGGCTGCGGCGAGCCGGAGACCACCGAGGAGTTCCTGGAGGACGACGACCTGATCGTGGCGCTGGCCGGCCTGCCCTTCGAAGAGGACCAGGAGGAGGCCTGCGAGGGGGGCTGCGGCGGCGGGGACGAGGGCCCCACCCCGGCCCTCGAGGTCATGACCACCGGCGTCGCCTCCGACGCCGCCTACGCGCACGTCGAGCGCCTGGTGGAGGACAAGATCGCCTCCCGCATCGCCGCGAAGGACTCCACCATCTGGGGAGAGGCCGCGCAGCCGGAGGCCTCCATCCGCCTGGGCTGGACCCACCTGCACACCACCTCCCGCGACCTGGTGGAGCCCATCCGCGCCCTGCGCGAGGAGCTGCTGGCCGACGGCATCGACCGCGTGGTACTGGCCGGCATGGGCGGCTCCTCCCTGGCCCCCGAGGTGATCGCCGGTACCTACGGCGTTGACCTGGTGGTGCTGGACTCCACCGACCCCGACCAGGTGGCGCGCGGCCTGTCCGGCGACCTGGCCCGCACCGTCCTGGTGGTCTCCTCCAAGTCCGGTGGCACCGTGGAGACCGACTCCCAGCGCCGCGTCTTCGAGGCCGCCTTCACCGAGGCCGGCCTGGACGCCGCCAAGCACATCGTGGTGGTCACCGACCCGGGCTCGCCGCTGTTCCACGCCGCCACCGAGGCCGGCTACCGCAAGATCTTCGAGGCCGACCCGACCGTGGGTGGCCGCTTCTCCGCCCTGACCGCCTTCGGTCTGGTGCCGACCGGTCTGGCCGGCGTGGACGTGGAGCAGCTGCTGAACGACGCTGCCGCAGTGGCCGACGAGCTGGCCGAGGACTCCCCCGCCAACCCGGCCCTGATCCTGGGCGCCGCCATCGCGGGCACCGACCCGCTGCGCGACAAGCTGGTGCTGGCCGACGACGGCTCCGGCCTGTTCCACTTCGGCGACTGGGCCGAGCAGCTGGTGGCCGAGTCCACCGGTAAGGACGGCGTTGGCCTGCTGCCCGTGGTGGCCTCCCTGGAGGCCCCCGAGCTGGCCGAGGAGGCCGGCGACGTGCTGCCGGTGTTCCTCTTCAACCTGGACGCCGACGAGGTGCTGCTGCGCTCCGACGCCGTGCACGTGGCCGGCCGCCTGGGCGCCGCCATGCTGCTTTGGGAGTACGCCACCGCCATCGCGGGCGTGCTGCTGGGCATCAACCCGTTCGACCAGCCCAACGTGGAGTCCGCCAAGGCCGCCGCGCGCGAGCTGCTGGAGAACACCCCGGAGCCGGAGGCCGCCGCGTTCGTGGAGGACGGCATCGAGGTGCGCGCCTCCGCCGGTCTGCTGGACGGCGTGACCACAGTCGAGGGCGCCCTCGAGGCCCTGTACGCCACCCTGGACGCGGACAAGGGCTACCTGGCCGTCATGGCCTACCTGGACCGCGAGGGCGCGCCGGCCGGCGTGCTGGAGCCGGTGCGTGACGCCCTGGCCCGCCGCGTGGCCCGCCCCGTCACCTTCGGGTGGGGCCCGCGCTTCCTGCACTCCACCGGCCAGCTCCACAAGGGCGGCTTCCCGATCGGTGCGTTCCTGCAGATCACCGGCACCGCCACCGCCCAGCTGGACATCCCGGGCCGCGAGTTCGACCTGGCCACGCTGATCGGCGCGCAGGCCGCCGGTGACGCCGCTGTCCTGGCCGAGCACGACCGCCCGGTGGTGCGCTTCCACGTGCAGAACGCGGCCGCCCTGGAGCGCCTGGCCGCGCTCCTGCAGGCATGAGGGGTGCCGAAGAGGTAGCCCTGGAGCAGCTGGCCACCCTGCGGGATCCGCTCGATCGGCGGCTCCCGCGGGTGGCCGGCCCCAGTGCCCTGGTGATCTTTGGTGTCACCGGCGACCTCGCCAAGAAGAAGCTGCTGCCCGCCGTCTACGACCTGGCGGCGCGCGGACTGCTGCACCCGGCCTTCACGCTGATCGGCTACGGCCGGCGCGACTGGAGCGACGAGTTCTTTGCCTCCACCGTGCGCGAGGCCGTGGTGGCGCACGCCCGCACTCGTTTCGACGAGCGCATCTGGGCGCAGCTGGCCGCCGGCATCCGCTTCGTGCAGGGCAACTTTGACGACGACGCCGGTTTTGACCGCCTGGCGGAGACGCTGGCGGACGTGGACGCCACCCGTGGGACGGGCGGCAACACCGCCTTCTACCTGTCGGTGCCGCCGGACGCGTTCGCTAAGGTGTGTGGCCAGCTGGCCCGCGTGGGCCTGGATGACACCTCGCGCGGCTGGTCCCGCGTGGTCATCGAGAAGCCCTTTGGGCACGACCTGGTTAGCGCACGTGAGCTGGACGCCGCGGTTTCCCGGGTGTTCCCGGAGACCAGCGTGTTCCGCATCGACCACTACCTGGGCAAGGAGACGGTGCAGAACCTGCTGGCGATGCGCTTCGCCAACCGCATGTTCGAGCCGCTGTGGAACGCCAGCCACGTGGACCACGTGCAGATCACGATGGCCGAGGACATCGGCATCGGTTCGCGCGCCGGCTACTACGACGGCATTGGCGCGGCCCGCGACATCCTGCAAAACCACCTGCTCCAGCTGCTGGCGTTGACGGCGATGGAGGAGCCGGCCTCCCTGGACCCGGACAACCTGCGCCAGGAGAAGATCAAGGTGCTGGAGGCCGTGCGGGTGCCGGAGGACCTGGCCCAGGCCGGGGCGCGCGGGCGCTACGGGGCCGGCTGGCAGGGCGGGCAGAAGGTGCGCGCCTACGTGGAGGAGGACGGCATCGCGCCCGATTCCACCACGGAGACGTACGCGGCCCTGCGCCTGTTCATCCACAATCGCCGCTGGGCCGGGGTGCCGTTCTACCTGCGGGCTGGCAAGCGCCTGGGCCGCCGCGTCACCGAGATCGCGGTGGTGTTCAAGAAGTCGCTGCACTCCCCCTTCCACGACACGGAGATCGACGGCCTGGGCCACAACGCCCTGGTGGTGCGCGTGCAGCCCGACGAGGGTGTGACGCTGCGCTTTGGCGCCAAGGTGCCGGGCACCATGACGCACGTGCGCGACGTGTCGATGGACTTCGGCTACGGGCACGCCTTCACCGAGAACTCCCCGGAGGCATACGAGCGCCTGATCTTGGACGTGCTGCTCGGCGAACCGCCGCTGTTCCCGCGCCAGGCCGAGGTGGAGTTGTCTTGGCGCATCCTGGACCCGGTGTTGGAGTACTGGGCAGCCAACGGCGCGCCGGACACCTACGAGCCGGGCTCGTGGGGGCCGGCCAGTTCCGACAAGCTGCTGGCGGCCGACGGGCGCGCCTGGCGCCTGCCATAGGAGTAGATGTGCGAATCAAACTTGCTTACACCTCCTCCGCGAAGGTGGCCGCCCGGCTGCTGGAGCTGCGCGAATCGGGCGGCTCCTCTGCGCTCGGGCGCGTGCTGACGCTCGTGGTGGTGGTCCCCTCGCCCGCCGACGTGGAGGACGCCCTGGCGGCCACCACTGCGGCTTCCTTGGAGCACCCGTGCCGCGTGATCGTGGTGACCGGTTCGTGCGCCACGTGTAGCGAAGCGGGCGCCGCGGAAGTCGGGATGGACGACGCTGCCGCCCCGGCCAACGGCGCGGTGACGCCGTGCGAGGAACCGCGCCTGGACGCGGAGATCCGCGTGGGCCGTGGGGCCGGTGCCAGCGACATCGTGGTGCTGAACGGGCGCGGCGAGGTGGGTGGTCCGGAGACCCTGATCGCCCCGCTGCTGCTGCCCGACTCCCCGATCGTGGTGTGGTGGCCCACCGACCCGCCCAAGGCGCCCAGCCAGGACCCGTTGGGCAAGCTGGCCCACCGGCGCATCACGGACTCGCGCGGCACGCAAAACCCGATCGAGCGACTGAAGGAGCTGGCCCAGCAGCACGTGCCGGGCGACTCGGACCTCTCCTGGTCCGGCGTGACCATCTGGCGCTCGCTGATCGTGCTGGCCGCCGGTGAGCCGCCGCTGGCGCCGATCACGTCCGTCGACGTCTGGGGCAGCGCTACCCACCCGGCCGGGCGGCTCATCGGCGCCTGGCTGCGCGTCCAGTTGGGCGTGCCCGTGCGCATGCACATCAACCCGGAGGCGGCCACCGTCAACCGGGTGGTGCTGCACCGCGAGACTGGCGATGTGGAAATCGACCGTCCCGTGGGAAGTGCGGTGGCGGTGCTGCGTCGTCCAGGCGTCCCCGACGTCTCTCTGGCGCTGCCGCGGCGCACCACTGCGGACTGCCTGATGGAGGAACTGCGCCGCCTCGACGTGGACGCGATCTACGCGAAGGTGATCTCGCAGGGACTGGAGCTGGTCGAGGAGGTCCAGTGAGCAAGCAGGTTGCAAGCCGAGTCGTCGTGCTGCCGGACCTGGAGGCAGCGGCCGAGCTGGCAGGTGCCCGCCTGCTGGACGGCATCATCGCCGACCTGTCCACGCAGGACGTGACGCACGTGGTCCTCACCGGCGGCACCGCCGGCATCAGGATGCTGGTGCGCGCGGCGGCCAACCCGCTCGCGGCGGCCGTGGACTGGCGCCGGGTGCACATCTGGTGGGGCGACGAGCGCTATCTGGCTGAGAACCACCCGGAGCGCAACTCCTTCCAGGCGCACACGGCGCTGCTGGACCACCTGCCCGCGCCGGCCCACCTGCACCCCATCCCGGGGCCGCCGATGGCGCTGGAGCAGGCGGGCGTGGAGTTCGCGCGGGCGCTGGTGGCGCACGCCCGCGTGGGCGACGACCTGCCCCGCTTCGACCAGGTTTTCCTGGGCGTGGGGCCAGACGGGCACGTGGCCTCGATCTTCCCGGGGCACGCCACGCTGCAAGCCGGCGGGACCGTGGTGGTGGAGGCCAACTCCCCCAAGCCCCCGGCCGAGCGGGTCTCCCTGACCCTCGGGGCGCTTGCCACCGCGAAGCGGCTGACGTTCCTGATCGCCGGGGCGGACAAGGGCCCGGTCCTGGGCGAGATCGCCACCGACACGGACTGTGCCCTGCCTGCGGCGGTGCTGGACCGGCTCTCCGGGCACCACGGTGCCTGGTTGACCGACCAGCCCGCGATGCAGGCCTCGGGGCTGCCCGGGGCGCTGGAGCGGTAGCGGTCGCTAGCGGCGGGCCGAGACTCGCTCAAACTTGTCAAACCGCGTCGAGACTCGTCCTTAGCGGCCCCGCCATTGACAAGTTTCGGCGGGCTTGGACAAGTTCCTGCGCGCTTGGACAAGTTTCGGCGGGCACTTTCCGTGTGGCCGGGGCGCGCGGAGCTGCTGGGCCGGCTTCCAACTAGACGTTTGGCGCTTCGACTCGACGTTTGACGCTTCGACTCGACGTTAACCAGGGCCGGAACGTCTAGTTGAGTGCCCCAACGTCGAGTTGAAGATCGAAACGTCTAGTTCAGACAACGCGAGCGCCAGTCCACGGGCACCTTTAGAGCGCAACCCCGTCCCAGTGCCGGCCCCTCCCCGTGTAAGCCCGGAGCATGGACGACGTTCCACCCGCCCCGTCGCTGGGGATAGTCCCTCCGCGTGGAGGCCCAGAGCATGGACGACGTTCCGCCCGCACCTTCTCTAAACCGGCCCTCGGCGTGTTGGCCTGGGTGGGGCGCTCGTCCCTTGCTCTCTACAGGGTCTTTCTGCTGGCCGGCCGGGGAGATCGCGAGGGCGGCGGTTGTTTTCCACAAGTGGTAGATACGGCAACGAGCCCTGGTCTAGGTTCGATTCATGGAGATCAACCCGACCCAGCAACCGGCAGTGGCCGCCACGCGCCCGGCCCGGCGGGCGGCACCACGGCTTCTCCTTGCCACCCTGGTGGCCCTTCCCCTGACCCTGGCCGCCTGCTCGACCCAAACCGAGGCGCCCCCGGCCCCGCTGCCCATGCCCAGCGTGAACACCACGGCGCCGGCGAGCAGCCAGCCCTCCGACCAATCCACCCAGGCAACACCGGTCCCCAGTGGCCCTAGCCAGACACCGCTCTTGCCGGAACAGATACAGGCGCCCGTGCCCTCGGACGTAGCGCTAGAGAACAGCGCCGACGGTGCCGAGGCCTACGCCTACTTCCTCTTCCAAGCCTGGTGGTACCTCATCAACACCCACGACCTGGACTGGTGGGACACCAACATCCCCGACTGCGACTGGAAGCACCAGATTTACTCGATCGCTGCGGAAAAGGAGCGCAGAGGGCTGCGTAACGAAACAGCAGAGATCACCCCTTACACCACAAGCAGGAAGGTGAATCCTGAAAACTCCAGCGAGTTTGCCATTACACTGCGCGCAAACGTCGGGGACATATACGAAATATCCAAGGGTGGCACCAGGGAAATTAGCACAAAAGCAACCACCTTCGAGCTCACCGCCAGATTGGAGTACCGGGACAGCGGCTGGAAGATCGTAGGCGCAGTAAACAGCACGGTCGGAGATGAGCAGTGATCTCCCCACTATTCGTTTCCTGCCTGGTCGCGTTAACTTCCCTAACCGCCAACAACTCCGAGGACTGGACAAGCTCGATAAACAACGATTCTGGAACTGTCACCGTCACAGGTGTCTGGAATGACACGCCTTCTGACAGCGAAATTGTAGAAACCCCGATCGCGGCGTTGCCTGTGCCGTCTGTGGTTCCTACTAGGCCGCATTACTTGTGTGAGTTTGAGGACCCGACCGAGTGCATGTGGGACTACGGGGAAAAACGCCGCCTGCCCCGCCCGTCCCCCAGCCAGGCACCCGAGGTGGACTGGACCAGAGCGGTGACCATCCGGGAGGTCGAGTCCATCAACTTCGCCCCACCCGCAGTGATCATGTGGCCCAACACCGGCGACGTACTCATCAACCTACCCACCCCCGTGATGACCGACGCGGGTGAGCGGATCTACACCCTGCAGTTCACCACCGCCACCGTCCAGGTACGCGCCACCCCGTTCGAGTACACCTGGGACTTTGGCGACGGCACGGTAGAGACCGTGGACCACCCAGGCCTGCCCGACCCGCAGGCCACCTACAAACACCAATACCTCACCCGGGCAGCCAAGAACCGCATCACCCTGACCACTTCCTGGCGCGCCGAGTTCCTCCACCCCCGCACCGGGGCCTGGATCCCCATCGAAGGCAGCGTGCAAACCGTCAGCTACTCGCGCTGGTTCACCCAGAAAATGGCCGTGCCCTTCCTGACCGACGAAGCCGAAAAACTAGACGGCCACTAACCCACCCCCACCCCCTTGTTGCACACGCCCCCTGCGGCCGGGCGGTGGTGCCGGCAGACACGTCGGTGGGGGCGATTCGCAAAGAATCGCCCCCACCGACATCACCTCCGGACCGCGCCTATGCGGCCCGGGCTCAGAAGAGTTCGAGCACTCCAATGAGGATGATGGAGGTTACCCACACCACTGCGGTGACAACGGTGATGCGGTTGAGGTTCCGCTCGGCAACGCCGGAGGACGACATCGAGGAGGAGATGCCACCACCGAACATGTCAGAGACGCCGCCGCCCTTGCCCTTGTGCAGCAGGATGGACAGGATCAGGAAGAGGCTGGAAATGACCAGCAGCACCTTCAGCAGGATAGAAACGAAAAACACGAGCAGACCGTTCGTACTAGCGAGCAGGGATGCCCGCGGGCCTAAGCCGCGCAGACGTACCCCCCAATGATACTGGAAAGAAAGAGTGGGGTGGCGCACCGCTCCGGGCGCGCCACCCCACCACCTGAGAGGGAGCTAGATCAGGCGTTGAAGCGCGCGATCTTGGCGAACTCCTCGGCCTGCAGGGAGGCGCCGCCCACCAGGGCACCGTCCACGGCCTCCTTGGCCATGATGTCGGCAACGTTGGAGGACTTCACGGAGCCACCGTAGAGCACGCGCACCTTGGCGGCGGTCTCGGCGTCGAACAGCTCAGCCAGGCGAACACGGATGGCGGCGCAGACCTCCTGCGCGTCCTCCGGGGTCGCCACCTCGCCGGTGCCGATCGCCCAGACGGGCTCGTAGGCAACGACGGTCTGGGCGGCCTCCTCGGCGGAGAAGTCCGCGTACATGCCGTCGATCTGAGCCAGGACGTAGGAGACCTGCTCGCCGGCCTTGCGGACGTCCAGGCCCTCGCCGCAGCACAGGATCGGGGTCATGCCGGCGGCGAGCGCCACCTTGGCCTTGGTGCCGATCAGGGCGTCGGTCTCGCCGTGGTACTCGCGGCGCTCGGAGTGACCCACCACCACGTAGGAGACACCCAGGCGGGTGAGCATGGCGGCGGAGATCTCACCGGTGTACGCGCCGGAGGCGTGCACGGAGACGTCCTGGGCGCCGTAGCGGATGGAGAGCTTGTCGGCCTCCACCAGGGTCTGCACGGAGCGGATGTCCGTGAACGGCGGAACCACCACGACCTCGACGGCGTCGTAGTCGTGGCCGGCGTCACCCAGCGCCACGGCCAGGCCCTGCACCAGCTGGACGGCCTCGAGGTGGTCCAGGTTCATCTTCCAGTTGCCCGCCATCAGCGGCTTGCGGTTGGTCATCTCAGTCCTCCAGAACAGCGATACCGGGGAGGGTCTTGCCCTCCAGCATTTCGAGGGAAGCTCCACCACCGGTGGAGATGTGGGAGAAGGTGGCCTCGTCGAAGCCCAGGCGGCGCACGGCGGCGGCGGAGTCGCCGCCACCGATGACGGTGAAGGCGTCGCCCTCGCTCATCGCCTTGGCGACGGCGCGGGTGCCGCCGGCGAAGGCCTCGAACTCGAACACGCCCATGGGGCCGTTCCACACGATCGTCTTGGCGTCGGCCAGCTTGGAGGCGTACAGCTCCTGGGAGGCCGGGCCGATGTCCAGGCCCATGTCCTCGGCCGGGATGGCGTCAGCGGCGACCACCTGGAACGGGGCGTCGGCGGCGAAGTGGGTGGCGGCCAGCACGTCAACCGGCAGCACGATCTCCACGCCGTTGGCCTCGGCGGTGGCCAGGTAGCCCTTGACGGTCTCGAGCTGGTCCTCCTCCAGCAGGGACTTGCCGACCTCGTAGCCCTTGGCCTTGAGGAAGGTGTAGGCCATGCCGCCACCGATGAACAGGCGGTCGGCCTTGTCCAGCAGGTTGGCGATCACGCCCAGCTTGTCGGAGACCTTGGAGCCACCGAGAACAACGGCGTAGGGGCGCTCCGGGTCCTTGATGGCCTTGCCCAGGGACTCGATCTCCTTGAGCACCAGCAGACCGGTCGCGGAGGGCAGCAGCTTGGCCACGTCGTAGACGGAGGCCTGCTTGCGGTGCACCACGCCGAAACCGTCGGAGACGAAGGCGTCGGCCAGCTTGGCCAGCTCGCCAGCCAGCTCCTCGCGCTCGGCGTCGACCTTGGAGGTCTCGCGGGCGTCGAAGCGGATGTTCTCCAGCAGCAGGATCTCGCCCGGGGCGAGCTCGGCGGCCAGCTTCTGAGCGGACTCGCCGACCACGTCGTCGGCCAGGGTGACCTTGGCGTCAACGAGCTCGCCGAGGCGCTTGGCCACGGGGGCCAGGGAGTAGGCGGGGTTGACCTCGCCCTTGGGGCGGCCCAGGTGCGCGGTGACGATCACGGCGGCACCGGCCTTGAGCAGGTAGTTCAGGGTGGGCAGGGCGGCGAGGATGCGGCCGTCGTCGGTGATGCGCTCGCCGTCCAGCGGGACGTTGAAGTCGGAGCGGACCAGCACGCGCTTGCCGGTGAGGTCGCCCAGGGTCTCGAGGGTCTTCATTGTGCTCCTCAGCTTTGAGTGGGACTGTCGATAAGGAAGCGGCGCCCGCGCATGGAACGTGGGCGCCGCTTCAAATGCTCAGAAACCGGTCAGAATCAGAGCTTGCCGCCGATGAAGACGGTCAGGTCAACGAGACGGTTGGAGTAACCCCACTCGTTGTCGTACCAGGACACGACCTTGACCTGGTCGCCGATGACCTTGGTGAGGCCAGCGTCGAAGATGGAGGAGTGCGGGTCGGTGACGATGTCGGTGGAGACCAGCGGCTCCTCGGAGTAGGCCAGGATGCCCTTCAGCGCACCCTCGGCGGCCTCCTTGATGGCGGCGTTGACGGCCTCGACGGTGACCTCCTCACGGGCGGTGAAGGTCAGGTCGGTGGCGGAGCCGGTGGGGACCGGAACGCGCAGGGCGTAGCCGTCCAGCTTGCCCTTCAGCTGGGGCAGAACCAGGGAGACGGCCTTGGCCGCACCGGTGGAGGTGGGGGTGATGTTCAGGGCGGCGGCGCGGGCGCGACGCAGGTCCTTGTGGGGGGCGTCCAGCAGACGCTGGTCACCGGTGTAGGCGTGAACGGTGGTCATGAGGCCACGCTCGATGCCGAACTTCTCGTCCAGAACCTTGGCCATGGGGGCCAGGCAGTTGGTGGTGCAAGAAGCGTTGGAGACGATGTTGTGCTTGGCCGGGTCGTACTCCTCGTGGTTCACACCGACGACGAAGGTGGCGTCCTCGTTCTTCGCCGGGGCGGAGATGATGACCTTCTTGGCGCCGCCCTCGAGGTGGGCCTTGGCCACCTCGGCGTCGGTGAAGAAACCGGTGGACTCGACCACGATGTCAACGTTGTGCTCGCCCCACGGGATGTTCTTGGGGTCGCGCTCGGCGAAAGCGGCGATGCGCTTGCCGTTGACGGAGATGGACTCGTCGTCGTAGGAAACCTCGGCGTCCAGGCGACCCAGGATGGAGTCGAACTTGAGCAGGTGAGCCAGGGTCTTGTTGTCCGTCAGGTCGTTGACGGCGACGACCTCGACGTCCGCACCCTGCTCGAGAGCGGCGCGGAAGAAGTTACGGCCGATGCGGCCGAAGCCGTTGATACCAACGCGGATGGTCACGATTGTCCTCCTGAAGTGCGCCAGATGGCGCGGAAGTCGTCTTTTTGGCTTGGCCCGGGTGGGGCCACCGTCCCTCTAGCCGGACGGCCAGCGTGGAACATGCCCTACGTTACACGGATGTGGCGTGGTCGATTCGGTGCAAACGTCCCAATGTGCCGCGCAATTGCTTGCGGCGAACAGAGTTGACGCACGGTTGCGTGATGGGTTGCACGATTTCGCAAGGCGCGTGTGCCCTATCGGTGTACGACGTTGCCGCCCGGCCTTTTCGCGGCGGGCGGTGGGTGAAATTGGCGGCCGTTAGTGGTCCTGGCCCTCGGGTGGGATCGCTGCGGTGGTGCCGGGAATGCCCAGTTCGTCGGCGCGCTTGTCGGCCATCGCCAGTAGGCGGCGGATGCGTCCGGCCACTGCGTCCTTGGTCAGCGGCGGCACGGTCAGGCGGCCCAGTTCCTCCAGGGAGGCCTCGGGGTGCTCCATCCGCAGGCGTCCGGCCTCTACCAGGTGGGCGGGCACGTCGCCCCCCAGGATTTCGAAGGCGCGGCCCACGCGGGCGCCGGCGGTGACGGCGGCCTGGGTGGAGCGGCGCAGGTTGGCGTCGTCGAAGTTCTGCAGCCGGTTGGCGTGGCCGCGCGCCTCGCGGGTGGAGCGGCGCTCCTCCCAGCGGTGCACGGCGTCCTTGGCGCCCATCAGGGTGAGCAGGGTGGCGATGTGGTCGCCGTCGCGGATCACCACGCGGTCCCCTCCCCTGGCCTCGCGCGCCTTGGCGGACACGCCCACGCGCCGAGCCAGGCCCACGATTGCCAGTGCGGACTCGCCGCCGGGGCAGGTGATCTCCAGCGCGCCGGAGCGCCCGGGTTCGGTCAGGGAGCCGCGGGCCAGGAACGCGCCGCGCAGCGCAGCGATGGCCTCGGTGGTGGTGCCCGCCACCACGCGGGGCGGCAGGCCGCGCACCGGGCGGCCGTGGCGGTCGATGAGCCCGGTGGTGCGGGCCAGGTCCGCCCCCTTGGTGACGACCCGCACCACGTACCGGTTGCCCTTGCGCAGGCCGCCGTTAATCACGATCATCTCTGAGTCGACGTCGTACAGCTCGCGCAGGGCCTGGCGCAGCCGCCGGGCGGCGACGCCGGAGTCAAGCTCGGGGGCGAGCACCACGGTGCCGCCGGAGATCTGCAGTCCACCGGAGAATCGCACCAGCGCGGCCACCTCTGCCCGCATCTCGCCGGGGCGTTCCACCTGCACGCGCGCAAGCTCGTCCTTGACTTCGACCGTCATAGACATAGAGCTGTTCCCTTCGAGCGATGAGGTACGGGACGCGACTCCAGCTAACTTACTACGCCGGCAAAGGCCTCGCGGAACGCAGTGGCGAGACGTAACTCATCATGCACGGCCTGCCCGGCGGTGCCCCGCACGGGCCTGTAGATGGCGCGCGCGCCCATCTGTTCCACGCGCGCGTCGAGCGCGGCAGAACGCACCGATGGGTCGCAGATGACCACGTCGATGCGCAGGTCCGGGCTGTGTTCCTCCAGCACCGCCAGGTGATCGGCCTGGCTGAGCCCGGCCGCCTCGCCGCTGCCCGCGGACAGGTTCATCACTACGGCGCGGCGGGCTGGGGTGGTCACCAGGGCGTCGTGCAGGTCGCTGACCATCAGGTGCGGCAGCACGGAGGTGAACCAGGAGCCGGGCCCCAGCACCACCCAGTCCGCCTCCCGGACGGCGCTCAGCACGCGCTCGTCCACGGGCGGGTCGGAGGGCTCCAGCCACACCTCCTCCACGTTCTGCGTCACCGCCACGCGGGCCTGCCCGCGCACCGCGCCCACGTCGCGCACCCGCGCCGCGATCTCCAGGGGCACGTTTGCCATCGGCATGACCCGGCCACGCGCGCCCACCAGGGCCCCGATCTGGTCGAGCGCGTCGATGGAGTCGGTGTGCAACTGCCACAGGCCGGTGATGATGAGGTTGCCGAGGGCGTGCCCGTTGAGCGGGCCGGCGGAGGCGAAGCGGTGCTGGAGCACGTTGGCCCACTCCCGTTCCCTGGGGGCCTGCGAGCAGAGCGCGGTGAGCGCCATCCGCAGGTCACCGGGCGGCAGGCAGCCGAACTCGCCGCGCAGCCGCCCGGAGGAGCCGCCGTCGTCAGCGACCGTGACGATAGCGGTGAGCTGGTCGCTGACGTGCGTCAGCGCGCGCAGGCTCGCCGCCAGGCCGTGGCCGCCCCCAAGGGCCACCACGCTGGGGCGAGCCGTCTCCGCGCCGGTCACTACTCGCGCCCGAGGTCGCGGTGCAGCACGGTGGTGGTGAAGCCCGCCTCGCGCAGCTTCTCCCCCAGGTACTCGGTCATCGCCACGGAGCGGTGCTTTCCTCCCGTGCAGCCCACCGCGATCGTCACGTAGGGCTTGAGCTCGCTCAGGTAGCCGGCCAGAACAGGCTCCAGCGCGGACAGGTAGCGGTCGGCGAACTTGGTGGCGCCCTCCAGCCCGAGCACGTAGTCGCGCACGGGCTGGTCCTTGCCGGTGAGGTGGCGCAGCTCCGTCACCCAGTACGGGTTGGCCAGGAAACGCATGTCTACCACGTGGTCGGCGTCCAGGGGCAGCCCGTACTTGAAGCCGAAGGAGACCACTGCGACCCGCAGCGGGGAGTCCTCTCCACCCACCACCTCGCGGATGCGGCGCGCTAGGTCGTGCACCGTGAGCGAGGTGGTGTTGATGACCACGTCCGCGCGGCGGCGCAGCGGTGCCAGCAGCTCGCGCTCGGCCTTGATCGCGTCGAGCATGCGGCCGTTGCCCTGCAAGGGGTGCGGGCGGCGGTTGTACTCGTAGCGCTTGACCAGTTCCTGGTCGTCGGCGTCCAGGAAGATGATGCGGTAGTGCGTCTCCTGCTGGCGCAGCTCGTCCAGCACCGCGACGAACTCGCTGAAGAACTCCCGGCTGCGCACGTCCACCACCACGGCCAGGCGGTGCACGCCGCCGGCGGCGGCGGTCATCATGCCGGCCATGGCGGTGATCATCCGCGGCGGCAGGTTGTCCACCACGTACCAGTCCAGGTCCTGCAGCGCCATGGAGGTGCGGGTGCGCCCGGCACCGGACATGCCGGTGATGATCAGCAGCTCGGGGCGCGGCGAGGTGGAGTGAGCCGCAATGCCTTCTGCGATCGCGATTCCCTCCGGGAGGGTCTGGGGGTCGGTGTCTTCCAGCTCGTTCTCACTCATGACACCAGTTTGCCATGCCGTGGGCTGGATCACTGCACGCGGTCGCCCTGTGGGCGCCCCGGGGTCGGTGCGCCGGCCCCGGCGTCAGCTCAGCTCGATGCCGATCCCGGCGGCGGTGCGGGCGACCAGCTCGCGGGCCTCCGCCACGCTGCCGGCGCGGGCCGCCACCACGCCGAGCCGGCGACCCGGGGTGGCAGTGGGCTTGCCGAACAGGCGCAGCTCCACGCGCGGATCGGCCACGGCGGCCTCGACGCCGGTGAAGGACGCCACGCCCTCCCCCGGAGACTTCAACACGGCCGAGGCCCCGGGGCTGACCAGAGAGGTGTCCACCGGCAGGCCAAGGATGGCGCGCGCGTGCAGCTCGAACTCGCTGAATCGCTGCGTGGCCAGGGTGACCAGGCCCGTGTCGTGCGGGCGCGGGGAGACCTCAGAGAAGATCACCTGCTCCCCCTTGACGAACAGTTCCACCCCGAACACGCCCCAGCCGCCCAGGGCGCCGGTGATCGCGGTGGCCACCTCCTTTGCCCGTTCCAGGGCAGCGTCGTTCATCGGGTGCGGCTGCCAGGACTCCACGTAGTCGCCGTCCACCTGCCGGTGGCCGATAGGCACGCACACGCTGGTGACCGTGCCACCGTCGGCGGCGCGGGAGCGGACCGTCAGGAGCGTGATCTCGTAGTCGAAGTCCACGAAGCCCTCCACGATGACGCGGCTGACCTCGCCGCGCCCGCCGGTGCGCGCCCCGCTCTGGGCGTACTCCCACGCCCCGGCCACATCCTGGGCCGTGCGGACCACGGACTGGCCCTTGCCGGAGGACGACATGACCGGCTTGATGACGGCGGGCAGCCCAACGGCCTCAACCGCCGCCTGCACCTCCTCCAGGCAGGAGGCAAAGCGATAGGCGGAGGTGGGCAGTCCCAGCTCCTCGGCCGCCAGGCGCCGGATGCCCTCGCGGTCCATGGTCAGCTGGGTGGTGCGGGCCGTGGGCACCACCCGCACCTCGCCAGCCGCCTCCAGCTCCGCCAGCGCTCCGGTGGCGATCGCCTCGATCTCGGGGACCACCACCTGCGCGCGCGAGGCCCGGATGGCCTCCTTCACCGCCACCGGGTCCAGCATGTCGATCACCATGGCGTTGTGGGCCACCTGCTGGGCCGGGGCGCCCTCGTAGCGGTCCACTGCCGTGACCTCCACGCCCAGGCGCGTCAACGCGATCGCCACCTCCTTGCCCAGCTCCCCGGAGCCCAACAGCAGGACTCGCGTGGCGGACTCAGACCAGGGGGTGCCAAGGGTGATGCTCATGGGCCCAAGCGTAGCGGCTCGCGATCAGGCCGAGTCGGCGTGCAGGGTGGCGAAGATGGCCTCCGCCAGGCGCGGCCCGACCCCCGGGGCCTCCTGCAGTTGCTCCACCGCCTGCTGCCGGATCGCGGCCACCGAACCGAAGTGGCGCAGCAGCGCGGCCTGCTTGGTCGGCCCCAGCCCGGGCACGGCGTCTAGGGCGGAGCGGGTCATGGACTTGGAGCGCTTCTTGCGGTGGGCGGTGATGGCGAAGCGGTGGGATTCGTCGCGCAACGCCTGCAGCAGGTGCAGCGCCGGGGCGGTGCGCGGGAAGACCACCGGGAAGTCCTCCCCGGGCACCCACACCTCCTCCAGACGCTTGGCCAGGCCCACCACGGCCACGTCCACCACGCCGAGTTCCTCCAGCACCGCAGCGGCGGCGTTCACCTGGGGCAGGCCGCCGTCGACCACCAGGAGGTCGGGGCGGTAGGCGAAGCGCCGCGGGCGCCCGGTGGCCGGGTCGATGGGCCCGGAGGCGAGCTGCTCGCCGTCCTCGTCCTCGCCGTCCTGCCCGTTGTCCTGCGCCAGCAGGCGCTTGAGGCGGCGGCGCAGCACCTCCGCCATCGCGGCCGTGTCGTCCCTGGCGCCCTGGCCGTCCTCTCCCCTGATGACGAACGAGCGGTAGTCGCTCTTGCGCGGCACGCCGTCCTCGAAGACCACCATCGAGGCCACCTGGTGGGTGCCCTGCGTGTGGGAGACGTCGAAGCACTCGATGCGCAGCGGGGCCTGGTCCAGGCCCAGGTATTCGCCCAGTTGGGAGAGGGCCTGCGCCCGTTGCGTCAGGTCGCCGGCCCGCTTGGCCCGGTGCAGCGCCAGGGACTGCACCGCGTTGGTGTGCACCCGCTGCGCCAGCTCCTTCTTCTCGCCCCGCTGCGGCACCCGCAGGCGCACCGCCGCACCGCGCAGCGCCCCCAGCCAGGACTTCAGCTCGGCGGCGTCCTCCGGCAGCACCGGTACTAGGATTTCGGCCGGAATCGCGGAGGCGGCATGGTGGGCGACGTCGTCCACCGACGTGCCTGCCCGCGTGGCGCCCCCCTTCTTTGCCTGTTCGCCGCGCGAGCGGCCCGAGGCGCTCATCTCCTTGGCGGCGGACTCCAGGGCGCTGGCCGCAGCGATCGCCAGCGCCGCCTCCTGCTCCTGGCCGTAGACCTGCTCCAGCAGCTTGGCGATCAGCTGGCCGTCGGTCAGCTCCTCCGCCAGCTCCACCACCCAGCCGCGCTGGCCCCGGATGCGCCCGCCGCGCACGTGGAACACCTGCACGGCGGCCTCCAGCTCGTCGCGGGCCAGGGCAAAGATGTCCGCGTCCGTGTCGTCGCTCAGCACCACCGCGTTTGCCTCCAGCACCCGCTCGATGGCCTTGAGCTGGTCGCGCAGGCGCGCGGCGGACTCGTAGTCCAGGCGGGCGGCGGCCTGGCGCATCTGCTCCTTCAGCTCCCGCACCACGCCACCGGTGCGCCCGGCCATGAAGGAACAGAACTCCTGCGCCAGCTGCCGGTGTTCGGCCACGCTCACCTTGCCGACGCAAGGGGCGGAGCACTTGTCGATGTAGCCCAGCAGGCACGGCTTGCCGGTGCGCTTGGCGCGGTCGAATACGCCCTTGGAGCACGAGCGCACCGGGAAGACCCGCAGCAGCGCGTCCATGGTTTCGCGGATGGCCCAGGCGTGCGCGTAGGGGCCAAAGTAGCGGGTGCCCTTGGAGCGCGCGCCGCGCGTGACCAGCACGCGCGGGTAGGTCTCCCCCATCGTCACCGCCAGGTAGGGGTAGGACTTGTCGTCCTTGAACATGACGTTGAAGCGCGGATCGAACTCCTTGATCCACGAGTACTCCAGCGCCAGCGCCTCCACCTCGGTGGCCACCACGGTCCACTCCACCGCGCACGCGGTGGTGACCATCTGCTGGGTGCGCTCGTGCAGCGCGGCGATGTCCTGGAAGTAGTTGGACAACCGCTGGCGCAGGTTCTTCGCCTTGCCGACGTAGATGACGCGCCGCTGCTCGTCCAGGAAGCGGTAGACGCCCGGGTCCGTGGGAATGGACCCGGGCGCGGGCCGGTACGTGGACGGGTCAGCCAACGCTGCGCCCGCGTGCCTCGAGCAGCTCGCGCAGGTAGCGGCCCGTGTGGGACTCCTCCACCGTGGCCACCTGCTCCGGCGTGCCCGTGCAAAGCACGCGCCCACCGCCGCTGCCGCCTTCCGGCCCCATGTCCACGATCCAGTCCGCGTTGGCGATCACGTCCAGGTTGTGCTCGATCACCAGCACCGTGTTGCCCTTGTCCACCAGGCCCTGCAGCACCCGCAGCAGCTTGGAGATGTCTTCCAGGTGCAGGCCCGTGGTGGGCTCGTCGAGCACGTAGATGGTGCGTCCGGTGGACCGCTTTTGCAGCTCGCTGGCCAGCTTGACGCGCTGCGCCTCGCCGCCGCTGAGCGTGGTGGCGCTCTGCCCCAGGCGCACGTAGCCCAGGCCCACGTCCACCAGGGTGTCTAGGTGACGGGCGATGGCGGGAACGGCGCGGAAGAACTCGGCCGCCTCCTCGATGGGCATGTTCAGAACGTCGGCCACCGTCTTGCCCTTGAAGTGCACCTCCAGGGTCTCGCGGTTGTAGCGCGAACCTTCGCACACCTCGCAGGGCACGTACACGTCCGGCAGGAAGTTCATCTCGATCTTCAGCGTGCCGTCGCCCTTGCAGGACTCGCAGCGCCCGCCCTTGACGTTGAAGCTGAACCGGCCGGGCTGGTAGCCGCGCACCTTGGCCTCCGGCGCGGAGGCGAAGAGCTTGCGGATGTGGTCCCACACGCCCGTGTAGGTGGCGGGGTTGGAGCGCGGGGTGCGGCCGATGGGCGACTGGTCCACGTGCACCACCTTGTCCAGGTGCTCCAGGCCCTCGACGCTCTTGTGCTTGCCGGCCACGATGCGCGCCCCGTTCAGCTTGGCGGCCAGCACCTGGTAGAGCACCCCGTTGACCAGGGAGGACTTGCCGGAGCCGGACACGCCCGTGACGGCCACGAGGTTGCCCAGCGGGAAGGAGACGGTGACGTTTTGCAGGTTGTTCTCCCGCGCCCCGACCACGGTGAGCTGGCGCGCCTTGTCCTGCTTGCGGCGCTCGGTGGGCACCACGATCTCCTTGCGGCCGGACAGGTAGGCGCCGGTGAGCGAGCGCTCGTTTGCCAGCAGGCCCTCCAGGGTGCCGGAGTGCACCACCTCGCCGCCGTGCTCGCCGGCGCCGGGGCCGATGTCCACCAGCCAGTCGGCGGTGCGGATGGTGTCCTCGTCGTGCTCCACCACGATCAGCGTGTTGCCGAGGTCGCGCAGGCGGGTCAGGGTGTCGATCAGGCGGCGGTTGTCGCGCTGGTGCAGGCCGATGGAGGGCTCGTCGAGCACGTAGAGCACGCCCACCAGGCCCGCGCCGATCTGGGTGGCCAGGCGGATGCGCTGCGCCTCGCCGCCAGAGAGCGTCCCGGCGGCCCGCGAGAGGGTGAGGTAGGTCAGGCCCACGTCCACCAGGAAGCCCAGGCGCGCGTCAATCTCGATGAGCACCTGCGCGGCGATCGCCCGCTCGCGCTGCCCCAGCTCGACGTTTTGCAGGTAGGCGCGGGCGTCGGCGATCGACAGCTCGGAGATCTCGGCGATGTTCAGCTCACCGATCCGCACGGCCAGTACCTCCGGGCGCAGCCGCGCCCCGTTGCAGGCCCCGCAGGGGATCTCCCGCATGAAGGACTCGTAGCGCTCGCGCTGCGAATCGGACTCCGTCTCCTGGTGCTTGCGCTCCACGAACGTGACGGCGCCCTCGAAGCCGCTGGTGATGGTGCGCTCGCGCCCCCACCGGTTGCGATACGTTTGGCGCACCGTGTAGTCGCGCCCGTAGAGCAGCATCTGCTTGGCGCTCTTGGAGAGCTTCTTCCAGGGCGTGTTGAGGTCGAATCCCTCCTGGCTGGCCACCACCTGCGCTTGGCGCAGGAAGTACTCCGGGTAGCCCACCCAGACGGCGATGGCGCCCTCGTTGACGGACAGGTCCGGGTTAGGCACCACCAGTTCCGGGTCCACCTCGAGGCGCGAACCGATGCCGCTGCACTCCGGGCAGGCGCCGTAGGGGGCGTTGAATGAGAAGGTGCGCGGCTCGATCTCGTCGAGGGCGAGCGGGTGGTCGTTGGGGCAGGCGCGCTTCTCGCTGAAACGGCGCCGCCGCTCGGGGTCGTCGTCCTCGCGGTCCACGTAGTCCACCACTACCAGGCCGTCGGCCAGGCGCAGGGCGGCCTCCACGGAGTCGGTGAGGCGTTGGCGCAGCCCGTCGCGAATCTTGAGGCGGTCTATCACCACGTCGATGTCGTGCTTGAGCTTCTTCTCCAGCGTGGGCGGCTCCTCCAGGCGCACCGCAGCGCCGTCCACGATTGCGCGCGAGTATCCCTGGGCCCGCAGGTCGGCAAAGAGCTCGCCGTACTCTCCCTTGCGGCCGCGCACCACGGGCGCGAGCAGCTGCAGGCGGGTGCCCTCCGGTTGCTCAAGCACGCGGTCGACGATCTGCTGCGCGCTCTGCGCGGTGATCTTCTCGCCGCACTCGGGGCAGTGGGCGGTGCCGGCGCGGGCGAACAGGAGGCGCAGGTAGTCGTGCACCTCGGTGATCGTGCCGACGGTGGAGCGCGGGTTGCGGGAGGTGGACTTCTGGTCGATCGAGACGGCCGGGGACAGGCCCTCGATGAAGTCCACGTCAGGCTTGTCCATGCGGCCCAGGAACTGGCGGGCGTAGGAGGAGAGCGATTCGACGTAGCGCCGCTGCCCCTCCGCGAAGATCGTGTCGAATGCGAGGGATGACTTGCCCGAGCCCGACAGCCCCGAGAACACGATCATCGCGTTGCGGGGCAGCTCGAGGTCAACGCCCTTGAGGTTGTGTTCGCGCGCGCCGCGCACCACCAGTTTGTCTTGCACCTTGCCAGTCTACGTTCGCCCTGTTACTCGCACAAACGTTCGAATGGGTGAGGTGGTGGCGGCTGGGGTTCGGTTGGGCGACGCCCCGCCTGCCGCAGCGATGCACCGCCCGCCCGGAGTCGAGCCGCACTAAGCTAGACGCGTCCGCGCAAGAGCGAGAGGAACGACGATGGCGTTTGTGGCAGTTGAGTACGTGTACGACCCGGCCCTGGCCGAGGAGATGGCGCAGGTGCGCCCGGCGCACCGCGAGTTCCTGGCCTCGCTGTTCGAGCAGGGCAAGCTGGTGGCCTCCGGCCCGTTCACCGAGGCAGACGCGCCCGGTGCGTTGATTCTGCTCGCGGTGGAGGACGTCGCGGCGGGGCTGGAGCTCCTGGAGGCTGACCCGTTCTTCCAGGCGAACCTGATCGCGGGTCGCAGCGCGCGGGCCTGGAACCCGGTGATCGGCGAGTTCGCCGGCCGCTAGATTGGCTTCGCTCCGGCGCCGGCGGTTCTGGCCCGATCCTTTCGTGGTCGGGATAGTCGGTGCACTGTTTGCCGGCCTGTTCCTGCCGGCGCCGCCGGGCGCCCAGGCCCCCCTGGGGGTGGTGCGCACCGGGGCGGTGGTGGTGCTTTTCTTCCTCTACGGTGCCCGCCTGCGCGGCCGCGAGGTGTGGTCAGGGGTGCGGAACTGGCGCCTGCAGCTGCTCACCCCGGTGGTGACCTTCGTGATCTACCCGCTGGTGGGCCTGGCGGTTTCCGCCGCGCTGGAGCCATGGCTGGGCGTCTTCTCCTTCGGGGTGCTCTTTACCGCGCTGCTGCCCTCCACGGTGCAGACCTCGATCACGCTGACCTCCATCGCGCGCGGCAACGTGGCTGGCGCGGTGGTGGCGGCCACCGTCTCCAACCTGGCGGGGGTGTTCCTCACCCCGGTGCTGGTGATGATCTACCTGGGCGGTGAGGTGGGCATAGGTTTTGCCCAGTTCGGCAAGGTGGCAGCCCAGATCCTGCTGCCCTTCGTGGTGGGCCAGGTGGTCGGGCGCTGGATCGGGAACTGGTTGCGGGCCAGGCCGCGCCTGACGCGCGCTTGGGACCAATCCACGCTGGTGCTGATCGTCTACATTTCGGTGGGCCAGGCCACCACGGCCGGCGCGTGGGAGTCGGTGAGCGCCCCGATGCTCGCCGCCCTGCTGGTCTCCTGCCTCCTGCTGCTGGCGCCGGTGCTGGCGCTGACGTGGTGGGGCGGAGCGGCTTTGCGGCTGGATCGCCCAGACCGGATCGCCTTCCTCATGTGCGGCTCGGTGAAGGCACTGACCTCGGGGCTGCCCATGGCGGCGGTGTTGTTCCCGCCCGAGCTGTTGGCGGCTGCGACGATCCCGGTGGTGCTGTTCCACCAGGTGCAGCTCGTCGTGAAGTCCGTGCTGGCCCAGCGCCTGGCTGCCCGCAGCGGCTAGCGGCCTGTCCAGCGCAATCGGGTGGGGTGGCAGCGTTTTCTTCGCTGCCACCCCACCCGATGTGGACCGCCTAAAGCTACTTCGAGGCGAGCTGCTTTCGCTTGTCCATCCCGGACTTCACCATCGAGGCGATCACGGTGACGGTCAGGATGCAGACGATGACCCCCAGGGAGAACATCGTGGAGGGCTCCGGCAGCAGGTGGACGGGCTGGCCGCCGTTGATGAACGGGACCTCGTTCTCGTGCAGCGCGTGCAGCAGCAGCTTGGCGCCGATGAAGCCCAGGATGGCGGCCAGGCCGTAGTGCAGGTAGACCAGGCGGTCCAGCAGGCCGTCGATGAGGAAGTAGAGCTGGCGCAGGCCGAGCAGGGAGAAGGCGTTGGCGGCGAACACCAGGAAGGGCTCGCGCGTCACGGAGAAGATGGCCGGGATAGAGTCCACGGCGAACATGACGTCCGCGGTGCCCACGGCGATGATGCACAGCAGCAGCGGGGTGATCGCGGTCTTGCCGGCGTGGCGGTGAATCAGCTTGCCGCCCACGAAACCGTCCGTCATCGGCACCACGCGCGCCACGAGCTTCACGAAGCCGGTGGGCTTGTACTCCTCGTCCTCGACCGCGTGTTCCTTGTCCCCGGTGGCTCCCTCCAGGGCCTGCTGCACAGCCACCCACAGGAGCCAGGCACCGAACAGGTAGAACACCCACGCCCAGTGCTCGATCATCGCGGTACCGGCCAGGATGAAGATCAGGCGCAGCACCAGGGCGAAGACGATGCCCACCAGCAGCACCTCCTGCTGGTAGGCGCGGGGCACTCTGAAGGCACTGAGGATGATGACGAACACGAAGAGGTTGTCGATGCTCAACGCCTTCTCGGTGACGTAACCGGCGAAGTACTGCCCGGTGTACTCACCACCCCAGAAGTACCAGACGATCGCACCGAACACGATGGCCATCGCCACGTAGGCGGCCGACCAGATCGCCGCCTCCTTCAAGGTGGGCTCGTGCGGGGTGCGCACGTGGCCCACGATGTCCACCACGATCATGGCGAGGATGATGCCGGTCAGGCCAAGCCAACCAAGCAGATGTACGTCCATATGTATGACTCTCCAATGTCTCATTGGAGGTCTCTTCCCGCCTTGGAGGCCTGGGACGCCGAGCGCGCTTCGCCGTGATGACGACGCCCCTGTTGATGGGAGTACTCCCCTCCGCAGCCTCCAAAAATACCGGCCCGGGCCCCCACCGCGCTAACCGGCCGCTCAGGACAATGCTCACAGGGGCGCCGGTCAGCGCCTGCGGGCGGTGGGAGGCCAACGTCGGCCCACTAGACCGACCAGTAATCGCCTCCGGGCGGTGGGAGGCCAACGTCGGCCCCCTAAACCGGCCGGCTCGCGGCCCGCCTGCGGCTAGCCCACCGCCTTGAGGGTGCGCAGCTCCTTCTTCAGGTCGGCCACCTCGTCGCGCAGCCTGGCCGCCACCTCGAACTGCAGGTCCTCCGCGGCGGCGTGCATCTGCGCGGTCAGCTCCTCGATCAGCCCGGCCAGGTCGTCCACCGCCACGCCGGCAAGCCGCTCCCGCACCGTGACCGTGGCGTCCTTGCGCTCGCGCTTGGAGGGTCCCTGCCCCGCGCCCCGGTAGCCGCCGGCCAGCAGCTCGGCGGTGTCCACGTCCTCGCGGGCCAGCATGTCGGTGACGTCGGCGATCTTCTTGCGCAGCGGCTGCGGGTCGATCCCGTGCGCCTTGTTGTAGGCGATCTGCTTCTCCCGCCTGCGCTCGGTCTCGTCGATCGCGGCCGCCATCGCCGGGGACACGCTGTCCGCGTACATGATGACCTCACCGCTGACGTTGCGGGCGGCGCGGCCGATGGTCTGGATCAGCGACTTGGCCGAGCGCAGGAAGCCCTGCTTGTCCGCGTCCAGGATCGCCACCAGGGAGACCTCGGGCAGGTCCAGGCCCTCGCGCAGCAGGTTGATGCCCACCAGCACGTCGAAGGTGCCCAGCCGCAGCTCGCGCAGCAGCTCCACGCGCCGCAGCGTGTCCACGTCCGAGTGCAGGTACTCCACGCGCACGCCGCGCTCGGCGAAGTACGTGGTGAGGTCCTCCGCCATCTTCTTCGTCAGGGTGGTGACCAGGACGCGCTCGCCACGCTCGGTGCGGGCGCGGATCTCCCCCAACAGGTCGTCGATCTGCCCCTGGGTGGGCTTGACCACCACCTTCGGGTCCAGCAGGCCAGTGGGGCGGATGATCTGCTCCACCACCCCGTCGCTGCGCTCCAGCTCGTACTCGCCCGGCGTGGCGGAGAGGTAGACGGTCTGGCCTATCCGCTCCAGGAACTCCCCCCATTTCAGCGGCCGGTTGTCGAGCGCGGAGGGCAGGCGGAAGCCGTGCTCCACCAGGGTGCGCTTGCGGGAGGCGTCGCCCTCGTACATCGCGCCAATCTGCGGCACCGTCACGTGGGACTCGTCGATGACCAGCAGGAAGTCCTCCGGGAAGTAGTCCAGCAGCGTGTTCGGGGCGCTGCCGCGCTCGCGCCCGTCGATGTGGAGCGAGTAGTTCTCGATGCCGGAGCAGGTGCCCACCTGCCGCATCATTTCGAGGTCGAAGGTGGTGCGCATGCGCAGACGCTGGGCCTCCAGCAGCTTGCCCGCCTTCTCGAACTCCGCCACCCGCGCCTCCATCTCCGCCTCGATGGAGGAAATCGCGCGGGCCATGCGCTCCGGGCCGGCCACGTAGTGGGAGGCGGGAAACAGGAAGACCTGCTCTTCTTGCCGAATCACGTCCCCGGTGAGCGGGTGCAAGGTGGCCAGCGCCTCGATCTCGTCACCGAACATCTCGATGCGCACCGCGTTTTCCTCATACACGGGAATGACGTCGATGGTGTCTCCCCGCACCCGGAAGGTGCCGCGCTGGAAGTCCATGTCGTTGCGGTTGTACTGGATGTCCACCAGGCGCCGCAGCAACTCCTCGCGCGTGAGCTCCATGCCCACCTCGAGCGGGATCATGCGGTCCACGTACTCCTGGGGGGTGCCCAGGCCGTAGATGCAGGAGACAGAGGCGACCACCACCACGTCTCGGCGCGTCAGGAGCGAGTTGGTGGCCGAGTGGCGCAGCCGCTCGACCTCGTCGTTGATGGACGAGTCCTTCTCGATGAAGGTGTCCGTCTGGGGCACGTAGGCCTCGGGCTGGTAGTAGTCGTAGTAGCTGACGAAGTATTCCACCGCGTTGTTCGGCAGCAGTTCGCGCAGTTCGGCAGCCAGCTGGGCGGCCAGCGTCTTGTTGGGTGCCAGCACCAGGGCGGGACGGCCCAGTTTCTCGATCAGCCAGGCGGTGGTGGCGCTCTTGCCGGTACCGGTGGCGCCCAGGAGCACGACGTCGCTCTCCCCCGCGTTGATTCGCTCGGCCAGTTCCTTGATTGCCTGGGGCTGGTCACCGGCCGGCTGGAACTCTGAGATGACCTGGAATGGGGCGACGGAGCGAACGAGGTCGGTTACGGGGCGCATGGCGACAAGACTACGTGGGTGGCCGACGTCCCGCCCGCCGCGCCTTTGCCGAGACGCGTTTGGGGGTGGGAAGCCTGTTGGCTTCCCACCCCCAAACTCACGCCTTGGAAGCGAGCTTTCCGCTTATCAGCGCTCGTTGCGGCGGCGAGAAATCGCCATCGTGGCGCCGGCACCAAGAAGCACGGCGAGGGTCAGGACGATCATGCCCTGGTCGAAACCGGTCTTGGCGAGCGTCTTGCCCTTGCCCTTGGCCGGGGTGCTGGGCTGGGCGCTGGCCTGCTGGGTGGCGGCGACGGTGGGCTTGACGGTGGGCTGGTCCGTGGCGGCCTGGCTCGGGCCCTGCGCACCGGCCGAGGAGTTGTCGCCCGGGGCCTCGGTGCCATTTCCGCCCGGCTGGCCGGAGACGGACGGGTTCGGGGTGGCGGACTCAGAGGGAGCCGCAGTCGCGGACTCGGAGGGAGCCGCGGTGGCGGACTCGGAGGGCGCCGGGGTGGCGGACTCGGAGGGCGCCGGGGTGGCGGACTCAGAAGGCGCCGGGGTGGCGGACTCAGAGGGCGCCGGGGTGGGGGTGCAGTTCAGCGTGGCCGGGTCCACCAGGGTCAGCTCCTTGGCGTCGCCCAGCTTGATGAAGCGGTCGGACTGACCGGCGGTCAGGGCCAGGGCGGTGTCGTACAGCGAGGGCTGGTAGGCCTGCTCGGCGTCGAACCAGTAGGCCTGCACGCTGATCGGCTTGGTGTAGTCGAACACGAAGGAGGGGTAGGCAGCCTTAATGTCAGCGGCGCTGAGCTTGCCCTCGGTCCACAGCTTCTGACGCAGCTCCTGCTTCAGGGAGATGGACTTGCCGTCGTGAGTGGCAACGAAACGGTAGTTGGCGTGCTTCTGGGCCACGTCAACGGTCATCACGTTGTCAATGACCTGACCGGCCTCACACTTCGCGGCAGCCAGCTCGAAAGTCGGCGCGGCCGGAGCCGTAGCAATCAACGGCGTGCAGTTCAGCGTGGCCGGGTCCACCAGGGTCAGCTCCTTGGCGTCGCCCAGCTTGATGAAGCGGTCGGACTGACCGGCGGTCAGGGCCAGGGCGGTGTCGTACAGCGAGGGCTGGTAGGCCTGCTCGGCGTCGAACCAGTAGGCCTGCACGCTGATCGGCTTGGTGTAGTCGAACACGAAGGAGGGGTAGGCAGCCTTAATGTCAGCGGCGCTGAGCTTGCCCTCGGTCCACAGCTTCTGACGCAGCTCCTGCTTCAGGGAGATGGACTTGCCGTCGTGAGTGGCAACGAAACGGTAGTTGGCGTGCTTCTGGGCCACGTCAACGGTCATCACGTTGTCAATGACCTGACCGGCCTCACACTTCGCGGCAGCCAGCTCGAAAGTCGGCGCGGCCGGAGCCGTAGCAATCAACGGCGTGCAGTTCAGCTTGGCCGGGTTTACTAGGGTAAAGGGGTTCGACGCCCCCAGAAGCGTAGCGTTGGTTAGATCGGGGCCGTACTCGAGGTCTACGGTGGTCCTGCGAGACTGCGGGTACTTGTACGGAGCTGCCTTGTTGTTGAACCAGTAGGCCTTCACCGTCACCTCCTTCCCGTAACCCAGCGAGGCGTTGCCTCCAAGCAAGGTGGCTATGTCCACCTCGTTACCAGCCAGCACAACGGCACGTTCAGGGCCACTCAGTTGCTTGACCGGGAGGTTGCGGCCCTTTACTTCGATCACGAAGCGGTACTGCTTCTTGTAGGCCTCGTCGGTGTTAAACCCGTCCACGCGCACCCTATTCGTCTTGTTCTCGCACGTTGCGGGGGTCAGCGTCACCACGGGGGTCTTCGGCTCCACCGGACCGCTGTCCGCAGATGCGGTGGCGTGAACGGTGATCGCGAGAGCACAGGCGGCAAGCGCCGCCCCGAGCTTCCTCAGCATGAAGGCATTCCTTTCGTAGCCCGGCATTTCTGCCACTTCTCGCCACCGTCAACGCGAATCAACCGCATTTCCGGAGGCTGCCTGGCGCAATCTTGGCACGTAATGGTGAACAAGTGTGAAACGTGTAGTGACGAAGTACGCCACATTTCGGGCTGTGGATACCGCCTGCACAGCCCGATCGTTGTGATAATGCCGATCCGGGCGCGCAAGCCAGCGCTTGGTGACTGCTCGGGGCCTAGTTTGCGCCCCTACTCGTGTCCCGACGCAAGCGGGCCGCATCCGCCCACTGTTCAAAATGTGGACGCAGATTGGTGGCAAGCTGCTCCACGCTGGCGTCGTTGACCAGAACCACGTCGGCGATCGCCCGGCGCTCCTCGTCGCTCGCCTGCGCTTCGATCCGCGCCAGGGCGTCTTGGGCGCTCATTCCCCGCCCCGCCAGGCGTCGCAGCCGCAGCGGCAGCGGCGTCTCCACCACCAAGACCACGTCGTAGTCCTTCTCCGCGCGCAACTCGGTTAACAGCGGGATGTCGTAGACCACCACGGAGCCGGGCGGCGCGGCCGCGAAGGCACGCCCGGCGGCGGCCTGAATCGCGGGGTGCATGACGTCTTCAAGGGCCGCGCGGGCAACGTCGTCCGAGAAAACTATCCGGGCCAGGGCGGCGCGGTCTAACTCGCCGGTCGTGCTGAGGACCTCCGGGCCAAACAACGAAACGATCGCCTCCAGGGCGTCGCTGCCCGGGGCGACCACCTGCCGGGCCAGTTCGTCTGCGGAGACCACGACGGCGCCAGCGTCGGCGCAAATCGCTGCGACGGTGGACTTGCCCGCGCCTATTCCGCCGGTTAGTCCCACTAGGAAGATCCTGCTGCGGTGCTCAGGGGTGAGACCGCCGGTATCTCCTGCGCTCCCGGCCACGTCAACCCCACCATTCCTCGTGCTGGCAAAGGGCCGCAACTACGCTGATCACAGTTGGCGCATCCACCTTGTCCAGCGGCGGTATGTGCACGAACAGCGTGGCGCCCTCCCCGCGCTCAATGGCCTCCTGCGTGATCACGGCGAGCGCGGCGTTGCACAGGTAGCGGCCCGCGTCGTCGGACCGGCGCACCGGCAGCGGGCCGCCCTCCCGGTCCTCTCCGCTCAAGGCCGTCACCGCCGCATCCACGTCGAAACGCGATGACCATTCGGCTTGTGCGCCAGGGATCACCTCCGCGGTCTGCGGGAGCTGCCCGTCCACGTCCACGCTGTCCGCCGCCAGCTCGTTAAAGGCGCGCGCCTCCAGCGTCATCTGGCTCTCCGAGCTGTCGACGCCCAGGCAGACCGTGAGTGCGGGCCGTTGCTGGGCCAGCAGCTCGCGCAGCAACGGCAGCGTGCGACGGTAGGAGACGGGCAGCTGGGCGAACACCACCGGGCGCTGCACGCCCAGCAGATCGGGGTCCTCGGAGAGAAGCTGCACCACCTGGCCGGAGGGGTTTACCTCCACGCCGGGGAAAGGCCCGTAGCCCGTGATCAGGATCGGGGAAGAATCTTGCATGTCCCCAAGAGTAGTGCCCGGTGCTACGCCAGGCGCCCGCAACGGTACGGGGCGGCCCCACCCGCCGGCAGCGCGCCGCGATCGCGAGACGCAAAAGCAGGGAGGGCGCCCCGCAGGACGCCCTCCCCGTTGTTGAACCGGGATCAGTTACCGGTCAGCTTCTCGCGCAGAGCAGCCAGGGCCTCGTCGGAAGCCAGGGTGCCAGCGGACTCCTCGGTGGAGGAGGAGTAGGAAGCCGGAACCTCGGCCTCGGCGGCGGCAGCCGCACCGGCCTCCTCGGCAGCGGCCTGAGCGGCCTCAACCTGAGCCTTGTGGGCCTCCCAGCGGGCGTGGGCCTCAGCGTACTGCTGCTCCCAGGCCTCACGCTGCTTCTCGAAGCCGGGCAGCCACTCGTTGGACTCCGGGTCGAAGCCCTCCGGGTACTTGTAGTTGCCCTGCTCGTCGTACTCGGCGGCCATGCCGTAGAGGGACGGGTCGAACTCCTCGGAGGCGACGTCCAGGCCCTCGTTGGCCTGCTTCAGGGACAGGGAGATGCGGCGACGCTCCAGGTCGATGTCGATGACCTTGACGAAGACCTCCTCGCCCACCTTGGCGACCTGCTCGGGCACCTCGACGTGGCGGATGGCCAGCTCGGAGATGTGCACCAGGCCCTCGATGCCGTCCTCGACGCGCACGAACGCACCGAACGGAACCAGCTTGGTGACCTTGCCGGGCACAACCTGGCCGATGGCGTGGGTGCGGGCGAAGGCCTGCCACGGGTCTTCCTGGGTGGCCTTGAGGGACAGGGAGACACGCTCGCGGTCCATGTCCACGTCCAGCACCTCGACGGTGACCTCCTGGCCGACCTCGACGATCTCGTTCGGGTGGTCGATGTGCTTCCAGGACAGCTCGGAGACGTGGACCAGGCCGTCTACGCCGCCCAGGTCCACGAACGCACCGAAGTTGACGATGGAGGAGACCACACCGGAGCGGACCTGGCCCTTCTTGAGGGTCTGCAGGAAGTGGGAGCGGACCTCGGACTGGGTCTGCTCCAGCCAGGCGCGGCGGGAGAGCACAACGTTGTTGCGGTTCTTGTCCAGCTCGATGATCTTGGCCTCGAGCTCCATGCCGACGTAGGGCTGCAGGTCGCGGACGCGACGCATCTCCACCAGGGAGGCGGGCAGGAAGCCGCGCAGACCGATGTCGATGATCAGACCGCCCTTGACGACCTCGATCACGGAACCGGTGACAACGCCGTCCTCTTCCTTGATCTTCTCGATGGTGCCCCAGGCGCGCTCGTACTGGGCGCGCTTCTTGGACAGGAGCAGACGACCTTCCTTGTCCTCCTTCTGGAGAACGAAGGCCTCAACCTCGTCGCCGACGGCGACCACGTCAGAGGGGTCAACGTCGTTCTTGATGGACAGCTCGCGAGAGAGGATTACGCCCTCAGTCTTGTAGCCGATGTCGAGGAGAACCTCGTCGCGGTCGACCTTGACGATCGTGCCGGTGACGATGTCGCCGTCGTTGAAGTACTTGATGGTGCCATCGATGGCAGCGAGGAGGTCCTCAGCCGAGCCGATGTCGTTAATAGCGACCTGCGGGGCCGACGAGGGGGTAGAGGTGGTCAAGAGAACTCCGATGGATTTGGATAGTGATTGCAAATGGATGTGCGGGCGCAAGTTGCGCCTACACGATCGGCAAGGCTAACAGAAAGCGCTTGTTTTCGCCAGATGCGATACTCGGGCCATGAATGGCGACTATGAATCCATCGTTGGCGGCTACCGCGAGCTCTCGGAGGCAGAGCAGTCCGCCTCCGTCGAGGCCACCGCGCGGTGGTGGGACGGCGAAGCGGAGGAATACTACCGCGATCACGGCGCGACCCTGGGGGACGCCGAGCTGCACTGGTGCCCGGAGGGGCTGCGCGAGTCCCAGGCGCGCCTACTCGGGGACGTGGCCGGGCGCGACGTGGTGGAGTTCGGTGCCGGGGCCGCGCAGGGCTCGCGCTACCTGCACGGACTGGGCGCGCGCGTGACTGCCACCGACATCTCCAGCGGGATGCTGGCCCAGGCCCGCGCTTTGAACCGGGCCGCCGGGATCGACTTCCCGCTGCTGGTGGCCGACGCCCGCTGCATTCCCCTGCCCGATGCGTGCGCGGACGTCTGCTTCACCGCCCACGGCGGGATCGCCTTCGTGCCGGACCCGGTGCGCATCCACGCAGAGGCCGCCCGCCTGCTGCGCCCGGGAGGCCTGTGGGTGTGCTCGCTGCCGCACCCGGTGCGCTGGATGTTCCCGGACGTGCCCACGCAGGCCGGCCTGACCGTGACCCGCTCCTACTTCTCTAACGCGCCCTACGTGGAGCGCACCGAGTCCGGCCGCATCGTCTACGCCGAGTACCACCGCACGCTCAGCCAGCACGTGGCCGACGTCCTGTCGGCCGGATTGGTCATCGAGGCCATCGACGAACCGACCTGGCAGGCAGGGGACCTGGAGTGGAACGGCTGGTCCCGCCTGCGCGGGGAGCTCATGCCGGGCACGCTCATCATTACCGCGCGCAAGCCGGCTTAGGCGGCACGCAAGCAGACGGGGCGGGGAGCTTGGAAAGCTCCCCGCCCCCGCCTTGCTCTGCTAGTGACCGGCCTCCAGCCAGTTGCGCCCCAGCCCCACTGAGACGTCCAGGGGCACCGACAGGCTGGCGGCCGCGGCCATCTCGTGGCGCACCAGCGCCTCGACCTCCTCGGCCTCGCCCGGCCCCACCTCCAGGACCAGTTCGTCGTGGACCTGCAGCAGCAGGCGCGACTTGAGCCCGCGCTCGTCCAGCGAGCGCTGCACGCCGAGCATGGCCACCTTGATCAGGTCTGCCGCGCTGCCCTGGATGGGGGCGTTCAGCGCCGCGCGCTCGGCCATCTCGCGCCGCTGCCGGTTGTCGCTGGCCAGGTCCGGCAGGTAGCGGCGCCGGCCCAGGATGGTCTGGGTGTAGCCGTCCAGGGTGGCCTGGCGCACCACAGCGGCCAGGTAGTCGCGCACCGCCCCGAAGCGGGAGAAGTAGTCGTCCATCAGCGCCTTGGCCTCCCCCACGTCGATACGCAGCTGCTTGGACAGCCCGTAGGGAGATAGCCCGTAGGCCAGGCCGTAGCTCATCGCCTTGATCTTGGAGCGCTGCTCCGGCGTCACCTGGGCCGGGTCCACGTGGTAGACCCGCCCGGCCACGAAGGAGTGCAGGTCCTCGCCGCTGTTGAAGGCCTCGATCAGCCCGGCGTCCCCGGACAGGTGGGCCATGATGCGCATCTCGATCTGGGAATAGTCGGCGGTGAGCAGGTAGTCGTAGCCCTCCCCCACCACGAACGCCTGGCGCACCCGGCGCCCCTCCTCGGTGCGCGCCGGGATGTTTTGCAGGTTCGGCTCCAGGGAGCTCAGGCGCCCGGTGGCCGCCGCAGTCTGCTGGAAGGTGGTGCGGATGCGCCCGTCGTCCTCCACCGCCTTGGCCAGGCCCTCCACGTTCTGGCGCAGCTTGATCCGGTCCCGGTGCAGCAGCAGCGCGGCCAGGAACGGGTGGGCCGTCTTCTCCGCCAGGTCCCGCAGCGCCTCCGCGTCCGTGGTGTAACCGGTCTTGGTACGCCGCGTCTTGGGCAGGCCCAGGTCGGTGAAGAGCACCTCCTGCAGCTGCTTCGGGCTGGAGAGGTTGACCTGCTTGCCGATCGCCTCGAAGGCGGCGTTCGCGGCGGCCTCCACCTCCGCGTCCAGCGTCAGGCGCCGCTCGGCCAGCAGGGCGGCGTCCGCCCCGATACCGGCCCGCTCCATCCGAGCCAGCACGGCGGCCACCGGCAGCTCCATGTCCGCCAGCAGCCCGGTCGCGCCGCGCTTGTCCACCTCGGAGCCCAGCACCCGGTGTAGCTCCACGCTCGCCGCGGCCTCCGCCAGCGCCGTCGTGCCGCCCTCGATGTCCAACAGGCCGTCGCCCACCTCCAGGGCCTGGTCAAGGTAGCGCTCGCTCAGCTCCGCCAGGTCAAAGCGCCGTCCGTCCGGGAAGCAGAGATAGGCCGCCAGGGCGACGTCGTCCACGATGTTGCCAAGGGCCATGCCGCGCGAGGAGAGGGCGTGGGTGGCGGCCTTCGCGTCGTGGGTGACCACCGGGGCGGTGCGCAGGAACTCGCGCAGCTGCGCGTCCTGCTCCGGGGTTATCACCACCAGGTCCCAGTAGATGGAGACCACCGCGTCGCTCAGCGCCAGCCCGGTGCAGTCGGCCTTGAAGGGACTGGGAGAGCCCACGCCCTCCACGCTCGCGCCCAGCACGGTGCCGGCCTCTCGCCACGCCTCCAGCTGCTCGGCCACCTCGCCGGCCGTCGCCGTGGCGGCGCGCAGTAGGCGCGGGGTGGAGCGTCCGTTCACGGCGGCGAGCCCCCCGTTTGGTCCCTCGCCGTTCGCGCCGGCCGCGCCACTGAGGCTGCTTTCGGCGCCCTGCCCGTCTGCGGCCTGGCCGCCACCCGCCTCACCTGCGGGTGGGCCGGCGGCAACGTCGGCCCCCTGCCCGCCTCGGTGCGGCAGCTGCCGCAAGGCGAGGTCGCGCAACTGGCGAAACTCCAGGGCGTCGCACACCGCGTGCACCCGGGCGGCCTCCGCCCCGATCGGCACCAGGTCAGCCACCGCCACCGGCAGCTCCACGTCCGTCAGCAGCCGGTTCAGGCGCCGGTTGCGCTGCACGTCCGGGATCGCCGCGCGCAGAGCCTCGCCGCGCTTGCCCTTGATCTCGTGGGCGTGGGCCAGGATCCCGTCCAGGCCGTCGTACTGCGCCACCCACTGGGCCGCCGTCTTCGGCCCCACCCCCGGCACGCCCGGCAGGTTGTCGCTCGCCTCGCCCACCAGCGCCGCCAGGTGCCGGTAGCGGTTGGGCGCCACCCCGTAGCGGGCCTCCACCTCCTGCGGGGTCATGCGGCGCAGCTCGGAGACGCCCTTGATCGGGTAGAGCACCGTCACCTCGTCGGTGACCAGCTGGAAGGTGTCGCGGTCCCCGGAGACCACGTACACCAGCGCGCCCGCCTCGCGGCCCTGGCGCGCCAGGGTGGCCAGGATGTCGTCTGCCTCCACCCCGTCCTTCTTCAGGTGCATGATCCCAAAGGCGTCCAGCACCTCCTCGATCAGCTCCACCTGGCCCTTGAACTCCTCCGGCGTCTTCTCCCGGGTGCCCTTGTACTCGGGGTATTCCTCGGTGCGGAAAGTCTTGGAACCGGCGTCGAACGCCACAGCCACGTGGGTGGGCTTCTCCTGCGCCAGCAGGGACAGCAGCATGCGGACAAAACCGTGCACCGCGTTGGTGGCCTGGCCGGTCGAGGTGGTGAAGTTTTCCACCGGCAGGCCAAAGAACGCGCGGAAGGCCATCGAGTGGCCGTCGATCAGGAGTAGTCGAGGAGTGCTCACACGTGTAACCCTAGGCCCCATGACCACTCCCGCGCTTCCCCTCCCCGATTCCTACAACACCGCCGCCGCCCAGGCCGCCACCCCGCAGGAGGCCGCCCAGCTGGTGGAGCTGGGTGAGCTGGCGGAGCGGATGGGCATAGAGCTGGAGCAGGTTTCGGCCGACTTCGCCGTGGCCACCATGCCGGTCGAGGGCAACCGGCAGCCCCTCGGCGTGCTCAACGGTGGGGCTTCTGCGGTGCTGGCTGAGACGGTCGCCTCCATCGCCGCCCGCCTGCACGCCTTCCACGTGGGCGGGCACGCGGCCGTGGGCGTGGACCTGTCCATCACCCACCACCGCCCCGTTAGGGAGGGGCGGGTGCGGGCGCAGGCCACCTCCCTGTACCGAGGCCGCACCACGGCCTGCTACGCGATCGTTCTGACCGATTCGGCCGGACGACGTTCCGCCACCGCCCGGCTCACCCTGGCCGTCCTGCGCGGAAGCTGATTACGTCGCTGCGCTAAAGGAGGAGACCGACCGTGTGCTTCTTTAACCTCTGGCTACTGCCTGAACGCTGTGCCACCGACGACTTCGCTCAAAGGGCCAAGGAATCGGCCGGTGTCGACCTAACCCTGCTTAACAACGACGTTGTCGCGCCGCAATCGGCTCAGTTGGCATCCACATTCCGCCTCGGCCCTGCTACCTGCGATTGCGCAAGCTTCATCGGGAACCGATCCGCCGGCCGGGACGACCTCGAGGTGGCTCGGGTGCGACGATGGATGGACCTGCTTGCCCAAGAGCTCGGGCCAAAAGCCAGGGTGGGACTGATCCAGACTTGGAGCCCCGCAAAATCAGTAGAGCCTGCAACGGTAACCAGACTGCCCCTGCACCAAGTCGACGAGGCTCGCCTGCGAGCACTACAAGAGGACGAGCTACTGTTGATCCGCTTTAGCAGGTGGTGAGTCAGTGGCCCTCGCGGGCGGGCAGCATGCGCTTAACCCCTGTCACCGCGAACGCGGCCAGGGAGCCCCACAGCAGGCCGAACACGCCGGACAACGCGGTGTCCACCAGCCACATCACCGCGCCGCCAGCGCCGGCCACCGCGTGCACGGCCACCTCCACCCAGTGGTGCAGGAATTCCACGTGCAGGTCCGCCAGGGACACGATCACGATGTGACCGCCCACCCACAGCATCGCCACGGTGCCAACCACGCCGATGAAGTCGAAGACCTTGGGCATGACCCGCACGATCGCCGTCCCCAGCCTGGCGCGCCCGCCGCCGCGACGCACCAGCGAGGCGCCGAAGTCGTCCATCTTCACCAGCACCGCCACCAGGCCGTAGACAAAGAAGGTCATGAACAGTGCCACGGCCACCAGGATCGCCACGCGCATCGTGTTCGTCTCCCCCGCCAGCTCCGCCAGGGAGATCAGCATGATCTCTGCAGACAGGATCAGGTCCGTGCGGATCGCGGAGGACACCATGCGCTTTTCCAGCTCCTCGGCGCTCTCCGCGCCCGCCGCACCGCCGTCGTCTTCGTGGTGGGAGAGCACGTGGAGCTTGACCAGCACCTTCTCCGCCCCCTCGAAGCACAGGTAGGTGCCGCCGATCAGCAGCAGCACCGGCAGCGACCACGGCGCGAAGTAGGACAGCAGGAACGCCGCCGGCAGGATCACCAGCAGCTTGTTGATCAGCGAGCCGCGCGCGATCCTGCCGATGATCGGCAGCTCCCGCGCCGGGGACAGGCCCCGCACGTACTGGGGCGTCACCGCCGTGTCGTCGATAACCACGCCCACGGCCTTGGCCGACGCCTTCGCGGCGCCGGCGGCAACGTCGTCCAAAGAGGACGCGGCGAGCTTCGCCATCGTCGCAATGTCGTCCAGCAGGGCAATAAGGCCACCGGCCATCGGCTAGCTCCCGTCCAAATCAAGAGCACTGTGCTCGGGCACCCCGAAAGGCGCCCGAGCACACAGCATAAATGCTCAGTCCTTGCCCTTACCGAGCTGCTCGATCACCGCGTCCGCCACCTCGCGCATGGTCAGGCGGCGGTCCATGGAGGTCTTTTGAATCCAGCGGAACGCCTCCCCCTCGCTCAGGTTCATCTCAGACATGAGCAGGCCACGGGCCCGGTCCACCCGCTTGCGAGTCTCGAAGCGGACCTGCAGGTCGGCGATCTCGTCCTCCAGCGCCACGATCTCCTGGTAGCGCGCGAAGGCGATGTCGATGGCCGGCAGCAGGTCAGCCTCGGAGAACGGCTTGGTCACATACGCCATCGCACCGGCGTCCCGCGCGCGCTCCACCAGCGCGGACTGCGAGAACGCCGTCAGCATCACCACGGCACACGCGTTGTCCTTCAGAATGCGCTCCGCGGCCGTGATGCCGTCCATGATCGGCATCTTCACGTCCAGCAGCACCACGTCCGGCTCGAGCTCGGTGACCAGCTGGACGGCCTCCTCGCCGTTGTCGGCCTCACCAACCACCTCGTAGCCGGCCGCCTCCAGAATCTCCACGATGTCCAGGCGGATCAGGGTCTCGTCTTCTGCCACCACCACGCGCCGAGCGGTCGGGACCGAACTATCAGTACCCGAGGAGTCAGCGCCGTTGATGATCTCATCGATTGTTGGAGGAGCGTCGTTGTTCACGCCCTCCATCCTATCCCGCTAAAGGCACCAAAACACGGCGGGCGGGCACGAAATTGCTCCGTGGCGGCATGTCACGCTAGTGTGTACCAGGCCCGCCCCGGTGGCCCAATTGGCAGAGGCGAACGACTCAAAATCGTTAGGTTGTGGGTTCGAATCCCACCCGGGGCACAAATTGAATAAGCGCCAAAGGGGCGGCGATACCCGCGAATGCGGGCTCGCCGCCCCTTTCACTGTCCCCTGGACCTGTTACCCGCCCGGGAACACGAAGGCTGGGGCGGCGAAACCCGTTTCGTTTCGCCGCCCCCAGCCCAGGTTCGCGCCACCTCAGCGGTAGTCGGAGACGTCTCCAACGGAGTGGATGCGGATGGAGTTCGTGGAGCCTGCGGTGCCCGGGGGCATGCCGGCGCAGATGATGACGCGCTCGCCGTCAACGGCCAGTCCGGTCTCGCGCAGGGTGCGGTCCACCTGCTCCACCATGTCGTCCGTGTGGGAGACGAAGGGGACCTTGTAGGTCTGCACGCCCCAGGACAGGGCCAGCACGGAGCGGGTGGAGTCCAGCGGCGTGAAGGCCAGGAGCGGCACGTGGGAGCGCCAGCGGGACAGGCGGCGGGCCGTGTCACCGGACTGGGTGAAGGTGACCAGGTACTTGGCCTCCAGGCGCTCGCCCATGCTAACGGCGGCCTCGGTGATGACACCACCCTTGGTGAGGGGCTTGGCGCGGTAGGTGGAGATCATGTCTCCGCCCTTGATCTCGACTTCCTCGATGATCTTGGCCATGGTGCGCACGGCCTCGATCGGGTAGGCGCCCACGGAGGTCTCGCCGGAGAGCATGACCGCGTCGGCGCCGTCCAGGATCGCGTTGGCGCAGTCGGAGGCCTCGGCGCGGGTGGGGCGCGGGTTCTGGATCATGGACTCCAGCACCTGGGTGGCCACGATGACGGGCTTGGCGTAGCGGCGCGCGAATTCGATGGCGCGCTTCTGCACCAGCGGCACCTCCTCCAACGGCATCTCCACGCCGAGGTCACCGCGGGCGACCATTACGCCGTCGAAGGCGTCGACGATCTCTTGCAGCGCTGCCACGGCCTGCGGCTTTTCGATCTTCGCGATGACCGGGATGAAGCGGCCTTCCTCGCGCATGACCTCGTGGACGTCCTCGATGTCGGCGGCGTTGCGCACGAAGGACAGGGCGATGAAGTCGGCGCCCAGGCGCAGGGCCCAGCGCAGGTCGTCGCGGTCCTTCTCAGACAGGGCCGGGACGGACACGGCCACGCCGGGCAGGTTGATGCCCTTGTTGTTGGAGACGAAGCCGGGCACCTCGCAGCGGGTGACCACGTCGGTGTCGGTGACCTCAACCACGCGCACCGCGACGTTGCCGTCGTCGATCAGGAGGCGGTCGCCGGGGCGGCAGTCGCCGGGCAGGCCCTTGAACGTGGTGCCCACGCGCTCCTTGGTGCCCAGGATGTCGTCCGTGGTGATCGTGAAGATGTCGTCCTTTTCGAGCCTGTGCTTCAGGTCGTTCTCGAATCGGCCCAGTCGGATCTTGGGGCCCTGCAGGTCCACCAGGACCGCAACGGCGCGACCGGAGGCGTCCGCCGCGCGGCGCACGTTGCGGTAGACCTCCTCGTGCTGCTCGTAGGAACCGTGGGAGCAGTTGATACGAGCCACATCCATGCCGGCGTCAACCAACGCTTGCACCTGATCGGAACTGGCCGTGGCGGGGCCAATGGTGCAGACAATCTTCGCACTTCGCATGACTACAAGCCTAGCCGAAATCGCGGCGCGCCTGGGACCGAGGGCTCAGCCCCGCGCGGCCTCGACCTCAGTTCTTGGCGTCCTTTCCACTCGGTTCGTCGGTGCCGGGCTCGCGGCCGGGCAGGTAAATGTGGGCCGGATCGGCGTTTTCCTGGCCGCCCAGCGGGTAGGGCGCGTAGCCCTCCTGCCCGGTGGCGTGACCTTCGTCCCGTGCCTCCTTGCGGGCACTGACCTGGGCCGACGTCGCCTTCACGCCCTCGGCGACCGCCGGCAGGGTGCCGCCCACGCCTGCCTTGCGGGCGGTGGCGCGCTGGTAGAAGTAGACGCCGATGGCGATCAGCAGGGTCGGGAAGACCAGCCACAGGTTGACGCGGATGCCCAGGATGTACTCGCTCTTGTCGATGCGCAGCGTCTCGATCATGGAGCGGCCCAGGGTGTAGCCGATCACGTAGAGCACGAACAGCTGCCCGGGCACCAGCCAGCGGCGCCGCTCGATCCACAGCAGCACGGCGGCGATCAGCAGGTTCCACAGCAGCTCGTAGAGGAAGGTGGGGTGGAACAGGGTGCCCTCGGCGTAGCCGGGCGGCATGTTGTGGGCGTCGATCTCCAGGCCCCAGGGCAGCGTGGTGGGGCGGCCAAAGAGCTCCTGGTTGAAGTAGTTGCCCAGCCGACCGATCGCCTGCGCCACGATCAGCGCCGGCGCCAGCGCGTCAGCGAAGGGGGCCAGGCGTAGGCCCCGATAGCGGAAGTAGGCCAGCGCGCCCAGGCCACCGCCCACCACGGCGCCCCAAATACCCAGGCCGCCCTCCCACACCTTGACGATGTTGAGCAGGGAGCCGTGCTCGCCGAAGTACTGCTCCGGCACGGTGAACACGTAGTAGAGGCGCCCGCCCAGGATGCCGGCGGGCACCACCCAGATGGCGGCGTCGTACACCACCTCGCCGTCTCCACCCCGCGCGGCGTAACGCTTGGAGCTCCAGATCACCGCCAGGAAGATTCCCACCAGGATGAAGAGCGCGTAAGCACGCAGCGGCAGGGGGCCCAGGTGCCACACCCCCTGGCTCGGGCTCGGAATGGACAGTGGCAGCGAAACCGTCATTTAGCGCACCCCCGCGCGGATAGAAGAAGCAAGTTGCCGCAGTCGTGCCAGGTCGACCGCGCTGGCCTCGCCCACGGTGCGCACGAATGCAGAGCCAACAATAACGCCGTCGGAGTATTGCGCCAGTTCGGCCGCCTGCTCCCCGTTGGACACGCCCAGGCCCACGCACACCAGGTCGGCGCCGGCGGCGCGCGTGCGCTCCACCAGCTGGCGGGCCACGTCGTCTACCTTGGCCCGCACGCCGGTCACGCCCATCGTGGAGGCGGCGTAAATCCAACCCCGGTGGGCCTCCACCGTCATCCGCAAGCGCTCGTCGGTGGAAGACGGTGCCACCAGGAAGATCTGCTCCAGGCCGGCCGCCGTGGCGGCCGCGCGCCACTGCCCACCCGCGTCCGGGGTCAGGTCCGGGGTGATCACGCCCGCCGCACCGGCGTTGGCCAGGTCCCGGGCGAAGGCCTCCACGCCGTAGCGGTGGATCGGGTTGTAGTAGCTCATCAGGGTGATCGGGGCGCCCAGCGGGGCAAGCTCCTCCACGGCGGCGATGTAGTCCTTGAGCTTGACCCCGCGCGCCAGCGCCGCCTCGCTGGCGCGCTGGATCACCTCCCCGTCCATGCCGGGGTCGCTGTAGGGGAAGCCCAGCTCGATCACGTCAACGCCGCCGTCGATGAGCGCCTTAACCGCGTCGATCGAGCCGCGCACCGTGGGGTAGCCCACCGGCAGGTAGCCGATCAGCGCCGCTCCCCCGTCGGCCTTTATCTGGGCGATGCGCTCGCCTGAATAGTTCGTGCTCACTTCGTCTCCCCCAGCTCTGCGGCGGCCTCCGCCGCCTCCGCCTGGTCCAGCAGGTCAAACCATCGGGCCGCGGTGGCCACGTCCTTGTCCCCGCGCCCGGAGAGGTTGACCAGGATCACCGGTGCTCCCCCGTTCGCGCCGCGCGCCCCCGCCTGCGTCAGCTCGCGTCCCAGCTGCAGCGCGCCCGCCAGCGCGTGGGCGGACTCGATGGCCGGGATGATTCCCTCCGTGTGGCACAACAGCCGGAAGGCCTCCATCGCCTGCGCGTCCGTCACGGGCCGGTACTCGGCCCGCCCGATGCTGGCCAGCCACGAATGCTGCGGCCCGACGCCCGGGTAGTCCAGCCCGGCCGAGATGGAGTGCGACTCGCGCGTCTGCCCGTCCTCGTCCTGCAGCAGGTAGGAGCGCGCCCCGTGCAGCACCCCCACCTCGCCTGCCGTGATGGAGGAGGCGTGCCGCCCGCTCTCCAGCCCGTCGCCGCCGGCCTCCAATCCGACCAGCCGGACGGCAGCGTCGTCCAAGAAGGCGTTGAAAATGCCGATCGCGTTGGAGCCGCCGCCGATGCAGGCGCAGACCACGTCCGGCAGGGTGCCGGTGCGCTCCAGCATCTGCTCGCGGGCCTCCTGGCCGATCACGTGCTGCAGGTCCCGCACCAGCGCGGGGAACGGGGCCGGACCCGCAGCCGTGCCGAATATGTAGTTCGTGGTGGCGACGTTAGAAACCCAGTCGCGGAAGGCCTCGTTGATCGCGTCCTTCAAGGTAGCGCTGCCGGTGGCCACGCCGCGCACCTCCGCGCCCAGCAAGCGCATGCGCGCCACGTTCAGGGCCTGGCGCTGCATGTCCTGCGCGCCCATGTAGATCACGCACTCCAGTCCCAGCAGTGCGGCCGCCGTCGCGGTGGCCACGCCGTGCTGGCCCGCCCCCGTCTCTGCGATCACGCGCCTCTTGCCCACCTTGCGGGTTAACAGGGCCTGGCCCAGCACGTTGTTGATCTTGTGGCTGCCGGTGTGGTTGAGGTCCTCGCGCTTGAGGAAGACGCGCACGTCCCCGGCGTGGCTGGCAAAGCGCGGCACCTCCGTCAGCGGCGAGGGTCGTCCCACGTAGTTGCGGTGCAGCTCGGCGAGCTCCGCGTGAAAGCCCGGGTCGGCCTGGAGCTGCGCCCATGCCTCCGTCAGGTCGTCCAGCGTGGCCTGCAGGGCCTCGGGCACGTAGCGGCCGCCGAAGTCCCCGAAGTCCGGTCCGGGGTGCTGTGCCAAGCTCATGGTCATTCCTTCTCGTTGTCCGGGTTGGGGCCCAGGGAGGGGTGGGAGCAGGCGGCGATGAACTCGCGCACCGACGCAGCCGGATCGCCGCTCTTGACCAGCGCCTCCCCCACCAGCACCGAGTTGGCGCCGGCGCGGAAGTAGTCCACCACGTCGTGCGGGCCCCGCACCCCGCTCTCGGCCACCACCGTGATGTCGCTGGGGATCACGTCCACCACCTGCGCGAACGTGGAGCGGTCTACCTCCAGCGTGGTCAGGTCGCGGGCGTTGACGCCGATCAGCTTGGCGCCCGCGTCCACCGCGCGGCGCGCCTCCAGCCGCGAGTGCGTCTCCACCAGCGCCGTCATGCCCAGGGAGTGAATCCGCTCGATGAAGGACTCCAGCGCCGGCTGCTCCAGGGCCGCCACGATCAGCAGCACGCAGTCGGCGCCGTGGGCGCGCGCCTCGTGAATCTGATAGGGGGTGACCACGAAGTCCTTGCGCAGCACCGGGATGTCCACCGCGCGGCGCACCGCGTCCAGGTCCGCCAGGCTGCCGCCGAAGCGTCGCTCCTCCGTCAGCACCGAGATCATCGACGCCCCGCCGGCCTCGTACAGGCGCGCCAGCGTGGCCGGGTCCGGGATGTCCGCTAGGCGGCCCTTGGAGGGGCTGGAGCGCTTGACCTCAGCGATGATCGTGAGCGGCCCAGCGCCGCTGCGCAGCGCAGGCACCACGGCACGGGCGCTTACTTGCCGGGCGGCTTCCTCCTTGACCAGCGCGAGCGGCTTTTGCGCTTCTCGGCGCGCCACATCGTCACGCACGCCCGCCACGATGCTCTCCAGCACGTTCACGCTTGCCCCTTTCGTCACCCAACCCGGTTCCAGGCGGCCCCCTTGCCGTTGCGGCCCTACCCTACCGCTTGGCGCATACACCGGAATCTCGCGCCCACATTTGGGCGCCGCGATGGCCGACGTTCCGCCCGCCGCCCCCACTGTTACGGCCAGTGCAATACGCGGCCCAACGGTGACGCGGCTCGGCGCGGGTGATTTGACACGCCACCGCCCGCGCGTGCTCCGCCGCTGCGGCGATGCACGCGGGTCAGCCTGCCCAGGCGCCCTCCAGGAACATGTCTGCCCACCACAGCATTACGCCACCGCTTAGCACGACCGTGGCGGCGATCATCACCTTGCGCAGCGGCGTGTATACCGCCTGCTCCGGCCACGTCACGCCGCGTCCAGCGGGGCCCTGCATTCCCCTCGCCGGGTGGACTCCGGTGAGGGCGTGCGCGGCCAGGAGCCAGAGGGGCAGCCAGTAGACCACCGAGCGGGCCAGGGACATGTAGTAGTCGGAGAAGGAGAACATGGCCAGGTTCAACAGCACGAACACCGCCTCCGGCCACCACCTGCGCGCCAGCAGGTAGAGCCCGAGCAGCAGGCTCACCACTGCCGCCAAGGCCTCGAGCCGGAAGAAGGTGTAGAAGTCGGGAGACACGTGCGGGGATGCGTTGTCCCAGGTGACCTTGAATGCCTCCCAGGGCCAGTGGAAACTACGTGCCCATCCCCGTGACTGCGCGTGGACCCAGCCCAGCGGGTCTCCGGAGATACGCCAGACGTAGGCCTGGTAGGCGACCGCGACCGCAGCGGGCGGCAGCATCCACGCGAAAGGCTTGAGCTTATGGGCCCAGGTGCGTCCCTCCACAAGGCCCATTACCACCAGGGCGACTCCAGCGACCACTCCGGTGACCCGGAAGGCGACCGCCACGGAGAGCAGGAGTGAGACTGTGGCCCACCGGCCCGCCCGGGCCCTTTCCCAGGCCCAGAAGAACGCCGCAGCGAACGGCGCCTCCGAGTAGGGCACGAAGCCGAAGATCATTGCCGGCCCGAACAGCCAGATGATGCCTGCGGTGCGCCCGGCCAGGCGGGTGAGGGCCAAGGCGGCAAGCAGGGTGCTGGCGTTGACCACCAGCAGGCCAGCCAGCGTTGCCGATATGCCGATCTTGCCGAGCAGCCACACGGAGATCGGTAGCCCGGGGAAGAACGCCACCAGGTTGGGGTCCACGCCCGGGTACCCGAGCACCGCGATGTCCAGGAAGTGCACGGCGTCCCAGCGTCGCACCACCTCCAGCACCGGCATCTCGCGCTCGATGCCCACCATAAGGGCCGCGCCGAGTAGCAGGGCCCGGCTTGCCAGCCACGCCATGAGCACCCAGGCGAGGTCGCCGGGCCCAAACGCCGCCGCCGTGCGCGCCCACAGCGCGCCCACTTTCCTTCGAATAACAGCCATATCGCCTTAAAGGTTAGTCAGGCCCGCCGCCGTTTCGATCGCGCTGAGCATCGCTGCGGCCTTGTGGCGGGTCTCCTCGTGTTCCTTGCGCGGCACGGAGTCCGCCACCACGCCCGCCCCCGCCTGCACGTGCGCTACCCCGTCGCGGATGACTGCGGTGCGGATCGTGATGGCCAGGTCTGCGTTGCCGTCCAGCCCAAGGTAGCCCACCACGCCGCCGTAGAAGCCGCGCCGCGCAGGCTCCAGCTGATCGATCAGCTCAATCGCGCGCGGCTTGGGGGCGCCGCTGAGCGTGCCGGCCGGGAAGGTGGCCACCAGGGCGTCCAGCGCCGTGCGACCGGGGCGGAGCCGGCCGGTGACGGTGGAGGAGATGTGCATGATGTGGGAAAAGTGCTTGATCTCCATGAGCGCAGCCACGCTCACGCTGGCCGGGTCGCACACCTTCGACAGGTCGTTGCGGGCCAGGTCCACCAGCATGGTGTGTTCCGACAGCTCCTTGGGGTCAGCCAGCAGCTCGGCCACCCGCTCCCGGTCCACCTGGGCGTCACCGGAGCGGGGCCGCGAACCGGCAATCGGGAAGGTGTAGACCTGCCCGTCGGTGACGCGCACCAGCGTCTCGGGACTGGAGCCCACCACCGTGATCGGCCTGCCGTCGGCGTCCACGTGCTCGAACAGGTACATGTAGGGGCTCGGGTTGATGGAGCGCAACGCCCGGTAGACGGCCAGCGGGCTGGCCGGACAGTCCACGTCGGTGCGTTGCGAGAGCACCACCTGGAACACCTCGCCGTCCACGATCGCCTCTTTGCCGCGCACCACGGCGGCCTCGAAGTCCTGCTGCGAGGTGCGGTGTCTCCGCTCTAGCGCCTGGGCCTCACCGCTGCCGCTGAGTTGCACGGGCAGGGGCTGGGCCAGTCCGGCCTGCATCGCGTCGAGCCGGGCCACGGCGGCGTCGAAGTCGCCCTCGCTCGCGTCGTAGCAGACGGTGAGCAGCCACAGCTCCCCGGCGTGGTGGTCAAGGGCCACGACGTCGCGCACCAGCGTCAGTGCGACGTCGGGCAGCCCCAGCTCGTCGGGCGCGGCCCGGCGCAGCTTGGGCTCCCACGTGTAGAGGGCGTCCCAGCCGATCGCGCCAACCAGGGCGGCGCCCAGCGGCGGCAGCGTCGTGCCTCCAGCAGGCGCGTGGGCCGCCTGGCCCAACTGCTCCAGGACGCTCCCAATCAGGTGGACGACGTCGCCCTCCCGCGCCACGCAGTCCGGTACCTCCCCCTGCCAGGTGGGGCAGTGCGCCGCCCCCTGCAGGGTGGCCAGCGCGTTGACGCCGATGAAGCTCCACCGGCCCCACTGGCCTCCCTGCTCGGCAGACTCCAGCAGGAACGTTCCAGCCCGGCCGGCCGCCAGGCGCCGGTAGGCACCCACCGCCGTCAGTTCCTCGGCCAGCAGCTTGCGGGCCACCACCACGGTTCGCCGCGCGCCCGTCAGGTCCGCGAACTCCTCCCGACTCGGCCAGGTCTGGCCCCAGTGCAGCGCGCGCGTCACGGGGCCCGCCCGTCCAGCACCGCCGCGTCGGTCCGCTCATCGCCCACCACGGCCGGCAGCGGCCCGCCGGCCTCGAAGCAGGTGCGCGTACCGGTGTGGCAGGCAGCCCCCACCTGGTGCACGCGCACCAGCAGGGCGTCGCCGTCGCAGTCCGCGTGGACGGAGCGCACGTACTGGCGATGCCCGGAGGTGTCCCCCTTGCGCCAGTACTCCTGTCGGGAACGGGACCAGAACCAAACGCGCCCGGTCGAAAGGGTGCGGGCCAGCGCGGTCTGATTCATCCAGGCCACCATGAGCACCGCGCCGGTGGCGTCGTCCTGGATGACCGCGCAGATCAGGCCGTGCTGGTCAAACTTCAGGCGGGCCAGCAGCTGCGGGTCCAGCGCGTCGCCGCCCTGCCCGCTTGCCTGCCCGCTCACCGCTGCTCCCCCGGGGTGGCCGGACCGCCCAGGCGCACCATGTGACCGACGCCGGCAAGGGCCTCCTTCACCTGCGCGATCGTCAGGGTGCCGTAGTGGAAAACAGAGGCGGCCAGCAGGGCGTCGGCGCCCGCGTCGGCGGCCGCCACGAAGTGCTCCACGCTGCCGGCGCCACCGGAGGCGATCACCGGCACCTTCACCTCGGCGCGCACTGCGGCGAGCATCTCCAGGTCGAAGCCCTCGCGCACACCGTCGGCGTCCATTGAGTTCAGCAGAATCTCCCCCACGCCCAGCTCGCTGGCCTGGCGCACCCATTCCAGCGCGTCCTTGCCGCTGGAGCGCTTGCCGCCGTGGGTGGTGACCTCGTAACCCGAGGGGGTGGGGCCGCGCCGGGCGTCCACCGAGAGCACCACCACCTGGTCCCCGAAGCGGTCGGCGATGCGCGCCAGCAGCGCGGGGTCCGCCAGGGCCGCAGTGTTAACGCCCACCTTGTCCGCGCCCGCGCGCAGCAGCGCGTCCACGTCCTCCACGCTGCGAACCCCGCCGCCCACGGTGAGCGGCACGAACACGTTCTCCGCCGTGCGGGCCACGATGTCCAGCGTGGTGGCGCGGCCCTCCACGGACGCCGAGACGTCCAGGAAGGTGATCTCGTCAGCCCCCTGTTCGCTGTAGCGCTTAGCCAGCTCCACCGGGTCGCCGGCGTCGCGTAGGTTTTGGAAGTTGACGCCCTTGACCACTCGGCCGCCATCCACGTCCAGGCAGGGAATCACCCTGAGTGCCACCGTCATCGCTGCTCCTTTCGCTGGGCCAAGGGTAGCCTTTGCGCCATGCCAGCCACCGCCCGCGTTCAACAGGTGTCCTTCCGCGCCGCACCGGCCCTGTTGGCCCACCTGCTGCCGCGCCGGGGCGTGATCGTGATCGGGGGAGCCGCCGGGAGCGGCAAGTCCACGCTCGCCCGGGCCCTGCTAGACCTACTGCCGCCCCACGCGGTGCACCTGCAGGTGGAGGCCAGCTACCTGGGGTGGCGCGGCCTGGAGCCCGGGCTGCGCCTCGTTGAGGCTGCGCTGCGGCGCTCCACCAGCCACGGGCACGCCGACCTGCCCACCTGGGACTGGCTCGCCTCCCGCCCGGGCGGGAGCGTCCCCCTGCTTGCCCCGGCCAGGTTGCGCGCGCCCCTGCTGATCGAGGGCGTGGGGGCCGACGTCGCCCTGGTGCGCCTGGCCGATCTGGTGGTGCGCGTGGAGGCGCCCGCCTCGCTGCGCGAGCGCCGAGTGGCCGAGCGTGACGGCTACTGGAACCAGCTGTGGCCAAGGTGGGCCGCCGACGAGGAGGCCCACGCCTACCGCGCCGGCCTGGCCCGGGCCCTTGGTGGCGGGCGCGCCACCCCCGCTAGCGCGGCCACCGCCCCGCCGGGCGGCGCCATTCATAACGGCTGCAGGGACGACGTCGACCACCGGCCCGCGCCTAAATCCCGCCGCTACCTCCGCGTGGTGCCCTAGCGAGCGGCACCGGGCTAGGGGTTTAAGGGCGGCCTACTGGTTTCTGGCGCTGATGGCCAGGATGTCCACCACGGCCAGGATGTCCGCGTTGCCGTCGGTGAGCGCGGCGGGCGCGGCCAGCACCAGGCGGCTCCCCACGGCCCGGTCGATCACGGCCTCGGCCAGGCCCGGCTGGAGGGAGGCCACCATGACCTCCTGCGGGCCCAGGCCTGCGTAGGTGGACTCGCGTACCTTGCCGTCCCAGGTGGAGACCACATACTGCACCACCACCGTGTCGCCCTTTGCCACCTGCTCGCCGGTGCCGGAGATCAGCTCCTCGACCTTCACCAGCTGCGTGGCCACGCCCCAGGGAGCGAGCTGCGGCACGGAGTGGGCGTCGAAGGACACCATCGATCTCAGGTCGCCCTCGATCGCGGCCGACGGGCTCTGCCCCGCTCCCTCCACCGGCAGTTGGCGCGGCAGCACGTCCACCACCGCCAGCTCGGGGTAGGCCTGGCCGCCCTTCTCCACCGCGTTCAGCACCAACAGGCGGGCGCCGTCGCGCTGCCCCAGCAGGATGCCGTGCAGCGAGGCGCCCAGGCTGTCCGCGTTGACCTCCACCACGTCCACGTGCGGGAACGCGCCCTCCAGGACGCGCTTGCCGGTCTGTCCGTTGAAGGTGGTCACCGCCAGCACCACGCGGTCGCCCTCTTGCAGCTCCCGGCCCGTGCCGGCCTGGACCACCCGGTGATTGGGCGCGGCGGCCAGCTCCACGGGGTTTTGCAGGCTCAACGTGGGCACCGATCCCAGCCGCCCGCTCACCTGCACGGAGTCGAACGCGCCGCGCCGCGCCTCCTCGATTGCCCGCTGCTCTGCGGCGTTTTGCTGCACCACGGCGGCGATCACCCCGATCACAAGCGCGGCAACCAGCAGGCCCGCCCAGAGCCACCAGCCGCGCGCCAGGCGCCTCAGCTGGGACAGGGCGGCGCTGCCGCCGCTCCGCTCCGGGCGGCGCGGCGGTGCCACCGGGACTAGCGGCTCGGCGCGTTCAGGTCCCTCTGCGGGCCGGGCCACTCCGGCCTCGGCGTCGGGCTGGGTGACCGGCCAGAACGGCAGGTCGGAGGTGACAGGCGGGGTGGGCGCGTCGCCCTGCTGCTGGCGCAGGTCTCGCCGCCGCACCCGCCGGGGCGCCGCTTCGGCGGCGGGCTGCGCCGCCTGCCCCTCCCGCGCCTCCTCGGCCTGCGCGGTGCCCACCGCAGCGGCGTCGGACTGAGCGGTGCTCTCCTCGAGCGGCGTGAGTTGGCCCTGTTGGCGCAGCGCGCGGCGCGAGGGCAGGGAGAAGTCGCGCGACTGGCTCATAGCAGCAACATCGCCTCGGTCGCCCCGCGTTCGGGGCTGCGCAGGTGGGCCACCAGCTCAGCAACTGCAGGGTTGCTGGTCTCCCACGGGTCGGCGAGCGTGATGGCCGGCAGGCTGCGATCCAGCAGGCGCAACGTCGTCCAATCCGCCGCCAGGTCCCGCCGGTACTCCAGCGCGGCCGCTATGGCCGCCCCCCGCAGGCTGGCGCGGGTGGCGGGGGCGCTGTTCTGGGCGGCCTCCACCTGGGCGACGGTGGTGAAGCGGCGCAGCAGCCCAGCCGCCTCCAGCCGGGCGCGCAGTCCGTGCGCCGTGATGTCGTGGTAGGCCAGCTCCAGGGTCGCCACCGAGGCGTGGTCCAGGCCCACGCCGTGGCGCTCGCAGTGGCGTTCCAGCAGGCGCCGCTTGGCCACGTGGTCCAAGAGGTCGGCCACCTCGTCCTCACGGCCGGCGCGCAGCGCATCCACCGCCCGCCCCCACAGCTCGTGGCCCAGGCGCACCACCGGGTCCGGGTCGCTGGCCGCCAGGTGGGCGGTGCGCTCCACGTAGTGCGCCTGCAGCTCCAGGCCCGTCAGCCACTGTCCGTTCTTCAGCTCCACGCGCGCGCTGCCCTGGGCGGAGATCGCGCGCACGGCCCCGATCGGGTCCACCAGCTCCAGGTCCTCCAGCTGCGCCCCCTCCTCCAGGGCGGTGAGCACTAGGGCGGTGGAGGCCAGGTTGATCAGGCTGGAGCCCTCTGCCATCGAGGTGTCCGCGTTGATGATGTGCAGGCGGCGGTAGAGCTCGTGGTTGGCGTGCGGCTCGTCGCGGGTGTTTATCAGCGGCCGGGCCCGCGTGGTGGCTGCGGAGACCACCTCGCTGACCACATCGGCCCGCTGGGAGAGCACGTAGCGGGCGGTGCCGTCCTGCTCGCGGCGCACGTGGCCCGCTCCCGCCACCACCTGGCGGCTGACCAGGTGAGGCACCAGCCCCATCACGCGGCGGCGGAAGTCGAAGCGGCGGCGGATCAGGTAGTTCTCGTGGCAGCCAAACGAGGAGCCGGCCGAGTCCAGGTTGTTGCGCAGCAGATGAATCTGGCCCGCCACGCCCCGCTCCTGCAGGCGCGCCGTAGCTCGCTCGGCCAACGCGGCGAGCATCTCGGTGCCGGCCCGGTCCTGCGCCAGCACGTCCGCTAGGCGCGCGCACTCGGCGGTGGCGTACTCGGGGTGGGCCCCCACGTCCAGGTAGAGGCGGCCGCCGTTGGGCAGGAACATGTTGGCGCCCCTGGCCAGGGAGGGGTCGTTGAACAGCTCCTGGGCGGCCTCCTCCGCGCCGAGCTCGGGCCCCGGCCCCACGTGGGTGATGCCGTACTCGATCTCGACGCCGACTATGCGCCGCCGCTGGGTGGGCTCAGTGTCCAAACCGGTCACTGACCGCCCTTTTGCACGAATCCCTGCACGAACGCCTGGGCGTCGGTGGCCAGCACCGCGTCGATGTCGTCCAGCAGCGCATCCAGGTCAACGTCCTTGGCCTGGGGCCGTAGGGCGGCCTGCGCCTCTTCCTCGCCGCTGCCGGCAGTCGCGCCGGCGAAAGTCTGCTCGCTCATCTCTCCTCCTGCAAAACATCGTAAGCCCGCGCCAGCAGCGGCGGCTGCGCCTGTCCGCCCGCCTCTGGCAGGTGGACGCGGCGCAGGTACTCATCCCCGTCCAGGTCCAGGATCACCGAGGTCCAGGACGCGGCCACCACCGGCAAGCTCGCTACCGCTGCGCCGCGCACGGCGGCCCGCGTGGCGCACGGCGAGGCGTGCTCCGCCGCCTGCGCCTCTCCCGGCGCCAGCAGGTGCGCCACGCGCCCGGCGGCCTCCAGGCGCGCCACCAGGGAGCGTTGCGGGCACAGGTCGTGCCACTGCAGGTCCAGCGCGGCCAGGCGCGGGTGGGCCCAGTCTCCGCCCAGCCGCTGGCGCATCCCCTCCAGTAGCTGCAGCTTGGCCACCCACTCCACGTAGGGAGCCGCGGCGTCCCGGTCGGTCTCCAGCAGGTCCAGCACGCGGCCCCACCAGTGCAGGATCTCGGCCCGCTCGCCGCTCAGGGCGGCCTGGCCCAAAGCGTCGATGACGGCCTGCCGGTAGGCGCGCTGGATCTCAATGGCCGTGGCGCTCTTGCTGCTTTGCAGCTCCAGTTCCTGCGTGAGGGTGGTGTCGTATGAGACCTCCCGCACCGCCCGCAGAGGGCTAGCCAACGCCAACGCATGGATCTCCAACGGCGTGCCAGCCTCGATCATGTCCAAAACCAAGGCGGTGGTGCCCAGCCGCAGGAAGGTGGAAAACTCAAACTGGTTAGCGTCCCCGTTGATGACGTGCAGGCGGCGCCATATCGCCCAATCCGCGTGCGGCTCGTCGCGGGTGTTGAAGATTGGCCGGTTGAAGGTAGTTTCTAGGCCGATGTCGTTCTCGATGAAGTCGGCGCGCTGCGAGAGCTGGAAGCCCGGCTGCTGCGAGCGCTGCCCGCGCCCCAGCCGCCCGGTGCCGCACAGGATCGGGCGGGTGACCAGGAAGGGGGTGAGCACGGAGATCAGATCGTCCAGGTCTACTTCGCGGCGCACCTGGTAGTTCTCGTGGGAGCCGTAGGCCGCTCCCTTGCCGTCGGTGTTGTTCTTGTAGACCACGGTGCCATCCCCCAGCGCGTCGGCCGCCCGCTGCGCCACCAGGTCGCCGGCGCGGTCCACGGCCACCGCCGCGCGCACCGAGTCGCATTCTCCGCCCGAGTACTCCGGGTGGGCGTGGTCCACGTAGAAGCGCGCGCCGGCCGGCGTGATGACCACGCCCGGGTGCGGCAGCGCGAGCTCGGCCCGGCCGGGACGGGCCAACGCCTGCGCGCTCGCCAGCGCCTCGGTGCCGATCAGGGTGGCCGACGTTCCGCCCGCCGCCCCCACCGGGAAGTCCTGCGGCGCGGCGGCCACGTGCCCGTTGCTGACCATCCCGCCGCGGTGGGCGGAGGCATCGGTTAGCTGCGAGGGGTGCGCGGCGGCGCGGTCCAGGCGGTGGCCCCGCAGGTCGCACAGCGGGTCCTCCCCGGCGTAGTCCCACCGCGTCACGGGCCGCTCCAGCAGGCCGGCGTAGGCCTCCACGAGCGCGGTGGCCAGCACGTGCGACTGCCCGCCACTGGCGCGCAGGATGCCGTACTCGGTCTCCGTGCCGATGATCCGTCCGGTCACAGCTCCTCCTGCCCTCGGCGCGCCGCCATCTCGGCCGCCTGCGCCGCCTCTGCGGCCACGGCGGCCGCGATGTCCGCCTCGTTGATGCCCTCGGCACGGCCTGCGGCCGTGGCCTGCAGCGCCGCTAGCTTGGCGCGGTCCACGATCCGGGCCACCAGGGCACCGGAGGCCACCTGCAGCAGCGTCGTGCCGGCCCCGGCGCCGTCCGTGGAGACCTGGGCGCACTCCAGGCCGCCCACCAGGGCGTCGGCAAGGCGCGCGCGGCGGGCGGCAACGTCGTCCCCCTGCACGCTGGCGGCGATAGGCACGCCGGGCCGCAGGTGGGTCAGCGCGATGGCGCGGCACTGGGCGGCGTCCGGGCGGGAGATGCGCAGCTTCAAATCCAGGCGGCCGGGCCGCAGCACCGCCGGGTCGATCATGTCCTCCCGGTTGGTCGCGCCGATCACCCGCACGCCCTCCAGGCCACCCACGCCGTCCAACTCGGTGAGCAGCTGCGGCACGATCGTGGTCTCCATGTCGCTGGACTTACCCGCCCCGCGCCGCCGGAACAGCGCCTCCATCTCGTCAAAGAAGACCACCACGGCCGCACCCGTGGCCGCCAGCTCGCGGGCGCGGGCGAACACGGCACGAATCTTGCGCTCCGTCTCCCCCACGTACTTGTCCAGCAACTGCGGGCCGTTGATCACCAAGAAGTGGCCGCGCGCGCCGTGCGAGGACGCCAACTGGGTGGCAAGGGCCTTGGCGATCATCGTCTTGCCGCAGCCCGGCGGACCGTAGAGCAGGATGCCGCTGGTGGGACGCAGCCCGTAGCGGGTAAAGAGCTCCGGCTGCTCAAGCGGCAGCTCGATGGCCTGACGCACCGTGGCCACCACGTCGTCCAGGCCGCCGATGTCGCTAAACGCCACGTCCGGGGTCTGCGGGGTGAGCAGCTGCTCCACGTCCTGCCGCTCCACCAGCTCCAGGGCGATGCCGGTGCGCAGGTCGCAGCGCAGGCAGTCGCCCACGCCCAGCTCGCTGCCGGCCAGGCGGCCCAGCAGCACCACGCGCTCACCCGACTGCGTGGTCACGATCCCGCGCTGCTCATCCAGGCGCTCGGTCAGCACGCACAGCTCCCCGCCCGCTGCGGGGGCCACCGCGTCCACGGCCACCATGTCCGCGTCCACCAGCACCCGGCTGCCCGCGTGCAGCGTGCCCAACACCAGGTGGGAGGCGGCCGGCACGCTGCGCAGCGCCGAGCCCACCTGCACCAGCAGGCGGCGCTCCCCCATGTCGACCTCCACCACCGTGGCCACGTCCAGAGGCTGGCGCCGCCAGGCCTCCACCTGCTCGCCTAGCGCCGCCAGGTGCGCGCGGGCGTCGGCCAACGCGCTCGCCAGGCGGGTGTTCTTCTCCTGCAGCGAGGCGAGCTCTGCGGCCTGGGCGTCAAGCATTAGTCCTCCAGCCCCGCCGTGATCTGGCCGTCCTGGACGTTTTGGCCGTCCTGGCCGGGCGGGCCGTCCTGGCCCTCCGGGACGTCCTGGCCGGGCGGCGGCGGCACCTCGCAGGCGCTGTGGTCAACCAGGTCCGCCACGCGGGCCGTGACGTCCCGCTTGACCTTGCGCACCTTCTTGTCAGAGGTCGGGCGCTCGCCCAGGTCCTGGCTGGTCCACACCTCCTCGCCCGTGTAGGCGCCCTTGGCCGGGCGGCGGCTGCGCAGCGGCGGCTGGTGGCCCGGCGCCAGGCGCCGCGCGGTGACCAGGAAACCCGTGTGCGCCACCATGCGGTGATCCGGGCGCACGGCCAGGCCCTCCAGGTGCCAGTCGCGCACCAGCGACTCCCAGGCGTGCGGCTCGGTGAACAGCTCGCTTGCCCGCATGTCCTCCACCACGCGCGAGAGCTGGGTGACGGTGGCGACGTAGCAGAGCAGCACACCACCCGGCGCCAGCGCGTCGGCGCAGACCTGCAGGTTCTCCCACGGCGCCAGCATGTCTAGCACGATCCGGTCGATGCTGCCGGGCTCCACCACCTGCGGCAGGCGCTCGGCCAGGTCGCCCACCTCCACGCGCCAGGCAGGGTGACGGCGCCCGAACCACAGGTCGACGTTGCCCTGCGCGATCTCAGCGAAGTCCTCGCGGCGCTCAAACGAGATGAGCTGGCCGTATTCGCCCACGGCGCTGAGCAGGGACATGGACAGCGCGCCGCTGCCCACGCCCGCCTCCACCACGCGCGCCCCCGGGAAGATGTCTGCCATCTGCACGATCTGCCCGGAGTCCTTCGGGTAGATCACGGCCGCGCCGCGCGGCATGGACAGCACGTAGTCGCTCAGCAGCGGGCGCAGCACCAGGTACTGGGCGCCGGTGGAGGTGGTGTGCACGGTGCCCTCCGGCAGGCCCACCAGCTCCGAGTGGCGAAACGAGCCGCGGTGGGAGTGGAAGTAGCCGCCCTCCAGCAGGACGATCGTGTGCATGCGGCCCTTGGCGTCGGTGAGCTGCACGCGGTCGCCGTACTTCAGGGGGCCACGGCGGGAGGCCGGGCCTGCGGGGGTGTAAGAAAAAGTCACCCCAAGATCATACGGGCGTTGCGTAAAGCGCCCGGCCCCGGTGCGCGTGATGTTCGGCGGGCGCCGCGCGCGGCGCGTTCGATTCTGCGCGGCGCGGCGGCTGTGGATGGCCGGTGCGGCCCTCCTTTGCGCGGGACGGGTCCAGCGGTGTTGGTGCCCGCCGCTACGGTGGAAGGCATGGAAGACACGCACGCGCGGCCCGCGCCGGCCAACCCCGCCCAGGCGCCCACCGGCTCCACCCGGGCGGCGGTGGGCGGCGCCCCAGCTGCGGCCGGGGCCGCCCAGGTACCGGTCAACGCCACTCGGCCCTCGGCCGGGGCCGCCCCGGCACCGGCCCGGCGCGCTGCGCTCTCCCCCTCCCGGGCCAAGGAGTTTCGCCAGTGCCCGCTGCTCTTCCGCCTGCGCCAGGTGGACCGCCTGCCCGAGCCGCCCGCCCCTGCGGCCGCGCGCGGCACCCTGGTGCACTCCGTGCTGGAGCACCTCTACCTGTTGCCGGCCCGGGAGCGCACGCCCGCCGCAGCGCTGGACCTGGTGCAGCCCCGGTGGGAGGCGATGGTGGATCGCCAACCCGAGCTGGCCGCCCTGGCGGCCGCGCAGGGGCCGGAGTGGTTCGGCAGCGCTCGGCAGCTGGTGGAGCAGTACTTCCGCCAGGAGGACCCCACCCGGCTGGAGCCGCGCGACCGGGAGAAGTTCCTCGAGGTGGAACTGGCCGACGGCACCCTGATTCGCGGCATCGTGGACCGCATCGACGCCGCCCCGGACGGTCGCCTGCGCGTGGTGGACTACAAGACGGGCAAGGCGCCCTCCCCCCGCTTCATCGAGGAGGCGCTGTTCCAGCTGCGCTTCTACGCCCTGTTGCTCGAGCGCACCGAGGGCGTGCTGCCGGCCCGCCTACAGATCGTCTACCTGGGCAACGGGCGCACCCTCACTCACGACCCCCACCCCGACGAGACCGGCGCCCTGGAACAGGAGATCGGTTTCCTCTGGGACGAGGTGGCCGGCTGCCTGGCGGCGGGCTCGTTCGCTCCCCGGCCCAGCCGCCTGTGCGACTGGTGCAACTTCCAGTCGCTCTGCCCTGCCTTCGGGGGCACTCCCCCGCCGTTGCAGGAGCACGACGTTGCCCGCGTGGCCGCCACGCGCGCGCCGCGCTAAGTAGAGGCCGGCGCAACGTCGTCCCTGCCCCCTAACCCAGGGGGGGGCCGCTAGTGACCGCCGGCGCTCTGGTCTGCCGGGAAGTGGTCTATCACCTCGCCGCGTACCAGGCGGCGCAGGGCATCCAGGTCCAGCTCGGTCAGGCTGCGCACCCGTGAGAGGCGCGGGTGGGGTTCGATCGGCACCATGTACGGAATCGAAACGGCGTTGACGCCGGCGGCCAGCAGGGCGCCCACCCCGGAGCCCGAATCCTCAAACCCCACGGTCTGGCCCGGGCTGACGCCCAGCTGCTCGCAGGCGCTCAGGTAGCACTCCGGGTCCGGCTTCAGCCGGGCCACCTGGTCGCCGGCCACCACCACGTCCATCCCGCCGGGCACCTGCGTGGCGGTGAGCTGCGCCAGGTGCGTGAACGAGGAGGTCACCAGCGCCTGCCGCACCCCCTGCGCGCGGGCGGCGGTGAGCAGTTCCAGGGCCCCGGGGCGCCACGGCACCCCGCGTTCCACGATCGCCGTCTCCACGTAGGTGCACCAGGAGGCGATCACGTCCTCCTCGCTCATCTCGATCCCCGTCAGGCTGCGGTAGATGCGGGCCGAGTGCGTGAGCGGTTTGCCCACGAACTCCAGGGACTGCCTGGCATCGAACTGGGCTCCGTGGCTCTGCGCCAGCTCCACCTGGGCCGCCACCCAGTAGACCTCGGAGTCGATGAGGGTGCCGTCCATGTCCCACAACAGCGCCTCTGGCAGCATCACTCAGCCTCCCATGCTCGGTAGGGCCGGGACGGTCCCGGTCAGCAGCAGCAAGATGATCGCCGCGCCCACCGCGAAGCGGTAGAGCACGAACGGCATGAAGGTGCGGGTCTGGATCAGCTTCAAGAAGCCCACGATCACCACGTAGCCCACGGCGAAGGACACCACGGTGGCCACGAGCGTAGGCCAAAGCCCCACCGCCACCCCGGAGGTGTCTCCCTTGACCAGCTTGTACAGGCCGGAGCCGAACACCGCCGGCATGGCCAGCAGGAAGGAGTAGCGCGCCGCCTCCGCCCGCGTGAAGCCCATCAGGCGCCCGGCGGTGATGGTTCCCCCCGACCGGGAGACACCGGGGATCAGGGCGGCGGCCTGCGCAAAGCCGTACGCCAGTGCCTGGCCCCACTTCATCTCAGTCAGCTTGAGCTTCGTTTGGCCGCGCTTGTCCGCCCAGCCCAGGATCACGCCGAACACGATCAGCATGGTGGCCGTGATCCACAGGTTGCGCAGCGCGAAGTCGATGTAGTCCTCCAGCAGCACGCCCAGCAACACGATGGGCAGGGAGCCAACGATGATCATCCAGCCCAGTTTGGCGTGGGCATCCATCGGGGCGGCGTGCTTGATCTTGCGGCCCAGGGCCCGCTGCCACAGCGCCGGCAGGCTGGCCACCCACGACTTCGTGATCCGCCACAGGTCGTGGCGGAAGTAGATCAGCACCGCCAGCTCGGTGCCCAACTGGATGATCGCGGTGAAGGCCGCCCCCGGGTCGGTCCCCATCAGCTCCCCCACCACCCTGATGTGGGCGGAGGAAGAGATGGGCAAGAACTCGGTTAGCGCCTGGATTAGTCCCAGGACGAAGGCCTCCAAAACATTCACGGCCCCCAGCCTATGCCAGGAGCCGTGAAGCCGTTTAGTTACTCCACAACGGTCGCCGCCGCGTGGGGCGCCCCGAGGGGGCGGGCGTGCTAGTCGTCGTCCTCTTCGTCCTCGTCGTCGTAGAACTCCTCGTCCTCGTCGTCGGAGTCGTCCTCGTCGTCGTAGTAGAGGTCGTCGTCCTCGTCGTCCTCGTCCAGTTCCTCGTCCTCGAAGATGTCGAAGGGCAGCGAGGCACCAAAGGCGCGGATCAGGGCGTCGTCGTAGGTGAAGAAGGCGTCCTCCAGCACCGATTCGGCGCGCACGACCGCCGGGGAGTCGGCACTGCCTGCACGGCATGCCTCAAAGTGTGTCTCCAGGGCGCGAATGAGCTGGTCTAGCGCGACGCGAGGTTCGTTACTCATGGCGCCATGGTAGACGAACCGGGGCGGGCGGAGGCACCGATGCCGCCAAATCGTGCGGCAAGTGCCCCTACCCGCCCCGGGTGGTTCACCCCTCGGCTAAACGAGCGGGGGTCGGGCCGGTCAGTCGCGGCCCAGCAGGCTGCGCACCCAGGTGGTGTGCAGGTCCTCGCCCTTGATGCGCACGGTCTCCTCCGCGCCGGCCACCTGGACCTCGCCGGTCTCCGGGTCGCGCAGCTCGCAGGCGCCGCCCTCCGGGCCCAGCGGCATGAGCACCCAGCGGCGCTTGGGCTGGTAGGTGCGCTGCGGCTCGCGCCCCTCGATGATGTCACGCAGCACGGAGGCCACCAGCAGGCCCTGGTCCACTGCCGCATCCGCGCGGTCCGGCTCCGGGGTGTGCGCCAGGTCGCCCACGGCGAACACGCCCGGGTGGCCCACCACCTGCAGGTATTCGTCCACGTTAAGGGAGCCGTCGCCGCGCTTGGCCTGGTCGAACTCCGGGCCCAGGTAGCCGCTGGCCACGCGCGAGCCATAGCAGCGGAACCAGATGTCGGCCTGGATGTTGCGGCCGTCCTTGGTGTCCACCTCGAAGGGGCTGAGCACGCCCACGTCCACGGGCGGCAGGTAGCCCAGCGAGGTGCCCAGCACCAGCTCCACGTTGCGCTGCTCGAGCTGGTAGCGCAGCTCGGTGCGCAGGCGCGGGTCGCAGGGCTCCAGCGGCAGGATGTCGTCCTGCTTCTCCACCAGCACGACCGTCAGGTGCGGGTAGGCGCTGGTCAGCTCGCCGGCGAGCTCCACGCCCACGCCACCGGCGCCGACCACGAGGGCGCGCTTGGCCTGGCGCAGCGCCTGGTGCAGGCGGCTCAGGCGGGCGCCGGCGATCTCGTGGGAGTCCTCAGCCAGCTTCGCGGGGAACGGGGAGGCGGTACCGGTGGCCAGCACGACGGCGTCGGCCTCGATGGTGGTGCCGTCGGAGACGAACACCTTGGTGCCCTCCAGGCGCATGACGGTGCCGCGCACCACCTGGCCGCGCTGAAGCAGCTTGTCGTAGGGAATGAAGATCGTCTCTGCCCACTCCGGGTCCACGGCGGCGCGCAGGGTGGCGGCGTGGTGAACGAACGTGTCCTTGGCTTCGACGAGCACCACATCGGCCACATCGTCCAGCGCACGGGCCACGCTCACGCCCGCGTAGCCGCCACCTACAACAACAACCTTCATTGGCCGTCCTTCCCAAAGTGCTTGGGAACCATTTTTGCACGACGCCCCGCCCGCCACGCAGATGGGACGCCCGTATGCGCTGTGGTCTGTGCGGCGCGGTCACGCGCCGGTGGCAGTGGGTGGGAGACTTTTGCCCATGGTTGAAGCGCTGGACGTGTTGCTGGTCGAGGACGAGGCGGAGCTGGGCGCCGCCACCGCCGACTATCTGCGAGCCTGCGGGCTGGGCGTGGTGCACTGCGTGAGCGCGGAGGAGGCGCTTGGCGCGCTGGAGCGCCAAGCGCCGGGGGTGGTGCTGCTGGACGTGAACCTGCCGGGTCGCTCGGGTTTCGAGCTGTGCCGCCAGTTGCGCGGCCGCGCTCCCGGCCCCACCGGGCCGGCCGGCCCCGGGCAGCCCGATGGCTCGGCCCCGCCGGGCGATGCCAATTCGCCCTGCATTATCTTCGTCTCCGCCCGCGCCTCTGACCTGGACCAGGTGCAGGGCCTGGCCCTTGGAGCAGATGACTTTGTCACCAAGCCCTTTTCGTTGGCCGTCCTGGTGGCCAAGGTGCGCCGCGCGCTCGAACGGCGCGCCGCCGCGCCGGCACCGCTCCCGACCGGCCCCGGGGCCGACGCGGCCCGCCTACCGGCTCGCGCCGCCTTCCCTGCGGCCACGGAGGTGCCCGGCCCGGCCGGCGACGCTCCCGCGGCGACGGGATTTGCCGATGCCCACCTGCGCGTGGACTTGTCCACGGGCCGCACCTACGCGGCGGGCAGGGAACTGCAGCTGACCGCGCTGGAGGACCGAATCTTGCACTTCCTGGTGGAAAATCGCGGCTCGGTGTGCGGCAAGGCGCAGATCATCCGCGAGGTCTGGGGCGATGAGTACACCAGCGAGGGCACGCTCAGTGTGCACATCCGCCGCCTGCGCACCCGGATCGAACCCAACCCGGACTCCCCCACCTACATCCACACCGTGTGGGGGCGCGGCTACCTGTTCGAGGCCCGCCCGTGAGGTTCCTGCGAGGGGCAATCGCCGCGCTGGTGGTGCTGTTCGCGGCCGCCGGTGCCGCCCTCTTCTTCCTGGCGCTGAGCCCCGCCCCGCCGCCCGCCACCGCAGACCTGAACGACGTCGCCCGCCGCCTGGAGGCCGCCTGGCCCGACCTGGCTTCCGTGCCGGCGCACCTGCGCCAGCGGGTGGTCATAGTGGACGCAAACGGTACCCTGCTCACCCCCGCCGGCCCCGCCGGCGCTGCCCCGCAGGGCGCCGGCCAGACGGTAGACCCGCTCTGGCTGGCCAGCTGGAGCGGCGCCACGCGGCCGCTGCTCATGCCCGTGCGGGACCGGGACCAGGTGGTGGCGTGGGTGTTCCTGGACGACTCCCTCCCGGCGCGCCACTCGACCGAGCGCCTGGCCCTGGCGGGCAGCGCGGCCGCAGCCCTGGCCGCCGGTGCCCTCATCACCGCAGGTAGCCTGGCCTCCCTCCACCGGCGCGTGATCCGTCCCTTCCGGGAACTGGAGCGATTCGCCACCCGGGTGGCCGCCGGCGAGCTGAGCGCCCCGCTAGAGCGCGACCGCGCCGGGGCGTTTGGGGCCTGGAGTGAGAGCTTCGACCTGCTGCGAAGCGAACTGGAGGACGCGCGCCGCCGCGAGGCCGCCGCGCGCGAAGCACAGGAGGCGCTAGTGGCCCAGATCGGCCACGACCTGCGCACGCCAGTTGCCACCATCAGCGCCACCGCAGAGCTGCTGCAACTCACCGAACACCGCCCGGAGGTGCTGGACCGCCTGGGAGTCCTGGTCGCCAAGAGCGCCCAGATCGACTCACTCATCTCAGACATGTTCTCCGCCCAGGCCCGCCAGATCGAGGCGCTGCCCGTGCGCCCTACCGGCGTCACCGGCCAGGAACTAGCAGACCTCGTCCGCCAGGCCGACCACCGGCGCCTGGCCACCGTCACCGACTTCCCCGCCGTCCTGGTCAGCACCGACCCCCAGCGCCTTGCCCAGGTGCTAGACAACGTCATCCAAAACTCCTACAAGTACGCCACCACCCCGCTGGTGGTGGAAGCGTGGCTGGAAGAGCACGCCCTCCACATTCGCCTCACCGACAGCGGGCCCGGCGTCGCCCCCGACGAACTGGGCGTCATCTTTGCGCGCGGCCAGCGCGGCGCGGGCGCCGCCGGCACGCCGGGGCAGGGGCTCGGCCTGTTCACCTGCGCCCAGCTGATGGAACGGATGGGCGGCCACATCTACGCCTCCCTGCCCGCCGCCGGCGGCTTTGCCGTCACGCTCACCCTGCCCCTCGCCTAAGCGCCCGCCCCCGGCCGCCCCGCCGCTAGGGCGATTGGGAGGCGAGGCCGGCGCAACGTCGTCCATCCCAGTGCCGCCCCAAGGCGGGCGGGCGGCAAATCGCAGGCGAACCTTAAGAGTTTCGTAAGGACTTGCGCGCACCGGCCCCGTTAGCGTCTAAGGCGTTGAAAAGAAAGGCCACACAATGGACCCCCACGCCACCCACTCGGTGCTAGTCACAACCAAGCTCTCCAAGACCTTCTCCGTCGGAGGCAGCCAGCAGCACGTCCTGCGCAACCTGGACCTCCACATCGCCCAAGGCTCCTACACGGTCATCATGGGCCCCTCCGGCGCCGGCAAGTCCACACTGCTCTACGCCCTGTCCGGCCTGGACCGGCCCAGCCTGGGCGCCGTCACCCTGGCCGGCCAGGACCTCACTCGCCTGAAGGAGGACGCCCTGGCCAGGTTCCGGCGCGCCCACTGCGGCTTCGTCTTCCAACAGGTCCACCTGCTCGACTCGCTCAGCGTGCTGGAGAACCTGGAGACCGTCGGCCTGCTGATCAGCCGCGATCGCGCCGCCGTCACCGCGCGCGCCCGCCAGCTCCTGGAGCGCGTCAACATCCCCGAGCGCGACTGGTCCAAGTTCCCCGCCATGCTCTCCGGCGGCGAGGCCCAGCGCGTGGCCATCGCCCGCGCCCTCATGAACAGGCCGGCCGTCGTGTTCGCCGACGAGCCCACCGGCCAGCTCAACTCCGAACACGCCGCCGCCGTGCTGGACCTGCTGGACGACGTCCACTCAACCGGGCAGACCATCGTGATGGTCACCCACGACGTGCGCACCGCCTCCCGCGCCGAGCGCGTCCTCTACCTGCGCGACGGCAAGGTGGCCGGAGAGTGCGCGCTCACCGGTACCGGCGCCGAGCGCACCGCCGCCCTGACCGGCTTCCTCACCGGAATGGGGTGGTGAGCGTGACCGCCTCGAAACTGCTCACGCTGCGCAACGCACGCAAGCACCGTGGGCTCTTCTCCGCCGTTTTCCTGCTCTCCCTCATCGCCGGGCTGCTCAGCAACGTCGCCGTGGTCATGCTCACCCAGCACTCCACCTTCCTGACGGACTTCGCCGCCAAGCTGGACACCGCCCAGGCCGTAGCGATCGTTCCCGCCACGCCCGCCGCCACCCAGATGGAGGAACGCCTGCGCGCCGACGAGCGCGTGGAAGAGCTGACCGTGCGCCCGGGCGTGGGAATCATGGGCCAGATCCCATTCGCTGACGACACCATGCCCGCCAACTTCTTTTTCTACGACGTCGACGCCGCCCCAAAGATGAACCGCTGGCAGATGTCCTCTCAATCCCCGGACCAGCACGACTCCCCCATTTGGGTGCCCGCCACCCTCGAAGCCGCCGGCCGCTACAAACTGGGCGACGAGCTCACGCTCACCTCTGCACTTGGCGAGCGCAAATTCCACGTACAGGGATTCCTGGAATCGCCCTACGGGGGAATGCCTAGCATGGGGCTGCTCTGGTTCGGCCTGCCGCACGACGACTTCACCGCCCTGCAGAAGGAGGCCGACGATTTCGTGTCCGCCGCCGGCGGCATCGCCGCCGTGGAAGCCGCCGCCGGCGCCAGCTTCGGTTGGGTGCCCTCCAGGCTCCTGGAGGTGCGCAGCGGCAACGTCGAAGACGGGCGCGCCGCCGTGCAGGCGGCCCTAGAGGCGTCCAACCTCGAGGACGAGTCCTGGGAGATGGACCTCAACATCGTCGTGCAGGGCAACAGCATCTCCGTGGGGCTCGTCTCCGTCACCATCCTGGTCTTTGCCATCATGATCGCGGCCGTTGCCGTGCTGGTGCTCGCCTTCATGCTGCGCGCCGCGATGCGCGACGACCTGCCCACCGTGGGGGCCCTGCGGGCCCTCGGCTTCACCAGCGCCCAGGTGATGCGCCCGCTGGTGCTGCCGCTGACGGTGCTGGCCGCCCTCAGCGCCGCCCTCGGGGCCGGGGCCAGCTACGCCGTCTTCCCGTTCCTGGGCAAGCTGCTGCGCAGCCAGACCGGCCTGTACTGGCAGGCGGAGTTCTCCCCCACCGCCCTGGCCGCCGTCATGGCAGCGCTCGGTGTACTCATCTGGGCAAGCGGTGCCCTGGCCGCGCGCCGCGCCGCCAAGCTCACCGCCGTGATGGCCCTGCGCGGCGGGCAACGCGATCACTCCACCTCCCGCAACCTGCTGCCGCTGCGCCGCACGCGCGGCTCGCTGCCGGCCCTGCTTGGCATCAAGGAGCTCCTGGCCGCCCCGGGGCACGCCCTGCTCATCCTGATCGTGTCCGCCGCCTGCTCTCTCGGTTCCGTCTACGCCCTGTCAGGCACCGGACTCCTGATCGATAAGGAACGCGCTCTACCGCTCTTGACCGGCGGCATCATGCCGCAGGTAACCGTCATAGACAGCGACCCGCGCCGGGCCGAATACGCCTTGGAAACCGCCCGGGCTCTGGAGGGTGTGCAGGCGGCCTTCTACTTCAACCAGGGCAGGCTGAGCACCGACGAGATCGGCCTGTTCGCGCTCATCGCCGACGAGTTCGACAAGCTGCCCCTCAACCCGCTGTACGAGGGCCGCTACCCGCGCCACGCCAACGAGATCGTGGTGGGTTCCAACATCGCCAGCCGCTTCGGACTGGAGGTAGGGTCCACCTGGGAGCTAAAGCGCAAGGGCACCACCGCCACCTACCTCGTCACCGGCCTGGCCAGCAGCGCGTTGAACGCAGGCGAATTTGCCCTCATGACGCGAGAGGGCTACCGCAGCATGGTGCCGGACGCCAATCTCTTTAACGTCGGAGTATATGCCAGGCCCGGCGTGGACGCAGCGGAGCTGACCACTCGGGTCAACGCGGCATTCGACAACGAGGCCCTAGTGGTCAACTCCCAACGTGCTCTCCAAGTGCAGGTATCGGGGTTCCAAAGCATGGTGCCGCTGCTGACCTACTCCCTGATGGTGTTCGCAGTGGTGGTCGTGGTCCTGGTGATCGGGCTATTCACCTTCTCGCTGGTCTCGCGCTCCCTGCCCAGCTCCGGCCTGCTCAAGGCCCTCGGCTTCACCTCCAGGCAGGCGGCCAGGCGGGTGCGCTGGACCGTGCTGCCGCCCGTGTTGCTGGGCGTGATCGGGGGTGGTGCGCTCGGGGCGGCCCTCATCGGCCCGCTGCTCACTCTCACCCTGTCCGGGGCGGGGATTAAGAAGGTGGCCGTATCCATCCCGGTCTGGCCCAGCTACCTGGTCACCGCCTTCACGTTGGCCACCGCGCTCGTGGTGGTCTACGCCGCCACGCGCCCGATCTCCCGGGTCTCCGCGCGCACCCTGCTGGTCGACTAGCCACGACAGCTTAAAACCAAGCGGGGCGTGGAGAAGAACGAAGCATGGCCTCGCCTAGAAAAAACAATGGTTTCGCGTCACAAGGCTCATAGGCCCAAGAACACCGCGCCTCCCCCAAAAGGGCTCTTCACAGATGAGGGTGTTGCTGGGGTGAGGGTGGTCGTCGCGCGTGGTAGCGGCTCCGTTGCCTCCGTGGTGCCTGTGCTGTTGGGATCGCTGGTGGCTCGGTCCTGGGGCTGTCTTGGGGAGGCCGTCCCGGTGGAGCGGTGGCGGTGTTGAGTAGGAGCGGGAGCAACGCCAGAACACCGGCCAGGTGGTGGACGGCATGCGCGAGCGCCTACCCGGGAGCACGTAGCAACGCGGGCTGCGGGCCCCTGGCCGGTGGGAGCGGGCTGTGGGCACCTGGCCGGCGGGAACGTGCCGGGTCGGTGGGAGCATGCCGGGGGCCCTGGCCGGCGGGAACGTGCCGGGCCGGTGGGAGCGGACCGTGGGCCCCTGGCCGGCGCGTGTCGGGCCGGGTCGGTGGGAGCGGGCTTTGGGCCCCTGGCCGGTGGGAGCGTGTCGGGTCGGTGGTCGTTGCGCAAACGGTTGAGTCTTTATGGTTCCTGTTTCGCCCTTGTTGTAGCGCTCGTGGCTCTATTGCACCTCTTGTAGCGCTACGGGGCCGATTAACGCCTCAATAGGTCCCCCAAAGGCGCAAGAGGAACAACAACGGCCCAAGAACTGCAACAAAGGCCCAACCGCTTGCGCAAGCCTCCGGACCGCAAACCACCCGCCACCCCGCGACGGATAAGACCAAAGCGATCAGGCGCGGCGCGCGCGAACGCGACCGGCACACCCCTGCCTCGCAAATGCTGCACCGGGGTACATGCGACCGCTTGGTGCCATGGCACCGGCCGGTCGCATGTACCCCGAACGCACGCTTGTGCGCTCGGGGGCACCGCGCCACCACCCACCACCCACCACAGCCCCCACCTTCAGCTGTGAAGAGCCCCCAAAAGCCAGGATGGCGAACGATGCGAGTATACAAATCGTCATACCATTCCCAAATGCACGTCAACCAACGGCAAAGTCGCATCAGTTAGTTAACGAATTGGTCAAATGCTTGCCGATGTAACCGATAACCACCGCACCCAGATCGTTGACACGATCCTCCAGGTAAATACGCGGGCTCGTCGACCCTTTCGTTTGCACTTCGATGTGGGTGAACATTTTCCGCCTTCCCGAACTATCCACCTGGGGCGAAACGTGGAAGTTGCGCTCATCCGCCATCTTCCTATTATTCTTCACTAATTCCGACTCGGTCTGCCTGAAGCGCTCCGGTGAAAAGTGTACGTACCCCTGCACACTCTCAGCTTTCAAAAATTCTCTCAACCCGCCATTAAATGCCACATCTATTTCCCCCTTCTTGCAGGCGACGTAATTGTCGAGGGTTTGCAATATATCGACGATCCAATCAAGCCAGTTCTCGCCTTGAGATTTTCTGCTTAGAGCCATCGCCTCCGACCAATTGCATTCAAACATAAGGTGGGGATAGGCGACTGGAGCTAATTCCTCTAGCTCTTCCCAGCCGTCGATATCTTGTCGCTTATAACCCTCTACGCGGGCATAGGTAGCGGAATCGTTGATCGAGTTGGCACGCAAGGCCTCGCGCGCTACTCTCAGCTGGTACCGCGCTTCCTTGAGCTCGTCCCTCACCACACCAATCTCGTATTGAAGTTCATACTGGAAAAATTTAAGCTCTTCCATACTCTCATTGTGCGCTTCACTCTCTTGAGCCACCCTTTCAGAGTAGGCAAAATAGTCGTTCTTCAACTTTTCCAATTGGGCCTGAACGATTTGCCGCGATTCCACCTCCTGCTGATTGCTATTCTCCAAAAAGGCGATCTTCTCATTTGCCGCAGACAACTCATTCCTCAGGGCAGAGATTTCCGCAAATAGCGCAGCTTGATCGACTGCGTTATGCACCCCGTCGCGCACGCTTGCACCTGACTCTTCGCCAGAGCTATCTCTCGCGGGCAAGCGTTCCAAAGTAGCTTGCCCTCTTTGAATCGCCTGAGCGCTTTCGCGTAGACTTTCCTCCGCGCGCTCCAAAACCCCTTCGAGTGAAGGTCGGCACTGGATTGACCGCTCCGCACGGCCAGCGCCGGCAGCCTGACCTACCCGGTTTTGATCGACACTAATTTCCAAGCTGCCCAGATTCGCATCTAGGGCCATCGACAGTTCTTGCGACGACAAAGTTCGCAAACGCCGTAGAGACTTTTCGACCGGACGTGCTCTAAACTCATCTCTACAGATGCGCCCAAACATCCGCTCTAATACATCCGTTCTGGATGTTAGCAATTTTTTCGCCGAAATGGCTCTATGCAACAATCCTCCGTTTGGATCCGAGATCGTCGCATTAACCTTAAACAGTCTCGGAGAATACTCCCTCAACTGAAGCGAGGGTGACGCCTGTTCGTTGAAGACACGAGCCATCTCCTCTGTCAAGATGAAAGTGGCCGCCTGGCCTAGGGTCTTGCTAGTTAATCGTCCTAGCCTGTCTTGCCACACCTTTATATCCACGGTGCCATCTTCGCTACAAAGAATTACAGCAGATGCTCTCCGTGGATTCTCGATTGATGCAATTAACCTATCTAACTCCCGCCTGCTATCCACTATCTCCGGGCGGGCCGGAAGGAGCAACTCCCCTTCAAAGCACCGATAGGTCCTCAGCCACTCCCTGAGGAATACGGGGACTTCGGTCCAAACTGAAGACTCTTCTCGCCTCACATCAGGGGCGGCATCAACTTCAAGCAGTACCGTTACTCTCGCACTCTTTCCTTTCGTATCTAGCGTGATTAGAACCGATGTTTCCCAATGCCCATTCTCGGGAGGATCTTTATATATCAGGTGCGCATAATCGGCGCCTCCACCGCTAGTGCCTTTGGAATACGCGACGGCTGCACCTCTTTTGGTCCTCAATACCTCATTTTCTTCAAGCTCATCTATTCCCTTGATACGCTTTTTGTTCTTTAGCCAGCTGAACACGTCTGCCAACAGTCGAGAAATCGCGTTCTCTTTAGCCAATGCCGGCGTCGCATCAACATCTATCGAGAAACAGGACCTATATCCGAGCATTTCGCCCTCCCACAGCATCTGGTTGGTATGGAAGTTCAGAGGTAGGCTGAGATTGTAACGTCCGGATGGTTTGGATCAGCGTTCATCAGTCGTTGTGTCCGTGAGTCCGGTGAAGTGCACCGGGATTGTGTTGAGCGTGCTGGCCGGAAAGATGACGTTTTGTCGAGGCAGCCAGGCGTGAGTGGATCGGTCAGCAGTGGCTTGGACGGTGGAACGCTGATTTTGTTGAGATGGGCAAGACTGGCCGTGCGGCGGGCAGGTCCAGGTCTTCGGTTTGCGAGCAGCATTCGCTCCGCAAGGACTTGGAGCTAGCCCAGGTCCTAGACGAGGGCTGGTCTCGGGTTTTGGGACCCTTCACGAGTCAAGCGATCGTTGCGGTTACCTCAAGCCCCGGGCGGCCGCGCGCACGGTGCTGAGCACATCACGGCGCCAATCCGCTCGGCCTGCGCGTTCGGACGCCCGCGCCAACGACGGTCAGCATCTTCACGCCACAGGGTCCCTCGACTGCAGGCCGCAGGGCTGCGGGGCGGGGGTGGCGGTTAGCAAAACCGCCACCCCCGCCCCAGCTTTAGGGTCAGGCCCGGTCAAACCGGGCCGGAGAGTCAGCCCCCGGTCAGGCCAGGCCGCGCTTGGCCAGCAGGTGCTTGACCTCCGCGTCCCGCCCGGCGAAGGCCCGGTAGGACTCCTGGGTGGGCCTGGTGTTGCCCCGGCTGAGCACCTCGGCCGCGAAGCGGCGCCCGGCCTCCCGGTTCAGGCCGCCGTCGCCGTCGATCTCCCCCTCGGAGCGGAACCACGCCACGGCGTCCGTCGCCAGCACCTCGGCCCAAATGTAGGCCCAATAGCGCGCGTCGTAGCCACCGGCAAAGGTGTGCGGGAAGTAGGTGGTGCGGTAGCGCGCCACCACCTCGCTCGGGTCGAACCCGGCCTGGCGCAGCAGCTCGTCCTCCTTGGCCAGCACGCCCTCGGCGTCGACCGGCAGCTGGTCCATCTCCAGCTGGTGCCACCCCTGGTCCAGCAGCGAGGCCGCCAGGTACTCCGAGGTGGCGTAGCCCTGCCCGAACTGGGCCATCGCCGTCAGGCGCTCCACCAGCTCGGCCGGCAGCACCTCGCCGGTGTCGATGTGGCGGGCGTAGTTGGCCAGCACGCGCGGGTGGGTGGCCCAGTTCTCGTTGAACTGGCTGGGCAGCTCCACGAAGTCGCGCGAGGTGTTCGCCCCGGCCAGGGAGGCGTACTTGCAGTTGGAGAGCAGGCCGTTCAGGGCGTGCCCGAACTCGTGGAAGGCCGTGGTGACCTCGTCGAAGGTCAGCAGTGTGGGCTGGCCCTCGCCCGGGCGGGCGATGTTCTGGCAGTTGACCACCACCGGGTAGGTGCCCTCCAGGTGGGACTGCTCCACCAGGTTGTTCATCCACGCCCCGCCGGCCTTGCCGTCGCGCGTGTAGAAGTCGCCCAGGAACAGGCCGATGCCGTTGCCGGCCTCGTCCTTCACCTCCCAGACGATCACGTCGTCCGCCCAGCCCTTCAGGTCCTCGCGGCGCTCGAAGGACAGGCCGTAAAGCAGGTTGGCGGCGTAGAACACGCCGTTCTCGATCACGCTGCCCAGCTCGAAGTAGGAGCGCAGCACGTCGTCGTTCAGCTCGAAGCGCTCCTTGCGGGCCAGGGTCTCGGCGCGCGCCCAGTCGGACAGGGCGAAGGCCTCCACGCCGTCGATCTCGCCGGCCTTGGCGAGCACCTTGGCCAGCTCGGCCCGCTCCGCGCGCAGCTTGGTGCGGGCCGGCTCCACCAGCTGGCCGAGCAGCCCCATCACGTTCTTTGTGGTGCGGGCGCCCTCCTCGTCCACCGCCAGGGCGGCGTGGTTGGCAAAGCCCAGGAGCTTGGCCGCCTGGTCGCGCAAGCGCACGATCTTGAGCACCAGCTCGCGCGTGTCCGCCTCACCGCTCGCGCCCCGGGAGATGGAGGCGGCGTGCACGCGGGCGCGGGCCTGCGCGCTCGGCAGGGAGGCGACGATCGCCTGCACCGTCGGGTTGTCCATGCTGGTGAGGAACTCCCCGTGGCCCGCCTCTGCGGCGGTGGCCGCCAGGGCGGCGCGCGCCGACTCATCCAGCGTCTCTACCTCCGCCGCGCTCAGCTCAACGGCCGACTCCTTCAGGCCCGCCACCACCTTCTGCTGGTACTCGGCCTCCAGGCCCGCCAGCTGCGCGTTCAGGCCGCGCAGCACGTCCTTGTCTGCGGCGCTCAGGGCGATTCCGCCGCGCTCGAACTCGCGCAGCTGCTCGCTGACCCACTGCTTGGTCTCCGCGTCCGCCGCGCTCAGGTCCACAGACTTGATGCGCTCGTACAGGCGCTCGTCCAGCAGGTAGGCGTCCGTGTGCGCCGCCAGCAGCGGCGCCAGGCGCAGCTCGGCCTCGTCGTAGGCCGCACCGCCCACCGCGCCGGCCAGGTTCCAGAACACCGCGTTCGCGCGGGTCAGCAGCTCACCGGCGCGCTCCAGCGCCTCCACCGTGTTCTCCACGGTGGCCGGCTCCGTGCTGGTGGCGATCTGCTCCCACTCGGCCCGCTCGATTTCCATGCCCTCCACGATGGAGGCCTCCATCAGCTCCGGCGTGAGCAGCTCGAACTGCGGCAGCTCGTAGGGCAGCGGGGAAGGCTGCGCCAACGGGTTAGTCATAGTTATTCCTTTCGGTTTTCTTCCTTAAGTTTCAGGGGCGGCCGCCCCGCTAGGCCGCCTAGTTGAGCGCAGGCGTGCGTGGACGACGTCGTCCACCCGCCTCCCCCACCAAGCGGCCGGTGGTGAGAAGCGGCCTAGTCGGTGCCGGGCTCCGACGCCAACCCAAGGGCCCGGCGCACGTTGGGAGGGAAGAAGCCCGGCCCCTTGAGCACCTTGCCGTCGGCGCGGTAGATCGGCTTGCCGTCCGCGCCCAGCTTGGAGAGGTTGGAGGCCTGCACCTCCGCCAGCACGCGCGGCAGCGAAATGCCGGCCTCGATCGCCATGCCGTAGATGACGTAGACCAGGTCCGCCAGGGCGTCGGCGGCCTCCACCACGTCGCGCGAGTGGTCGTCCTCCTTCAACGCCTCCGGCAGCGCGGCCTCGAACGCCTTGCGGGCGCTGGGGCCGTAGACCGCGCCCACCAGCTCGGCGCACTCCTCCAGGATCAGGCTCATGCGCATACCGATGCGATCGAAGTCCACGCTCGGCACCTGCCGGCCCATCGGCATCAGGTAGGTAGCGTGGAACTGGTTCACCAGGGCCTCCGGGTCGCGCGGGTCCAGGGGCAGCTCGCCGGCCACGCCCGGGCCGTCCCACGGGGAAGCGGGCACGCCGCGCGGGTCAGTCGCCAGGAGACTGCCCACCCACTGGTCCACCAACGGCTGGCCCACCTTCAGCACCAGGGACTTGCGCCTCGTGCCCTCCCGGACGAATCCCATCCGCCAGGCGGTCTTCCAGGACGGCCAGTTGCCCACGGCCGCGCCCCAGGTCAGGGCCGTCAGGCCCAGGTCGTTGAACGCGTGCTGCGCCACCAGCTCCAAAGCGCGGTGCATGTAGCCATGGCCGCGCTGTTCACCGGCCAGGTAGTAGCCCACCTCGGCACGCCCGTCCACCGGGGTGCGCAGCGAGATCATGCCGATCGGGGTGGCGTCGGCGGCCCCCACCCTGATAGCCCACTCCCGGCTGTCGCCGGCCCACGCCTGCGGGACCAGCTCGCCCACAAAGAACTCGGCGTCGCTCAGTTGGTAGGGCGTCGGCACGATGGTCCACCGCTGGATGTCCGGGTCTTGGCAGATGCGGTAGATGGCCTCGACGTCCGCCTGGCCCGCCGGGGTCGCCAGGAAGATCTCGCCGTCGCTGAGTACGTAGGGTTCCATAGGGCACCAGTCTAGGGGGCCAGGAGCGCCGGTCCCGTCCGGGGCGGCCCGGCCCGCCCGGCCACGCGTGGGCGCGCGCGGGTACGAGTTGGCCCCCTGCGAACGAATCGCAGGGGGCCAGGGTCGGGATTGCCGGCGCCGTCTAGGCGGCCGGGCCTCGGCACGCGGGTCAGGCGGCCAGACGCAGCGCGCGGCTGGCGGCGGCCAGGCGGGCCTCGGCGCGCTCGATGCGGCCGGCGGCCGCGTACTTCGGCAGGGAGGCCACCTCGCGGGCGGCCTGCTCGTACTCGTGAATTGCAGTGTTCAATTCCATCTCCTCTTCTTCGTCGCGCGCACCCGTTCGGCTCGTTTGCCGGCGCTGGGTGCGCGGTGGTCTTTGGCTCGTGTCGCACGCTAGGGGCTTGCCCGGCCGCGCCGCCCGGCGCGCAGCTTTCTTGCTGCGCCGGCGGCGCCCCGCGCATCGCGTTACCGGGCATGCGGGGCGGTGCCCCAGCACCTCTGGGTTCGCGTGATCGTTTCTGCTCAGGGGGCAGGTTGATCCAAGCTGCGCGTGCAGCAGGTGCGCGGCGCGCACGAGCATGCATTCCATTCAACGCAGCAAGACCGGGTTTTGTTCCCGGCGCGTTCAGCGTAGCCCGCGTCGTGAGAAGACCGCGGGAGCGACATTCGCAGTGTCCGAGGGGGGACTTGAACCCCCACGCCCTATATCGGGCACTAGCACCTCAAGCTAGCGCGTCTGCCATTCCGCCACTCGGACTAGTGGCCGCAATTGCGACCTGGGAAAACTTACCACCGGTCAATGCAGAAACCAAACCGGGCGGAGTGCGGTTCGTCACCGCCTCGCTCCGCCCGGTTCGCTCCCGCCGCGCCGATCCGCGCGCCGGCGCGCGCGAACGCCCTGCCGTTTCGCGCGGCTACTTGCGCCGGGTGGAGCGCGTGGACAGGGTGAGGCCCAGCGTGACGCTCTGCCCGGCGGGGACGGTGACCCGCTTGTCCCGGACGCGGGCGGTCTCGGTGCAGATGAAGCTCACCCATTCGTCGTTTGCCAGGTCTGCCATCTGGGCTGCTGCCGCAGGGCCGGGGTTCCACACGACCGTGTGGGTGGAGCCGTGGTTGGCCAGTTCGATCACCCGCTCGTTGCCGGGGTCGCTCACCTCGAGGTTCGCCCCGGAGGCGTAGATGCGGTCGGCTGGACCGGTCAGGCGGATCGGGGCCGCGCTGCCCTCGTGCTCCACGCCGTCTTCCACGTAGCCCACGCCCTCCAGTCCGCGCACCGTGGTGGCGGTGAGGTCGTGGACGGCCAGGTACGTGTGCAGGGCACGCTCGCATTCGAAGGGGACGCTGCCCTCGTTGCGTACCTCCAGCTGGACCTGCAGCGTCTGCCCGCTGACGACGGTGAGGGTGGCCGCGAAGGAGGAGGGCAGCACGTCCCACCCGGGCGCGCCCACTACCTGCTGTGCGCTCAGGCTGAGCACGGCGGTGACCGTGCCACGGTTGTCCCGCACGGACTCCACCTTCCACGTGGCGGAGCGGGCGTAGCCGTGTCGGGGCTTCATCTGCTCGTCTCGGTAGCCCCACCCGAACCAGGGGAAGCACAGCGGGATGCCACCGCGCACGGAGGTGACGCCGTCTCGCACCGCGTCGCGGGAGACGAAGATGGTCTCCTTGCCTCCCACGGGGATGTACGAGAGCACCGTGGCTCCGAGCAGGCCGATCTCGGTGCGGGCCAGCTTGGAGTCGATCACTAGGCGCTGCTCGCCGCGCGGGTCGGTGACGATCGCTGCACAGGTGGGAAGATCACGCGGAGAAATCATGGGCGAAACGCTATTCCCTTTTGCCGGGGCCTGGCAACGCCCCACCCGGGGCTTTGCCTACCTGAAGTTGCGGGCGACCACGGGCACGCCCAGCTCCAGTTCCGCTAGGTGGTGGGCCTTTATGCCGACCACGCCGTCGGCGCGCTCAAGTCCGCCTCGCACCACCAGTGCCCGCGAACGCCTGGCCACCTGCCGGTATTTCTCCCAGCAGCCCGCCGTGCAGGTGATGTTGACGATCCCGGTTTCGTCTTCCAACGCCAGGAAGACGGTGCCTGCTGCGGTGGCGGGACGCTGCCGGTGCGTGACCAGCCCGGCCACCCGCACGTTGCCGACCGGCACGCTGTGCAGGGCGGCCGCGGGCACCACTCCGGCTCTTTCTAGGTGCGGGCGCAGCAGGGCGAGCGGGTGGAGGCCCGGGCTGGCTCCCACCACGGTCAGGTCCGCCCGCAGCGTCTCTTCCACGCTTGCCGCCGGTAGCGGCGGGGCGGCCGTGCCGCTCTCCAGCCCCGGCAGCGTGGGCTGGTAGCACTCCCCCGGGTCTGCGGGGCCCCGGTAGGTGCCGCTGAGCGCACCGGCCTGCCAGATCCCCTCCCGCCGGGTCAGCCCCAGTTCCCGCAGCGCGCCCGCGGCCGCCAGCGCCTCTCTCTGCTTGGTGGTCAACCGCACCCGCGCGGCCAGGTCAGTGAAATCGGCAAACTGGCCGGCCCGTTCCCGTTCCGCCACGATCCGCTGCGCCAGGTCCTTTCCCACCCCGCGCACGCTGGAAAGGCCCAGCCGCACCTGCAGCCCCGGGTGGGGGTGCACCAACGGCTCACCCCCGCCACCCGGCGCGGCAGCCACGCCGCCCAGCCGCTCGCCCCCGCCACCCGGCGCGACGGTCTCGTCGCCCAGCCGCTCGCCCCCGCCACCCGGCGCGGCGGCCGGCGGAGCGTCGTCCACCTGCAAGCTGACCTCCACCCGCTCCACGGTCGCGTCCACGCCGCTGCGCTGCACGCAAGGGCGCGCCACGCGCACGCCGAAGCGCTCGAAGTCGGTCACCAGGGAGGCGGGCGAGTAGAAACCCATCGGCTGGGCGCCCAACAGTCCGGCCAGCAGGTCCTCCGGGTGGTGCACCTTCAACCAGGCCGAGGCGTAGACCAGGTAGGCGAACGAAAAGGAATGGGACTCGGGGAAACCGAAGTTGGCGAACGCGCGCAGGAGCTCAAATATCTCCCCCGCCGTGCCCTCCTCTATCCCGTTTTCCCGCATGCCGGCGATCGCCTCGCCACGCAGGCGCTCCATCCGCTCCATCGAACGCTTGGCCCCCATGGCTTTGCGCAACTGGTCCGCCTGCGCTGGGGTGAAGCCGGCGGCGTCCATCGCTATCTGCATCAGCTGCTCCTGAAACAGCGGCACCCCCAGGGTCTTCTCCAGGGCCGGGCGCAGCAGCGGGTGCAGGTAGGTGACCTCCTCCCTGCCCCTGCGGCGGCGGATGTACGGGTTGACCGCGTTGCCCTGGATGGGGCCGGGCCGAATCAGCGCCACCTCCACCACGATGTCGTAGAAGCACTGCGGGGCCAGGCGCGGCAGCGTCTGCATCTGCGCGCGCGACTCCACCTGGAACACCCCCACGGTCTGCGCGGCGCACAGCAGCCGGTAGACGCCGGGGTCATCGGGCGGCAGGTTGTGCAAGGACAGGGGCTGCACCGCCCCGTCGCTCTCGCGGCGCACGCTCACCCCGCGCGCGGCCAGCGAGGAGAATGCGAGGCGCAGGGCCGTGAGCATGCCCAGCCCCAACAGGTCGAACTTCACCAGGCCGGCGTCTGCGCAGTCGTCCTTGTCCCACTGCAGCACCGTGCGCCCCGGCATGGCGCTCCAGTGCACCGGGCACACCTCGATCACCGGGCGATGACACAGCACCATGCCGCCCGGGTGGACGCCAAAGTGACGCGGCAACGACTCGTATTGGCGTGCCAGGTCGAGCACCTGGGCAGGCATGCCCGGCGGGGGCTCTTCCGGCAGGGACCAGCGCTCCAGCTGCTTGCTCCACGCCTCCGCCTGGGCCGGGCCGTAGCCCAGGGCCTTGCCGGCGTCCCGCACCGCCAGCCTGCTGCGGTAGGTGATCACGTTGGCCACCAGGGCGGCCCGCTCCCTCCCGTAGCGGTCGTAGACGTACTGGATCACCTCCTCCCGGCGCCCGGATTCGATGTCCAGGTCGATATCCGGCGGGCCGCTGCGCCCCGGGGAGAGGAAGCGCTCGAAGAGCAGCTTGTGCGTCACCGCGTCCACCGCCGTGATCCCCAGGGCGTAGCAGACCGCAGAATTTGCGGCGCTGCCCCGCCCCTGGCACAAGATGCCCTGGCTGCGGCAGAACTCCACGATGTCGTGGACGATCAGGAAGTAGCCGGGAAAGTCCAGGGCGCAAATGATCTCCAGTTCGTGGTCTATCAACCTCCACGCCTCCGGGTGGGTAGCGCGCTCCCCGTAGCGCTGCCGGGCCCCCTGCTCGGTGAGGTGACGCAGCCAGGAGGCGTCGGTGTGACCGGCGGGGACCGGACTGGAGGGCAGGCGCGGCGCCAGCAGGGCGAGGTCGAACGCCAGTTCCTGCCCCAGCCGCGCCGCGTTTCCCACCGCAGCCGGGTAGCGGTGGTGCAGGGCCAGCATCTGCCGGGCCGAGCGCAGCATCGGCGGGTTCTGGTGCACCAGCCCCTCGCCCTCCACCAGCGAGGTGCGCTGCCGGGTGGCACTGAGCGCCTGGGCCAATCTGGCCTGCGCGGGCGTGGCGGCGCGCGCGGCCGTGGTAGCCACCATGCGCAGGCCGCAGGGGCGCGCCAGTTCCACCAGCGCGTCGGTCAGGGCGGCGTCCTGCGGCCCCCGGTCCAGGCAGACTTCCACCGCTACCCGCTCCGGCCCGAGGCTATCCACCAGGGCGGCCAGCACCCGCGCGGCCAGCTGCCTGCCTCCCTGCGCGAGCGCCGTTCTGAGCGGCCCGTGTGCGGTGCCGGTGAGCAGGCACCAGTCCGAGCTCGCCTGCGCCGCCACCTCCTCTAGCGCAAACGGCGGGGCCTGCCGCTGCCCCTCCGCTTTCAGGTTGGCGCCGGCCAGCATCCTGGACAGGGCCGCGTAACCCTCCGGGCTGCCCACCAGCAGCGGCATGCTCAGGCCGCAGTGCTGGCCCTCGACGCCCAGCCCGGCCACCCTTATCTCGCTGCCGAAGACCGTGGCGGGCGCGGTCAGGCCGTCCTTACGCAGGTCTTGCACGGCCCGGTCCAGGCTGACCACCGATGGCAGCCCCGTGGACTCGGTCAGGGCGAGCGCGCTCAGCTCGAGCTCTGCCGCGCGCTGGGCCAGCTGGGCGGGGGTGGCTGCCCCGTCCAGGAAGCTGTAGGTGGAGTGCGCGTGCAGCTCCGCGTAGCAATCATCGAACACGTGTTCGAGTCTAGGTGGGGGCACCAACATTTGCTGGGCGCCCCGGGCCGCCGCCCCCTCAGCTGATGCCTTCCCCCTGCTCGCGCCTGGCGCGGAAGGGCATCACTCCGCCGGCGTTCAGGTAGCAGGATGGGCAGACGCTCTCGTAGCCGACCTCCACGCCGTCGATCGCCACCTGCTCGCCGGTAAAGATGAACTGGCCTGCCACCTTGCGCCCATTGAACATTGCCTTGCGCCCGCAGCGGCAGATGGTCTTTAGCTCCTCCAGCGAGTGCGCGATCTCCAGCAGGCGGCGCGCGCCGGGGAAGGAGATGGTGAGGAAATCGGTGCGGATTCCGTAGGCCAGGACGGGGATGTCCAGCTCTACCGTCACCTGCAGCAGGTCATCCACCTGCGCCTCGGTGAGGAACTGGGCTTCGTCCACCAGCAGGCAGGAGATCGCGGCGGCCGGCACATCGGGCAGCAGGGCGGCGGAGTCGTGGCCCCGGGCGCGGTCCTTGATGAGCTCGAACAGGTCCGCGTCCGCCGGGACCAGCAGGTCCACGTCCCGGCTGACCCCCAGGCGGGAGACGATGCGCCCGCCTCCCTTGGAGTCGATGAACGGCTTGGCTAGCAGCACGCGCTGGCCCCGCTCCTCGTAGTTGAAGGCCGCCTGCAGCAGCGCAGTGGACTTGCCGGAGTTCATTGCGCCGTACCGGAAGTAGAGCTTTGCCACGCCCGGCCCCCTTTCGTCATTCCGCCACGATGCTACCGGCCCGCCCGCACGCCACCGCACCGCGCGGCCAACGCCCCACTCGGCCATTGCGCCTCCCGACGCTCGCGTGTCCGACGTCCCGCCGGCCCACGCGTGCACGGCCGCGCCATTCCGGGCCTCCTGCAACTGTTTAGCCATTGACGCCGGCCCACGCGTGCACGGCCGCGCCTTGCCTGCCAGCCACCGCACCGTGCGCCTAGTCGTATACGCCGTCCAGGAACCAGCGCTGCCCCACCCAGGCCAGGAGGAAGGAGGGGCCGTCCGCGCATTCGACAGCGAGCGCGGCCCGCTGCGGGGTGCCTCCCGCCTGCCACCACTGCCCCAGGAGCTGCCAGGGCCAGGAGGTGCCCTCTACCTTGTATGTGCCCCCACGCAGCAGCAGGTGGGGAGCGGACGGCACCTCGATTTGCTCCGGCGGGGCGGTTAGCTCCCCAGATTCGCTCACCGCCACCTCCCGCCCGGAGGCGTCGCGCAGCCGGACGGACAGCAGCTTGGGGCTCAGCAGCGCCGGTGCGGGCGCGTTCACTCCCCCCTCCCAGGGGCCCGCCGGGGCCGGCTCGGGATCGCTGCCCCACTTGAGTAGCTGGACGCGGCTGCGCGGGTCTGGGCCCGGCTGGACCACCGGGAAGAGCACGGCGTCCTCGCCCAGCAGGGATTGTGCGCGGGCCGCGCTGCGCGCCGCCGCCTCGCGGCCGCGCATTCCCGTCTCCCACAGGCCCGCCTGCGCGGCCCCGGCGGGGCAGGTTTGCACTGCGGCCAGGCGGAGGCGCGTGAGGGGCCCGTCCGCTCCGGGCGGGCGAGCACCGTTGACCCACCCCTCTAGCTGCCAGCGGACCCGATCGGCGAACTCCGCCTGCCCAGGCTGGATGGGAAATGCCCAGTTGCGTTGCAGCTCGCCGCCATCGCTGGTGCGCGCCGCTATCTCCAGCTGGGTGCAGGCCAGGGCGCGCTCCCCCAGGGCCGTCAGCAGTTCCAGCGCCAGGCGCCGGGCGGCGAAGGCGGCGACGTCGGCCCTCTCTATCGGCTCTTCCGCCTCCATGTTCACTTCCACCACGGGGGCGCTGGCCCCCGCCAGGGCGCGCAGCTGGGTGTCGCTGCCGCAGGCCAGCTGGTGCAGGCGCGTGCCCAGTTCTCCGAAGCGGTCGCGCACCTTCTGCCCGGGCAGAGCGGCAAGGTCCCCGAGGGTGCGCACCCCCAGGTGGGTAAATACCTCCCTCAGCTGCCCGGCCTCCCCCTCCGCCAGGGCGAGCACGGCGAGCGGGTAGGGGGCCAGGAAATCGCGCTGCGCCCCGGCCGGCACAAAGCAGTCCGCGCGGGTGGCGAGCAGCGCGGTGAGGATGCCGCAGCCGCCGCCCACGTGGACCTCGTGGCCGGACCCGTCCAGCACCGCCGAGTGTATTTGCTGGGCCAGCTCCGCCTGGCCACCGGCGTGCCTCCTGGCCCCGGGCAGGGGAAACACCACCAGGCCCGGGCGCAGCACGCACAGGGAAGCCACCACCTGGTCCAGGTCCCGCAGCACGGCCTCGAAGGCACGCACTTCCCGCAGCGGGTCAACGGCAACGGCCTCCAGGTCGGGGCAAAGGGCGTGGGCCACGCGCAGGCGCATGCCCGCCTCCACCCCGCAGCGTCGGGCCGGCAGGGAAGTGGCGACCACCCTCCCCGCCTTGCTCAGCACCACAGGCAGTTGGGGCGGCAGGCCCCTCTCCTGCCGCAGAGCCGCCAGCGGCCAGTCAGGTACCCACACGCACCCCCACTCGGGTATCGACACCGCGCTCGCCTCCCTCCCACGCGACCTTTCCGTCGGCCACCGTGAAGCCGACTTCCCCCAGTTCTGGCCGCTTGGGGACGCGCACGCGCCAGCTCCCCCCGGCCACGTAGCCCTCTGCCCTGCCCAGGAAGCGGGGCGCACTGGAGGCTGCCTCTAGCTGCCAGGCCCCCTCCCAGGCGCCGACCACCACCAGTGCCCCACCCCGCTCCCGCACCTTTCCGGCCAGGAAGCGCTGTTCGCGCCCACTCAGGCGCACCCCGGGCCCTACCGCCAGCACCTCCACTCCCTCCGCCAGGGCGGTGAGCACCCGGATGGCGCGCTCCCCCACCTGCGGCACCGCCAGCACGGCAGCCAGGTTCACCCCCGCCTCCTGCGCCGCGCACCAGCCCAGGCCGGGGTGGCCCACCACGGCGCACCACCGCCGCCCCTCCTGCAGGCGGGCCAGCGCGTGCAGGAACAGGGAGGTGGAACCGGCCACCGCCACCACCTGCCTGCGCTCGACCGGGATCAGGTATTCCCAGCCATCCCCCGGCCCGCCGAGGCCAGTCCCCGCCCGCTCCGCGCCGCCCGCCGCGCTGCCCTTCGCGCCGCCCTTCGCGCCGCCCGCCGCGCTGTCTTTCGCCTCACCCGCCGCCTGCGGCGAGGCGACGCCCAGGCGAGCCAGCCCACTGGCCTCCGCCAGCCCAGAGCCAGCCCCGCCGAAGTCCTCCCCGCCGGGGCTCGCCCCCGCGCCCTCGGGCAAGGCCCCCTTCCCCCAGCGCCCAAACCTGGGGCGCAGCACGTTCAGCCCGGCCCGCTGCTCGGCCTGCGCCAGCGCCAGGCGGGCAGCGGCAAGCCGCTCCGCTTTGGTGGACAAGACAAACACCCCCTTCGAACACTTGTTCGATAACAGTACGCCGGCGCACCCACATTTGAAACCTGCCCCATCCACCAGCAGCGCGCGCTCCACTTCGGCTACTGTGAGTGCCGTCACGAACCATCGATTGGGAGGAGCGCCACGTGAACCTTGACCGCCCCATCGCCCCGGACCCGTATTCGCTGCTGCCCGAGGTGCCAAGTTTTTCCCTCACCTCCACCGATTTCGTGGACGGCGGCCGGCTGCCCGACGCACAGGTGGCCCACCTGGGCAACAGCTCGCCCCAACTCTCCTGGAGCGACTTCCCGCCGCAGACCCGCTCCTTCCTGGTCAGCTGCATCGACCCGGACGCCCCCACCCCCGCGCCGTGGTGGCATTGGATGGTCGTGGACCTGGACGTGAACGTGACCGAACTGCCCGCAGGAATCGGCGCCTCTGACCTGATGCTGGACGGCGCCGCCTACCACGCGCGAGTGGACGGCGGCACGCACGCCTTCGAGGGCGCCGCTCCCCCGCCCGGGGACCGCCCGCACCGTTACATCTTCGCCGTCAGCGCCCTGGACGTGGACACGCTGGGCCTGGACGACGACGCCACCCCCACCCTGACGTCCTTCGTGGCCCTGGAGCACACGATCGCCCGCGCCACGCTCACCGCGCACTACTCGCGGTAAAGACCACAGGCGGAGCGTGGGAGGATTGCCCCCATGCTCCGCCTGTGCTTCTACTCCCCGCGCATTCCCGGCAACACCGGCTCCGCCATCCGCCTCTCGGCCTGCACCGGGGCTCACCTGCACCTGGTTGACCCGTTATTCGACATGGACGACGCCAAGCTGCGCCGCGCCGGCCTGGATTACCACGACCTGGCCCATGTGGAGGTGAACGACTCCATCGACGACGTCTACGCCCTTGCCGCCCCCGGCCGTATCTTCGTCTTCACCGGCCAGGCCAGCACTCACCACACCGACATCGCCTACCGGGAGGGCGACCTGCTGGTGTTCGGCCCCGAACCCACCGGCCTGCCGAAGGAGATGATCGACGACCCGCGCGTCACCCCCGTGCGCCTGCCTATGCGCCCCGGGGCGCGCTCCCTCAACCTGTCTAATGCCGCCGCCATCGCCCTCTACGAGGCCTGGCGCCAGCTCGACTTCGCCGGCGGGGTCTGAACCGCTAGCCGCCCTCAATCCGCCGCCGGGGCCACGCCCGCCGCCCCCTGAGCTGCGGCGCGGACCTAGCTCCGCACCGGTAACGATGGTGGCCGACGCTCCGCCCGCCGCAGTGAAATACCGGTGGGTGGAACGTCGGCCACGTGCCTGCCGCCCCAGAAACTAACCGCGCTGGGCGGTCACCGCGTCGAAGAGGAGGTTGAGCCCCTCGCCGTACGTGGGGTGGGCGATCACGGCGTCGCGGACCTGCGTGTAGTCCAGGCCGCCCAGCATCGCCATGTGCAGCGCGGTGCCCACCTCCCCTGCCTGGGGGCCAAAGAGGGCGGCGCCCAGAATGGAGCCGTCGGCGCCCACCAGCACCTTCCACGCCCCTGCGCCCTGCCGCTCGGTCTTGGCGCGCGGGATCGCACCGGCAGGCAGCACCGTAGCGGTGAAGTCCAGCCCCGCCTGCCTGGCCTCCGCCTCGCTCAGGCCGATGCGGTAGAGCTCGGGCGTCGTGAAGACCGCGTAGGGAATCAGCCGGCCCGCCACACTGGTCGGCTCGCCCGCCAGGGTGCGGCGCAGCGCCCGGAAATCGCTCCAGGAGGCGTGCGTGAACTGCGCGGTGCCAGCGACGTCGCCAGCCGCGTAAGTGTCCGGGGCGGTGGTGGCCAGGTAGTCGTCCACCTTGATGAAGCCGCGCTCGGTCAGCTCCACCCCGGCCGCCTCCAGGTACAGGCCCTCGGTGACGGGGGTGCGCCCGACCGCGACCAACAGACCCTCGGCCTCCACCAGGCTGCCGTCGGAGAGCTCGACGCGCACCGCCCGACTCTTGCCGTCGGCAGCGGTCGACTGGCCCGCGGCCCGCTCCCCCTGAGCCGCAGCTGCGGGACCGGTCGGCGCGCTCACCGCGAGGGCACGCACCCCAGTGCGAATCTCCACCCCCTGCTCCTCCAGGGCCTGGGCCACCCACTGGGCAACGTCGGCGTCCTCGCGGTTCAGGATGTGCTCGCCGCCGTGCAGCAGCGTGACGCGCACGCCCAGCAGCGCCAGCAGGGAGGCGAACTCCACCCCGATGTAGCCGCCGCCCAGGATCGCCAGCGACCTCGGCAGCTCCTCCAGCGCCAGCATGGTCTCGCTGGTGAAGTAGTCCACCTCCTCCAGGCCCGGCAGACTCGGGATCGCCGGGGTGGCGCCCGTGTTGATGACCACGCGGCGCCCACGCACCCGGCGCGTCGCCCCGGCGGCGTCCGTGAACTCCACAGTGCGTGGCGCCACGAAGCGGGCGGAGGCCAGCACGAAGTCCAGACCGGGCGCGGCAAACATCTGCTTGTGCGCTGCCACCATCGCGCCCACCACGCCGTGCACGTGCTCGCGCAGCAGGGTCAGGTTCATGCGCGGCTCGCCGTCGGCCTCGATGCCGTGCTCACTCGCGGTGCGCATCGCCGCCAGCAGCCGGGCCGAACCCACCAGCGTCTTGGTGGGGATGCAGGCCACGTTGATGCAGGTGCCGCCGATCTTGTCCCGCTCCACCATGACCACGCTCTGCCCGGTCTTGGCGGCGGACATCGCCAGCGACTTACCCGCCTTGCCACCGCCCACCACCAGCAGGTCGACCTCTTCCACAGCCACCTCTTGCACCATTCTCGATTCCTCACTGCCTAAGTTCGTTTTCGCCCCGGAGGGTTCCTTTTGCCCGAACTCCCTCCTACCCGTTTTCATTCCCCGAGCGCCCCGGGGGTGATACTCAGAAGCGGTGGTCAGGGGCGAAAGGCGCCCCGGGTGGTGCTCAGGAGCGGTGCTCAGGGGCGAATGGCGCCCCGGGCAGGCTTGGAGTGGCCAGCGCCCCGGGCAGGCTTAGAGCCGCCAGCGCCCCGGGCAGGGCCGGCAGCGTCTTGCCTCGCTGAGGTCGCCCGACGCCTCTGGGCACCGCCCACGCCCAAACGGCGGTCCCGCCCCAGGTACCTGGCGCCTCCGGACGTACTTTTGCGCAACCGATTGAGGGCTTAGTGGACCTCTCGTGGGGTTGGTGTACCAGTCGTGGGCTTAGTCGACCTCTCGTGGGGTTACCCGGGCGGGTAACCCCTCAATCGGTGCACCAACCCCGCAATAGGTGCACCAAAAGCTCAATAGGTCGAGTAACCCCTCAACCGTTTGCGCAGCGCTGGCCGGCGTGGCCCTGGCGGACGCCCCAGATGGGCAGATCGGCAAGGGCGCCAGACAACCCGAGCCCCAAGGTGGCCGCTCCAGCTCACGGCGCCGGGAATGCGCGGTCCCGGCAGTGTGGGTCGGTGTCCGGAGCCGCTCCAGCTCACGGCGCCGGGACCGCTCCCGGCCCACCTCGCCGGGACGACCGTGCCACGCCACGGAGACGGTGTCCGTGCGCAAGCGCTTGAGCCTTTGTTGCAGCTCTTGAGCCGTTGTTGCAGCTCTTGAGCCGTTGTTGCAGCTCTTGCGCCTTTGGGCGACCTCTTGAGGCGTTAATCGGCCCCGTAACGCCACAAGAGGTGCAAGAAAGCTACGACCGGTGCAACAAAGGCCCAACGGGAACAACAAAGGCGCAAGCGGTTGCGCACGTCGACACCGCCACGGGCGCGCGCACCGGCTCTGCCGCCGGCCGCGCAGCAAATTGGGTCCGCCCCGGCTGCGCGCCTAGACTGCGCACATGCTTAATGTTTCTCTTCTCGATACTGCCCTGGCAGAAATCTCCGTTGAAAACCTGGTCGTTCCCGTGGACAAGGACGGCGCGGTCCTGTCCGCCCAGGCCCCCGAGGCACTGAAGGAGCTGGCCGCCAAGACGCGCGCCGGCAAGAAGCCGGCCGTCTTTGCTGCCTCCCCGGAGGGCTTTGCCGCCCGCCGCGTCGTGTTCGTGCTGTTTGACGCCGAGACCTATCCGATCAACGCCCTGCAGCGCTGGGCTGGCGCGGCCGTGCGGCTGCTGGCCGGTGAGGGCTGCGTGGCCCTGGCCTGGCCCACCGAGTACCCGCGCCAGGTGGAGGCCCTGGTGTCCGGTGCCCTGCTGGCGGACTACAACGCGCGCATCTACAAGTCCAAGGGCGAGGACGACGAGCCCGAGTCCGCCACGCACGTCTACGTCTGCGTGAGCCCGGACGCGCAGGAGGGCGCCGAGGCCCTCGAGGAGGCCGCTGCCCAGGCCAAGGTGGTCGCCGCCCACGTGTGCGAGGCGCGTGACCTGGTCAACGCCGCCCCGAACCTGCTCTACCCGGAGAGCTTCGCCCAGCAGGTGCTGGACGCCGCCACCGACGAGCTGAAGGTGGAGGTCTTCGACTTCGAGGCCCTTAAGGAGATGGGGTGCGGCGGCATCGTGGGCGTGGGCCAGGGTTCCACCCGCAAGCCGCGCATGGTCAAGCTGTCCTACACCGGTGATGCCTCCGCCCCGCTGATCGGCCTGGTGGGCAAGGGCATCACGTTCGACTCCGGCGGCATCTCCCTCAAGCCGGGCGCCGGCATGGAGGAGATGAAGATGGACATGGGCGGTGCGGCCGCCGTGTTCCAGACTGTGACCGCCCTGGCGGAACTGAAGGCCCCGGTGAACGTGGTCGCCTTCCTGGCGCTGGCTGAGAACATGCCTAGCGGTGCCGCTCAGCGTCCCGCCGACGTGGTGACGATCCGCAACGGCAAGACCGTCGAGGTCATCAACACGGACGCCGAGGGCCGCATGGTGATGGCCGACGCGCTCAGCCTCGCGGTGGAGGAGAACCCGGCCGTCGTGATCGACGTGGCCACCCTGACCGGTGCCTGCATCATCTCCCTGGGTAAGGAGATCGCCGGCGTGATGGGCAACGAGGCCGTGGTGTGCGAGCTGGAGCTAAGCGGGATCGACGCGGGCGAGGAGCTGTGGCACCTGCCGCTGCCCGCCGCGATGCGCAAGAGCATCGAGTCCAAGTTCGCCGACCTGGCTAACGTGGGCCCGCGCGAGGGCGGTGCGCTCACCGCCGGCCTGTTCCTGCAGGAGTTCGTGGGCGACACCCCCTGGGCCCACATCGACATCGCCGGCCCCGCCTACAACGACACCGCCGCCAAGGACCACCTCTCTTTCGGTGGCACCGGTTTCGGCGTGGCCACGCTGGTCAACTTCGCTCTCGGCTTCACCGGCTGGGACGCTGACTGACCTTAGTTAGGGAGCCAGTTGGCCGACGTTCCTCCCGCGCCTCTCCTTTGCCCGGCGGGGCGATCGGAGCGGTGGGTGGGACGTCGGCCAACGGCGTTTTTGCACCGCTGGCGCCCCTAACAGAACCGTTTGCGATCAGAGGCACAGGGCTAAAAGTCCCACGTGAGACGAAATGCGCCCGCATCGGTGCAAGAATGGAAGACGCAGACTTTCTCAACAAGGAGATTTTGGTGAGCGATCCCCAGTACGACGTCGTGATTCTTGGTGGCGGCTCCGGCGGTTACGCCGCTGCCCTGCGCGGTGCCCAGCTTGGCCTGAAGGTGGCCCTGGTTGAGGCCGACAAGCTCGGTGGCACCTGCCTGCACCGTGGCTGCATCCCCACCAAGGCCCTTCTCCACGCGGCCGAGACCGCAGAGGCCGTGCGCGAGGCCGGTGCCTTCGGTGTGCACGCCACGCTGGGCGGCATCGACGCCGACGGCGTCAACAAGTACAAGGACGGGGTCATCTCCCGCCTCTACAAGGGCCTGCAGGGCCTGGTGAAGTCCCGCGGTGTTGACTACATCGAGGGCTGGGGCGTGGTGAAGAACGCCAACACCGTCACCGTCAACGGCCAGGACTACGTGGGCAAGAACCTGGTGCTGGCCTCCGGTTCTTACTCCAAGTCCTTGCCGGGCCTGGAGATCACCGGCCGCGTCATCACCTCCGAGCAGGCGCTTCAGCTGGACTACGTTCCCTCCCGCGTCGTGGTGCTGGGCGGTGGCGTGATCGGTTGCGAGTTCGCCTCCGTGTGGCGTTCCTTCGGTGCCGAGGTCACCATCGTCGAGGGCTTGCCCCACCTGGTGCCCAACGAGGAGGAGCAGATCTCCAAGACCCTGGAGCGTGCCTTCCGCAAGCGCGGCATCAACTTCCACCTGGGTGCCCGTTTCTCCGGGGTGCAGCAGCACGAGGACGGCGTGGTCGTCTCCACCGAGGACGGCAAGACCATCGAGGGCGAGCTGCTGCTGGTGGCCGTTGGCCGTGGCCCCGCCACCGCCAACCTCGGCTACGAGGGCATCGGCGTCAACATGGACCGTGGCTTCGTCCTCACCGACGAGCGCCTGCGCACCAACGTTCCCGGCGTGTACGCCGTCGGTGACATCGTGCCCGGTCTGCAGCTGGCCCACCGTGGCTTCCAGCAGGGCATCTTCGTTGCCGAGGAGATCGCGGGCCTGAACCCGACCCCGCTGAACGAGGACAACATCCCGCGCGTCACCTACTGCGAGCCCGAGGTGGCCTCCGTGGGCCTGACCGAGAAGAAGGCGCAGGAGAAGTTCGGCGCCGACAACGTCGAGGTGGTGGAGTACAACCTGGGCGGCAACGGCAAGTCCCAGATCCTGGCCACCACCGGTTTCATCAAGCTGGTGCGTGAGAAGAACGGCCCGATCGTCGGCTTCCACGCCGTCGGCGCCCGCGTGGGCGAGCTGGTTGGCGAGGGCCAGCTGCTCGTGAGCTGGGAGGCCTTCCCGGAGGACCTGGCCCCGCTGATCCACGCGCACCCCACCCAGAACGAGGCCCTGGGCGAGGCTGGCCTTGCCCTGGCCGGCAAGCCCCTGCACGCCCACAACTGATCAGGAAGACGAAGATGTCGCAAACCGTGAAGATGCCCGCGCTGGGCGAGTCCGTTACCGAGGGCACCGTCACCCGCTGGCTGAAGGCCGTGGGCGAGCGCGTGGAGGCCGACGAGCCGCTGCTCGAGGTCTCCACCGACAAGGTGGACACCGAGGTTCCCTCCCCGTTCTCCGGCGTGCTCGAGGCGATCCTGGTGGCCGAGGACGAGGACGCCGAGGTCGGCGCCGACCTGTGCGTGATCGGCGACGGCTCTGGCGCCGCCGCTCCGGCCGAGCAGGCCGCCCCGACCCCGGCCCCGGCCCCGGCCCCGGTCGAGCCGGTCGCTGCCGCTCCTGCGGCCGAGGCCCCGGCGGCTCCGGCTGCCGACGCCCCGGCTGCCGCTCCCGCCGGTGAGGCCACCGAGGTGAAGATGCCCGCGTTGGGCGAGTCCGTTACCGAGGGCACCGTTACCCGCTGGCTGAAGGCCGTAGGCGAGCGCGTGGAGGCCGACGAGCCGCTGCTCGAGGTCTCCACCGACAAGGTGGACACCGAGGTTCCCTCCCCCGTCTCCGGCACCCTGCTGCAGATTCTGGTCGAGGAGGACAACGACGCCGAGGTGGGTTCCGTGCTGTGCCTGATCGGCGAGCCCACCGCCGCCCCGGCGCCCGCTGCTGCTCCGGCCGCGCCGGTGGCTGAGGCTCCGGCTGCCGCCCCGGTTGCGCCGGTGGCTGCGCCGGCCCCGGCCCCGGTCGCTGCCGCCTCCGGCGGCTACGTGACCCCAATCGTGCGCAAGTTCGCGGCCGACAACGGTATCGACCTGGCCACGGTGAAGGGCACCGGCGTGGGCGGACGTATTCGCCGCGAGGACGTTGCCGCCGCGATCGAGGCGAAGGCCGCCGCCGACGCGGCTGCCAAGGCTGCCGCTCCGGCTCCCGCCGCCCCTGCCGCCCCTGCGGCCGCCCCGGCCGCGACGATCCCGGCGGTCGACACCACCCTGCGCGGCAAGACGGAGAAGATGAGCCGCCTGCGCCAGGTGATCTCCCAGCGCATGATGGAGTCCCTGCAGACCTCCGCTCAGCTCACCACGGTCATCGAGGTCGACGTGACCCGCGTGGCCGCCCTGCGCGCCCGCGCCAAGTCCAAGTTCGAGTCCGCCGAGGGCACCAAGCTCACCTTCCTGCCGTTCTTCGTTAAGGCCGCCACCGAGGCACTGAAGGCCCACCCGAAGATCAACGCCACCATCCGCGACAAGGAGGTGGAGTACCACGCGGTGGAGAACATCGGTATCGCCGTTGACACCCCGCGCGGCCTGCTGGTGCCGGTCATCAAGGAGGCCGGTGACCTCACCCTGGGTGGTATCGCCAAGAAGATCAACGACCTGGCCAAGCGCACCCGCGACGCCGAGGTCGGTCCGGCCGAGCTGACCGGTTCCACCTTCACCATCACCAACACCGGCTCCGGTGGCGCCCTGTTCGACACCCCGATCATCAACTCCCCCGAGGTGGCGATCCTGGGTGTGGGCACCATCGTCAAGCGTCCGGTGGTCCGCAAGGACGCCGAGGGCAACGAGGTCATCGCCATTCGCTCGATGGTCTACCTGGCCCTGTCCTACGACCACCGCCTGGTGGACGGCGCGGACGCCGCCCGCTACCTGATGACGGTGAAGAAGCGCCTGGAGGAGGGCGCCTTCGAGGCCGAGCTGGGCCTGTGAGGCTAGCCTGACCCATAGCTTTGGGGGCCGATCCTTGAAGGATCGGCCCCCAAAGCGTTCTGGGCTCTTCACAGATGTGGGTGTCGCTGGGGTGAGGGTGGTCGTCGCGCGTGGTAGCCGCTCCGTTGCCTCCGTGGTGCCTGTGCTGTTGGGATCGCTGGTGGCTCGGCACTGGGGCCGTCTTTGGGGGCGCCGTCCTGGTGGAGCGGTGGCGGTGTTGAGTAGGAGCGGGAACAGCGCCAGTACACCGGCCAGGTGGTGGAAGGCATGCGCGAGCGCCTACTCGGGAGCACGTAGGGACGCCGGCTGTGGGCCCCTGGCCGGTGGTTGCGTGCCGGGCCGGTGGTCGTTGCGCAAACGGTTGAGTCTTTATGGTTCCTGTTTGGCCCTTGTTGTAGCGCTCGTGGCTCTATTGCACCTCTTGTAGTGCTACGGGGCCGATTAACGACTCAATAGGTTGCACAAAGGCGCAAGAGGAGCAACAACGGCTCAAGAGCTGCAAGAAAGGCTCAACCGCTTGCGCAAGCCCCCGGGCCGCAAGCCACCCGCCACCCCGCAACGGATAAGACCAAAGCGATCAGGCGCCGGCGCGCGCGAACGCGACCGGCACACCCCTGCCTCGCAAATGCTGCAACGGGGTACATGCGACCGCTTGGTGCCATGGCACCGGTCGGTCGCATGTACCCCGACCGCACGCTTGTGCGCGCGGGGGCACCGCGCCACCACCCACCACCCACCACAGCCCCACCTTCAGCTGGCAAGAGCCGCGTTCTGTCCCTTCCCCACGTAAAGGTCGATCGTGCCGCGCGCCTGCACGGTCCGCTCTCGCGCCGCAGCCGATTGTTCTACGATGAACATACGCACTGTGACCCCGATCACCTATTTCTGGGGAGGAGAGATGTCACCGCGCATTTTCACCGGCATGATTGCCGGTTTCGTCCTTGTAGCCCCGATGAGTATCCCGGCCGTGGCGCTCGCAGACGCCACGGCCGAGCCTCCCGCCGCTGCGACCATCTCGATGGATGCCGCACATTCTCCCGTGGAGGCCCTGGCGCAGGAAGCCACCGGCCCTTCTGATAGCGGGGACCGGGCCGTGGAGCCGCCCGCCCCCGCGTCGATTCCTGTGGAGCCCGCCCAGGACCAGACCGACTCGGCAACCACCCCGGGCGCGGACGCCGCCGCGCTATCCCAGCACGATCAGACCACGCTGAACGCGCCGGGCCCCGCTACAGGCACAGCCACAGGCGAGGGCGGTCAACCGGACTCCACCGGGGCGAGCCTTGCCCCTGCGGACACCGGCCCGGTGGTAGACACGCGGACCCCGGCCCCACTCCCCTCACCGGGTCCGATCGCAACCCTCGTCCCCCCGACAAAGCAGGCGCCCACGACCGCGCACCCGCCCGGTCCGGTGCAGCCCGCCTACTACGCCGAGGTGAAGGTCGTAAACCAGGTGATGCCGCAGGGAGGGCAGATCACCCTGACCGGCAGCGGCTTCGGTCCGAACGAGACCGTGGTCCTGAAACTGCTGGAGCCGGAACGGCCGTTGGGACAGGCGACCACCAACGCGGACGGCGATTTCAGGGCCACCTTCACGATGCCCGCCGATGCCGTGGGATTCGTTTTCATCAGCGCGACCAGCCCCTCCAACACCGGGGCGCACAATGTTCACGCCCGGATCTATCCCCCGGACTTTCCAATCGGCGACTTTGGGGTCATTAACCGTCAGACCAGCCCGAACCGATTCGGGAAGGTGGTGCTGGCCAGCCGGACTGGCTGCACGGTAAACGTGCTCCTCCAGAACGAGTTGCCCGGAGACTACAGGTTCTTCGCCTACGACGACGGTGAGCCCGTGGTGAGTGTCCCGGTCAATTTCCCCGCCGGCGGCTCTCGCCTTCAGACCGTCTCCTTCGTCATCACCAGGGACGTCGGCACGAAGGTGGAGGGCTACGGACTCTCGCTGCGTTCCCTCCTCGATTTCACGATCCACGCCATCAACTGGGACTTCGAGGGCTCCAACCAGATCATTGCCCGGTGCGCTGCAAGCGCCTCACCGTCTGCCACGCCCAGCCAGGGCACGACGCCCACGCCGACGCCCAGCCCTAGCGAGACGCCGACAATGACGCCGAGTGAGAGCACGACGCCCACGATGACGCCAAGTGAGAGCACGACGCCCAGCCCGAGCCAGACGCCCACGCCCACGCCAACGTCCAGCCCGAGCCTGGCACCGAGCGAGAGCGGCACGCCCTCCCAATCGCCCACGCAGAGCCAGACCACCGCTCCGAGTGAGTCGGCCCAGCCCACGGCTCCCGCGCCGAGCGCCACGCCCACCCCGGCACCGACCACGCCGAGCGCGCTGCCCAGCCAGTCGCCGCTCCCCTCCAAGCCACCCACCCCGACGCCCAGCAAGCCCCGGCCGCCCAAGCTGGCTAGGACCGGGACACCGTTGGAGCTCCTGGCCCTGCTCTCCGCAGGATTCGTGGCCAGTGGCTACGCGCTGCGCAAGAGGCGCCGGTAGCGCTTCCCACCGTGCTGCGGCGAGCGCCCGCTCCCCGCTCCCCTTCCCGATTCAGGCGTCTGCCTAGCCGGGACACTGGTGTGGGCCGGCCCTCCACAGGGCCGGCCCACACCCCTGCTTCTGGGGTGCAGTCGACCTACCTGTCGGCCTGGGAGATCGACTCCACCTTGCCGTCACGCAGTTGAACACGCAGCTTCAGGAACTCGCCTGCGGCCTCCTGGCGCCACTCTCCCCCGTCCTGACGCCACCTGTAGGGCCCCTGCCTGGACTCGACCTCGATGAGACCGTCGCCCAAATCCACGCAGCTGCTGAGCTCGGTGTGGATGCCCTCCACCTCGACGCCGCTTGCGCGCATGCCGTCGGCGACGCCCAGGTCAGCGCGCAGCCCCGGCGCGCCGGCCACGTAGATCGCTTCCAGGCCGCCCGCGTCCGCGCCTTGAATCGCGGCGTCGCGCTGCGCGGAGAGGGTGGCAAACAGCTGGCAGTCCGGCCCCAGGGTGGCGGTCTGCCGCTCGGCTCCCTCGCTCCCACTGCCCCCACTGCCCTCGCTACTCGCGCTGGCGCCCGCCGCGCTGCCAGTACCGGAACTGCCCGCGCTGCCCGCACCGGAGCCACCCGCTCCCTCTGCGGCCCGGGAGGCGCGCACGCCGGCTCCCACGTTGCTGGTGGCGCCGGCCCCCTCCCCCAGTTTCGCGGAGGCCGCCACCGGTCGGGCCCGTGGCGGCGAGTCACCCGCTCCATCCCCGCTGCGCAGCGCGTAGAGCGCCCCGAGCAGCAGCCCCACGCTCAGCACGCCAGCCACGCCGGCGCGCACGGTACGGGCCCGCCGGGAACCGGGCCAAACCTTCCCGCTCGCGCTGTCCTTGGCCCCGGGCTCAGTGGGCGCGGCCAGCGCGGCCCGCCTCATCGCCTCGCCGGCCAGCTCCGGGGCCTGCCCGGTGGTAAGCGGCTCCCTGCCAGCGCTTATCTCACTGGCCCGTGCCCCGATCTCGGCCAACCCTGGCCGCTGCCGCTCACCGTCCGTACTGAGCCAGGGCGCCAGTATCCGGGCGATCTCGGCGGCGAACTCCCCCTGCCCGCCCGCGCAGTGCACTATGAGCCTGGCCAGGGCGGCAGCGTCGGCCGGCCCGCTCACCGCGTTGGTGCCGTGGCTCGCGGCCTCCACCTCCGGCGCTCTGAACCCGGGCGTGCCCCGCTCGCCGCGACCGCCACCAAACCAGTCGACCAGCTTCAGCGTGCCGGCAGGCTCGACGATCACGTTGCGGGGACTGACGTCACCGTGGGCCAGGCCGGCCCGGTGGAGCGCTGACAGGGCGCCGGCCAGCTCTGCCAGCATGTAGGCGAGCTCCGGCGGCGCCAGCACGGGGCGCACGGCCAGAACGTCGTCCAGCGTCATGCCGTAGATGCGGGGCGTGGCCACCACCACGGAGGTCGCCTCCGCCCCGCCGGGCCAGGGCAGGTCGCCAAGCTCGAACACTGCGGTGATCGGTGCGATGCAGCGGTGGCGCACGGTCAGGGCGGCGCGGCAGTGCGCCTTGAACGACTCCTCGGTGAACTGATCGGCAAGCTGGGCAG